>NZ_RXNS01000028.1 GCF_003966155.1 Halomonas nitroreducens
ATCGATCGCTGGATCCGGTACTACAACGAAGAGCGGCCCCATCAGTCTCTGGACTATGTGGCACCCCGAGCACACCCGGCATTAGCCGCGTAGGGTGTGCAGAAACCAGGGGGTCATTACACTCTACTGATGTGCCCGCCACTTTTCTAGCTTTCAAGAAAATGAACTTGTACTCAAAACTAATGATTGCCATACAGATTACCTCTGGAAGCGTTAAGAATTCTTAAAGATCAACTTTGCGATTAAGTTAAATCTACTCAAGTGATCAACATCAAAGCCTTCACCGGCCCCTTCTTTATCGACATCATCACTATTTATTTTAGCCAAACCATTAATATCACCAATAATTTCAACTTCTTTTGGTATCTTTTCTATCTCATCTTCCGCCCAGCCTGATATCTCTTTAACAAATCCTTCGGGGATTTTTATTTTACTTCCTTCTTCGAGACTAGCCGCCGGGAAAAGCCCTTTCTTTAACAGCCACCTAATATATTCATATCGACTTTCTTTTGGCATTTCTTTATTAAGAATATTGAGGGACCGCAAAAGTTCAGCATCTTCCCGCTTTAAAGACTTATTCTCTTGGGAACTATCTAGCTTTGGTTCTGAAACCTCCCCCACCCCGCATGATTCACAAAACTTTTCAAGGAGATATGAACTGGGCTGATTCCCATTAGCGACTATTATGTCGACAGGTGCATGTTTCGCCCAGATGCGTGCGCTATCCCCAAAGCTATAGTTTTTCCACATCCCAATATTTTCTGAGCGGCAAAAGCCTATATGGTGGATAAATTCCGGGAGCGATTTTATCCCTCCACCTTTTATACTTTGCTGCCACGCAGACAAAATAACCCTATGGAAGTTTCTTACCGTAATAACAACTTTGTCTACACCGTTTATTTTTTCTATGAAAGACGCTATTCCTTTTTCATTCATGCATGACAAAGCTTCTGCCGACAAAATAACATCTTTTCCACTAGAGTTTATTTCACCAACCAAATCAGACCCAAGCTGCTCCCATTCTCTCCCGGATCTTATCCATGGAATATCACTCCCACAAATACCGTAGCAGGCGTGCTGATGATTAAATAAACTCCCGGGGTATAAGTAACCTTGCCTGTAAAGCTCCTCTCTGTTCTGGTGAAAAGAGTTCTGTATATATGTAGTGCCTGATTTCATCTGGCCAATATGAACAATTTTTCTCACGTCCCACCCAACAGTCTACTAATATCATCGGCAATATTTGCATTCATTGGCTTGGTTAGAGCTTTACCGTCTTCCATGAACACCACTTCTTTTGCTTCTTTATAGTCATTTACAACATAATTCTTTCCCCAAATCTTCGCTGCCCCATCCCAGTCCCAGATGATCGGCGTGGCGCCGGTCAACATCCCTTCACCGATGGCCATATGAAAGGATTCAAAATCGGATGGCGAGAGAATAAAGCCCACCATGGTGAACCAGTCGTTGACGTCATCACCGGGGGGGTCAAAGATCACTTTATGTCGTAACCGAGGGTTGCTGTTGATGCGTTCGAAGACATTACGATAGTAGGCTAGCTCGTCTTCGCGCTTGAGCAGCCAGCCGTAGTTGAGCGGGTGCTTGCCCTTCACCCGCAGGCAGTAGCGGTCATCCTCTTCTAGCAGGGCTTCCAGCAGGTCCACCGCTCGATCGAGGCGCTTGCTCTTGGGCGCAACCCCCACGATACCCAACGTAAAACGGGCCTCCCCGGTCTTCTTCTTGGGCGTGAACTTGGTGTCGTCCAGGTAGTTGGGAATCACCGAGGTCTTGTCGACGGGGAAACCCTTGAAGACTTCCAGCGCCTGTCGGCGGGTATGCTCACTGACGAAGCTGACGTGGTCGATGTTGTCCCAGTTGGCCTCGCCCATATAAGGCGTGCGGGCCTCCTGGGCATGGAAGCGGGCCACCAGGCGCTGATGAGGCTGCTTGTGGTGGGAGTACCACTTGAGATTGCCCAGGCACCACTCGCAGAAGATCACATCCACCTGCTCCAGCAGCGCACGGCTGTGAGCTTCGTCATGCTTGTTATGACCCTGCCACTGGTCGGTAAGGAACTCGAACTGCCCAGTGGCTTCCAGCTTCTTCTGGAGCAGGGTGAAGAACTTGAGGTCGTGACCGGCGACCAGCACGCGAGTCTTTCGTGCCGGTTTGGGCGCCTTGGGGGCTTCAGCCAGCCACTGGCGAATCTCGTCCACGCGTGTCGAGAAGGTATGGCGCTCAGCCAGCCACTTGAGGGCGTCGGCGGCCTGCTGGGCAACCTGCGGTTCACGCAGCGCACGGGTCAGCTGGCGGCGGAACTCCTCTTCGCTGTTGGCAAACAGCGGATAGTCCTGGCCCAGCAGTTGCTCGTGGAGCGAGTTGCGATTGAGAATGGCGGCACAGCCAGCGCCGCCGTACTCCAGAATCTTGGTGGAATACTCCACGGTGTCGTTCATGCTCTCCGCACGCCAGGAGAGCCCCACGCGAGCCTGCTGCAACTGCTGCTGTACGGCTTCGCGGGACTGCGCCCCCAGCCAGCTCAGGCCCCGGGTGTTCTCCAGTGCCTGCTGCATGCGCTGCTGATAGTCGGGACGAGCCGTCTCGTTATGGATCTTGTCCCCGATCATTATCAGCTCACTGCCTGGCTGCTCACGGTGAATGGCGGGCCAGGCCTCGGCCATTTCCAGGGTCATCCAGTCGCCCTTGAACTTGCCGGCGTAGATGGCCCTTGTCGGGCGCTCAGCCAACGCTGGCAGACGTTCAGGCAGGTCCGGGATCACCGGGGTATAGAGGCGGAACTTACTCTCCTCCAGATCGGGCACCAGTGCCTTCCACAGCGTCTTGAAGCCATCGGTCTGGCACAACAGGCGCTGGCAGCCTCGTGCGATGCGCTGCATGACCAGGCGCTGGTCGGGGGCATAGTCGGCCACCGCCTGGGGGATGTCGGTGAGGTACATCCAGCACTTGGCCAGAACATCGGGGCTGTCCAGCAGTCGGGTGGCGATCTCCAGTCCGCGCACGATAACCACATCATAGGGATTGGCACGATCCAGCTTAACGGTCAGCTCGGCCATCATCGGCAGTGTCAAACGCTTGAAGCCCTTACCCTGCCAGTGCTGGCGGTCGGTCCCATCCAGGATGGTGAGGTTGTCAGCCGTTTTCAGCGGACCGAATAGCTCATCGCGATCCGGACTGCTCTTGGCCAGGAAATCCACCTCAACCGTGCCGGTGGCCGCCGTGGCCAGTGCAATGGTCTGCGCCCAGATCGAGGAGCCGTCGATGTAATTGAGGTCGGGGTTGCCGCAGATCAGAACACGCTTTGTCATGGTTCAGCCTCCCACTGCTTGCTGGTGTGCGGTACCGCCGGGCTGAAACTGGTCGCTGTCGGCGAGGAAGATATCCGGGTGCGTCACGCGCTCCTCCGGGCGGGCCTTGATCGGTTGCTCGAGAAACTCGGGCGTCTTCCACAGCGCACCGCTCAGGCTGGCCTGCCCGCCGTAGGCGAAGCGGTCCTGGTCCAGCGCCTTGGCCCAGCCACAAGCCCTGGGCTCGTAGAGGCTGGCATTGGTCAGGTCGCGGAGGTAGTGCTCGCCGTAGTGGCCATGGGGGCTTAGCCAACCGGCCAGGGGCGTATCGGCGTGCTGCTCGGCCAGCCAGGCGGCCTTCTGCCCCCTCTGCAGCAGGGTGATGTTGTCGGAGAGCGAGCCGGCCAACTGAGCCAGCCCCGGCGCGCAGGCGATGCCCAGCTGGAAGTGGCGATAGCTCTGCTTGTGGGCGAAGTGATTCAGCGCCTCGAGCTCGGCCTGAGTGTGCGCTTCAGCCACCAGCGCCATGGCGGGGTCGGTGGGCAGGCGGGTTTCAATGCCCAGGCGGTCGAAGATGTCGTTCAGGCGGTGGGCGTAGGTGTGCTTGGCGAACACCTCGCGGATACCGGCCAGACTGCGCCGGCGCCACTCGGCGTCGTCGGTCATCAGGGTGTGCAGGGCCTCGTCGGCCTCTTCCTGGCTGTGGACCAGCCACACGGCGTCGGAGTCGAACAGGTTCTCGATGCCCTTGGCGTAGGTGCTGACCACGGGGGTACCGCAGGCCATCAGCTCGAACACCCGGCGCGAGAACATGGTGGGCGAGTCGGTCACCGAGTTGACGTTGAGGAACACCCGGTAGCGACTATATTCATCGCACAGTTCCTTGTAGGGCAGACTGCCCTTGATCCCGGCCTGGTACTCTTCCGGGAAGGGGAAGATGCCAGTGCCGTGATTGCGATCAAAGATCTCCAGGCCGTGCCGATTGGCCGCCTGAAGCAGCCAGCGCATGGCCTGGCCGCGTTCGGCATGGCGGTTTCCGTACC
This sequence comes from Halomonas nitroreducens, assembly GCF_003966155.1. GTDB lineage: Bacteria > Pseudomonadota > Gammaproteobacteria > Pseudomonadales > Halomonadaceae > Halomonas > Halomonas nitroreducens. The sequence goes on from NZ_RXNS01000028.1 coordinate 4,349, forward strand.
AGCTGCCCGCGAAGCAGGCACGTGGTTTGCGGCCTGCCAGCGGCGCCGGCTTATGCAGCTCTGGCTGGGCGGCAAAGGGCAAGGCGTGCACGTTGGGGTTGCCGGTCTTGGCCTGATAGGAGTCCTTCATGTTGGCGTCAGTGGTGAAGATGTGATCCACCAGCTTGGCGCTGCACATGAATTTCTGATGATGGACCGGGTCTTCCTTGTTCCAGAACAGGGTAGGAATGCCCCTCTCGCGGGCGTACTGGCAGATATGCGCCACTTCCTGTCCGGGCTTATTGGCGTAGTCCGCCACCCGGTACTGCCAGCTGCCGTAGTTGCCCTTCCAGGCGCTTTCGATAAAGAAGAACTCGGGCTGGTACTTCTCGGCCAGGGCATACCAGTTATCCGGGCGCGGCTGGATCAGGTTCACGTCCTGCTCGAAGCAGCCGGTGGTAAATTCGTCCATGATGCCGATTACATAGGGCTTACCGTTGGGCGGCTGTTCCGGCCAGCCGAGTATGCTGATCTCGGCAGCCTGGGCGCTCGGCGGTACGAACTGCGTGGGCTGGGACTTGTCCGGCTTGGGCTTCACACGAAGCTCGCGCAGCATCACCTGCTCGGCGTCACTCTTGTTGAACCCACAGACGCCCACACGGATCTCACTGATGCCCTCGGGCACGGTGAAGGTGTGCAACTCCTGAATCTGGTTCTGGGTGCAGGGCAAATACTTGAAGTAGGCCTTGAGGTGGCCGGACTTCGCCATCTTGCCGCAGGGTTTTTCAACCAGCTTGCCCTCGGCATCGAAGCTGTTGATCAGCAACACTGCCTTGCGATTCTGCGCGCCCTTGATATTACGGTATTCGGCAGCGGCTTCGATGATCAGTGCTTGACCGGCCTTGACCGGGACGCTGTACCAGAGGGGGTCTTGCTGGGGCAGCTCGACGGTTTGCGGTTGGTTCAGCACACCGAAGCAGGACTGCGCTTGTGCCGTTGCTTTTGGCGCTGTTGTGGTGGGCGCTGCGACCACTGCGGGCTTGGACTGCGTTGTTGCCTCAACCTCTGTTCCCTCCCCCTTGAACGCCTTCACCATCGGTGCGGTATGCGCCGCGAACAGCCCATCGGCACCCAGCCTGGGTGCAGGCAGCATCAGTGACTTCTGAAGCGCTTGCGCCAGACTCTCGGGGAGGCCCGCTTGAAACGTCACCATGGAGGCATGCTTCGTCGCCTGCTCCGCCAGCGGTGCGACATCCGACCCCACAAGCCTCTTGCCGTAGGCCAGCGCCTCCACGGCCTTCATCGGCGGTACGAGTTCACATACCGGCAGCCTTTTGCGAGGAATCACGACCGTGTCGATCAGCGCGTAATAGTCAGCCACCTGCTCATGGGGCACCCGCCCCACCTGAATCAGCCACGGCTTGTCGGCCAGGCGTTGCGAGACCTTGGCGGCTTCGGTGACCGACTGGTCATCGCCCACCAGCAGCAGCTTGAGCTTCTCCCCCTGAGCCACCAGCTGCGCGCCGGCATCGATCAGGGTCTCCAGCCCTTCATAGTCACTGAAGCTGCCTACATACCCCACCACCCTCTCATCATCGCCAATACCCAGACGCTGTTTTAGGGCCGGATCGGCGGCCTTGATCTCGGGTAGTGAGCTCATGCCGTTGGGCACGATCTCGACCCGGTTCAAGTCAACGTCGCGTCGTCCCAGCTCCTCTTGCATAGGCTGGTTGAGGGTGAAGACCTTCTGCGCCTGGCGGGCCACGAAGGCATCGCGCCTGGCCTCTCGCTTGCCTGCGGGGGTGTTGGCATAGCCCGGTTCGCGAGCGTCGCGAGAAAGCTCCCAGAAGCCTCGCACCTCGTTGAAGAACGGCAGGCCCAGGCGCTTGGCGGCGATCCAGGCCGGCAGGCCGAGCGTGTAGTTGGAAGCCGCCAGCACCACCGCCGGCCGGTAGATCCGGAACAGTTCCACGAAGCGGGCCACGCTGGCTTCCAGGTGCTCGCGCTCGTTGGCGGGCGCCTGGCCTGGCAGCCAGCGGCTATGCAGATAGCGTACGCCCTTCACCACGCGTTCCGGCGCCACGCTGCCCTGCGCTGCGCCCAGCTCCCACGGTCGCCCGGGGCGCACGAAGCAGAGGGTCTCGAAGCCGCACTTGTTCAGTGCCTGGGCGATGCCCTGGGTGCGAATGGCGTAGCCGTTGCTGGCGTAGCTCTGGCCGTGACTGACCACATACGCCACACGCCCCGCAATGGGAGCCAGCACGGGCGTGGTGGGTTGGTCGGCGAGTTGGGTGGCAAGGTGAAGAAGGTCGTCCATGGGATACCAGATAAGTCGTCGAGGTTGATGAGAGACGCAGGGCGCGTTGCCGCCAGTCACCCGCTGGGGCCAGGCTCCTGCACTGGCTTGTCCTTGTGCCGCAGGAGCCTGGCCCGGAGGGGATTAGCCCAGCAGGCCAACGGCGTCGATGACGGTTGGCTTGGCGCGAACGGCGTCGGTCTTCTGGATAAAGGGCTTGTGCTTCACCAGCACGCAGACCACATCGGCCTGGGCCAGGGCCTCCTCCAGGCTGACCAGCGCCACGTTGGGCGCCTCCAGGCGCTTGGGCAGGGCCTCGATATTGGGCTCCACCACCTGCACGCGGCAGCCCAGCCCGGCGATCTTCTCGGAAATGCCCAGGGCCGGGCTCTCGCGCAGGTCGTCGATATCCGGCTTGAAGGCCACGCCCAGGCAGGCCACGGTAAGATCACTGCGGCGCGCCTGCGGGTATTCGCGGTGATAGTGCTCGAGCGCGCCGTTCACGCGCTGCAGCACCCATTCGGGCTTGCCGTCGTTCACTTCCCGGGCGGTGCGGATCAATTGAGCCTGTTCGGGGCAGGCATCGACGATGAACCAGGGGTCCACGGCGATGCAGTGGCCACCCACGCCGGCGCCCGGCGAGAGGATGTTCACCCGCGGATGGCGATTGGCCAGGGCAATCAGCTCCCACACATTGATCTCGAGCTCATGGGCGATGGTGGAGAGCTCGTTGGCAAACGCGATGTTCACGTCACGGAAACTGTTCTCGGTCAGCTTGGCCATCTCGGCGGTGCGGGCGGTGGTGGGCACGCACTCCCCCTCCACCACGATGCCGTAGAGCGCACAGGCCGCCTCGGCGCACTTGGGCGTCATCCCGCCGATCACCCGGTCGTTCTCCACCAGTTCGCGCACCACGTGGCCGGGCAGCACCCGTTCGGGGCAGTGGGCGATGCGGATGTCCGAAGCCTCGCCATGGGTCTGGGGAAAGGTCAGGTCCGGGCGGGCCTCGGCCAGCCAGGCGGCCATCTGCTCGGTGGCCCCCACCGGGCTGGTGGATTCCAGCACCACCAGGTTGCCGGGCACCAGCACCTTGGCCAAGGCTTCGCTCGCCGCCTTGATATAGCGCAGGTCGGCCTGGTGATTCTGGCCGTTCTCGTCGGTGTGGAACGGCGTGGGCACGGCCACCAGGAAGGCGTCGGCCGGCTCGGGGGTGGTCGTCGCCCGCAGGTAGCCCTCGTGCACGGCGGCATGCACCACCATGTCCAGCTCCGGCTCGATGATATGGATCTCGCCGCGGTTGATGGTCGCCACCGCATGCGGGTCGATATCCACGCCGATCACCTGCTTGCGACGCGAGGCGAAAACGGCGGCGGTGGGCAGGCCGATATAGCCGAGGCCGATCATCGAGATGGTATTGAATTCCATGTCAGTAGGTTCCCTTGAAGATTCCAGATAGGCGCGAGCAGGCACCACGACGCAGTAAGGCGCTCGCCGAGACGACGCGCCGCCATTGCATCGGCCTCCCGCGGCGTCAATGTTCGGGGGTGAGACAACGCCCGTTGGAGGATCGGGCGTTTCATGGCATCAGGAGATGGCCAGAGTAGGTGCCAGCGCCTTCAGGCGGTTTCCGTCTGGCGTACCGCCAGCGCATCGAGGATGCGCTCGCAGGCCTTGCCATCGCCATAGGGGTTATGGGCGAAGCTCATGGCACGATAGGCCTCGTCATCGGTCAGCAGGCGCGTCAGTTCGGTAGTGATCACGTCCACGCTGGTCCCCACCAGCTTGACGGTACCGGCCTTGACGGCCTCCGGGCGCTCGGTGGTGTTGCGCATCACCAGTACCGGCTTGCCCAGCGACGGCGCCTCTTCCTGGATGCCGCCGGAGTCGGTAAGGATGATGTGGGCGCGGTTCATCAGATAGACGAAGGGCAGGTAATCCTGGGGCTCGATCAGGACGACGTTGTCGATATCGGCCAGCAGCCGGTTGACCGGCTCGCGCACGTTGGGATTGAGGTGCACCGGGTAGACGATCTGCACGTCCGGGTGGGCCTTGGCGGTCTCGGCCAAGGCCCGGCAGATGCGTTCGAACCCATCGCCGAAGCTCTCGCGGCGATGGCCGGTCACCAGCACCAGGCGCTTGTCGTCCTCGAGGAAGTCGAAACGCTCGCGCAGCTCGCTGCCGAGCGGGCCAGCCTCCAGCTTGCGCACCACCTCGAGCAGCGCATCGACCACGGTATTGCCGGTCACGTGCACGCTGGCGGGATCCACGTTCTCACGCAACAGGTTCTGCCGGGAGGTGTCGGTCGGTGCGAAGTGCTTGGCGGCGAGCGCCCCGGTGAGCTTGCGATTGGCCTCTTCCGGCCAGGGCGAGTAGAGGTTGCCGGTGCGCAGCCCGGCCTCCACGTGGCCCACCGGGATCTGCTGGTAATAGGCCGCCAGGCTGGCGGCGAAGGTGGTGGCCGTATCGCCATGGACCAGCACCATGTCCGGGCGGAACTCGGCCAGCACCTCCTTCAGCCCCTGGAGAATGCCGCAGGTGATGTCGTTGAGATCCTGGCCTGGCTTCATCAGGTTCAGGTCGTAGTCGGGAGTGAGCTCGAACAGCGAGAGTACCTGGTCGAGCATCTCCCGATGCTGTGCCGTCACACAGACGCGGGCCTCGAAGCGCTCGTCATCGGCGAGCTGAAGTGCGAGGGGGGCCATCTTGATGGCTTCCGGACGGGTACCGAATACGGTGAGGACTTTCATACGCATCCTTGCGGTGGTGTTAACAGGAAACAGTTGGAATCATCGCGTGCCAAGATGGCGATGATATGAACGACGGGGGAGACGAGCCGAAACGTCATCGGGCCGCGGCGTCCATCAGCTGGTATTCCAGCTCCTGGCAGCGCCGGAAGTAGTGCTCCAGCAACTGCTGGGTGTGCTCCAGCTGGAGCGACTGACAACGCGATGCCTCTTCGGGGCGCTCGCTGGTGGGCGGCGCCGGCGGGCTCGCCACCGACACGGGCCCGGGGCGGAGTGCCGAACCGGCGGGATGGCCGGTCGACCTGGCAGCCGGCAGCGGCGTGACCGGACGCGAAACGGCCGGCACCCGACGGCCTTCGCGCTCGCCATGCTGCAGGTAATGGATCAGCGGGTTGGCACCGCTTCGCGCCACATCCCCGTGCTGCTCCTGATACCCCCGCGTATGAAAGGCCGCCGAGGGATTGCGCCCCACCCGCCAGCCGTAGCGCGCGAAATGGGTCGCCGGGCACATGTCGAGCCTCGCCACGTCCGGGTAGGTGGCGAGATACCACTCCGCATCGAACAGCGGGGATTGCCTGATGAGTTCGATCTGTTGTTCAAGATCCATGTCTTTCGCCTTCCCATGCATCGGGTTTGGGTAAACGGTCTTCCTGCTGGCCGAAACGCAGGTAATGCACCAGGGGGTTGGCCTGGGCGTCTGCCACATCCGGGTATTCGCTCAGGTACCACTGGCTATCGAAGGCCGGACCGGGCGAGCGGCCCTCCTGTCCCCCGAAGCGCACGAAGTGCTCCAGGCCGGGCATGCCGCTCTGCTGCACGTCCGGGTTGTGGTGGAGGTACCAGTCGCTATCGAACAGGCCCGACGCCTTGACGAGGCGCAGGTCTTCCTTCAGCCGGCGCCCCCCGCGACCTGTCACTCCCGCCCCCAGCGCAGAGAGGCTCTCCACCAGGCGCTTCGGACGTGCGCTGAGCTCTGCCAGCTGCCTCTCCTTCTCCTCCAGCATCCGTGTCAGCTCGGCCAGCTCGGCAAAGCGCGCGTCCTGCGCCTCACGCAGCGCGACATTCTCGCGATCCCGAGCCGCCTGGGCGCGTTCGGCGGTATCGCGTTGCTGCTGCAACTCGACCAGCTGGCATTCGCTTTCCCGCCCGGCCGCTTCGAGCGCCTCGAGTTGCTGACTCTTCTGCTCGAGTTCCCGGGCCTGCTCTTCGCGGCGGCGTTCAAGCGTCTGGTAATCCTGCTGCAGCGTCTCATGCGCCTTACGGTGACCGTCGGCCTCCTCGCGTGCATGCCGAAGCGATGCCTCGGTCTCCTCGACACGGCGCTTGAGCGCCGCATGCTCCTGCTCCAGGGCCGCATGCTCCTGCTCCAGGGGAGCGAGTTGGCGGGCCTTCTCGCTTTCCGTCGTCAGGGCTGTCTCCAGCCGGGCACGCTCCCTCTGGAGCTCCTGAAGGCTGGCCTCCCGCTCTGCGATACTCTTCCGGGCCTGGTCTCGCGCCTCCTCGGCGGACTGGAGCAACTCGGTCAGCCGCGCGGTTTCCTCGAAGCGCGTCGATCGTTCGCTCTCGAGCGCTTCATCGCGTGCCTGCAGTGCCGCCTGAAGCTCGGCATTGCGCTGCTCGAGCGACTCGATACGAGTGTCCGACGGAGCCTGAGGGGGTTCAGCGCTGCGCCGCTCGGGCGAGAGCCGCGCCTCAATCTCGGGAGCAGACGCACAACAGGCCAGGCCCAGGCGAGTGAACACCTGCTGGATCAGCCGCTGGCCCGGCTGGCCCGACTGGAACCCCAGCAACCGCTCCAGCGTCTCGGTCCGATGGGAACCGATCGCGACAATCCCCAGCCCCTGGCCCTGCTCGAAGAGGAAATGCGGTCGGCCATCACGTACTTGCTGGAAGAGCGACTCGCCGGGCTGGCCGGGGCCCGCCTGACTGATCAGCACCACGCCGCGAGACGAGAGCCTGGCCTGCCACCGCGCCCATTCACGGGCAATCGGCTGCGCCACACCGGGGGCCACGTGCAGGATATCGACGCTCTCCTCCTGCAGCCGTCCCAGGGCCTCGTCCTGGGAGGCCTGCTGCACGCTGGCGAATTCCTGGTACTGGGCCTCGGTATGCTCGCGCAGGGCGGGGTCGGGGGGGCCGGCGGTGAAGGCCAGGCACTCGGCATAGGGATTGAGCCGCTCGAGGGCCTGACAGAAGGCAAACCAGGAAGCCCCGTCCTCGGTCCCGAGTTCCACCACACGCTGGGGACGCTGGGCCTCCACCAGCCAGAATGCCACGGGAAGGTGCATCCGCCAGGAAGAGTCGGTTGGGTACTTGGGTCGCCAGAACATCGACTGCAGCGATAACTGCGGGATCAGCACCTGGGCAGGCGCCTGGCCGGTGGCCTCGATGGCCGGGGTCTGGAGGGAGTGGGTCATGATCACGTCAGTCGGATGAGGTTGAGGGGAAAAGGTCAACGAACCGGTCGGCCTTGCCATCCTTGGCAGATAACCGCGGGGTATCGCCCCAGGTCCAGGCACCGCGCTGCCAATCGATGGCCAGAGTCGGATCGTCCCAGCGAATGGCCCGCTCATGCCGCGGTGCGTAGTAGTCGGTGGTCTTGTACAGCACCTCGGCGCTGTCACTGAGCACCACAAAGCCATGGGCAAAGCCGGGCGGCACCCAAAGTTGACGATGGTCGGCAGCGTCGAGTCGCACGCTGTCCCACTGGCCAAAGGTCGACGAGTCTTCGCGGATATCCACCGCCACGTCGAGGATCTCGCCAGCCACGACCCGCATCAGCTTGCCCTGGGGCTGCTCGACCTGGTAGTGCAGGCCTCGCAGCACGCCCTGAGCGGAACGGGAGTGATTGTCCTGCACGAAGGTGGCAGTCACGCCGGTCACTTCCTCGAACACGCGCTGATTGAAGCTCTCCATGAAGAAGCCGCGCTCATCGCCATGCACGTCGGGCTCGATGATCATGAGATCAGGGATGCGTGTGGGGCTGACTTTCATCAGATACCTCCGAAATGGCCGTCGGCCAGTCGCTGCAGATAGTTGCCGTAGCCGGTCTTTGCCAGGGCATGACCCCGGGCCGCCAGCACCTCGGTGGTGATCCAGCCCTGGCGCCAGGCAATCTCCTCGAGGCAGGCGATCTTCAAGCCCTGGCGATGCTCGATGGTCTGCACGTACTGGGCGGCCTCCAGCAGGCTGTCGTGAGTGCCGGTATCCAACCAGGCGAACCCCCGCCCCAGGCATTCCACCTGAAGGTCACCGCGCTGGAGGTAGGCGTTGTTGATGCTGGTGATCTCGAGCTCGCCTCTGTCCGATGGCGAGACCGCCTTGGCGATTTCCACCACATCGTTGTCGTAGAAGTAGAGGCCGGTGACCGCGAAGCTCGATTTGGGATGTGTCGGCTTCTCCTCGATGGACACCGCCCGGCCGGTGGCATCGAACTCGACCACGCCGAATCGCTCGGGATCCTTGACGTAGTAGCCGAAGATGGTCGCCCCCTGCCGGCGGGCGGTGGCTTCACGGAGCTGACCGGTGAAGTGCTGCCCGTGGAAGATGTTGTCGCCGAGCACCAGGCACACTGGGTCATCGCCAATGAATTCCTCGCCGATCAAAAAGGCCTGGGCCAGCCCATCGGGGCTTGGCTGCTCGGCATAGTCGAGACGGATGCCGAAGGCCTCGCCGTCGCCCAACGAGCGCTGGAAGAGAGGAAGGTCCTGCGGGGTGGAAATGATCAGAATCTCACGAATACCGGCCAGCATCAGCACCGAGATCGGGTAGTAGATCATCGGCTTGTCATAGATGGGCAGCAGTTGCTTGGAGATCCCGTGTGTCAGGGGAAATAGCCGGGTACCGGCTCCCCCGGCCAGAATGATGCCCTTTCGAGCCATGGTTGTTCGTCCGTGAGTGGTGAGCCCGGCTACGCCGGGAGCTGGAAGCTGGAAGCTGGAAGAATCTCGAGGATATACCGGGCTCTTACAACAACTGCTGTCCCCGATAAATCCGGCTCCTGTAACGAGTAAGAGCCTACGAATCGAGTTGCTCAGCCAGTGTCAGCGCAAGCTGTTCCTGCCAGTTGGGCAGGGTGATGCCTAATGCGCGCTCGAGCTCCTGGCAGCAGAGCCTCGAGTTGAGCGGACGCTGGGCAGGTGTGGGATAGTCCCTCGTGGCAATGGCCGCCACACGTTCGGGCCTGATGGCAAGCTGGGCATCCTGCGCTGAGGCCTGGCGAAAGATTTCCCGGGCAACGCCATGCCAGCTCGTCTCCCCCCTCGGCGCCAGGTGGTAGAGCCCGTCCGCCAGCTGGCGCTCGAGCGCCAGGGCTGTCACCTGGGCAATCAGTCGCGCCGGGGTGGGCGCACCGACCTGATCGCTGACGACCTCGAGGGCGTCACGCTCGCGCCCAAGCCGAAGCATGGTCTTCATGAAGTTGTGGCCGCGGGCACTATAGACCCAGCTGGTACGGAAGATCAGGTGCCGACAGCCGCTGCCGATGACGGCGAGATCCCCGTCACGCTTGGTCTGGCCGTAGACGGAGAGCGGCCCGGGGGCGCTGTCTTCCTGCCAGGGCGCCTCACCGGTGCCAGGATAGACATAGTCGCTGGAGTAGTGCACCAGCTGGCAACCTTGCTCGAGGCAGTAGGTTGCCAATTGCGCCGGCAGCCCGGCATTGAGTCGTCGGGCCAGGTCGGGCTCGCTTTCCGCCTGGTCAACAGCGGTATAGGCCGCTGCATTGACGATCAGTGCGGGCCGGTGTTCGTCCAGCCAAGCATCGACGGCTTGAGGGTCGGCCAGGTCCAGCTCCTGACGCCTCGGAGCCAACACCTCGCCCAGCAGGCACAGCTGACGCTGCAGCTCGAAGCCGACCTGGCCATTGCCCCCCGTGATCAGGATCTTCATGAACCGACTCCCAGCCGTTCTCCCTGATAGCTGCCATCTTGCACGCGCTGCCACCATGCACGGTTATCTAGATACCACTGCACGGTCTTGCGCAGGCCGCTCTCGAAGGTCTCCCGCGGCACCCAGCCCAGCTCGCACTCGATCTTGCCGGCGTCGATGGCATAGCGCCGATCGTGACCGGGACGGTCTTTGACGAAGGTGATCAAGCTGGAAGCCGGAAGCTGGAAGCTGGAAGAGTCGGGACGCAGTTTATCCACTAGAGTGCAGATGGTTTCGACGACTTCGAGATTGGTCTTCTCGTTGCGGCCGCCGATATTGTAGGTCTCTCCCACCCTACCTTCGGTGGCCACCTGGATCAGGGCGCGGGCATGGTCTTCCACATAGAGCCAGTCGCGGATGTGCTGTCCGTCGCCATACACCGGCAACGGCTTGCCGGCCAGGGCGTTCAGGATCATCAGCGGTATCAGCTTCTCCGGGAAGTGATAGGGCCCGTAGTTGTTGGAGCAGTTGGTGATCAGCGTCGGCAGGCCGAAGGTGTGCTGCCAGGCACGCACCAGGTGATCCGAACCGGCCTTGCTGGCGGAATACGGCGAGCTAGGCGCATAGGGGGTTTTCTCTGTAAACAGGGAGCTGGAAGCTGGAAGTTGGAAGCTGGAAGAAGCCCCCTCCTCCGCCAAGTCTCCGTAGACTTCATCCGTCGAGACGTGGTGGAAGCGGAAGCCCGCGGCTCTTTCCGGGGCGCTTTCCCGCAGCTGCAGCCAATAGGCCCGGGCCACCTCGAGGAGCACCGAGGTGCCGACCACATTGGTCTGGATAAACGCCGCGGGACCATCGATGGAGCGATCCACATGGCTCTCGGCGGCCAGGTGCATCACGATATCCGGCCGATGCTGCTCAAAGGCCTGTTGCATGGCCCGGGCATCACAGATATCCGCCTGCACGAAGTGGTAGCGCTCGGAATCGGCAACCTCGGCCAGTGACGCCAGGTTGCCGGCATAGGTGAGCTTGTCGATGTTGACCACGCGGTGCTCGCTGTTGGCGATCAACTCGCGCACCACCGCCGAGCCGATAAAGCCGGCGCCACCGGTGATCAGGAAGGTCTTGGCCATGTCAGTCCCTGTGATCCCGGATGATCAGGAGCAGCATGCTCAGGATAAAGGCCAGGAAGATCGTGACGATGGCAAACACGGCGGCGTTGTACAGCCGATCGGGCCGGGTCGGGTACTCCGGAAACAGCGGGCTCTGCAGCACGCTCACCTGCTTGAGCTTGCGCGCCGCCTCGATGCGGGTGTTCTCCAGCGCGGCCAGGGCACTCGAGTAGGTCTGCTGGGCAAACTCCGCCTTCAGCTCCAGGGTCTGGTATTGCGCCGAAATGCGATTCAGCGAGTCGCCCGTGGCCTGGGCGAGACGGTCGCGCTCCTTGTCGATCTGCTCGCGGAGCGCGGCGATCTCACTTTCCACCCGCACGACCTCGGCGCTGCGCGAGCTGGAAAAGCTGCCCAGGGCGCTGCGCCGGGCCTGCAGCCTCGCGAGTTCGCCTTCCAGCGTGCTCACGACCTGGTTGAGACTTTCCACCGTGTGGGTCGGTGAGACAAGGCCCTGTTCGTTCTGGTAGGCCAGCAAGTCGGCGCGAGCGGCGTCCAGGCGCTCGCTGAGCCGCTCGACCTGTACCTCGAGGAAATCGACCTGCTCCTCGGCCAGTCGTTGGCCCATATCGTTCATGTGCGCTTCCCCCGCCTCCAGCAGGAGCTCGGCCAGGTCGTGGGCGAATTGCGGCGTATAGGCCTGCACCTCGATGTTGAGCACGCCGGCGTATTCATCCATTTCCACCGTGACACGCTGCATGTAGTACTGGTGAAGCTCCTCGATGGGCGCCTCGGGATCCCAGAGCTGGGCGAAAAGATCCCCGTGCTCACTGTAGTGACGACGGAAATCGAGTCGCTCCTGGACCTGCTTGAGCATGTCCACCGACAGCAGGTATTCGCGCAGCAACAGCAGGTCGTTGTTGCCGGATGCCCCGGTGAGGATGGAGGAGAAGCTGATGTCCGGCTGGGCGATCTGTGGGCTTTCCAGCACCACGGTCGCCCGGGAGACATAGCGATCCTCTGCCCAGACGAGCCAGTAGAGGCTGACCAGGATGATGCCCACGAGGGCCAGCGCCCACTGTGGCTGAGTCTTGATGAACTGTTTCATAGGGAGAAGTACCGGATGTCGGTAAGAATAGGCAGCGGCGGGCCTGACACCGGCCGGCAGGCGGCCCGTCAGGCTTTCTGGCCGGTGGTTTCCTCGTGATAGGCGGCGATGGCGTCGTTGATATCGTCGTACCAGACGGCTTGGCCACGGCGCAGGTAGACGCCCGCCTGGCAGAGATCCTTGAGGATCCCCTCGCTGTGGGAGACCATGATCAGGCTGGCCTTGCCCACCTTGTCCTTGAAGGCCTGGGTAGCCTTGGCCTTGAAGGCGCGATCGCCCACCGAGGTGGCCTCGTCGGAGAGGTAGACATCGAAGTCGAACGCCAGGGAGAGCCCGAAGTTGAGCCTCGAGCGCATGCCGGAGGAATAGGTCTTGATCGGCTCGTCGAAGGCCTTGCCGATCTCGGCAAACGCCTCGACGAAGTCGATGATGCGCTGGACATCGAAGCCGCCGCCGTGGATGCGCGCCACGAACTTGACGTTCTGCCGCCCGGTCATCGAGCTCTGGAATCCACTGGAGAGCCCGATGGGCCAGGAGACACGACAGTTTCGCTCGATCTCGCCGCGGCCCGGGCTGTCCATGCCGGCGATCAGCCGCAGCAGGGTCGACTTGCCCGCGCCGTTGCGCCCCAGCAGCCCGACGCTGACACCGCGTGGAAAGCTCAGGTTGACGTCCTTGAGCACCCAGTCGCTGCCGTGATGGTTGTGGTAGCGCTTGTAGAGGTTGCGGATCTCGATCATTTCGCCTTCAACCGTTGCGCAAAGCGCACATGGAGCAGTAGCCCCAGGGCGATCACCCCCAGCGTGAACAGCCAGAAGTAGGTCATGCTGGTGCCGTGGACGACCTTGTAGCCCTCGAAGAAGCCCAGCCGCAGCGTCTCGAGGCCATGCACGATGGGGTTGTACATCAGGTACTCGAGCAGGTCATGCGGCAGGTGGTTGAGCGGAAAGATCACCCCGGAAAGGATCAGCAGCGGCAGGCTGAGCATGCGCACCACCTTGCCGACCTCCGGCACCAGGGAGCCCAGCACCGAAACCACCAGCCCCAGCCCCAGCCCCAGGCACCACAGCGAGCCCCACACGAGCATGGCGCGGATGGCGTTGTCCGGCGCGATATCCAGCCCCAGCAGCAGCCCGCCGAGGATGAACAACAGGAAGATGAAGGTGCGCAGCATCCCTTCCAGGAAGCAGCGCACCAGTACCGGGTCCACCGGCTGCACCTGACGATAGGCGAACAAAGCCCGGTTGGCATCCACCGCGCCGAGCCCGCGCATCATGCCCTCGCGCACCATGAAGAAGCCCATCATGCCGACGATCATCCAGGGGATGAAGTCCGCCCCGACGATCAGTCGATCCCCGCTGATGACGCTGCGGATGGCCACCATGATCAGCACGAAGGCCGCCGGCTCGGCGACCATCCAGAACCAGCCCAGGCGATCGGCCATGGTGCGCGAGATGGCCTCGCGCATGAACATGGCGTACCAGACACTGCGCGTGACCTGCCACGGGGAGCGGGCGCTGGTGGCGCCGTTAATAGTCTCAGACATTGGCGTAAGTGGTTAGCGCGCTTCGCGCTTGTAAGTGGTGAGAAGTAAGCTGGAAGAGCCCGGCTTCGCCGGGAGCTGGAAGAACGCCTGCTGCGCAGGCTTAAGCTGGAAGCTGGAAGTACCCCAACCCCAACATCGGTTTAAGGGGTTTTCTTCCAGCTTCCAGCTTCCAGCCGCGTAGCGGCGCTCTTACAGCTTATAAGTCGACGGCCACCTTGGTGGCCACGGCGATCTGGTAGAGGATCTGCGTCAAGCTGGTCGCGAGCTGCAGGTTCTTGGTGGGCACCTCGGGCATCACCAGGATCTCGTCGCCCGGGCGCAGCGTCACCTCATCGGCATCGCGCACCGCACCGTTCTGGCGCACCACCAGCACGTGGTCGTCGTCGCCGCGACTGGTCAGGCCACCGGCCCCCTCGATGTAGTCCCAGGTGCTCATGCCCGGGCGGTAGACCACCGCCTGGGGCACCACCACCTCGCCACTGATCAGCACCGAATCGGTGATCTCGGGGATGGTGATCACGTCGCCGTCCTGCAGGCGGATATCGCTGATTTGACCGCGATGGGCCACCACCAGCCGGCCGCTGGGCTCCATCTTGCGCGCGCGCTCGGCGAACTTCTGGATCATCTCGGCCTCGCGCACCCGGATCTGCGCCTCCTCGTTGGTGGCCGAGGACGCCCCCAGGTAGGTCGTCTCCAGCCGGCGCAGGCTCTCCTCCAGGGCGGCCTCCTGCTGGGCGGCCACGCTCTCGCGCTTGATCGAGATGCTGCGCTCGGCGGTCATCTCGGCCGGCACGGCCACGGCATCCAGCAGCTCGCCGAGCCGGGCGTCGCGCGGCAGCGCATAGCGGGACGGGCCGTAGTAGCTGCCTTCCAGCTGCACCACGATGGTCTCGTCACGCTGGTCGGCACTGAACAGCACCTCGTCGCCGCTGCGCACGGTGCGCTCACCGAAGTGGGCCAGCGGCACGTACTCGGCGATGGGGCCCGAGGCGCGATCGCCGCGCAACAGGACATGGGAAACGCCGCTCTTGAGCCGCGCCAGGTCGACCACCTCGGCACCGGCCAGCTGGTTGCCGAGCAGCTCGTAGCGGTAGTCACGCTCGACCTCGCCCACCACGGCGATGGCCGGACCGCGCTCCTCCACCACGATGGTGTCACCGTCACGGAACTGCGGCCGTGCCAGTTCCCCGCGCAGCAGGAAGTCGTAGAGATCCACGTTGGCGATGGTCCGGCCGTCGCGGACCACCCGGATCTGCCGATAGCTGCCCAGGGCATCATCGATCCCGCCGGCCTGGTCGAGGAAGTACAGCAGCGAGTCCGAAGGGGTGCCGGCATAGCGACCGGGATTCTCGACGTAGCCCGTGACGAACACGCCGACCGGCTGCACGCCCTGCAGGTTGGTATAGACCTGCACGTTGTCGGGATACACGGACCGGATGGCCTGGCGCACGCTGGCATCGAGCTGCTGGCTGTTGAGCCCCTGTACGGCGAGCGGGCCGATGGAGGGGATGAAGATATTGCCCTGGGCATCCACCGGCATCACCCGGTCGAGTTCCACGGCCCCCCAGGCCCGCAGGGTGACCTGGTCGCCGGGCTTGATCTGGTAGCCGGGCGTCAGGCCGTCGGCCATGGTGCCCCGGAAGCCGCCCTCGAAGAGGTTGGCGCCGAACGGCGGCAGGGCATCCATCTCGGCTTCATCCGGCTGGGCGCTCACGGGCCCGTAGTTGGCGTTGTTCCAGTTCGCCCGCGGCGCGGCATCCACCTCCTCGGGCACCGACTCGGCCTGCTGCTGTTGCGGCAGGATCTCGCTGGGTTGTCCGACGCTCTGGGCCATGGCCAAGGGGGGGAGGCTCAGCAGCCCCGCCATCAGGGCGACGCGCGGCCAGGGGATACGGGCAGTCATGGCTGTTGTCCTCCTGCGGATTGGGTCACCAGGCGACGGCTCTGCCAGCCGTCTGGCGACTCACAGGCCACGGCCTGGCGAGCTTGGCCACTGCCGCCCCCCTCGATGTGCAAGCGCCGACAGGTTCGGCCGCTGGCGGCGTGGTAGGGCGCCTCGGCCCGGACCGTCACGCCCGGTCCCCAGGGGCTGGTGGCCAGGGTCGTCACGGCCTCGGGGGCTGACTGGGCGAGAAAGCCGCTGAGGTTGGCATCCAGCGCCCGCCCATGGGCACCGCCGGCCATTACCGAGCCCGTCTCGGCGGGCGGCGTGGCCGAAAGGGAGCTGCAGCCGGAGAGCCCGAGGCTCAGCACCACGAGCAGTGCTGCGCCCCAGCCGGGCAGGCAGCCCGCGGCCGCCCGGCGACGGGATAACAAGGTCGGAAATACGTCCATGAAGGGTTCTCTTGAGACGTCGAGATGACGAGCCACTCGCCGTGCCGGGTGCACGGCGGTGTGCGATCCGCTCGGCCGGTCGCCATGGCGCTCGGCCGTTGGGCGGTGGCTAGAGCTCCTTGAGCAGGCGCGTCAGGATGTCCTGCTGGCTCATGGCCTCGGTGTTGACGGCCACCTCGGCCGACTTGGGGACTTCGTAGGGGCTGTTGATGCCGGTGAAGTCCTGGATCTTGCCTTCCCGGGCCTTCTGGTAGAGCCCCTTGGGATCGCGCTGCTCGCAGACATCCAGCGGGGTGTCGACATGCACCTCGACGAAGTCGCCCGCGTCGAACAGCTCACGGGCGGCGTCACGGTCGGCCCGGAACGGCGAGATGAAGGCGGTGATGACGACGATGCCCGCCTCGGCGAACAGTCGGGCCACCTCCCCCACCCGGCGAATGTTCTCGGCCCGGTCGGCCTCGCCCATGCCCAGGTCCTTGCACAGCCCGTGGCGGATGTTGTCGCCGTCGAGCAGCATGGTGTGGTAGCCGCGACGGTTGAGCTCCACCTCCAGGGCATTGGCCAGGGTCGACTTGCCCGACCCCGAATAGCCGGTGAACCACACGCACTTGCCCGCATGGCCGTTGATCTGCTCGCGCATGGCCTGGGTCACGCTGGTGCGGTTCCACACCACGTTGGCCTTGCTGTCGTGCTCGCGGTACTCGTAGGGCAGCTCGCTGTCCAGCGGGCGATGGATCATGCCCGCCCCCACGGTGATGTTGGTCAGGCGGTCGACGATGATGAAGCTGCCGGTGCCGGGGCTGGTGCGATAGTCGTCCACCGGCACCGGCGCGGTCAGCTCGACATGGCAACGGGCGATGGCGTTGAGGTCGAGATGGTCGGCATGGCGCTGCTCGAGGGTATTGACGTCGACCTGGTAGTCGATCGCCTGCACCTTGCCGGCGAGCCCGCGGGTGGCGAGCTTGAGGTCATAGAGCTTGCCGGGCTCGAGGGCCGTCTCGTGCATCCACACGATGTCCGCCTCGTAGCTCGAGGCCAGCGGCACCTGGTCATCCTCGGCGACCAGCCAGTCGCCCCGGGAGATGTCGATCTCGTCTTCCAGGGTGACGGTGATCGCCTGCCCCGGATAGGCGGTGTCGAGGTCGCCATCGAAGGTGACGATGCGCTCGACCGTCGAGGTCTTGCCCGAGGGCAGCGCCCGCACCGCCTGGCCGGGGGTCAGCACGCCGGCGGCCAGGGTGCCGCAGTAGCCGCGGAAGTCCAGGTTTGGCCGGTTGACGTACTGCACCGGCAGGCGCAGGTCGCGCAGGTTCTGGTCGTGGCGGATCTCGACGTTCTCGAGCAGCTCGAGTAGCGCCGGCCCCTGGTACCACGCCATGGCCTCGCTCTTGTTGACCACGTTGTCGCCCTTCAGCGCCGAGAGCGGCACGAACTGGATGTCCCGGGCGCCCAGCCTGTCGGCGACGGCCTGGTACTCGGCGATGATCTCCGCGTAGCGCGCTTCGCTGTAGTCCACCAGGTCCATCTTGTTGATGGCGACGACCAGGTGCTGGATCCCCAGCAGGTCGGCGATGAAGCTGTGGCGTCGGGTCTGGGTCTGCACGCCGTAGCGCGCGTCGATCAGGATCACGGCCAGGCTGGCGGTGGACGCCCCGGTAGCCATGTTGCGGGTGTACTGCTCATGCCCCGGGGTGTCGGCGATGATGAACTTGCGCTTGTCGGTGGAGAAGAAGCGATAGGCCACGTCGATGGTGATGCCCTGCTCCCGCTCGGACTGCAGGCCGTCCACCAGCAGCGCCAGGTCCACCGCGTCGCCGGTGGTGCCGCTGGTCTTGGAGGCCTGGGTGATCGCCGCCAGCTGATCCTCGTAGATCATCTTGGAGTCGTGCAGCAGCCGGCCGATCAGGGTCGACTTGCCGTCGTCGACGCTGCCGCAGGTGATGAAGCGCAGCAGGTCTTTCTGCTCGTGTTCTTTCAAGTAGGCTTCGATGTCGTCTGAGATCAAGTCCGAGGCGTGTGCCATTTCTCGTCCCTTAGCTGGAAGCTGGAAGCTTGAAGCTGGAAGACCCCCCAACCTCTTAGCTGCTCAGCCGATTCATTCGATGGTGAGCTTGCCGATCAGTCCGGAGAGCATGGCGGCAACCTCCCTTGTTTCCTGTACCCACCGGTTTCCATTGGCTTTCTCGATGTAGCCGATATCGATACCGATGTAGATCTGTGTTCTCAGCTCAGCGCATGAGCCCTTGGCAATCAGCAAGAAGTGCCGTTTATCCTTGGCCGTGCCGCGAGTCATGCCCTCTGCAATGTTGCTGGGTACCGAAAGTCCGGAGCGAGTGATCTGATCCTTGAAGCCGAAGTCCCGAAGATCCCGCATCGCCTTGTAGAGCTCGGCCGATAGCCTTGCTGACCGCCTCCATACTTGAAGCTTCTCGAAGTCCATGTCCTGCCCTCCCTGCTGGCCACTCCAACAGGCTAGCCTAAGCACAGGCGGGGGTTGTTCGGTTCTTCACGCTTCCAGCTGCAGGCTTATAGCTCCCGGCGAAGCCGGGGACTTCCCGCTTCAAGCTTCTAGCTTCCGTCTTTCTAACGCGCCGGAGGCGCGTTAGAAGTACCCTTCGCGCTTCTTCTTCTCCATCGAGCCCGCCTGGTCGTGATCGATGGCGCGGCCGCTGCGCTCGCTGGTGCGGGTGAGCAGCATCTCCTGGATGATCTCCGGCAGGGTGGCCGCCCTGGATTCCACCGCCCCGGTCAGCGGATAGCAGCCCAGCGTGCGGAAGCGCACCCACTTTTCCTCGGGCACTTCGCCCTCTTCCAGCGGTAGGCGCTCGTCGTCGACCATCACCAGCATGCCGTCACGCTCGACCACCGGCCGGGGGGCGGCGTGATAGAGCGGCACGATGGGAATCGACTCGAGGTAGATGTACTGCCAGATGTCCAGCTCGGTCCAGTTGGAGAGCGGGAAGGCACGGATCGACTCGCCCTTGTTGACCCGGGCGTTGTAGAGGTTCCACAGCTCCGGCCGCTGGCTCTTGGGGTCCCAGCGGTGATGCTTGTCGCGGAAGGAGAACACCCGCTCCTTGGCGCGGCTGGCCTCCTCGTCTCGGCGCGCGCCGCCGAAGGCGGCATCGAAGCCGTACTTGTCCAGGGCCTGCTTGAGGGCCTGGGTCTTCATCACGTCGGTGTAGCCGCTGGAGCCGTGGTCGAAGGGATTGATGCCCGCCTCGGCCCCTTCCTGGTTGATATGCTCGATCAGCTCCATGCCGGACTCCGCGGCCATGCGGTCGCGGAACGCGATCATCTCGCGGAATTTCCAGGTGGTATTGACGTGCATCAGCGGGAACGGCGGCGGCCCGGGGTAGAAGGCCTTGCGCGCCAGGTGCAGCATCACCGAGGAGTCCTTGCCGATGGAATACATCATCACCGGATTGCGGAACTCGGCGGCCACCTCGCGGATGATATGGATCGACTCGGCCTCGAGCTGCTTGAGGTGAGTCTGGCGTTCGGGGGTTATCTCGATCATGGGGTTTCCGGGAATTCAGGTTCAATGGCAGTGGGGAGCGCTATAAGCTGGAAGCTTGAAGCTGGAAGCTTGAAGCCGGAAGCTTGAAGAAAAAGCAACGCCCCCTTTGATGCCTTGGTTTTGATCTTGGGGTTTCTTCCAGCTTTTAGCTTCCAGCCGCGTAGCGGCGCTCTTCCAGCTTGGAGCGAAGCGACGCCCTTCCAGCTTCAAGCTTCCAGCCGCGAAGCGGCGCTCTTCAAGCTTTAAGCGCGAAGCGGCGCGCTTAAAGCTTGCGCTGGGAGCGCGGCGCGCAGCGCGCGCTCCCAGCGCTCGTCCCGCTGGCCACAGACGATGAAATAGGGATTCAACACGCTGTCCTGCTGGTTGCAACGCAGCGGTGCCAGGGTCTGGGCATTGAGCACCTCGCCGCCGGCGGCGGTGACCACGGCCTGGGCGGCGGCGGTGTCCCACTCGCAGGTGGGGGCCAGTCGCGGGTAGAGGTCGGCCGCGCCCTCGGCGACCAGGCACAGCTTCAGCGAGCTGCCCATGGAGACCCGCTCATGGGCCGGCAGGCGCTCGCAGAAGGCCTCGAATTCGGCGGAACCGTGCGACCGGCTGCCAACGACCTTCCAGGGCGCCTCGGCCGGGTCCGGCAAGGCGCGAACGCGAATGGCCTGATGCTTGTGGCCTTCCCGCTTGGTCGCGCACCGGCCGGCTTGCCCATACCAGGTGCTGCCGAGTACCGGGGCGTGCACGATGCCGAAGGTGGGCACGCCTTGCTCGATCAGCGCCACATTGAGCGTGAACTCGCCATTCTTCTTGATGAACTCCTTGGTGCCGTCGAGCGGATCGATAAGCCAGTAGCGCGCCCAGGTCTGGCGGGTCGCGAAGGGAACCTCGCCGGATTCCTCGGAGAGCACCGGCACGCCGGGCGTCACCGCCTCGAGCAACGCCACCAGGGCATGATGGGAGGCCAGGTCGGCTTCGGTGAGCGGGCTCTGGTCGTGCTTGGCTTCCACCGCAAAGTCCCGCCGATAGATGTCGAGCACGTCGCGGCCGGCACTCTCGACGCCCTCCACCAGGCGCTGTCGCTGCTCGGTTGTCACAAAATCGGTCACAAGAACTCCTTTAGAAACAAGCTGGAAGAGCGCCGCTTCGCGGCTGGAAGTTTGAAGCGGGAAGAAAATGGAACTGCAACCCCTCAATGCTCGGGCTTTGATGTTGGGGTGACTTCCAGCTTTCAGCTTCAAGCTTCTAGCTTAAAACCCCCACACCAGCGGGATCAGCGCTACGGCCGAGGCCCCGACCAGCAGGCTCAACGGGGCGCCGAGCCTGAGATAGTCCAGCATGCGATAGCCGCCGGGGCCGTAGACCATCAGGTTGGTCTGGTAACCGAGGGGGGTCATGAAGCTGGCCGAGGCCGCGAACATGATGGCGATGGCAAACGGCATATAGCTCACGCCGAGGTGGTCGGCCACCGACATGGCGAGGGGAAACATCAACACGGCCGCCGCATTGTTGGTGATGGTCTCGGTGAACAGCACCGTGAGCAGATAGACCACCGCCAGGGCCAGCCAGGGCGACATCCAGTCCGCCACCAGGGCTTCGGCGATGGCCTGGGCGGCGCCCGAGGTGGTCATCGCGGCACCCAAGGCGAAGGAGGCGGCGATGACGATCAGCACCGAGAGATCGACATAGCGGCGGGCCTTGCTCACCGTGATGCAGCCGGTCACGAGCATGCCGCCCCCCGCCAGCAGGGCGGCCTCCAGAATCGACAGCAGGCCGACCCCCGCGGCAATGACCAGCCCCGCCAGCACGGCGATCGCCACGGGCGCCTTGTGAAAGTTGGGGGGCGTCGAATCGTTGAGGGCGCTGACCAGCAGGAAGTCCTTGCGGTAGCGATACTGATCGACGAAGTCCTGCCCGGTTTCCATCAGCAGGGTGTCGCCGACCTGCAGGCGAATGTCCCCCACCTTGCCCGGCAGGCGCCGCCCCTGTCGCGAGATCGACAGGATCACGGCCTGGAAGCGTGAGCGGATGCGCGACTGCCGGACCGTCTGGCCGAGCCCGGCGAAATCCGGCCCGATCACGGCCTCCACCAGGCAGCGGTGGTGGTTGGCGATATCCAGCTTGTGGATGTCGCCGTTGGCCGGGGTGAGCCCCCGGATCTGGCGCAACTCGCGGGCACATTCCGGCGCCCCGATGAACACCAGGACGTCGCCGCCGACCAGTTGGGTCTCCGGGGGCACCGCGGTCATCAACCGCTCGCCGCGCTCGATATCGGCCAGGTAGCCATGGCGCAGGTTGCGCAGCCCGGCCTCGGCGATGGATTTCCCTTCCAGGGGACCGCCCTGGGTGACCACGAACTCGACGCTGTATTCGCGGGCCTGGTCGATCTGCTCGATCACCCCTTCCCGACGCGGCAACAGGCGATCGGCGAACAGCATCAGGAAGGTCCCGCCCAGCAGCAGCAACGGCACCCCGACCCAGGCCAGGTCGAACATCCCCAGGGCGACCCCTTTCTGGCTCTGCAGCAGGCCATCCACGACCAGGTTGGTGCTGGTGCCGATGAGGGTACAGGTGCCCCCCAGGATGGCGACATAGCTCAGCGGCAGCAGCAGCTTGGAGGGGGACAGGCCGAGCTTGTGCGACCACTCCTGGATCGCCGGGATGAACATGGCCACGACGGTGGTGTTGTTCATGAAGGCACTGAGGGTCGAGGCCGGCAGGAGCATCCGCAACTGGGCCCGCTTGAGGGTGGCCGGGTGGCCCAGCAGGCCATTGGCGACCCACAGTACCGCCCCGGTTTCCTTGAGCCCGGCGGCCACCACATAGAGGGCGGCGATGGTCATCACCCCGGTATTGGAGAAGCCCACCAGGGCTTGCGACGGCTCGAGAACTCCTGTCACCACGAGAAAGGCGAGCGCTGCCATGAGAATGGCATCCGGGGCAATACGGGTGACCGTGAGCGCCAGCAATACCGCCACGACAGACAACACACTGAGCCAGGCTTCGATGGCCATCAAAGGTTAGGAATCCTGCGACGGGCGGGCACGCTACCGCCCGGGGATTGATACCGGACGCCTTCCCTTGCCCTGTTGCGATGAAAAACTGTGAGAAGACCAGATCCATTGGTCTTCCAGAATTAGAGTTGAATAAGCGGGGCACATTCTATTGATTTAGCCACCGCTCAGCCAGTCTGATTACGCCCTCAGCCGTACATTGAGGCAAGTCAAGCCCCGAGCATTGCGATGCATCAAGGCCCGCAGGCTGCCGCTGACTACTACCCATAACCTATTGACAAGACAAAAGAATGACAGGGCGACGCGCGCGAGGGGATGTGGAGGTTCGACGCAGGCGCGATCGCCCGCCCCGCCATGACCTGGCGCTACCCTGGCCTACAGGGGTCCATCGATTGGACGGCGCGACGCGGCCTGACCGCGCCCCATTGCCCTCAGTTGCGCGGCCTGACATGCTCTCGAAAGTCCCCGCCCCGCGTCCCGACTTGAGTCGGAGATGCCGCTAGGCACCCTGCTCCGCCGTCATCGGTCGGTGAACCAACCAACCGGGCACTGAGGGCTGAGCAGCATAATGTGCCAGAGACTGCGCATTAATCGGCGTATGCGCTGGGGGCTGCTCCAGGACGACGGTCCCACTGACACCCGAAGAGCGCCAGCCCGCCCGGCTGGCTTGCCTCGCCGAGGGCGCCGAGCGTCCCTGAGGCGTCAGGCGGTGTCCTGGCCGGCAGCGGCGCCGGTTCCGCGGCGTGGCGCGCAGGTGCTCCAGGTAGCTGAGCAGCAGGTGGCAAAGTGTCAGGCACAGCACGCACCCATGAGCAACATCTTGCTCAATAACTACATGGGCTAGTCACTTATGAGCAATGTAATGCTCATGGTTTGGCAATTGCGCTAGACTATGAGCACTATCCTGCTCAACAGGTCCACCATGCAGCTCACCATCCAGATCTACCGCCAGGGCCAGTGGCACGACGCGGCCCTGCTGGAACTCCCGCAGCCGGAGCGTGGCACGCGCGGCCCCGCCCGGCTCGGCTACCTGCAGGGCTACGCTCTGCAGTGGATGTCCCACGACGACGAGCATGCCTGCAGCCTGACCCTGCCGGTCGAGCTGATGATGCGCCACCACGGCGAACGCTGGTTCGGCTTTCTCGAGGACATCATGCCGGCCGGGGCGAGCCGACGCTACTGGATCCAGCACCTCGGCATCCAGGACCTGGCCGCCGGCGAGCAGGACACCGAGCTGCTGCGCCAGGGCACCATCGCGCCGGTCGGCAACCTGCGCATCCGCGAGGCCGTGCCGCCTCGCCCCCCGGGCGGCACCCTAGAGGCGCAGCGCTTCCCGCTGCGCGATGTCATCGAGCGCCATACCGACTTCCTGGAGTATGCCCAGCAGATGGGCGCCGCCAGTGGCGGGGCCACCGGCGCCGGCGGCGAGGCGCCCAAGCTGCTGGTGCGGCGCACGCCCGACGACGCGGTATGGATCGACACCTGGCAGGACGACCCGACCAATCTCGATGCCCACTTCCTGGTCAAGTTTCCCCGCGGCCGGCGCAGCGCCGACGACTGCGCCATCCTGCGCGCCGAGTACCACTACTACCGGGAACTGGCCGATCTCGGCATCGACACCGTGCCTCGCCAGGGCCTGCAGTTGACCGAGGGCGAACGCTACCCCTCGCTGTGGCTGCCCCGCTTCGACGTCGAGGCCCGCGAGGGGCGGCTGTGCCGCTTCGGCCTGGAGTCCGTCTATGCCCTGCTCGGTGCGGCCCCGGGGACCCACCTGCGCCATCCGGCCGTGCTGGCACGGCTGGTCACCCTGCTCGAGCGCCAGCATCGGGTTCGCGAGCTGGGCGAGCCCTTCGACCGGGAGGGCTTCGTGATCGAATGGGTCAAGCGCGACCTGCTCAACGTGGCCTTCGGCAACTCCGACAACCACGGGCGCAACGCCGCCCTGCTCAAGCGCCCGGAGGGCATCTGGCACGCCCCGGTCTACGACTTCGCCCCCATGAAGGCCGATCCCGAGGGGGTGACGCGCACCACCCAGTGGGGCCCGCCGCTGGAACAGGGCGGCGACTTCGACTGGCCCGCGATCGCCCGGGCCCTCGGCGAGCTGGTCGAGCCGGACCGCCTGATGGCCGAGCTGGAGCGCCTCGGGGCCCGCCTGCAGGGCCTGGCGGAGCGCCTGGCGGCGCGCGGGGTCCCCGAGCGCATCCTGACCATGCCGGCGGTGGGGCTCGGCCATCTCGATCAGCGGTTGACGCGCTGGGGACTGGCACCATGAAACCGACACCCATGACCCCCGAGGAGCGCGAGGCCGCCCTGCTGGACCAGCTGCGGCGCCTGATGCGCGGCGAGCTCAGCGAGGGACAGGTGCTGCGCCACCTGCGCCGCGAGGTGCTGGGCCTGTCCCAGGGCGCCTATGCCGAGCTGGTGGGCGTCAGCCGGCGTACCCTGTCCGATCTCGAACGGGATGCCGGCAACGCCTCCATGGCCAGCATGAACCGGGTCTTTCGCCCGCTGGGCCTGAGGGTCGGCCTGGTGCCCCGCCAGCCCGCCCTGCTGGCTCGCCTCGCCGAGGATGCCGAGCGGCCCTGAGGCGGTCAGGCGGTGTTCTGGCCGGCAGCGTGCGCCGCTTCCGCCGCGTGGCGCCCGAAGCGCGCGCGCAGGTGCTCCAGGTAGCTGAGCAGCACCGGGATCACCGCCAGTACCAGCAGGGTCGAGAGCCCCAGGCCGAAGGCGATGGACACCGCCATGGGGATCAGGAACTGCGCCTGCAGCGAGGTCTCGAAGAGCAGCGGCGTGAGGCCGCCGATGGTGGTCAGCGAGGTCAGCAGCACCGCCCTCACCCGCTGCACCACCGCCTCGTTGAGGGCCGCATCGATGGCCAGCCCCTGACGGCGCTGCTGGCGGTAGAAGGCCACCAGGATGATGGCGTTGTTGACCACGATGCCCGACAGGCCGAAGAGGCCGAACAGCGACAGCATGGTCAGGTCGAGCCCCAGCAGCCAGTGCCCCAGCAGGGCGCCGACCAGCGCCAGCGGGATGATCGCCATGACGATCAGCGGCAGGCTCCAGGAGGCGAAGACCCAGGCCAGCACCACGTACATCAGGGCGAGCCCCACCACCAGCCCCATGCGCATGTCGGCGAAGGTCTCGCGCTGGTCGGCGGAGCGCCCCTCGAAGCTGTAGCGCACGGCATGGTCGCGCATCAGCGCCGGCAGCACCGAGGCCTCGAGCCCGGCGAGCACGCGATCGACGCTGTTGACTTCGCTATCGACCTCCGCGGTGACCTCCACCGCCAGCCGGCCGTCGGCATGGCGCAGCGCCTCGAAGCCCTGGCGATGGTCGAGGGTCATGACCTGGTCCAGCGGCACGAAGCGCCCGTCCGGGGTGCGGATCGGCAGCCGCGCCAGGGTCTCCAGACGCTCGCGCTGGTGGCGGGGCAGCAGCACCCGCACCTCGACCTCGTCGGGGCCGTCCTGGAAGACCTGCACCAGGCGGCCGTCGAAGGCGGCGCGCAGCTGGCGCCCCAGCTCCCGGGTGGTCAGGCCGAGGGCCTCGCCGCGGGGACTGACCCGGTAGATCAGCTGCTCCCGGCCCCAGGGCATGTCGTCCTCGGTGTCGTAGACCCCGGGCAGCTCCCCCAGTGAGCGTGCCAGGGACTCGGCTGCCCGCTTGAGCGCCTCCGCCGACTCCCCGGTCAGGCGCACGTTGACGTCCTTGCCGGGCGGGCCGGCACTGCGCTCGGTGATGGTCAGGGTCTCCAGCCCCGCCGGCAGCGCCAGGCGCTCCCGCCAGGCGCGGATGAACTCGGCGTTGCGCACGTCGCGGTCGTCGGAGGGAATGAGCTCGACCATCAGCGAGCCCAGGTTGTCGCCGGCTCGGGAGGCCTCGCCGCCGGCCAGGGTCGCCCCGTGGCGGGTCACCACGTGCTGCACCAGCCCGCCGCCCAGGGCCGCCTCGGTGGCCGCGAGGCTCGCCTCCATCTGCGCCAGCAGCCGGTCGACCCGGTCACGGTCGGTGCCGGCGACGAAGCCGGCGTTGGCGTAGAGCACATTGGGCTCCGGCGTGGGGAAGAAGTTGAAGGCCAGCCGCCCGCCCATCAGCAGCCCCAGGGTGAACAGCACCACGGCCACCGCCGCGGCCAGGGTCGAGGCGCGGTGGCGCAGGGTCAGCGCCGAGAAGCGCCGGAAGGGGCCCTGGCGGAAGGCGTCGAAGGCGGCCTCGAAGCGCTCCCGGGGCCGCGCCCATCGGCCGCCACGACGCGGCCCGCCCGGCACGAAGGCATTGCGCAGGTGGGCGGGCAGCACCACGAAGCACTCCAGCAGCGAGGCGACCAGCACGCAGATCATCACTACCGGGATATCGCCGAGGATATTGCCGATCACCCCGCCCACCAGCAGCAGCGGCATGAAGGCCGCCACGGTGGTCAGCGACGAGGCCAGCACCGGCCAGACCATGCGCTTGGCCGCCCCCTCGGAGGCATGCCGGGGCGCCTCGCCCTGGCGGAAGTGGGCATCGGCATCCTCGCCGACCACGATGGCATCGTCGACGATCACCCCCAGCGCCATGATCAGCGCGAACAGCGAGATCATGTTCACCGAGCCGCCGATCACCCAGAACACCGTCATGGCCCCGAGGAAGGCCGTGGGAATGCCGATGGCCACCCACAGGGCCACCCGCGCCGGCAGGAAGAGGTAGAGCAGCCCGAGCACCAGCACCAGGCCCCCCAGGCCGTTGCTGATCAGCAGCCCGATGCGTTCGGCGATCAGCCGCCAGGTCTCGTCGTGGACCTCGAGGTGGACCGTGGGCGGCAGCTGCGGGCGGGTCTCGTCGAGCCAGCGCTGCAGGGTCTCGGCGGCCGCCAGGGAGTTGCCGTTCTCGGCCCGCTGCAGCTGCAGCTCCACCGCCGGCCGGCCATCCTGGCTGAGGGTGACCTGGCCGTCGCGGGATTCCCGGCGGATGGTGGCGATATCGCCCAGGCGCAGCTGGACCCGATCGCTGCTGAGGATCGGCAGCTCACTGAAGCCCGCGGCACTGCGGCGCTGCTCCACCGAGCGCAGCTCGCGGGTGCTGTCCTGCTGGCCGAGCAGTCCCGCGGGCAGGTCCCGGGACATCACGTCGATGCGCTCGGCGATCTCGTCGAGGCTGAGCTGCAGCCCCTGGAGACGCGCCGCCGGCACCTCGATGCTGATCTGCTGCTCGGGCAGGCCCTGGGTCTCGACCCGGTCGATGCCGGCCTGCAGCAGGGCGTCCTCGAAGCGGTTGGCCAGCAGCCGCAGTTCCCGCTCGGAGACCTCGCCGTGCACCAGCAGTCGGGCCACCGGCTCGTAGCGAGCCACCCGGCTGACGCGGGGCGGCTCGGCGTCCGCCGGCAGGTTGGTGAACTCGTCGACCTGCTGGCGGACGTCGTCGAGGGCCAGCACCGGATCGGCGCCTTCCTGGAACTCCAGGGTGATGCTGGAGACGCCCTGGGCCGAGGTGGAGGTCATGCGCTTGAGCCCGTCGAGGCTGCGCAGGCGCTGCTCCAGGGGGATGGTCACGCCCTGCTCGACGTCCTCGGCGGCGGCGCCGGTCCACACGGTGCGCACGCTGACCACGTCCAGGGCGAAGCTCGGGAAGAACTGGATGTTCATCCGCGCCAGCCCCAGAACCCCGCCCAGCAGCATCACCAGCATGACCAGGTTGGCGGCCACGCGGTGATGGACGAAGAAGCCGATCGCCCCTCGGCGAGCGCTCATGCCCCCTCCCCGCCGGTGTCGCGCTCGACCTTGAGGCCCTGGACGGCATTGGGCAGGTGGGTGGTGATCACCCGCTGGCCATCGGCCAGGGCCTCGCCGGCCACCAGCACCCAGCTCTCGCCGTCGGGCCCCGGCACCTGGCCGCGGCGGGTCACCGTCAGGCGGCGCATGCGCCCGTCGCCATCCATCAGGTAGAGCACATCGTCACCGTAGAGGGCGCTGGCCGGCACGGCCAGGGTATCCTCGGCGACCGGGCGCTCGAGGCGCACGTCCACCAGGCTGCCGGGACGCAGCCCCGCGCTCTCGCCCTCGAGGCGCAGGATCGCCTCGACGCCGGCGGGCTCGCTCTCGCCGGCCAGGCCGGCGAGCACGAAGCGTGCGCCCTCCCCGCGCGCCACCAGGCGCTGGCCGGCGGCCAGCGCCGCCGCCAGCTCGGCCTGATAGGCCCGGGGAATGGTGGCCCGCAGCTCCAGGCCCTGCCGCGGGTAGACGGACAGCAGCTCGGCGCCCTCGCCGACCCGCTCCCCGGGGGCGGCGGCGATGCCGGTGACGATGCCGTCGAAGGGCGCCTCGACCCGGGCACGCTGGGCATCCCGTCGGGCCTCGGCGAGGCCGGCCTGGGCCTCGGCGAGCCCCGCCTCGAGGCGCTTGAGGCGGGCCGGGTGCTCGGCGATGCTGCCCTCCCGGGCATTGACCGTGACCCGCGCCCGCGCCAGGGCATCCCGGGCCTCGTCGAGGTCCGCCTGGGAGGCCAGGTTGCGGGCCACCAGGGAACGGTTGCGCTCGAGCTGGCGCCGGGCGTTGTCCAGCAGCTCGCGCTCGCGCACCAGGGCGGCCTGGTCGCGCTCGTGGCGGATGCGCTCGGCCGCGATCTGGGCCTCGAGATCCGCGACCCGGGCCTCGGCGCGCGCCACCGGGGGACCGGTGTCGGCGTCGTCGAGGGCGACCAGCAGGTCGCCCACGGCGACGCGCTGGCCCTCGCGCACCGGCCGCTCGGCCACCCGGGCGGTAAGCGGCGCGGTGACCGTCACCCGCTCCGGGGCCGTGATCTCGCCATACAGGGGCAACACCGGCACCCGATCGGCGAGGGTCACGGTCAGGGTCTCGACCCGCCAGCTGCGTTCCTGGGGCGTCACCGTGGCCGGCTCGGGGCGGGTCACCCTCAGGCCCACGAAGGCCGCCACGCCCAGGGCAAGAATCATCAGCGGGATCAGCAGTCTACGCATCGAACGGCGCCCATCGGCAAGAATTCGCAACCTCCAATATACAGGCTGGGCCCGCCGGGGGCAGCCGGGCGACACATCGCCGCGGGGCCGGAGAGGCGGCACAGCGGGCCAATCGGTTATCATCCCGGCACCGTCCGCCTGCGGAGTCACCATGCAAGCCGCCCTGCCCCTGCCGCTGTCCACCCCCAACCGCAACCTGGTGCGCCTGACCATCGTGCGCGGGATCACCTGGACCGGCTTCCTGGCCGGCATCATCATCGGCATCGAGGGGCTGGGGTTTGCCCTGGACCTTCCCGCCGTGATCGGGGTGATCCTGGTGATGGGCCTGATCAACGTCGCCACCTGGTGGCGCCTGGGGCGTCCCCGCGCCGTCACCCACCGCGAGTACCTGATCCACCTGCTCGCCGACGTGGGCGGGTTGACCCTGCTGTTCTACTTCACGGGCGGCTCGACCAACCCCTTCATCAACTACTACCTGGTGCCGGTGACCATCGCCGCCGCCACCCTGCCCTGGCGCCACGCCTGGGCCATCGCCGCCGCGGCCATGGCCGGCTACAGCTTCCTGATGGTCTTCTACCAGCCGGTACCGCAGCTGGGCATGCCCCAAGCGGAGACCACCATCAACCTGCATACGCTGGGCATGTGGCTGAACTTCGCGCTGTCCGCCGGTCTGGTGACCTTCTTCCTCTACAAGATGGCCCGGGCCCTGCGCGGCCGGGAGCAGGCGCTGTCGCGCACCCGCGAGGCGGCGCTGCGCAACGAGCAGGTACTCGCCGTGGCCACCCAGGCTGCCGGCACCGCCCACGAGCTCGGCACGCCGCTGTCGACCATGGCGGTGCTGCTCCAGGAAATGCGCGAGGACGCCCGGGGCGACACCCAGCTGGAAACGGACATCGACCTGCTGCGCCAGCAGGTCGACACCTGCAAGTCGCGGCTGCGCCAGCTGGTGGACAGCGCCGATCGTCGCCGCATGGCCCAGCCCGAGGTCCGCGAGGCCGGCGAGTGGCTGGCCGCCGTGGTGCAGCGCTGGCTGGTGCTACGCCCGGACGTGTCGCACCGCCTCGAGTTCGCCGGGCGTCGCGGCCAGCCCAGGCTGGCGGTGGACGCCACCCTCGACCAGGCGCTGACCAACCTGCTCAACAACGCCGCCGACGCCAACCCCGACGACATCCGCATCCAGCTCGACTGGAACGACGAGGAAGTGGTGATCGACATCCGCGATCATGGGCCCGGCGTGGCGCTGTCCATCGCCGACCAGCTGGGCGACACCTTCGTCTCCACCAAGAGCAAGGGGCTCGGCATCGGCCTGTTTCTGACCCATGCCACCATCAATCGCTTCGGTGGCGGCGTGAGCCTGTACAATCACCCCGAGGGCGGCACCCTGACCGAGGTGACCCTGCCCCGAAGCGACCCCGCGGCCTGATCCGCCCGGTCATCGATTCCCCTGCGAGGATGCCATGCAAGACATCGCCCAACGCCTGCTGATCATCGACGACGACGAGATGTTCTGCCATGTGCTGCATCGCGCCATGAGCCGGCGCGGTTTCGAGGTGCTGGTGGCCCACGATGCCGCGGAGGCTCTCTCCCTGGGCCGCAAGTACCAGCCGGAACTGGCCACCCTGGACCTCAAGCTGGAACAGGAGTCGGGGCTCAAGCTGCTGCCGGAATTGCTGGAGCTGGTCCCCGACTGTCGGGTGGTGGTGCTGACCGGCTACTCGAGCATCGCCACGGCGGTGGAGGCCATCAAGCTCGGCGCGGTGAACTACCTGTGCAAGCCGGCGGATGCCGACGAGGTGCTCGCCGCCCTGGCCAAGGAGGAAGGCGACCCGGAGGCGGAGGTGGCGGACCACCCGCCCTCGATCAATCGCCTGACCTGGGAACACATCCAGAAGGTGCTGCAGGAACACGACGGCAACATCTCCGCCACCGCCCGGGCGCTGGGCATGCACCGGCGTACCCTGCAGCGCAAGCTGCAGAAGCGGCCGGTACGGCGGTAAGCTGGAAGCTGGAAGCTGGAAGCTGGAAGCTGGAAGCTGGAAGCTGGAAGCTGGAAGCTGGAAGCTGGAAGCTGGAAGCTGGAAGCTGGAAGCTGGAAGCTGGAAGCTGGAAGCTGGAA
>NZ_RXNS01000029.1 GCF_003966155.1 Halomonas nitroreducens
CTGGAACGCCGGCGGGGCCTTCGTGATCAGCGCGCTGGGGCTGGGCATCGTCGAGGGCAATGTCGTGAACCTGCTGTATATCCCGCTGGCCTTCGCCTGCTGGCTGTCGCCGGTGATCGGCCTGCTCTATGCGCAGACCGGGCTGTTCTCGCCGAAGGCCAGCGAGGCGGAGCGCGAGCTGTGGCAAGCGCAGGACGAGCCCATCGCCAGCGACCTGGGGGCCGCCAGTGCGGCCAGCGTCATGCCCGGGCCCAGCCCCACCGCCTCGAGCTGACGCACACGCTCACCCCCTCGGCCCGTCTGGCCGATGGGGCCGCGCAACGTCGCCCCGCCCGGCCCTGCCGGGCGGGGCGACGTCGTTGACCCCGGCTGTCCGTTCCCGACAGAATTGCGATTTAATCAAATGATTAATACACTGCCGGCAACGCCTCGGGCGTATCGATGCCCGACGATCGCACGCGAGGACCGCAGCCATGTCGTTCAACCGCCTTTCGGCCATCTGGGGGCTGCTGGCCATCCTGTCACTGCTGGCCACGGGCTGCTCGCCGGAGGCGGGACCGCCCCCCGAGCCACCGCCCACGGTGGTGGACAGCCACGTCATCCAGGCCGGCAACGGAGCCGCCATCACGCGCCTCTCGGGCCGGGTCAAGGCCGCCGAGCGCACCACCCTGAGCTTCGAGATCCCCGGGGAGATCCGCCGCCTGAACGTCGAGGTCGGCGAGCGTTTCGTCGCCGGTGACGTCCTGGCCGAGCTCGACGACGCCCGCTATCGGCTGGTGGCCCGACAGCGGCGTGCCGAGGAGCGCGAGGCCCAGGCAGTGCTGCGCGAGAAGCGCCAGGACTACCAGCGCCAGGCCAGCCTCGCCGACAAGGGCTATGTCAGCGAGACCCGGCTGGACGCCGCCCGGGCCGCCCTGGGCACCGCCGAATCCCGGCAGGCGTCGGCCCAGGCGGCCCGGGAGCTGGCCGAGCGCGACCTGACGCTGACCACCCTCGAGGCCCCCTTCGACGGCTCGGTGAGCCGGCGCCAGGCCGAGCCCTCCGAACGGGTCGGCGCCAGCCAGCCGGTGCTCGAGGTGATCTCCGACCGGGAAGGCTTCGAGGTGGAGACCAGCGTGCCCGAAACGCTGGTCGGCGCCCTCCCGGCGGGCTCGACGCACCGCGTCATCCTGCCCGCCCTGGGGGACGCCGAAAGCGCCGCTACCCTGCGCCACCTGGGCACCCAGCCTCGCTCCTCCAACGACTACCCGGTGATCCTGGCAGTGGACGCCCCACCCCCCGGGCTACGCTCGGGGATGACCGCCCGGGTCGAGCTGTCGCTGGACGAGGACGCCGGCGAAGCCACGCCGCGGTTGCCGGTACCGATGACCGCCCTGGTCTTCGACGGCGAGGGACGCGCCCATGTGCTGCGCATCACCGACGACCGGCGGCTGGAGCGGGTCGCGGTGGAGGTGGTAACGATGGCGGATGGCCGGGCCTCGGTGCGCGGCGCACTGGCACCGGGCGAGCGCATCGTGGCCCGCGGCGCCGAGTTCGTGCGCCCCGGCCAGACCGTGAGCCTGCTCGGCCACGGGCCGGAACGCTACAACTGAGGCCGCCATGAACCTGAGCCAGCTCGCCCTGCAGCGCCGTCCGGTCTTCTACCTGGCCACCCTGGTGGCCATGCTCTATGGCCTGTTCAGCTACTTCACCCTGCCGGCCCGGGAGGACCCCGAAATCACCGTGCGCGAGGCGGTGGTGACCACCGCCTTCCCCGGCCTGCCGGCCGCCCAGGTCGAGGAGAACATCACCAAGCCCCTGGAGGAGAGCATCCGCACCATCGGCGAGGTCGAGCGGATCAGCTCGACCTCCATGCGCGGCCGCTCGATCCTCCATGTAGAGATCCAGGACCGCTACTTCGACCTGGAACAGATCTGGGACGAGGTCCGCCAGAAGGTCGAGGCGGCACGCCCGGCGCTACCGGCCGGCACCCGGGCCCCGGTGCTCAATGACGACTTCGGCGACGTGGCCGTGGTCACCGCGGCGCTCACCGCCACAGACTTCCCCCAGGCCGAGCAGCAGGAGATCGCCGAACACATCCGCACCGCCCTGTATGAGGTGGCCGGCACCAAGAAGGTCGAGCTGCTGGGCCTTCAGGATCAGCGCATCTTCATCAATATCGCCGAGGCGCGGCTGGCGGAGCTCGGCCTCTCCCCGGGAGACCTGGCCGGCCAGATCCAGAGTCGCAACATCTTCCCTCCCGGCGGCATCGTCGAGGCCGGCGAGCAGCGCCTGGCCCTGGAGGTCAGCGGCGAATTCGACAGCCTCGCGGCACTGGGCGACACCGAGCTGCGCCTGCCCGACGGCGGCACCCTGCGACTGCGCGACCTGGGCGAGATCCGCCGCGGCTACGAGGACCCGGCGGACAAGCCCGCCTACTTCAACGGCGAGCCCGCCATCGTCTTCGCGGTCTCGATGCTCGAGGGCCAGAGCGTGCTGGACTTCGGCCAGGCCATCCAGGCCCGCCTGGACGCGATCCGCACCACCCTGCCGGCCGGCTACCGCCTGGACATCATGACCTTCCAGCCCGACCAGGTGGCCAATGCCGTCTACGGGGTGACCGCCAGCGTCATGCAGACGCTGGCCATCGTGCTGGGCGTGGTAATCCTCTTCCTGGGCCTGCGCACCGGGCTGATCGTCGGCTCGATCATCCCCACGGTCATGCTGGTGACGCTGGCCATCATGGGCCTGGCGGAACTGACCCTGCAGCGGGCCAGCCTGGCCACCCTGGTGATCGCCCTCGGCCTGCTGGTGGACAACGCCATCGTCGTCGCCGAGGACTTCAAGACCCGGCTGGAAGCCGGCAACGACCGCGACCAGGCCATCCGCGAGACAGGCGCCGAACTGGCCCTGCCGCTGTTGTCGTCCAGCCTGACTACCATCCTGGTGTTCCTGCCGCTGATGCTCGCCGAACATGCCTCCGGCGAGTACACCCGCTCGATCTCCATCGTCATCGCCATCACCCTGCTGAGCTCCTGGTTCCTGTCGATGACCGTCACCCCGGCGCTGTGCTATCGCTTCCTGAAGACCCCACGAGCCGCCCGGGAGACCACTGACGGGCCGGGCGGCGAGGCCCCCAGCCTCTCCGACCGGGCCTTCGGCTGGGTCGCCCGGCGCTACGACCGCGGGCTCGGCAGGCTGCTGCACCACCGGGGCCTGTTCCTCGCCGCCATGGCCCTGACCCTGGTGGCCGGGGTGGCGATGATGCAGCTGGTGCCGAAGAAGTTCTTCCCCGACTCCGACCGCAACCAGGTGCTGGTGACCATCGACTTCCCCTCGGACATTGCCGAGAACCTCACCGACCGCCGGGTCCAGGCCCTGAGCGATGCCCTGTTGACTGCTCCCGCCCTGGCCGACGACGTCACCAGCGTGGCCGCCTATGCCGGCTTCGGCGGCCCCCGCTTCGTGCTCTCCCTGACGCCCCTCGACCCGGCGCCCAACAAGGGCTTCCTGGTGCTAAACGTCGCCGACCGCGACCGGGTCGAGGCGGTGATCCATGCCACCCGCACCTTCCTGGCTACCCGCCACCCGGACCTCTCGCCCCAGGTCACGCGGATGTTCCTCGGCCCCTCCGACAGCACCCTGCTCCAGGTGCAGGTCAAGGGGCCGGACCGGGAAGTGCTGTTCGCGGCAGCCGAAGCGGTGGAGGACGTCCTGCGCGGCCTCGAGGGCGCTCGGGACATCCGCCAGAGCTGGGAGGCACGGATTCCCTCGCTGTCCATCGAGGTCGACCAGGCCCGGGCCCGCAGTGCCGGCATCACCTCCGAGGATATCGCCCGCTCGCTCACGGGGGCCATCGACGGCTACCACCTGAGCCACTACCGCGAGGGCGACGACATCATCCCGGTGATGCTGCGCTATGCTGACGAGCAGCGCGGCAGCGTCGAGCGCCTGAAGTCACTGACCGTCTATCCGCTGGGCACCCCCGGGGAGGGCGTACCCCTGAACCAGGTGGCCGAGGTCCGGCTGGAAAACGGCTACTACCGCATCGACCGCGAGAACCTGGTGCGCACCATCACCATCGAGGGGCGCAACCGGCAGTACACCGCCGAGGACATGGTGCCGAGAGTGGAGCCGGCCCTGCGCGCGCTGGAGGCCGAGCTGCCGCCGGGCCACTGGATCGAGTTCGACGGCGTGGTGGTGGAGTCCAAGGAGGGCCAGGCCGCGCTGCAGGCCAATCTGCCGTTGTGCATCGGGATGATCTTCATCCTGCTGGTGGGCCAGTTCAACTCCTTCAAGCGGCCCCTGGTGATCATCGCCACCATCCCGCTGGTGATCGTCGGCGTGGCTCTGGGCTTGCTGGCCACCCGCGCCGACTTCGGCTTCATGGTGTTACTGGGTATCTACAGCCTGGCCGGCATCATCATCAACAACGCCATCGTGCTGATCGACCGCATCGATATCGAGCGCACCGATCCCGCGCTGTCCGGGCGCGACGCCGTCATCAAGGCCTCGGCGCGGCGCCTGCGGCCGATCCTGATGTCGGCGATCACCACCATCCTCGGCTTCCTGCCGTTGATCCTCGGCCGCGACCCGCTGTTCTACGGCATGGCCGGGGCCATGGCCTTCGGTTTGGGCATCGGCACCGTCATGAGCCTGGGCGTGGTGCCGGTGCTCTATACCCTCTTCTTCGGCATCGACACCCGCGCACCGGCCAGGGGGGACTGACGCCATGGCGCCCCGCACCCGCCCCGACCCTGCCGTCACCCGGGACCGGCTGATCCAGGCCGGCATCCGTCTGTTCGGCGAGCACGGCTACAAGGCCACCACCACCCGCATGCTGGCCGACGCGGCCGGGGCCAATATCGGCTCCATCGCCTACCACTTCGACAACAAGCACGGGCTCTACCTGGCGGCGGCCCGCTATATCGCCGACCAGCTGCGCCAGCGCCTGGCGCTCGGCGAGGCGGGGGAACCAATGGTCCCCGAGGAGCGCGACGCCGCCCTGGTCAAGCTGCGCGCCATCACCCGACGCATGGTGCGCACCTTCGCCGCCGACGACGACTGCCGCCAGTGGCTGCTGCTGGTAATGCGCGAGCAGGTCCATCCCAGCGAGGCCTTCGAGATCCTCCAGGCCCAGGCCTTCGGGGTCGTCCAGGCGACGCTCGGCTCCCTGATCGCCCGTCTCACCGATCGTCCGGTCGACGATCGCCGGGTGATCCTCGAGACCCATACCCTGGTCGGCCAGATCGTGTTCTTCCTGGTGGGCCGCGAACCGTTGCTGCGTCGGCTCGGCATGGCGGCCTTCGACGAGGCGACCCTGGCCGATATCGAGGCGGTCGTCGACGGCCATCTACGCCGCTATGAGGGATCACGCTGAGGAGGAGGCATGCGACAGGCGATCATCGGCTATCATCGCGACGACGAAGGCCACTGGGTGGCCGAGCTGGCCTGCGGCCATAACCAGCACGTGCGCCACCAGCCGCCCTGGGTCGAGCGGCCCTGGGTGACCACCGCGGAAGGCCGGCGCTCCCGCCTGGGGTTGGCACTCGACTGCGTCAAGTGCGAACGGGGCGAGCCCCGGGACCTGCCCTGACGCTCGCCCCGAGCGGCTAGACTGGGGGACAGGTCTCGATAGGAGCGAGTGCCATGTCCCCGTCCACCGACAAGCTCGCCCGCTACCGCGAGAAGCGCGACCCTCGCCGCACCCGTGAGCCCATGGGCGAGACGCCGCTGCGTGGCCGGGACGAGGGGCCGATCTTCGTCGTCCAGCAGCATGATGCCTCCACCCTCCACTACGACTTCCGCCTCGAGGTCGACGGCGTGCTCAAGTCCTGGGCGGTCCCCAAGGGCCCTTCCACCGACCCGCGGGTCAAGCGCCTGGCCATTCCCACCGAAGACCACCCGCTGGCCTATGCCGACTTCGAGGGCGTGATCCCCACGGGCAACTATGGCGCCGGCACCGTGCTGATCTGGGATCGCGGCCGCTACCGCAGCCTCAAGGAAGGCGACGACGCGCCCTCGCTCGCCGAGCAGCTTGCCGAGGGCCACGCCAGCATCTGGCTGGAGGGGCAGAAGCTGCGCGGCGGCTACGCCTTGATCCACACGCGGCTGGACAAGGGCAAGGACTGGCTGCTGGTCAAGATCGACGACGCGGCCGCGGATGCCCGGCGCAACCCCACTTCCAGCGAGCCGGCGTCCGTCGTCACGGGGCGCACCCTGGCACAGGTCGCCGCCGAGGAGGGAACGGACGATGCCTGAGGCAGGCGCCCACGGGAAGTCGGTCACCATCGACGGTCACCGCCTGGCGATCACGCACCGCGACAAGCTGCTCTTCCCCGGGACAGGCCTGACCAAGGGCGACCTCATCGACTACTACGACAGGATCGCGCCCATCCTGGTGCCGCACCTTGCGGATAACCCGGTCAGCCTGCAGCGCTTTCCCGACGGCCTCGACGGAGAGGGGTTCTACCAGAAGGATGCACCGACGTACTTCCCCGACTGGATTCCCCGGGTGCGTTTTCCCAGGCGTGAGGGCGGCCACTTCCTGGCCCCGCGCATCGACTCCCGGGCGGCCCTGGTCTACCTGGCGAACCAGGCCATGATCACGCCTCACCGCTATCTGTCACCGGCCGACGACCTCGAGCATCCCGACCGGCTGATCTTCGATCTCGACCCGGCGGAGGGCCGCGAGGAGGACGCCAGGGTGCGCCGCGCCGCCCTGGACCTGCGCGACCTACTGGCGGAGCTGTCGATCACTCCCGGGGTTCAGACGACCGGCTCACGGGGCTTCCATGTGGTGGTACCGCTCGACGGCGGCGAGGGCTTCGACACGGTGCGGGGCTTCGCCCGGGATGTCGCCCGGGTGCTGGTCCGGCGACACCCGGCCCGCTATACCCTGGCACAGCGCAAGGCACAGCGCCGCGGACGGCTGTTCCTGGACGTGCTGCGCAATGCCTACGGGGCCACCGCGGTGGCCCCCTATGCGGTGCGCGCCCGGGAAGGCGCACCGGTGGCCACGCCCCTGTCATGGTCGGAGGTCGAGCGTGGTGCGGCCCCGCGGGACTGGACGATGCGCAACCTGCTGCGCCGCCTGGGCCAGAAGGCAGATCCCTGGCGGGAGCAGGGGGCACGGCGCTTCCGGCTCGACGCGCACCACCAGGCGCTCGCGGCCCTGCTGGACCGCGAGGCGCCCGCCGAAGAGGAAGGCTAGGCCCGGCTAGCCCTTGGGCCCGAACAGCAACCAGATGATCAGCCCGACCAGCGGGAAGAACAACAGGACCAGGATCCAGATCAGCTTGGCCAGCCCTCCGGCCGAGCTCTTGGCCACCTTGACGATGGCCCAGATGACGATGATGAGCCAGATCAGGCCCAGCAAGCCACCGACTTCGATACCCATGCGACGCCTCCTTGTCCATTTCCATTCGGCGAAGTGCCGTCCCTAGGGGTAGCACAGCGGCCGCGAAACGCACAATCGCGGTCGAACGAGAATTGTCAGCGCCGGTAACCCAGCGGTGCCTTAACCAGGCGGCAGATGCCCCACCTTCACGTAGAGCAGTGCGCCCTCCTCGCCGGTGAAAGGCGTGTGCTGGCTGCCAGGGGGGCTGCGCAGCCAGGTGCCGGCGGGGTAGTCGCCATGCTCGTCGTGGAAACGGCCGTCGAGCACCAGGATCTCCTCGCCGCCCCGGTGGGCACGGGACGGCAAGCGGGTATTCGGGGCCCAGCGCTCCAGGGCCACGTGCTCGCCCGCGACGTCGTGCAGTACCATCACCTCGACACCCTCGGCCTGGCCCGGCGTCCAGGTGCCGGAGCGGGTGTCGATGACCGTCCGGGCGGTGTCCGCCGCCGCGAACTGGTGCAGCTTGACGAAGATCGTCGCGCCCTGCTCCCCCACCCGCGGCGCATGGCTGGTGCCAATGGGATTGCGCAGGTAGCAGCCCGCCGGATAGCTACCGTGCTCGTCGGCGAACTCGCCTTCCAGCACCAGGATCTCCTCCCCGCCGCCATGCTCGTGGCGCGGGAAGTGACTATTCGGCGCATAGCGCACCAGGGAGGTAGCCCGGGCCACCTCCTCGCCGACACGATCGAGCATCATCCGCTCGACCCCGGGTGTAGGGGACTCCACCCAGCGGTACTGGTCGGGGGTAACCACCGCCCGGCGGGAAAAATCGGCATTGAGTCGCATGGGGCCTCCCGGGGATCGTGGATTGGTGATCCAGTGGGATTGTCGCCCAGCACAGCTTGGCGGTCACCCTGGTAGCAGAGATATCCAGCGGGGCCGGTGGCGCCGCGGCCCGAGTCTCCGGAATGCGGAGACAGGCCGACGAATACCGGCACCGCCCATGAGGCGCCATGCCTCGCCGGCCGGCCCTCTTTCCCCTACCCCATCGCCTTCCGGGACCGGCGCCAACACCAACGCGAGCGGCTCCCCCCCTAAGCGCTGCCTCGTCGGGCCTCGACACTGGCGGTCAAGGGACGATGCCGCTCCTCGCCTGATGCACATTGCGGGCGATTTCCTCGAGATGCGTCTCCCAGCTTCCACAGCATCCGCCCCAGATATCGATATGCGGGTAGCGACGCGCCAGATCACCCATCAGGCGACCCAGCTCGGGCGGATCCCCTTCCTCCAGGTGACCGAGCTTGCACAAGGCGATCTTGTCCATCCGCGCGGCATTGGGACGCAGGCTGCGTAGCCGTTGGATCCAGTCGCCGGGCTCCAGGGCCGGCGCGAACTCCAGCGGATGGGAGCAATTGAGGCCATAGGAGTCCGGGGCCGACGCCCCCGTCTCGGCATCCACTGCCTCGATCGCCTCACGCAGGCTGGGCCCCGAAGCCAACCGGCAGCGGCTGTCCAGAGTGAAGGACAGGTTGAGGGGCAGGCCGATGTCGGCCGCGGCCCGGGAGAGGCCGATCGCCTCGGGCACGCTGTTGAAGGTTGCCGCCCAGACGCCGTCGACGCCTGCCGCCTCGAGGGTCTCGAGCTGGACGCCGTGATAGTCCTCGGCCTCGGCGGCGGTAATGTCGCCACCGGTGCCGTAGGCATCGCCGCGCGGCCCGACGACGCCGAGGACGAGGATGGCCGGCAGCCGCTCCCGATACGGCGCCGAGACCTCTCGCAGGAAGTCGATCGCCCGATGCTGCATCTCGGCGAGCCCCGCACGCGAATAGCCCAACCGCTCGGCCCAGTCCGGACTCGCCCGGTAGTCGAGTCCGCCCATCATGGCGGCGAAGCCATGCCGGGCGGCGACCTCGAGATAGCGCTCGTACATGCCGCGCAGGTCGGCGACGGCCGCCGGGTCGTCAAGCAGCGGGAACATGGCGAAATGGGGCAGCTTGTGCCCGAACTTGTACATGATCTCGGTTTCCGAACCGCCCTCGGTCAGATACAGGACACCGTCCTGCCGCGCGGGAAAACGTCCAGACATGCCGCACCTCCTGATCAATCTCCAGGTCGGGGTGTGTACCCACAGCATGGCACCCCGTGCGTGTGGCTGCGTTTCCCGATGGCCGGTGAAGCCTGCGTGCCCCTGGCCCTCGCGCCTCGGCGAACTGGCCCATTCCTTGCTTGGAACACCAGGCGGTCCCGTGCGGTATGATGAACGCCGGTCGCCATCTTGTGTTGACTCGAGCCGAAAGGATGCTCCCTTGGCCATCGACCTTCTCTACAACGTCCTGATCTTTCTCGCCGCCGCCGTGCTGATCGTGCCGCTGGTCAAGCGCCTGGGGCTTGGCGAGGTACTTGGCTACCTGATCGCCGGCGTGCTCATTGGCCCCTCGGTGCTGGGCCTGGTC
The DNA here is from genome assembly GCF_003966155.1 of Halomonas nitroreducens. Taxonomy (GTDB): domain Bacteria; phylum Pseudomonadota; class Gammaproteobacteria; order Pseudomonadales; family Halomonadaceae; genus Halomonas; species Halomonas nitroreducens. The sequence goes on from NZ_RXNS01000029.1 coordinate 9,772, forward strand.
CCGGATGCCGAGGCGGTGCTGCAGTTCTCTCAGGTGGGCCTCGTCTTCCTGCTGTTCGTCATCGGCCTGGAGCTCAAGCCGGCGCGCCTCAAGTTGATGCACAAGGCGGTGTTCGGCTTCGGCTGCCTGCAGGTGGCAGTGACCACCCTGGTGCTCACCCTCGGCGCCCTGGCCCTGGGCCTGGCACCCTCCGCCGCCCTGGTGGTGGGCTTCAGCCTGGGGCTGTGCTCCACGCCCCTGGTGCTGCAGCTGCTGGGGGAACGCGGCGAGCTGTCCAGCCGCCACGGCCGCTACGCCTTTGCCCTGCTGCTGTTCCAGGACCTGGCGGCGATCCCCGTTCTCGCCGCCCTCCCCCTGCTGACCGCCGACTCGCCCATGGCCGGCGGCTGGTTCACCCTGCTCGGCGAGGTGCTGGTGGCTGTGGGCGCCTTCGCCGGACTGATCATCGGCGGCCGCTACCTGCTGCGGCCGCTGTTCCGCTTTGCCGCCGCCACCCGCAGCCGCGAGGTCTTCGCCGGCACCGCCCTGCTGGTGGTGATCGGCGCCGCCCTGCTGATGGCGCTCGCCGGGCTGTCCATGGCGCTCGGCGCCTTCATCGCCGGGGTGCTGCTGGCCGACTCGGAGTACCGCCACAGCATCGAGGCGGACATCGAGCCCTTCCGGGGATTGCTGCTGGGGCTGTTCTTCATGGCGGTGGGCATGACCGCGCAGATCGGCCTGCTGGCCGAGCGGCCGGGCCTGATCCTCGCCCTCACGGCGCTGCTGCTCGCTGCCAAGTGGCTGAGCGTGGTGGCCGCGGCCCGGGCCTACGGCACCGGCTGGCGCGCCGGCCTGAACCTCGGCGCACTGCTCTCCCAGGGCGGCGAGTTCGGCTTCGTGCTGCTCACCGCGGCCGGTGCCGCCGCCCTGCTGGACCCGGCGCTGGTCGGCCTGCTGGTGCTGGTGGTGTCGCTGTCGATGGCCGCCACCCCGGTGCTCTTCCTGGCCCATGCCCGGCTGGTGCGCCCGCTGTTCAAGGCCCGCCGGCCGCGGCGCGACTTCGATCGCCCCCCGCAGACCGCGCCGCAGATCATCATTGCCGGCTTCGGGCGCTTCGGCCAGATCATGGGCCGTGCCCTGCAGGGGCTGAAGATTCCCTACACGGTCCTCGACATCAATGCCGACCACGTCGAGTTCGTGCGTCGCTACGGCAACGAGGTCTACTTCGGTGACGCCTCGCGGCTGGACCTGCTCGAGGCCGCCGGCGCCGACCAGGCCCGGGTGCTGGTGGTGGCGGTGGGCGACATCGAGGCCTCGATGCGCATCGTCCAGCGGGTCCGGCGACGCTTCCCCCACCTGCGGCTGTATGCCCGGGCCCGGGACCGCTATCACGCCCAGTTGCTGATGCGTGCCGGGGTCCATGACATCATCCGCGAGCTGATGCCGGCGAGCCTGGAGCTGACCCGGGAGGTGCTGGTGGGCCTGGGCATCCCCCGGGACCGGGCTCAGCACACCATCGATACCTTCCGCCCCCATGACGAGCGGGCCCTGCTGCGACAGCTCGAGGCCTTCGGCAACGAAAAGCAGCAGATCCAGACCATCCAGGAGGCGGCCCGGGAGCTGGAGGATCTCTATGAGGCGGACGAGGAGATCGTCACCTCGGTGAGCGAGCCCCGCGGCGAGCCCCCCCGGGGCGGCGCCTGAGCCGGGCTAGCCCATCCGCCACCAGTCGGGCAGCAGCGAGCGATTCTCGTGGCGGGCGAAGCGGTCGTCCATCAGCACCACCACGCCGCGATCCTCGGGGCCGCGGATCACCCGTCCCGCGGCCTGGACCACCTTGATCATTCCCGGCACCCGGTAGGCGTAGTCGTCACCGCAGCCGAAGCGGGCCTGGAGGCGTGACTTGAGGGCCTCGTTGAGGGGGTCGAAGGGTGGCAGGCCGAGGGTGGCGACAAAGGCCCCGACCAGCCGCTCCCCGGGCAGGTCGATGCCCTCGGCAAAGGCCCCGCCGAGTACCGCGAAGGCGATCCCCGCGCCTCCTGGGTCGAAGCCCGCGAGGAAGGCCTCCCGCTCGCTCTCGTCCATGCCGCGGTGCTGAGCGCGCACCGGGATCGCCGGCCAGGCCTCCCGCAAGCGCGCCAGCGCCGCCTCCAGGTAGGCGAAGCTGCTGAAAAAGGCCAGGTAGTGGCCCGGGCGACGCCGGTACTGGTCGGCCAGCTCGGCGACGATGGGGGTGAGCGAAGCCTCCCGGTCCCGGAGGCGGGTGGAAATGTCGGTGCGCAGCCGTACCTCGAGCTGCTCGGCGGCGAAGGGCGCGGCCACCCGGCGGGCGACGGTGCCGCCGGGCAGGCCGAGCAGGTCGCGGTGGTAGGCCGGCGGGCTCAGGGTGGCCGAGAACAGCACCACCGAGTGGGCGGTGGCGAAGCGCGGCGCCAGGAAGTCCGCCGGCACCAGGTTGCGCAGGGCGAGCACGGCCCGGCCGCGCCTCGGGCGGCGCAGCTCGCACAGGGAGTGCTCGCCGAAGGCCTCGGCCAGGCGGGTGAAGGCCAGCGCCTCGAAGAGGAACTCCTGCAGCGCCGGATCGCCGCCGGCCGGGTGCTCGCCCAGATAGTCGGTGACCGCCGAGACCGTCTGCTGCAGGGCCCCCAGCAGCCGCCAGGGTACCGCGTCCAGGGCCTGCCAGTCGCAGTCGTCGACCTCGCGCAGCAGGGCCTGCCAGCGCCGGGCCAGGCGGCCTAGCGGCCGCGACAGGGTGGGCGGGGCGGCCTTGCGCAGCCGGTTGAGCCGCCGCTGGTCGAGTTCGGCGCTGTACATGCCCCGGGCGCGCTCCACCAGGTTGTGGGCCTCGTCCACCAGGACGCCGAGCCGGGTGCCGTCGGCCCGGGCGAGGCCATGGATCAGGGCGCTGGCGTCGAAGTAGTGGTTGACGTCGCCCACCAACACGTCGCACCAGCGCGCCAGCTCCTGGCCCAGGTAGTAGGGGCAGACCCGATGGTCGAGGGCCACCTCGCGAAGCGCGGCCCGGTCCAGCCAGCCACGCGCCACGGCCGCCTGGCGCGCCGCGGGCAGCCGATCGTAGAAGCCCTCGGCCAGCGGGCAGGCCTCGCCGTGGCAGGCCCGGTCGGGATGCTCGCAGGCCTTGTCCCGGGCCACCAGTTCCAGCACCCGCAGCGGCAGGCGGGCCTGACCCTCGGCGGCGCCGAGGGAGGCCAGGGCATCCAGGGCCAGGCGCCGCCCCGGGGTCTTCATGGTCAAAAAAGCCAGGCGATCCAGCCCCTGGCGGGGCATCGCGGCCAGCATGGGATAGAGCGTTCCCAGGGTCTTGCCGATGCCGGTGGGTGCCTCCACCAGCAGGCAGCGCCCGGTGGCCGCCGCCCGGTAGGCGTCCTCGGCCAGCTGCCGCTGGCCGGGGCGGAAGCCGGCATGGGGGAAGGCCAGCTCCGCCAGCGCCGCGTCGCGACGCTGGCGATGCGCTGCCTGCTGCTCGGCCCAGGCCAGGAAGTCCCGGCAATGCCGCACGAGCGCCGCCTCGAGCTCGGCCGCGGAGGCGTCCCGGGTCAGCAGCGTCTCGCGGCCGCTGGCGATGTCCAGGTAGACCAGTGCCAGGGTCAGCCGCGACAGGCCTCGCTCGGCGCACAGCAGGGCGCCGTAGACCTCCACCTGGGCCCAGTGCAGGGCGCGCTGGTTGTCGGCCATGCGCGCGAGGTTGCCGCGATGGGTCTTGATCTCCTCCAGACGGTTGGCTGCCGGGTCGAAGCCATCGGCACGCCCCGATATCACCAGCCCCTCCCGGCATCCGGCGAGGGGCAGCTCGGCCTCATAGCCCTCGCCGCGCCGGGCCGCCACCCGGGCATGGCCTTCGATGCCCTCGCGGGCACTGGGGGCCGGGGTGAAGCGATGGTCCAGGTCGCCGCGCCGGGCGGTGAACTCGCATAGCGCCCGGACGGCGACCCGATAGCCCGGCGCGGCGCTGTCTCCGCTCATGGGGTCTCCCAGCCGACATGGCAGACCACCACCGGGATGTCGTGGGCCTGGAAGAAGGCCAGCCAGCGTCGCTGGTTGTCCTGCAGGCGGTCCCCCGGCCCCTTGACCTCGATCAGCCGGTAGCGGAGCTCGCCTGGCGCGGCCCGCGGGAAGAACTGGATCAGGTCCGGCAGGCCGGCGCGGTTGGCCCGGGGGTCGGCCAGCAGCCGCTCGAAGCAGGCCTTGAGGTGGGCGGCCGGCAGGCACGCCAGTGCCTGCTCGAGCAACGGCTCGGACAGCGCGCCCCAGTGCACGAAGGGCGAGGCCAGGCCCTGCTTGGCCCGCCAGCGGGCTCGGAGGGTGTCGCGATAGCGGTCGTCGTCGAGTTCGGCCAGGCAGGCGTCGAAGCGGTCGCGACGCCGGGCCACGAAGTCCTCGCGGCCGAGGTCCGCCGGTCCGCTGTGGAAGGGATGGAAGAAGGCGCCGGGCAGCGGCGCGAAGATCGCCTCCCAGCAGAGCAGGCCGAACAGCCCGGTGACCAGGGCATTCTCGACATAGTGCACCGGCGCCTCGTCGCTGCCCAGGTGCTCGGCCACGGCCCGCTCGACCCCGCCGGCCCCCGGCGCCAGCCGCAGGTCCAGCCGCGCGGGGCGGGGCTCCGGCGCCGCGGGCGGGGCCGGCCGCCCCAGCTTGCGGCACAGCCGCGGACGCAGGCGCGCCAGGGCCTGTGCCTCCGGCTCGGCGAGCCCGCCTGCCACCTCGGCCGTCTCGAGCAGTTGCAGGGCCCGCGCATGCTCGCCGCGCCGCTCGAGCAGCCGCCAGCGGCGGATGCGCGCCTCGCCGGCGCCGGCCTCGGCGTAGCAGTCCAGCGCCGTCGCCTCCTCGCCCCGGCGCTCCGCCTCGCGGCCCAGGTGCAGCAGCAGCCGGACGCGACGGGCGGCCAGCCAGGGATTGTCGGGTCGCCCCGGCACCTCGACGGCCAGGGCCAGCGGACACTCGCCGTCATCGAGGCGCTCGCGCAGCCGGTGCAGGGCCAGGTAGGCGTCGACCTCGCCCCGGCACTGGAAGGCCCGGGAATCCGCGGCGAAGGGTACCGTCTCGAAGCGCTGCACGCCGAGCTCGGCGAGCACGAACTCCGACCAGTCCTGGCGCAGGTTGCCGAAGAACATCAGTCGCAGGCGGTCGCAGAGCGCCATGACCGCCAGGCGCACCACCGCGTCGGGCGCCGCGGGCCACCAGTCGGCGAGGCGCCGTGGCCGGGTCAGCCGCGGCGCCAGCGCCGCCTGCAGGACGGCCTTGGCACTACCGGCGGCCAGACCGGCGGCGGCGATCTCCTCGGCCAGGGCCTGGCGCAACTCGGGCAGGCGCAGCTGGCGAAACAGCTCGTCGAGGGACAGCGGCGGGTCAGCGTCCACCCAGCCGGCCGCCAGCAGCGGTGCCAGGGCGTCGGCGGTGGCGCCGATCTCCGCGTAGGCGAGCCGGGAGGTCCGGAAGTGCTCGCCCTTGCGCATCACCATGCGCACCAGCAGCGCCCGGGAGGCCCGGGGCAGGCAGGGAAAGGCGTCGAGGAAGGCCCGTTCGGTGTCGCTCAGCAGGTCGCCATGTCGCCCGCCCACCCAGTCCAGCACGTACTGGAAATTGGCCAGGTAATAGAAGGGGTCAGCCAGGGAGGCCGTGACGCGAGCGACGGGGGTGGCACTGTTCATGCATCCATGATACCAGCCCGCCGTCCGCGTCGTCAGAGGCCTGCCTGCCCCGCCAGCCAACGCAGCTGCTCGGCCGCCGGTATGGCTCGGCAGCCGCTGGTATCCTGCCCCGCCCAGAGTGGCGAGAAGTCGCGGCACCCGGCATCCTCGGCGGCGGCTCTCAACGGCGCGACCGCTGCCGTGGCCAGGGGGAAGGGCGGCGCCGACTCGCTCATCGGGCCGAGCTCGCGCATCAGCCGGGTGACGATGCCGCGGGCCGGGCGGCCACTATAGAGGTTGGTCAAGGCGGTATGCCGGGCCTCGCCCGACGTCAGGGCCTGGCGGTGAAGCGCGCCGATGGTGCTCTCCGGACACCCCAGGAAGGCCGTGCCCACCTGCACGGCCGCGGCGCCCAGTGCCCGCGCCGCGGTCACGCTGCGCGGGCCGGCGATGCCGCCGGCGGCGATCACCGGCACGTCGACGGCCTCGACCACCTGGGGCAGCAATGCCAGGGTGCCCATCTGGGTGGTGAGATCGTCGTCGAGAAAGTGGCCCCGGTGACCGCCGGCCTCCAGGCCCTGGGCGATGATCGCGTCGGCGCCATGGGCCTCCAGCCAGCGGGCCTCCTCCACGGTGGTGGCAGAGGACAGCACCCGCGCCCCCCAGGCCTTGACCCGGGCCAGCAGCGCGGGGGCCGGCAGACCGAAATGGAAGCTCACCACCGCGGGGCGATGGGCTTCCAGCACGTCGCAGGCCGTGTCGTCGAAGGGCCGCCGCCCGGGGCCGGCCGGTGGCGCGGGGACTTCCAGGCCATACTCCGCGTAGTAGGGCGCGAGCGTGGCCTGCCAGCGCTCCAGGGCGTCGGGATCCGCAGCCGGCAGGGCGTGGCAGAAGGCATTGACGTTGAGGGGCCGTGAGGTGCGGGCGCGGTAGTCATGCAGGGCCGCATCCAGCGCCTCCGGCCCGAGCATCGCGGCCGGCAGGGCCCCGAGGCCCCCGGCCTCGGCAATGGCAACCGCAAGCTCGACGCCCTGGGCGCCGGCCATGGGCGCCTGGAGGATCGGCCAGCGCAGGCCGAGCGTGTGCATCCATGACATGGCAGAACTCCTTGTCGAGACGCGCCGGGCATCAGTCTCCGAGCGGGCCGTGGTTGATCGCCGTCAGGCCCTCGTTGACCTCGAGGATCTCCGCCTGGATGCCCTCGACCCCCATGTCGGCCAGCCGCGCGCTGTGCTTGTCGAGGTAGGCCTCGGCGCTGACGGCATCGTCGAACAGGTAGATGCCGCCGGCCAGGTGGCGCTCCGGCGATTCGGTCCAGACCTTCCAGCGCAGGCCGGCTTCCTGGTTGATGCCCTGGGCCAGCGGCGTCAGGACATCGACCATCGCCTCGCCGAAGGGGCCCGGAAAGGGGAAATGGATCTGCAGGATCACGGCCATGGCTCGGCCTCCAACATCGGGAATGGGGCTCCCAGCATAGCGTCTCGACGGCCACCTGCCAGTCAGGGCGCCTCACTACGCTGTGGCAGCCGCAGCACCATCCGCTCGCCGCGGATCTCGATATCGAAGCGCCCGAGAAAGCTCATGCCCAGCAGCACCACCCCGTCCTCGAGACCGGGACTGATCGAGCCACGCACCTGACGGGCGGCGAAGCCACCGAGGCTGACCTCGTCGAGGGTGGTGAGCTGGCCACGCACCCGGCCGTTGGCGGTAGAGAACCAGGCCGAGCCCTCCGGCTCCAGGCCCAGCCGGTCGGTCAGGCCGGCGGGCACGGCCACATAGGTGGCCCCGGTATCGAGCAGCATGGGCACCGGCTCGCCGTTGATGCGGCCGGTGGCCACGAAGTGGCCCGAGACGTTGCGCTCCAGGGTGAGGGCATCGCCGGTCACGGCATTGACCAGGTGGGCGTTGGGATTCTCGCGATGCGCCAGCATGCCCTGCAGCCACCAGCTGCCGAGGCCGATGAACAGCACCCAGAACACCAGCATCATGCCAATCCCGGTGCGCCTCACCCCCTGTCGCTGGTCGGTCATTCGCCCTCCTCGTCGCGCCCTCTCCCCCTTTGGCATCATGCCACTGGACGCCCGCGCCTGCCCATGCTGGGATGAGGCCCCTCCCCCATGCCGAGGACCCGCCCATGAGCGATGCTTCCCACTCCGTCGACGGCCTCGACACCGGCAGCCTGTACCGGCTCTTCTCGGGGGCGATCGCGCCACGCCCCATCGCCTGGGTCGCCACCGTGGATGCCGCGGGCCGAGCCAACCTGGCACCCTTCTCGTTCTTCAACGTGGCCAGCGTCGACCCGCCGGTACTGGCCTTCTCGCCGCTGCTCAACGGCGAGGGGGCCGCCAAGGACACCATCCGCAACCTCGACGAGGTGGCAGAGTGCGTGGTGCACATCGGCGGGGAGGCCCTGGCCGAGGCTCTCAACGCCACCAGCGCCAGCCTGCCCCGGGGCGAGGAGGAGTTCGCCCATGCCGGTCTGACCAAGGCGCCCCTGGGCGAGCTTCGGGTGCCGCGCATCGAGGAGGCGCCGGTGGCCTTCGGCTGCCGGGTCCGCGACGTCATCCGCTTCGGCGACCGGCCCCTGGCCGGCAACCTGGTGCTCGCCGAGGTGACGGTGATCCATGCCGACGCCTCGGTCTGGAACGGTCGCCATGTGGATCTCGAGGCCCTGCGCCCCATCGGCCGCATGGCCGGCGCCGACTACAGCCGCTGCACCGACCGCTTCGCCCTCGAGCGCCCCGAGTAAGCTCGAGACATTTCAGCAGGCATCACGCCGGCACAGGCAAGGGCGGCTTGATGTCGCCAGCGAAGCGCGACGGCCCCCCCGGACCACAGCCACCGGCGTTGCCGGTTCGCTCCCTGCGAACCAGCGCCCCTCCCGCTTGCCCGTGGGCGTCGAGCGCCGCGATCGTGGGTTTACCTGCCGTTGCGCGCCTCCCAGTCCCTGGCGGCCTGCTGGCCGCGGGCCTGGTTGACGCCCAGGCAGATCAGGATGGCGACGATGAACAGCGCGGCGCAGAGCAGGATGGAGGCCTTCAGCCCGACCACCGACTGCAGCAGGCCCAGCCCGATGATCCCCCCCACGCCGGCCAGCTTGTTGGCCAGGCCCCAGAAGCCGAAGAACTCGGCGGCCTTGCGCTGCGGCGAGAACAGCCCCACCAGGGCGCGGCTGGCGGACTGGCTGGAGCCCAGGCTGAGCCCCGCCAGGCAGCCCACCACCAGGAACAGGTGCTGGGCCTCCCAGCCGAGTCCCAGCAGGGCATTGAGCCAGGCAGTGAGCTCGGGCGTGGCCCAGATGGCCAGTATCGCCGCCACCCACAGCGCCAGGGTGATCAGGTAGGTGAGCCGGGTGCCGATGCGGTCCTGGATGAAGCCGAAGCCCAGGGCACCGATGGCCGCGGTGATCTGCACGATGATGAACATGATGTTGCGGATCGACTCGTCCCAGCCGATCACCTGGGCGCCGTAGATGAAGGCGAAGGCGATGATGATGTAGACGCCGGCCATGGAGAACAGCAGCGAGACCAGAAAGGTGGCCAGGTCACGGAACCGCCTGAGCTCGTGCAGGGTCGTCGAGACCCGCTGCCAGGCGATCTCCCGGTAGGGCTTGCCCGGCGGCTGCGGGGTGCCGCGCTCCCGGACCCACAGGAAGGTGGGGATGGCGGTGACCAGGAAGAAGGCTGCGGCGAAGGGCCCCACCCAGCGGATGCGCTCGAAGTTATCGGCGGTGGCCTCGCCCAGGACGACCAGGGTGAAACCGGCAGCGAAGAGGCCGCCCACATAGCCCAGTGCCCAACCGAAGCCGGAGATGCGGCCCAGCGCCTCCGGCGGTCCCAGGTCCGGCAGGAAAGCGGCGATGAAGGACTCGCCCATGGAGTAGGCATAGTTGGAGACCACGACCAGCACGAGGCCGAGCAGCACATAGCCGGGGGCCACGAAGTAGAGCAGGGCGGTGGCGCCCACGGTGACCAGGTAGCTGACGAAGAGGAAGGGCTTCTTGGCGGCCTGGTAGTCCATCACCGCGCCGCACAGAGGACCGGTGACCACCACCAGCAGGTAGCTTACCGCCAGCGCCAGGCTCCACAGGAAGTTGGCCAGCCGATAGCCGTCGCCACGGTCACCGACGATCACCGTGGTGAACAGCTCGCCGAACACCACGGTGATGATCAGCAGGGTATAGGCCTGGTTGGCGAAGTCGAACATCGCCCAACCGAAGATTTCCTTGCGCGAGGCCCAGGTCTGTGGCGACTCGCCGGCGGTCATCACGCTCATGGGGGCATCCCTGTCGAGAAAGGAGGCCAAGATAGCAGCCCGCTGCCGGCGCGACCATGCATTGCCTGCCCACACCAGGTCCGCCATGACGCCTGGCTCAGCCGGCGACAGGCCCCGGGGCGCCGTCCATCGAGGAGGCGCTGCCGACTCCCTGCCGAAGCATCCACCTTCCCCCCGGCGCAGGGCCTCTGCCAGGGCCGGTCCCCGGCGCCTCGCGCCGGATTGCCGGGCTACACCAGATCCCGGGGAATCGTCTCGTCCCAGGTCCTGGCATAGATCCGCGTCTCGCCTTCCCAGGCATCCAGGGTGGCACGCAGCCGAAAGTTATCGGCGTCGCTGGTCATCAGGGTGCGGGTCAGGGTGCGCACCTCCCAGTCGCCGCGGCGGAAGCTGCGCTCCCACTCGGTCCAGCCGCTGATGCTGTCGTAGCTGCCGTAGGAATAGCTGTAGCGTTCGGTGACCCGGGCGGCGATCTCCAGGTCGATGTCGTCGAGGCGGTAGCGGCCCTCATCGTTGATCACCTCGAGGGTGGTCTTGTCGTTGGCCAGGTCGCGGATCACGCGCCAGCTCTCCTGGGTCGGCTGGATCAGTGTCTTGGCGATCGGCGGCGCGCCCTCGGGGTCACCGAAGGCCGGCAGGGCGGCCTCCTCCGCCGGGCGCGGGACTCGCACCGGCAGGATCAGCCGGCTGAGCCCGGGCACCACGGTCAGCCGCACCGGCCGGGGCGACGGCCATGCCAACGGCCAGTAGCTGGTGGACACCGACAGGCGGATGGCATGGCCCGCCGGGAACTGCTGGGCGATATGCTTCAGCGACACCGTCACGCGGTAGCGCTCGCCCGGCAACAGCGGCTCGGGGCACTCGTCGCTGTCGCGATGGGTGAGGTTGAGCAGCCCGTAGGAGACCCGGGTGGCCTTGTCGTCCTCGGCGATGTCGATGAGCCGCAGCGCCACCATGGCCACCGGCTGGTCGGCCTCGAGCTCGAGCTCGACCCGTGGCTGGCCGCAGATCTCCAGCGGCGTCTCGAGGCGCGGCGTCTGGAAGATCAGGCAGCCCCCGTCCTCGTCGCGCTGGTCATGGGGCAGGTCGGGGGGCGCGTTATAGGAGCACCACTTGCCGGCGAAAAGCCCCACCGACAGCGGCGAACGCACCATCAGCGTCGCCTCGTCGTCGACCCCGTCGGCCTCGGGCAGCAGGTCATGCCCCACCGTGAGGCGGAAGGAGGTGGGCAGAATATTCGGCGAGGGCCAGCTCGGCTCGCAGATCCAGCGCCCCGGGCGCACATCGTAGCGGGCCGAGGGCGGCATCGACTCCTGGATCCACACGCGCAGCATGGGCTCGTCCATGATCCCGGTATCCTCGCCCTTGAGCCAGTAGTCCCACCAGCGCAGCGAGTCCTGGAGGAAGCCGATGGCCGGCCCGGGCACGCCCAGGTGAGGGTACTTGTGGGCCCAGGGCCCGACCAACCCCTTGCGCGGCACCGAGAGGCCCTCGAGCAGCCGGAAGACGGCATTGCAGTAGCCGTCCGCCCAGCCGCTGACGGCATAGACCGGGCAGCGGATCGCCGCGAAATCCTCGCACACCGAGCCGTGCTTCCAGTAGTCGTCACGCCGTTGGTGCTCGAGCCAGCGGGCCAGCCACAGGCCGCTGCCGTCGAGGCGCTCCCGCCACATCTCGCGCCAGCGCTCGCCTACCAGTGCGGGATCGGGCGGGCAGGTATTGCCGTCGAACATGGCCGAGGCCCAGGACAGGTTGTCGCCGAGCAGGCACCCCCCCATATGGTGGATATCATCGGCGTAACGGTCATCGGTGGAGCACAGGGTGATCACCGCCTTGAGCTGGGGCGGCTGCAGAGCGGCGATCTGCAGGCCGTTGAAGCCCCCCCAGGAGATCCCCACCATGCCCACCTCGCCGGTACACCAGGGCTGCTCGGCCAGCCATTCGAGCACTGCCACGCCGTCGTCCAGCTCCTGGGGCAGGTACTCGTCGGTGAGCACGCCGTCCGACTCGCCGGTACCGCGGATGTCGACCCGCACCCCGGCATAGCCGTGCCCCGCCCAGTAGGGGTGACTCTGGACGTCGCGGGCGGCGGTCAGGTCGCGCTTGCGATAGGGCAGGTACTCGAGGATCGCCGGAACGGGGTGATCCTCGGCATCCACCGGCCGCCAGATCCGGGCCGCCAGTCGCGTGCCGTCCGCCATGGGGATCCAGGTTTCCTCTTCCCGGACCCGGCGGGGAAACGCATCGACGATTCGCATCCTGGTTCTCCTCTTCAGCCTCAGCCCTCGACCTGGTCGAACGCGAACGGCAGGCGCGCCGCCAGGCGATCATAGTTGTCGAGCAGTTGCTCCGCTGTGTCGGCCCCCATCCACACATAGGCTAGGGCATAGCTGTAACTGTCCTGTTCGGGCAGGGACGACAGCCGCTGACCGGCCTCCACCTGCAGGGCGATCGCGGTGCCCGGGAAGGCCGCCTCCAGCTCGGCGACCTCCGCCTCGCTGGGCACTCGAGTGACCACGGCATCGACGAAGAACACCCGGTAGAAGAACTTGGCGGCGACGGCATACTCCCCCTGGTGATGCGGCATGTCGGGCCGCTGGCCCAGCGCCAGGTCGATGGTGACCTGCTGGTTGCTGACCCCGTCGACCTTCTCGAAGAGGTCGCAGTGGGACTGGGAGATGCGGGTGTTGATCTCCAGCAGCCAGATGCGGTCCTGCACCTCGTCCCAGAAGTACTCGATGTTGAAGGCCGAGTTGTCGAAGCCGATATGGGTCATCACCGTGTCGGTGAGCTCGCGCATCTGGGCCTGGACGGGCTCGGGCAGCCCCGAGGGATAGCGATAGTGGAAGAAGCTCAGCACCTGGGGATAGCGCAGCGAATCGACGATCCCGTAGCTGACCACCTCGCCCTCGAAGACATAGCCCTCCACGGTACACTGCCAGCCGCCGATGATCTCCTCGGCCATGCAGAAATGACCGTCCACGGCGGCGATCTCGTCGGGCAACCGGGCATGCTCGAGCACGGTATTGAAGGGGTCGGCGATCAGGCCGATGTCCTCGCGCAGCTTGTCGATGGCATGGTAGAAGTCCTCGGGGGTGTCGATGCGAAAGCCCAGCCGCGACCCCGAGGACTTGATCGGCTTGACGAAGAAGGGGAAGTAGAGTCCCGCCTCGCCGATCTGGGTCAGGGCCTCGTCATCGAAGGGATCGAAGGCCGTGAAGGCCGGGATGAAGTCCGGGATGACCTCCTTCTGCACCTGGCGGCTCCAGTACTTGTGCTCGCACTTGAGCAGGCTTTCCAGGGAAGTGTTGCGGGTGCCGAAGCGCTCGCAGAGGATCGGCAGCATGGTGGAGACGGGAAAGTCCATGTAGCCGACGATGGCATCCACCGGGCCCGCGAAGGCCTCCAGCTGCCGGGTCGCCTCGTCCAGCATGGCGGCGATGTCGAAAACCTCGGTGTCGTAGACCGCCTGGGGATCGATGATGCCGTGGAAGCGGTAGGCCTCGGCGCCACGCAGGCTCTCGAGACGCTGGCGGTTGAAGTCGTTCAGCCCCACCACGAAGACATTGCGGGCCTCGCTGCTCATGACGTCCTCCTTGCGGATCACCGCCTGGATGAGGGGGCCGTTCACGGCAGGGCCGGAGCGTCCCGGTGGCGGCGACGGCGCCGCCCTCATTCCGCAGGATAGTCCAGCCGCGGGCGGTCACGGCCGCGATCTCCATCAATGGCCGGCAACGAGGGAACTCGGTGGGGCCGTAGGGATCAGCACAGGCGAGGGAGACGACATCGGGAGAGCCGCATGAGCCAGCGAGACGAGTTCATCGAACGCCTGAAGGCCAGCCTCGACGAGTGGAACGCCGAGATCGACGAGCTGATGGCCCGAGCCAGGCAGGCCAGTGCCCAGACCCAGGCCCGCCACCAGGAAGACCTGGAGCGGCTGCGCCGTCGCCGCGACGAGGCCCGTCAGCGCCTGGACGAGCTGCAGCGTGCCAGCGAGGGCGCCTGGTCGGACCTGCAGAAGGGTACCGACGAGGCCTGGGAGCGGATGCGCAAGGCCTTCCGGGAGGCCGCCGCGCACTTCAGGTGAGGGCCGGCCGCCGTCTCAGGGCGCGCGCTGCGGCGCCGCGCCGTCGTCGCGGTCGAGCCGGTCGATGGCCGTCTGGCCCTCCCGGGACAGCACCTCCAGGCGATCGATCTGTTCGGCCAGCCGCGGCAGCGCATCGCGGCGATAGTGCGAGAGATCCTCGATCGCCGCCATGACGTCGGCAAAGGCCCCTTCCAGGGCCTGCAGGTCCAGGTTGGCCGAGGCCGCCCGGGTCTGGATATCGACGCCCTGCTGGCGCAGGGCCCGGGCGGTCCCGGCGATGGTCTCCGAGGTGGCCGCATTGAGGGACTCGATGCGATCCAGCACCAGGCGCTGGTTAGCGAGCGCGAGTGCCACCGTGGCCGCCACGCTCAGCGCCGAGACGGTAACGTTGATGGCGCGGTCCACGCCGCGCATCAGCTCGCGGTTGTTGCGGATGATCACCTCCAGGGCCAGCACGCCCTGCTGGCAGACCGCCTGCTGCTGCTGGAGGTCGAGGATGCGCTGGCGAAGCGGGAACAGCAGCTCCTCCTCGACGAAGGCCCGCCGCGACGCGTCGACGATCTCGGGCACCGCCTGCTCGAGGCGCCGGTCGATCAGCCGTCCCAGGGCAACCTGGCGCTCCAGTTGCGCCAGGGTCTGGCGCATGGCCTCCTGATCGTCGGCGAGGGTCAGGTTGTCGCGCTCCAGCATGTCGCGCCCCCCCTCCAGATCGGCGATGATCGCCTCCAGGGCCTGCTGCGCGGTCTCGAAGCGATGGAAGTAGCGCTGCAGCCGGCTGCCCACTCCCGGCAGCAGGCGCAGCACCCGGTCCAGGGGACGCGGCGTCAGGCGATGGTGGCGAGGGTCCAGGGCACCCATGCGCTCGCGAAGCTCGACCAGTGCCTTGGCCACCGGGCCGCCCTCCTCGCCGTGCTCGGCCAGCTGGCGCAGCGGTGTCTTGAGCATCTCGCTCTGGCGAGCCGCCTGCTGCTGCAGCTCGAGGCCCATCTCGTCCACCGCGCGACGCTGCCGGCTGGCCCCGCCCGCCTCTTGGTCGTCGAGGGTCTGGGCGACGAAGGCATCGGCCATGGCCGCCAGCTCGGGGTCCTCGGCCTGCTGGCGGGACGCGGCTGCCTCGGCCCCCTCCAACTCCTCGGCGATGCGTTCCACCGGTGGCAGCGACAGCGGACTGCCGGGCTTGGGCGCGTCATTCATGGCATGGAACTCCCTTGATTGCCGGTTCTGCGTCTCAGACACAGCTTAGGACCCTGGCGGGAACGGCCTGTTCGCGAGGATGGCGTCCCCCTACCGTGAGGGGCGGCTGTAGCGCTCGGCGCCATTGATGAAGCGACGCAGCTCCTCGCAAGCCTGGTCGGCACCGACCCGGGCTCTCGGGCGGTCGGTGACAATCCGCGACAGCGCCACGCTGGTGTCGTCCAGTGCCGTCAGCGCCGCTTCATTGCGGGCCGCGAGCCGGCGCAGCGAGCGCTCGGTGTCCTCGATCAACGCCAGGCGCCGGCGCAGCGCGCTGGTCTCGTTGGCGGTCAGCCGCTCGGCCTCCTGGCCGAGGCGGCGACGGATGAAGTCGATGTCGAGGCCGGCCACGCCCCGGGCCTGGGAGGCCATGGCGGTGAAGTTGTCCACCGCTCCCAGGCAGACCTCCTCCACCAGCGAGCGGGCGCGCTCATGGGCCAGCTCGCTGTTGTCGAAGCGCGAGCCCAGCACCCCCAGCACATGGCGGTAGCGGCTGTAGAGACGATCGACCTGGGCGGCATGGTCCTCGCGTCCTGCCTCGAGCAACTCCTGCTTGGCACGGCACAGGGCCTGGATGACCTCGTCGGCATCGGCCGGCGGGTTCGCCGGGTCGAGCTCGGCGACCCCGGCCTCGCGGCCCTGCCGGGCCTGTTCGGCGCGGCGGCGGGTCGCCTCGGCCTTGAGCATGGCCTCGAGCCGGCGCTTGTGGCGCCGCGCCCGGAAGCGCCGCCAGCGCCGCTCCAGCGGAATCTCCACCGCGATGCCGACCAGCCCCGCCAGCCAGCCCGGCAGGCTGGGATCGAAGCCGCCCCACAGCGAGGTCAGCCACATCAGCAGGCTCAGGAAGGGCACCAGGAAGGCATAGCGCAGGACGACCTGCCAACGGGTCGGATGCTCGGTGGGCAGGGCCAGTCGGGGGCTGGCCAGCCCGATCAGGCACCAGGGCAGACACGTGAGGAACAGGCCGTAGGCGGCCCCCTGCAGGAATCCCAGCATGGTGTGGTCGAAGCTCCTCTCTGTACAACCGCTGCAAGGCGGCGGTGGCGGATTCCCCCCATGATGAGGCCAGAGGCCGGCCACCGCCAGTGACGCAGGTGTGCCGGGGGGCCCTCCCCTAGCGGCAGATGCCCGTGCCGCGCAGTCCCAGGTGGAAGTGATCGGCATGTGCCGCGTTGTAGTCCGGCCCGAGCACGGTGCCGAACAGCCCGCAGGCCCCCCGCTGCGCCCGGCGCAGGAAGCGGCCGGCCGGTCCGCCGTCATTCCAGTCCCGTTGCACCCGGATGCGTCGTCCATCGGCGAGACGGAAGGCCGCGACGTCCAGGGCGGCCGCGGCGGCATGGTCGCTGCGACGCCCCTGCTCGCGTCCGTAGACATTGCGACAGGCGAAGCTGCCGAGGTGCTCCACCGCCACGACCGGCTGATCGAACACTTCCCGGGCGACGGGCTGCAGGCGATGCCGCTCGTAGAGCAGCCAGCTCACGGCCAGCGGACAGCGGGCGATGAAGCTGCGGTCGAACGCGACACCCGCGCGATGCAGGCGCAGGACGTCGCTAAGGGGGCAGCCGGCAACCGGGGTATGGTCGGCCAGGGCGCTGTAGCGAAGTCGCGCCTCGGGCACCGCGGCCAGGATGGCCTGACAGGCCTGGGGGTCGTCCTCCAGGCGCGCCAGCTTCCAGCGGGTCACCGGGGTCACCGGCGCCGCCACCCGAAGGGGTTCCCAGGGGTTCCATGCCGGCGGAATCGACCACCAGCCCTTGTCGAAGCCGATGCCCATCAGCAGGCCGATGACCACCAGGCCCAGCAACAGCGTGCGCATGCCCCTCCCGTGAGTGCGGTCATGTCGTCCCGAGCATAGCCCGACGCAAGCCGTGTCACCCGCCACGCCGCCGGTGGTACCCTGAGTCGGCGATCCGTCACTCGAGCCTGCCGTTACCCATGAACCTCACTGACCTGCTCGCCACGGCCGACAGCCAGGCCTGGCACCAGCGTCTCGCCCAACTCACCCGCGCCGCCGGCGGAGTCGGCTTCCCCCGCATGCTGGAGCAGACCCTCCACGCGCTGGCCGGCTTCGATACCGTGCTGATCAACACCTACAAGGGCCAGCACCGGCCGCTGCTGATTCACGACAACTACCCACCGGAGCGACGGGAGCAGGGCATCGAGCGCTACCTGAGCCAGGCCTATCTGCTCGATCCCTTCTTCAAGGCCGTCCACGACGGACTGGACAGCGGGGCCTATCGGCTGCGCGAGCTGGCCCCGGACCGTTTCGAGAGCAGCGACTACTACCACCACTACTACCGCGCCCTGGGCCTCGCCGACGAGGTCGGCCTGTTCGCCCGGGTCGATACCGACGTGGTGATGGTGGTGTCGCTGGGCTTTCGCGAGGATGCCCCGCGACTGACGCGGCGCAGCCTGCAGGCGCTGCGCCATATCGCGCCCGTCATCGACGCCCTGCTCGGCGACTACTGGAAATGGCAGGGCCACCGCTTCCAGGCGCGCCTGGCCGAGCGCGAGCCGGTGGAAGCCGCCTTCGACAGCTTCGGGCGGGAGACCCTCACGGCCCGGGAGCGGGAGATCGTGCGCCTGCTCCTGGCCGGCCACTCCACCAAGTCGGCGGCTCGCGAGCTTGATATCAGCGACGGTACCGTCAAGGTCCATCGCAAGCACATCTACCAGCGCCTGGACATCTCCAGCCAGTCGCAGCTGTTTCGGCTGTTCCTCGACCATGTGGCGCTGGTCTCGCGCCGCCAGGCGGGCCAGTAGCCCGTCAACCGGCCCGCAGCGCCGTGACCGGTTCGTGATGATTCCCGCCGGGCCGAGAACCTAGTGTGAGGGCATGGTTCACTGCTAAGGAGTCTCGCCATGCCCGCATCATCCCTGCCTCGCCGCCCCCTCGTCGGGCTGGGCGCCGCGCTGGCGCTTAGCGCCGCCTTCGCCTGGACACCGTTCACTCACGCCGCCAGCGGCGCCGTCACCCTGCCGCCGCCCGCCACCACCGGCCCTACCCCCACGGGCGACGCGCTGCAGAGCGCGGTGCTCGCCGGCGGCTGCTTCTGGGGCATCGAGGCCGTGTACCAGCACCTCGACGGCGTGACCGAGGTGGTCTCCGGCTACAGCGGCGGCGAGGCCGCGACCGCCGACTACCGCCTCGTCAGTACCGGCCGGACCGAGCACGCCGAAGTGGTGCGCATCACCTACGATCCCCGGCAGGTCTCCTATGCCCAGCTGCTGCAGGTGTTCTTCTCGGTGGCCCACGATCCGACCCAGCTCGATCGCCAGGGACCGGACCGGGGCAGGCAATATCGTTCGGCCATCTTCTATGCCGACGAGACGCAGCAGCGCGTCGCCGAGGCCTACATCGACCAGCTCGACGCCGCCGGCGTCTTCGACCAGCCGATTGTCACCCGTCTCGACCCGCTGAACGCCTTCTACCCTGCCGAGGACTACCACCAGGACTACGCCTACCACCACCCGAACCAGCCCTACATCGTGTTCAACGACCTGCCCAAGGTAGCGAACCTCGAACGCCTGTTCCCCGGGGACTATCGGGACAGCCCGGTGCTCGACACGGCGCGCTGAGGACACAAAAAGGGCCGGCCGCGTCGCCGCGGCCGGCCAGGGGCTGGGGATTCCCCATCGGGGCATCATCGACGGCCCCTGACTCAGGGCGAGAGCGACATCCACACGCTCTTGAGGTCGGAATACTCCTCCAGGGAGTGGTGGGACTTGTCGCGGCCGTTGCCCGACTGCTTGACGCCGCCGAAGGGCACCGTCTGGTCCATGGCCGCCCAG
>NZ_RXNS01000002.1 GCF_003966155.1 Halomonas nitroreducens
GGAAGCTGGAAGCTGGAAGCTGGAAGCTGGAAGCTGGAAGCTGGAAGCTGGAAGCTGGAAGCTGGAAGCTGGAAGCTGGAAGCTGGAAGCTGGAAGCTGGAAGCTGGAAGCTGGAAGGCAGAATGTGGCCTCCAGAACCCGAGTCAAGGGGTTTCTTCCCGCTTCAGGCTTCTGCCTTAACGCTCCCGGCGAACCCGGTCGGGGGTTTCTTCAAGCTTCCAGCTTCCAGGCGCGTAGCGCCGCTCTTCAAGCTTGACGCTTATTGGGCCGTCCACCCCAGGTCGATGTTCCAGCTCGCGCCGGTGACCGCCCCGGCGGCCTCGGAGGCCAGGTAGCCCACCAGCGAGGCCACCTCGGACGGGTCGATCAGCCGCTTGATCGCGGCGTTCTTGAGCATCACCTGCTCGATGACCTCCTGCTCCTCCATGCCGTGCAGCTTGGCCTGGTCGGCGATCTGGTTGTCGACCAGCGGCGTCTTCACGTAGGCGGGGCAGATGGCGTTGGCGGTGATGCCCTGGCTGCCGCCCTCCAGCGCGGCGGTCTTGGTCAGGCCGATCATGCCGTGCTTGGCGCTGATATAGGCGGCCTTGCCCGGCGAGGCCACCTGGGCATGCACCGAGGCGACGTTGACGATGCGCCCCCAGCCCCCCTCGCGCATGGACGGCCAGGCGGCCTGGGTCAGCAGGAAGGGCGCGGTCAGCATCAGGTCGATGATGCGGCGCCACTGGTCCTCGGGAAAGTCCTCGATGGGCGAGACGTGCTGGATGCCGGCGTTGTTGACCAGGATATCCAGGTGGCCGAAGCGCTTCAGCGCCTCCTGGACCGCCGCCTTGCAGGCCTCGCCGTCGGTCAGGTCGGCCTGGAAGAAGGCGGCCCCGGCGCGTTCGGCGACCTCCTGGCCGGCGGGGTTGAAGTCCACGGCCAGCACCTGGTGGCCCTGCTCGCAGAAATGGCGGACCACGGCCTCGCCGATGCCGCTGCTGGTCCCGGTGACCAGGGCGACGCGGGGGGTGGGGGCTGTTGCGGTCATCTTGACTCCTTGAGGGTTCCCGCGGGGATAGACCCGTCCAGCATAAGGGCCAGCCACGCCCAGCACCAGATCAGCCCGACGCTGTCATGACCCTCTCCATCAGCTGCTGGGCCAGGCGACTGCCCTCCTGCAGCGAGCCGACATCGGACAGGTCGTCGAGCAGCTCGCAGGCCCACAGCCCGGGCTGGTCCTCGAGGGCCAGGGGGCAAAAGGGATAGTCCCCGGAGGGCAGGGACACCCGCTGCCGGGTCTCGGGCGCGGCGGGCGGCTCGTCCCGCACCGGCACCAGGATCAGGGACAGCGACAGCGGGGTGATCAGCGCGCCGATCAGCACCTCGCGCCCCTCCTCGAGGGCATGGGGCTGGAAGCACAGCGCATCCACCCCCAGCCGGGGGTTGTAGCGGGCCTCGGCCTTGGCCGCCTTGAGATGGCGCCGCTCCCAGGCCCGGGCCAGCTGCTGCAGCCGGGCGTATTGTTCGGCGGTCAATGCCTGCATATCGTCCTCCGGAGGCTGTCGGGGCGACAGTATAGGGGCTGTGGCCGGCATTCGGCAGGGGCCGGGCGAGCTGCTAGCATGAAGGCGTCCTTCCCCCAGCCCGAGGAGCCGTCATGAGCCCCGAGAACCGCCTCGAGATCGCCGTCGACATTGCCCGCCACGCCGGGCGCCTGATCGCCGAGGCCCGCGAGGAAGGCGGCATCGAGCACCGCTTCAAGCATGGCCAGGAGCTGGTGACCGATACCGATGTCGAGGTGGACACCTACATCGGCGAGCGCCTGCAGGCGAGCTTTCCCGACGAGCATCGCCTGAGCGAGGAGCTGGCCCCCGATCGCGAGGCCCTCGAGCATATCCAGGACATGTGGGTGGTGGACCCCATCGACGGCACCGTCAACTTCGCCCATGGCCTGCGCCACGTGGCCGTCTCCATCGGCTGGGTGAGCGGCGGGCACCTGAAGCTCGGGGTGGTCCATGCGCCCTTCCTCGACGAGACCTTCACGGCCCTGGCCGGCCGCGGCGCCTGGCGCAACGGCGAGCCGATCCATGCCAGCCGCACCCGGAAGCTGGGGCGCTGCCTGGTGGGTACCGGCTTCCCCCATCGGCGCGACAGCCGCCCGCCGCTGATGCGCCGCCTGGTGGCCGTGCTCACCCACTGCCAGGACGTGCGGCGCAACGGCTCGGCGGCCCTCGACCTCTGCGACGTGGCCTGCGGGCGCCTCGATGCCTACTACGAGAGCGTCTCGCCCTGGGACTTCGCCGCCGGCCTGCTGATCGCCCGGGAGGCCGGGGCCCGCACCGGCCACCTCTACCCCGGCCCCGGCGGCATCCCCGAGGAGCTCTACGGCGAGAACCTGCTGGTCACCAGCCCCGCCCTCTATGACGAGCTCGGCAACCTGCTGCGCCGCGCCGATACCAGCGACCTGGAGCCGTTCTGAGTCGCCCCCAATAGTCCTCCGCAATGACCTTGTCAGGCCTGGCCTATTGGCCAAATCCGCTGGGCTCGTTCACAATAACCCGCGTTTTTCCCGACCCCTTTCACGCATCCGCGGATGCAAGGAGTAGTTGATGTTCGTCGTTATCTTCGGTCGTCCCGCCTGCCCGTTCTGCGTGCGCGCCAAGGAACTCGCCGAGAAGCTCGAGGCCGCCGGCGCCATCCAGGGCTTCCGTTACGTGGATATCCACGAGGAGGGCATCACCAAGGCCGATATGGAGAAGACCATCGGCAAGCCGGTCGAGACCGTGCCGCAGATCTTCGTCGACCAGACCCACGTGGGCGGCTTCACCGAATTCGACCAGTACGTCCGCGATCAGGAGTGGCTGACCGCCGCCACCAGCGCCTGAGCCCCGCCGCCGTGCCCCGAAAACCGCCTACGGGCGGTTTTCGCGTTTCGGGCCGACGCTTCCTGCCTCGTTGAATCTGCCCACACCCCCGCCGCTTACACTGCGTAGAGTCAGCGCACAGGGCACCAGCACAGAGGGCAAGGCAGGATGCAACGCGAAGAATTCATTCAGCAACTATGGCTGGATTATGTCCATCACCACCCCGATATCGGCGGGCTGCGGCAGTGGCCGGTGGAGACGCCACCGGAATATCTGGCCCTGCTGACCCTCAACCATGGCCCCTGGTCCATGGAGGCGCTGCTGCCGACCCTGGTGCGCTTCGGCTACCGCCCCGTGCAGCGCTATGCCATGGCCGACCGCGGGCTGCTGGTGACGCTGCTGGCCGCCCCCGACGAGGGGGCCTGGCTGGTGCTCGCCGAGCTGCAGCTCGGCACCCTGTCGCGGGGGCCCCGGGCGGCGCTGGAGCAGCTGGTGGCACAGGCCCCGCCGGAGGCCACGCGCGGCCAGAACCTGCTGTGTCGCAGCCGACCCTGGCCGATGCCCGACTGGGCGAGCTACCAGGCCCTGGCCGCGGCCCATCCGCTGGCCGGGTGGCTGGCGGTGATGGGCCCCCGGCTGCATCACCCGGGCTTCGACTGTGCGCGCCTCGGCCAGGATATCGGTCAGCTGGACACCTCCCTGCGCCAGAACGGCCTGATCGGTAACGCCGACCGCCACCATGGGGTCTTTCCCATCTCTCCCCTGCTGGACTACCGCTTCTACCCGACGCTGCCCCGCCGGCTGGCCTTCGCCGACGGCGACGAGCACCGGCTGGCCCTGGGTGGCCTGGCGCTGGTCCAGAAGCAGGTCAGCGCCAACCAGGAGCGGACCGTCGAGCTGCTGCTGCCCCACCATACCCGCTGCGAGCTCAGCTGAGCGCAGCGGACCATCCACAGATTCTGTGGATAACGCTGTGCACCGCTGACGGACAACCGGCCAGGATCGGCATGACAGCACGATGTCGCTTGGAATGGTCAGATTTTCGGCATCCCGACACGCCTCGGCCCGGACACGGGGTCCGGGCCGAGGCAAGGGGGGACGAGGCGCGCCGTCTTATTCGGCGAAGGTCATCTCCGGGACGTGCTCCGGCACGATCAGCTTGCCGGCCGTCTTCTCGACGATCTCCTCGACGGATACTCCCGGGGCGCGCTCCTTGAGCACGAAGGCGCCGTTCTCGATCTCCAGGTAGGCGAGGTCGGTGAGCACCCGGTTGATGCAGCCGGCGCCGGTGAGCGGCAGGCTGCACTGCTCGAGCAGCTTGGACTCGCCGTGCTTGGAAGCATGGGTCATGGTGCAGATGATGTTCTCGGCGCCCGCCACCAGGTCCATGGCGCCGCCCATGCCCTTGATCAGCTTGCCCGGGATCATCCAGGAGGCGATGTTGCCATGCTGGTCGACCTCGAAGGCGCCCAGCACGGTGAGGTCCACGTGGCCGCCGCGGATCATGGCGAAGGACTCCGCCGAGGAGAAGATCGCCGCGCCCGGTCGGGCGGTGACGGTCTGCTTGCCGGCGTTGATCATGTCCGGATCCACCTCCTCCTCAGTGGGGAAGCGCCCCATGCCGAGCAGGCCGTTCTCGGACTGCAGCATCACGTCGATGTCGTCCGGGATATAGTTGGCGACCAGGGTGGGGATGCCGATGCCCAGGTTGACGTAGAAACCGTCTTCGAGTTCGCGCGCCACGCGCATTGCCATCTGTTCGCGAGTCAGTGCCATCTTGTTGCCTCTTGTCTCTTGTAAGGGATAAGCGCCGGTGAACCATGCTCGAGGCCAATGCCGGCGGCAGATCTATGCGGAGGCGCTGTGACCCCTTCCTTGGGCGCTACCGACGCCCTGCGGCGCTCTCGCATCCTGCGCCGCTTGCAGGGCCGGTGCTGGCCATCCGTGGCCAGCCCGTTCGGAGCAGTGCTCCTCACCCATGGCGTAGGACCTCCTCTACGATCTGCCCCCGGCGCCGCTCGCGCTATCCAACGGCGAATGTCCGGTAGATGGAGAATAACGCTCAGCCCTGGTGGACGGTGCGCTTCTCGATGCGCTTCTCGAAGCTGCCCTGGATGATGCGATCGACGTAGATGCCGGGGGTATGGATCTGGTCCGGATTGAGCTCGCCGGGCTCGACGATTTCCTCGACCTCGACCACGGTGATCCTGCCCGCCGTGGCGGCCATCGGGTTGAAGTTCTGCGCGGTGTCGCGATAGACGACGTTGCCGTAGCGGTCGGCCTTCCAGCCCTTGACGATGGCGAAGTCACCGACCACGGACTCCTCGAGGATGTAGTGGCGGCCGCCGAACTCGCGGACCTCCTTGCCCTCGCCGATGGGCGTGCCGTAGCCGGTGGCGGTATAGAAGGCGGGAATGCCGGCGCCGCCGGCGCGCATCTTCTCGGCCAGGGTGCCCTGGGGGGTCAGCACCACCTCGATCTCGCCTTCCAGCATCTGCTGCTCGAAGAGGGCGTTCTCGCCGACGTAGGAGGCATGAATCTCGCGGATCTGCTTGTCCTCCAGCAGCAGGCCCAGGCCGAAGCCGTCGACGCCGCAGTTGTTGGAGTAGACGGTCAGGTCCTTGACGCCGAGCCGCTTGATCTCGGCGATCAGGTTCTCGGGGATGCCGCACAGCCCGAAGCCGCCGGCGATGACGGTCATCCCGCTCTCGATGCCGGCCATCGCCTCTTCATAGGACTTCACACGCTTGTCGAATCCGGCCATATCGCTGCCTCAGATGGTTGGAGGATGGTTGTTATCGCGGTCCCTGCAGTGTCGCGGGGGGCAATATATTTGTTAAGTTTGTTTTTTTTATCGATTATTTTATATATCAAATCAATCGACACGGTTGCAGAGGCCAGCCATGACCGTCAAGCAACTCCGGGCCTTCCTCGCCGTGGCCCAGACCCTGAGTTTCACCCAGGCCTGCGAGCGACTCCACCTCTCCCAGCCGGCCCTGAGCCTGACCATCAAGGGCCTGGAGGAAAGCCTGGGCGGCCGGCTGCTGACCCGCAGCACCCGCAGCGTGCGCCTGACGCCGGAAGGCGAGTCCCTGGTCCCGCTGGCCAAGCGCCTGCTGGCCGACTGGGACAACACCGAGGAGCTGTTGCGCCAGCGCTTCACCCTGCGCCTGGGCCGAGTCGCCGTGGCCGCCATGCCGTCCTTCGCCGGCAGCCAGCTGCCCGACGCGCTGATGGTCTTCCGCCAGCGCTATCCGCGCATCAACGTGACCGTCCACGACGTCATCAACGAGCAGGTCATCGACATGGTCCACCAGGGTCGCGTCGAGCTGGGCATCGCCTTCGAGCCCGAGGCCGCCCAGTCGCTGCACTTCGCCCCGCTGTACCTGGATCGCTTCGTCGCCGTGGTCCCGGCCGACTCGGCACTGGCGGCGCGCACGACGATCGACTGGCCGGCCCTGTTGACTCGGGACTTCATCACCCTGCAGCGCCCCTCCATGGTCCGCCGACTCCTCGAGCAGCAGCTGCGCCTGCAGGGAATCGAGCTGCCGGTGGCCTTCGAGAGCCACCAGCTGGCCACCGTCGGGCGCATGGTCGCCAGCGGCCTGGGCGTCAGCGCCGTGCCCTCGCTGTGCATCCACCAGATGCAGGAGCTCGGTGCGCGCTGCCTGCCACTGCACGCGCCGATCATCGAGCGCGCGGTGGGCATCCTCTCGCCCAGCGCCGATGATCTCTCCGTGGCCGCCCAGGCCTTGCGGGAAGTGCTGCAGGAAACCGTCTCGACCCCGGTGCTACGCTCAAGATAGACGGCATGGCGCGGGAGGGAAGCACATGACCACCCCAGTCTGGCAACCGTCCCCCGAGGCCATCGCGGCCAGCCAGATGACGGCCCTGATGCGCCGCATCGAGGACGCCCATGGCGTGACGCTCAGCGACTACGGGGCCCTTCACGCCTGGAGCCTCGCCTACCCCGAGGCCTTCTGGGCCCTGCTGTGGCAGACCTTCGAGATCGTCGCCGAGACCCGGGGCGAGCGGGTGCTGGTCGATCCCGAAGCGATGCCCGGCGCCCGCTGGTTCCCGGACGCCCGGCTCAACTTCGCCGCCAACCTGCTGCGCCGCCGGGACGACCACCCGGCGCTGATCGCCCTCGACGAGCGCGGCCGGCGGCGGCGCCTCGGCTACGCCGCGTTGTATCGCCAGGTGGCGCGCCTGGCCGCGGCGCTGCGCGCCAGCGGCGTGACGCCCGGCGAGCGGGTCGCCGGCCTGGTGCCCAACGCCGAGCAGGCGGTGATCGCCATGCTGGCCACCGCCAGCCTCGGCGCCGTGTGGTCCTCCTGCTCGCCCGACTTCGGTGTCCAGGGGGTGCTCGACCGCTTCGGCCAGATCGCGCCCCGGGTGCTGATCGCCGCCGACGGCTACACCTGGAACGGCCAGGCGATCGACATCCGCCCGCGAGTGGCGCAGGTCGCCACGGCCCTCGAGGGCCTGGCGGCGGTGGTGGTCTTTCCCTTCCTCGACGAGAACCCCGACCTCGGCGAGCTTCCGGGCGCGGTGGCCTGGGACGACTACCTGGCCGAGGAGGCGGGCGAGCTGGCCTTCGCCGCCCTGCCCTTCGACCAGCCGCTGTATATCCTCTACTCCTCGGGGACCACCGGCACGCCCAAGTGCATCGTCCATTCCGCCGGCGGGACCCTGCTCCAGCACCTCAAGGAGCATCGCCTGCACACCGACCTGGGCCCGGACGACGTCTTCTTCTACTACACGACCTGTGGCTGGATGATGTGGAACTGGCTGGTCTCGGGACTCGCCAGCGGGGCCACCCTGGTGCTGTTCGACGGCGCCCCCTTCGCGCCCTCCCCCGAGGCCCTCTGGGCCATGGCCGAACGCGAGGGGGTGACGGTGTTCGGCACCAGCGCCCGGTATCTCGCGGCCTGCGAGAAGCAGGGCCTCGCCCCGGGCCGGGAGCACGACCTCTCGCGGCTGCGCGCGGTGCTCTCCACCGGCTCGGCCCTGGCCCATGAGTCCTTCGACTATGTGTACCGGGACATCAAGGCCGACCTGCTGCTCGCCTCCATCTCCGGCGGCACCGACATCGTCTCCTGCTTCGCCCTGGGCTGCCCGATCCGCCCCGTCTACCGCGGACAGCTGCAGTGCCGGGGGCTGGGCATGGCGGTGGATGTCGTCGACGACGACGGCCGGCCGCTGCGCCAGGCGAAGGGCGAGCTGGTCTGCACCCAGCCATTCCCGGCGATGCCCGTCGGCTTCTGGAACGACCCCGACGGCAAGCGCTATCACGATGCCTACTTCGCCACCTTCCCCGGCATCTGGGCCCACGGCGATCTCGCGGAGATCACCGCGGAGGACGGCCTGATCATCCATGGCCGCTCCGATGCCGTGCTCAATCCCGGCGGGGTGCGCATCGGCACCGCCGAGATCTACCGCCAGGTGGAGAAGGTCGATGAGGTCCTCGAGTCGCTGTGCATCACCCAGCAGTGGCAGGACGATGTGCGGCTCGTGCTCTTCGTGTGCCTGCGCGAGGGGCTGACCCTCGACGACCGCCTGCGGGAGAGGATCCGCGAGACCATCCGCGCCAGCACCACGCCGCGACATGTGCCGACGAAGATCCTCCAGGTCGACGACCTGCCACGCACCCGCTCGGGCAAGCTGGTGGAGCTGGCGGTGCGCAATGTCGTCCACGGGCAGCCGGTCAACAACCGCGAGGCGCTCGCCAATCCCGAGGCCCTGGAGGCGTTCCGGGACCTCGCCGAGCTGCAGCACTGAGCGCCGGTCGGGAGGACCTTGTCCCCGCCTCTGGGCACCCTCGTCATGATCCATTAGCATTACCTTTCCCGACGACGACGAAGGAGACCGGCATGTCGACCCTCAGGGGGATCGTCAGCCTGCTGCTGCTGACCCTCAACACCCTGTTCTGGGCGGTGCCGCTGATCGCGCTCACCCTGCTCAAGCTGGTCACGCCGGGACGCCCCCTGCGTCGCCGGGTGCTCGTCGGCCTCAACGCCGTCGCCCGCTGGTGGGTCGATGGCAACCTCTGGTGGATGCGCCACTGGATACGTCCCGAGCTGCGGCTGGCGCTGCCGGACGGCCTGACCCGGGACGACTGGTGGCTGGTGCTCTCCAACCACCGCAGCTGGACCGATATCTTCGTGCTGTTCATGGCCCTGCACCGGCGCATTCCCATGCCCCACTTCTTCGTCAAGCGCCAGCTGATCTGGTTGCCCGTGGTCGGCCTGGCCTTCTGGGCCCTGGAGTTTCCCATGCTGCGGCGCATGACCCGGGAGCAGCGGGAACGCCACCCGCACCTGGCGCGTCGCGACCAGGAAGCGACCGAGCGCATGTGCCGCCATGCCCGGGAGCGGCCCATCGCCATCTACAACTTCGTCGAGGGCACCCGCTTCACGCCGGCCAAGCATGCCGCCCGCCACAGCCCCTATCGCCACCTGCTGCCGCCCCGCGCCGGCGGCATCGCCCAGGTCCTCGGCCTGCTCGGGGACCGCCTGGGCGGCATCCTCGACGTGACAATCAGCTACGACAATCCCGACCCCAGCTTCTGGGGCTTCCTCTGCGGCCGCGAGCGCACCATCCACCTGCGGGCCCGGCACCTGGCGGTACCGGCCTGGATGCAGCAGGGCGACTATTACCAAGACCCGACCTACAAGGAACGCTTCCACTCATGGCTCAACGCCCTGTGGCAGGCCAAGGACGCCGCCCTCGACTCGCCCTGATCCTGCTGCTCGCCCTGCTGGCCGGCTGTGCCGGACCGCAGGGCGCCATGCGGGGCGGCGCGCCGCTGGCCGGCAACTGGATCACCATCCAGCGCGGCGATACCCTCGGCGAGATCGCCCGGCGCGCCGAGGTGCCGCTGATCCGCCTGCGCCGCTTCAATCCCGGCGTCGACCCCCGCCGCCTCGCCGTGGGGCAGCGCATCCTGGTGCCCAGCGGCCGCGAACGCGCCCCCTCCGGCGGGCCCTATCGCTATCAGGTGCGCCCCGGCGACACCTACACCGCCATCGCGCGGCGCTTCGGCACGGGGCCCGGCCGCGTGGCGGCGGCCAACCCGGACATCGCGGCCACCGACCTCAAGGTGGGACAGCTGATCCAGGTCCCCCTGGGCGGCACCCGCCAGGCCGCCCGGTCCACGAGCAAGCCGGCCACGTCCCGCCCGGCGCGGGCCCGCCTGCCGGATCCCGGCGAGGTGCCCCGCCAGGCCAGCGGCTGGCCCTGGCCGCTGGACGACTACCGGGTGGCGCGGCGCTACGGGCCCGATGCCCGCGGCACCCTCCAGCCGATGCTGCTGGCCACCGACGAGGGCGCCCGGGCCAAGGCCGTCGCCGACGGTGAGGTGCGCTTCGCCGGCGGCATGCGCCAGCTGGGCCGGGTGGTGATCGTCCATCACCCCGACAACCTGCAGAGCGTCTATGCCCTGTGCGAGACGCTGCTGGTCGAGAGCGGCAAGGACGTCAGCCGCGGCACGCCCCTCTGCGAGGTCGGCCACCATGCCGCCAGCGGTCGCCATGACCTGCTCTTCGACATGCGCCACGGCGGCAAGCCCATCGACCCGGCCACGATACTGCGCTGATCCCCCGCGGTGTCATCCCCGCTTCACCGCGCTGTCGCCCCGCTGTCATGCCCCTGGGGCACCGTCGTGACTGACGGGGCCATCCCGGCCCACGACGCCACGAGGGACGACATGCGCATCTGCCTGGTCAGCGACACCTGGTCACCGGACATCAACGGCGTGGCCCATACCCTGGGACGCCTCAGCGACGACCTGATGCGGCGAGGCATGACACTGCAGCTGGTTCGTCCGCGCCCCGCCGGTCAGGCGCATGTCGCCGAGGGCATTGCCGCCGAGCTGCAGGTCCGCGGCGTGTCGCTACCCGGCTACCGTGAGGTACGCCTGGGCCTGCCCGCGGCCCGTCGCATCCGGCGGCTCTGGGAGACCGCGCGCCCCGACGTCGTCTACCTGGCTACCGAGGGGCCGCTGGGCTGGTCGGCGCTGGGCGTGGCCGAGCGACTGGGCATCCCCGTGGCCAGCGGCTGGCACACCAACTTCGACCACTACTGCCGCGACTATGGCGTCGGCTGGCTGTCCTCCCTGGTCACCCGGCGCCTGCGTCGCTTCCACAACCGCTGCGAGGCCACCCTGGTGCCCACTCGGGCCCAGGCCCGGAGTCTCACCGCCCGGGGCTTCGAGCGGGTGCAGGTGATGGCCCGCGGCATCGACGGCGAGCACTTCTCCCCGCGCCACCGGGACCCGGCGCTGCGCGAGACCTGGGGCAGCGATGCCCATCGCCCGGTGGCGCTCTATGTGGGCCGGCTGGCCCCCGAGAAGAACCTCGACCTGCTGCGCGACACCTTCACGGCCATGCTCGCCGCCCGACCGGACATGACCCTCGTTGCGGTCGGCGACGGCCCCGGCCGGGCGGCCCTTGAGAAGGCACTGCCCGAGGTCCACTTCACCGGTTTCATCGACGCCGCGAGCCTGGCCCGCCACTATGCCAGCGCCGACCTGTTCATCTTTCCCTCGATTTCCGAGACCTGGGGCAACGTGCTGCTCGAGGCCATGGCCAGCGGCCTGGCCACGGTGGCCTTCAGACACGCCGCCGGCGCCGAGCTGATCGACGACGACGTCAACGGCGTCAGCCTGGATGTCGGCGACGAGGCCGGCTTCCTCGACGCCGCCACCACGCTGTGCCAGCAGCCGGCCCGCTATGGCCGGCTGGGGCGTGCCGCCCGGGAACGGGCGCTGCACTATCGCTGGCCGGCCATCACCGACGACTTTCTCGCCGCCCTGACCCTTGCCCGGGAGATGTCCGATGAAACCACGCGCCCCTGCGGTATTTGAACGCCTCGACCTGCTGGAGTGGCAGCTCTGCCAGCGGCTGGCCGGCTTCAGCATCCACCGTCCCTGGCTTGCCACCCTGCGCCTGGCCAGCAAGCTCGGCGACTGGCCGATCTGGGTCGCGGTGATCCTGGCCCAGCCCTGGCTGCACGGCCCGGCGGGCTGGCGACTGGCCGCCCAGTATGCCCTGACGGCCGTGGCGGCCATCCTCGTCTATCGTTTGCTCAAGACTCGGCTGTGTCGCGAACGGCCCTTCATCACCTTCACCGCCATCCCCTGCCAGGAGCCGGCCCGGGACCGCTACAGCTTTCCCAGCGGGCACACCATGCACGCGGTAATGTTCCTGACCCTGGTCGCGGCCCACAGCCCCGTCCTGCTGCCGGCCCTGGCGCCGCTGGTGGCGTTGATCGCGGTGTCACGCGTCGGCCTGGGGCTGCACTACCTCAGTGACGTGGCCGCCGGGGCGGCGATCGGCTACGCCTTCGCCGTGGCGAGCCTGGCCCTGGCCGGCTAGGCCAGGGGCTGGCATCCTCGGGGCATGGCCCCGTTTGACTCCTTGTTCGACGCTTTCCACGGCGAGGCGCTGCTGGCCTCGCCGGCGCTGGTGCGCTTCACCGACCTGCTCGGCGGTCCCGCCGCGGACGACGCCCTCGCCCGCCTGGACCGCGAGCTGGACTGGCAGCAACCGCGGCTGCGCCTCTACGGCCGCGAGCACCCGATCCCGCGCCGCCAGGTCTGGATGGGCGATGCCCGCTACCGCTACTCGGGCCGGGACTTCCTGCCGACGCCCTGGCATCCGACGGTCGTCGCCATCCGCGATGCCGTGATCCGGCGCCTGGCCGAGGCCGGCCAGGCGGCCCGCTTCAACAGCGTCCTGCTCAACCGCTACGCGACCGGCCAGGAACGCATGGGCTGGCACAGCGATGACGAACCGGAGCTGGGTCCCGCCCCGCTGATCGCGAGCGTCTCGCTGGGCACCGACCGCCCGCTGCGCTTCCGCTGGAAGGACCACCGCGCGCCGGCCTTCAATGTGGACCAGCCCCATGACAGCCTGCTGCTGATGGGCCCGGGCACCCAGGCCGAGCTCGAGCATGCGCTGCCAGCGCGCCGGCACGCCGGCCTGCGCATCAGCCTGACCTTCCGCTGGATCCCCCCGGCCGCCCGTTGAGCGGGCCCGGGCGGCCACCCGAGGCGCAACGAAAACGGCCACCCCTCTCGGGATGGCCGTGCGTTCCGCTACCGAAGATAACGGTATAAGATCAGCCGCGGTAGTACCCCGGCGTCACGAAGGGCATCTTGCTGACCGTCATCGGCAACCGCTTGCCGCGCACCTCGGCATGCACGATGGTGCCGACAGCCGCCTGGTCGATGTTCACGTAGCCCATCGCTACCGGCTTGCCGACGCTGGGACCGAAGCCGCCGGAGGTCACCGCGCCGATGCGATTGCCATCGGCGTCGACCAGCTCGGCGCCCTCGCGGACCGGTGCCCGGCCTTCCCCCAGCAGGCCCACCCGCTTGCGCTGGTGGTCCTTCTCGGCGACCTGGTGCAGGATCAGGTCGGCGCCCGGGAAGCCCCCGGGACGCTCGCCGTCCCGCCGACGCGGCTTGCCGATGGCCCAGATCAGCCCGCCCTCCACCGGGGTGGTGCTGGTGTCGATGTCGTGACCGTAGAGGCACAACCCCGCCTCGAGACGCAGCGAGTCCCGCGCGCCCAGGCCGATCGGCTCGACCTCGTCCTCGGCGAGCAGGCGACGCGCCAGGGCCTCGCTGTGCTCGGCGGGCACGGAGATCTCGAAGCCGTCTTCGCCGGTATAGCCGCTGCGGCTGATCCACACGGGGATACCGTCGATCTCGAAGCGACCATGCTGCATGAAGACCATCCGGCAGGCGTCGGGACACAGGCGGTCCATGACGCTGGCCGCCTTGGGGCCCTGCAGCGCCAGCAGCCCACGATCCAGCACCTCGATCTCGTGGTCGGCCAGGCCGCGCCGCAGGTGGGCGATGTCCTGCTCCTTGCAGGCGGCGTTCACCACCAGGTAGAGGTGGTCACCGGCATTGACGATCATCAGGTCGTCGAGGATGCCGCCGTCCTCGCTGGTGAACAGGCCATAGCGCTGCATGCCCTCGGCCAGGCCGACCAGGTCCGCCGGCACCAGGGTCTCCAGCGCCTTGGCCGGCTCGGGCCCGCGCAGCAGCACCTGCCCCATGTGCGAGACATCGAACAGGCCACAGGCCTCACGGGTGTGCTCATGCTCCTTCTTGACGCCGAGGGGGAACTGTACCGGCATGGCATAGCCGGCAAAGGGCACCATCTTGCCGCCCAGTTCGACGTGCAGATCGTAAAGCGGGGTCTTGCGTTGTTCGTTCATCGGTTCGTTTCACCCTTCCCATGAAATGAAAGCGGGCGTGGCCGGCCGTGGGCCGGCCACGCCGACGCTTACTGGTTGAGGTCCTCACCCGGCAGCACGGGCTTGCCCTCGAAGTAGTCCTTGGTCAGCTTGAACACCACCGGCGACAGCAGCGCCAGGGCGATCAGGTTGGGGATGGCCATCATGGCGTTGAACACGCTGGCCAGCAGCCACACGAAGCCGAGCGGCAGCACGGAGCCGACGAAGATCGCCAGGATGTAGACTACCCGGTAGAACTTGATCGAGCCGACGCCGAACAGGTACTCGAAGCACTTCTCGCCGTAGAAGGCCCAGCCCAGGATGGTGGTGAAGGCGAACACCGCCAGGGCGAAGGACACCACGTACTGGCCGACACCCGGCAGGGCCTCGTTGAAGGACAGGGCAGTGAGCGCCGCACCGGTCTCGCCGGAGGTCCAGGCCGTGGTCAGGATCGCCAGGGCGGTGATGGTGCAGACCACGATGGTGTCGATGAAGGTCCCGAGCATGGCGATCAGGCCCTGGCGCACCGGGTTCTTGGTCTGCGCCGCGGCGTGGGCGATGGGCGCGCTGCCCAGGCCGGCCTCGTTGGAGAACACGCCGCGCGCGACGCCGAACTGGATCGCCTTGGCCACGGCGGCCCCGGCGAAGCCGCCGGCGGCGGAGATCGGCGTGAAGGCGTGGCCGAAGATCATGCCCAGGGCGCTGCCGACGTGGTCGGCATTGATGATCAGCACCAGCACACCACAGACGATGTAGGCGATGGCCATGATCGGCACCAGCTTGCCCGCCACCTTGGCGATCCGCTTGATGCCGCCGAGGATCACCGCACCGGCCAGCACCATGATCACCAGGCCGGTGATCCAGTGCGGCAGGCCGATGGATTCGCCCAGGCCGTCGGCCACGGAGTTGGACTGCACGGTGTTGCCGATGCCGAAGGCCGCCACGGCGCCGAACAGCGCGAAGGCGCCGCCGAGCCAGCCCCACTTCTTGCCCAGGCCGTTGCGGATGTAGTACATCGGGCCGCCGACGTGATCGCCGGCGGCGTCCACCTGACGGTAACGCACCGCCAGCACCGCCTCGGCGAACTTGGTGGCCATGCCCACCAGGGCGGTGATCCACATCCAGAACACCGCGCCGGGCCCGCCCAGGAAGATGGCGGTGGCGACACCGGCGATGTTGCCGGTACCGATGGTCGCCGACAGCGAGGTCATCAGGGCGTTGAAGGGCGAGACCTCACCTTCGCCTTCCTCGCCCTTCGCGGTGGTGCGTCCCTGCCACAGCAGCTTGAAGCCCATGCCCAGCTTGCGGATGGGCAAAAAGCGCAGGCCCGCCTGCAGGTAGAGGCCGACCCCCAGCAGCAGCACCAGCATCAAGGGGCCCCAGACGACCCCCTCGATGGCTGACAGTAGATTGGTAAAGGTTTCCACGTCTCGTCTCCCTATACTGGTTGTTGTTATGCACCAACGTGCATGTGCTCGCGGTCGGGTGAAACCACGCTGATACGAACATGCGTACCATAGCGGATACGCCCGTTGGCGCTCCAGTCTCCTATTGGAAATTTTGGTGATTTCTCGATCCGGCAGGACAAAGTATAGTCCCAGCCGCGTCATGGCCCCCTCATCATGTGATCATCCCGGGGCCTGGCTGCCGTCCCGGCCTCGGACGCGGGCCCTTGAGAAGGCTATCGAGAAACTTGTTTCTTATTGGAAACGGTGCCACTCTAGCCCCGACGCCCCTCGAGGGCAAGGGTCGGCCACGGGCGACGCGGCGTCCACGCTCGACGCGACAGGCCATCACGGAACTGGGCAAGACCCGCGGCGGCCACCTAAGCTGGGGGTGGCCCCTCCCCCGTCACGGGGGATCCCGGCGCACGGGGGGTCGCCAAACGGCCACGAGGGCGTTAGGATGCCCCCGCATCAGAAAACCTTTTTCGTATAGGAAAATCGTTATGAGCTCTATCCCCGCCAACCTGCGCTATGCCGAAAGTCACGAGTGGGTGCTGGACAACGGTGACGGCACCGTGACCATCGGCATTACCGACCATGCCCAGCAGTCGCTGGGCGACGTGGTCTTCGTGGAGCTGCCCGAAGTCGGGGCCACCCTGGCCAAGGGCGACGAGTTCGGGGTCGTCGAGTCGGTCAAGGCCGCCTCCGACCTCTACGCCCCGGTCTCCGGCGAAGTGCTGGCGGTCAACGAGGCCCTCGAGGACGCCCCGGAGTCCATCAACGAGTCGCCCTACGAGGACGCCTGGATCATGAAGGTGCGCGTCGAGGACGCCGCCGCCCTCGACGACCTGATGGACGCCGATGCCTACCAGGCCGTGGCCGACGCCGACGACTGATCCCTCCCCGGGGACCCGGCCAGCGGCCGGGTCCCGGCTTCCCGCTTTCCTGCCCGGACTCGGGTGACGACACGTAAACAGGGTATTCCATGGCTTTCGACAAACGCCGCCTGGCCGACCTGGCCAATCATGATGCTTTCATCCGCCGCCACAACGGCCCGGAGGCTTCCGACGTGGCCACCATGCTGGCGACGCTGGACATGGACAGCATGGCCAGCCTCATCGAGCGCACCGTGCCGGCAGGCATCCGCCTGGGGCGCGAGCTGGATCTGGATCCGCCGCGCAGCGAGGCCGAGGCCCTGGACTATCTCTATCGCCTGGCCCGCCAGAACCGTGTGGCCAAGAGCTACATCGGCCAGGGCTACTATGACACCCACCTGCCGGCGGTCATCCAGCGCAACGTGCTGGAAAACCCGGGCTGGTACACCGCCTACACCCCCTACCAGCCGGAGATCTCCCAGGGCCGCCTGGAAGGCCTGCTGAACTTCCAGCAGATGGTCATGGACCTCACCGGCATGAGCCTGGCCAACGCCTCGCTGCTCGACGAGGCCACCGCCGCCGCCGAGGCCATGGCACTGTGTCGGCGCGCCAACAAGAAGGCCAAGACCGATGCCTTCTTCGTCGCCGACGATGTCTTCCCCCAGACCCTCGACGTGGTGCGCACCCGGGCCCACTACTTCGGCTTCGAGCTGGTCGTCGGCCCGGCCGAGGAGCTCGCCGCCCACGACGTCTTCGGCGCCCTGCTGCAGTATCCCGGCGACGGCGGCCGCGTCCACGACCTGGCCCCGCTGCTCGCCGCGGCCAGGGACCAGGGCATCATGACCTGCGTGGCCGCCGACATCATGTCGCTGGTGCTGCTCAAGGAGCCCGGCGCCCTGGGCGCCGACATGGTGGTCGGCTCCGCCCAGCGCTTCGGCGTGCCCATGGGCTTCGGCGGCCCGCACGCCGCCTTCTTCGCCACCACCGACAAGCTCAAGCGCTCCATCCCCGGCCGCATCATCGGCGTCTCCCAGGACAGCCGCGGCCACACCGCGCTGCGCATGGCCATGCAGACCCGCGAGCAGCACATCCGTCGCGAGAAGGCCACCTCCAACATCTGCACCGCCCAGGCGCTGCTGGCCAACATCGCCGGCTTCTACGCCGTCTATCATGGCGCCGAGGGCCTGCGTACCATCGCCGGGCGCATCCACCGCCTGACCACCATCCTCGCCGAGGGCCTGAAGCGCAGCGGCCTCACCCTGGCCCATGACAGCTGGTTCGACACCCTGCGGCTGACCGGCGCGGACGCCTTCAAGATCCACGGCCGCGCCATGGCCCACGACGTCAACCTGCGCTACTTCGCGGGGGGCGACGTGGGCATCAGCCTCGACGAGACCACCACCGCCCATGACCTCGACCTGCTGTTCGACGTCCTGCTGGGCGAGGAACACGGCCTGTCCGTGGCCGCCCTGGATGCGGAGATCGTCGCCGAGGGGGGGAGCGGGATCCCGGCGGCCAGCCGCCGCGAGTCCGAGTTCCTGACGCACCCGACCTTCCGTCGCTACCACAGCGAGACGGAGATGCTGCGCTACCTCAAGCGCCTGGAGAACAAGGACCTCTCCCTGGCCCACGCCATGATCCCGCTGGGCTCGTGCACCATGAAGCTCAACGCCACCACGGAGATGATCCCCATCACCTGGCCGGAGCTCGCGCGCATCCACCCCTTCGCGCCCAAGGACCAGGTCGCCGGCTACAAGCAGATCATCGACGAGCTGGCCGCCTTCCTGGTGGAGATCACCGGCTACGATCATATCTCCATGCAGCCCAACTCCGGCGCCCAGGGCGAGTACGCGGGCCTGGTGGCGATCCGTCGCTACCAGGCGGCCCAGGGCCAGGGGCACCGCGACGTCTGCCTGATTCCCAGTTCCGCCCACGGCACCAACCCGGCGTCGGCGGCCATGGCCCACATGAAGGTGGTGGTGGTGGAGTGCGATGAGGACGGCAACATCGACCTCGCCGACCTGCGCGCCAAGGCCGAGCAGCACGGCGAGGCCCTCTCGGCGATCATGCTCACCTACCCGTCCACCCACGGGGTGTTCGAGGAAGGCGTGCGCGAGGCCTGCGACATCGTCCATGCCCACGGCGGCCAGGTGTACATCGACGGCGCCAACATGAACGCCCAGGTCGGCCTGGCCCGCCCCGGCGACTTCGGCGGCGACGTCAGCCACCTCAACCTGCACAAGACCTTCTGCATCCCCCACGGCGGCGGCGGCCCGGGCATGGGCCCGATCGGCGTCAAGGCTCACCTGGCGCCCTATGTCTCCAACCACGTGGTGCGCCCGCTGGAAGGAGTCGAGGCGGAGGCCGGCGCGGTCTCGGCGGCGCCCTTCGGCAGCGCCTCGATCCTGCCGATCTCCTGGGCCTACATCAAGATGATGGGCGCGCGCGGCCTGCGCGAGGCCACCGAGCTGGCCATCCTCGGCGCCAACTACATCGCCCACCGCCTGGGCGAGCACTACCCGGTGCTCTACAAGGGCACCAACGGCACCGTGGCCCACGAGTGCATCATCGACATCCGCCCGCTCAAGGCGGCCTCGGGGATCAGCGAGGAGGATATCGCCAAGCGCCTGATGGACTACGGCTTCCATGCGCCGACCATGTCCTTCCCGGTGCCGGGCACGCTGATGATCGAGCCCACCGAATCGGAGTCCCGCTACGAGCTGGACCGCTTCTGCGACGCCATGATCGCCATTCGCGAGGAAGTGGCCCGGGTCGAGGCCGGCGAGTGGCCGGCGGACGACAACCCCCTGGTCCATGCCCCGCACACCATGGCCGACCTCATGAACGCCGCCTGGGAGCGCCCCTACTCCCGCGAGCTCGGCGCCTTCCCCTCGGCATCGGTCAAGGCCGCCAAGTACTGGCCCGCGGTCAACCGGGTCGACAATGTCCTGGGCGACCGCCAGCTGATCTGTTCCTGCCCGAGCATCGACGCCTACCGCGAGTGAGGCCGGCGCCCAGGACGCATGAGCCCCGCCATCGGCGGGGCTTTTTCTTGGCTCATCGCACCTTGCCGGCAGGCCCGGCGCCGGTTCAGCCCAGGCGCTCGCCGGCCTCGGGCACCGGCAGTTCGCCGTGCCCGTAGCGCTCGTGGCGGCGATGCTCCCGGAAGGCCTCGAGCAGCCGGGTATAGCGTCGCGGCATGCGACTGCCGCGCCGGGTGACCAGGTAGAGGGTCTCGTGGACCGGGTGCGGCAGCGACAGCTCCTTGACCTGACGCTGCCAGGGCGAGGTCTCCAGCACCAGCCGCGAAACCACGGTGAAGCCCAGGCCGCGCGCCACGGCGTCCAGCACCATGCTCACCTCGTTGGTAAAGCCCTGGCGCGGGAAGTGGCTCATCGAGCGGAATTCCGCGGGGAAGTTGTGGCGCAGCAGCACCCCGGCATGGTTGACGCCATCGGAGTAGCTGATGAAGCCGATGCCCATCAGGTCGGCCAGGCCGGTGCCGGCGAAGTCCGCCGGCACCACCAGGCACAGCGGCTCCTGGTGCCAGGCCTCGCACTCGATGTCCGGATGGCGCACGGCCTCGGTGACGATGCCCAGGTCGTGGCGTCCCGCCAGCACGTCGGTGACGATCTCGTGATTGAAGGCGAAGCTGTAGCTGACCGTCAGCCCGGTGTGCATCTGCTGCTGGCCGAGGATGAAGGGATACAGCATCAGGCCGACGCTGCCCGGCGAGGCCAGGCGGCACTCGCCGCTGTCGAGGCTCTCGTCGTCGAGGGAGTGGCGAAACTGCTCATGCTCGGCAAACAGCTTCAGGGCATAGTCGTAGGCGCGCCGTCCCGCCTCGGTGAGCACGAAACGGCGTCCCTGGCGGTCCAGCAGCGGCTTGCCCAGGTACAGCTCGAGCTTGCGCACATGCTGGCTGACCCCCGGCTGGGTCATCTCGAGGCGGCGGGCCGTACGCGTGAAGCTGCCGGTCTCGACGAGGGTGATGAAGGTACGGAAATACTGGGCGTTGAACATGGCACGAGCGTCGCTGGCAGGGGACCGGGCGATCCCATTCTACCAGCTCGCCCCCCGTGCCGCAGCGCTACCCAGCACGGGGCGGCGTGGTAGCATGGAGGCATCCACGACCGGCATCGCCGCACGGGCGGCGAGCCGAGCCGCGGGCCCACGCGCCCGCCCCTATCCCCAGTGACACGGACGCCCTGCATGGCCGACACCATCTCCAGTACCATCTCCCCGGAAGGCAGCCTCGAGATCCTCTCCCAGCACGAGGTCAACCGGCTGCACGACACCTCCCGCCGCGGGCTCCACGAGCTGCTGCGCAGCTGCGCCCTGGCCGTGCTCAATTCCGGCAACCCCACCGACGACGGCCTCGCGCTGATGGAGACCTACCCCGATTTCGACATCGAGGTGCTCCAGCAGGACCGCGGGGTGCGCCTCAAGCTGACCAACGCCCCCGCCGAGGCCTTCGTCGACGGCAAGATGATCCGCGGCATCCGCGAGCACCTGTCCTCGGTGCTGCGCGACATCGTCTATGTCTACAACGAGATCCAGACCCACCACCGCTTCGACCTGACCAGCGCCGAGGGCACCACCAACGCGGTCTTCCACATCCTGCGCAAGGCCGGCACCCTGAAGCCGAGCCGCGATCCCAGCCTGGTGGTGTGCTGGGGCGGCCACTCGATCAGCCGCGAGGAATACGACTACACCAAGCACGTCGGCTACCACCTGGGCCTGCGCGAGCTGGACATCTGCACCGGCTGCGGGCCGGGCGCCATGAAGGGACCGATGAAGGGCGCCAATGTGGCCCATGCCAAGCAGCGCCGCAGCGAGGGCCGCTACCTCGGCGTCTCCGAGCCCGGCATCATCGCTGCCGAGGCGCCGAACCCGATCGTCAACGAGCTGGTGGTGATGCCCGATATCGAGAAGCGCCTGGAGGCCTTCGTGCGCCTGGGCCATGGCATCATCGTCTTCCCCGGGGGGGTGGGCACCGCCGAGGAGATCCTCTACCTGCTCGGCATCCTGCTGCACCCGGACAACGCCGACATGGAACTGCCGGTGATCCTGACGGGCCCCGCGGACTCCGCCGACTACTTCAAGCGCATCGACGAGTTCCTGGTCTACACCCTGGGCGAGTCCGTGCGACGCCTCTACCGCATCATCATCGACGACCCCATCGAGGTCGCCCGCACCATGCGCAAGGGCATCGACGACGTCACCGAGTACCGCCGCGCCCGCCAGGACGCCTTCTACTACAACTGGCGGCTCACCGTGGCCCGTGACTTCCAGGAGACCTTCGAGCCCACCCACGAGACCATGGCCGGCCTGGCCCTGCACCGCAACCAGCCGGTGCACGAGCTCGCCGCGAACCTGCGCCGGGCCTTTTCGGGCATCGTCGCCGGCAACGTCAAGGAACGCGGCATCCGCCTGATCGAGGCCCATGGCCCCTTCCGGCTGAGCGCCGAGTCCGAGCTGATGGCCCGGCTGGACGAGCTGCTGGGCTCCTTCGTGGCCCAGGGCCGCATGAAGCTCGCCGGCGAGTACGAGCCCTGCTATACGCTGAGCTGAGCGAGGGTCGAGGGTCGAGGGTCGAGGGTCGAGGGTCGAGGGTCGAGGGCAGGCTCGAGTCG
Source organism: Halomonas nitroreducens (assembly GCF_003966155.1). Taxonomy (GTDB): domain Bacteria; phylum Pseudomonadota; class Gammaproteobacteria; order Pseudomonadales; family Halomonadaceae; genus Halomonas; species Halomonas nitroreducens. Next base: position 22,053 of record NZ_RXNS01000002.1, read on the forward strand.
CGAGCCGCAAGGGCAATGAAGTCCTTGCCACTCGTCCCTCGAACCTCGCTCCCTACGTCCTCTCGCCGACCGGCTTCCACCATAGCCCCAGGGCATGCAGCAGCAGCCCCAGGGTGGCACCGTGGGAGGCGAGCAGCGCCCCGCCGCCCCAGCCGGCGGCCAGCCCCTGCCAGGCTCCCATCGCGACGACGCCCGCCACCAGGCAGGCAGCCAGGCGCCGCATCAGGGCGGGCAGCCGGGCGCGGGCCTCGGCGGCCAGCAGGCGCCAGTGAACCACCGCCACCACGGCCACCGCGGCGATGGCGATCAGCAGCAGCGTCAGGCGGGTCTGGTAAGCGCCGCTCAGGTAGCGCGGCACGCTGGCAAGCATCATCACCGCCAGGCCGACCAGCAGGCTCAGGCGTTCCGGCGTCGGCGTGGCCCCCATGTTCAGGCGACCTTGAGCTGCTGGGCCTCGATCCACTGCTCGACCCAGGGCAGGGCCTCGTCGTCGGCCATGAAGGTTTCCATGGCGTCCACCTCGAGGCGCTCGCCCAGGCGCGAGGCGCCCTGGCCCTGGAGCAGCTCGTCGAGGCTGCGACCGGCCCCGCAGTAGGAATCCACGTAGGAGCTGTCGCCGAGGGCGATCAGCCCGTAGCGCAGTGACCCCAGGCCGGGACTCTGGCTTTCCAGCGCGCGCACGAAGGGCACGATGTTGCCGGGGTAGTCGCCGCTGCCGGTGGTCGAGACGCAGAACAGCGCCAGGTCGGTGGGCGACCCGGTCAGGTCATCCAGGGTCGGTTGGTCGTAGATGACAACCTCGTAGCCGGCCTCCTCGAACAGCGGCTTGACCTGCTCGGCCACGTCCAGGGCGCCGCCATACATGGTACCTACGAAGATCTTCAGCATGGGCATGTCGTGGAATTACCTGAGAATTTCACTCGGATACTAACATGAGGCAGCCCCGGCCCGCACCCCGGGGCTGGGACACCATGTCGCGCCCGGCCCCCTGCGAACGCCTGGATGACCGAGTACAATACTCGGACTTATTGTCCCTACCCTCTCCCCGGAGGCAAGATGCAACAGACCTTCGAAGCCTGGATCACGCCGCTGATGATCGGCGGACTGATGCTGTTCATGTGCTTCATCATCTGGGACCTCGCCAAGCAGTCCCGGGCCGGACGCTTCGGCACCGTCATGCTGTTCGTGGTGCTCGGCGCCGGTATGCTCGGCTACGTCTTCAAGGTGGTGATCACCTGGGCGTTGGAGAACGGCGTGATCTAGCGCGTCACGGGATGCGAACACGACGACGCCACCCCGCGGGGTGGCGTCGTGGTTCATGGCGGGGGGCTCAGTGCTCCTCGGGGTGGTAGTCCTCGACCTGGGTCTTGAGCTTCTGCCCGGGACGGAAGGTCACCACGCGCCGGGCCGAGATGGGAATCTCCTCGCCGGTCTTGGGATTGCGCCCGGGGCGCTCACGCTTGTCGCGCAGGTCGAAGTTGCCGAAACCCGACAGCTTGACCTGCTCGTTCTCGCGCAGGCAGCCGCGGATCTCCTCGAAGAAGGCCTCCACCATGGACTTGGCCTCGCGCTTGGACAGGCCGAGTTCGGCGTGCAGGTGTTCGGCCAGTTCGGCCTTGGTCAACGCCCCCATGTCGCTTTCCTCACGCTGATGGCCGAGCCCCCTCGTCGTCATGCGCGAAGCTCGGCACCCAGGTGCAGCCGGGACTCCTCGACGATGGCATCGACCAACTGATTGATTTCATCGTCATTTAGCGTGCGCGAAGGATGCTGCCAGGTCAAGCCCAGGGCCACGCTCTTGCGCCCTTCCGGCACCCCCTTGCCCTGGTAGACGTCGAACAGGTGCGCCTCCACCAGCCACTCGCCTGCCTGGGCACGCAGGGTGTCGAGCAACGACTGCACCGGCAGGTCGACATCGACCAGGAAGGCCAGGTCGCGGCGCACCTCCGGGTAGCGCGACAGCGGCCGGAAGGCCGGCACCTTGCCGTGGGTCAGGGCGTCCAGGCGTACCTCGAAGAGCAGCGCGTCCACCTTCAGGCCCAGCTTGGCGCGCACCGCCGGATGCAGGGTGCCGATCCAGCCGGCCTCCTCGCCGCGGTAGAGGATGCGCGCGCACTGCCCCGGGTGCAGGGCGGCATGCTCGCCGAGCTCGAAGCGCCAGGCCTCGGGCTCGCCGCCCATCGCCAGCAGGCTCTCCAGGTCGCCCTTGAGGTCGAAGAAATCGACCTTGTCCTTGCCGCCGCTCCAGCCTTCGGGCTCGCGGGCGCCGCAGACCAGCGCCCCCAGCATCGGTACCTGGCTCAGCGCCTCCAGCTCGCCGCGGAACACCAGGCCGGTCTCGAACAGGCGCACGCGGCTCTGCTGGCGATTCAGGTTGTACTGCAGGGCCCGCACCAGGCCCGGAAAGAGGCTCGCCCGCATCACCGAGAGGTCGCTGGAAATGGGGTTGGCCAGCGTCGGCGAGACGGCCTCGGGCAGCAGGGCCGCCTGCAGCTCGGGGGCGACGAAGCTGTAGGTCACCGCCTCGAAGTAGCCCCGGGCCACCAGCTGGCGACGCAGCCGCGAAAGCGGCGTACGCGCCTCGTGGTCGGGGCGCAGGCTGAGGCGCGCCTGGGGCCGACGCGCCGGCAGGCGATTGTAGCCGTGGATGCGCGCCACCTCCTCGATGAGGTCCTCCTCGATGGCGACATCGAAACGCCAGCTCGGCACCCGGGCCCGCCAGCCCTCCTCGCAGGCCTCCACCGCCATGCCGAGACGCTCGAGGATCTCGCCGACGTCTTCGGCGGGCAGTGCCTTGTCGAGGGCCTGATCGAGACGCGCCCGGCGCAGCAGCACCTCGCGCTCGCCGGGCAGGTGGTCGGTGTCAACGACCTCGACCAGCGGGCCCGCCTCGCCACCAGTGATCGCCAACAGCAGGGCCGTGGCCCGCTCGGCGGCCTCGCGGGCCAGGGTCGGGTCGACACCGCGCTCGAAGCGATGCGAGGCATCGGTGTGCAGGCCGTAGGCGCGCGCCTGGCCGGCCACGGCCAGCGGCGAGAAGTGCGCCGACTCGAGGAAGATGTCCCGGGTCCCGGCGCTCACGCCGGAATGCTCGCCGCCCATGACGCCGGCGATGGCCAGGGGGCCGCGCTCGTCGGCGATGACCAGGGTGGCGTCGCTCAGGGTGATCTCCTGACCGTCGAGCAGTACCAGCCGCTCGCCTTCCCGCGCCTGGCGGACCACCACGGCGCCCTGCAGGTTGGCCCGGTCGAAGGCGTGCAGCGGCTGGCCGAGCTCGAGCATCACGTAGTTGGTGACATCGACCACCGGGTCGATGGCGCGGATGCCGCCGCGGCGCAGCCGCTCGACCATCCACAGCGGCGTCTCGGCGGTCACGTCGACGCCCTTGATCAGCCGCCCCAGGTAGCGCGGACAGCCCTCGGGGTCCTCGACGCGCACCGGGAAGGTCTCGTCGTGGGCCGGGGCTACCGGCGAGATGGCCGGCGGCGTCACTGCCAGGCGGTTGAGCACGCCGACCTCACGGGCCATGCCCTTCACGCTCAGGCAGTCGCCACGGTTGGGCGTGAGGTCGACCTCGATGGTGTGGTCGTCCAGGCTCAGGAAGTCCCGGAAGTCCTCGCCCACCGGCGCCTCGCCCGGCAGCACCAGGATGCCCTCGGAGGCCTCCTCGGCCAGGCCCAGCTCCGAGGCGGAGCAGATCATGCCGCGAGACTCGACCCCGCGCAGCTTGGCCTTCTTGATCTTGAAGTCACCGGGCAGCACCGCGCCGACCCGGGCGAAGGGCACCTTCTGGCCCTCGGCCACGTTGGGCGCGCCGCAGACCACCTGCACCGGCTCGGCGCTGCCGTCGTCGACCTGGCAGACGTTGAGCTTGTCGGCGCCGGGGTGCGGCGCCTTGGCGACGACTTCGGCCACCACCACGCCGTCAAAGGCGGACGCCACCGCCTCGATGGCATCGACCTCCAGGCCGGCCATGGTGATCTGGTCGGCCAGGGCCTGGGTCGCCAGCGCCGGGGAGACCCATTCACGCAGCCACTGTTCGGAAAATTTCATGACTAATCCTATCGCTGTGTTCGTGGGTCGTTCAGGCAAACTGCTTGAGAAAGCGCAGGTCGTTGTCGAAGAACAGCCGCAGGTCGTTGACCCCGTAGCGCAGCATGGCCAGCCGCTCGGCCCCCATGCCGAAGGCGAAGCCCTTGTAGCGCTCGGTATCGATGCCGGAGTGGCGGAATACCTCGGGATGCACCATGCCACAGCCCATGACCTCCAGCCAGCCGCTGTGCGAACAGACCCGGCAGCCGTCGCCGTTGCACATCACGCACTGGATATCCACCTCCGCCGAGGGCTCGGTGAAGGGGAAGTATGACGGGCGGAAACGCACCGAGAGGTCATCGCGCTCGAAGAAGGCGTGCAGGAAGTCCTCGATGGTGCCCTTGAGGTCGGCGAAGCTGACGTCCTCGTCCACCAGCAGTCCCTCGACCTGGTGGAACATCGGGGTATGCGTCAGGTCCGAGTCGCTGCGATAGACCCGCCCCGGGCAGACGATGCGGATCGGCGGCTCGGCCTCCTTCATGGTGCGCACCTGGACCGGCGAGGTGTGGGTGCGCAGCAGCCGGCTGGCATCGAAGTAGAAGGTATCGGCCATGCCCCGCGCCGGGTGGTGGGCGGGAATGTTGAGCGCCTCGAAGTTGTGGTAGTCGTCCTCGATCTCCGGGCCCACCGCCACGTCGTAGCCGATGCGGGTGAACAGCCCCTCGATGCGCTCCAGGGTCCGGGTCACCGGGTGCAGGCCGCCGCTCGGCTGGCCGCGACCGGGCAGGGTCACATCGATGCGCTCGGCGGCCAGGCGGGCTTCCAGGGCGGCCTTCTCCAGGGTCTGACGGCGCTCGTCGAGCTCCTCGGCCAGGGCCTGCTTGGCCTGGTTGATGCGCTCGCCGGCGGCGGGACGCTCTTCCGCCGGCAGCTTGCCGAGGCCCTTGAGCAGCGCGGTGATCTCGCCCTTCTTGCCGAGATAGCGCACGCGCAGCTCGTCCAGCGCGGCCATGTCGTCGGCGGCGTGGATGGCGTCGCGGGCCTCGGCGACCAGAGTGGGAAGGTGGTCCATCCGTTGATGCTCCGAAGTATTGATCTTGCTTTGTCGCATGCGAAAAAAACAGGGGAAGAGCGGCTGCTCTTCCCCTGCGACGATCATCGGGACGGCACGCACCATGGTCCGCACCCTCCCGGAATCGAGATCACTTACTGGGCAGCCTTGGCCTTCTCGACGATGGCAGCGAAGGCGGCCTTCTCGTGAACGGCCAGGTCGGCCAGCACCTTGCGGTCGATCTCGATGCCGGCCTTCTTAAGGCCGCCGACGAAGCGGCTGTAGGACAGACCGTGCTGACGGGCACCGGCGTTGATGCGCTGGATCCACAGGGCGCGGAACTGGCGCTTGCGCTGGCGACGGTCACGGTAGGCATACTGACCGGCCTTGATGACGGCCTGCTTGGCCACGCGGAAGACGCGTGAACGGGCACCGTAGTAGCCCTTGGCCTGCTTGAGAATCTTCTTGTGACGGCGACGTGCAACGACGCCACGCTTGACGCGAGTCATGGCTTACTCCTGACGGTAGAGGGTTGCGACCAAGGGGTTACAGGTTCGGCAGCATGCGCTGCACGAGCTGCTTGTCGGCGTCGTGGATCTGCTTCATACCGCGCAGCTGACGCTTCCGCTTGGTGGATTTCTTGGTCAGGATGTGACTGCGAAACGACTGCTTGTGCTTGAAGCCGTTGGCCGTCTTCTTGAAGCGCTTGGCAGCGCCACTGTTGCTCTTGATTTTCGGCATGAGATGAACTCCGCTCGAGATTTTTTAGAAAATCCGGGGCCGATGGCCGGCGCCTCGCCGGCCACCCGTTGACCGGGCCGTCGGATCACTTCTTCTTGGGGGCAATGATCATGATCATCTGGCGCCCTTCCATCTTGGGGAAGGACTCCACGGTGCCGATCTCCTCGAGATCGGCGGCGATCCGCTCCATCAGCTTGCGACCGAGGTCCTGATGGGCCATCTCGCGACCGCGGAAGCGCAGCGTGACCTTGCCCTTGTCGCCACCTTCGAGGAACCGCACCAGGTTCTTCATCTTCACCTGGTAGTCGCCCTCGTCGGTGCCAGGCCGGAACTTGACTTCCTTGACCTGGATCTGCTTCTGCTTCTTCTTCTGAGCCGCCTTCTGCTTCTTCTGCTCGAAGACGAACTTGCCGTAATCCATGATCTTGCAGACGATCGGATCGGCATTGGAAATCTGGACGAGGTCCATACCGGCCGCTTCGGCGCGCTCCAGCGCTTCGCTGGTGGGCACGATGCCCAGCTGCTCGCCGTCGTTGTCGATCAGGCGAACCTGATCCTCGGTAATGCGCTCGTTCATCGGGGGGCGCTTTTCCTGCGGGCGCCCTCTAGGGTTGCTTCGCTTGATGGTTCCGTCTCCACTTTCGCCTAGGAAGATGTCGCTATTGCCGCTCGGCCCGTACCAGGTCGATGAAGGCGTCCACCGTCATGGTACCGAGATCCTCTCCGGTGCGGGTTCGCACGGCCACCGAGTCGGCCTCGACTTCCTTATCTCCCACCACCAGGAGATAGGGGACCTTCTGCAACGTATGCTCGCGGATTTTAAAGCCGATCTTCTCGTTCCTCAAGTCCGCCTTGACGCGCAGGCCGATTTTTTGCAGACGCTGCTCGAGGTCGAGGGCATGATCCCGCTGGGCATCGGTGATGGTCAACACCGCCGCCTGCTGCGGGGCCAGCCACAGCGGCATGGCGCCGGCATAGTGCTCGATGAGGATGCCCAGGAAGCGTTCGAAGGAGCCGAGGATGGCGCGGTGCAGCATCACCGGGGTCTTGCGCGCCCCGTCCTCGTCGACGAACTGGGCGCCCAGGCGTCCCGGCAGATTGAAGTCCAGCTGCAGGGTGCCGCACTGCCAGACGCGGTTGAGGCAGTCACGCAACGAGAACTCGATCTTGGGCCCGTAGAAGGCGCCCTCCCCCGGCTGCAGCTCCCAGTCCAGGCCGGTGGCATCCAGGGCGGCCTCGAGGCCCGCCTCGGCCCGGTCCCAGAGCTCCGGCTCGCCCATGAAGCCCTCGGGGCGGGTCGACAGCTTGAGCTCGACGTCCTCGAAGCCCAGCTCCCGATAGACCTTGAGGGTCAGGGCGATGAAGGCCTCGGCTTCGGACTGGATCTGGCCCTCGGTACAGAAGATATGGGCATCGTCCTGGGTGAAGCCCCGCACGCGCATCAGGCCGTGCAGCGAGCCGGAGGGCTCGTTGCGGTGGCAGCTGCCGAACTCGGCCAGGCGCAGCGGCAGGTCCCGGTAGCTCTTCAGGCCCTGGTTGAACACCTGCACGTGGCACGGGCAGTTCATCGGCTTGACCGCGTACTCGCGCTTCTCCGACTCGGTGGTGAACATCAGGTCGCTGTAGTGCCCCCAGTGGCCGGAGGCCTTCCACAGCGAGAGGTCGACCACCTGGGGGGTCTTGATCTCCTGGTAGCCGTTCTCGAGCTGTACCCGGCGCATGTACTGCTCGAGGGCCTGGTAGATGGTCCAGCCGTTGGGGTGCCAGAACACCATCCCCGGGGCCTCTTCCTGCAGGTGAAAGAGGTCCATCTTCTTGGCCAGTTTGCGGTGATCGCGCTTCTCGGCTTCCTCGAGGCGCTTGAGGTAGGCCTTGAGCTGCTTCTTGTCGCCCCAGGCGGTGCCGTAGATGCGGGTCAGCATGGGACGCTCGGCGTCGCCTCGCCAGTAGGCGCCGGCCAGCTTGGTCAGCTTGAAGGCCTTGAGGTGCCGGGTATTGGGCACATGGGGGCCCCGGCACATGTCGGTGTATTCCTGGTGGTGGTAGAGGCGGATGGTCTCGCCCTCGGGGATCTCGCGAACGATCTCCTGCTTGTACGGCTCGTCGCGATGCAGGAAGGTCAGCATCGCCTTGTCGCGGTCGACGTACTCGCGCACCACGTCATAGCCCGTGTCGATCAGCGCCTTCATGCGCTCTTCGATGGCCTCGAGGTCCTCGGGGGTCACCGAGCGGCCGAAGTCGATATCGTAGTAGAAGCCGTCATCGATCACCGGGCCGATGGCCATCTTGGCCTCGGGGTAGAGCTGCTTGACGGCGTGGCCGATGAGGTGGGCACAGGAGTGGCGAATGATCTCCAGCCCTTCCGGGTCACGGGCGGTGATGATGGCCACCTCGGCATCATGGTCGATGATGTCCGCGGCATCCACCGGCACGCCATCGATGCGCCCGGCCACGCAGGCCTTGGCCAGGCCGGTGCCGATGCTCTCGGCCAGCTGCATCACGGTGAGCGGTTCGTCGAAGGATCTCTGGCTGCCGTCCGGCAGGGTCACGATGGGCATGATGAAGAGGTTCCTTGTGCGCAGTGGTGATCCATACCAGGGATCACGTGTCGCCAGAAAGAATGGTCGTCGGGACGCTCGAAAAAGCGCCGCCTAGCCTAGCAGACGCCCCCCCGCGATGCCATGGCCGGCGGCAGAGGCGACACGAAAAGAGGCGCCCGAAGGCGCCTCCCAGGGACTCGCCATGCCCCGACTGGGCGGGGCATGCAGGGTCAGCGTGGGATCACTCCCATTCGCCCAGTTCCACGCGACGGTTCTCGGCACGGCCGGCATCGGTGTCGTTGGTCGCGACCGGCTGCGATTCACCATAGCCGATGGTGCGCATGCGGTTGCGATCGACGCCCTGGGTCGCCAGGTAGTCGGCCACGGAGTCGGCACGACGCTGGGACAGGTCCTCGTTGTAGGCCTCGCTACCCACGGAGTCGGTGTGACCCTCGATGCGCACGCGAACGTTGTCGTTGGCACGCAGCTTCTCGGCGACATCGGCCAGGATCTGCTCGGCCCCCATGGTCAGCTTGGCGGAGTCGAACTCGAAGTTGACGTCACGCAGCACCAGGTCTTCCTCGCAGCCCAGGGCGTTGACCTCGGCACCGGCCGGGGTACCCGGGCACTGGTCCTGGAAGTCCGGCACGCCGTCGCCGTCGGAATCCAGCGGGCAGCCAACGGCATCCACGGCCACACCGGCCGGGGTGCCCGGGCACTGGTCGTTGGCATCGATGACACCGTCACCGTCGGTATCGCGGGCCTCCCGCTCGGGGGCCGGGGTGCGGTTGGGCTCGGCACACAGCAGCGCGCCGAGGGTGGCACCGGCGGTGGTGCCGATGGCCGCGCCCTGGTCCTCGTCGGAATCGCTGCTGGTGGCATAGCCGATGCCGCCACCGACCAGGCCGCCGGCCAGGCCGCAGACGAAGGGACTCTGGTACCAGGCGCGATCAGAGGAGGCGGTATCCCCCATGCCGGATGATTGAGAGGCCGAGCTGGCGCAGCCGGAAAGGCCGACAACCAGCGCGGAACCGAGCAGCAAGCCAGTCGTTGATTTCTTCATGTAAGACTCCTTCTTGACACAAAATCTGGCATGGGCAACAGCAGCGAAGCCATCCAGGGGCAGTGGGTCCGATCTGCGATTGGGGCAAGGCGAGCAAACCCCGCCCTCTCCGACCAAGAAAGCACGGATATGCCTTTTCGGCCAGTCAACACCGCAAGATGGCTGCGGACTCCTTCCACATATCAGCCATCTACGGTCAGGGGGCAAGCTTGCCGAACTCCGCCGGATGATGCAATCAAAAGGCTGTCAAGCGCCGGCAACGACAGCCTTGACCTGGATCAATGCAGCGACCCCGGCCAGCCGCGTCGAAAGCTGACCACGGCACCGGCGGCCGCGAGGACGGCGTCGCGCAGCTCGTCCTCGACGGCCAGCCGTTCGCGGTCCTCCTGGAACCGCGCCTTGGGACTCAGGGCCTGGCGAGCGGAGTGGGTATGCAGGTGGCGGGTCCGGCTATGCACCTCGCCGAAGGCACGGAACTCGGGGCGCTCGATCAGGCTCGGGTCGAGGATCTCGAGCAGGGTCTTGCAGCGCCAGGCACCCTCGGTGATGTCCACCTGTTGCTGCATCAGGGCCGACGCGACCAGCTCGAGGTTCTCGAGGCAATTCTCGTGGGCGCGGCGCTGCTCCTCCTCGCGAAAGTCCCGGCGACGTTTCACTTCCCGCCACAGGGTAAAGGCATAGGCCCCGAGGCCGGCCACGACGGCCAGGGCAAGACCAAGCAGGATCAGCGCGGTGGTGGTGGTCATGGGTAGCTTCCCGACGAGCGATGAGTGGACACGGCATTCTATACTGCCCCAGGGACGCGCCCCAAACCCTCGATAGCCATGCGCTTGCCGACCAGTCGGCGCACTGGCGCCGGCGAGTGCCGCACGGCGACGTTCTCGATCGGCGGCCGCGAGACAAGGAGAGCCTCATGTCGACAGACAGCCCGACCGCCCACAAACCCACGCGCGCCGCGCAGATCGGCCTCTGGCTGGGCCCTCTCTGGCTGGCGCTCTGCCTGCTGACTCCCGCCCCGGCCGGCATGCCGGATTCGGCCTGGGCATGCGTCGGCCTGGCCCTGCTGATGGCCACCTGGTGGTCCACGGAAGCCATCCCCATCCCCGCCACCTCGCTGCTGCCCCTGGTGCTGGTCCCCGCCCTGGGCATCGGCGAGATGCGCGAGACGGCCGCCAGCTACGCCAACCCCATCATCTACCTCTTCCTCGGCGGCTTCCTGCTGGGCATCGCCATGCAGCGCTGGAACCTGCACCGGCGGATCGCCCTGCACGTGCTGCGGGTCGTGGGGCACCATCCCCGACGGCAGATCGGCGGCTTCATGCTGGCGACCGGCTTTCTCAGCATGTGGGTCTCGAACACCGCCACTACCATCATGATGCTGCCGATCGGCATGTCGGTGATCAGCCTGCTCGACGACAGCAATCCCGAGGAACTGGGACGCTATGCCACCGCCCTGCTGTTGGCCATCGCCTACTCGGCGAGCATCGGCGGCGTGGCCACCCTGATCGGCACGCCCCCCAATGCCCTGCTCGCCGGCTACCTCGCCGACAGCCGCGGTATCGATCTGGGCTTCGCCCAGTGGATGCTGGTGGGCCTGCCGATCAGCCTGGCGATGATGGCCTGCGCCTGGTGGTGGCTGACCCGCCGCAGCTTCTCCCTGGCGGCCGGCGAGGACAGCGCCGCCATGATCGCGGACGAACTCGACCGACTGGGGCGCACCTCGTCCGCGGAGCGCCGGGTGGCAACGATCTTCCTGCTGGCCGCCGCGGCCTGGGTCGGCCGCCCGCTGCTCAACGACGTCGGCCTGGCCTGGCTGACCGATACCGGCATCGCCATTGCCGCCGGCCTGCTGCTCTTCCTGACCCCGGCCGCCCGCGCCCCCGGCGAACGCCTGATGACCTGGGAGGCTGCCCGCGAGCTGCCCTGGGGGATTCTGCTGCTGTTCGGCGGCGGCCTGGCCCTGGCGGGCACCATCAGCCGCTCGGGGCTGGCGGAGTGGATCGCCGAACAGCTCGGCGTGTTCGGGGTCTTCCCGCTGCTGGCCCTGATCGGCGTCGTGGTGCTGGTGATCGTCTTCCTGACCGAGATCACCTCCAATACCGCGACCGCCGCGGCCTTCCTGCCCCTGCTGGGCGCATTGGCCCTGTCACTGGATATCTCGCCGCTGCTGATCACCGTCCCCGCGGCAATCGCCGCCAGCTGCGCCTTCATGATGCCGGTGGCAACCCCGCCCAACGCCATCGTCTTCGCCACCGGGCACCTGCGCATCCAGTCGATGATCCGGGCCGGGTTCGCGCTCAACCTGATCGGCACCCTGCTGGTGACACTGATGGCCTACGCCCTGCTGCGACTGCTCTGGTAGAGCGACACGACGTCGCCGGGCCAAGACCGGCGACGGCTACCCCGCCTCCCGCCGGCTAAACCGGCCAGGCCGCGGCGTAGTGGTCCAGCAGCAGGACCCCGAACACGCCCAGGATGTAGCGGATCGAGAACCAGAAGGCGGCGATCGGCGCGGCCGGGTCGCGGCCGCGCCAGACCCGCCAGTTCCACACCATGAAGCGGGCGTTCAGCGCCAGCACCCCGGCCAGGTACAGCGCCCCACTCATGCCGATGACGAAGGGCAACAGCGTCACCGCCACCGTGAGCCAGCCATAGAGCCACACCTGGAGCCGGGTGAAGGCCTCGCCATGAGTGACCGGCAGCATCGGCACGCCGGCCCGGGCGTACTCGTCCCGCTTGTGGATGGCCAGGGCCCAGAAGTGCGGCGGGGTCCAGGCGAACACGATCAGCATCAGCAGCAGCGGCTCGGGCCCCAGCTGGCCGGTCACCGCGGTCCAGCCCAGCAGCGGCGGCGCCGCCCCCGCCACCCCGCCGATGACGATGTTCTGCGGGGTGGCGCGCTTGAGGAAGGCGGTATAGACCAGGGCGTAGCCGATCAACGAGGCCAGCGTCAGCCAGGCCGTCAGGGCGTTGACCTGCCAGTGCAACAGCGTGATCCCGGCCACCGACAGCAGCGTGGCCCAGCCCAGCGCCAGCGAGGTGGGCAGGCGCCGGCTGGCCAGCGGCCGTCGTGCCGTGCGCAGCATCAGGGCGTCCAGCCGGCGGTCGACCACGTGGTTGAAGGCCGCCGCGCCACCGGCCGCCAGGCCGATGCCAACCAACCCGAACCCCAGGGGGCCCGCGCCCGGCCAGGGACCGGCCAGCAGCATGCCGACCAGGCTGCAGACCAGCATCACCACCACCACCCTGGGCTTGCACAGGGTGAGGAGGTCGTGCCAGGTCCAGGTGGCGCCCGCCTCGAGGCGCGTCTGCTCCATCACGATGCCGTCAGGCATGGCTCCCCTCCTTCCGCGTGTTGTCGAGTATCGGCCGCCCCCCGGGGCAGCGGCCATCGCCAGTGCCAGACCGCCAGCAGCATGGCGGCCACCAGCGCCACCGCCCCGGCCGTGTGCAGCAGGGCCAGCCACAGCGGCAGCCACAGCAGCACATTGGCAATGCCGAGGGAGGCCTGCAGCAGGCAGGCACTGCACAGCAGGCCGAGCCATAAGCGCAGCCGCGGGTCACGCCGGTGGCGAAGCCCGAGTGTCAGCAGGCAGGCGATCAGCGCCAGGGCACCGAGGCGGTGGCCAACCTGGATGGCCGTGCGAGCCTCGGCATGGAGCTGACCATGCAGGTAGCTGGGCCCCACGGTCTGGGCCAGGTTGAAGCCTTCGGCCCAGTCCAGCGCCGGCCACCACTGGGCGTTGCAGGTGGGGAACCCCTGGCAGGCGATACCGGCATAGTTGCTCGAGGTCCAGCCGCCCAGCGCCAGCTGCCCCACCAGCAATACCACGGCCGCCCCCCATAGCGGGGTAAGGCGCCGGGGCGACCGCGGCGGCCCGACGCCGACCAGTTGCCGCAGCCGCAGGTGCAGCCACAGGAAGAGCCCCATGAGGGTGAGGCCACCGAGCAGGTGCAGGGTCACCACCTGGGGCCACAGCTTGAGCGTGACGGTGAAGGCCCCGAAGGCGCCCTGCAACAGGATGGCGCCGAGCAGGGCCAGGGAGAGCCGCCAGGGATAGCCGACGCGACGACGCTGGGAGGCCCCCAGCACCACCACGGCGATGACCAGCAGGCCGAGGAAGGTCGCCAGGTAGCGGTGAATCATCTCCATCCAGGCCTTGGCGGCTTCCAGCGGGACCTCCGGCGTGTGCGCCATGGCCCGCCCGGCATCCGGCACCACCAGCGCACCATAGCACCCCGGCCAGTCGGGGCACCCCAGCCCCGCATCCACCAGCCGGGTCCAGGCCCCGGCCAGGACCACCAGGGCCGTGAACACGGCCCCCAGCAGGGTCAGCCGACACAGCCAGCGCAGGCGCCGCTGCTGATCTCCAGACTCCCCGACCATGGCCATGGCCCTCACTCGGCATGGAGCCGCGCCACGGGCGGCTCGGGGTTGAGGCGCAGCAGCCGCTCGACGTCCTCGAGGACCTGCGCGGTCTCGACCTCGGCCCCATAGCGCAGCACCGCCCGGCCTTCCGGGTCGAGGATCCACAGCGCCCCCGGCACCCGCCACGCCGGCGGCCCCCCCGCCCAGGCGACCGGGGCCTCGCCCGGCAGGGCCGACGAGCCGCCACCGATGCGCAACCGGCTCACACGGTGCGCATCGCGCCCCAGGGCGCGATGCAACCGCCACCAGCGATCGGCCGCCTGCGGGCAGGCATCCGGGCAGTCGAAGGCCAGCAGCCAGTCATCGTCGCCGTCCTTGACCACCCGCGTCAGCGGCCAGTTCGAGAGCGCGGGGACGTCGGGATGCAGGGTACCGTGGGCGGTGCGCCCCTCGGGAATGCCCAGGCGCCACTCGACCATGCCCCAGGCCATGGCCATGGGCAGCGTGAAGACGGCGAACAAGGCGAGCAGCTTGAGCCGGGAACGGGCGGGACGGGACAGGCTCATGGGCGCGACTCCTCGGCAGAGCGTTGCGGGGCACGGCCATCTCGGCAGAGCCGACGGCCACCGACGACCATCATCACCAGGGCGGCCAGGGCCAGCCCCCACCATTGAACGGCATAGCCCAGATGACGCGCCGGGGGCAGGACACTGGGCTGCCACCAGGAAGCGAGATGGCCGGGACCGCTCTCCAGATGCAACCAGCCGGCGTGGGCGAATGCGCCCGGCAACGACCAGGCGGCCAGGTCGATGCGCTGCAGCCGTTGCCCCTCGCGATTGGGGCCGAACACCGGGGCCGCCTCGCCGTCGACCTGCCAGCGCCCCTGGAGCCGGACCACCCCCTCGGGGGTGGCCACGCGGGGCGTGGCCCGGCTGGGGCCGGTGGCCAGGAAGCCCCGCTCGACCAGCCAGAGGCGCCCATCCTCGCCGCGCAGGGGCGTCAGCACCGCCACCCCGAGCCGCCCCTCATGGGTCCGGTTGTCCAGAAACAGCGTCTCGTCGGCCAGGTACTGCCCCTCCAGGGTCAGCCGCGCCCCGTTGGGCGGCGCCGTCCGGGGGGCCTCCAGCCGCGGCGCCGAGGCGAAGCGCGCCAGCATCTCGCGCTTGTCGGCGGCGCGTTCCCACTGCCATAGTCCCAGTCCCAGACCCAGCCCCACCAGGCAGGTCCAGAACCCGCACCAGATCGTCAGGCGCAGGCCGGCGTGCCGCTTGGTGGATGAGCCTTCAACGGAGTGTTCCATGCTGCTCAAGACCCTGATTACCTTCGTCTTTGTTGCCATGGTGGCGAGCCTGGCGGCGGGTGCCGGCTTCCTGATCAAGGACGGCGGTCGCTCGCGGCGGGTGCTCGCCTCCCTCAAGCTGCGAGTGGGCCTGGCGGCACTGCTGATGGCCCTGCTCGTCTATGGTTTCTACATCGGCGACCTCGGTACCTGAGCCCCGTCAGAACACATAGACGAAGGTGAACAGGCCGATCCACACCACATCCACGAAGTGCCAGTACCAGGCGGCCGCCTCGAAGCCGAAGTGGTCGTCGCGGGAAAAATGCCCGCGCTGCACCCGGACCAGGATCGAGATGAGGATGATGGTGCCGATGATCACGTGCAGGCCGTGAAAGCCGGTCAGCAGGAAGAAGGTCGCACCGTAGATGCCCGCCTGCAGGGTGATGCCGTAGTGGCTGTAGGCCTCGTAATACTCGAAGCCCTGGATGGTGATGAAGCAAAGCCCCAGCAGCACAGTGCCCAGCAGCCAGTGGCGAGCGGTCTCCCGGTAGCCTTCCTTGAGGCCCTCGTGCGCCACCGTCAGGGTGATGCTCGAACTGACCAGGATCAGGGTATTGACCAGCGGCAGGTGCCAGGGACTGAATGTCTCGTGGGGCCCCTCGATGGCCGCATCCGGTGGGTCCATCAACGGCCAGGAGGCGGTGAAGTCGGGCCACAGCAGGGCGGCCACCCCCTTGGCGCCCTCGCCGTCCAGCCAGGGCAGCGCGAAGGTGCGCACATAGAAGAGCGTGCCGAAGAAGGCGGCGAAGAACATCACCTCCGAGAAGATGAACCAGCCCATGCCCCAGCGGAAGGAGCGATCCATCTGCGCATCATAGAGGCCGCTGCGTGATTCGTGGATGACATCGCGGAACCACAGCGTCATCACCGCGAGGATGGCCAGCAGGCCCACCACCATCACCGGCAGGCCGGCGATGCCGTACACCAGCAGGGTGCCGGTCCCCGCCATCATCGCCCCCATCGCCAGGGAGGCCAGCGCCGGCCACTTGCTGGAGGCCGGGACATAGTAGGTGCCACCGCTCATGCTTGGTCTCCTTCACTGATGAACCCCAGATAGCGCCGTGCCAGCGTCTGTTCCACGGGATAGAGGGTGTAGACCAGAGTCACGGTCTTGATGTCGTCGGGAAGGTCGGGGGTCAGCTGGAAGACCAGTGGCGCCTCCAGGCGCTCCCCGCCGGCGAGCCGCTGCTCCTGGAAGCAGAAGCAGGTGATCTTGCGCAGGTGCAGCGAGGCCTCGGAAGGCGACACGCTGGGCACCGCCCGCGCCAGGCTCGGCCCCTCGCCCTGGTTGCGGAAGCGGAAGACGACCTCGCGGCTCTCGCCGGGGTGCACGCGCAGCTGGCGGGTGTCGGTCTCCAGCTTCCAGGGCAGGCCCGGGCTGCCCCGGGTGATGAACTGCACGGTGATCGTGCGCGTGGTGTCCATGTCGGCATGGACGAGGCTCTGGGCACTGCCGCTGGTCTTGCCGTTCAGCCCGGTCACCTGGCAGAAGACGTCGTAGAGGGGCACCAGCGCGAAGGCGAAGACGAACATGCCGGCCAGCACCACCAGCGTCCGGGACACGGTGCGCCGGACGCCCGTCTGTCTCGCCTGTTGGTCGCCGTTGGCCGCCATGCCTGCCCTCCGGTGGTCAGTGCTGCTGCGGTTTGAAGTCGGGAGGCGTCTCGAAGGTGTGCAGCGGCGCCGGGCTGGGCACGCTCCACTCGAGGTCCTCGCCCCCCTCCCAGGCCCTGGCCGGCGCCTTCTCGCCGCCGCGGATGCAGAGGATCACCACGGCCACGAAGAGCAGCTGGGAGGCACCGAACAGGAAGGCCCCAAGGCTGGTCACCATGTTGAAGTCGGCGAACTGCAGCGCATAGTCGGGAATGCGCCGCGGCATGCCCGCGAGCCCGGCGAAGTGCATGGGAAAGAAGGTCAGGTTCACGCCGATCACCGACAGCCAGAAGTGCCACTGGGACAGGCGCAGATGCGGGTAGTGGCCGGTCCACTTGGGCAGCCAGTAATAGACTCCGGCCATGATGGCGAACACCGCCCCGGGGACCAGCACATAGTGGAAGTGCGCCACCACGAAATAGGTGTCGTGGTACTGGAAGTCGGCCGGCGAGATGGCCAGCATCAGCCCCGAGAAGCCACCGATGGTGAACAGCACCACGAAGGCCAGGGCGAACAGCATCGGCGGCTCGAAGCTGATCGAGCCGCGAAACAGGGTGGTGATCCAGTTGAAGACCTTCACCCCGGTGGGTACCGCGATCAGCATGGTGCTGTACATGAAGAACAGTTCCGCCACCAGCGGCAGGCCGACGACGAACATGTGGTGGGCCCAGACCAGAAACGACAGGATGGCGATGGAGGCCGTGGCGTAGACCATGGAGGCATAGCCGAACAGCCGCTTGCGGGCGAAGGTCGGGATGATCACCGAGACGATGCCGAAGGCCGGCAGGATCATGATGTAGACCTCGGGGTGGCCGAAGAACCAGAACAGGTGCTGGAAGAGCACCGGGTCGCCGCCCCCCGCCGCATTGAAGAAGCTGGTCCCGAAGTTGATGTCCAGCAACATCATGGTGATCACGCCGGCCAGCACGGGCATCACCGCGATCAGCAGGAAGGCGGTGATCAACCAGGTCCACACGAACAGCGGCATGTCCATCATGCGCATCCCCGGGGCCCGCAGGTTGAGGATGGTGGCAATGATGTTGATGGCCCCCAGGATCGAGCTGATGCCGGCCAGGTGCAGCGAGAAGATGAAGAAGGTCGTCGACGGCGGCGCATAGGTAGTGGACAGGGGGGCATAGAAGGTCCAGCCGAAGTCGGGGGCTCCACCGGGCATCACCAGGGTCGACAGCAGCATCAGGAAGGCCACGGGCAGCAGCCAGAAGCTGAAGTTGTTGAGCCGCGGCAGGGCCATGTCCGGCGCCCCGATCTGCAGGGGGACCATCCAGTTGGCGAGCCCCACGAAGGCCGGCATCACCGCCCCGAACACCATGATCAGGCCATGCATGGTGGTCATCTGGTTGAAGAATTCCGGCTGGACCAGCTGGAGCCCCGGCTGGAAGAGCTCCGCCCGGATCACCATGGCGAAGATGCCGCCGATGAAGAACATGGTCAGGGAGAAGATCAGGTAGAGGGTGCCGATCTCCTTGTGGTTGGTGGTCAGCAGCCAGCGCATCATGCCGCGCGGGGCATGCGGCGCCCCGGCGGCCAGGCCGCCGCCCGCGGTCTCCTCATACTGCGCAGTGGGCTTGGGAGGCAGGTGCGAAGCCATCGAAATTCTCCCTGGTTGCCGTCTCGTATAGGTGGAGGGCTGCCGCCCGACTAGTCGGAAAGCTGCTCGGCAATGGCCGAGGGCTGAATGACATCACCGGTCTCGTTGCCCCAGGCATTGCGCTCATAGGTGATCACCGCGGCGACCTCCACCGGATTGAGCGTGCTGCGGAAGGCCGGCATGGCGGAGCCCGAGACGCCGTTAACGACGGTATCGATATGCCGCTCCCGGTCGTCCATCAGCGTCTGGTTGCCGGCCAGGGCCGGAAAGGCCGGCGGGTTGCCGGAGCCATCGGGCTGGTGACAGGAGGCGCAGATGGTGCCGTAGACCTGCTCGCCCCGCTCCATCAGCTCCTCGCGGGACCATTCGCGATCCACGCCCATGGCCTCCTGGGCCGCCGCCTCCTTGCGCTGGGCGAGCCAGGTGTCGAACTGCTCGGGCTCCACCGCCTTGACCACCACCGGCATGAAGCCATGGTTGCGACCGCACAGCTCGGCACATTGGCCGCGATAGATCCCGGGCTCGTTGATGCGCACCCAGTTCTCGTTGACGAAGCCGGGCACGGCGTCCTGCTTGACCGCCAGGTCCGGCACCCACCAGGAATGGATGACGTCGTCGGAGGTGAGCAGCAGGCGCACCTTGCGCCCCGTCGGCAGCACCAGCGGCTCGTCCACTTCCAGCAGGTAGGTGTCGTCCTTGGCATCGCTGCCGTCGATCTGCGCGCGCGGCGTGGCCAGGTTCGAGAGGAAGGACACCTCCTCGCCCATGTATTCATAGCGCCAGCGCCACTGCTGACCGGTGACCATGACGTCGAGATCCGCCTCGGAGGCGTCGTACATGTTCTTCAGGGTGGCGGTGGCCGGGACGGCCATGCCGACGAGGATCAGCAACGGGATGATGGTCCAGATGATCTCGACGGTGGTGTGCTCGTGGAACTGGGTGGCCTTGGCCCCCTGGGAGCGACGGTAGCGGAACAGCGAATAGAACATCGCGCCGAAGACCACGACCCCGATGACCACGCAGATCCAGAAGATGATCATGTGCAGGGAGTGGATCTCGCGACTGACGTCGGTCACCCCGACCGGCATGTTCCAGCCGTTGGCCAGTACGACCTGGGACAGTCCCGTGAAGGCGAGTCCCGCCGCCATCGACACGAGCCGCTTGCGCATCGCCCCCTCCTGAATCGTATTGTTGTATTAGCCATGCCTTGATCGAGTATAGAAGCCCGCCAGGACATCACCGGCCAGAGGGAAGCCGCCCCGTAAACGCGCCTATCAACGTTCAGCACGGCATCATTTCGCCGCCATCGAGGCCACCAGAGCGATCAACACGACCAGCACGACGCCCATCACCACGCCGACGATGATGAAGGGACCGGCCCGGCCCTTCTCGAAGTCCTCGCGCCGACGGGCCTCCTTCTGGACGCCGAAGAAGGCGGCCAGCACCGACTTGATCACGTTCCACATGGGGTAATGCCTCCTCACTGGACGTTTGCCCCGGGAGTATGGCTCAGCACGACGACAGCGGGGCGTTGACCTACATCATCACAAGCGACGAATGCACGCCACGACGCTCCCGGGACAGGCATGCCCTTCTATACTGGTAACGATGCGGAGCGCGCCGTGCTCGCGGCCTCCGCAGCGCCTGTCCCCGACACCTCCAGGAGACGCGTGATGACTGAACAAAAGGGTGATGCCGCCGATGCGCTCAAAGAGCCCACTGACGCCATGATGCAGTTGTGGAGTCAGCAATGGCTCCAGGGCGTCACGCCCATGGCCCGCATGCAACTGGCCTGGATGGAAAGCCTTGCGGAAGCCATGCAGTTCGAGGCTCAGTGCCTGCATGCGCTGGCCGAGAGCGGCCAGCGGCTATCCGGGTGTATCAACAGCGAGACCCCCGCCAACCCGCAGGACCTCCAGGAGTGCTACCAGCAGCTCATGGAACACGTCACCCAGACCCACATGCAGCGGCTCGAGAAGGTCGCCGAGCTGTCAGAGGACTTTCGCAAGCGGATTTGGGAGGAAATCTGAACCACTCGCCGCCTCGCCCCCGCAGGGCCATCCAGTGGCCCCGGGGGCGACTGTGCTTTGTCTGAAAACTGCCTGCGCTCGCCCATCCGGCGTTAAAAATCGGCTCAAAGTACTCATTTACACCGCGTAAACTCCGTCTTTTCTCCGATTTTTGCCTTGTCTGGCCATCGCTCGCCGACTTTTCAGACAAAGCTTAGCCTAGCCCCAGCAGGCGAGTGATCAGCGGCAGCAGGAAGGCCGTCAGCAGCCCCGTCAGCCCCATGGAAAGCCCCGAGAACGCCCCGGCGACGGCGCCGAGCCGTGCAAAGGAATGCGCCGTGCCGAAGCCGTGGGCGGCCAGCCCCATGGTGAAGCCCTGCACCGCGGGATCGGTGATCCTCAATAGCCGGAAGATCGGGGGGCCGAGAATGCAACCGATGGAGCCAGTCAGCAGCACCAGTCCGGCCGCCAGCGAGGGAATGCCGCCGATCTGCTCGGCGATCCCCATGGCGATGGGCGAGGTCACCGAGCGCGGCGCCAGCGACATCAGGGTCTCGTGGCGCGCCCCGAACAGCATGGCCAGGCCGAGGGTGCTGGCCACGGCGGTGACGATGCCGGTGACGCAGGCCACCAGCAACGGCAGCAACAGCCGCCGCACGCGCTCGCGGTGATCGTAGAGCGGGATGGCCAGGGCTACGGTGGCCGGCCCCAGGAGGAAGTGGATGAACTGGGCGCCCTCGAAGTAGGTGGCGTAGTCCATGTCCACCAGCAGCAGAAAGCCGATCAACAAGGCAATGGATAGCGTCACCGGATGCAGCAGCGGCGTGCCGCCCAAGGCCCGGTTGACCCTCACCGCCAGCTGGAACGCCAGCAGGGTCACCAGCAGCGACAGCAGCGGATTGCCGGAAAGGTAGACCCAGAGCTGGTCGAGGGCCGCAACTTTCATGACGACCTCCGGGCACGACGCCCCTGGAGCCGGGCCAGCACCCAGCCGGTTACCGCGAGGGTCACGGCGGTGGCCGCGAACAGGGTTATCACGATGGGCCAGAAATCGGCACCGATCAGGGCGCCATGCACCATCAGTCCCACGCCCGCCGGCACGAACAGCAGCGTCAGGTAGCGCAGCAGTCCCTCTCCCGTGCTCCTCAGGCTACTCGGCACCTTGCCGTACACCATCAGGCTCGCCAACAGTATCACCATGCCGATCACCGGCCCCGGTATCGACACCCCCAGGCCCCTGGCGACCAGCTCCCCCAGCATCTGGCATGCCAGCAGCATGCTCATTCCCATGATCAATGGCATCGCCGCCCTCCCCGGCTCGGCTTGTGTCTCACAGCACCCGTTCAGGTCCTTATTGTGACAAAGCCTGGCCGTACCGGCACCGCCCGGGCCAGCAGGGCCAAGCAATTGAAACAAAAGCGCAAAAGGGGGCTTTTCATTTGCCGTGGAACGCGCTAGTATACGCCTCGTTCTCGGGGGTCAGGCAGGATCAGGGCCCGAAAAAATGAGGACGTCGGAGCGTGGCGCAGCTTGGTAGCGCGTTGCAATGGGGTTGCAAAGGTCGCAGGTTCGAATCCTGTCGCTCCGACCATGAACACCAAGAGAAACCGCCACTTACGGATCATGCCGGGTGGCGGTTTTTCGTTTGTATCGCTGTGGGTTCCGTATGGGTTCCATGCGATAGCAACAACAAACCACGACCAACCCGACCTTTCGACACAGTGGCCGGTCGGTGTCCATGCTGGCGCTGGTAACGGTCAACATAATCTCGCAGTAGTTGGTACGCCTCGGCAACCTCTAGGCCCCTCGGTGTTGTGCTCATAAGTCTCGTGTCACCCCTTCGAGTCGCACAGGGGGAAAGTTTCAGATTCGGTATTGTATAACACGCCAAATTGCGTAAGCGCCGAACCTGTAAAGCCGCGTTCAGCCATTAGTTGCAGGGTGCCGGATGATCGTAGTGTCGAAGGAAAGGCGTCAAAAAGTCGCTGCCGCCCCCGACGGGGTCATCCCCGCACCTGCGGGGACCAGTCCAGTAATATCCCGCCTGTCGCTCGCTCATCCGGGTCATCCCCGCACCTGCGGGGACCAGTAGGCGAATACCTCCAGGTCTTCGGTTCGGACCGGGTCATCCCCGCACCTGCGGGGACCAGGATCACATAACTGGAGTTACACCACCCCCTAACGGGTCATCCCCGCACCTGCGGGGGCCAGGCTTCTCATCATTCGATGACCTCCTCTAGCTGCGGGTCATCCCCGCACCTGCGGGGACCAGCATCACTGTCGCGGATTGGCCATGCTAGCCATCGGGTCATCCCCGCACCTGCGGGGACCAGCCCATGGACAACGAGGGCAACCGCCTCGAGGACGGGTCATCCCCGCACCTGCGGGGACCAGTTCTCCCGGGGCCGGTAGTAGTAGGCCCCGTGCGGGTCATCCCCGCACCTGCGGGGACCAGCATGGCGACTGGATCAACGGGCATTCCCGCACCGGGTCATCCCCGCACCTGCGGGGACCAGGGACGCCTGTTCTTCGATTCATCGACCAGGGGCGGGTCATCCCCGCACCTGCGGGGACCAGGCCATCAGGCTGGGCGGCATCGGGGAAAACACCGGGTCATCCCCGCACCTGCGGGGACCAGAGTGGCGCCACCCAGGTGTCGGGTATTGATGGCGGGTCATCCCCGCACCTGCGGGGACCAGCCCGGCATCGTCCGGTGGCTGGAGGGGCTGGGCGGGTCATCCCCGCACCTGCGGGGACCAGAGGGCGTGCCATCAGGGAGAGGGCATTCATGGCGGGTCATCCCCGCACCTGCGGGGACCAGAGAAAGAGGGGCTAGGTATTCGGTGGCGGAGTCGGGTCATCCCCGCACCTGCGGGGACCAGGAATCCCAGCGCCTCAGTCTGGCCGGCGACGTCGGGTCATCCCCGCACCTGCGGGGACCAGAGCCTGGCCGTGGGCCGGGCGGCCATCGTCAACGGGTCATCCCCGCACCTGCGGGGACCAGGAGTATGGTGCTGCCCCGCTGTTGCTCGTGCCCGGGTCATCCCCGCACCTGCGGGGACCAGGGCGCCCAGCTGCGCGCCGACCCGCGCGACGGCGGGTCATCCCCGCACCTGCGGGGACCAGGCCTCGAGGATGTCGAGCGCCGGTGACATGTCCGGGTCATCCCCGCACCTGCGGGGACCAGCGGCTGCCGCCCGTGCTGTGCTCGGCCTGGATCGGGTCATCCCCGCACCTGCGGGGACCAGGCGGTAATCTCGGCGGCCAGCAGGCCGGCGGCCGGGTCATCCCCGCACCTGCGGGGACCAGCCCCCGATGCTTTCACTAGCCTGCGCCGTGAGCGGGTCATCCCCGCACCTGCGGGGACCAGATGTCCTCGCCGGTCCAGGGGATCTGCACGCCCGGGTCATCCCCGCACCTGCGGGGACCAGCATGGCTGACCCTCCATGTGGTTGAACGAAGGCGGGTCATCCCCGCACCTGCGGGGACCAGTGGCAGGCCGGCTACCCGGCACTGTCCGTGCCCGGGTCATCCCCGCACCTGCGGGGACCAGGTGGGGCACACCATCGTCGGTGCCCCAACCACCGGGTCATCCCCGCACCTGCGGGGACCAGCGCCACGGCGGGCTCGGGCACCAGGTTGAAGACGGGTCATCCCCGCACCTGCGGGGACCAGCATCCCTGCCATGGGCCCCTCTCCGGAGGGGCCGGGTCATCCCCGCACCTGCGGGGACCAGAGGTAGTGCCGCACCAGCGCATTGACCTCGGTCGGGTCATCCCCGCACCTGCGGGGACCAGCGCTGCTGGCCGCGTGCCCAGCGCCGCGCCGTCGGGTCATCCCCGCACCTGCGGGGACCAGTCGGCGACCTGGGGTATCCGTCAGTTTCAGTTCGGGTCATCCCCGCACCTGCGGGGACCAGCTGACCCCGGCTGAGATGGCGCAAGAGGTGGACGGGTCATCCCCGCACCTGCGGGGACCAGTGATCTCGACCCTTACCATCCCTTTCTAGCTCCGGGTCATCCCCGCACCTGCGGGGACCAGAAAGGGGCATCAGCTCGGCGATACGGCTCATCCGGGTCATCCCCGCACCTGCGGGGACCAGCGTGGGTCGCTGCCGTCGTACTTGGGATTCACCGGGTCATCCCCGCACCTGCGGGGACCAGGTGGACCGAGGACCCGACCAGCGGCGAAATCACGGGTCATCCCCGCACCTGCGGGGACCAGACGCCCTCCCGGGCCGCCATCTCTTTTACCTGCGGGTCATCCCCGCACCTGCGGGGACCAGCCATTAAAAACTATATTTCTCAGGCTCGCGAACGGGTCATCCCCGCACCTGCGGGGACCAGGGCTGGACCAGCGAGATGGGCCTCAGCCAGGCCGGGTCATCCCCGCACCTGCGGGGACCAGTTTGGCTGTTGGGCATGACGTGCCTCCTGCGCCGGGTCATCCCCGCACCTGCGGGGACCAGATAAACAGATTGATGGCTACCTCGAGGGGTTTCGGGTCATCCCCGCACCTGCGGGGACCAGGACACCAACCCCGACGTGATTCAGGACCAACGCGGGTCATCCCCGCACCTGCGGGGACCGGGCCTTGTCTACACCCAGCGGGACCGGCCCAAACGGGTCATCCCCGCACCTGCGGGGACCAGTTGACATGAGTCGCCCTCAGCAGGATGTGGAGCGGGTCATCCCCGCACCTGCGGGGACCAGACGGGCGACACGGTAACGCCACTGCCTGACGCCGGGTCATCCCCGCACCTGCGGGGACCAGGGACTGTCGGGGGTATTTTGCTGTGATTACGCTGGGTCATCCCCGCACCTGCGGGGACCAGCGGCGCAGGTCCTTCTCCACCTGGCGCCGCCACGGGTCATCCCCGCACCTGCGGGGACCAGTTCAACGGCTGGCTGAGCAATCCCTGAGAGAGCGGGTCATCCCCGCACCTGCGGGGACCAGGAGATCGCCGCACTGCTCGACCAGGGAGACACCGGGTCATCCCCGCACCTGCGGGGACCAGCCTGGCTCCGGGAAGTCCCTGCGTGCTGTCTACGGGTCATCCCCGCACCTGCGGGGACCAGGGCGGCAATCGGACCAAGCTTGGGCATGATACCGGGTCATCCCCGCACCTGCGGGGACCAGGCGTTCGGTGCGAGTGGTCACTCGGCATCCTCCGGGTCATCCCCGCACCTGCGGGGACCAGTATCTCGCATGGGTTCGCGCCCGCCCCTGCTGCGGGTCATCCCCGCACCTGCGGGGACCAGCAGGACACCGAGATAGCTACCCGCCAAGAGGCCGGGTCATCCCCGCACCTGCGGGGACCAGTGCCATCGATGGGAGCCCTCTCACCGTGACCACGGGTCATCCCCGCACCTGCGGGGACCAGTCCGCCCACTCTGGCGCATCATCCCATGAAGGCGGGTCATCCCCGCACCTGCGGGGACCAGCGTGTTCGTGATGATGCAATTGTCATAGGTGCCGGGTCATCCCCGCACCTGCGGGGACCAGAGCGTACCAGTCGGCAAACATCACGATGAACTCGGGTCATCCCCGCACCTGCGGGGACCAGGCGCCGAGTTGAAAGGCAGAGTCTTTAGCGGACGGGTCATCCCCGCACCTGCGGGGACCAGCATCAAGTACCACGGTACGCTCGACGTTACGCCGGGTCATCCCCGCACCTGCGGGGACCAGAACAGGGGGAAATGAAATGAAAATACTGGTAGCGGGTCATCCCCGCACCTGCGGGGACCAGCCTGACACTCTCGTTGAGCAGGTCGAGGCTTTCCGGGTCATCCCCGCACCTGCGGGGACCAGTCCACCCATGCGCCCTTTAGCCGGACGTGGTACGGGTCATCCCCGCACCTGCGGGGACCAGCGCAGTGCTGGCAGGCCAGCGCATCGTCATCGCGGGTCATCCCCGCACCTGCGGGGACCAGGGCGCCCAGTTCCCCCATCAGAACGGCCATCGCGGGTCATCCCCGCACCTGCGGGGACCAGTCGGATCCGCGCAGGCGGATTAGGTGCTCGGCCGGGTCATCCCCGCACCTGCGGGGACCAGCTCTGCCCGGCCTCACCCATGACGTTACCGGCCGGGTCATCCCCGCACCTGCGGGGACCAGGACAGAGGCGGTCGCGCCGTCCTGATATTCCTCGGGTCATCCCCGCACCTGCGGGGACCAGTTTCGCGAGATTGAGACGGCTACCGGGATCAACGGGTCATCCCCGCACCTGCGGGGACCAGTCTAATTGTAGATAACTGTTTACAATGAAGAAAATCGCCAGTGAATTTTCCACCAGCGATTTTGCTTACTTTTCAACCAGACTACATTGTTAAAGAACATGAAAAATCAGTTAGTTGGCTTTGGCGGCAGAAAACGCACCAGCCGTAGACCATCATGGTCGATCGGCTCGCGCCGGTTGACCCCGTAAGTCTGGAATTCGAAGCCGGACTCATGGTTGCTGGCCCAGGCCATGGCGACATTACCGTCCTCAGCCAGGGCATTGATCTGTTCCCAGATCGTTTCGCGTACGCGCTTGGTGACATCGCCGACGTATACACCGGCGCGAATCTCCAGCAGCCAGACGGCTAACCTGCCGCGCAAGCGCGGCGGCACCGCCTCAGTCACCACGACCAGCATCGCCATATCACTTGCTCCGGTGCCCCTGGTCGCCAACAGACTCCGGCTCGGGAATGGCCGGCGGCATGGCCTCGGGCGCTGGGAGCGGTGGGGATATTTCGCCGGCCGCCAGCACCTCCTCGATCATCGGAATCAGGCGCTGCAGCAGCTTTGTCTGCTTGAAGGCATCACGGCAGGCGATGCGCACCTCACGTTCTGGCGCCAGAGGACTCCTCGCCGCTACCCTGAAGGCCGCCGGGACCACCGTCTCGAATTTCACGAGATCCGCAATATCGTAGACGAAACTCTGCGGTTTGCCGGTATGCAGGAAGCCGATAGCCGGTGCATAGCCCGCTGCCAGGATTGCCGCCTCGGTGATACCGTAAAGACAGGCGGTGGCAGCGGACAGGCACTGGTTGGCCACGTCTGAGGCGGACCACTGGGCTGGGTCATAGCGCCGACCATGCCACTTCACGCCATACTGCTTGGCGAGAAGCTGATAGGTCTTGCGGACCCGAGCGCCCTCCATGCCGCGGAGCTGATCGACACTACGCCGCGAAGGCGGTGGCTCGCCGAATCGAAGTTCGAACATCTTGCGCACAACCTTCAAGCGCAGCTGGTCATCCAGCGCTAACTGTGCCTGATAGAGCAGCTTGTCGGAGCGTGCCCCACCAGGTTGGCCGGCGCTATAGAGACGAACCCCGGCATCGCCAACCCAGATCAGCAGTGTGCCAACGACTGAGGCCAACTTGACCGCAGCATGCGAGATCCGGGTGCCCGGCTCAAGCAACAGGCAGGCCACCGAGCCAACGGGGATATGCATGCGCTCCCCATTGACCTCGTCGATGACGACGAAGGCTCCGTCACGCACGTCGATCTGCCCCATGCCGACGAAGATCATCGACATGCGGTCCTTCTCGGGGATGGGCTTGAGTGGAATGAATCCCATCTCGGCCTCCTTGCCCGGTGTCGATTAAGGTCGACGCAGCAACATCAAGCCACATCCGAAGGCCTTGGCACGCCCGACGCCCTGAGCCAGCATTTCGATCAATCGGCCCGGTTCGGTGACCTCTAGCAAGCCTTCATAGTCGACACTGGAAAAGCGGATGGGATGGCCCCTGTCCTTTGGCAAGGCATGCTGACGATAGGCTCCCACCTCGGGCTTAACCGGCAAGTGGAATCCCCAAAATTCGGCGCGCTCTGCCAGCCACCCACGCGCAGCCTCATCCATCGCCTCGATACAGGCCTGGCTGGTCCGCTCCTTGCCCACCTCGAAGGGGTACTTAGCCGCCATCAACACATCGGCACGCTGCCCTCGCTTGCCTGCCACCGACTTCGCGACGGTAGGATTGGCCCGCAGCCGGAAGGCGAGCTTATCTCCTGCTTCCAAGGCCGGCGCGAACGGCTTGCACTGCGTTTCAAGCAAACGGGGGATGGGCACCGGTTCGCGATCGGACAACACATAGAAAAGCGGCAAGCCCCTCGGCGCCCCTCCCTCTTCGGGTTCGTCCATTTCCTGGCGAAACAGGAACGGTCGCGGCCCCTGGTGCTCCGGGAACAACCGCCAGAGCAGCTGGTGGGCGCCATAGGCCTCACCGCCCATGATCTCAAACAGGGTCTCACGAGACAGGCCGTTGAGATCGACACGTACACGAGAAAGGTACATTAGCGTTCCTCCCTAGCCCGTATTACGCGGCGGTATTCGACGCGCGGCCCGAACTGCCAGCGGCGGCGATTGAGTGGCATATCCCAGACCTCGCTAGACTCCACGCCCTGACCGTTGCCATCCAGGACATCTGCAGCCCCTTCCCAGGCATAGAACTCGTTTTCCGGCAGTCTCAGGGCCCTGCGCTCGTCACCCGCATTCTTTCCGTATAACGGAGGAAATTCGGCATCCAGGGCTTCTCGCAGCTGGGCGAATGCTTCTCGACGCGGCGCGAGCGGAGCCCCCGGTGGGCACGCCTTCCGCCCCAGATAGAGCGGGAAATGCGGTGCCTTGAGTGCCCGCTCCAGGTCTTCGAGCGTCAACTCCGCCTGAGGCGTCAGCCAGACGGCGACTGTCCAGAGCCCGTCGCATCGGTAATCACGGCTGGAAAGAATAGTGTTGATGACCTTGCGCGGGGCACTCAATTCATCCCGCCGAGTACGGTACGTCACCTTGGATTGCGATGCCGGCACCTGCACGGTGTGGTAGTCGCGCATAAGGCTGCCAGGGGAACGCTGCTTGATGGCGATACTGACGCTATTGCGCAGTTGGCGTTGTCCCGAATCATCATCCCGACGCACCCCCAGCGCCGCGCCAAGCAACCCGATGATGGCACTGCGCCCCGGGTAAGTGGCGGTGGGGCGCGACTCACCCACCGCCGCCTCGCCCCAGCTGGCGAGAGGCGCATAGAGCCGAAAGACCAGATACTCCATCATGTCGGCTCCTTACTGCTCATTGGCCAGAAAGTCAGCCAGCTCGGTGAGGTTCCCCATGGCGACACCGCCGGCCAGACGCGGCTCCCGGTAGTCGGGGTCGGCGACCAAAATGAAACGACGTTCGGCGCCCGGGCCATAGGCATCGTCGAACGCCTGCGCCTGGCGCTCTAACCGGCTGATGGCATCCAGCGTCTGGTCCTGTCCCGAGACAGGACGCAGGAAAGCGGCCGAGAGTGAACGTGGCTGCTGGTCGCCTTTCTCGGCCAGTACATAGCTCGCGTGGGCGCGGGAGCCGAAGCTGTTCTGCTTGCCCTTGGGCGAGGTCTTCACGGCCGCCTCCACCAGGGCAGCGATGGCCCGATCGGCCAGGGCATCATCACCGTTGAGGTTCTCGATCAGCTGACGTCGATCGATGCACACATAGCTATAGAACAGGCCTGCGCCGAACCCAGCTTCGCCGACGTGCGCCGCCCCGCGATGCTCATCGCCAGTGTTCAGGTCATCCACCGCTGTGAAGTAGTCGTCCTCGACTTCGGCGGCATGCACGGTGATCGCATGGGCGACCTGGCAGGCGGCCTCGACGTTGAAGGCCGGAGACGCCGCCAGCATGCGGCCGAACAACGCAATATCGACGGCCGACGTCCTGTGGCGCAGCAGATCGAGATCTTCCTTCTCCGGCGCACGGTTTTCGTCGGCCAGCCTCTCGACCAACGCATCGACCGCGGCCTGCTCCTCGGGGCCGACGTGGACCAGCTGGCTGGTTTCCAGCTCGCCCTTGGCCACCTCGCCGAAGACCTTGGCGATCTCCGTGGCCCAGGCACGGGCATCTTTCTCTTTCACGCCCTTTTCCCACAGGCATTTCTCGGCCTCGAGACCCACGCGCTTGGTCCGCATGCCGCGATGCTGCCCCACGGCTTCCTCGAACATCGCCGAGGTGCGCCAGGTACGCTTGAGACTCTGTGACGAAACGCGCAGGCGCTTGGCGCCCCCCATGATCGCGGTCTTGGGCCGGCCCAGATCGTCGCGGTTGAGATTGGCGGGTGGATAGGCGGTCAGCAGGTGCAGTTGGATGAAGTGGCTCATGTGCTTGGTTCCTAGTTCTGATTGACGAATCACTGGTTGTCTTGTCGATAGCCGGCCGTAGCGCCGAAATAGTCGTTGGCCCACACGAAGCCCAGTCGCCGGGTGGGTTGCGGCGAGGACCCACCTTGATATTCACGCCACCACAGCGCGATGTTGTCGGCCAGATGCACGACGCTGACGCCCCGCTTGTCGATCAACGCCAGGGCACGGCGCAGACGCTGCACCAGCTCCTCCGGCGTACGAGACGTCATCAGTTGCTGGAACCGCAATTCGCTCATGCATGGCTTGCCGGTGTCGCGCTTCTGCCGACCGAGGCCAGCTCCCAGCGGCATATTGGGCTGTTCCTCGCGAAGCTCGGCCACCACCAATGCGATAGATGCCCAGGCCTGCAACCGCTGGTCCCGCGGTCTTTCCGGCTGATCGTCTGTCGCCGGCAATGAGCTCCATAGATGCCGGAAGGCCTCCGTCAGCATGGCGGCTTCGATGGTGTCGCAGCGACGCAGTGTCGCCCGAATGCCCTTGGGCCAAGGCGGGGCATCGGTATGGGCCTTCAACGCCTCAGCGGAAAGTGTCAGACGCTGCCACCAGCGCCGCAGGGCACCCGCTTCCCTTGGCTTGATGGCATACAGCCATTCGTTGACGCGCGACGGGGCCTCCGCCGCGGGTGCGAGTTCCGGTTCACTCATGACACACCCTCTTCTGTAGCTGCCGGCTCGGGGATCAAATCGAAGCCGCCGGTCTCGGCAAATTGACGAATGACTTTGCTGCCCTTGCTACGACCGGACAGAAAGCCCTGCAACTGACGCCTTGCCGCGGTCGCACGCTGTAGGTCCACCGCCTCCAGCGCCCCGCTCAGGGCCTGCTCCTCGAATAGCGCCACTCCCTCACGCTTCAAGGTCCGGTACCACTGCTCGGCCACCTTGGAAGGCAGACACGGCGTGCCATCGGCCTCTGCCAGCGTCTGCTGGAAGACGAACAAGGCGTGAAAAAAAGCATCGCGGGTGGCGTCGTAGAAGGCCAGATCGATATGGCTCATGTCGCCCTTGGCATCGGAGGGGCGAGCGAACCAGGCATTCTTGACCTGGGTGCGCACCATCCAGGCCACCTGGCGAGCCAAGTCGGTGAAGCGCTGTACCCACTCACGCAGCCGCTCGTGGTGAGCGGGAGGCACGGCGACCAGTGGCATCTCGACGCTGTACCAACCCCGGGGCTTCATGTTGTCCATGTCATAGCCGAAGGCCCACAACCGGACATGCTTGAACAGGGCGTCGATCTCTTCCCCGAAGCGGCGTTCCTCGTCGACGGCCACCACCTTTTCCGAGACATAGTGCTGCACCACCAAAGCGGGCAGCGCGCCGCTGGTGTCGGCATCGTGCAATACCAGGTTCGACCAGTGCTGATAGCCCAGCCCGCCCGACTGCCCCTTGGTGGATAAGGGCGGCTCATTGGGCTTCTTGGGATCACGACGGTAAGGCGTCAGCGGGTGCAGCCAGGGCCCGTCGTAGTTGGGGCCCTGCTTCTTGCCACGGATGCGACGCACGGCGCGAGTGGTTTCCCGCCCACAGATGTCGCAGCGACACGCAGTGTCCTCAAACAGCAGCCGAAAGCGGCGCGGCATCGACCAGTAGGGATGCAACGCATGCATGCCCTCGGGGAGGACCTCCGTGCCCTTTTTGTCGCTGACCCGGGTCGGCGCCATCCAGAGGAACAAGCTATCGTCATCGGCGCGTGGCGCCTGCCATGACTGCCCGGACCGCGCCAGCGCCTTGGATGTCACGACGTTCAGCCACAAACGAGGCCACAGACTGGCATCAGCTGCCTCAGGCAATACAAGCGTGGTCAGCGGCCCACCTCCTCGCAGGCCGACGCGAATGCCCGCCCCGCCGGCAGGGGCATTGATCTGAATGGTAAACAGGGCCAATGCCGCGCAGTCCTCGCACATCGACTCGGCACGCCCACGCTTGACGAAGAAGTCGGTGTTGTTCTTGATGCCGTTCGCCCCCGGCGCATCGATCAACAAGCCGCTAACTGTGCCGTCCTTGACGTCATCGAGAGGATCGAGATCCTGCATAAAGCGGGGACCATCGCCATCCAGCTCAAAGGCCGCGCCAAAAGGTGCGAAGGCGGCTCCCAGCTCATTGACGCTAGGCGGCTCGATAAAGCGGACCAGCCAGTCGACGTGATCCTGCGGCGGCAACGCGGTCTGCAATAAGCCGATCAGGAACTGATAGGCGGCGCCCTGAAAATCCGCTCGAGGTAGCACCAGATCGACGATTTCGGGATCGGCTACCGCAGTGGGCGGGCGATAGACGATGGCACCTTCCCAGGTGCGGAAAGGCAGCCATGGACTTTTAAGCAGATTCACATTCATCCCCCTGGTTATCCGTATTGACTGAAAACAGCACGCCCCACCGCGCGTCATAGGAACAGGCGGTATCGGACTCGACCAGCCAAGGCTGAGTGAAACACAGCGCCTTGTAATGTTTCTGGAGGGCTTCCCATTGGGTCTGGTGGTCGGCCGGCAAGCCCGCCAGCTTCTCTGCCTGGCTCTGGCGCAGCTTGACCTGGCTGAGCATGGCGGCGTGGTGCTCCCCCTCGGTCCATAGCGTCAGCTCACCATCGGCCATGCATTTGAGCAGTGCGACGTTTACCGTGGGCTCATCGATCAGGCGAGTGCCGATCTCCTGCTGCTCCTGCCATTGATCGAACTCGGGATGACATAGATAGCCCTGCTCGAGTGACAGTGAATTGAAGTTGGCCATCGAGACGGCCACTCCCTGCATGCCGCGTTGCTCCCACCTCGCCTCCTGCAAGCCATCCGGTATCAAGTCGGCGACCTCGCCGTAGACGCTCTCGATCAGCGTCCGCGCCTCATCGGGCATGCGGATTGCGCCCAGCTCGCGTAGCACGCGCTGGGTCAGCCACACCAGGGAGGTATCGCGATATACCGCCTGGGTCCCTGGAAGAGTGCGCCTAAGCCACTGGGCATCCGGCGAGTCGCTCCATTCCGGCGCCAGCACAGCAAGCACGGGGGCGCAACGCAGGCCACGCACATGTCGCTGCAGCCGCCCGGCACGCTGGACCAGCAGATCAATGGGAGCGAGATCGCTGACCATATGATCGACATCGCAATCTAGGGATTCCTGGAAAACCTGGGTGCTGATCAGTACCTGGCCACGACGCTGATCGGGGGTGGAGGCCTTGCCCAATCGCTCGATGACATCCGACTCAAGGCGTTGACGATCGGCCATCACGAAGCGGCTGTGGAACAGCAGGCAGCGCTCGGGATCGGGATGGTGCTGACGTATCTGCTCATAGGCACGAATGGCATCGTCCACGGTGTTGCGGACCCAGGCGACGCACTCCCCTACCTCGAGTGCCGCCAGTACCGTCTCGAGCGCCTGCTCTTCCGTGGCCAGCCAATCGATGCGCACTTCGCGTGACACTTCGGAGCGAGTGGCCAAGGGGACTTCCCGCTCCATCTCATGGCCGATCTGGGTCAACAGCGGGAATGTCTCTTCTTGCATCGAGGCCGGTGCCTGTCCCAGTCCTTCCTTCCATGCCGTGGCCAGGGCCTCGCGCATGGCGCGTGGCATGGTGGCTGTCAGCAGGATGGCGCTCCCCCCCTGACGCGCATGATGGGCCAGCAGCTGATTGAGCAGGGTCTGCATGTAGTGGTCGTAGGCATGCACCTCATCGACGATCAGCACCTTGCGTGCAAGGCCATATAGGCGCAGCGACTGGTGCCGAAACGGCAGCAGCCCCATCAGCGCCTGGTCGATGGTACCCACCCCCACATCGGCCAAAAGAGACTTCTTGCGTGAATCGGCCAGCCAGCGGTTGCAGCGCGTCGTGGCCGTCATGTCATCGGCGGTATAGTCTCGGTCTTCCGGCTGCTCCGCGGCCACGGCCTTAACGAAGGTATCGTTCAGTTCGCGAGCGCCATGGGCCAGCACGAAGGAAGGGCGAGACGACGCGGCATAGAAACGTTGATGCAGATTCCCCAGTCGCTCATACATGGCATTGGAGGTCGCCATGGTTGGCAGGGCGAAATAGAGCCCCTCGCCATGCCCCGCCGCCAGCAGGCGCTGGGCGAGGATGCAGGCCGCCTCGGTCTTGCCGGTGCCGGTCACGTCCTCAAGGATGAATAGCTGGGGGCCGTCGCCGATGGGCAGGGTTTCGGCTTCCCGCTGCAGCGGGGTCGGCGTGATTGACTGGCTGCCGAACCAACTGGCCAGCCCGACATAGGGCACCGGCTCGGGAGGCTTTGCAAAGCCGCTCTCCTGCAACGCTTGCTCGGCACGTTCGAGCGCGATGGGCCAGTAATCGGCCAGCGGCATCGGGCCTTGGCAGTATGTGAAATGGTCGCGATTCGAGCCCAACCAATCGCTGAGGGTGGCCCAGCCCGCGACCGTCCAACTCAATTCGAGAAAGGCTTCCCGCCACTCGGGGCAGAGTAGTTGATCGACCGGCCAGTCGAGGTCGGTCAAGTCGGCCCAGTCGGCGACGAATCGGCGGGCGGCTTCACTGTCCGAGGCGCAATCGTCGTGCCCGAAGAACTCCGTCGGCTCCAGCCGGCCGGCCTCCACTGGCTGGCCATGATGGCCAAACATCGGGGCCAGGATGACCCGCAACGTCTCGCTGAGCTGTCGACGCGCCTTGCGATCGAGATCGCGGTCAGGCCAGCGCAGCGTGCCGTCCTGCAGCCACTCGATCCAGCAGGACTGCCATAGCAAGGCCCCTAGCCGGTCATGGCGCTCGTTATAGGCCAACCGCTCGATTGGGGGCGCCAGTTCGACACCATCCGGCCGGGCCACCCCCTGAAAGGCACGGGCGAATTTGCCGAGATCATGCAGGCCTAGAAGAAAGACGAAGAATCGTCGCAAGGAGTCGGGAGGTAGACCGAGCTGGCTGGCCAAACGCTGGGTCAGGGGTCGTTGAGGCTCGAGCAGGTACCAACCCACAGCCCCCACATCCAAACTGTGGTATGGCAACAGATGGCAGCTATCGCCCCTATCCTCCGGCTTGGCCTTACCCCAGTAGAGGTAATACGACATCCTTGTCCCTCGCATTATCTTGTCGGCTATTTCATACAAGCATTCTTAATCACCCCCTGCCACCCTGAAGATTCATCCATAATACTTATCAACCCGGTCTTGACTTGGATCACCCACGGATCCGGACTGGCCACCACGGACGCAGATCTCATGAACACTCTTACTCCAATCCCCTGGGAAAGCCTGGCTCGTTACCGGCTGATCTAGATCCTGGTGTTCTGGGAGGGCCAGGTGGTGGCCTCACAGATCGGTGAAGCGTTCGGCATCGGCCGTCAGCAGGCCCAGAAAGTGCTGCGTCGCTACCGGGAACACGCACCGGACAACCTGACCTACGACGAGTCGCGGCGCGGCGCGGCTTCCTGCACATGGGCCGTTTTCCTAGCGCCTTGCCCAAGGCAGGGTCGAGTATTACCCACTTCTGATGGGCTCCTGCCGGACGCCAGACTCTCCCTTCTCCGGGCTGGGCATCGGCCCGGTCACGACCAAAAAACGTTGCCGCTTCCGACTCAACTGGTGCCACCACAGAGGGTGCGAGGTCGTCATGGCTGCCCGAGAGGGCAGCGTCGGGAGATCACCTACGTTTCCTTCTTCCGCGCCGCCGGCGAAAAGCGGGTCATTGTTCCCCATACGCTGGTGTTTGCAGGAGGACGTTTGCATTTGAAGGCCTCCTTCGAGAAGCACTGCGACTATCTGGAATACATTCGCTTCCTAGATCCCCCTACCAGATAGCAGCTTGTCTTGAAGTGCGTCAGGTCATAGCCCTCCAGCGCGGGGTGGTCGATGCCCAGACATGCCGGGCCCAGGTAGTTCAATCGCATATCGTCCCTGCCAGTTCTGATTGCTCCCCAGCCGCGCCATGCCGGGCCCGGCTGCCCTGCGCCCCTCGTGTTTGTACATATTAGCGTTTGCCTAAGGGTGCGCCGGTGTCGAATACTGTATAAACAATCAGTATTTAGCAAGAGACCATGCCATGCGTGTCCCCGAGATCTACCATCCCCACCCGGCACCGCCGTACCGCGCCCTGCCCCACCCGCTGGCCACCATTCGCGCGGGCATCTCCGGCTTTCCCTCGCCGGCAGAGGACTACGTCGGCCGCACGCTCGACCTCAACGAGCGGCTGGTGAAGCGCCCCTCGGCCACGTTCTTCATGACCGTCACTGGCGACAGCATGGTCGACTTCGGCATCCAGGACGGCGACACCCTGGTGGTGGACCGCTCCATCGACGCCCGGCCCGGCCACATCGTCGTCGCCCTGGTGGATGGCGAGGTGATCGTCAAGCGTTACGAGATGATCGGTAAGCGGCCCTACCTGTGCTCCGGCAACAGCCGCTACACGCCGATCCCGGTGGCGGACCTGGACTGCCAGGTGTGGGGCGTGGTGCGCTCAGTGATTCACGAGTACCCCGTATGATCGGCCTGGTGGACTGCAATAACTTCTACGTCAGCTGCGAGCGGGTCTTCCAGCCGCGACTGGAGGGCGTACCCGTGGGCGTGATGTCCAACAACGACGGCTGCGTGATCGCTCGCTCCAACGAGCTCAAGGCCCTGGGCGTGGAGATGGGCACCCCAGCCTTCGAGCTGCAGCAGTGGGTCAACCAGGGCCGCATCCACCTGCTCTCCTCCAACTACGAGCTCTACGGCGACATGTCCGCCCGGGTGCGCGAGGTCCTTGAGGAGTTCTCCGCCGGCGTCGAGCCCTACTCCATCGACGAGATGTTCGTCCTGTTCGACGGCTTCGATGCGGCCACCACCCGACAGCTGGCACGCACCCTCTACCGCAACGTGCGCCAGTTCACCGGCATCCCCGTCTGCGTGGGCGTGGCGCCCACCCGCACCCTGGCCAAGCTGGCCAACCGCGCCGCCAAGAAGCTGCCGGAGTACGGTGGCACCTGCGTGATACCCGCCGACGGCGCCGAGACACGCCGCCTGCTCGAGCGCACCGCCCTGGGCGACGTCTGGGGTGTCGGCCGGCGGCTAGTCGAGCGGCTGGCCCTCCAGGGCATCGAGACCGCCTGGGATCTCCGCCAGGCCGATCCCAAGGCCATCCGCCGGCGCTTCTCCGTCACGCTCGAGCGCACGGTACGCGAGCTCCAGGGCATGCCCTGCATCGAGCTCAACGACGCCGACCGGCCACGCGATCGCATCATGACCTCGCGCTCCTTCGGCCGCCACACCGGCGACTTGGGCGAGCTGCAGGAGGCGATCCGCCAGCATGCTCAGCGCGGTGCCGAGAAGCTGCGCCGGCAGGACAGCCTGGCCCGCGCCATACTCGTCTTCCTCAAGACCAACTGCCATCGATCGGACCTGCCCCAGTACTCCCCCAGCGTCGTGGTCGAGCTGCCCGAGCCCACAGACGACAGCCGACCGATTCTGGCCGCCGCCCATCAGGGCCTCGAGGCGATCTATCGCCGCGGGTACCAGTTCATGAAAGGTGGGGTGATGTTGTTCGACCTGGTGGACGCCAACCGCCAGCAGCTCTCGCTGCTCGACACGCCCGAACGGGCCGCCCAGCGTGATCGCGATCACCAGCTAATGGCCGCCCTGGACGAGCTCAACCAGAAAATGGGCCACGGCACCGTGCGTCTCGGCATGCCAAGCCAGAACGCCGCCTGGCATCTGCGATGCGCTCACCGCACTCCCCGCTGGACGACCAACTGGCTCGAGCTACCCAAAGGCGCCACTTGACGCCCTATAAGCCAAGGCTAAAGTAAAGCTCGGGCTTGCCGATCAGACACTCTGGTCAGCGAAGACACTGCCCGCAGATCGAGCGATAGGTATGACCTCCCCTCGTGATGAGATGGAGGGAAACAGCCTCTTGCCGACTGACAAAGGGCTTTCATAATGAGAGCCGAAAAAAATCATAAGGAGTTGTTCATGAACGCAGGAAACGCGCGGGTGATGGGTTACGGCAAGCTAGTGCTGGCAATGCTGGTGTTGGTGCTGATGACGGGCTGTGTGGCCAAGGCGCCCTCCTCGGCCAACATGCAAGCTGATCTGCAGGGCTACACCCTCCCCCAGCAGCCGGCGGCCGATGAAGGCATGGTCTACGTCGTGCGCCCTGAGATGGTCGGCACGCTGGTTCGCTTCAATGTCTTTCTGGATGACAAGGCGGATACCTCCGAGGTTGGTTACAACCGGGGTAACCAGCACATCTACTTCCCCGTCGAGCCGGGCCAGCACACCGTCTACTCCAAGGCAGAGAACTGGGCCTCCATCGATATCAATGTGGAACCCGGCAACACCGTGTTCCTTCGCCAGCACCCGAAAATGGGCCTGCTGATGGCCCGCAATACGCTCTCCCTGCTGGATGAGTTGGAAGGCACCTACTTCGTCAAGGAAACCGGGCTGGGAACCCTCAAGCCCGCCGAGTAATCCCACCGGCTCGAGGGCCTTGCCGACCTTGCTCGGCAAGGCCTGCCTCCCCAACCCTCCACCACCTCACGGCACGAATCGTCGTACCAGCACAGAGCCCATCGTCGATGTCCTACAGTCGCCGCCTGACTGCGTTGCATACCTTGAAGGGGCAACAGGGAAGGCCAGGCCATGCCAGAAATCACACTGATGCCAGTACCCAGGGGGGCGCTGGGTGATGATGTGCCCGTGTGGCGCCACGGAGATCCGCGCGAAGGACGGCCCACGCTGGGCTGCGTTCGACCTGGAGAAGACCGATAGCAGGCGATATCGCATCACCTGCCAGGCCTGCGGCCACATTACGGAGCACTACTCGAATCAGGAAGCGATGGGCTCGATCAAGTCCGCATCATCGTGAGTGGGCTTGTTGACCCTCGTGCTCACCGGCCAGTGGGTTAGCATGTCGGCAGGCAGATGGTGCACAACCTGCCGAATCGTCTCGCGGTCAGTCAGGTGGGGGTCGAGCCAGGACTCGAGGCTCTCCTCGTCCAGGGCCAGTGGCATGCGCGGGTGAATCTCCTTGGCCACACCGCGGGCCGGCTCGGTGAGCATGGCACAGCCGGGCTTGCCGTCCGGCCGCTCGCTCCAGATGCCCGCCAGCCAGATCGGCTCGCTATCCTCGCGGCACAGCAAGTGCGACTGCTTCCTGCCGTCCACCGGCAGCCACTCGTACCAGCCGTCCGCCGGCACCAGGCAGCGGTGATGGGCGAACGCCCCTTTGAAGTAGTTGGAAGTGGCCACCTTCTCGACGGTGGCGTTGATGGGCTCGGGCGCTTTCTCCTTTGCCCAGTGCGGCCGGTAGCCCCACCACACCTGGTCCATCACCAGTGGTGCGTCATCGCTGGGATGACGCACCACAGTGATCCAAGTGCCCGGCGCCACGTTATACCGGCTTCGGGTAAGGGCTATAGAGGGCAAAACGTCCACACATGAGATCAGCATAGCCGGCCCCGCCGAACCAGCACTATCGCCTCACCGCCGTGCGATGATCCACACCGCGTGAACAATACCGGGAATGTAGCCCAGCAGCGTCAGCAGGATGTTGATCCAGAAGTGAAGGCCGAGGCCGACCTGGAGGAAGACGCCCAACGGGGGCGGGAGAATCGACAGTATAATTCGGATCACGTCCATGAGAAGATTCCTTGTTGATAGTCAGAGGCTTGGGGACTATGTCGACCACAACGGGGCTAGGAATGTTCCAAGTGCCAGCGGTCAGATGCAGAGCAGCCCGCTGTCACGTATCTCTTCCATCCGGGCAGGGCCAATCCCGGCGATTTCTACCAACTCATCAACCGATCCCCAATTCCGGCCGTCGATGATGTCCTGAGCGCGGGCCGGACTGACGTTCGGCAACTCGTCGAGTTTGCTGGCTCGCGCGCTGTTTAGGTCAATACAGTCACTGGTGCTGGCCACAGCATCGCCAGCTGGTGACACGAATCCTGGAGTCGCATCACCAAGTGTGAGATAGATCGGCGCGTGGTCGGAAACCACGGTACGGACCGTCTCCTGGCTCATGTCCAGCAGTTCAGGGAACCGAACAATGCTGCTGTTCGTCACGTCGAGGGCGCTCTCGTCGAACCAGTGATTGTCATTGAGACCGCCCTGCATTTCGCCAGGTACAGGGTCAGGACTGACGAGGTCGGTGAGGATACATGCCAATGCACGGTGCTAGAGGTTATGGCTACCGGACCAGGAAATGAGTGATTGAATGGGAACTACTCAATGGTAGAGTCACAGCTACCGTGGCATCCCTTCCCCTATCAGCACCCTGCAAGGCCCTCTGTCTCACAATTCTTGGATTGTCTCACACCGCCATTGGAAGTCGTTGAACGATCCAGCGCAAGCGCCACGACAAGATACCGGACAGGAACCCAGCATCACTCCCATCCGGCCGACCATCAGGAGGCACCATCGGGCTGCTACACTCCGGGCATTGGCTGCCGGGGAGCACAGGGATGCGCCTACCAACGATCATTACCATCACCCTGCTGGCCATGCTGCCTTCCTTGGCTGGAGCAGAGTTCCCCTCCTCCTTCTCGGCCGCGAAGCGACTCGCAGAGCAGGAGATCTACCATGACCGGGAACTCACCTTCTACTGCCAATGCGCCTTCGACTTCGAGGAAGGGCCGGAGCTCGCCAACTGTGGGTATGAGGTGCGCAAGCAGCAGGAGCGCGCCTCTCGCATCGAGTGGGAACACGTCGTCCCTGCCTACGACTTCGGACGGCAGCGTCAGTGCTGGCAAGAAGGCGGACGTGATCTCTGCCGCTCCGATGACGAGGTGTTCCGTCGGGCCGAGGTCGACCTCCACAACTTGGTACCATCGGTAGGCGAGGTGAACGGGGATAGGTCAAACTTACGGTATGGCATGCTCACTGGCTCGGATGCATACCAGTACGGCCAGTGCCAGGCCCAGGTATCCTTCGAAGTCGACGCCTTCCAGCCTCCTGCCTATGTCCGAGGTGATATTGCTCGAACCTACTGGTACATGCGCGACACCTACGGCATTCGTATCAGCCGCCAGCAACAGCAGCTCTTTAATGCCTGGCCGAATCAGGATCCGGTAGATAGATGGGAGCGCGAGCGGAACCGATGGATCACGGCCATCCAGAGCAATAGCAACCCCTACGTGAAATGATGGCGTCACCCGTATATTAATGGGTCATCAACCCACAACTCTGCCAGTATTACCCCCTACCCTCCTTAGCTTACTGCCATGCTTGATATTCCACCCCTCTAGGGTAGAAGCATATACAGCATATGCGATCCGCATGTTT
The DNA here is from genome assembly GCF_003966155.1 of Halomonas nitroreducens. Lineage (GTDB taxonomy): Bacteria > Pseudomonadota > Gammaproteobacteria > Pseudomonadales > Halomonadaceae > Halomonas > Halomonas nitroreducens. The sequence goes on from NZ_RXNS01000002.1 coordinate 63,820, forward strand.
ACTGGCGTGACGGCGGGGTTTTGCGTGACCTCTAGGAAAGAGGAGGGCAGATCAATCTTCGAAGTATGATAAGGAAAAAGTGTGATCTACCCTCACTCATGAAAAGCATGGAAAGCAACTCCCCCTCAGGGCTTAGCACCAGCGCTACTGCCGCGAGTGGGAACACCTATTCCTGCGGCTCCTCCTCAAGGAATGCCTCCTCTGTAGGGCTGATCTGGAATACCACTGCTCGGGCAGGTTTATCGGTCGTGTTCAGTGCCCGCATCCGGGCATCCAGGGGTTCGGCAATCGCTTCTCCTGCCTTGATCGTCTTGCTTTCACCTTCCACCTCGAGCACCACCTCGCCTTCTTCGACATACACATAGACTGGACTAGGATGGTTGTGCCATGCCGCTGCCGTATGCGGTTCCATCGTGACCCTGACCACCCGTACCTCTTGAGCACCGGCGGACAGCTCAACTTCATGTGCTAGCACCTGTTCCAATTCCGAGGCGGGCTTATCGATTTCCGTCAGATCTTGCGCCAGGCTCATGGATGAGGCTGTGGCAAGAACAGCAACAGCAGCCAACGTCATCAGTTTCATCGTTTCCCCTCCCCTATGGATGATGTATAACTTCATCCTGCTACCGCGACTGAAACATGCGGCGATCCGCAATCTCACTATAGCCAAACGGAAATAAGTGATCATTCCGTGATGTGGCGGGCTCCCGTGCCTCTACTAGACCATGCGCCGATGATGGCAGTATATGGGCATCCATCCAGAGCCAGCAGCCGGAAAGCCGCGCCACTGCTGGCCTGATCAATCACCTACCTGCCCCGCCCTACCCCATCAAATGGCATAGAATGGCGTCCGGTTTGCCCCATTCATGCCCCATGGAGCGCCAGCCCTCCTCGCACACTGCGGGTCGTCGATGTCCTACATCACGTCGGACCGATCACCGACCACTCAGCCTCATTGATCACGTGGCTGATGCCGGACCCAACCGGGCGATGGGTAATGATGTGCCCCTGCGGGACAACGGAGATCCGGGCCGCCCCCGGGCCCGCCTGGCAGGATTTCGAACTGCGCCAGCTCGAAGCTCACCGGTACCGGGTGACATGTGCTTCCTGCGGGCGGGTCACCGAGCATGTCATGAGCCATGGTGTCGCAACCGCGAGGGCCGCAGGCCCTTCTTGATCACATTGCAGTGATGGCACAGGTTCCGAGCGAGGAAAAGGACGACGCCGACCTAGCAAGGGTTGCCATTCATATCAAATGTGTAGAACATTAACGCTTCATCATAAATCAAGGAGGATGAATTGATGGATCAATTACAATGCCCTCACTGTATGAGTGACGTACCTCGGGGAGCCAGCGTTTGTACAGGATGCAAAGCAGAGGTAAAATATGGCTCCCCGAGCATTGCCATTGCTGTTGCTATCGCCCTTCCTCTATTCATTGCCTTTCAAGCTGGACAATTTGCCAATGACATGTGGAAACCAGCTGGTTGGCCTGTCCTGATTGCCACTTTGACGGTGCTCCTCTTTTTCAGTACGAAGGTCTGCAAACGAATCTTCGCTGAACGGGTCATCTTCAAGCGGTATTTTCGAAGTTGAGAAATCGGCCTGATCGGTTCGGCATACTTACTGCCCTTTCGATTGACACCACGGCTCGCAAACTTGTGTATTCAGAGAGAGACGTCGGACTGACGGGCCGCGTTTAAGCTCCTCTCACGGTTAGTCATCCATCTGCAGCTGGTATCCAGGCAACCCGGTCTATCAGCTGGATCGCAGGGAGGGCGTCTGAAGAGTGGCACGGCAGAAAGTGGCCGCACCAGTTCAAATGGTGCGGCCGATGCCATGCTGAAACAACTGTGACCGTTGGGTCCTTGCCATCCCTGGCGTCGGAATCGTCCAAGGCTCACACCCTTTGTGACGTGAAGGAGATCGAACCGTCACGCTTTCAGCGTAGGCCAGACGTTATGTGCCTGATGCAGGACATTGACGATCAACCATGTGCGAATATGATCACTCTAAGATGTGATCAGGACCGGCCCTTTATTGACAGAGCTCTTCTGGATCTGACCTTCCCCCTGGTTATTTTCCATCCACAATGTGAGAAACCGCTCCTTCCTGCACACCGCTGGATATAGGCGACGGGAGGCAGATAACCCAGCGCGCTTTGCAGTTTGACATGGTTGTAGCAGCCTCTCCATTGGCCGATTTCATGCCGGACATCGGTCAAGCTCAGAAACCAGTGCTGATTGAGGCAGGGGCATCGCGGAACTTTCCGTTGAAGCTCTCGGTGAAGACATTCTGTGTCGTCTTGCCCGTTTGGATGAAGGCCAGCGCCGCCTTCCGTTCACGCGCCCAGAAGAATATCGCCTTGCTGGTCAGCTCGGGGCCATTATCACAGACAATCGAAACGGGCAGAGTGCGCTGCTGCGCAATGTCGTCCAGGAACCTGGCCAGCCGCCGCCCGGAAATGGACGTGTCCACCAGCTAGCTGTGTAAACCCACCAGGTTACTCACGGAATGCCCCAGCCGGCTAATGGGAGGTTGGTAGTTCAGGCTGGCATGGGGCCGATGCCAGTTGTATTGGTGGAGCCAGACGGGCAGATGCTTGCCTCGTGCCTCCGAACTCTCGTAGCGCCACGCATAGGCCCGCTCGCGCAGAGCGGTTTGAATGAACCGTTCTGCCTTGCCATTGGTTCGGGGCGTGTAAGGCTGGGTGCGCTTGTGCTTCAGCCTCAGTCGCCGGCATAGACGGTGGAACGCCTTGGATCGGTAGCAGGCGCCGTTGTCGGTCAGCACACGCGTGAAGCGAACGCCCAGTCGTCGGTAGTACCGCACGACCTCGAGCAGGGCATAACACGCACTCCAGCCGGTTTCATCGGGATAGCGGGTGCCGTAAGCCACCCGCGAGTGATCGTCGATGGCGATGTGAACATACTCCCAGCCAGCCCCACGGGTGGCCTGTTGTCGATCGCCGGTGACGCGATGCCCGGGACGCTCGAAGCAACCGAGCTTCTTGATGTCCAGGTGCAGGAGATCGCCCGGCGCCTCATGTTCGTAGCGATTCGCGGGACGGGCAGGCGCCAAGGCCGAGAGACGGTTCAGCCCCTCGCGCGCGAGGAGGCGCGCGACGGTGCTGAGTCCGATGCTCAGCAGATGGGCGATCTGGCGGTAAGTCTGACGCTGCCGGCGGCGCTCGATAACCTGCTCGCGGAGCTCATCCGGAGTTGCACGAGGACAGCGGCCCGGGCGAGACGAGCGGTTCTGGAGTCCCGCGGCACCTTCCTCCCGGTACCGGCGTAGCCACTTGTAGACCGTTCGAACACTGACCCCTTGAGCCTGGGCGGCCTCCTCTGGGCGAAGCCCTTCCTCAACGACTCGATGGACCAGCAGGGCTCGACCATGAGGAGTGAGACGGGCATTCTTATAGGTGTTCATCCGGGCCTCCTGGAGGTTGGTTTGGGTCGCACCTCCAATTGTCCGGGTAGGTTCCGGATGAACAACCTATCGAGAGATCACACCTAGCGGCTGAACACTACCGTACGGCGCTTGTGCAGGAAGACGCGCCGCTCGACGTGGTAGGCCACTGCCCTGGCCAGGGTCAGACACTCGATATCACGTCCCTTGGCGACCAGGTCCTCCGGGTAGTCGGCATGGCTATCAGCTGCCGCGTGCCAGCAGCATCGCCTTGATCCGGCCGATGGCGCGCATCGGGTTGAGCCCCTTGGGGCAGACCCAAGTACAGTTGGCGATCTGTCGGCAGCGGAACACACTGAAGGGATCATCCAGCGCCGCCAGGCGCTCGTCGGTGGCCGTGTCGCGGCTGTCGACCAGGAAGCGATAGGCCTGGATCAAACCGGCCGGGCCAATGTATTTTTCGGGGTTCCACCACCAGGAGGGGCAGGCCGAGCTGCAGCAGGCGCAGAGAATACATTCGTAGAGGCCATCGAGCTTCTCGCGTTCTGCGGGACTCTGCCGACGCTCCATGGCCAACGGCGGTGCGTCGTTTATCAACCAAGGGCGAACCTTCTCGAACTGGCGGAAGAACAGCGTCTGATCCACCACCAGATCGCGGATCACCGGCATCCCGGGCAGCGGCCTCAGGGTGAGGGTGCCGGCACGCCCCAGGACCTCGGCCACCGGCGTGATGCAGGCCAAGCCATTCTTGCCGTTGATGTTCATGCCGTCGGAACCACACACCCCCTCGCGGCAGGAGCGGCGATAGGTCAGGCTTGGATCCACTTGCTTCAAGTGCTCGAGCACGTCCAGCACCATCGCCTGGCGAAACTGCTCCTCGACCTCGCACACTTCCATTCGAGGCTGGGCATCGGTCTCTGGATGATAGCGGTAGAGGCGTACCTTGATCATGGGATCTAGCTCCCGGCAAGCAGGGATGTCACTCTCGCCAGTAGTCGTTGGCCGCGACGATGGTCTGGAAGTGGGTGGCGATGACGTGCGACACCGTGACCAGGCTATCAGCATCCTCGGCGTATTCGGGTCGTTGTGCTCTGCGAAACTCGACGTCGAGCTGGGTAGTCGCCACCCCTTTCTGGGACAGGGTCACGGCCAGGGCGAAGCCCTCCCGCGGCGTCGCGGTGATCAGGCTGGGCAGCCAGGGCGCCTGAACCATCGCCAGCTCAAATTCCTGGGCGCTGACGCCACCCAGCAGCAGAGCGGTGACATGAGGCTACATGCGAGAGGCGGCGCGACGTGATCTGATCATCGGATTGGCTCCTCGATATCTTTCACGCTCCAGAGATTGGCGCCCCACGGCGGCGTGAGGCGCCTTTTATAGATGCATTTATTTTTACCACTTAAAGACTAGACGCTGGCTCCTGGGGGGCAAGGGTTCCAGGATGCCCCGGCCCCGCATACGGACCTTGCTTCAGGTGGTGGCCAAGATCATGGGTCCAGCCCCAGTCGTCGAACAACACATAGAGCGCCGGGATCACCAGCAGCACCAGCACGGTGGCACTGAGCAGCCCGAATACCACCGCGATCACCAGCGGCTTGATGGCATCCGCCTGGGTGCTGGTCTCGGCCAGCAACGGCAGCAGGCCGGCGATGGTGGTGGTGGATGAGATCAGGATGGCGCGCAGCCGGTCGCGGCTCGCCTGGCCGGCCGCGGTAACGGCATCCCGCCCCTGCCGCCGGTACCCTTTGATGAACTGGATCAGCAGGATGGCGTTATTGACCACGATGCCGGCCAGCGAGGCCGCACCGATCAACGAGGGCATGGAGAGGTAGTAGCCCATGGCCACGTGACCCCAGAGGGCCCCGATGAAAGCCAGCGGAATGGAGAGCATGACGATCAGCGGTTCGATGTAGCTGCGGAACTGAAACGACAGGATCACGAAGATCCCCACCAGACCGATCAGCAGGCCGCGACCGATGGAGCCGCCGGTCTCTGCGGAGCTCGCCACCTGACCTTCGAAGGTCACCACCACCTCGGGATGACGGGCCTCGAAGTCGGCCAGCCAGCCGCTGCCGATCAGGTCGTCGACGATGGCTTGGCCGCTGGCCTGGTGGGCCTCAACGTTGGCCTCCACGGTTACCGTACGCCGTCCGTTGATGCGGGTGATCCGTGCCCACTCGCGGCGTTCGTCCATATCGGCCACCACCGAGAGCGGCACCCGACTGCCGTCGGGCAGCGTCAGGATCTGGTCCGCCAGGTCGTCGAGGCCGTCGCGGTTGGTCTCGGCCTGGCGCACCAGCACCTCGATCTCCTGTTCGCCGATGCGCTGGGTGTCGGCGATCTCGCCGAGCAGGGCGGCGCGCAGTTGACCGGCCACCTCCTCGGCGGTCAGTCCCAGGCCGTGAGCGCCCGGCGCCAGGGAGTAGGCGCGCTGGGACTTACCCAGGCGCTGGTCGTCCATGACGTTGTAGACCGCCGAGTAGCCCTCGAGGCGCTCGGTCAGTTCCCGCGCGGCCGCCTGCATGACGTTCAGATCCTCGCCGGTCAGGCGCACCTCCACCGGCACGCCGGCGGGGCCGAAGCCCGGCTCCTGGATGATCAGCCGCTGCAGGCCCGCGATCTCGCCGATCGCCTGGCGCCAGTCCGTGATGAGCGTGTCCAGCGTCACCGAGCGTTGCTCGGCAGTCAGCAGGTCGACGCTAACCGTGGCCACGTGGGGCCCCGCCTCCCGTGCGCTGGCATTGTGGTTGAAGCGCACCTGGATCGCCTCCACCAGCGCCGCGCCTTCCGGTTGCTCGGGTGAATAGCGCGCGTCGAGCTCACGCATGGCCGCTTCCACCCGTTCGGCCACCGTCTCGGTGCGTGCCAGGGGCGTCCCCTGGGGCATCAAGATACGCGCCTCGAGCACGTCGCCGTCGATGTCGGGCATCGCCTCGGTGCCGAGATGGCCGCCGGCCATGAAGCCGACGGAGGCCAATATCACTGCAAGCACCAGACCCAGCACCGCATGGCGGAAGCGAATGGCGTGGTCGGCCAGCCGCCCCACCCCCTCGCGGAAGCGCTCGAAGCCGCGGTCGAAAGCGGTGCGCAGGCGCGAGTCATGGCCCTGCTGGAGGTGTGTCACACTGCCCTTGAGATGATGCGGCAGGATCCAGAACGCCTCGACCAGGCTCGCCGCCAGGGCGGCGATCAGCACCACCGGCAGCACCTCCAGCACCGCCCCCAGCTCGCCGGCCAGGAAGGAGAGCGGCACAAACACCGAGGCAGTGGTCAGGAAGGAGGACAGCACCCCGGGCAGCACCTGGCGGGTACCGGCCACCACCGCCTCCAGCGGTGAGGTACCCTCGCCGGGGTGGGCGGCGATGTTGTCGGTGATGACGATCGCGTCGTCCATGACGATGCCGATGGCCATCAACAGCGCCACCAGTGTGATCATGTTGAGCGACAGCCCGGTCAGGCCCATCACCAGGAAGGCGCCCATGAAAGCGGCAGGCAGCCCCAGCACCGCCCACAGCGCCAGGCGCGGGCGAAAGAAGAGGCTCATCACCAGCACCACCAGCACGAGCCCCATGAGGCCGTTGGCCACCAGCATCTGCAGGCGATCACGCACGATGCTGGTCATGTCCTGGGTAAGCGTCAGCGAGACACCATCGTCGAAGCGGCGGCGCTCCGCCTCGAGCAACCCCTCGAGATCCTCCTTCACCGTCAGGGCGTCGTCGCGCAGGCTCTTGCTCACCTCCAGCACCAGCGCCGGCTCGCCGTTGAAGCGAAGCTTCTCCTCCTCGCGCTCGCCGGTCTCTCTCAGAGTGGCGATATCGCCCAGGGTCAGCTCGCCGCCGGCCGGGTCGGATATCACCACCAGGCTCTCCAGCTCGGCGAGCGAGCGGCGCTGGTCGGTGAAGCGCAGCAGGATGTCGCGCTCGGGGGTCTCCAAGGTGCCCAACGGCAGGTCCAGGCTCTGGGCGGAGATCCTCCGCGCCAGCTCGCGGGCCGAGAGGCCATGCTGGGCGAGCACTTCGCCGGCCACCTCCACCTGCCACTGACGCTGAGACATGCCGTGGATGGCCAGGTCCGCCACCCCGGGCAGCGCCATGATGCGCTCCTCCAGACGCAGTGCGTACTCCTCGAGCTGGCGCATCGGCATGGGGGCCGACACCGCCACCGCCGCCACCAGGTCGCTGCGGTTCAGCTCGCGTACCACCGGCGGATCGGCCCGCGCCGGGAACTCCGTGATGGCGCTCACCTCGGTGTCGATCTCATTGAGAAAGCGCAGGGCATCGCCGCCGGCCTCCATGGTGGCGGTGGCGCTGGCCAGATTATCCTGGGCGACACAGACGAATTCGTCCAGGAACTCGACGCCCTTGACCGCTTCGTGCAGGCGCCGACACACGGCGTCCTCCACGTCGGCGGCACTGGCCCCGCGGTAGACCACCTCCACCGACACCTCCACCGGACGATAGTCGGGGAAGGTCTCGCGCTTGAGCGAAGGTGCCGAGAAGAGCCCGGCAGCCACTAGCAGCACCAGCAGCAGGTTGGCCGCAGTCGGGTGGGCGGCGAACCAGCGGATCATGGCTGCCCTCCCTCGCCCCGGGTCCATTCACCCAGTGCCCGAGCGGCGACGCGCGCTTCCAGAGTGTCGTCGCGGCGTGGCTCGAGGCGCATTCCGGCGATCGCCGTGGGCAGATCATCAACCACCACCTGGTCGCCGGGGGCCAGGCCTGCCTCGATCACTGCCAGGTCGTTCTGGGTGAAAGACACCTCGATCTGGCGTCGCTCGAGGTGATCCTCGTCATCGACCCGCCATACCTCGCCCAGGTGCACCGCGCTGGCCGGTATCACCAGTCGCGGGCCGGGGCTCGGCGCCGATAGCTGTGTGCGTACGTACATGTCGCGCTGCAGCGGCGGTCGATCCGGCGGGCGGGCATCGCGGTAGGGATGCTCTACCTGCACCACGGCGCGCACCGTGCGGGTGGCCGGGTCCAACCCACTGGCCACGCGCACCAACTTGCCGGACCAGCCCACACCTTCGGCCCCGACCAGGGAGAGCTCGGCCTCTACCGCCGAGAAGTCGAGCTGTTCGTTGAGCTCCGGCCCTTGGCCGAAGGGCCTCTCGGGCAGAACCGCCCCGAGCAAGCGACGCATCATGGCAATGGGAATGTGCGCCTCCACCTCGGCGGCGGCCAGGCTCTCAGCCTGGAACAGCCGTTGCCCTACCGCCACGAACTGGTGGCGCTCGACTTCCACCTCGCCAAGACGCAGGTCGTAGGGCGCCTCAAAACGAGTGTCGGCGAGGTCTTCCCGGGCCTGCGCCAGGCGCACCGTGGCACGCTCTCGCTGGGCCGTTAGGACCTCGTGCCGTGCCGGCATCAGCGCCAGGGTGTTCTCCAGCGAGGCCACTGCCTGGCGCTGCCCTAGGGTGCTGCGCCGCTGCGCGTCACGCCGCGAGGTAGAGACCGAGCCGGAGGCTGCCAAGTTCTCGATGCGGGACAGCTCCTGCTCGGCCAGGTTGAGTGCTTCTTTCTCCAGCGCCAACAGGCGGCGAGTGTTCTCCTCCTCGACCGCGAGCTGGGCCAATTCGCCGGCCAGGCTCGCCAATTCCGCCTCGGCCTCGGCGATGGCCAGCTCATAGCGGCTCGAGTCCAATGCCACCAGCAGGGTGCCCTCGGGCAGCAGGGTACCGCTCTCCAGCGCCGGGTGGCGCTCGATCACCCGACCGGCCACATTGGCCACCGCCTGCCAGGTCTCAGCAGGTCGCGCCAGACCGTGGCCGCGGGCCTCCAGGCGCAGGGCCAGCGGCCGGGCCTCGATGACTCGTACCGGAGTGGCGGAGACTGGCGCCTCCTGCCGCTCGGGGGCCTGACGATTCGCCACAAAGAAGACCAGCAGCGCCACGCCCAGGATCATGCCGACCAGCATCGCCATCCCCCGCCCCCGCCGCCGAATCCAGGGCCTCATGCATCACCTCCCACCGTCGTGCGGATGCCGTGCCGATAGAGCTCGAAAGCCGCCGGCGCCCGCTCGCCGATGCTGGCCACGTCGTCGGCGATTAGCGACTGCATCACCAGCCCCTGCAAGCAGCCGATGAATTGGGTCGCTGCGGCATCCAGGTCGAGCCCGGGGCGCAACCGGCCCTGGCGCCGAGCCTCCTCGAGCAGGCCGAGCAGGCGTCGCTGATAGCGTTTCATCAGGCCTCTGACCATTCGGCTGGCGATGGTGGGTCGAGGATGCTGCAACTGGGCCATCAGCAACCGCGGTACGCCGGGATGCTCGGCGATGAACGCCACATGGGCCAGAAACATCGCCTCCAAGGCGGCGAGAGGATCCTCGGCGGCCTCCGCAGCAGCACCGACCCGCGCCATCACCTGATCGGTGACCCAGGCCACCACCGCCGCCCAAATGGCATCCTTGTTGGGGAAGTGACGAAACAGCGCGCCCTGGGTGACCCCCATGCGCTGGGCGATGCGTCCGGTGGTCAGGGTGGCGGGCTCCTCCTCGCTGCAGAGGGTGACGACCGTCTCCACGGTGCGTTCGCGACGCTCCTTGGCGCTGAGGTGTTGGCGTTCCGACATACTGGAATCCCAAAAGATAGTAACTAGTTACTATCTAGCACGACAACAACGCCTCTGCCAGTCGAATCAGCAGATGCCTGATCACAGACAAGCCGCTGAAGAAACAGTCTTCTTGTTCTGGCTGAACCGGGACATTTCTACGAATCAATGGATGACAAAGCCGAACCCGACTTTTCTAAGCAGTGACGCGGTTGCGGAAGATGAACCCGGCATGAACGGGCCATTAAGGCTCATGCAAGGCGAGCGAGTGTAGAAGGGGCGTGTACCCATCCAATAAGGAGTGATCTACATGAGCTGGCTCGATACACACCACCGCTACGGCCTTGTGTCCCGCTTCCTCCACTGGTCCATGGCAGTGTTAATCCTGTTCATGCTGGCCAGCGAGGTTTGGATGGAGGCCTTCGAGCACTTCGTCGAGGCCAACCTGATGGGCTTGCACAAGAGCATCGGCGTGCTGCTACTGGCCTTGCTCGCCTTCCGCCTGGCATGGCGCTGGTTTAACCGGGGCCGCCTCGCACCGCCCGTCCATTGGCGCCTCGCCGCCCGCCTCGGCCACCTGGCGCTCTATGCCCTGCTCCTGATCATTCCGATTAGTGGAGTGCTCGCCGCCTGGGGCAGTGGTCACGGTGTGGCCTTCTTCGGGGTGCCACTACTTCCGGCGGGTTCCGAGATCGAATGGCTGGAAGACGCCTTCGAGGAGACCCACGAGATACTGGCCAACCTGCTGTGGCTGGTACTCGGCGGCCATGTGCTTGCCGCCCTCGTCCACCAATGGTGGCTCGGCGAGCGCAGCCTGCAGCGCATCACCTGATTGGCCATCCACGAAAATCGCTCATCCGTGAAAGGGGCCCGGCGCGAGTCCTTTGCGCCGGGCTCATTGGGTGGAGAGCAACACAGGTGGAAAAAACCAAACGCCGGGGCAGCACCCCGGCGGAAGGGATCAGTCGTACTCCACCTCGACAACCTCAAGCTCGCCCTGGAGGCTCTTCACCTCGAGCTCTCGACCGTCGGCATCATAGCCCCCGACCTCGATTCGCCCGTCGCGGTCAATCTGGAGTTCAGCGAACTCGGCCATGCCCTCGGCCTCTGCGGCCTCCATGGCCAGGCGTATGTCAGCCTCGCTCATGCCCCTGGCACCGCCCTCACGTCGCTGGCGCTCCTCCTCGAGGCTCTCTCCACTCACCAGCGCCAGGCGAACCTCCGCTTGCCACTCGTCATCGAGCCAACCCTCGACCTCCACGCGCTCGTCGCGCTTGATCTCGATCTCCTGGTAGTGAGTGAAGCCCAAGGCCGCAGCCTGCTCGAGCACGCTGTCGAGGCGATCCACCGACAGCCGCTCCTCGTCAGCCTGGGCCGCACCGGCGCCAATCAGCAGGGAGGCCAGGGAAGTGGTCAGCATCATCTTGTGTTTCATGGGTCTTGTCTCCGTTTATCGGCACCGAGTCGATGGTGCTCGGCACGCCATTGAGGGGTGCCGGTTTGTTGTTGTATCGAAGGCCACCTTGCCCTGGGCTGACAGCACGGTTCATGCTCTATTCATGTTCACGCTGGCATCCTCACCACCATGAGACGCCGATATGCCCGCTGCCCTCACCCCCTGGCCCTGCCGCTGCTCCTGCTGGCGGTGGCACTAACGTTCGCCTTCCCCACGCTGGCCGACGAGCACTGGCACGACCTCCACGACGAAGTACGCCACGGCCGCCTAGTCGCTCTGCCCGAGATCCTCGACTGGCTGGAGGCGCGCTACCACGGGCAGGTGCTGGAAGTGGAGCTGGAGCGCGACGACGGACGGCTAAGCTACGAGGTCGAGATGCTCGGCCCTCAGGGCCAGGTCGTGGAGTTCGAGTTCGACGCCAGGAGCGGCGAGCTCATCGGCATGGAAGGCGTGAACATCAACGCCATGCGACGCGAAAGAGGCGACGAAGAATGAAGGTGCTGTTGGTGGAGGACGACGCGGCCCTGGCCGAAGCCTTGGGCGAGGCGCTCACTGATGCCGGTGTGCTGGTCGAGCAAGCCGCGACGGGCGGCGAGGCCGACTTCCTGGTGCGCACCGAGCGCTACGATGCGGTGATCCTCGATCTGGGCCTGCCCGACGGCGACGGCAGCCGTTGGCTCGCCGAGTGGCGCGAGGATGCCATCGAGCTGCCGGTGCTGGTGCTCACTGCCCGCACCCGCTGGAGCGACAAAGCCGCCGGCTTCTCCGCCGGCGCCGACGATTACGTCACCAAGCCCTTCGAAACGGCCGAAGTGTTGTTCCGCCTGCACGCCCTGGTGCGGCGTAGCCACGGCCACGCCCATCCGTTGCTGCGCATCGGCGAGCTGGCCTTCGACACCCACACCGGCAGCGTGACGCTCGCCGGGCGCCCGGTCAGCCTCACCGCCCAGGAGTCGCGCCTACTCGCCTACCTCGCCCATGCGGCCCCTCGGGTGGTGAGCCGCAGCGAGCTCGCTGAGCATGTCTACGACCGTGACCATGAGCCCGACTCCAATGTCATTGACGTGCAGATCAGCCGCCTGCGCCGCAAGCTCGGTGCGACGTGCATCGAGACGCGACGCGGACGGGGCTACCGCCTGGTCGACGGCGACGCTGCCTCATGAGACGTCGTCGGCCGTCATTGGCCACGGCTCCGATCGCCGTGCGCCTGCTGGCCGCAGCCCTGGTGATCATGCTGATCTCCCTGCCCCTCGCCGGTGTCGGCCTGGCCCACCACTTCCGCGCCTCGGCCACTGCCGCCTTCGACGAGCGCCTCGAATCGCTGCTCAATGTGGTAGTAGCGCGGCTCACCTACGACAGTTCTACGCAACGCCTGAAACATGACGCCGCGCTGGGCGATCCGCGCTTCGACCAGGTTTTCTCCGGCTGGTACTGGCAGGTCAGCGACGGGGCCGACATCCGGCTCACCTCGCGATCGCTGTGGGATCAGCGCTTGCCAATACGCGCTCATGACACCGTAGTGACCCGCGACCTACTTGGCCCCCGCGGGACGGCTTTGCGCATCATCGAGCGCGATATCCACCTGGCCCCGCTCGACACGCCGCTGCATGTCAGCGTGGCCATCACGCGAGAGGAGCTGAATGCCGCTCTTGATGACTTCACGACGCGCCTCTCGGCCTCCCTGATCGGCGTAGGCGTGCTGCTCCTGCTGACCCTAGCGCTACAGGTGCACTGGGGGCTCGCCCCACTGCGCCGCCTGCAGGCGGACCTCAATGCGGTCGAGAACGGCACCCGAGAGATGCTAGACACCCGCCTGCCGGCCGAGCTGGCACGCCTCGCTGGCGCCATCAACGGCGTGCTGGCGCGAGATCAGCGTCTGATGGAGCGCGCCCGCCACGCTGCCGGCAACCTGGCTCATGCCCTGAAGACGCCGGTGAGCGTGCTGAGCACTCTGGCCGAGGGATTCGACGACCCCGCCCGACGGCGCGTGAAGGCCGAGGTGGCGCGAATCGACGAGGCGGTGCGTCACCACCTGGCTCGCGCGTCGGCGGCCGGCGCCACTGGCCTGAACCGCCGCGTCGCCGTGGCCGGCACGCTCGCCCCGGTACTTGACGGACTCGGTCGGCTGGCGGCTCGGCGTAGCATCACGCTGGACAGTGACCTGCCCGAGGGGTTGTGCATGCATCTCGACCCGCAAGATCTGCAGGAACTGGTCGGCAATCTCCTGGAGAACGCCCTGCACTGGGCTCGAAGCCGCGTCTTGGTGAGCGGCGGCAGTGATCCGTACGGCACCTGGCTGACCATCGAGGACGATGGCCCCGGGATGAGCACAGACGAGCGCCGGCAGTCATTGAGTCGCGGGGCTCGGCTCGACGAGCTACAACCTGGCAGCGGCCTGGGCCTGGCCATCGTCAACGAGTTGGTGAGCCTCTACGGCGGCCGCCTGCGCCTCGAGGCCTCCCCGCGCGGCGGTCTGGCCGCCCACGTCTGGCTGCCCGACCACGTGCCAACCAAGGCCTGAGCCACGTGGTTCAGCCATGGCACTCATCGATCTTGTCGGCACAACAGTTGTGGCGATCCAACTGGATAGTGGCAGGCAGCGAAAACAGATGCCGGCCCGAAGTAAGCGACCAAGCATGGACGTGCTACACATCGCGGAATAGCGCAAGGCGCTCCGGCAGCTCGCGCTGGATGCGCGCAACGTCAAGTTCCCCCGCCAACAGCCACACGAACCCGGTTGCGCATGCTTTCGATGTGGCAGAGACGCGATATGTAATGCATTTCATCCTTCAGTGTTGTCTTCTCTTTCCTTCATTGACATTCCCCATTCGGCAGGAATAACAGCGCCTTCAAGACCCTCAAAACGATCGGTTACGTATGCGCTATGGCACGCCACACAGGCTTCGGTCATGCGTCCGAACGTCTCCACCTGACGCGCGGCATCTTCGGCATGGGCGGCCTCAGCTAGGGATGCCGATAACTCATGAAGGTAGGCATCCATGTGAAGAAACTCCTGTGGGACGGCGGCCTTGAGATCTCGACGATCCTCATCGGTGAGCGACTGCTCGAGAATAAAACTGTCATGGATCGACTGCCCCTTTTCAGCCACCACGGCATGCTGACCTTTCAGCATTGCACTATAAATTTCCTGCATCGCCTTTTCGATCTGGATCATCTCTTGTTTCAGCAAGCCCTGTAGCTTGGGCGGCAGATCCTGTCTGACAGGCTCAGCTACTGCGCTGGCGGCACTTAGCCCAAGTCCCGCTAGCACGCCAACGGTGCTGGCGGCGAACCGCTTGCGTCGACAGGAAGAAGCCTCATAACGAGTTGACATAGAGAAAAAAAACATAACCCACCTCCTATAATTGTTGGGGTATGGAATTAGATAAATGAGGATAACAACGCATCACAAGTGCATAATACCCGACTGGAAAAGGAATGATTAGTGCCATTAACACGTCTACTATAGACCAAATGTTAAGCGGAAGGCGAACTCCCCCGCTCATTGATCAGACGATTATCCGAAGTGCCCCCTATCGTTCTACAACCCAACAGGCGATCTAAGATAAGATCGGATTATAATCAGCCGCCAGGCCGCCACGAGTCAGTGAAATGTCGCTACTTGGCGATTCCCTACTTTTCGACGACCGGTTGATCCAAGATATGCTCCACTAACAGCTTACTCATGCGTATTGTCGCCACAGGTGGGGCATGGGGAACCTGCCGCACAACACGGATAAGGGCCCATACAGCACACCGCCTCGATCCATTCAGGCCACTCGTGGTGGTGCTATTCTACACCCTAATGCTCAATGGTCGTGGGAGCCACTGTTGCCTGCGATCTCACTGTGTACATTTTCAAGGTAATGCACGTATTGCACATAGTTCTCGACGAACTCACGGCCTTTCTCGGGACTTTCATTGGCCCGCTCCTTTGCTGCTAGGGTAGCTTCAAAAACAGAGCGGGTCTGCTTTTCGAACTTCTCGACTACTCGTGCCAGTAAGGTGTCTATCTCACCCTCCTCCAGTGCGCGGTCCGCAGCCTGGATGGCTGGATCGATCTCGCCGGCTGGCTTGATGCCGGTGAAGGGAGCGCCCTCATAGGCACGGTGAATCTTCACCAAAGTGGCAAAGAACTGCTGGTCGGCCAGTTCCTGGGCGTCATCGCTGAGCTTTCTTACCTCCAGTGTCTTGTCGAAGCTCTCTGCTAATGCGGTTTCATCCTTGGCCGGTACCCACTTGAGCAGCGGGCCGATATCGCCTGAATCGAGCGCCTTCTGCGCTTCCGTTATCACCGGTCCGTCCACGGCGTCGCAGTGGGCGAATGCCGGGGTGGCCAGTGGCAGGGCCAGAGCGGAGGCGGAGACTAAGGCCAATAGATGCTTGCGGAGGGCGAGTGTCATGGTGTCGTGCTCCAGAGTGTGGATGAGTCAGTCGATCTGCATGTCGGCTGTGCTTCCATACTAGGGAGCCGAGTCGCGTGGGTCGTCCGATAACGCAATCTCGCACTTCAGAGAACTTCTTTTTTATCAGTGGCTTGAAGGTTCTATTTCGGGATTCACATAGTCGAACGCCGAGGGGGGAAGGTTTCGGGTCGGTCGTGGTTCCAGCAGCTGGCGCGATAAGCGCTGGGGGTCATGCCGGTAGCCCTCTTGAAGGCCGTGTTGAACACTGACTTAGAGTTGAAGCCCGAATCGTACATCACCTGCAGAATGGTGGTGCTGGTACCAGCCGCCTGCAGTCGCCGGCGAGCCTCGGCGATACGGTAGTCGCTGACGAACTCGAAGAAGTTCTTCTCGAGCCCCCGATTGATGGTGCGTGACAGTTCGCGTGCTGGCACATCTAGCTGGCGTGCCAGCTGTTCCACGGAAAGATTGGCATCCAGGTAGGGCTTGGTCTCGCTCATATGAGCCTCAAGGCGGTGGAGCATCAAGCTTGCGATGCCACCGATGGTCTCTGCCGGGTCGTCGTCATTGCTCTGGGCCAGCCGCGCTTCCTCGGCGCTCAGCCCCGAGAAGATGACGGGCTGGCGCAGGGCGTGAAGGATCAGGTAGTTGATGAACAGAAAGCCGGTTACCGCACCAATGGCAGACACCCATTGCACGCTGGCGCTGCTCTTGAAGACATGGGCGGAGAGGCAATAGAGCAGGCTGACGGTCCAGACACAGGCGTAACCGATCAGCAGTGTGCGCAGCCAGGCCAGCTGCTTGTTCTCAGTGTTGGAGAAGAGTTGTCGTATCGTGGTGCCGAAGCAGCTGAGCTCACGGATGGTGGCCCAGAGGTAGCCGAGAACGACCAGATGAATGGCCGCGGCCAATAAGGGAGAAGTGATCACGCCCGGATGGTCGCGGCTCATCAGGATCTGAAGCTTCACCTCGCCGGGCTGCAGGTAGTACTCCACCACGAAGATGGCTGTGACCACCCAGAACAGCAGGGTATGGATGGCGTGTCCTGGAACGAGCTGGAAGTCCCGATACATCAGCGACTTTGCGTAGAGATAGAGCAGGCTCGCCTGCAGCAGGCCGATCAGGGTGCCCACATAGGCCAGGTTCGGATGCTCAAGGGCGAGCCCGGTGGAATAGAGGAAGACCTCGCCGAGGCCCGCTGCAAAGGTGAGAACGCCAGCCGCCAGCAGGCGGTTGCTGGTCAGTCGGAAGGTCTCGGGTAGCAGTAGAAAGGCGGCCAGGACCAATGACTGCAGGATGCTAGTGGCAAGCAGAATATCGGCCAGCGTCAAGTACATGATGGTGACCTTCGTCCGGTTAGCTGCTTCAGTCGTGCAGCTTGATGAATATGAAGTGGCTCTGGATTCGCTTTCCCAAGGCTTCCTTCACCGCTCTGACGGCGCGTAGAACACGGGTAATACGGCCGGAACGTCCGCTTCTATTAGAGCGGTACAACCAACTCTCCATCCACGAGATTGCTGGATCATGAAGAGGCCGCCGGCCTTGCATCGCAGAGCGGACAGAAGTCGGCCTGTTCACCATGGCCCAGACGCAGCCCGGTGTGGTGGTCTGAGATCAGCCGATAGAGCTCCTGGAAGCTGGGTCTGCCTTCGGCGGGGATCACAAGCGGGATGCGGGGCGACATCTCATCCAGCTCAGCGGCGGGGATACAGCGCTCGATGAGCGGATAGATGTGGCGGTTCTCGCTGTACAGATGATGGTGATAGAGCTCGCTGAAGGCACGAGCCAGCTTGAGCCGGCTGGGATCGAGCTCTTCCTCCGGCATGTCATCCGCCTGGCGGCGGAAGGTCGCCTCGAGCTCGTTTCCATCGCGGGTGATTCGCCGGCGCTCCTCGGAGAGCACCGCAAGCAGCTCAGCGCTCTGCGCATGGCAGCCGGTCAGGCAGGTGAAAAGGACATCCTCCACCGGATGGTGCCACTCCTCGGGCTGGTGGGTCAGGTAATGGCATAGCCTGGCCAGCAGGTGGTAGTCGGGGAGTTCGTCGCAGGCCACGATATGCAGCTGACGGTCGAGGATGCAGATCAGCGCCGCATAGCGATGGTGGTCGGCGTGCAGGCGTTCGAGAACGATGGCTTTCATGGTGGCCTCCCTGACGCGCCGCCGGCATGGCGACGCGTCGCGGTTGGATGCGCCTGGGGGTCAGCCAGCGCGTTCGAAGAGCAGGTTGTTCTCCAGGTGGATGTGCTGCATCAGGTCGTCGCGGAACTCACGCAGCCCGGTGTAGAGGGCGCGCCAGGTGGTACATGCGCCCTTCGGCGGGGTGATATCGTCGGTCAGCGTTGCCAACTGCTCGAGATGTTCGCCGTGGTCGTCGTGCTCGTGGCGCATCACCGCGATGGGCCCCTGGGCCTGAGAGCCCATGCCCCGGCGCAGCATCGGGAAAAGGATCTGCTCCTCCTTCTGCATATGGCTCTCCATTTCCTGGTAGATCGTGGTAAGCAGGTCGGCCAGGCCGTTGGGGCAGGTATCGCGCTCGCCGTGGACCTGCTCGACCCGACGGGCCATGCGCACCAGTTCGGGCAGCTGCTGGCGGTGGACGTCGTGGTAGCGAGTCAGGATATGGTCGATCAGTTCATCGTTGCTGGCCGACTGCCAGTCGACCTCGTCCCTGGCCCCAGACGGCAGCGCCTCGAGCGCATCAACCAGCGCCTCGGGGGCCAGGCCGATGCGCTCGGCGGCCTCACGTAGACTAATGCGGCCACCACAACAGAAGTCGATGTTGTGGTCGCGGAACACCCGGGTGGCGCCGGGCAAGGTCAGGGCGGTGCGGCCCACGGTCTGTTCGATCAGGCTCATGGTAGGAGCTCCTTGGTCAGATGGGTGACAGTGGTGAGTGGTTCTCTCAACCAGCAAGCGGCGTGCCAGTTTCCAACGGCCCGTTTTATGGGGCTTTGAGGCCATAATGGTGACAATTACCCGAATCGATTAGGGTAGATAGAACCCTTAAAGGTGAATATCACCATGCTAGACGAAACCCTTCTAGCGGATCTGGTCGCCGACCTGCTCAGCGCGTTACGCCTGCAGCGCCTGGTGCTTACCCTGCGCGAAGGCTTTCGCTGCGGCGCCGTCTGCCTGTTGCGTCTGGAGGAGGGCACCCTGGTGCCGGTGGCCGTGAACGGCCTGGTACGCGAGGCACTGGGTCGGCGCTTCGAGTTGGCCCAGCATCCACGCCTTGCCACCATCCTTGCCAGTCGGCGCACCACCCTCTTCCCGCCCGATGCCAGCCTTCCTGACACCTACGTTGGTCTGGTGGAGCAGCAGCCCGGTCAGCCGCTGCATGTCCACGACTGCATGGGCATCAGCCTGCACGTGGAGGGCGAGCCTTGAGGGGGTCACTTCAATCAGGCCGACGCCAACGGTGATAGCGGCTGATGTCCATCACCCACCTCCGGCAACAGGAATACACCCGCCCTTGGCTCACAGATAGACACGAGCATCGCCGCTACAGCCCCGACTGGACACCCGACGATGGAGTTTTCCCGTCAACGTCAGCGGCACCCTTCACCGCTGGGGCGCCCTCGAACGCGCAACCACGTCGGAGCGAATCGCCGGTCCGATCAGCCTCCACCGCCGGGCATAGTGTCTCGCCGATGCCAACACAGATACGCCGCAAGGTGAGTCTTGAAGCTTCCCCTCCAAGAGACTAGACACCGTACCTGATGGATCAGGGGCTGGATTTGGTGATTGAGACCGCTGTCTGTCACAGGAGGCCAGGTGGTTTATAGTGACTTAGCGTTGGCTTCTGCATGACGCTCAGAAATACGGCAAGGGCAAGCCGGGGATCCAGACACGAGCCTGCTTGAAGGCAGGATGGGAAGGATATGTGCTGCCATGGAAGCAAGTGCGAGTGTGGGCTACTTCGTTCGCTGCTGCCACGCGATTGATGAGGTGACATGGCTGCCAAGCTCCTTCTCTGGACCACCCGGGTGCTGACGCTGCTGATGGTGGTTGTGAGCGTACTGCCGATGATCCCCAGCGGTCAGTGGTGGGTCCGTCTCTGGGAGTTCCCACGGCTTCAGTTGACCTGGGCGCTGGTTGTGCCTCTGGTGCTGCTGGCAATGCTTGCGGGGTGGAATCGACCGCGGAAAGAGCACGCAGCGTGGCTGGCGGTGATCCTCGCGACAGGGGGATGGCAGCTGTCGCACATCCTGCCGTTCACGCCGGTCTGGCCGACCGCGGTCCCAGCCGCCGAGATTCGGCCCGGCGGCGACCGAACGACCTTCAAGGTGCTGAGCGCAAACGTCAACTACACCAACGACCGCTACACCGAGGTACTGGCGATGGTCCGCCGTGAGGATCCGGATCTCCTGCTGCTGATCGAAGTCGATCGTGGCTGGGCCGAGGGACTGACGCCGCTGGATCAGCACTACGCGCACCGGATCGGTGAGGTCCGCGGCGAGGGGCTGGGGATCGTGCTTTGGTCGCGGTTCCCGGTGCTGGAGCAGGAGGTCAAGCATCTGGTCTCCGAGCGCCGGCCATCGATCTTCGTGACCCTGGACGTTCCGGGGATCGGACCGGTTCGGTACGTCGGCACCCACCCCGTCCCGCCGGGGCTGCGAGATCGGATCAGCAGCAACGACGAGACCACCGAGCGGCGGGACAGTCGGGTCCGCGACGCGGAGCTGATGCTCGTTGCTCGCCACGTTCAGCAAGACGCGGACAACCGTTGGATCGTCACTGGAGACTTCAATGACGTCGCGTGGTCGGACGGCACTCTGCTGTTCGCCGACCTGAGCGACCTGAAGGACCCCCGCCGCGGCCGGCAGCTGCTGAATTCGTACCACGCGGAGCGCCTGCTGTGGCGATATCCGATCGACCACCTGTTCGTCTCTGACGGCTTCCATCTGGTCGACCTCAACCGGGTGAGGGTGCATGGCTCCGACCACTTCGCCGTCACCGCGACACTGGCCGTCGCGCAGAAAGACCAGGCAAAGCCGGGGGCCTCGGCGGAGGAGGAGCAGAAAGCCAGGGAGATGGTCGAGGAAGGTGCCGAAGACGCCGCTGAGCACGGCGTCAGCTCGACGCAGACGGGTCGAGAGGGGACGCCCCCCTAGGCTACGCGATGTGGCGACTGGCAAGGTCAAGCCCGAGTGTTCGCCAATCCTCGGCAGGCCTTTCCACGCTTGCTTGAATGGCTCGAACACCAGGCCGGCGAGCTCAGGGCTCCTCGAGACGCAAACCGAATATCAACCACAATCCGCGGTTGTGGCCGGTTAGGAGAGAGGGTATCTGGCCCGATAGCGCTGACTCGGAGCGGCTCGAGATATCACTTTGCGGCTCGGCCAACGGCCGGGAAGTCCCTGATCTTCAAGCAACGGGCAGCATCACGCACTCAGACAAGGGCCTTGAGCATCAGCTGCACGCCAACGATGGCCATGGCCAGGATCACCAGCCGATAGAACAGCACCTCGCTGACGCGATGCTGCAGCCACAGCCCGCTCCTCACCCCCAGCCAGGCCACCGGCACCAGCAGCGCGGAGGCCCAGAGGCTGGTCAGGTTGATCTCGCCGAGCCAGACATAGGGTCCCAGCTTCATCAGGTTGACCGTCGCGAACAGGATCGCACTGGTGGCAATGAAGATGTCCTTGGGCAGCCGCCGGGGAATCAGGTAGAGGTTGGCCGGCGGCGCCCCGGCATGGGCCAGGAAGCTGGTGAAGCCGCAGCCGGCCCCCGCCGGCAGGGCCCAGAACGGCGCGATGGGATGGCCGGTGGCCGGCCGCACCACCATGTAGACGGCGAACAGCAGGGAGATCACGCCGAGCAGCAGGCGAACGCCATTCTCGTCCAGACGGCCGATCAGCAGGGTGCCGATCACCACGCCGAGTGTCAGTCCCGGCGTCATCCGCCTGAGCTCGGCCCCGTCCTGCCGCCCCCACCACGCCTTGACCGTGAAGCCATCCATGACCAGCAGCAGCGGCAGGAGCAGACCGGCGGCCTCGATGGGCCCGATGGCCAGGGCCATGATCGGCACGGAGAGGCTTCCGAAGCCTCCGGCGAAGCCTCCCTTGGACACGCCCGTCAAGTAGGTGGAGAGCAGGATCAGCGTCCAGGCGATCCAGGTGTAGTCGGGTAACATCATGTCTTCCTGAAATGAGTCGATCGACTCCAGCGGTCCGACGCCGGCGGTGCGCACATGCCCCCCAGCCCGGCCCTGAGCCAGGCGCGGTCATGCAGCGTAACGTCGACGGACCTGGCGGCAACTGACTCCCTGCCCGCCGCCACCGTCTACGGCGACATGCGCGACGTGACGCGGGGTGCCGGGTGCCGCCAGGAGTGGCGATGACGTCGAGCGGCATGTCGGGGCAGTCGGCAAGGCCGCCGGAGAAACGGCTCTGGGAATGGCCTGCCGCGAGGCCGGCTAATGGCATGTCACAGGGCTGGCGGGGAACGCCAGCCTGCAACCATCACCGGGGTGGGGGATCAGCAGTTGCCCTTCTTGGCCTGGCCCGGCGGGCAGAAATCGCCGCCGCCCCCGTGCCCGTCATCATCGAGGATGACCAGTGGCTCGGTGGAAACTCGCGCGGGATCGTAACTGCACCCCGCCAGCCCCAACAGAACGGCGACACTCAACAACAGGAACATCGGACGCATCGTGTTCTCCAGCAATGACTGAGCCCTGCATCCTAGCAAGTCATGCCACGGAGTACATGAGAGATTGCCTGGCATGAGCCGGCGGAAGAGGTCGGGAGACACCGGCATGACCGGCGCAGGGGTCGCGGGTGGCGACTGCCCCTGAACGCAATCGGGAGCCACAGGGGCTCCCGATCCATACCGCCGCGGAGGGCGAGGCATTCAGCCGATATAGGCGGCGATGGCCTCGCGCGCCTCACGCTGGGCGGTCGCGTGGGAGGTCCAGTGCGCGAGGACTTCACAGGTCAGGGCGGGCTGTTGTGCGGTCATGGTCGACTCCAGTCAAACGTATGTTTCAGAGCAGACATTACCGCCTGCACCGGACAGGCTCCATTCGCCTTTCGGCTAAGCCATTGCGATACTGATGGCACACCCTCGAATGGAGGTCACCCCGGTGCGGCAATACGAAAAGACCATCATTGCCTTCGACGAACAGGGCAACGAGTACGTCATCGACCAGTACAACGACATCAAGGATATCGATACCCTGCAGCATGGCGGGGCGATCCATCGCGGCCTGCCCTCCTTCAAGACCCGTGACGGCCATGAGGTCACTCTGCTCGGGCCCGGGGAGTTCTCGGTGGTAGTCCCCGGCGAGGAGGATGGCGTGAAGGTCTGGACACACGATCCCGAGCACGTGTGATACTGCATCCCGGCACGCCACCGTGCCGGATGCACCGCCATCCACATTCACGCCTTCCCCGGAGACATGGCATGCCCCGAGCCCCTCGCGCCCTCCTGCTGGCGACGCTGCTGCTGAGCGCGACGACCAGCGGCTGCACCACCTACACCTGGCCCGACGGCAGCCGTGAGACGGTGTGGGGCGTGCCCGCCGAGGACGAGACCAAGACGCCGGAGGAGCGGCAAGCCGAGGGGGTGCGCTACCGGGTGCCCGGCGAGATCCCCGAGTGATTCCCCGCCGGCCACGGGGCCGGCGTCCTCCCCCTTGCCTCAGACGTCCCGGTCGGCGCCCATCCGATAGACCAGGCTGAGGTTGTTGGCGGGCATCGCCACGACCCGCTCGAGGTCGAGCCCGCGGTGTCTCGCCTCGGCCGTCACGGCCTCGAGGTCGCGCACACCCCAGCGAGGATCCCGGGCCCGGAGCTCGGCGTCGAAGGCCGCGTTGCTCGGCGCAGTGTGCGCCCCCGCCCGACGGAAGGGGCCATAGAGGAAGAGCACGCCGCCACGCTCCAACCGGGCCGGCGCCTTCGCCATCAGCGCCTCGGTGACCGCCCAGGGGGCGATATGCAGCAGGTTGATGGCCACGATCGCGTCGTAACGTCCCTCGGGCCAGTCGCGCGTGATGTCCAGCGCCAGGGGCTCACGCAGGTTGTGCGGCCCGAGGGCGTCCCGCCAGGCCGCGATCGAGGCCCGGGCCCGGGACGACGGGTCACTCGGCTGCCAGTCCCAGTCGGGCCTGGCCGTGGCAAAATGCAGGCCGTGTTCACCGCTGCCGGCGGCCAGCTCCAGGACTTGGGCACGGCGGGGCAGGCTCCCGGCCAGCGCCTCGAGGATCGAGGCGCGATTGCGCGCGACGGCGGGACTCTGTAGACGGGCATCGGCCAAGGGGCACCTCGTGGGAATCGCGACGGGGCCTGCGATGGTAGCCCAGCGGCTGCCCCGCCGTCTGCCCTGTCCGCGCCGCCCTGTCCGCGCCGCCCTGTCCGCGCCGCCCTGTCCGCGCCGCCCGGGGCGCGGCCCCTAGTCGCCGGCGCCCAGGTGCTGCTGACGCTCCCGGGTCGTGACCTTGTCGATGGTCACGCCGGGATGATGGCGATGGATGATCGCCCGGACCTTGCCCTCTCGCTCATCACTGACATCGACCATCATCAGGAAGGCGCCGCCTTCGATCTCGCGCGCGTACTTGTCGATCTTCGCGTCATGGACCGAGACGCCCACCATGGTGCTGACCCAGATGCCGAACACGCCGCCCCCGATGGCCATGCCCACCATCAGACTCGTGAGGCCGAGAGCGGGGATATCGTCGGCCAGGCCGAAGTAGACGAGCAGGCCCAGCACCATGCCTAGCGGTGCACCATAGAGCACACCGCGCACCGCCGCATGGACGGCATCCGAGGTCTGGCGCAGCGAGGCCGTCTGGATACCCTGGGCCGCCAGGGCCTGCCAGTCGCGACCGGCCACATGGACCCGCTCGCCGCTCAGGCCGAGCGCGCCGAGCTCATCGTTGATGCGCACGGTGGTGTCGAGATCCGGCGTCAGGAAGTAGAGACGTGACATGTCTTGCCCTCCGCAAACGACGGGCGGCCCACGGAACCGGAGGCACCTGCCCTTCCTGACCGCGACGACTCCGATGGTGGCGCTCCCCGGCGGGGGCGCCGGCGCAGTCCCGCCCGACAGGGGACACCTCATTCTCAGCGTTGTCGAAAGTGGCGGTATCATCAATGCCCGGCGCGCCGGGGCTGCCATGGGGTGTGCCGCACGGCGGCGACGGGTAGACTGGTCGACACGATGCCATCGATACCACAGTGAAGGATTCACGGCCGACCATGGGCAGCACTCTCCCGCTCTACCTCAGGATCCAGCAGCACCTGCTGGAGAAGATTCGCGGCGGCGAATGGCCCCCCCATCACCAGATCCCCCCCGAGGAACAGCTGGCCCGCGACTTCGGCGTCAGTCGCATGACCGCCAACAAGGCAATCCGCGACCTCGTGCAGCAAGGCTACCTGACCCGCCAGCCGGGCGTCGGGACCTTCGTCACCGACCACAAGGCGGAGTCCTCCCTGGTCGAGGTCCACAACATCGCCGCCGAGGTGGCCGGCCGCGGCCATGGCCACACCAGCCAGCTACTGTCCGCCGAGGCCCTGGAGGCCGGCGACGAGGTCTCGATGCGCCTCGGGGTCCGCCTGGGCACTCGGGTCTTCCACACCCTGATCGTCCATCGCGAGGATGGCGTGCCCATCCAGCTGGAGGATCGTTACGTCAATCCGCGCCATGTGCCCCATTACCTGGAGACGGACTTCACCCGCGTGACGCCCAATGAGGTCCTGGTGGCGGCCTGCCCGATCAGCGACGTGGAACATGTCGTCGAGGCCGTGCTGGTGGATCCCGCCACCGCCGACCGGCTGGAGATAAGCCCGGAGCAGCCCTGCCTGCGCATGATCCGGCGCACCTGGTCCGGCGACCACCTGGTCAGCTATGCCCGGCTGCTCCATCCGGGGGATCGCTACAAGCTGCGCTCCTCCCTGCATACCGGCTGACGCCCCGCCACACAAGGCGGCCGGGGGCCTCTCGTCCCCGGCCGTTACCGGGCCTCCCGTCCCGTCCTTCCCCTGCCGGCTCGGCAGGAGTACCGCCTAGCCGAGCAGCGACTGCACCAGGTAGCCGGCCGGCATGGCCAGCAGCAGGCTCAGTGCCACCCGCAGGAACCAGACGATGACAATGCGTCCCACCGACAGCGGAATGCTGGTGGAGAGGATGCAGGGGATGGAGGCGGAGAAGAACAGCACCGCGGACACCGAGACCACCCCGGTGGCGAAGCGCGCCACGAAGCCGGCATCGCCCATCAGCAGGGCCGGCAGGAACATCTCGGCGAGCCCCGCCGCCGCGGCCTGGGCCACGCCCGCTGCCTCTTCCACGCCCCAGACGGCGACGAAGGGGTAGAACAGCCAGCCGAGCCACTCGAACAGCGGGGTGTACTTGGCCAGCAACAGCCCCGCCAGCCCCACCGACATGATCGAGGGCAGGATGCTGATCGCCATCACCAGCCCTTCGCGGAAGTTCAGCGCCACACTGGCCGGCAGGCTCGGCGCCTTGGCCGCCACGTCCAGCCCGGTATGCCAGGCGGTGGCCAGCCGCTTGCCGGGAGCCGCCTCGGGCTCGGGATCGGTCTTGGCGTCATCCATGCGGGACAGTGGCGGCAGGCGCACGGTGATGGCGGTGACCAGGAAGGTGATCGCCAGGGTCAGCCAGAAGTAGGCATTCCACACGGCCATCAGGTCCAGGGTCTTGGCGACGATGATCATGAAGGTCGCCGACACGGTGGAGAAGCCCGTGGCGATGATCGCCGCTTCCCGGGCGGAGTATTCGCCAGCCTGGTAGACCCGGTTGGTGATCAGCAGGCCGATGGAATAGCTGCCCACGAAGGAGGCCACGGCATCGATGGCGCTGCGGCCCGGCGTCCGCCAGATCGGGCGCATGATCGGCTGGACCAGCACCCCGATCAGCTCGAGCAGGCCGAAGCCGATCAGCAGCGCCAGGAAGATGGCTCCGATCGGCACGATCAGCCCCACCGGGATGACCAGCTTGTCGAACAGGAAGGGCAGCATGTCCGGCGTGTGCAGGAGGGCCGGCCCCCAGCCGGTCAACGCCAGCACCGCGGTCACGGTGCCGGCGAACTTGAGCACCGTGAAGATCCCGTCGGTCAGGCTGCGCCGCCAGCTGCCCGTGTACAGCGGGTAAAGGGCCCCCGCCACGATCAACGCCAGGGCATAGACACCGCTGGCCTCGCCCAGCAGCGCCCGGGCGCCGGTGACCATGTGGTCCAGCGGAATGGTCGTCGTGCCGCCCAGGGTCAGCGGCACGAAGAAGATCAGCACGCCCAGCAGGCTGGGCAGGAAGAGTTTCAGCACGGTGGCGGCCGAATGCCGCCGGTCACCGTGGGCGACGGAGGGAGGAGTAGCCATGGAACGCTCCTGAGTTGTCGTTGTGAGGACGGCGTCGGGATGCCGTGTAATGTATATACAATAGCTTCCCCCGCAGCGCCAACCGTCACCCGAATCACTCCCTTATACTTTGGTCGACCTATAAATCAATCGCCGTGGCTTCGCCCACCCGATAAACATCTTATCTTTCTGTTTTTAAACAACTTGTTATATCGAAAAAGCATCCTTGGATGCTTCGCAATGTCCGCAAGGCGTTCTCGCCGCGAGGGGTGACGCGACGCGAGAGTTCGGCTAGCATTTGTATATACAAAGCAACCGGAGACCTTCTCATGACTCAGGCAACGCCGACCCGCCTGCTCTGGCGCGACGTCACCGTCTTCGACGGGCTGGCGACGCGGCCCGAGTCCATGGCGGTCATCGTCGAGGGGGAACGCATCGCCCGACTGATCCCGATGCCGCAGCTCGACGCTGAGCTCGCCCACGGCTGCCGGGACATGGGCCGCGGCGGGGTCATGACCCCCGGCCTGGTGGACTGTCATACCCACATCGTCTTTGGCGGTGGCCGTGCCGGGGAGTTCGAGGCGCGCCTCGAGGGAGCCAGCTACGAGGAAATCGCCCGCCGAGGCGGCGGCATCCTGAGTACCGTGGCGGCCACCCGCGAGGCCGATGAGGACGCCCTGTTCGCCGCCGCCCTGCCCCGCCTGGAGGCGATGCTCGCCGACGGCGCGACCACCGTGGAGATCAAGTCGGGCTACGGCCTCACGGTGGCCGACGAGCTGAAGATGCTGCGTGTCGCCCGCCGTCTGGGCGAGGCCCTGCCGGTGCGGGTCGTCACTACCCTGCTCGGCGCCCACGCCCTGCCGCCGGAATACCGGGATGCCCCCGACGCCTACATCGACCTGGTCTGCGAGGCGATGATCCCGGCCGCGGCCGCGGAGGGCCTGGCCGATGCCGTCGATGTCTTCTGCGAGACGATCGCCTTCTCGGTCGCCCAGTGCGAGCGGGTCTTCCAGGCGGCGAAGGCCCATGGCCTGCCCATCAAGGCCCATGCCGAGCAGCTCTCGAACCTCGGCGGCAGCGCCATGGCGGCACGCCACGGCGCCCTGTCCGCAGACCATGTCGAATACCTGGACGAGGCCGGGGTCCAGGCCATGCGCGAGGCCGGCAGCGTGGCGGTTATCCTGCCCGGCGCCTACCACACCCTGCACGAGACCCAGGCGCCGCCCATCGCCGCCCTGCGGCGTGCCGGCGTGCCCATGGCCGTCGCCACCGACGCCAACCCGGGCAGCTCGCCGCTGTTCATGCCGACCCTGATGCTCAACCTGGCCTGCACCCTATTCCGGCTCACCCCGTCGGAGGCACTGGCCGGCATGACCGCCCATGGCGCCGCGGCCCTGGGCCTCGGCGAGCTGGGCCGACTCGCCGAGGGCGCCCCCGCCGATCTCTGCGTGTGGAACCTCGACGCGCCCGCCGAGCTGGCCTACGCCGTCCAGCCGGGGCGTCTGCGCCAGCGGGTCTTCCAGGGAGCGATCAGCCATGACATCTAAGCGCAGCCTCCCAGCCGCCATCGACATGGCCCCGTGGCAGGGCCGCACCGATCCGGAACCGGACAGCGAGCGCTGGCACCAGTGCATCCGGCCCCTCGAGGCCGGCGACACACCCGGTGCCGTGCTGGTCGGCTTCGCCAGCGATGCTGGCGTGGCCCGCAACCAGGGACGTCCCGGCGCCGCCGCGGGCCCCTCGGCCATTCGCCGCGCCCTGGCCCCGCTGGCCTGGCACCGCGAGGGCCCTGCCTTCGATGCCGGCGACGTGACCTGCGAGGGCGACGCCCTCGAGACCGCCCAGGACGCCCTGGCCACACGCCTGGCCCCGCTGCTCGATGCCGGCCACCTGCCCATCGTGCTGGGCGGCGGCCATGAGGTGGCCTACGCCAGCTGGTCGGGCCTGGCCCGGCATCTCGAGACGCGGGAAGACGCGCCGCGCATCGGCATCATCAACTTCGATGCCCACTTCGACCTGCGCGACCCGACCCAGGTGCGCTCCTCCGGCACGCCCTTCGCCCAGATCGCCGAGCAGTGCCGGGCCCGAAGCTGGCCCTTTCGCTATGCCTGCCTGGGCGTCAGCCGGGCCGCCAACACCCGCGCGCTGTTTCGCCGCGCCGAGGCACTCGACGTGCTGGTTCGCGAGGATCGCGAGTTCGATGCCCGCCGGCTCGACGCCCTCCAGCGCGATCTGGAGCGCTTCATCGCCCGCTGCGATCACCTCTATCTGACCATCGACCTCGACGTGCTGCCCGCCGCCGAGGCGCCGGGGGTCAGCGCCCCCGCCGCTCGCGGTGTGTCGCTGGCCCTGCTCGAGCCGCTGCTCGAGGTGATCCGCGACAGCGGCAAGCTGCGCCTGGCCGACCTGGCCGAGCTGAACCCCGATTTCGACCTGGACGCCCGCACCGCCAAGGCCGCGGCCCGGCTCGTCCATCTCCTGACCCTGAACGGCTGAACCGGCACCCCGGCCGTCAGCCCCCTTACCGCGAGACCCAGCGAGGAATCCAAGCATGTCCCCTACCGACCAGCGTCACGATCCCAGCCGCCAGATCGCCGCGCCCACCGGCAGTGAACTGTCCTGCAAGAGCTGGCTCACCGAAGCGCCGCTGCGCATGCTGATGAACAACCTGCACCCGGATGTCGCCGAGCGCCCCGAGGACCTGGTGGTCTACGGCGGCATCGGCCGCGCCGCCCGCGACTGGGAGTGCTACGACAGGATCGTCGAGACCCTCCAGCGCCTGGAGGACACCCAGTCGCTGCTGATCCAGTCCGGCAAGCCGGTGGGCGTCTTCGAGACCCACAAGGACGCGCCCCGGGTGCTGATCGCCAACTCCAACCTGGTGCCGGCCTGGGCCAACTGGGAGCACTTCAACGAGCTGGATAAGAAAGGCCTGATGATGTATGGCCAGATGACCGCCGGCTCCTGGATCTACATCGGTTCCCAGGGCATCGTCCAGGGCACCTACGAGACATTCGTGGAAGCCGGCCGCCAGCACTACGCCGGCGACCTCACCGGCCGCTGGATCCTCACCGCCGGCCTCGGCGGCATGGGCGGCGCCCAGCCCCTGGCCGCCACCCTGGCCGGCGCCTGCTCGCTGAACATCGAGTGCCAGCAGTCGCGCCTCGACTTCCGCCTGCGCACCCGCTACCTGGACGAGCAGGCCGACGACCTGGACGACGCCCTGGCCCGCCTCGAGCGCTATACTGCCGAGGGCCAGGCCATCTCCATCGGCCTGTGTGCCAACGCCGCCGACGTGCTGCCGGAACTGGTCAAGCGGGGCGTGAAACCGGACATGGTCACCGACCAGACCAGCGCCCACGACCCGCTGCACGGCTACCTGCCGTCCGGCTGGAGCTGGGACGACTACGTGGCCCGGGGCGAGTCCGAGCCCGAGGCGGTGGTCAAGGCCGCCAAGCGCTCCATGGCCGTCCACGTGCGCGCCATGCTCGACTTCCAGGCCCAGGGCATCCCGACCTTCGACTACGGCAACAATATCCGCCAGATGGCCCTCGAGGAAGGCGTCGACAACGCCTTCGACTTCCCCGGCTTCGTGCCGGCCTACATCCGCCCGCTGTTCTGCCAGGGCATCGGCCCCTTCCGTTGGGCGGCGCTGTCCGGCGACCCCGAGGACATCTACAAGACCGACCAGAAGGTCAAGGAGCTGATCCCGGACGACCCGCACCTGCACAACTGGCTGGACATGGCCCGGGAGCGCATCAGCTTCCAGGGCCTGCCGGCGCGCATCTGCTGGGTGGGCCTCAAGGACCGCGCGCGTCTCGGCCAGGCCTTCAACGAGATGGTCGCCAACGGCGAGCTCAAGGCGCCGGTGGTCATCGGCCGCGACCATCTGGACTCCGGCTCGGTGGCCAGTCCCAACCGCGAGACCGAGGCGATGATGGACGGCTCCGACGCCGTGTCCGACTGGCCACTGCTCAACGCCCTGCTCAATACCGCCGGCGGCGCCACCTGGGTGTCGCTGCACCACGGCGGCGGCGTGGGCATGGGTTACTCCCAGCACGCCGGGGTGGTGATCGTCGCCGACGGCAGCGATGACGCCCACGCCCGCCTGGGCCGGGTGCTGCGCAACGACCCGGGCACCGGCGTCATGCGCCACGCCGACGCCGGCTACGACATTGCCCGGCGCTGCGCCGTCGAGAACGGCCTCGACCTGCCGATGGTCAACCAGTAACAGCGTCTTCCCCTACGGACCGCCGGGGCAAGACGCGCCGGGGTCGGTGGACGCGCAGGGGCCTGCCCCTCGCCACGACCGGCCCCGGCCAGGTTCCGACCCGGCACAGTCAAGGAACTTTCCCATGAACCATCTCGAGATCCATCCCGGCCAGATGACCCTGGCCCAGGCGCGTCGAGCCTTCGAGGCCGCCGTGAACGTCAGCCTCCCCGAGAGTGCCAATGCCGACATCCAGCAGGGCGTCGACTGCGTCAACCGGGTGGTCGAGGAAGACCGCACCGTCTACGGCATCAACACCGGCTTCGGCCTGCTGGCCCAGACCCGCATCGACAAGGACCACCTCGAGGACCTGCAGCGCTCCCTGGTGCTGTCACATGCCACCGGCGTCGGCGAGCCCATGAGTGACGACCTGGTGCGGCTGATCATGGTCCTCAAGGTCAACAGTCTGGCCCGGGGCTTCTCCGGCATCCGCCGCGAGGTGCTGGACGCCCTGGTGGCCCTGGTCAATGCCGGGGTCTATCCGCATATCCCGCTCAAGGGCTCGGTCGGCGCCTCCGGCGACCTGGCCCCCTTGGCCCATATGAGCGTGGTGCTGCTCGGCGAGGGCAAGGCCCGCCACCGCGGCGAGTGGCTGCCGGCCAGCGAGGCGCTGGCGGTCGCCGGCCTCGAGCCGCTGCGGCTGGCGCCCAAGGAGGGCCTGGCGCTGCTCAACGGTACCCAGGTGTCAACCGCCTACGCCCTCAAGGGCCTGTTCGAGGCCGAGGACCTGTTCGCGGCGGCCACGGTGTGCGGCTCATTGACCGTGGAGGCGACCCTGAGCTCCCGCTCGCCCTTCGATGCGCGCATCCACGAGGTACGCGGCCAGCGCGGCCAGATCGACGCCGCCGGCGCCTATCGCCACCTGCTGGACAACCGCAGCGAGATCAGCGATTCCCACGCCCACTGCGGCAAGGTCCAGGACCCCTACTCTCTGCGCTGCCAGCCCCAGGTGATGGGCGCCGCCCTGACCCAGCTCCGCCAGGCCGCCGATGTGCTGGCCGTCGAGGTCAATGCAGTCTCCGACAACCCCCTGGTGTTCGCCGAGCAGGGCGACATCATCTCCGGCGGCAACTTCCACGCCGAGCCGGTGGCCATGGCCGCCGACAACCTGGCGCTGGCCATCGCCGAGATCGGCTCGCTCACCGAACGCCGCGTCTCGCTGATGATGGACAAGCACATGTCCCAGCTGCCGCCCTTCCTGGTGGAGAACGGCGGCGTCAACTCCGGCTTCATGATTGCCCAGGTCACGGCCGCCGCCCTGGCCAGCGAGAACAAGGCCCTGGCCCACCCGCACAGCGTCGACAGCCTGCCCACCTCGGCCAACCAGGAAGACCACGTGTCCATGGCGCCGGCTGCCGGCAAGCGCCTGTGGGAGATGGCCGACAACGTGCGCGGCATCCTGGCCATCGAATGGCTGGCTGCCTGCCAGGGGCTGGACTTCCGTCAGGGCCTCGCGACCACCGAGGCGCTGGAGGAGGCCCGCCAGGCGCTGCGTGAGCGCGTCGCCCATTACGACCAGGATCGCTTCTTCGCCCCGGACATCGAGGCGGCCAGCGAGCTGCTGGCCAAGCGCACCCTGAGTCGCCTGGTGCCCGGCGAGCTGCTGCCCAGCCACTGAGGCCACTCTCTACTCCCGCTCGTCCCC
Organism: Halomonas nitroreducens; assembly: GCF_003966155.1. GTDB lineage: Bacteria > Pseudomonadota > Gammaproteobacteria > Pseudomonadales > Halomonadaceae > Halomonas > Halomonas nitroreducens. The sequence goes on from NZ_RXNS01000002.1 coordinate 96,867, forward strand.
GGCTGGGGGCGGGAGGCCTTAAGTGCCTTTCCATGGGTCGAGGGAGATGAGCGCCGGGGACAAGGCGGAGCGAGGGTCTTTTGACCAGGGACGGCAAAAGTAGCGCCCATGGAAGGGTCTACAGCGCCCTCGCGAAGGCTTGGCGCCGGGACAGCTCATCCCTTGCGCTGGGATAAAGGCCATCAACCCGATATCCAACAACAATTCCGCTCTTCCAAGGACCCTTCATGAATGCAGTCGTCCTGGCCATCCTGGTGATGGTCACGCTGAGTCTCGCCCGCGTTTCCGTGGTCTTCTCCCTGATCGTCGCCACCCTGGTCGGCGGGCTCTATGCCGGCATGCCGATCAGCGAGATCATGGATGCCTTCAATGACGGCCTGGGCAACGGCGCCACCGTCGCCATCTCCTATGCCGTGCTCGGCGCCTTCGCCGTGGCCCTGTCGCGCTCGGGAATCACCGAGCTGCTTTCCCGAAAGGCCATCGCCGGCCTCAGGCTCGATGAAGGCATCCCCAACCGCCGGCTGATCAGCTTCGGCCTGCTGGGTATCCTGCTGGCCGCCGCCGTGAGTTCCCAGAACCTGATCCCGGTGCATATCGCCTTCATTCCGGTGCTGGTGCCGCCGCTGCTCAAGCTGATGAACCACCTCAAGCTCGACCGCCGCGCCGTGGCCTGCGTGATCACCTTCGGCATCACCGCGCCCTACATGCTGCTGCCGGTGGGCTTCGGCTCGATCTTCCTCCACGACATCCTGCTCACCAACATCAACGAGAGTGGCGCCGGCCTCGGCCTCGAGGTATCCGCGAACATGGTGCCGATGGCCATGATCGTACCCATCGGCGGCATGGGAGTGGGACTGCTGGCCGCCCTGCTGTTCAGCTATCGCGGCCAGCGTGAGTACCGGGACCTGGACCTGGCCCACGGCGACGAGAGCCAGGCCCAGGCGGCCGGGCACCTCAAGCCCTGGCAGCTCGGCGTGCTGGCCATTGCCCTGGGCGGCACCGTGGCCACCCAGCTGGTCACCGGCTCCATGGTGCTGGGCGGCATCTTCGGCTTCGCCCTGCTCTCGGTGAGCGGCGTCTTCCGCTGGCACGAGCAGGACGGCATCTTCACCGAGGGCATGCGCATGATGGCGCTGGTCGGCTTCATCATGATCTCGGCGGCGGGCTTCGCCAGCGTCATGCAGGCCAGCGGCCAGGTCGAGACCCTGGTGACGAGCTCCACCGAGCTGATCGGCGACAACAAGGGCCTGGCCGCCCTGGTGATGCTGCTCGTCGGGCTGTTCATCACCATGGGCATCGGCTCGTCCTTCTCGACCATCCCGATCATCGCCTCGCTCTACGTGCCGCTGGCCATCAACTTCGGCTTCTCGCCGATGGCCACCATCGCCCTGGTCGGCACCGCCGCCGCCCTGGGCGACGCCGGCTCCCCGGCCTCGGACTCCACCCTCGGCCCCACCGCCGGCCTCAACGCCGACGGCCAGCACGATCATATCTGGGACAGCGTGGTGCCGACCTTCCTGCACTACAACATCCCGCTGATCGCCTTCGGCTGGCTCGCCGCCATGACCCTCTGAGACGCGCCACGCCCGGCCTGCCCGCGGGCAGGCCGGTCATGTCCCTGCCTCCTTCGCTCGATCACGGCAAGCGGCTCGCAAGCGGGCAACGGATGCCGACTGGCACCCAGCCACAGCGCCGTTACAATGTGCGGCTTTGCAGATGTCACGCCCACTCTCCGAGCAAGGACCCCACATGAACGCCATCGTGCTCTCCATCCTGATCATGGTCACCCTCAGCCTGATGCGGGTCTCCGTGGTCTTCGCGCTGATCGCCGCCACCCTGGTCGGCGGCCTCTATGCCGGCATGCCGATCGGCGAGATCATGGACGCCTTCAACGACGGCCTGGGCAATGGCGCCACCGTGGCCATCTCCTATGCCGTGCTCGGCGCCTTCGCCGTGGCGCTGTCGCGCTCCGGCATAACCCAGCTGCTTTCCCGGAAGGCCATCGCCGGGCTGCATCTCGACGAGGGCATCCCGCACCGCCGGACCATCGTCTTCACCCTGCTTGGCGTGCTGCTGGCCTTCGCGGTGAGCTCCCAGAACCTGATCCCGGTGCATATCGCCTTCATCCCGGTGCTGGTGCCGCCGCTGCTCACGCTGATGAACCACCTCAAGCTCGACCGCCGCGCCGTGGCCTGCGTGATCACCTTCGGCATCACCGCGCCCTACATGCTGTTGCCCGTGGGCTTCGGCTCGATCTTCCTCCACGACATCCTGCTGACCAACCTCAACGACAACGGCCTGGACGTCACCGCAGGCATGGTGCCGACGGCCATGGTGGTACCCATCGCGGGCATGGCGCTGGGCCTGGTCGTCGCCGTGCTGCTGAGCTATCGCGGCAAGCGGGACTACGAGGATCGCAACCTGGCCCACGGCGACGAGACGCCCGCCGAGGCCGCCCGACACCTCAAGCCCTGGCAGATGGTCGTGCTCGCCCTGGCCCTGGTCGGCACCGTGGTGGTGCAGCTGCTGAGCGGCTCCATGGTGCTCGGCGGCCTGTTCGGCTTCGCCCTGCTCTCGGTGAGCGGCGTCTTCCACTGGCACGAGCAGGACAGCATCTTCACCGAGGGCATGCGCATGATGGCCCTGGTCGGCTTCATCATGATCTCGGCGGCGGGCTTCGCCAGCGTCATGCAGGCCAGCGGCCAGGTCGAGACCCTGGTGACGAGCTCCACCGAGCTGATCGGCGACAACAAGGGCCTGGCCGCCCTGGTGATGCTGCTCGTCGGGCTGTTCATCACCATGGGCATCGGCTCGTCCTTCTCGACCATCCCGATCATCGCCTCGCTCTACGTGCCGCTGGCCATCAACTTCGGCTTCTCGCCGATGGCCACCATCGCCCTGGTCGGCACCGCCGCCGCCCTGGGCGACGCCGGCTCCCCGGCCTCGGACTCCACCCTCGGCCCCACCGCCGGCCTCAACGCCGACGGCCAGCACGATCATATCTGGGACAGCGTGGTGCCGACCTTCCTGCACTACAACATCCCGCTGATCGCCTTCGGCTGGCTCGCCGCCATGACCCTCTGAGCCCGGGCTTCGCCCGGGAGCTTTAAGCCATAAGCTTGAAGCTGTAAGAAGAGACAACCCCGCCGGGGGTTGAACTGCCCTTAATAGTGGGACATTTCATTCAGCCGGCGGGGGCGCTCGCGACCGGGCTAGCCGCGCAAGCAGCAGGCCTTGCCCTTCTTGCCACTGCCGCAGGGGCAGGGATCGTTGCGCCCCGGCTTGAGGCGCGTCACCGAGGGGGCCCCATCCACGTAGAACCAGCGCCCCGCCTCGCGGCGAAAGCGCGAGTGCTCTTCCAGCACGCCCCAGCGCCGCCCCTCCCGGAAGGTCGCGCGAAAGTGCACCGTCCCCTCATCGCCCGACTCGCCATGCTCGAGGATCTCCAGGCGCACCCACTGGGTCGGGCCGTCGTCCGGCAGAGACGCCGGCCGCGTCTCGGACGCCCAGCTACTCAGCAGGTAGTCGGCCAGGCCCAGGGCGAAGGCGCTGTAGCGCGAGCGCATCAGGGCCTCGGGCGTCGGCGCCGGTTCGCCGTCGTGGTAGCGGCCGCAGCAGGCGGCGAGCGGCCGGCCGCTGCCGCAGGGACAATCATGGCGTATCGTCATCGGGTGATGGTGTCCATAGTCGCTGTGAGTTACTGCCCCAGGCTCACCGAGAACTCGACGAGCGCAGGCACTGTTCGGACATGGCCTAGCGGCGCTTGGTGCGCGCGGTGGCCTCGGCCGACCAGGGGTTCTCTGGCCAGGGATGCTTGGGGTAGCGGCCGCGCATGTCCTTGCGCACCTCCGGATAGCCGTTGGCCCAGAAGCTCGCCAGGTCCGCGGTCACCTGCAGCGGCCGCCGTGCCGGGGACAGCAGGTGCAGCAGTGGTGCGACCCGCCCGCCGACCAGCCGCGGCGCCTCGCGCCAACCGAACACCTCCTGGAGCTTGACCGCCAGCACCGGCGTCTCGCCCCGGTAGTCCAGGCGAATCCGCGAGCCGCTGGGCACCGCCAGGTGGGTCGGCGCCAGCTCGTCGAGCCGCGAGCGCAGCGACCAGTCGAGACGATCGAGCAGGATGCGGGCGAACGGCAGTCGCTCCACCGCCTCGAGGCGCGTCAGCCCGTCGAGGTAGGGGCCGAGCCAGGCCTCGAGGTCGTCGAGCAGGGCGGCATCGGACCAGTCGGGCCAGGGCTCGCCCAGCTCGCGGCGCAACAGGGCGACCCGGCCGCGAAGCTGCTCGGCGGCCTCGTCGAGGGGCAGGCGCTGGCGGCGTCGCAGCGCCGCGAGCAGCGCCCGGCGCACCGCCTCCGGTGGCAGCTCGTGCAGGGGCCGTCGCTCGAGCACCACCGCCCCCAGGCCGCGCCGGCGCTCTCCGACCAGCCGCCCCGCCTCGTCGGACCACTCCAGGTGCTCGTGCCACTCCCCGGCCTCGGGATGCAGGGCCGGCAGGCGCTCCGACTCGAGGACCGCGGCGCGGAATATCCGCCCGCCGCCGGCCTCGCCGTCGAGGGCCACCGCCACCAGCAGCTCGGCGTGGGCCAGGGGGTGGTCGCCGGGCAGGCTCGCCTGGCCGCCGCCGGCCAGCCGGAAGCGCCCGGCGTCGAGCCGCTGGGCGATGCGCTCGGGCCAGGCCAGGGCCAGCAGCTCGCCCAGCGGCGCCAGGCTCGGGGCCTCGAGCCGACAGCCCATGCGGCTCGCCAGCCGCCGGGCGTCGCGCTGCCAGGTGCGATCCTCGCCGGGGGCGGCGAAGCGCCGCTCGAGCGCGGCGGCCAGGTCCCGCTCGTCATCGGCGTCGCGGCCCTCGAGCAGCGCGGCGAGCCCACAGGCCAGGCCCTTCGCCTCGAGTTCGCCGGCCCGCTCGAGCATCACCGCCAGGCGCGGATGGGTGGGCCAGCGGGTGCAGGCTCGGCCAAGCGACGTCAGCCGATGCCCGGCATCCAGCAGCCCCAGACGCGCGAGCAGTTCACGCCCGGCGGCCAGCGCCGCCGCCGAGGGCGGCGTGACCCAGGTCAGAGCCGCGGGATCGCTGATCCCCCAGCGTGCCAGTTCGAAGGCCAGCGGTGCCAGGTCGGCCTGGTGGATCTCCGGCTCGCGGTCCGGGGCCAGCGGCTGCTCCTCGGCCCACAACCGATAGCAGACGCCGGGACCCTGGCGACCGGCCCGGCCGCGGCGCTGGTCGGCGCTGGCCCGGTTGACGCGTCGGGTCTCCAACCGGGTGAGCCCGGTGCGGGGCTGGAACACCGGCAGCCGCTCGCGGCCGGCATCGATGACCAGCCGCACCCCGTCCACGGTCACGCTGGACTCGGCGATGGCGGTGGCCAGCACCACTCGGCGGCGTCCCTGCGGGTCCGGGCGCAGCGCCCGCCGCTGGGCCGCCAGGGGCAGCCGGCCGTGCAGCTCGTGGACCGCGACGTCAGGCAGACGCTCGGCCAGGTGCCCGGCCAGCCGGCGGATCTCGCCGACCCCGGGCAGGATCACCAGGGCGTCGCCCTCGTCGGCCGCCAGGGCCTCGGTCACCACCGTCGCCTGGTGGCGGGCCGCGTCGTCCCGGGCCCGGGGCGGCCGGTAACGGGTCACAACCGGGTGCTGCCGCCCCGGGCAGTCGATCACCGGGGTGGCCTCGCCGAGCACGGCGGTGAGCGCGGCCACGTCCAGGGTTGCCGACATCACCAGCAACCGCAGGTCGTCGCGCACCGACTGGGCGTCCAGGGCCAGCGCCAGCCCCAGGTCTGCCTCCAGGCTGCGTTCGTGGAACTCATCGAAGACGATCCCCGCCACGCCCTCGAGCAGGGGATCGTCCTGGAGCATGCGCGTCATCACGCCCTGGGTCACCACCTCGAGGCGCGTGGCCGGCCCCACCCGGGACTCGCCGCGCATGCGGTAGCCCACCGTCTCGCCGACCGCCTCGCCCAGGGCCTCGGCCATATAGCCGGCGGCCAGCCGCGCGGCCACGCGGCGCGGCTCCAGCAGCAGCAACCGCCCGCCATGGCACCAGTCGGCGCCGAGCAGCGCGAGCGGCACCCGGGTGGTCTTGCCGGCCCCGGGCTCGGCGACCAGCAGCGCCCGCGAGTGGCTGGCCAGGGCGGCCAGGATCTCGCCCAGCCGCGCCTCGATGGGCAAGGCCGTCGGCGAGGCGTCCTCATCGTTCATGGTGGCATCGGTCTCCCATGGTGGCGTATCGGCACCCGCTTAATCGTATACAAAAATCACTCTGACTGTTGCCTAGTCACGGTCTTGTTGACTAGTCTTGAAGCGCCGACAACCTGACCAAAAGGTCAGGTTGCCAAAAAATCCGTCCCATGCCGACCAACAACAAAGGTAAGACGCATGCAACAATCCTCCTCTGCCCGCCCCGCGGACGTCACGGCGGGCGATGTCCCGCAGACTTCCCAGGCCCCGTGGCTGGACACCTATTTCGGTGTCAGTCGTCGCGGCTCCACCCTCAAGACCGAGATCCTGGCCGGCATCGCCACCTTCCTGGCCGGCATGTACATCATCGTGGTCAACCCGGCCGTGCTCTCCGACGCCGGCATCCCCTTCTCTGCCGCCCTCTCGGCCACGGTGCTGATCAGCTTCATGAGCAGCCTGGCCATGGGCCTCTATGCCCGCAACCCCATCCTGGTGGCGCCGGGCATGGGCATGAACGCCCTGTTCACCTATACCCTGGTGCTGGGCGCCGGCCTGACCTGGGAAGTGGCCCTGGGCTGCGTCTTCTGGTCCGGGGTGATGTTCGCGGTGCTGGCCATGTTCAACGTGCGCCGCGCGATCATCGAGGCCATCCCGCTGTCGCTGCGCTACGCCATCACCTGCGGCATCGGGCTCTTCATCACCTTCATCGGCCTGCAGAATGCCGGCTTCATCGTCGGCAGCGACGCCACCCTGGTCACCCTCGGCAACATGGACGCGAGCCTCGCGACCTTCTTCATCGGCCTGGTGGCCACCGGCGTGTTCGTGATCCTGCGCTTCAACGGCGCGCTGATCATGGGCATCGCCCTGACCACCCTACTGGCCGCGCCCATGGGCCGCCTGTGGGGCGACGAGGTCATGGTCGCCTGGAACGGCCTGGCCGCCTGGCCCGACTTCGGCGCCGTGATGCAGGTCGATATCGTCGGCGCCCTCAAGGTGGCCTACCTGCCGTTCATCTTCGTGATGCTGTTCACCAACTTCTTCGATGCACTGTCCTGCTTCATGGCCCTGTCGGAGTCGGCGGACCTCAAGGACCAGGACGGCAACCCGCGCAACCTGAAGCGCTCCATGACGGTGGATGCCTTCGCCTCGATGATCGCCGCGCCGCTGGGCACCAGCGCCGCCCAGACCTTCATCGAGTCCGGCGCCGGCGTGGCCCAGGGCGGGCGCACCGGCCTGGTGGCCGTGGTCATCGCCCTGCTCTTCCTGCCCTTCCTGTTCCTCTCGCCGCTGCTGTCGCTGGTCCCCGGCATCGCCACCGCTCCGGCCCTGGTGCTGGTGGGCCTGTTCATGATGGCGCCCATCGGCAAGATCGACTGGCAGCACTTCGATCAGGCCCTGCCGGCCTTCCTGGCGATCATCCTGATGCCGCTGACCTACTCGATTACCCTCGGCATCGCCTTCGGCTTCATGAGCTTCGTGCTGATCAAGGCCGCGACCGGACGAATCGCCGAGATCAAGCCGGCGATGTGGGTCTCCGCGGCGCTGTCGGTACTGATGCTGCTCACCGCTCAGTAGGCAGGGACAGCCGTCGGCGCGGGCGGCAGGCGATCATCTCGCCGCCCGCGCCGGGTCAGGAATGCACCGGCTGCCCATGCGGCGCGGCCGCCTGATCGGGATGGCGAACCCCGCAGCCCTTGATGACCACGCGGGTCAGGAAATCGGTGATGCGCTCCAGGTCGTCGTCGCTCAGCGCCTCGCGGCCGGTGATGCCCAGCACCTGGGCCTCGAAGTCGGCGTAGTGCTGGGTGGAGGACCAGATCAGGAAGATCAGCCAGATCGGGTCGACCGGATCCATCAGGCCCCGGTCGGCCCACTCCCGGAACACCGCGGCACGGCTCTGCACCCAGTCGCGCAGCTCGCCGCTCAGGTACTCCTGCAGGAAGGGGGCCCCGCCGAGAATCTCGCTGGCGAACAGTCGCGATCCCTCGGGATGACGCCGCGACATCTGCATCTTGGAGCGGATGAAGGCGGCGAGCACCTCGGCCGGGTCGTCCTCCGCGGAGATGTCGTCGAGCATCATATTCCAGCGTTCCATCATCCGCTCGAGCAGGCGGACATAGAGCTTGCGCTTGCTGCCCATGTAGTAGAGGACATTGGACTTCGGCAGGCCCGCCTGCTCGGCGATCGCCTGGAGGCTGGTGCCCCGGTAGCCATGCCGGGCGAAGACCCGCTCCGCCGCCGCCAGGATCGCCTGCTCGTTACGCCGGCGGATGGCGCCGCCTTCCTGTTCGCTTAGCTGTTCTGCCTTGGCCATGGGCCCTCGCTGTTCGATCCGCTCATGGGGCGAAAGCTTGCCTGAGAGGCGCCCCACAAGGCAATTCGACGCGGCTTTCGACAAAAAAGTGCGGGGGGAACTTGCCAAAGCTGACCGAATGGTCAAGAATCAACTCATCCCCTTGTCCTTCGGCCAACACAACCACAAACGGAGCCGGCCATGATCGACTTCTACCTCAACGGCAGGCGTCAGCGCTGCAGCGACGTGAGCGCCGACACCAGCATCCTCGAGCTGCTGCGCACGACACTGGGCCAGACCGGCACCAAGGAGGGCTGCGCCTCCGGTGACTGCGGGGCCTGTACCGTGGCCATCGGCGAGCCGGATGCCTCCGGCGAGCTCGTCTATCACAATGCCAACGCCTGTATCACCCCCGCCCACCAGCTCGAGGGCTGCCACCTGGTGACCGTGGAGGGCCTGGCCCGTGGCGAGCGGCTGCATCCGGCCCAGGCGGCCATGGTCGACTGCCACGGCAGCCAGTGCGGCTTCTGCACGCCGGGCATCGTGATGTCGCTGTTCACCCTCTACGAGAACCAGCGCCGCCAGCCCGCCCCGCTGACCCAGGAACGCCTCGAGGAGGCGCTGGGCGGCAACCTGTGCCGCTGCACCGGCTACCGGCCGATCCGCGATGCCGCCCTCGCCATGAGCGACTACCCGGCGGCTGACCCCGCCTGGGCCGAGGATCCCATGCTGGCCAGCAACGTCGTCTGGCTGCGCCGCCCCGCCGAGGGCGCCCCGGCCGGCAGCGGTCACTACGTGGCCCCCCAGGACCTCGCCGCGCTGCGCGCCCTCAAGGCCAGGCGGCCCGGCGCCCGCCTGGTGGCCGGCGGCACCGACCTGTGGCTCGAGACCACCCAGCAGCTCAAGCCCCTGGACGACATCATCGACGTCCGCCAGGTCGCCGAGCTGCATGCCCTGGACGAGACCGCCGAGGGCTGGTGGATCGGCGCCGCCGTGACACTGGCGCGGCTGACCCCGCTGCTGGCCGAGCCCTACCCGGCCTTCGAGCACCTGATGCATCGCTTCGCCTCCTCGCAGATCCGCAACCGCGCGACGCTGGGCGGCAACATCGCCAATGCCTCGCCGATCGGTGACACCCCGCCGGTGCTGCTGGCCCTCGACGCCCGGCTGCGGCTGGACGGCCCGCGGGGAGAGCGGGAGCTGCCGCTGGCAGACTTCTTCCTCGACTACAGGCGCACGGCGCTGGCCGAGGACGAGTTCATCGCCGCAATCTTCCTGCCGCGCCCGAGCGCCGAGCAGAATCTGAAGGTCTGGAAACTGTCCAAGCGTCGGGAGGACGATATCTCGGCGGTGCTGGCCGCCTTCGCCTGGCGCCTGGAGCATGGCGTGATGCGCGACGTCCACCTGGCCTTCGGCGGCATGGCGGCGATCCCGCGACGGGCCCCGGCCGCCGAGGCCGCCCTGGAGGGCCGGGCCCCCGACGCCGAGGCCTTCGCCGCCGCCCGCGCGGCGCTCGGCGAGGAGCTGAGCCCGATGTCCGACGTACGCGGCAGCGCCGAGTACCGGCGCCTCGCCGCCGGCAACCTGCTCGAGCGGCTGCGCCTGATGATCGCGGCCGACGCCGATAACAACATCCCTGCGACCAAGGTGACTCTCGATGCGTACGCTCACTGATCTCGACCTGCCCCGCGACAAGACCCGGCGCAACCAGGGGGATGCGCCCCTGGCGCGGGAGACCGTCGACCCCCAGGGCGGCGCGGGCAGCTCCCGCGCCCACGAGAGCGCCGTCAAGCACGTCACCGGCCGGGCCGCCTACATCGACGACATCCCCAGTCCCGCCGATACCCTGCACGTGGCGCTGGGCCTGTCGCCGGTGGCCCACGGCCGGCTGACCCGCCTCGACCTCGACGCAGTGCGGGCCGCCCCCGGCGTGGTGGACGTGATCACCCTCACCGATGTGCCCGGCCACACCGACATCGGCCCGGTCTTCCCCGGCGATCCGCTGTTCGCCGATGACGAGATCAGCTACGTCGGCCAGTGTCTGTTCGCCGTGGCCGCCAAGAGCCACCGGGCCGCCCGGCTAGCGGCGCAGGCGGCGGTGGTCGAGATCGACGAGCAGCCGGCCTGCCTGGACCCGGTGGACGCCGCCGAGCGCGGCGACTTCGTGCGCCCCACCCACACCCACGAGCGCGGCGACTGGCAGCAGGCCCTGACTGACGCGCCCCACGTCCTCGAGGGCGAGCAGTTCGTCGGCGGCCAGGAGCACTTCTACCTGGAGGGCCAGGCCTGCCTGGTCCAGCCCACCGAGGACGAGGGGGTGATGGTCTACACCTCCAACCAGCACCCCAGCGAGACCCAGAAGCTGGTCGCCGAGGTGCTCGGCATCCCCTTCCACGCGGTGACCATGGAGATGCGCCGCATGGGCGGGGGCTTCGGCGGCAAGGAGACCCAGGCCTCGCCCTGGGCCTGCATCGCCGCCCTGCTTGCCCGGCGCACCGGCCGGGCCACCAGGATCCGCCTGCCCCGCGCCGAGGACAGCCGCGCCACCGGCAAGCGCCATCCCTTCCACAACCGCTATCGGCTCGGCTTCGATGACCACGGCGTGCTGGCCGGCGGCGAGATCACCGTGATCGGCGACTGCGGCTACTCGCCGGATTTGTCCGACGCCATCGTCGATCGCGCCATGTTTCATGCCGACAACGCCTACTCGCTGGGCGCCGCCCGCGTCACCGGCCAGCGGGCCAGGACCCACAAGGCCTCGAACACCGCCTTCCGCGGCTTCGGCGGCCCCCAGGGCATGATGATCATCGAACGGGCCATGGACGACATCGCCCGGCACCTGGGCGAGGACCCGCTGACCATCCGCCAGCGCAACCTCTATCGCGAGAAGGACCCGGATGGCACGCCCCGCGACGTCACCCACTACGGCCAGCGGGTCGAGCAGCTCTCGCTGCTGCAGGACATCGTGTCGCAGCTCGAGGCCAGCAGCGACTACTGGGCGCGCCGTCGGGAAATCACCGCGTTCAACGCCCAGAGCCCGATCATCAAGAAGGGCCTGGCGCTGACCCCGGTGAAGTTCGGCATCTCCTTCACCGTTCAGCACCTCAACCAGGCCGGTGCACTGCTGCTCGTCTATACCGACGGCAGCGTGATGATCAACCACGGCGGCACCGAGATGGGCCAGGGCCTGCACACCAAGGTCTGCCAGGTGGTGGCCCGTGAGCTGGGCCTGGACCTGGAGCGCGTGCGCATCAGCGCCACCCGCACCGACAAGGTGCCCAACACCTCGCCCACCGCCGCCTCCAGCGGCGCCGACCTCAACGGCCAGGCCGCCCGGGATGCCGCCAGCAAGCTGCGCGAGCGGCTGTTCGACTTCGCCGCCGCGCACTTCGACCGCGAGGCCGGCGGGCTCGACCGCGAGGCCATGCGCCTGGAGGACGGCCACCTGGTGGCCGGCATCGGCGAGGCCGAGACGCGCATCCCCTGGGGCGAGCTCGTCCAGGCGGCCTACATGGCCCGGGTCTCGCTCTCCGAGAAGGGCTTCTACGCCACCCCGCTGATCCACTACGACCGCGCCACCGGGCGTGGCCGGCCCTTCTACTACTATGCCCACGGCGCCGCCGTGGCCGAGGTGGAGGTCGACACCCTGTCCGGCGAGTACCGGCTGAGCCGCGCCGACATCCTCCACGACGTCGGCGACTCCCTGAACCCGGCCATCGACATCGGCCAGATCGAGGGCGCCTTCATCCAGGGCATGGGCTGGCTGACCAGCGAGGAACTCAAGTGGAACGACGCCGGCCAGCTGGTCTCCGATGGCCCGGCCACCTACAAGATCCCGGCCTTCGGTGACCTGCCGCCGACCTTCAACGTCGACCTGCTGCAGGGGCATCCCAACTCCCAGGCCAGCATCTACCGCTCCAAGGCCGTGGGCGAGCCGCCGTTCATGCTCGGCATCTCGGTGTGGTCGGCGCTGCGCGATGCCCTGGCGAGCCTCGCCGACTACCGGGTGAGCCCGGCGCTGGATACTCCGGCCACCCCGGAGCGGGTGCTGATGGCCGCCGAGGCGCTGCGCCGGGCCGAGCCATCGCCCGCCGCGAGGCCCGACCATGCACCGGCCTGAGCCCTGGCATGCCGCCCTGGATCGCCTGCAGCGCGAAGCACGCCCCCATGCGTTGGCCAGCGTCGTGGGGGTGGCAGGCTCCACGCCCCGGGAGCCCGGCGCCAAGATGGTGATTACCCCGGAGGCCGTCCACGACACCCTGGGCGGCGGCAGCTTCGAGCTGCAGGTCATCGAGGCGGCCCGGGAGGCCCTGGCGCGGGGCGAGGCCGGCACGCGACTGGAGGCCTTCCCCCTGGGCGGGCGCTCCGGCCAGTGCTGCGGCGGCTACGTGCACGTGCTGATCGAACTGTTCGCCGGCGCCGAGATGAGCGTGGCGCTGTTCGGCGCCGGCCACGTGGGCCAGGCGCTGGTCGAGGTGCTCGCGCCGCTGCCCTGGCGGGTGCTGTGGTTCGACAGCCGCGAGGACGCCTTTCCGGCCCGGGGCGCCGAGGGCGAGCGCGTGCACCGCCGGCGCATCGTGCCGGGCGCCGGGGGCCCCCGGGTCGAGGATGCCGTGGACAGCCTGCCCGCGGGCTGCCATGCCCTGGTGATGACCCATGACCACGCCGAGGACCGGGCCCTGGTCGATGCCCTGCTGCGCCGCGGCGACTGCGCCTCCCTCGGCCTGATCGGCTCGCAGAGCAAGTGGGCGAGCTTTCGCCGCCGGCTCGGCGATGCCGGCCACGACGCGGCGGCCCTGGACAGCGTGCGCTGTCCCATCGGCGTCCCGGGCGCCGCCGGCAAGCGCCCCTACGAGATCGCCCTGGCCGTGGCCGCGGAGCTGCTGACCCTCAAGCCCGAGAGCGAGCGCCAGGATCGCCGCGGTGTGTCCCCCGAGACCCTGCGCGAGACCTTTTCCCCTACACGCGACTGAGCGCCGGCAGCGACCGGCGCCCATCGGAGAGACTGATGACCGATCCACGTTCCCATATGCGCGTCCTGCGTGGCCCTCTGCTGAGCTTCGACGCCGATCCCGGCGATGGCGACACCGCGGTGCCGGACAGCGTGCGCTACCTGGAGGACGGCGCCCTCTGGCTGGTCGACGGCCATATCCGCGCCGTCGCCGACTACGCCGCCCTGGCGCCCCACCTGCCGGCGGACATCGAGATGGTGGACTATTCGGGCAAGCTGATGCTGCCGGGGTTCATCGACAGCCACGTGCACTATGCGCAGCTCGACATCATGGCCTCCTACGGTCGCCAGCTGCTCGACTGGCTCAACGACTACACCTTTCCCGAGGAGTGCCGCTTCGCCGAGCGCGTCCATGCCGAGGCCGTGGCCGAGGCCTTCCTCGACGAGTCGCTGCGGGTCGGTACCACCACCGCCCAGGTGTTCTGCACCTCCCACCCGGGCTCGGTGGATGCCTTCTTCACCGCCGCCAAGCGCCGCGGTCTGCGCATGCTGGCCGGCAAGGTGCTGATGGACCGCCACGCCCCCGAGGCCCTGGTGGACGACACCCTGGGCGGGCTCGCCGACAGCGAACGGCTGATCGGCGACTGGCACGGCAAGGGGCGCCTGGGCTACAGCCTGACGCCGCGCTTCGCCCCCACCTCGAGCCGCGAGCAGCTCGAGGCCACCGGCGCCGTCCTGCGCAATGCCCCCGACCTGCACCTGCAGACGCACCTGTCCGAGAACCCGGGCGAGATCGCCTGGGTCGCCGAGCTGTTCCCGGAATGCGAGGACTACCTGGCGGTCTACGAGCGCTACGGGCTGGTGGGCCCGCGCAGCACCTTCGCCCATGGCATCCACCTGGACCAGGGGATGCGCCAGCGGCTGGCCGGTGCCGGCGCCAATATCGCCTTCTGCCCTACCTCCAACCTCTTTCTGGGCAGCGGGCTGTTCGACCGCCAGGCCTGCCGGGAAGCGGGGCTTGCCACCAGCCTGGCCAGCGACGTGGGCGGCGGCACCGACCTCTCGGGCCTGGCCACCCTCAAGGCCGCCTACCAGGTCGGCCAGCTGCTCGGCCAGCCGCTGACCGCCTGGCAGGGCTTCTACCGCCTGACCCTGGGCAATGCCCGGGCATTGCACCTGGACGGCCAGGTCGGCCGGCTGCGCGAGGGGGGCGAGGCCGACATCGTGGTCCTCGACCCCGAGGCCACCCCGCTGCTGGCCCGGCGCACCGCTCATTGCAGGACCCTGGCCGAGCGCCTGTTCGCGCTGATGATGCTCGGCGACGACCGGGCCGTATTGGCCACCTGGGCGGACGGCCGCTGCGTGCATCACCGTGACGCCCGGATGGCGGAGGCGACGACCCCCGTCGACGCCTGATCACCGAGCAAGATGGGGTGTAGACCTTGGGCGACCCGCGACGGGTCGCCCCTTTTTTATGGCCGGTTATGGCCGGCCGTTGGCCGGGGGCTCAGCGACAGGCGGTGAGGCGGCGGCGCAGTTCGGTGCGCCGTGCCTCGGGCATGAAGGCCGCCTCGATGGCGTTGCCGGCGAGGTCGAGGAAGACCTCCCGGGACCAGCCGAAGGCCCGCCGACAGGCGAGGAAGTTGTCCAGCATGCCGCCGCCGAAGTAGGCGGGGTCGTCGGAGTTCAGCGTCAGGGTCAGCCCGGCCTCCAGCAGCCGCGGCAAGGGGTGGTCCTCCATGCGCTCGACCACCTTGAGGCGCAGGTTGGAGAGCGGGCAGACGGTGAGCACCATGGCCTCCTCGCGCAACCGCTCGACCAGGGTCGGGTCCTCCAGGCAGCGCACGCCATGGTCGATGCGGCACACCTCCAGGGCATCCAGCGCCTCGAGGATATAGTCGGGCGGCCCCTCCTCGCCGGCATGGGCGACCCGCGCCAGCCCCAGGGCCTTGGCGCGCTGGAACACCTCGCTGAACTTCGCCGGCGGGTTGCCGCGTTCGGCGCTGTCCAGGCCTACGGCATCCAGGGTTTCCCAGTAGGGGGCGGCCTGCTCGAGCAGCGTCAGGGCCTCGTCGGCGGGCCGGTCGCGCAGGAAGGCCATGATCATCGCCGTGGACAGGTCGAGCTCACGCTCGGCGCGGCGCCGGGCCCGTCCCAGCCCCTCCATCACCGTGGCCAGCGCCACGCCGCGGGCCAGGTGCGCCTGGGGATCGACGTGCATCTCCACGTGCACCACCCCCTCGTCGTGGGCCCGCCGGAAGTAGTCCATCGCCAGGTCCTCGAAGTCCCGGGCGGTGCGCAGCACGCTCATGCCCTGGTAGTAGAGGTCGAGGAAGGACTGCAGGTCGGTGAAGTCGTAGGCGGCGCGTATCGCCTCCACCGAGCCGTAGGGCAGCGACACGCCGTTGCGCTCGGCCAGCGCCATCATCAGTTCCGGCTCGAGTGTCCCCTCGATGTGCAGGTGGAGTTCGGCCTTGGGCAGGCGCTTGAGGAAATCCCGCATGGCTCACCTCGCAAAAGTCCTTTGCCCTATCCTGTAAGATTCCGCGCCCGGGCGCAAAGGGCGTGTGACGCCCCTTCGTCCAGCGCCAGATGGCGCGTCACCCCCGGTAGCAGTCCCCCGCCGACGGCGGGAGCGTGGGCCAGGTAGAGCACGCTGCGCCCTCGAAGCCAGGCGTCCAGGCGTCCGGCCAAGCGCTCTGCCAGGGCCCTATCCAGGCCCGCGAAGGGCTCGTCGAGGATCACCAGGCCCGGGTCACGCAGCAGCAGGCGGGCCAGCGACAGGCGCCGGGCCTGGCCGCCGGACAGCCGCCGCCCCCCCTCGCCCACCCGGGTGGCGAGCCCCCGGGGCAGGCCCTCGGCCCATTCGGCCAGCTCCACCACCGCCAGCACCTCCCATAGCCGCGCCTCCCCGGCCGAGGGATCGGCCAGGCGCAGGTTGGCGGCCAGGCTGTCGTCGAACAGCTCGGTGAGCTGGGTCAGGCAGGCCGTGCGCCGCCGCAGGTCGGCCTCGGCGACCTCGGCGAGCGGCAGGCCGGCGAGCCGCACGCGGCCCGCGCTCGGCGCGAGCTGGCGCGTCAGCAGGGCCGCCACGCTCGACTTGCCGGTGCCCGAGGCGCCATACAGGGCCAGGCGCTCCCCCGGCGCCAGGACCAGGTCGAGTCCGTCGAGGGCCGGGGTCAGCGCCCCGGGATAACGCAGGCCGACCGCCTCCAGGGCGACTGCCAGTGGCCCCTCGGGCAGGGGCGCCGTGGCCGCGGCGGACGGCCGGCACCGGGTCGCCTCGAGGGCATTCAACCGCTCGGCGGCGGCCCGGGTGGCGCCGGCCTGGGTGAAGGCCGCAGGCAGTGCCGCCAGCGCCTCGTTCAGCGCCAGCACGGCCAGGGGCATCATCACCATCACCGGCCCGGACAGCACACCGCCCTGCCAGGCCCTGGCGGCCAACCACAGGGCGGCGAGCCAGGTCGCCCCGGTGGCCAGCCCGGCCAGGGCGTTGCCCAGGGCCGCGGTGAGCCCCAACCGCCGGTGGTCGGCGGCGAGCCGCGCCTCGATGACCTCGAGTCGGCGACGATGCGCGGCCAGGCTGCCGTAGGCCTCGAGCTCGGCGAGGCCCTGGAGCTGCTCGATCACACGCCCGCGCAGACGCTCCAGCGCATCCACGCGGCGCCGGCTGGCGGCCAGGCCCAGCCGCGCCTGACCCAGGGTCAGCCACAGCCAGGCCAGGCCCAGCACGCCAGCCACTGTCGCTCCCACCGCGGGCAACCAGAGTGCCAGAAAGCCGGCCAGGGCGAGGATCGCCACCAGGGCCACCGCCGCCGGCGCCAGCAGGCGCAGGAAGAGGCTGTCCAGGGTATCGATATCGGCGGTCAGGCGGTTGAGCCAGTCGCTGGCGCGCCGCCGGGCCAGGTGGGCGGCATCCAGGTCGGCGAGGACGGCGAACATCCCGGCGCGCAGGTCGGCCAGCAGGCGCAGCACGGTGTCATGGTTGTACAGGCGCTCCAGGTAGCGAGCCACGGTACGCGTCAGGGCGAAGGCACGGATGCCACCGCCGGGCACGTAGACGTCGAGAGTCGCGGCGCCCCCCGCGGCCAGGACCAGCCCGGCGAGCGCGGTGGCGGTAATGAACCAGCCCGACAGCGCCAAGAGCCCCAGGGCGGCCAGCAGGGCCAGGAGCATCAGGCCGGCTCCGGCCAGCAAGCGACGTCGATGCTGTCCCAGCAGGCGCAGCCAGGGCCCCAGGGTGGTCCACCATCCGGGGGGCGAGGGCTCAGCCATGGACCGCTCCCGCCTCGCGGCCCGCGTCCAGCCGCACCATGCGCTGGGCCAGCGCCAGCGGGGCCGGCTGGTGGCTGGCGATCACCAGGGTGCGCCCCTCAGCGGCCAGGGCGGCCAGCCCCGCCAGCACCCGGGCCTCGCTGGCCGCATCGAGGCTGGCGGTGGGCTCGTCGAGCAGCACCAGGGGGGCCGGCGAGAGGAAGACCCGGGCCAGGGCCAGGCGCTGGGCCTGGCCCCCGGAGAGCCCCACGCCACGCTCGCCGAGGGCGCTGTCGAGCCCGGCGGGCAAGGCGGCCAGCAGGTCGGCGAGCCCGGCCCGCGCGAGGGCGTGATGCAGGTCGGCTGCGTCGGCCTGCGGCGCGGCCAGGCGCAGGTTGTCGGCGAGACTGCCATGGATCAACAGCGGGCGCTGATCCATCCAGGCGAAGGCATGATCCGCCACCACCCGCCGCGCGCCCTCGGTGGGCTCGGCGAACCCCGCCAGCAGCTGCAGCAGCGTCGACTTGCCGGCCCCGGAGGGGCCGCTCACCCCGACGATCTCGCCCCGGGCGAGGGTCAGGTCCAGGGGGCCCAGCACCCGCCCCCGCTCGGGGTGCGACACCGTCGCGCCCTCGAGTTCGACGAGCGAGTGCTCCCCGCGCGGCCCGTCCTGTGCGACGCCGGTACGGCGCGGCGTCGTCTCGAGCAGCGCCACCAGCCCCTCGGCGGCACCCAGCGCCGCGGCCCGATCGTGGTAATGCTGGGCGAGGCTGCGCAATGGCTGGAAGAATTCCGGGGCCAGCAGCAGCACCAGGAGCCCGCTGAACAGGGTCAGCTCGCCCGATGGGCCATAGTCGATATAGCCGAGCAGGCCGAAACCCACGTAGATGGCCACCATGGCGATGGCCACGGCGGCGAAGAACTCGAGGACCGCCGAGGACAGGAAGGCCAGGCGCAGGGTGCGCATGCTGCGCCGCCGGTAGTCGTCGGCGGCGGCGTGCACCTCCCGGGTGGCCATCCGGGTGTGGCCGAACAGCTGCAAGGTGGCGAGGCCGCGTACGCGATCGATGAAATGCCGCGACAGCCGCGAGACGGCGTCGAACTGCTCACGATTGAGCCGCTCCGCACCCATGCCGACCAGGGCCATGAACAACGGGATCAACGGCGCGGCGAGCAACAGGAACACTGCCGCCAGCCAGTCCAGCCAGGCCACCACGGCGAGGATCAGCAGCGGCATGACCACGGCCAGCCGGCGCTGGGGCAGGAAGCGGGCCACATAACCGTCCAGGGCCTCGACCTGGTCCACGACCCGGTTGGCGAGGCTGGCCGTGTGCTGGCCGGCAATGCCCACGGGGCCCAGGCGCGCCAGGTGGTCGAGCAATTCCCCCCGGGCCCGGGTGCGCAGGCGCAGGCTGGCGGCGAGCCCGGCCGCGTCCTGGCCCCACTGGGCCAGGGCGCGCAGCGGCAGCAGCACCGCCAGCGCCGCAAAGCCCGGCAGCAGGGCCGGAAGCGATCTGCCATCCACCAGCAGGGCCGCCACCAGCCAGGCCAGCAGCGCCAGCTGGACAACGGTCAGGGCGCCGGCGACGAGCCCGGCAGCCACTGCCAGCGCCAGCCATCCGCGCTCGACGTGGGCCAGGCGCGCCAGCCAGGCGCGGGCGGTGCGCGCCTCGCTGGCCTCAGTGATAGCCCTCACCCTCCCGGACCTTGCCGCGGAAGACCCAGTAGGTCCAGGCGGTGTAGGCCAGCACGATGGGAATCACGAAGAGCATGCCAAGCAGCAGGAACAACTGGGATTCCGGTGCCGAGGCGGCCTCCCAGAGGGTATGGTCCGGCGGCACGATCACCGGCCACTTGCTGACCACCAGGCCCAGGTAGGTGAAGACGAACAGGCCCAGGGTGGCGATGAACGGCTGGCCCTCGCGACGCTCCTTCACGGTCCGCCACAGCCACACCGCGCTGCCCAGGGCCAGTGCCGGGAAGATCCAGATCAGGTGCAGCTGGCCGAACCAGCGCTCGCGCACGAAGTCGTCGACGAAGGGAGTCCAGACGCTGATGACGGCGAATACCACCAGCACCATCAGCAGCAGTTTCGGCGTCAACCGATAGGCCCAGTCCTGGAGGCGCCCCTCGGTCTTCATGATCAACCAGGTGGCGCCGAGCAGGGCGTAGCCGGCCATCAGCCCCAGGCCTGTGAGCACGGTGAAGGGCGACAGCCAGTCCAGCGGCCCGCCGACGTAGACGAAGTCCTCCACGGCGAAGCCCTGGATATAGGCGCCGACCACCACGCCCTGGGCAAAGGCGGCCACCGCCGAGCCCCAGCAGAAGGCGCGGTTCCACCAGCGACGGTGGCGATGGGACTTGAAGCGGAACTCGAAGGCGACCCCGCGAAAGATCAGCCCCGCCAGCATCAGGAAGACACCGATGTACAGTGCCGGCAGGAACACCGAGTAGACCAGCGGGAAGGCCGCCAGCAGGCCGGCACCGCCCAGCACCAGCCAGGTCTCGTTGCCGTCCCAGACCGGCGCCACCGAGTTCATCATCACGTCCCGGCTGCCCTCGTCCGGGGCGAAGGGGAAGAGGATCCCCACCCCCAGGTCGAAGCCATCCATCAGCACGTACATGATCACGCCGAAGCCGATGATGACGGCCCAGATCAGCGACAGGTCGAACATCTCCATGGTTCAGCTCCTCCTCGGGTGGCTGGTGGCATCGTCGAACGGCACGTGGGCGGCGGACAGCGGACGCTTGGGCCGTTCGACCTCATCCTCGTGGGGGGCCTCGGGCAGCATGCCCTGGCGCACCACCCGGGTCAGGTAGAGGGTCCCGCTGTAGAAGACCACGGCGTACACGAGGCCGTAGCCGATCAGAGTGAACAGCGCCATGCCACCGGTCAGCGACGGAGTCAGCGCCTCGGCCTGATCCATGATGCCGTAGACCAGCCAGGGCGCGCGGCCGGTCTCGGTGACGAACCAGCCGGCCAGCACGGCCAGGAAGGGGGTGACCGTCATCACCCGCATCAGCTGCAGGTAACCGCGATGCTCATAGAGCCGGCCCTTGAAGCGCAGCCACAGGCCGGCCAGGGCCACGGCGATCATCGCCAGGCCCATGGCCACCATGATCCGGAACGACCAGAACACGATCCACACCGGCGGCTGTTCCTCCGGCGGCACGGCGCTCACGCCGGGGACCTCGCCGTCCAGGTGATGGGTCAGGATCAGACTCGCCAACTTGGGAATGCCGATCTCGAAGTGGTTGTCCTGGGCATCCTGGTCGGGCCAGGCAAACAGCAGCAGCGGCGCGCCGGGCTGCGTCTCCCAGTTGCCTTCCATGGCCGCCACCTTGGTCGGCTGATGCTCCAGGGTGTTGAGGCCATGAAAGTCCCCCACCACCGCCTGGGTCGGCGCCAGCACCAGCAGCAGCCACAGGCACATGGAGAAGGCCTTGCGGTTGGCTTCCACGTCGCGGCCGAGCAGCAGGTACCAGGCGCTGACGCCGGCCACCACGAAGCCACCGGTGAGGAAGGAAGCCAGCACCATGTGAGCGAAGCGATAGGGGAAGGAGGGATTGAAGATCGCCGCCGACCAGGAGGTCACGTGGAAGCGGCCGTCGATCAGTTCCATGCCCGCCGGGGTCTGCATCCAGCTGTTGGCGGCGAGGATCCAGAACGAGGAGATGAAGGTGCCGATGGCCACCATGATGGCGGCAAAGAGGTGCACGCCCTGGGGGACCTTGCCCCGGCCGAACAGCAGCACGCCGAGGAAGGCGGCTTCCAGGAAGAAGGCCGTCACCACCTCGTAGCTGAGCATCGGCCCCAGGAAGTTGGAGGCCGCCAGGGAGAAGTTGCTCCAGTTGGTGCCGAACTGGAAGGACATGACGATCCCCGAGACCACACCCATCCCGAAGACCACGGCGAAGACCCGGGTCCAGAAGATCGCCAGGCGTTCCCAGGCGGGATTCTCGGTGCGATAGAAGAGGCCGTTGAGCACGGCGATATAGGACGCCAGCCCGATGGTGAACACCGGGAAGATGGCGTGGAAGGACACCACGAAGGCAAACTGCAACCGCGATAGCAGCAGGGGATCCAGTTCCATGAGGCACTCCTCGTTCCTGCGGTTCATGGGTACGAGATGCGTCAGGCACTGGACGTGCTCTTGTGCGTGGGGCGTCTTGCGCCCTGCCGCATTCTAGATCGGTCACGGAACAGCCTAGAGCATCCTGGCGCGGGGCAGGCCCACAGGCATCCATAGCCAGAACGAATAAGCTAATTCCATCAGTTCCACTCCCCTATCATACGCCTTGGAGCTTGCCGCCTGTTAGCCAGTTCGGCGACCAGTGCTGTGTCGCGTTGTCGCAGCATGTCGATCAGGCGGTTGCGCTGCCGACCACCAGGCTGATCATGAAGCCGATGTAGCCTACGTACATCGCCAGCAGCGTGCCCCCCTCGAGGCGGTTGATGCGCCCTGCCCGGCCCTGCCAGCCCATGGCGAAGACCACCATCAGCACGGTCATGGCGGTCATCAGACTCCAGTCGCGCAGCAGCACCTCGCGGCCGGCGTCGATGGGGGCGATCACCGCGGCCAGCCCCACCACCCCGAGGGTGTTGAAGAGGTTGGAGCCCACCACATTGCCGAGTACCAGGTCATGCTCGCCCCGCCGCAGGGCGCTCAGCGAGGACGCCAGTTCCGGCAGCGAAGTGCCCACGGCCACCACCGTCAGGCCGATGATCAGGTCGCTGACGCCGAAGCTCTGGGCGATGGCCACCGCCCCCCAGACCAGCAGCCGCGAACTGGCCACCAGCAGCACCAGACCGATCGCCGTCCAGGCCAGGGAGGCACGCAGCGACATGGGATGGGCCGCCAAGTCGGTCTCGGTGTCGGCGGAGAGGGGATCGCTGCCGTCACGCAGCCCCTTGACGACGCTGATCGCCATGAAGGCCCCCAGCAGCACCAGCAGCAGCACGCCCTCCAGGCGGGCGATGCCGCCCCCCAGCAGCAGCAGCGCCGACAGCAACGTCGCGCCCCCCAGTACCGGCAATTCGCGGCGGATCACCCCCGAATGCACCGCCAGCGGCGAGATCAGCGCCACCACGCCCAGGATCAGGCCGATGTTGGCGATGTTCGAGCCGTAGGCATTACCCAGGGCCAGGCCGGGGTTGCCCTGCCCTGCCGCGATGGCCGAGACGACCAGCTCCGGCGCCGAGGTGCCGAAGCCGATCACCAGCATGCCGATCAACAGCGGGGAAAGACCGAGTCGTGCCGAGGTCGCGGCGGCACCATCGATGAAGCGCTCGGCGCTCCATACCAGCAGGATCAGGCCTGCCACCACCGCCAGAGCGGGAAGCATCATGGGATCTCCAAGGGGAACATTCAGGCCCGCATGTTTGACTATGGTGCCCCCGGCGTCAACGTGACACACTTTCCATTAGTTCATTGCGCCGTCAGGAGGACCCCTCGCCAGTGCCAAGGCCGGCCTTTCGTCATGTCGCCCTGCCCCGGCAGGCGCCCCTCGTGGACCGTGCCCCGCCGGAAGTCCGGATCTCCCGGCGGCGCCTGCGTGCCTGCCACGAGTGCGACTGGCTGATGGCTCTCCCCCCCCTGCATGCCGGCGAGCAGGCCGTCTGCCCGCGCTGCCGCCACTCGCAGGTCCGGCGTCATCGCTACCCCGCCCAGCGCAGCCTGGCCCTGGCCCTGGCCGCCCTGACGGCGCTGGCCCTGGCCCTGGCCTTTCCCTTTCTCGGCTTCCGCGTGAGCGGCGTCGGCAACCGCATCGAGCTGACCCAGACCGCCGCCCAGCTGATCGGCCACGACGAGCCCCTGGTGGCGATCGCGGTGTTGCTGACCATTTTGGTGCTGCCGGCCATCTACCTGGCCGGCGTGATCTGGCTCCAGGCCGGGCTGCTGAGAGGCTCGCCACTGCCGGCAAGCCGCGGCCTGGCGCGCTCCCTGGCCCACCTCGAGCCGTGGATGATGGCCGACGTCTTCCTGGTCGGCACCCTGGTCAGCCTGATCAAGATCGCCGGGCTCGCCCAGGTGGAACTGGGCCCCTCCTTCTGGGCCTTCGGGGCCTTCGCCCTGCTGCTGCTGGCCACCTCCCAGTCGGTGGATCGCGACTGGCTATGGTTCGCCCTGGCCGGGGAGCCGAGTGCCCCCGAAGGCAGTCGCACCGGCGAGACCGCCGCCGCCCAGCGCCTCACCGGCTGCCCCACCTGCGGCCTGGTCAATCGCCTGGACACCGGCGGCCAGGGCCGCTGCCGGCGCTGCGGCGAGCCCCTGCATGCCCGCCACCCGCGGAGCATCCAGCGCACCTGGGCGCTGCTGGCCGCGGCGGCCATCCTCTATATTCCCGCCAACATCTACCCGATCATGACCACCACCAGCCTGGGGCGCAGCGACCCGTCCACCATCATCGGCGGCATCGTCGAGTTGATCGAGATGGGCTCCTGGCCGGTGGCACTGGTGATCCTGGTGGCCAGCGTGATCGTGCCGGTGGGCAAGCTGCTGGCCCTGGCCTGGCTGTGCCTGGTGGCGCCCCGGGCGCACAACCACTTCGCGCTGTCGCGCACCCGGCTGTACCGGCTGACCGAGTTCATCGGCCGCTGGTCGATGGTCGACATCTTCGTGGTCGCCATCCTGGTGGCGCTGATCCGGGCCGGCAACCTGATGTCGGTCACCCCCGGCCCCGCGGCCCTGGCCTTCGGCGCCGTGGTGGTGATCACCATGCTCGCCGCCATGAGCTTCGACCCCAGACTGATCTGGGACACCCCGACGCCCCCGAGCCACTCAGCGGACAAGGAAGCAGCCCATGAACGACTCGCCCCGTGACGACACGGCCGAGGATGCGCACCGGGCCCGGGCCACGCCCCAGGCACCGCTCTCGCCGATCTGGATCGTGCCCATCGTGGCGCTGCTGATCGGTGCCTGGCTGGTCTACGACAACTACCTCAGCCGTGGCCCGCTGATCACCCTGACCATGCAGAGCGCCGACGGCATCGAGGCCGGCAGCACCCTGATCAAGACCCGCAACGTGGAGATCGGCCGGGTGGAGACGGTGTCGCTGTCGGACGACCTCTCGCGGGTGGTGCTCAAGGCACGGATGAAGCCCGAGGCCACCCCCATGCTCGTCGAGGACAGCTACTTCTGGGTGGTCAAGCCGCGCATCGGCCGGGAGGGCATCAGCGGCCTGAACACCGTGCTGTCCGGTGCCTACCTGCAGCTCGAGCCGGGGCGCAGCGAGGAGGAGAAGCGCACCTTCCAGGTCAGCGAGCAACCGCCGGTGGCGCCCCCCGGGGCCGAGGGCCTGAGGGTCAACCTGATCAGCCAGCTCGGCAACTCCCTGAGTGTCGGCGACCCGGTCACCTACCAGGGCTTCGCCGTGGGCCGCGTCGAGGAAGCCGATTTCGAGGTGGCGTCCCGGCGCATGCACCATCGCATCTTCATCGAGAGCCCCTACCACCGCCTGGTGACCGAGAATACGCGCTTCTGGACCGCCAGCGGCGTCGACCTGCAACTCGACTCCGAAGGCGTCCGCGTGCAGCTGGAGTCTCTGGAGGCGCTGCTCGGTGGCGGCGTGACCTTCGGCGTGCCCGAGGACCTCCCCAGAGGCCTGCCCGCCGACCCCGACACCACCTTCACCCTCTATGCCGACGAGGACAGCGCCCGCCAGGGCACCTTCGATCGCTACCTCGAGTACGTGCTGCTGATCGAGGACACGGTCCGCGGCCTGAGCCGTGGTGCCCCGGTGGAGTTCCGCGGCGTGCGGGTCGGCACGGTGGCCAGCGTGCCCTGGAACTTCACCGCGCCCCAGCCCGACCGGCGCGACCGGCTGGCCATCCCGGTGCTGATCCGCATCGAGCCCCAGCGACTGGGCATCGACAGCCAGGCGCTGGACCTCGAGGACTGGCGGGCGCGCTTCGACCGGCTGTTCAAGCGCGGCCTGCGGGCGTCGCTGAAGAACGGCAGCCTGCTGACCGGGGCCCTGTTCGTCGACCTGACCTTCGACCGCGAGCGCTCGGGCGAGTACCGGCCCGAGACGTTCGCCGAGCGCACCGTCTTCCCCACCACCTCCGGTGGCCTGGCCCAGATCCAGGCCCAGGTCACGGCCCTGCTCGACAAGCTCAACGAACTGCAGGTGGCGCCGATTCTCGATGGCCTGGAGCGCAACCTCTCCACCTCGGAGGCGATGCTCGAGGAAGTCCGCGAGCTCACCGCCGGGGTGCAGGGCCTGCTCGACGACCCGGGGACCCGGGCTCTGCCCGGCAACCTCAATGCCACCCTGCAGGAGCTGCGCGGCACCCTCGAGGGCCTGTCGCCGGAGGCTCCGGCCTACCGCGACCTGACCGACACCCTCGACCAGGTCGAACGCCTGATGCGCGACCTGCAGCCGATGGCCCGCCAGCTGGGCGACGATCCTCGGGCGCTGCTGTTCGACAGCCTGCAGACCGAGGACCCGATGCCTCGCGCCCCGACCCAGAGGAGCCAGCCATGATCTCCCCCAAAGGTCTTGCCACCCTCATGAGCCTGGTGTGGCTGGGCGGCTGCGCCGTGGGTGGCGCACCGCCGACCCGCTATACCCTGCCCGACGATGCCGCCACTCCACCCGCGCCGGCCTCGGGCGCCGAGGCTCGCCATCAGCTGACCGTGCGCCCGCTGCGCCTGACCCGCTACCTGGACGTCGAGGGCATCGTCTTCCAGCTCGATGACATCACCCTGCAGGAGGCCAGCGGTCACCAGTGGGTCGAGCCCCTGGGCCGCCAGCTGGAACGCGGCCTGCGCGAGCGGCTCGCCCATCGCCTCCCGGAGACCCGGGTGATGCTCGAGGCCGACGCCGGGAACGAGACGTCGCAGCGCCTGCGCGTCGAGGTGGAACGCTTCCAGGGACGCCACGACGGCCTCGCCGTCACCGAGGGCCGCTGGCAGCTGCGCGACGCCGACGGCCGCCTGCTGGTCCTCGAGCCCTTCCGGGTCACCACGCCCCTGGCGGCCGATGGCTACCCGGCCCTGGTCCGCGCCCTGGGCCACAGCTGGGACGGCGTCGCCGACGAGATCGCCGCCGGGATTCGCCGGCTGCGTTGACGGCGCCGCTGTGGCATAATGATCGCCCTCGCGGCTTTCTCGGTCCCTTCTGCCGCGTCTACCCCTATTCCCACGCCCCGGCCCGGGACTGGCCAGTCGCGACTCGAGACTGGCGCGGACCGAGGCGTTGTTGCGGAGACCGCATGACCTTTTCCGACCTCGGCCTGAGCGCCGAACTGCTGCGCGCCATCGATGCCCAGGGCTACACGATCCCGACCCCGATCCAGCGCCAGGCGATTCCCGCCGTCCTGCAGGGCGGCGACCTGCTGGCCAGCGCCCAGACCGGCACCGGCAAGACCGCCGGCTTTACCCTGCCCATGCTGCAGCGCCTGTCCGGCGGCAAGCGGCCGGCCAAGCGGGGCGTACGCGCCCTGGTGCTGACCCCGACCCGCGAGCTGGCCGCCCAGGTGGGCGAGAGCGTGCGTGACTATGGCCGTCACCTGCCGCTCACCTCCCACGTGATCTTCGGTGGCGTCGGCCAGCAGCCCCAGGTGGATGCCATCCGCCCCGGCCTCGACATCCTGGTGGCGACCCCGGGTCGCCTGCTCGACCTGCACCAACAGGGCCATGTCGATCTCTCCGGCATCGAGATCCTGGTCCTGGACGAGGCCGACCGCATGCTCGACATGGGCTTCATCCACGACATCAAGAAGGTCCTCAAGCTGGTTCCGCCGCAGCGCCAGAACCTGCTGTTCTCGGCGACCTTCTCCAACGAGATCCAGGCGCTGGCCAACAAGCTGCTCGACGCGCCGACGCTGATCGAGGTGGCCCGCCGCAACACCACCGCCGAGACGGTGGATCAGGCGGTCTACCGGGTCGACCGCGAGAAGAAGCGTGACCTGCTGGCCCACCTGATCAGCGCCCACCAGTGGTACCAGGTGCTGGTCTTCACCCGCACCAAGCACGGCGCCAACCGGCTCGCCGAGCACCTCGGCAAGCAGGACATCCCGGCCATGGCCATCCACGGTAACAAGAGCCAGTCGGCCCGTACCCGAGCCCTGTCCGCCTTCAAGTCCGGCGACCTTCAGGTGCTGGTGGCCACCGACATCGCCGCCCGCGGCCTGGACATCGACGAGCTGCCCCACGTGGTCAACTTCGAACTGCCCAACGTCGCCGAGGACTATGTCCACCGCATCGGCCGCACGGGCCGGGCCGGCAACGACGGCCAGGCCGTTTCCCTGGTCTGCGTCGACGAGCATGGCCTGCTCAAGAACATCGAGCGGCTGATCAAGCGGGACCTGGAGAAGCACATCGAGCCGGGCTTCGAGCCAGACCCCAATGCCAAGCCCGAGCCGATCGAGAACGGCCGCGGTGGCGGTGGCCGCGGTCGCAATGGCGGCGGCCGTGGAGGCAAGCCCCAGCAGGCCCAGGGTGGCCGCGGCAGTGGCGACGGCCAACGTCCCTCTCGCCGCCGGCGGCGCGGTGGCCAGGGTCGCCAGCAGGCCTGAGGCCCGGACTGGCGGGCCACCACGGAATATGCGACGGTGGCCCGATGGCCAGGCGTGACATCTTCACCATCCAGAGCAAGGAATGCCCATGGACAGCAACGACCCGATTCACGACTATCAGCGCTGGCTCACCTTCCAGCGCCAGGCACAGCTGGACCGCGAGCACCGTGCCGCCTGGCAGAAGCTCGAGGCCTCGGGGGTCTCGGCGACCCGCACCACCGAAGCCTATCGCAGCATGGCCGAGAAGGCCGCCGGCCAGGGAGCCTGCTATCGCACCCTCTTCCTGCGTCAGCACTCGGGTGGCCCGTCGCTGGCCTGCGAGGGCTGGCTGTTCGTGCGCCGCGTGCTGGCGGAAGGCGGGGCGACCCGGGTGCGCGCCACCCTGCTGCCGAGCTTCACCCTCCAGGATGGCCACCTGGAGCCGGGTGCGACCGACGCCGAGAAGCTGACCCTGGAGATCTTCGACCAGCTGACGGTGGGCCAGGGCATGGCCAGCGTCGCGCGGGTCGACCGCATCGACGCCTCGGGAGACACCCACTTCATCGCGCTGCTGGACAGTGTCCGCGGCGACCTGCGCCGCCACCTGGGGTAAGGCCCATGTGGAAGCGACTCTTTGGCCGGACCCCCGTGCGCGTCTGGGTCATCAAGCAGATCGACCGGGACCTCCTCCATCTCTGCGGCGAGGGCCGTCTCGACGCCGGGCGCAAGGCCGATGCGGTACTGACCGAGCTGAGCGAGGGGCGCTATCAGGGGCCGGTGCAGATGGGCGACAGCGGCCTGGTCCTCAACGCACGACTGTTCGCCGCGCTGGTTCCTCATGATGGCCTCCACCTCGGCGCCGACGGCCAGGCCCACTGGCGGGGCCACAACTGGCGGGTCGCCAAGGTCCCACAGCGCTGCTGGGCCTATGAA
This sequence comes from Halomonas nitroreducens, assembly GCF_003966155.1. Taxonomy (GTDB): domain Bacteria; phylum Pseudomonadota; class Gammaproteobacteria; order Pseudomonadales; family Halomonadaceae; genus Halomonas; species Halomonas nitroreducens. Next base: position 125,973 of record NZ_RXNS01000002.1, read on the forward strand.
GGACGCCTGGTTCCCCAGATGACCACCCAGGGACGCCTGCACCTGACCAGCACGGAAGACCTTTCCGGCATCCGGCGCCGTGCCGACAGCGACCATGCCGCCCCCGGCACGGTGCACTTCCGTGCCGCCAACGAGCTCGAGGACGAGGCCGCCTTCAGCGACCGCCAGCAGCGTCGACGCGCCCGCCCGGCCCCGCACCGGGAGTGGCGAGGGGATGACCTTGAGGGCGGCTGAGGCCGCCCCGCTGCGTCGGCCCCGTCCACTGGTGTTCATCGCCTTGATGATCCTGGTGGGGCTCAACCTGCGCCCGGCGCTGTCGTCGCTCGCCCCCCTGCTGCCCCGCATCGAGTCCCAGGCCGGCCTGCCGGTCCTGGCCATCGGCGCCCTGACCACCCTGCCGGTGCTGTGCCTGGGGCTCTTCGCCCCCCTGGCCCCGTGGCTGTCCCGGCGCCTGGGGGCGGAACGCACCCTGTCCCTGGCACTGCTGGCTCTGACCCTGGGCCTCGCCCTGCGGGGCCTGGCGGGCCCCGCAGGGCTGTTCGGCGGCACCCTGCTGGTGGGTGCGGCAATCGGCGTCGCCGGCACCCTGCTGCCGGCGCTGGTCAAGCGCGAGTTGGCCGAGAGCGCCGACCTCATGACCGGGGTCTATACCATGGCGCTGTGCCTGGGCGGCGCCCTCGGGGCCGGCCTGAGCATCCCGCTGGCCGACGGCTTCGGCGGCTGGGCGGCCAGTCTGATGGCCTGGGCCGGCCTGTCCGCCCTGGCCCTGGTGGCCTGGGCGGCCCTGATGCCGAGCCCCGGGACGCTGCCGCCACCCCCCGCGCCCACCGGCAATACTCGGGCCCTCCTGCACCAGCCCCTGGCCTGGCAGGTGATGCTGTTCATGGGCTTCCAGTCGTCGCTGGCCTATATCGTCTTCGGCTGGCTGCCGAGCCTGCTGGTCGAGCGCGGCTACGACGAGGCCACGGCCGGCTGGATGATGGGCGTCTCGGTGCTGGTCCAGCTCTTCGCCGCCCTGGCCGCTCCCTGGCTCGCCCGCCTGGGCCGGGACCAGCGGCCGGCCCTGCTGCTGGTGCTGTCGCTGGTAGGCAGCGGTCTGTGGCTGTTGCTGCTGGGCCCGGAGGACGGACGCTGGGCTGGGGTCGCGCTGCTCGGCCTCGGCCAGGGCGGCGGCTTCAGCCTGGCGCTGACCCTGATCGTGCTGCGCACCGCCGACTCGCGCCTGGCCGGCAAGCTCTCCGGCCTGGTGCAGGGCGGCGGGTACACCCTGGCCGCCCTGGGGCCGCTGGCAGTAGGCGTGATGCTCGACCGGGCGCTGAGCCTGGCCCAGATCACCACCGCCCTGCTGGCCATCGTGATGGCCGCCGCCGGCTTCGCCTTGCTGGCGGGACGCAACCGGCGACTCGAGACCGACCCCCAGGGACGCCTGATCACCCGCTAGCCGAGCATCCCGGCGCGCTTGCCCGGTGACGCCAGGCCCGTATCATGTCGCCAATGCCCCCGGCCAGGAGAGCCCATGACGCGCAACGCCCCCGCCTCCCCCCTGCTGGTGATCTACACCGGCGGCACCCTCGGCATGATCGATGGCCCCGATGGCCTGGTCCCCGGCCCCGACTTCGAAGCGCGGCTACGCCGTGCCCTGGCGACTCTGCCGCCGGCTCGCCGGGCCGCCCTTCCGGACTTCGAGCTGATCGCCACCCCGACGCCCATCGATTCCAGCGCCGCCTCGCCCCGGGACTGGCAATGGCTGGCCGGCCTGATCGCCGGGCGCTACCAGCGCCATGCCGGCATCGTGGTGCTGCATGGCACCGACACCCTGGCCTGGACTGCCGCCAGCCTGGCCTACCAGCTCCAGGGCATCGACCGCGGCGTGGTCCTCACCGGCGCCATGCACCCCCTCGAGGCGCCGGGCAGCGATGCCCTGGCCAACGTCGAGGCGGCGCTACGCTTCGCCGCCGACCCCGGCCTGCAGGAAGTCGCCCTGTGCTTCGCCGGTCGATTGCTGCGCGGGGTGCGCAGCCGCAAATGGCAGACCCGCCAGACCGACGCCTTCGCCAGCCCCAACCATCCCCCCCTCGGCGAGTGCGTGGGCGAGGATTGTGTGCTCTACCCGACCCGCGGCCTGGAACGCCAGCAGCGCGGCGCTCCCCGCTTCGAGCTGCCGGATTATGCCGCCCTCGCCGAGGGCGGCGTGCCCCGCATCGTGCTGTGGCCGGGCATCGCCGCCTGGCAGCTGAAGGCCTGGCTGCTCGACGACCGCGTGCGCGGCGCCCTGCTCGAGGTCTGGGGCGGCGGCAACCTGCCGGACACGGCGGCCGTGACCGGCGTGCTGGCTCAGGCCACCGGCGAGGGCAAGCTCATCGCCGCCATCAGCCAGTGCCCCCATGGCGGGGTGGCGATCGGTAGCTACGCCGCCGGCCGGACCCTGGTCGAGGCCGGGGTGCTGTCCGGAGACGACATGACCCCCGAGGCGGCGGCCACCAAGCTGGTCCACCTGCTCGCCCAGCCTCTGGATGAAGCCGAACGCCGTCGGCGCTTCCTGACCCCTCTGGTCGGGGAGCGCGAGACGCCGAAGCGTTGAACGGTCCAGCCCCCGTGCAGCGCCGCGAGCGGCTAGAGTATACGGCACACATTGCGGCCTCAGGAGCGGCGCATGGAACACCCTGATCATCCCTTCAGCGAACTCTTCGAGCAGCTCGGTCTGGCCTCGGACCCGGCGTCCATCCAGCGTTTCATCGAGCGCCATGCCCCGATCCCGGAAGCGGTGGCCCTGCCGGATGCGCCCTGCTGGAACGAGGGCCAGGCCGAGTTCCTCCGCGAGGCCATCGCCGAGGATGCCGACTGGGCCGAGGTGGTCGACCACCTGAACGCCTCGCTGCGCAAGGCTTGATCGGCCGCGCCGGCCACCAGTGGCCACGCGAAGCGTGCGGGCGGCAAGGCTGACGCCTTTCGCGGCCCGTCGGATCATCCGGCCCATCCCACCCAGGAGCAACGGCGTGCACGACACCGATTCGCCAGTCCTTGCCGAAGCCTCGGCGGCCCCGGACCTGCAAGCCCTCCCGGCAGGCCTGTCGAGACGGCTCCAGGAGTGCCAGACCCTGCCGTCACTGCCGGCCGCAGTGTCGCAGGTGTTGCGGCTGTCACGCGAGGAGGAGGTCGGCACCGACCAGTTCGCCCGCGCCATTGAGCCAGACCCGGCCCTGACCCTGCGCGTGGTGGCACTCGCCAATAGCGCCTACTACCGGCGGGCCGGCCAGGATGTGGTGACCTGCCACGACGCCGTCAGCCGCCTGGGCAGCGAGGCCACCCTCGCCGCCGTCATGAGCTTCGGCCTGCAGGCCGCGCGCATCCCGGAACCGCTCTGGCACCGCGCGGTGATCGCCTCGGTGGCCGCCCGGGAACTGGCCCAGCGGCTGTGCCCCGAGAGCGCGGGCCTGCTCTTCACCAGCGCGCTGCTGCAGGACATCGGCGTGATCGGCCTGCTCGCACTGGACGACGAAGCGTACCGTCGACAGCTGCCTCATCACGGCGAGCACCTGAGACTGATGCTGGCGGAGCATGACGCCTATGGCTGTGATCATGCCCTGATCGGGGCCTGGCTGGCGTTGAGCTGGGGCGTCCCGCCGGGGCTTGCCCGGTGCATCGCCGACAGTCACGGCCCCCTGGAGGACGGCGACATGGCGCGGCTCTGCCTGAGGCTATCCGGACGCATCGCCGATGCTCGGCTGGCCCCGGACCCGGGAGTGGCGCTGGCCAGGCTTGCCCAGCAGCTCGAGCACCTGGAGGGCCTGCAGGCCATGCCCCTGGCGCCCCTGCTCCAGGCGCTGCATGCCCGGCTGCCGGCCATGTCCCAGTTGCTGGCCCTGACCCAACCGCTGGCCCTGGACGACGAGGACCTGCTGCACCAGGGCAAGCAGCGGCTGGTCGAGTTGACCCTGTCGCTCAGTACGCGCCTCCAGCAGCGCCATCGGGAACTCGACGACCTGCGACGCGAGAACGCGGCCCTGGAACAGCGCAGCCACACCGACCCGATGACCGGACTGGCCAACCGGGCCTGGCTCGAGCACTGCCTGGACCAGCGGCTGGACGAGACCACGGCGCAGGCCGGGGCCCTGGCCCTGCTGTTCATCGACCTGGATCACTTCAAGCAGCTCAACGACCGCCACGGCCATGGCCTGGGCGACCGGGTGCTGATCAACTTCGCTTCGGCATTGCGGGAACTGGTACGCGAAGGCGACCTGGCCGGCCGCTATGGCGGGGAGGAATTCGTGGTGATCTTGCCGGGCGAGACCAGCGACGGGGCCCGGGTGGTGGCCAGCCGCCTGCTGGCACTGCTGGTGGCCCAGCCAATGGCCGAGGTCGCCGGCGAGCCGCTGTTCGTCTCCGCCTCCATCGGCATCGCCAGCCTCGAGGATGCCCCCATCGGCTCGGCCCAGGAGATGATCGCCACTGCCGACCGGCAGATGTATCGCGCCAAGCGCGACGGCCGTGCCCGGGTCTCCACCGTCCGCCCGGGCTGAGCGAGAGGCCGGGCGCTACGCCGCGCCCCGGTCTAGAGCCGGTCCTCGACCCGATCGAGGATCTGCTGGCTGACCCTGTTGACCAGCGGCCGGACCGCCCGGTTGACCGCCTTCTCCACGAGGCGGTTCTTGATCTCGTATTCCAGCGTCAAGGCCACCTCGGTGCCCTCGGATACCGGCGTGAGCCGATAGCGGCCGCGATTGTGGACGCCACTCAACGACTCCCAGGCCAGCACTTCCGGCGCCCGGGATTCGGTGATCGCCACCTCGAAGGTCCAGTCCATGCCCACGGCGTGCACGTACCAGCGATAGCGCCCATCCCCCAGCGGCTCGATGGCCCGGATCAGGTCGGAGTAATCGACGAAGTCCTCGACCCGCTCGAGCAGGCTGAAGACCCGCTCGGGCGGCGCCGCGAGGGTGGCGCTGTGCTCGATGATGGCCATGCCGGTTCCTTCTGGTCGATATCATCGGGAAGCAGGGCTGTCCCTGCAGGGCCCAGCTTCCCCGAAGGCGGCCGGCGGTGTCCAGCCCGGCGGCCGCACCGGAGGCTCAGTTCAGGTCGCGCATCAGCAGGGCGAACTCGATCCGCTCCGGCGCAATGGCCTCGCCCGGCACCGGGATGCGTACCACATGGCCGGAGCCGGGGGCCGCGCCCACGCTCTCGCCCCGGCGATTCTCGATGTGCTCGAGAGTAAAGCGGCGGTTGCCGCCGGGCAGCATCAGCTCCATGCCATCGCCGACCTCGAAGCGGTTCTTGACGTCGATCTCCAGCACGCCGCGGTCGGGATCGTAGCCAGTGACCTCGCCGACGAACTGCTGGTGCACGCCCACCGAGTTGCCCTGCTCGTAGTTCTGGTACTCGTCATGCACATGGCGGCGATAGAAGCCTTCGGTGTAACCGCGGTTGGCCAGGTTGTCGAGCTCGTCCATCAGCCGCATGTCGAAGGGCCGGCCGGCCACGGCGTCGTCGATGGCCCGCCGATAGACCTGGGCGGTACGCGCCACATAGTAGTGGGACTTGGTGCGCCCCTCGATCTTCAGCGAGGTGACCCCCATCTCGGTCAGCCGTGGCACGTGCTGCACCGCGCGCAGGTCCTTGGAGTTCATGATGTAGGTCCCATGCTCGTCCTCGAAGACCGGCATCAGCTCACCGGGCCGGGTACGGTCCTCGATCAGCGCCGAGAGCTCGTCCTGGCCCTCCACGCCGCCGGCGCTGGCGGTGCTCACCTCGGCACTGCCCCCGGCGGAGGCGATCATGCCGCCGCCCTGCCCGGGGGTCCAGATGCCGCTGGCGGCATGGGCGCGGGCCGAATTGGCCGGCACCAGATCACCGGTCTCGTCTTCCGCTGCCGCCACGGTGTTGTACTTCCAGCGACAGGCATTGGTGCAGGTTCCCTGATTGGGGTCCCGGTGGTTGAAGTAGCCGGACAGCAGGCAGCGCCCCGAATAGGCGATGCACAGGGCGCCGTGGACGAAGGTTTCGATCTCCAGGTCCGGGCATTCGGCGCGGATCTGGGCGATCTCCTCCAGGGACAGCTCGCGCGACAGGATGATGCGACTGATGCCCTGCTGCTGCCAGAACCGCGCAGCGGCATAGTTGACCACGTTGGACTGCACCGAGAGGTGAATGACCTGCTCGGGCCAGCGCTCGCGGATCATCATGATCAGGCCGGGGTCGGACATGATCAGCGCGTCGGGGCCCGCCTCGATCACCGGCTCCATGTCGCGCAGGTAGGTCTTCAGCTTGCTGTTGTGCGGCGCGATGTTCGAGGCCACGTAGAACTGCTTGCCCCGCTCGTGAGCGTAGGCAATGCCCTTGTGCAGGTTGTCGAGCTTGAAGTCGTTGTTGCGCACGCGCAGCGAGTAGCGTGGCTGGCCGGCGTAGACGGCATCCGCCCCGTAGGCGAAGGCATAGCGCATGTTCTTGAAGGTGCCGGCGGGCGACAGCAGTTCGGGGGCTTTCATGGAGTTCACCGTTGTCAGGACGATGGCGCGCGAGGGCGCAGGGTGTGAAGGGGCACGGATTATAGCAGGGACGAGGGACGAGGGACGAGCGGTAGGGTCGAGGCGCAAGTGGTGAGGGGCGCCGGGGACAGCTCGCAGAGGGGGCGTTTGACCAAGGATGGCAACAGGAGCGCCCATGAGGGGGCATAGCGCCTCCTCGTCGACCTGTCGTCCGGGCCCCCGAGGAACGGCGATAGCGCCGGAGGGCGAGCCCGCTTGGCGCCTGTCCTTCCGGTCAAGTACACTAGGCGACCTGCCGGACCGGACCCCGGTTAAGAAAATTCTCCGACCCACAGGTACCCCATGTCCAAACCCGCTTCCCCTGCCACCGTGGTCATCTACTCCGGCGGCATGGATTCCTACACCGTGCTGCACCGCGCCCTGCGCGAGGGCCGCGAGGTGCATGCCCTGTCCTTCGACTATGGCCAGCGCCACGCCAAGGAGCTCGAGGTGGCCCGCCGGGTCTGCCGTGATCTCGACCTCCCCCACCAGGTGGTCGACATCCGGGCCATCCACGGCCTGATCGACAACTCGGCGTTGACCGACGCGAGCCGTGAGATGCCCGAAGGGGACTACGCCGCCGACAACCTCGCCGACACCGTGGTGCCCAACCGCAACATGATGCTGCTGTCGCTGGCCATCGCCAAGGCCGTGAACATCGGCGCCGACCGGGTCGACTACGGCGCCCATGGCGGCGACCACGTGCTCTATCCGGACTGCCGTCCCGAGTTCGTCACGGCCATGAACGCCGTCGCCGGCATCGCCAACTTCGCGCCGGTTTCCATCCATGCCCCCTACCTGAGGGCCGGCAAGGCCGAGATCCTCGCCGACGGCCTCGCCATGGGCCTCGACTACGCCGCGACCTGGACCTGCTATCGCGGCGAGCCCCTGGCCTGCGGGCGCTGCGGCAGCTGCCGGGAGCGCCTGGCCGCCTTCGCCGCCAATGGCGTCCCTGACCCCCTGGGCTATGCTCAGCGGCCCGATACCGCCGCCGAAGCATCCGAGGCTGCCGGCGATGTATAGCGTCAAGGAAGCCTTCTACTCGCTGCAGGGAGAAGGCGGCCAGGCCGGGCGCGCGAGCGTCTTCTGCCGCTTCGCCGGGTGCAACCTGTGGTCGGGCCGCGAGGTCGATCGCGCCAGTGCCGCCTGCCGGTTCTGCGATACCGACATCCGCGGCACCGACGGCCAGCACGGCGGACGCTTCGCCAGTGCCGCGGCCCTCGCCGAGCATCTGACCATGCTCTGGCCGGACGCACCCGGCACGGCCACCCCCCAGGTCATCTTCACCGGCGGCGAACCGCTGCTGCAGCTCGACGGCGCCCTGATCGAGGCCATGCACGACCGCGGCTTCGACGTCGCCGTGGAGACCAACGGGACCCTCCCGGCGCCTCCCGGCATCGACTGGTTGTGCGTCAGCCCCAAGGGCACCGCGCCCCTCGTCCAGACCTCGGGGGACGAGCTCAAGCTGGTCTACCCCCAGGACGATGCCCCGCCCTCGCGCTTCGTCGACCTGGACTTCCGACATTTCTTCCTGCAGCCCATGGACACCGCCCCCCTGGGCGGCGGCGATGCCGCCCTGGCCGACACCGTGACCTACTGCCTGGGCCATCCCCAATGGCGGCTGTCATTGCAGACCCACAAGATCGCGGGGATCGACTGATGACGCTTTTCGTCAACCGGCTCACCCACCTCGATGTCTCCCTGTGGTGCCCCGAACATGGCCTGATGGGCGCCAGCTGGCGCGTGGATGCGGAGCTCGACGGCGAGCTCGGCGAGGATGGCATGCTGTTCGACTTCGGCGAGGTCAAGCCGTGGATCAAGTCGCGCCTCGATCGGGGCGCCGATCACACCCTGCTGGTGCCCACCGAGGCCCCCGGCGTCAGCGTGCGCGACTGCCCCGAGGGCCTCTGCGTGCGCACCGAGACGCCCTACCCTCTGGAGGTCCGCGGCCCCCGCCAGGCCTTCACCCTGCTGCCCTGGCACAGCGTCACCCCGGACCGGCTGGCCGACCGACTGGCCACCGAGTTGATGCGCCAGCCGCCGGAACGGGTCGGCGAGATTCGCCTGACGCTCCTCGAAGAGGCCATCGAAGGGGCGAGCTACACCTACAGCCATGGGCTGCGCCGCCATGCCGGCAACTGTCAGCGCATCGCCCACGGCCATCGTTCGCGGCTGCATGTCTGGCAGGACGGCGAGCGGCGCCCCGACCTGGAGGCGGAATGGGCGCAGCACCTGGCGCATCGCTACCTGGTGGACGAGGCGGATATCGTCGAGGGTCGCGAGGCCTCCTTCCTCGGCCGTCTGAGCAGCCGCTACCACGCCGACCAGGGCCGCTTCATGCTGACCCTGCCGCGGGAACGCTGCGTGGTGCTGCCCACGCCCACCACCGTGGAGCATATCGCCGCCTGGCTGGCCGGCGAGATCGCCCGGGACACCGGCCGCCCGACCCGGGTCCAGGCCTTCGAGGGCATCGACAAGGGGGCACTGGCGGAGGCCAGGCCATGAGCGCAGAGGCCGTCACCGCGGGCTGCCGCCCCGGTTGCGGGGCCTGCTGCATCGCCCCCTCGATCAGCTCTGCCATCCCGGGGATGCCCGACGGCAAGCCGGCCGGCGTGCGCTGCGTGCAGCTCGACGACGACAACCTCTGCCGACTGTTTGGCGACCCGCGCCGACCCGCCGTGTGCGAGCGCTTTGCCTTCGACCCGGCGCTGTGCGGGGAACACCGGGAGCAGGCACTGGCGCGGATCGCCAGCCTGGAAGTGGCCACCTAGCGGCGCGGGGCCCACTGCACCCCGGCCGCAGTGCCAGGCTCAATCCTCGACGTCGGCGGTATGCGGCAGGCGCTTGTCGAGCAGGGTCCGCCAGCGCACCAGCACGGGGGCATCACTGTGGCTGACCTCGCCGAGCAGCGCCCGGAAGGCCTCCCGGGCAGTCTCATCGTCGGGATCGACCAGCGTCAACCAGGCCTCCAGGGCACACAGCTCCTGATGCAGGTTGCCGTCACCGCGGGCCTGCTGCAGGGCCTGGTCGGTCAGCGCACGCACCTCCTCGGCCGGGTGACCGAGGCGATGCCGTACCCTGGCCAGCTGGACCGCCAGCTCGGGCACAAACAGGGTGGTGCGCTCCCGAGCGATCATCAGGCACTGATCGAGATAGTCCTCGGCACGGGCCAGCTCGCCCAGCGACATGCAGGCATCGACCAGCCACAGCGCCGGCCGCTGATAGGGATCGCGACCGGTGACCTCGGCGAGTTCCTCCAGGGCGGCCTCGATGCGGGTCAGCCCCTCGCGGTCCCCCGACAAGGCCCGCTGCCAGCCCAGCACGGTCCGCGCCGCGACCTGCCACAGGTGCAGGTCCGGCGTGCCGGTGATCTCGAAGGCCCGCTCGGCGCGATTGGCCGCCAGGTGCACGTGCCCCACCTGACGGTACAGGGAGGCGGCATACATCAGCGCCATGGCCAGGCTGCCGGGATGATTGATCTGCTCGGCGAGGCGGATCGCCGATTCCACCTGCTGCTCGGCGCGGCGGTAGTCGCCACGCAGGCACAGGGCCCAGCCCTGGAAACAGGCGGCGGCCACCTGGGGGTGGTCGGAGAACGGCAGCCACTCGATCATCATCGAGACGTTGAGCGGATCGATCTCCTCGAGATGTTCGTAGGCCTGCTGGATGCGTCCCGCCCAGTACTCGCAACTCGCCCGGGCGAAGTCGGCCAGGCGACGATAGCGCGGGTCCTCGAGGTGCGCGGCCAGGTCGGCCAGCCGCGAGGCCAGCAGGAAGGCATCGGCGTGGGCGTTGCGCTGGCTGCAACCCACCCACAGGCCCCACTTGACCAGGAAGGCCTGTTCCAGATCCTCGCTGTCCTCCGGCGCCTCCTCGGCACAGGTCAGCAGCTCCCGGGCCCGCACGAAGCTCTCGTGGGCGGTGGGCGAGCCGTGCCCTTCGAGAGCGAAGGCCGCCTGGCCGCGCACCGTGTGCAGGCTGATCTCACGCTCCTGCTGGCCCTCCACGTGGCGTAGGCTGGCCAGCCCGAAGTCGGCCATGCGCAGCGCCGTGCGATTGGCGCTGACCTTGAGCGCCTCCCGGGCCGCCAGCTCGAAGTAGCGGGCCCCGCGGGCATAGTGGCCGCTGCGCCGCAGGTGGGTGGCGAAATCCCCCGGATGGCGACTGATCCATACCGGGAAGCGCTCCTCGATCAGGCCGACCACCTGCCGATGGATACTGACCCGCACGTCGCGGGGGCAGGACAGGTAAGCCGCCTCCTGGAGCAGCTGGTGGGTGAACTGGTAGCCACGCCCCTCCTCGGCATCCTCGGCCGGCTCGATGATCTCCAGCCGGCACATCTGCTCGAGGGCCGCGGTCAGCCGAGACATCTCCCAGCCGCTGCATTCGGCCAGGAAGTCGAGCCGAAAGCGACGCCCCAGCACCGCGGCCACATGGGCCACCTCACGATCGGCATCCAGCTGGTCGATACGGCTGGCCAGCAGGCCGAGCAGGCCACGCGGCAACTCGTCCAGCTGGACGCTGCGCCCCTCGCGGCGATCCATGTCGACGCGGCGGCAGATTTCCTGGAGGTACAGCGGCACCCCATCGCAGCGCTCGATGATCTGGCTGCGCAGCCGCGGACTGAAGTGCAGTCGGTAGCGCCGGGCGAGCTGCGACAGCAGTCGCGAAGCCTGCATGGGGTCGAGGCGCCCGAGGGTGATCTGCTGGTCCCAGTCGAGCCGTGCCGGCAGGGCCTCGCGGCCATGGTGGCTGGCCACCAGCAGGAAGGGACAGTTGATGGGCAGCCGGGCCTGGAGACCGGCCAGCACCTTGAAGGAGGGCTCGTCGAGCCACTGCAGGTCATCGATCATCAGCACCAGGGTGCGCTCGGCGGCCAGCTCACCGATCAGCCGGTGCAGCAACCCGACCACCAGCTCCACGGCCTCGCCGCTCTGGGCCAGGGCCGCCATCTCGCGGGGCTCGCGCACCCCCAGGGCCTCCTCCAGCAACAGCCGATGATCGTCATCCAGCGCCCCGCCCTCGATCTCGGCCAGGGCCTCGGCGTCGATGGCCCCGCCGAGATGCCAGCGTAGCAGCTGGCGCGCCACGCCGTAGGGTTCCTGGACGGACAACCGCGTGGTGGGCTGCCAGCAGATCGCCGCCTCGCGGCTCTGCTCGAGCTGGCGGAAGCCGACCAGCAAGGCCGACTTGCCGAGCCCCGATGGCCCGCGTACCAGGACGCTCTGGCGCAGCCCGATGCCGGCCCGGGCCAGGGCGTCACGCAGCGTGCGCAGCGCCGACTCGCGCCCCACCAGGCTCGGCGGCAGGGCCTCCCGCCCGCCTTCATTGGTACCCAGCACCAGCGCCCGCAGACGCACCCGGCCATCGCTGGCCATCAGCCGCGAGGACAGCCGGGGCTGCAGGTCCAGGGCCGGCGGCATGTGCTGGCTGGCCTCCTGGGAAATCACCAGCTCGCTGCCCTCGGCCGCGCTCATCAGGTCCAGGGCACCCTGGGTGACCTGGCCGAGCGGATCGACCAGGTGGCGCTCGGGTAGGTAGACCACCCGACCACTGTTGAGCCCGGCGGCGAAGGCAATTCGCGGTGGCTCGCCCTCGCCGTTCCAGTGCCGCTGGCACTCGTCGGGCAGCACGCGGCGACAATGCTCGTAGAGAGCCACCAGTTCAGCGAGCTGGTGGGCCGGGCCATGGGTGCCGAAGCAGGCCAGCCCCAGGCCGCCGGTGGCGCCGGGCAACCAGAAGCCGCCCAGGTGATGGCACTGCTGTTCCAGCCAGCGCATCAGCTCGATCTGCAGGGCCAGGCAGGCCCGCGCCTCGCTGCGGGCCGAGAGGTCGGCGTCCAGGGTCAGGCGGATCGCCATTACCGAAAGCTGGCGCTGCTCGATCTCGTCCTCGCGCAGCGGCGTGCTGTCGGGCGCCAGTGCCCGGGAGAAGGCGCCGCTCGGCCCGGCGCTCTGCTCGGGCTTGCCGTCGGACCAGTAGCGCGCCAGTTGCAGGAAGGCCGGGTCGGGCTGCTGGCCGGTCAGCGCCAGCAGCTGCAGGTAGGCATTGTACTGCTCGTGGGCGGCGGCCAGCTGGCCGTGCTCGGCCAGTTGGCGCACCAGCCGCTCGTGGAAGGGCCCGTAGCCGGAAAAGCGGCTGACCAGCGCCTGCAGCAGGCTATCCGGCAACGGCTCATGCTGCTCGAGCACGGCCTCGGCGAAGCGGATCACGCGCTGACGCCACTCGTTGCGGACCTGGACCAGCCAGCGCTGGAAGTCGGCGCAGGCACTGAGCTGCAGTTCCTCGACGAGATCGCCCTGATAGCAGGCCAGCACCGCCTCCAGGCTGGCCACATCGGCCGGCGCATCAAGCAGGGCCTGCAGCTCGTGAAGGTCGAAGTGCCAGCTCTCGGGCAGCTTGAAGGCGATGGTCTGGCGTGACACCGACAGCACCTGCTCGGCCTGCTCGCCCAGCGATTGCCGCAGGCAATGCAGCGCGTGGCGCAGGTTGGTACGGCCGGACGACAGCCCCTGGTCCGGCCACAGCAGCTCGGCCAGGGTGGCCCGGTTGACCGGCTGATCGTGGAGCAGCAGGTAGACCAGCAGTGCCTTGACCTTGTCGTAGCTGAAATGGGTCAGGGCGTCGTCGCCCAGGGTCAGCGAGAAGTGACCGAAGAGGGCCAGGCGATCCTGGTCGTCATGGGTAACGGCGTCGGAAGCATCCCGCATGGTGGTCGGTCCTGCTGGGCGGCGCGGCGGCTTCAGGCCGGTACGCCGCTGTGAAAACGAAATGCCGTGTCCGGCATGGTGATCAGTTCGGCCTCGCGCTCGGCGAGGAACGCGAGGCGCGCATCGAGCGCCTCCGGGGCGAGCTGCCGTGCCAGCATCAGATAGTCCTCATAGTGACGCCCTTCCGACTTAACCAGACCGCGATAGAACTTGGCAAGCTCGGTGTCCAGGTGCGGGATCAGGCGAGCGAAGCGCTCGCAGCTGCGTGCCTCGATCAGCGCCCCGACCAGCAGGATGTCGACCAGCCGGTGGGGCTCCTCGCCGCGCACGTGACGGCGCAGCCCCTCCGCATAGCGTGACGCCGCGATCTGGCGGTAGACGATGCCCCGGGCCTCCATCAGCTTGAGCACCTGCTCGAAGTGCAGCAGCTCCTCCCGGGCCAGCTGGCACATCTTGGCCAACAGCAGCGGCTGGTCGACGTAGCGGTGGAGCAGGCTCATGGCGGTGGCGGCAGCCTTCTTCTCGCACTGGGCATGGTCAATCAGCAGCAGCTCGGGGTTGGCCAGCGCCCAGTCGACCCAGGCATCGGGGGTGGCGCAGGGCAGGAAGTCGAGCAGTCCCGGGGGCAGCAGGTCGTCGAGGTCGGGCGCGGCAAGCATCGCAGTCATGTCGGGGTCGTCCGGCGGTACAGGGGTTCAGGAGAGGGGCACGGCGGCATGGCGACGCGTCTCGGCGGCCGCCATCAGCTCGGCCGAGATCCGCTCGTGCAGGGCGGCGGCGTCCAGCGGCTGGCGTGGCGCCAGGCCGTAGCGGGACAGGTCACGGATCCGCCCGCGCCCCACCCGCAACAGTTCCACGGCCCGGGACAGCGGGGGCTGCTCGGCACGGAAGCGGATGCCATGGCGCTGCAGCTGAGTCTCCAGGGCCTCGGTATCCACCACCTCCAGGTGACGCCCGGCCACCGCCGCGCGCAGCGCGTCGAGCGCGACCATGCGACGCTCACGCTCCTCGCCGGTCAGGGCCGGCCAGTCGCGGATCTCGCCATCCAGGCGTTGACAGCCGCGACAGACGCGATCGCCCACCGTGGTCGAACAGAGCCCCACGCAGGGTGAGGTGACACGCCCGGCCATCGTCTGCTCCTCTCCGTTGATTCGTCGTCATGGTAACGCGCCACGCGCGTGCTGGCACCCTGCAGGGCGGCGCAGACCAAAGTTCAAGGCCCGCCGCAGCGGGCGTTCTTAACATTGTCGACAGTTTCTTCTAGAATTGCGCCACCGTTGACCGTGTCGATTCATGCGCCGAGCTGTCTCGTGCGACGGCCCCGTCGCGCGCCCGACTCGGCTATCACAACCAATGAGGGCCACCACGTGCTTGAAGCCTATCGCCAACATGTCGAGGAGCGTGCCCAGGCCGGCGTTCCGCCGAAGCCCCTGAACGCCGAGCAGACGGCTGCCCTGGTCGAGCTGCTGAAGAACCCGCCCGCCGGGGAAGAAGAGGCCATTCTCGACCTGCTCACCAACCGGGTCCCGCCGGGCGTCGACGAGGCCGCCTACGTCAAGGCCGGCTTCCTCACCGCGATCGCCAAGGGCGAGGCCGAGTCCCCGCTGATCGACCGCGTCCATGCGGTCAAGCTGCTGGGCACCATGCAGGGCGGCTACAACATCGTCTCCCTGGTCGAGTTGCTGGACGATGAGGCGCTGGCCGGCGAGGTCGGCGAGCAGCTCAAGCATACCCTGCTGATGTTCGATGCCTTCCACGACGTCGACGAGCGCGCCAAGGCCGGCAACACCGTGGCCAAGGACATCATCCGGTCCTGGGCCGAGGCCGAGTGGTTCCTCTCCAAGCCGGCCCTCGACGAGAAGATCACCCTGACCGTGTTCAAGGTGCCCGGCGAGACCAACACCGACGACCTCTCCCCGGCCCCGGATGCCTGGTCGCGCCCGGACATCCCGCTGCATGCCAACGCCATGCTCAAGAACGAGCGCGACGGCATCACCCCCGAGGAGCCCGGCGTCACCGGTCCGCTCAAGCAGATCGAGGAGGTCAAGGCCAAGGGCTTCCCGGTCGCCTATGTCGGCGACGTGGTGGGTACCGGTTCCTCGCGCAAGTCCGCCACCAACTCCGTGCTGTGGTTCTTCGGTGACGACATCCCCAATGTCCCGAACAAGCGCGCCGGCGGCTTCTGCTTCGGCGGCAAGATCGCCCCGATCTTCTTCAACACCATGGAAGACTCCGGTGCCCTGCCCGTCGAGATGGACGTCGAGAAGCTCGCGATGGGCGACGTCATCGACGTCTACCCTTACGAGGGCAAGGTCTGCAAGCATGGCACCGACGAGGTGCTGACCACCTTCGAGCTCAAGACCCAGCTGCTGCTCGATGAGGTGCGCGCCGGCGGCCGTATCCCGCTGATCATCGGCCGCGGCCTGACCGCCAAGGCCCGCGAGTCCCTGGGCCTCGAGCCCTCCGAGGTCTTCCGCAAGCCGGAGCAGCCCGCCGACACCGGCAAGGGCTTCACCCTGGCCCAGAAGATGGTCGGCAAGGCCTGCGGCATGGACGGCGTGCGCCCGGGCATGTACTGCGAGCCGAAGATGACCACCGTGGGCTCCCAGGACACCACCGGTCCGATGACCCGTGACGAGCTCAAGGACCTGGCCTGCCTGGGCTTCCAGGCCGACCTGGTGATGCAGTCCTTCTGCCACACCAGCGCCTACCCGAAGCCGGTGGACGTGGAGACCCACCACACCCTGCCCGACTTCATCATGAACCGCGGCGGCGTCTCGCTGCGCCCGGGCGACGGCATCATCCACTCCTGGCTGAACCGCATGCTGCTGCCCGATACCGTGGGCACTGGCGGCGACTCTCACACGCGCTTCCCGATGGGCATCTCCTTCCCGGCGGGCTCCGGTCTGGTGGCCTTCGCCGCCGCCACCGGGGTGATGCCGCTGGACATGCCGGAATCGGTGCTGGTGCGCTTCAAGGGCAAGCGCCAGCCCGGCGTCACCCTGCGTGACCTGGTCCACGCCATCCCCTACTACGCCATCCAGCAGGGCCTGCTGACCGTCGAGAAGTCCGGCAAGAAGAACGCCTTCTCCGGTCGCGTCCTGGAGATCGAGGGGCTCGAGGACCTCACCGTGGAGCAGGCCTTCGAACTCTCCGACGCGTCCGCCGAACGCTCCGCGGCCGGCTGCACCATTACCCTGGGCGAGGACTCGGTCGCCGAGTACCTGAAGTCCAACATCACCCTGCTCAAGTGGATGATCGCCAACGGCTATGGTGACAGGCGCACCATCGAGCGCCGCATCCTGGCCATGGAGGAGTGGCTGGCCAACCCGAGCCTGATGCGCGCCGACAAGGACGCCGAGTACGCCGAGGTCATCGAGATCGACCTCGACCAGCTGGCCGAGCCGGTACTGTGCGCCCCGAACGATCCGGACGATGCCCGCCTGCTCTCCGAGGTGGCCGGCCAGTCCATCGACGAGGTGTTCATCGGCTCGTGCATGACCAACATCGGCCACTTCCGCGCCGCCGGCAAGCTGCTCGAGAAGCAGCCCGCCGGCAGCCTGAAGACCAAGCTGTGGCTGGCACCGCCGACCAAGATGGACCAGCACCAGCTGACCGAGGAAGGCTACTACGGCATCTACGGCCGCGCCGGGGCCCGCATGGAAATGCCCGGCTGCTCGCTGTGCATGGGCAACCAGGCACGGGTCGCCGCCAAGAGCACCGTGGTCTCCACCTCCACCCGCAACTTCCCCAATCGCCTGGGCGATGGCGCCGATGTCTACCTGGCCTCCGCCGAGCTGGCCGCGGTCGCCGCGGTGGAAGGCCGGCTGCCCTCCGTCGAGGAGTACCAGCGCTATATGGGCGAGTTCGACGCCATGGCCGGCGAGATCTATCGCTACATGAACTTCCACGAGATCGAGGAGTTCCAGAAGGCTGCCTCGAACGTGATCCCGGTGGCTCAGGAGGCCTGAGCCCCACCATCGACGCCGATGCTCGCACCATCGAAGGCCCGCCGCCCGGCGGGTCCGTCGACCACCGAAGCGCCCCGTCCGGGGCGCTTTTTTTCATGCTCTCCCCCCACCAAGGGGGCATTTTCCCCTCGCCCGTCTGTGGCATCATCGGGGCCTCACTATCATCGCTGCGAGGTTCCCATGACGTCCATCGTCACCCCCGATATCTGCGACGCCTATCCGGAAGTCGCGGTCCTCGAGCCGCTGTTCGTCAACTTCGGTGGCCTGGAGGCCTTCTGCGGACCGGTGCGCACCGTGAAATGCTTCGAGGACAACTCGCTGGTCAAGCAGGCCGTCGCCGAGCCCGGCGACGGGGCCGTACTGGTCGTCGACGCCGGCGGCTCGACCCGCTGCGCAATGCTCGGCGACATGCTGGCCGAGCAGGCCGCCGGCAACGGCTGGTCCGGCGTGATCCTGTACGGCTGCGTGCGCGACGTGGACATCCTGGCCGAGACCGACCTCGGCATCCAGGCACTGGCCGCCCACCCCCGCAAGAGCGAGAAACGCGGCGAGGGCCAGCGGGATCTCCCGGTCAGCTTCGCCGGGGTGACGATCACCCCCGGCCAGTGGGTCTACGCCGACAACAACGGCATCCTGGTCGCCGACCAGCGCCTGACGCTGCCGTGATCGCCCCTGGGATTGCCCCGCTCCCCCGGAGGGTGCCACCCTGAGGCCATGACCTCACCATCGCGTCGTTCATGCTGGCCCTGCCCCGATTGACCGGCGATGTGTTGCGCAGCCTGCGCGAGCACCTGCGCCCGCTCGTCGCCTATCACCTGTTCTTCACGCTGCTGGCCTCCAGCCTGCTGCTGCCGGCGGCGGGCTGGGCCCTGGCTCACCTGCTCGGACACTTTGGCCGGCCACTGCTCTCCCCGGGGGCCCTGCTCGAGATCCTGCTGACCCCCGCAGGCCAGGCCTGGCTGCTGGCCGCCCTGGGCGTCATCTTCCTGCTGCTGTACCTGCAGCAGGCCGGCATGACCCTGGTCGCGGTGCGCCCGCGGGACCATCACGTCCGCCTGGCCTTCGAGGCCCTGTGGGGCAGCCTGCGGCGGCTGCCATCGCTGTGCGGCCTGGTCGTGCTCCAGGTCGGCAGCCAGTTGCTGCTGGCGCTGCCGCTGGTGTTGGCCCTGGTGGGGCTGCACGACCTTCTGCTGGGCCGCCTGGACTCCTACTACGTCCAGCAGGTGCGCCCGCCGGCATTCTGGGGCTTCCTGGCCGCGGCCCTGCCGCTGGTACTGCTCTGGGCGGTGGCGGCCGCCACCCTCTACACGCGCTGGCACCTGGCCTTGCCGGTGCTGATCCTCGAGGAGGCGTCCCCGCGACGTGCCCTGGCCCGCAGCGTCGCCTTGACCCGCAGCCGCGGGCATGACATCGCGCTGTCGATCCTGGTGCTGCTGGCGGTGATCCTCGCCCTGCCACTCGCGGCGAGCGCCGCCTTCGATGCCCTCTTCACGCCCTTGCTCGGGCACTTGCCCGAGCGCCGGGCGGTGCTGGTTCCCGCCATGCTCGGCTATGTGGGGCTGTATGTGCTGGTCACCCTGGCCATCACCTTCCTCGGCATCGCCGCCAACGCCCTGATGGGAGCCTGCCTGTACCTGCGCCTGGCGCATCGCGAGCCCAGGCCGCCCGCCCCACCCGTCGGCGCCCATCCGGGCCGACTGGCCTGGGCCGTGGAGCTGGCCGTGGTGCTGTTCGCGATCGGTCAGGCCTGGCTGATCGTCAACCGCTTCGAGCTGCGCGAGGAGGTGGCGATCATTGCCCATCGGGGGAGTTCGCTGAAGGCCCCGGAGAACACCCTGGCAGCCATCGATCAGGCCATCGTCGACGGCGCCGACCTGATCGAGGTCGATGCCCGCCTGACCGCCGATCAGCAGGTGGTGCTCCACCACGACAGCAGCCTGGCCCGGCTCTCCGGCGATGCCCGGCGCATCGCCAGCCTCGACCGAGCCAGCCTCGACGAGGTGGACGTGGGCAGCTGGTTCGGCGATCCCTATGTGGGCACCCGGATTCCCGGCCTCGACGAGGCGCTGGTCCGGGTCCGTGGGCGCGCCGGCCTGATGATCGAGCTCAAGCCCTCGGCGGGGAACGGTCCGACCCTGGTGCGGCAGGTGCTCGATGTCCTGGCCAAGGAACGCTCGGCACGCCTGGCCTGCCGCGAGCGTGCCCCCGACGGCATCCGGCGCGCCGCCTGTGGGGAGCCCGCCGTGCTGGAGCAAGTGGCGCTGGCGACCCAGGCCTACTCGCTGCTCGCCGAGATCGAGCGCCAGGCCCCCCGGGCCCGCACCATCCTGCTGGCTCAGCTGGTGATGCGCGGCACCCTGCCGCGACATGGCTTCGATGCCCTGGCCCTGCGCCACAACCGCATCGACGCAGACGAGGTGCGCCGCGCCCACCACTATGGCTACCGGCTCTATGCCTGGACCATCAACGACCCGGCACGCATGTCGCGGCTGATCGACCTCGGCGTGGACGGCATCATCACCGACCGCCCGGACCGGCTGGCGGCGCTGATCGCCGAACGCCACCGGCTCGGCGACGGGGCCCTGATGCTGGTCAAGCTGCGCAACTGGCTGCGGGGATGACGGCCGCGTCAGTCCTCGCCGGCGGTGTCGCCTCCTCGCGGGTCGCTGGCAGCGACCAGGCCATCGTTGCCACGCCGCAGGACCTGCAGGCCACTGGTCAGCGCACCGGTTTCGACATCGTGCCCTCGCTCGGCGAGGGCGCTGCGCACCGCCTCGGGATAGCCATCCGCCTCGAGACGGACCAGCCCCTCACGCGTGACCACATGCGGCAGGCCGATGGCCGTTGCCGGGTCGAGCTGCCAGTCCAGCAGGGCCACCAAGGTCTTGGCCAGGTAATGGACGATGGCAGCGCCGCCGGAGGTCCCCAGACTCGCCACCAGGTCGCCGCTCTCCCGGTCGAAGACCAGGGTCGGGCTCATGCTCGAACGCGGCCGCTTGCCGGCGGCCACCCGGTTGGTGAACGGGGTGCCCTGCTGATCCGCCGGGCGGAAGGAGAAATCGGTCAGCCCGCTGTTGAGCAGATAGCCACCGGGCTTGCCGGTCCCCCCATCGGCCAGCAGTCGCGCCCCGAACGACTGTCCGACGGAGGTGGTCACGGCCACGGCCTGTCCCGCGGCATCGATAACGCTGATATGGCTCGTGCCGTGCTCCGCCTGGACGGGCGACATCGCCCAGGCGCTGTCCAGGGCGCCCGGGTTGCCCGCTCCCACTTGATCATCGTCCAGGCGCTGCTCGCCGATGAGGTCGGCGCGACTGGCCAGGTAATCGTCGGCCAGCAGCGTCGACCAGTCGCCGCCCGGCGGGTCGACGAAGCCCGGATCGGCGATGTAGCGGTTGCGGTCGGCGAGCGCCAGCCGCGACGCCTCGACGAAGCGATGCAGCCAGGCCGCTGTCGGCCGCCCCTTCTCCAACGGCGCCTCCAGCGGGGAGAGCTCGGCGAGCATGCCGAGCATCTGCATGATGGAAAGGTGCCCTGAGGACGGCGGCGGGAAGCCACAGACCCGCCAGCGCCGCCAGGGGACACAAAGCGGCTCGCGCTCCTTGGCGACATAGGTGGCGAGGTCCTCGAGGCTCATTGCGCCTGGCAGCTCGGGATGTCCCTGGACCCGGGCCACCAGGTCCTCGGCGACGGCGCCGGTATGCAGCGCCGAACTGCCCTGCTCGGCGATCAGGCGGAGGATCGCCGCCAGGGCGGGATTGGTCAGCGTATTGCCTGCCGGCAGGGGGTCATCGTCCTCCGTGAAGTAGAGGGCGGCCACCGCGCCGTCGTCGGCGAGCTCGGCGGCCGCCGCCAGCTCATGGTGCAAGCGGTGACTCACCGGGACCCCCTGCTCGGCCAGCGTGATGGCCGGCGCGACGAGGCTCGCCCAGGCCAGGCGGCCGTGAGCCTTGTGGGCCACCTCCAGCATCCTCAGCATGCCCGGCACCCCGACGGCACGGCCACTGGAGGCAGCCACGGGCAAGGTCAGCGGCTTGCCCTCTCCGTCCATGAACAAGGTCTCGTCCACCCCAGCGGGCGCACTCTCCCGACCGTCGAAGGCCCGCACCTGCTCCCCGTCGAAGTGCATCAGGAAACCGCCACCGCCGATGCCGCTGGATTGGGGGTGCACCAGGGCCAGTACCAGCTGCGCGGCGACGGCGGCGTCGATGGCCGAGCCTCCGGCGGCGAGGACCTGATGGCCCACGTCGCTGGCCAGCGGGTGCGGTGTGACGATGGCGAAGGGCTCGGCCGCCTCGCCGGACAGGCGGGCCTGATCGCCGAGATCGGAGGCGTCAGGACGCTGGTACTCGAACGACGACTCGGCCTGGCTCAGCGGGGGGATGAGCACCAGCAGGGTGCCCAGCACCGCCTGACCCAGTCGACGGCGGAATGGCGGGGGATGTCTCTCCATGGCCTCGGCTCCCGTGATGATCGCGACAAAGCCCCACCAGCATAGGCGATGTCGGCTCAGCGCCGACACCGCCAGGCCGCCACCAGGCCCAATAGCGACATCCCGAGCAGCCCGGCGGCGGTCCAACCGAGGCCCTCGACCAGCCGGTGGAAGGCGCCGGGCGCCGGCCGGGAGCGGGCGGCCATGCCATGGGCCGCCAGCAGGCTGCCGCCATACAGCAGCAGGGTCACCAGGCCCAGGGGCAGCGCCGACCCCAGGGGCGCCACGGCGCGGGTCAGGCGCCAGGGGGACGCTGCCGACGGCTGCTCGGCCTGGCGGCGTCGGGTCGGGCGGGCGGCGGGACGCCTGGTGCGCGTCCGGCGGCGGGGGCCACCCCCCAGCCGGCCGGCGAGCCAGCTCACTGCACGCCACAGTGCCCAGCCCAGGGTGAAGCATACCGACAGGGCCAGGCCACCCATCACCAGGAAATACGCCATCAAGAGGTCCTTCACGTCGACTACGGGGCGCCCATGATGCCAAATGGCTGGCACGCTGTGGACGCCAATCGCTCAGGGCACCACCACCAGCGGGATCGTCAGCCGCAGGAGCCAGTCAGGATCCTCGCCGAGCAGCGTCTCGAGCTCGCCGCGATGCAGCAGCAGGGCCCCGTTGCGGCACACCGCCAGGCGCCGTGCCAGGGTCGCCGCATCGCTCCTGGGGATCGGCTCGAGCGTGTCGAAGAGCGCCGCCAAGGGCCCGGGAATCAGCCCAGCCTCGCCCTGGCGCGGATCGGCCAGCACCCGCAGGGGACCCGGCGCCACCGGGATGCCCTGGTCATCCCAGATGACGACCGGACATGGGGCCGAGAGGATCAGGCCACGACTGGTGGAACCCAGCGCGCCGCCCCAGCCACTGGTTACCCCCGACCGGCCGAGCAGCATCACATCGCCCGGCCCGGCAATCGACAGGGCCTCGCTGATCACGCGCCCGCGACTGATGCGCAGCGAATGCCGGAGTTCTCGCCCGGCGACCGCGCCTTCCAGCGCCCGGGCGACCCGCTGTGCCTGACGGGCCAGGCTCGCCTCGAGCTGGGGGGTCGTCAGGCGCCGGGCCAGCCCCGAGACAGCCCCGATCTCACGGGCAAACGGAAAGGCCACGCTGTGCAGGAGATCCTGATCCTCGACGTAGAGGGCCACCAGCTCGACCCCCTCGCGCTCGGCCAGCTCCACCGCCAGGGATAGCGCCGCCAGGCTGTGTTGCGAGGCGTCCAGCAGGGCCAGGACCCGGGCCGCGGCCAGCATGGCCTCATCGGCCCCGGCCTCCCGGGGATCGTCAGCCTTGGTCACGCTGCCCCTCCTCACCGCCGGCGGCGGACTTGTCCCGATGGCGTGTCACCGCCTTGCGGAAGCTCGAGAGCCTGGCCTTGACCCGCGACTCCAGGCGCGCTCCCTTCCCGGAGGCCTCGACCAGCAGCGCCAGGGCCTCGTCCACGTGGCGGATGGCATAGAGCCGGAAGCGCCCCGCCGCCATGGCGTCGCGGACCTCTCGGCCGAGCATCAGATGCTCGACATTCGCGGCCGGCAGGATCACCCCCTGCTCGCCGGTCAGCTCGTCCCGCTCGCGGCACACCGTGAAGAAGCCCTCAACCTTCTCGTTGACGCCGCCCACCGCCTGGACCTCGCCATGCTGGTTGATGGAACCGGTGACGGCGAAGGCCTGGTCCAGGGGCACACTGGCGATCGCCGAGATCAGCGCGCAGGCCTCGGCCACCGAGGCACTGTCGCCCTCGATACCGCCATAGCTCTGCTCGAAGGCCAGGCTCGCGGACAGTGACAGTGGCGTGTCGCCGGCATAGCGGCTGGCCAGGTAGCGAGACAGGATCATCACCGCCTTGGTATGGATCGGCCCCCCCATCTTGGCCTCGCGCTCGATATCCACCACCTGCCCGGCCCCGGGTCGGGCGGTGGCGGTAATGCGCATCGGCTGGCCGAAGCCGTGCTCGGTCAGCCGCACCACCGACAGGCCATTCACCTGGCCGACCCGCAGCCCCCGGGTGGCGATCATCACCGTGCCCCGGGCGATCAACTCGAGGCTGCGTCGCTGCAGCCGGTCGGCCCGCCGGCGCTGCTGGGCCACCGCCCTTTCGACCGGACCGCGGCCGATCACCGCCTCGCCGGCCTGATCGGCCCAATGGTCGGCCTCCACCAGCAGGTCATGCAGGTCTCGATGTCGGGCGGTGAGCTTGTTCTGGTCATCGGCCAGCCGACTGGCCCGCTCGATCACCGCCGCGACCCCCTCGGGGTCGAGCGGCTTGAGCCCGGCCTCGCGTACCAGCATCGCGACCATCCGGGCATACAGCCCCAGGCGGTCGGCATCGCGGTCCAGCTCGTCCTCCAGGTCGGCCTGCACCTTGAACAGCTCGAGAAAGTCGGGGTCATGCTCACACAACAGGTAGTAGAGCAGGCGATCACCGAGCAGCACGACCTTGACGTCCAGCGGCACCGGCTCGGGTTCCAGGGTCAGGGTGCTGATCAGGCCATAGGCCTTCTCGAGGGACTCGGTGCGGATCTGCCCGCCGTCCAGCACCCGCTTGAGGGTGTCCCAGGCCCCGGGCTGCGTCAGCAGGCCGCGTACGTCCAGGATCAGGTAGCCTCCGCTGGCGCGATGGAGGGCACCGGCGCGAATCAGCAGGAAATCGGTGACCAGGGTGCCGTTCTGAACATGATGCTCGATGCGACCCACCAGATGCTGGTGGGAGGGCAGGTCCTGGTAGACCACCGGTGCCCCGCGGGCATCGGCGTTGTCCACCAGCAGGTTGAGGCGGAAGCGACTGAAGATGGCCTCGGGAGGGACCTCGGGGTCATCGGCATGGAAGGCTTCGCCATGCAGGAGGATCGCCTCGCGAATCGCCTGCAGATGCGCCAGGACGCCCGCATGTTCGGCATAGCGCTCCTCGAGCTCCGCCAGTGGCGCACCGATGACCGACTGCAGCATCTCCTCGTTGAGGGCATTGACCTGCTCGCGGAGTGACTTGGTCAGGCGAGGCATCTGCCGGATCGCGTGGGTCAACTTCTCCTGGAGGATCTCCACGGTGCGCTCGATGCGCTCGCGTTCCTCCGGTTCCAGGGCCTTGTAGTCCTCGGGGGACATCATCTCGTCACCGGCGGCCGGGGCGAAGGTGAACCCGCCGGGGGTCGAGAGCAACAGGATGTCGTGCTCCCTGGCCTCGCGGCGCACCGCCTCGACGGCGTCGCGCTGGCGCTCCCCCATGGCCTGCTTCAGCTCGTGCACCCGGTTCTGGTACTCGTCGCTCTCGAAGACGGCCGGGATCGCGGTCTCCAGTTCCTCGATCAACCGCTCGATATCGCCGCGCAGTTGCCGCCCCAGACCAGGCGGCAGGGTCAGCAGCAGCGGCATCGCCGGGTCTTCGAAGTTGTAGCGATAGCAGAGGTCCGGGGGCGGCGCCGCATCCCGGGCGCGCTCCTCCAGGAAGCGGGTGACCAGATCCCGCTGGCCGTGCCCGGGAGGACCGAGCACGTAGAGGTTGAAGCCGTCGTGGCGGATGGCCGTGCCCAGGCTCAGAGCCTCCCTGGCCCGGTCCTGCCCACCCAGCGGGTCCAGGGGCTCCAGATCACTGGTCAGGGCGAAATCGAAGGCCTCGCTCGGGCAACGCCGGAACACCGCCTCCACCGTCAAGGGTTCCACCATGGCATGTCTCCTGTGCCGACACGTCCAGTATGGAAGATGGCAAGGCGACCCGCCTGACCGGGGTCAAGGGCGCTGCGACCGACACGGGAGGAGATGGCTTACGGCGTGGAAGGTGCCAGCGATGGCATCGGCGGCCGCCGACTCGCGGGAGGGCATGTCGGGGCACTAACGGCGACACCCGGGCCAGGCCCGGGTGTCGCGTTGGCGGTGAAGGCGCGGTCGACTCAGCCCAGCTTTTCGCCAGCCAGCATGAACCAGGTCTCGAGCACCGCATCGGGGTTGAGGGACACCGAGTCGATCCCCTGTTCCATCAGCCACTTCGCCAGGTCAGGGTGGTCCGACGGTCCCTGGCCGCAGATGCCCACGTACTTGCCCTGGGCCTTGCAGGCCTGGATGGCCATGGACAGCAGCTTCTTGACCGCCGGGTTCCGCTCCTCGAAGAGGTGCGCGACGATGCCGGAGTCCCGGTCGAGCCCCAGAGTCAGCTGGGTGAGGTCGTTGGAGCCGATGGAGAAGCCATCGAAGTACTCCAGGAACTCGTCGGCCAGCAGGGCGTTGGCCGGCAGCTCGCACATCATGATGACCTTGAGGCCGTCATGCCCCCGCTCCAGGCCGTTGGCGGCCAGCAGGTCGACCACCTCGCGGGCCTCCTCGGTGGTGCGCACGAAGGGCACCATGATCTCGACGTTGTTCAGGCCCATCTCGTCACGGACGCGCTTCAGCGCCCGGCACTCCAGCTCGAAGCAGGGACGGAAGGCATCGGAGATGTAGCGCGAGGCGCCGCGGAAGCCGAGCATGGGGTTCTCTTCGCCCGGCTCGTAGAGCTTGCCGCCGATCAGGTTCTCGTACTCGTTGGACTTGAAGTCCGAGAGGCGCACGATGACCCGCTGGGGATAGAAGGAGGCCGCCAGGGTGGAGATCCCCTCCACCAGCTTGTCGACGTAGAAGCTGACCGGGTCGCTATACCCCGCAGTGCGCAGGTCGATGGTCTGCTGCAGGTCGGCGGGCAGGGTGTCGTACTCCAGCAGCGCCTTGGGGTGCACGCCGATCATGCGGTTGATGATGAACTCCAGGCGGGCCAGGCCGACGCCGGCATTGGGCAAGCCGGCGAAGCCGAAGGCGCGGTCCGGATTGCCCACGTTCATCATGATCTTGAAGGGGATCTCGGGCATGGCATCGACGCTGGTGACGTTGCGGTCGAATTCCAGCAGGCCGTCATAGACATGCCCGGTGTCGCCCTCGGCACAGGAAACGGTGACGTCGCGACCGTCGTCCAGGACCTCGGTGGCGTCGCCGCAGCCGACCACGGCGGGGATGCCGAGCTCGCGGGCAATGATCGCCGCATGACAGGTGCGGCCGCCGCGGTTGGTGACGATGGCCGAGGCCCGCTTCATGATCGGTTCCCAATCCGGGTCGGTCATGTCGGTGACCAGCACATCGCCGGCGTTGACCTTGTCCATGTCGTCCGGGGTCTCGACGATCTTGACCGCGCCGCGGCCGATGCGCTGGCCGATGGCGCGACCGGAGACCAGGGTGCGCCCTTTTTCCTTGAGCTGGAAGCGCTCGAGTTTGCCGCCTTCCTGCTGGGAAACCACGGTCTCGGGACGCGCCTGGACGATGTAGAGGCTGCCGTCGTCGCCGTCCAGCGCCCACTCGATGTCCATGGGACGACCGTAGTGCTCCTCGATGATCACCGCCTGGCGGGCCAGCGCCATGACCTGCTGGTCGTCGACGCAGAAGCGGCTGCGATCGGCCAGGGGCACGTCGACGGTCTCCACGGACTTGCCGGCGCTGGCGTCGTCGGTATAGACCATCTTGATCAGCTTGGAGCCCAGGTTACGACGCAGGACCGCCGGACGGTCGGCGGCCAGGGTCGGCTTGTGGACGTAGAACTCATCGGGGTTCACGGCGCCCTGCACCACGGTCTCGCCCAGTCCCCAGGAGGCGGTGACGAAGACCGCATCGCGGTAGCCGGACTCGGTGTCCAGGGTGAACATCACGCCGGAGGCGCCGGTCTCGGAGCGCACCATCTTCTGCACGCCGGCCGACAGCGCCACGTTCTCGTGAGCATAGCCGCGGTGCACGCGGTAGGAGATCGCCCGGTCATTGAACAACGAGGCGAACACCTCGTGGACGGCGCGCTTGATGTTGTCGAAGCCCTCGATATTGAGGAAGGTCTCCTGCTGGCCGGCGAAGGAGGCGTCCGGCAGGTCCTCGGCGGTGGCCGAGCTGCGTACCGCCACCTTGAGGTTGGGATGCCGGGCCAGCAGCTCCTCGTAGCTGTCGCGCAGCGCCTGCTCGAAGGCCGGCGGCAGCGGCGTGTCGATCACCCACTGGCGGATCTGGGCCCCGACCCGGGACAGCTCGGCGACATCATCCACGTCCAGGGTGGCGAGTGCCTGATTGATGCGGTCGTTGAGCCCCTCGTGGGACAGGAATTCGCGATAGGCGTCCGCCGTGGTGGCGAAGCCACCGGGAACGGTGACGCCGGCACCGGCGAGGTTGGAGATCATCTCGCCGAGTGAGGCGTTCTTGCCGCCTACCCGCTCGACATCATCCATGCCCAACTGATCGAACCACAGAATGTAATTGTCCACGTGAGACCCCCTTGGATGGCGTCGCCGGGAACTCCTTGGCGCGCCGTCATGACTGGATGTTGGCGACTCTACCAGCGGCGATCCATATTCGCCATTGGTCTAACATCGAAGTCACTGGAGGTTTTTTACAACATTTTCCCGGAAGCGCCGATTCCTGTAGTGAGCGCCCTGTGCCGCGGCTTGTGCCATGACCGAACAGGCTCGACAATGGAGGGCCTTTCCCACAGCCTGAGCGACACCCCGCCATGCCCCGTACCGCCTTCTTCATTTCCGACGGCACCGGCATCACCGCCGAGAGCCTGGGTCGCAGCCTGCTGGCCCAGTTCGAGAACGTCGAGATCCGCATGCTCACCAAGCCCTATATCGACAGCATCGACAAGGCCCGGGGCCTGGTCCAGATCATCGAGGGCGCGGCGGTCAAGGACGGCGAGCAACCCATCATCATCGACACCATCGTCGATCAGGACGTACGCGACGTGATCCGCGACGCGCCGGGCTTCAAGGTGGACATCTTCTCCACCTTCCTCAAGCCCCTGGAGCAGGAGCTGGCCACCCACTCCTCTTACAGCGTGGGCCGGACCCACGCCATCGGGCGCGACGACGTCTACATGGACCGTATTCACTCGGTGCATTTCGCCCTGGACAACGACGACGGGGCCCGCACGCATCAGTACGACAAGGCCGACATCATTCTGGTGGGGGTATCGCGCTGCGGCAAGACGCCCTCCTCGCTCTATCTGGCACTGCAGTTCGGCATTCGCGCCGCCAACTACCCGCTCACCGAGGACGACCAGGACGAGGACGGCAACCTCAAGCTGCCCAAGGCACTGGAGCCGCATCGCCACAAGCTGTTCGGCCTGACCATCGACCCGCGGCGGCTGGCGGCGATCCGCCACGAGCGACGCCCCAACAGCCGCTACAGCTCCATCGATCAGTGTGTGCAGGAGGTCCAGCAGGCCGAGGCCCTGTACCGGCGCATGCACATCCCGTTCATCGATACCACCCGCTTCTCGGTGGAGGAGATTTCTACCCGGATGATCGCCGAGACCGGCATCAATCGACGCTTCTCCCCCCGCTAACGCACGATGCCCTGGCGCCGCAGCCGGGCAATGTCCGCCGCCGTCAGCCCCATCTCGGCCAGCAGCGCATCGCTGTCCTGCCCGAGCCCCGGCGGCGGCACCTCGCTGGTGACGCTGTCGCCGTCGAAGCGCAGCGGGTTGGCCACCTGGGGGATGCGCCTTCCGCCGTCTGGCAGCTCCCGGCACAGGCCGCGGTGACGCACCTGGGGATCGGCGAAGACCTCGGTGAGGGTGTTGATGGGGCCGGCGGGAATGCCCCGCGCCTCGAGCTCGGCAAGCCAGGCATCCCGCCCCTGGGCCAGGAAGGCCTCGGCGATCATCGGCACCAGTACCTCGCGGTTGCCGACCCGCGCGGCGTTGGTGGCGAAGGCCGGGTCCCCGGCCCACTCGGGGCGGCCGAGCAGGTCCGCGAGCCGGGCGAACTGGGCGTCATTGCCCACGGTCAGCACCAGGTGGCCGTCGGCGCAGGCGAAGGCCTGGTAGGGCACGATATTGGGGTGGGCATTGCCGTGACGCTCGGGGTCCTGGCCGGTGACCAGCGCATTGAGCGCCTGGTTGGCCAGGGTGGCCAGCTGGACGTCCAGCAGCGCCACGTCGATATGGCGCCCTTCCCCGGTCCGGCGACGCTCGTGCAGGGCGGCCAGCACCCCGATGGTGGCATAGAGCCCGGTCATCACGTCGGTGATCGCCACGCCGGTCTTCATGGGCAGGCCGTCGGGCTCACCGGTCAGGCTCATCAGCCCCCCCATGGCCTGGATCATGAAGTCGTAACCCGCGCGATGCGCATAGGGACCGTCCTGGCCGAAGCCGGTGATGGAGCAGACCGTCAGCCGCGGGTTGCGCGCGCGCAGTCGCGCCGCGTCCAGGCCGTACTTCGCCAGCCCGCCGACCTTGAAGTTCTCCAGCACCACATCGGCACCCTCGGCCAGGGCCCGCACCAGGGCCTGGCCGTCCGGGGTGGCGATGTCCACGGCCAGCGACTGCTTGCCGCGGTTGGCGCAGAGGTAGTAGGCCGCCAGGCGCGACGCGTCGGCCTCGCCCTCGAGCCAGGGCGGTCCCCAGCCCCGGGTGTCGTCGCCGCGCTCGGGATGCTCGATCTTGATCACCCGCGCGCCCAGGTCCGCCAGCAGCTGGCCGGCCCAGGGGCCGGCCAGCACCCGCGACATGTCCAGAACCACCACGCCGTCTAGGGGTCCACTCATCAGCGTCTCCTTGCCAGAAGTCAGCCGGTAAAGGCCTGCAGGCCGGTCTGGGCCCGCCCCAGAATCAGCGCATGGACGTCATGGGTGCCCTCGTAGGTGTTGACCGCCTCGAGGTTCATCACATGGCGGATCACATGGTATTCGTCGCTGATGCCGTTGCCGCCGTGCATGTCCCGGGCCTGGCGGGCGATATCCAGGGCCTTGCCGCAGTTGTTGCGCTTGATCAGCGAGATGGCCTCCGGTACCAGCTGCCCCGCGTCGATCATACGCCCCACCCGCAGCGCCGCCTGAAGCCCCAGGGTGACTTCGGTCTGCATGTCGGCGAGCTTCTTCTGGATCAGCTGGTTGGCGGCCAGGGGGCGACCGAACTGCTTGCGGTCGAGGGTGTACTGGCGGGCAGCATGCCAGCAGGCCTCCGCAGCGCCCATGCTGCCCCAGGCGATCCCGTAGCGGGCCCGGTTGAGGCAGGAGAAGGGGCCCTTGAGGCCGGTGACACCGGGCAGGCGCTGGTCGTCGGAGACCTCCACGTCCTGCAGGGCGATCTGGCCGGTGACCGAAGCGCGCAGGCTGAACTTGCCCTCGATCTTGGGGGCGGACAGCCCCGCCATGCCCTTCTCGAGCAGGAAGCCGCGGATCACGCCGTCGTCATCGCGTGCCCAGACCACGAGGACATCGGCGATGGGCGAGTTGGTGATCCAGGTCTTGGTGCCGTTGAGTCGCCAGCCCCCGTCGGTGCGGGTGGCCCGGGTGGACATGCCGCCGGGGTCAGAGCCGTGGTCGGGCTCGGTCAGGCCGAAGGCCCCCACCCACTCGCCGCTGGCCAGCTTCGGCAGATAGCGGGCCTTCTGCGTCTCGCTGCCGAAGGCGTCGATGGGGTACATCACCAGGCTCGACTGCACGCTCATGGCGCTGCGGTAACCCGAGTCGACCCGCTCGACCTCCCGGGCGATCAGGCCGTAGCTGACATAGTTCATCCCGGCACAGCCATGGCCCTCCAGGGTGGCCCCCAGCAGGCCCAGCTCCCCCATCTCGTTCATGATCTCGCGGTCGAAGTGCTCGTGGCGGTTGGCCTCGAGCACCCGCGGCAGCAGCTTGTCCTGGCAGTAGTCGTGGGCGGTCTGCAGGACCATCCGCTCGTCCTCGTCGAGCTGGTCGAATAGCCGCAGGGGGTCGTCCCAGGTGACGGGGGTGATCTGGCTCATGGTGAACACTCCTTAGCAATTTCTACATTCCATACAAATGTAGACCTTCACCCTCCACCTGCCAAGCCTAGCCGGTCGATTGACTGAGGGAATCCTGATCCAGCACAAGTCGTAGCTGCCACCAGGCCAACCCGGCCATCAGCAGATTGGCCGCGAGCAGACCGGCGAAGATCCCCGTGGGACCGGCCAGGGCGCCGCCCAGCCAGGCCAGCGGCACGGTGAGCACGAACAGCCGCACCACCGACAGGCGCATGGCGAGGGCTGGCCGGTGCAGGGCATTGAGCGAGGACACGGCCAGGATCACCACGCCCTGGGCCCCCAGGCCGAGCGGCACCA
Source organism: Halomonas nitroreducens (assembly GCF_003966155.1). GTDB lineage: Bacteria > Pseudomonadota > Gammaproteobacteria > Pseudomonadales > Halomonadaceae > Halomonas > Halomonas nitroreducens. The sequence goes on from NZ_RXNS01000002.1 coordinate 157,734, forward strand.
GCCACAGGAAGCGACGCAACACCGCGCCGACGGCCTCGCCCGCCGCATAGCTGGCCACCAGCCAGGGCGCCAGGAGCTGCAGCAGGCCCCAGACCAGCAGCTGCCAGACCAGCACGAAGCCGAAACAGCCGAGCACCGCCCGGCGTACCCGGGCGTAATGGCCGGCCCCGGCGTTCTGGCTGACCAGCGGGGAAAGCGTCATGGAGAGCGCCAGTACGGCGATCTGCGAGATGGCCTCGAGACGGCTGCCGACCCCATACCCCGCCACGGCGGTATGGCCATGGCTCGCCACGACCCGGGTCACCAGCGCCATGGCGATGGGGGTGAAGACGCTGGTCAGCGCTGCCGGGGCGGCAATGTGCCCCAGCTCCCGCCACGACTGGAGCAACCGCACGGGTCCCAGGTCACGCAGGGCGACCAGGCTGCGGAGTTCACGATGGCAGCAAAGCGCCAGCGTCATCAGACTCCAGCTGATCACCGTGGCCAGGGCAGCGCCCTGGACCCCCAACGCCGGCAGCGGCCCGGGACCGAAGATCAGCAGCGGGTCGAGGACACCGTTGACCAGTGCGGCCAGTCCCATCATCAGGCCCGTGACACGGGTATTGCCGTGGGCGCGCAGCACGCTGTTGAGCACCCGCGGCACGATCACCGCCGCCGCGCCCAGGTACCAGACCCCCATGTAGTCGCGGATATGCGGCAGCAGGGCGGCATCGGCACCGAGCAGGCGAAACAGCGGCTCCAGCGTGGCCAGGCCCAGGGCAGATACGGCAAGCCCCACCACCAGCGCCAGCAGGGCCGCATCGGTGGCCCGGTGCCGCACCGCGGCGAGGTTGCCCTGGCCCAGGCGACGGGCCACCACCGCCGACGTGCCGATCCCCAGGCCGATCGCCAGGCTGATGACGGCGAAGACCACCGGAAAGGTGAAGGCGACGCCGGCCAGGGGGGCGGTGCCGAGCCGCGACACGAACCAGGTATCCACCAGGTTGAAGCTCATCATGGCGAGCATGCCGCCCACCACGGGCAGGCTCTTGCGCAGCAGGGTGGTGCCGAGGGGGCCTTCCAGCAGGTCGCGCCGCACCGGGCGTGCCGAGGAGGGTGGCGGGGAGGAGGAAGTGGAGGCGGGCATCGGGGCTCTCGTGAAGCAAACGGGCACCGAGTGTGCCCGTTTGCGTTCCGCCTGCCAAAGGGCCCGCCCGTCGCGGTGCCCCCACGACGGTCAGTGAATCACTGCCCCTCGCCCGCCCGGTAGAGCTGCTGGATGCTCGAGAAATCCAGCCCGCCGTGGCCCTGGGCGCTGTGCAGGGCAAAGAGGTTGCGGGCCTGAGAGCCCATGGGCACGCTGGCCCTGGCCTTGAGCGCCAGCTCCCAGGCCAGCCCCAGGTCCTTGGCCATCAGGTCGGTGAGGAAGCCGCCCTGGTAGTCGCGGGACGCCGCCGAGCCTTCCATCACCCCGGGCCAGGGATTGTAGACGTTGAGCGCCCAGTTGCCGCCGCTGCTCTGCTTCATGATCTCGGAGAGCACCGCCGGGTCAAGGCCGTTCTTGACGCCCAGCGACAGCGCCTCGGCGGTGCCGCTCATCAGGATACCCAGCAGCATGTTGTTGCAGATCTTGGCCACCTGGCCGGCACCGATCTCGCCGGCATGGAAGATGTTCTTGCCCATGCCCTCGAGCACCGGCCGGGCCTGGTCGAAGCCCTGGGCGTCACCACCGACGATGAACGTCAGGGAGCCGGCCTTGGCCCCGCCGACCCCGCCGGAGACCGGGGCATCCAGATAGGTCAGGCCGCGCTCGGTGGCGGCGACCCCCACCGTCCGGGCATCGTCCGGGGAAATGGTCGAGGCGTCGATGATCAGCGGTCGGTGGCCGAGGGCGTCAAGCAGGCCGGCCTGGCCCTCGCGTCCCAGGTAGAGGCTACGGACATGGGTGCCGGCAGGCAGCATGGAGATGACCACCTCGGCGTCGCGGCAGGCCGCCTCGGCGCTCTCGCCGCGCCGGGCGCCCTGCCCTTCCAGGTCCGCCATGGCGGCCTCGACCAGGTCGAAGACGCAGACGTCATGTCCTGCCTGGAGGAGGTTGGCGGCCATGGGCGCCCCCATGTTGCCGAGTCCGATAAATGCGATCTTCATGGCGTTGCTCCTTGATGTCTTGTGAGTTGTGGCAGAGCGTGCGGGCCAACCCGGCGGGGCTAGCGCCGATAGCGGTATCGCTCGAGGCGGATCCGTCGACCCGCCCCGGGGGGCCGGACCATCGGGCAGGCGCTGTGAATACCTCCCTGGACGTTACCGACGCCCTGCAGCGCTCTCGCATCCTGCGGCGCATGCAGGGCCTGGGGTGGCCATCCTTGGCCATCCCGTTCGGCGGGAAGAGCATCCACCGGATGGTCTTCCTTGTCCGCCGCTTCCTGGCGCAGGACCTCCTCTTCGGCTTGCCCCCGGCGCCCCTTGTCAGACGCAGCTGCAATGGCCCGGCTGGGCCCAGTCAGGCTACGCGGTGGCCCATGCCCAGATCCCGCAGGGGGTGCTCTTCCTTGCTCCAGGGTGAGATGAACAGGGCCTGGATGTCCGCTTCGGGGACGCTGTCCACGTCGGCGTGGGACCACTTCGGCTGCTTGTCCTTGTCGATCAGCAGGGCGCGCACGCCCTCGGGGAAGTCGCCCTGGCGGCAGCACTGCACCGACAGGCCCAGTTCGTCGCGGAAAGCATCGGCCAGGGAGCTGTGGCGATGACGCTCGAGCATCCGCCACACCAGGTGCGCGGTCATCGGGCAGCCGGAGGCGAGTCGCCCACGGTTGGCCGCGAGCCAGGGGTCGTCGTTGGCGTCGGCGAGGATCCGTGCGGTGGCGTCGGCGGCCCCGGTCTCACCCACCAGCGACTGGAGGTGATCGCGCAGCGGCCAGACCTGGCCCTCGGGAGCCTGGTCGCGAGCCTCGAAGCGATCCAGCACGCCTTCCACGGCCAGTCGGCAGTCCGCAGGGGCGTGATCACCGTAGTCGGCCTCGGCCAGGGCGCCGAGCAGGTCGTCACGCCGGTCGCGAGGGATAAAGCGATCCGCCAGCCCCAGATCCAGGGCGTCCCGGGCGTTGAGCTGGGCACCGGTGAGTCCCAGGTAGGCGCCGATGCCCGGGGGCATACGGTTGAGGAACCAGCTGGCACCGATGTCCGGGTAGAGGCCGATGGTGATCTCGGGCATGGCGATCCGGGTGATCTCGGTGGCCAGGCGCTGGAAGCCGCCGGCCAGCAGGCCCAGGCCGCCGCCCATGACGATGCCGTCGCCCCACACCATCAGCGGCTTGGGATAGGTGTGGATCCGGTGATCCAGGCGATACTCGGCGGTGAAGTAGGTCTCGGCGAACAGGCCGCCCCGGTCCGGGCCCCGCACGTCACCCTCATCCATGAGGGAGCGATACAGCGACACCACGTCGCCGCCGGCACAGAATGCCTTGTCCCCGCTGCCCTCCAGCCAGACCGCGACCACGCTGCGGTCCACCGCCCAGGTCTCGAGCTTGGCCTCGAGGCGCTGGATCATTTCCAGCGACAGGGCATTGAGGGCCTTTGGCGCATTGAGCCTGGCCACGCCGACGCGGCCGCCGCCGCGGGTGGGTAGTTCGTCGAAGCAAACCGCGAGGTCCGACATCGATGTCTCTCCTGGTGTCCGGTTACTGAAGCGACTCGATGACGCCGTCGGCGAGCAGCCGGCGAGCGACGATCAGCCGCATGATCTCGTTGGTGCCCTCGAGGATCTGATGCACGCGGGTGTCGCGAACCAGGCGTTCGAGGGGGTATTCGCGGATATAACCATAGCCGCCATGCAGCTGCAGGGCCTCGTTGCAGACATTGAAGCCCATGTCGGTGGCGAAGCGCTTGGCCATGGCACAGTGGGCGGGGGCCTCGGGGTCGCCCTGGTCGAGGCGCCAGGCGGCATGACGCACCATCAACCGGGCGGCGGTCAGCTCGCTGGCCATATCGGCGAGCTTGAACTGCAGGGCCTGGAAGCTCGACAGCTCACGCCCGAATTGCTTGCGCTCGGCCATGTAGTCCCTGGCCAGGGTCAACGCCTGCTGGGCTGCCCCCAGGGAGCAGCTGGCGATGTTGAGCCGACCGCCGTCCAGGCCCTTCATGGCGAACCGGAAGCCCTCGCCCTCCTCGCCCAGACGATTGCCCACCGGTACCCGCACGCCGTCGAAGCTGATCAGGCAGGTCGGCTGGCTCTTCCAGCCCATCTTTTCTTCCTTCTTGCCGACCTCGACCCCCGCGGCATCGGCGGGCACCAGGATGGCCGAGATGCCTGCGGCGCCGCTATCGGGGGCGCCTGTGCGCGCCATCACCACCAGCACGTCCGTGGCACCGGCCCCGGAGATGAACATCTTGCTGCCGGATATCACGTACTCGTCGCCTTCGCGCACGGCCCGAGTCTTCAGGCTGGCGGCATCCGAACCGGCGCCCGGCTCCGTCAGACAGTAGGACCCCAGCGCCTCACCGGCTATCATGGCCGGGACATAGCGTTCGCGCAGGGCCTCGTCGCCCCAGCTGGCCACCATCCAAGTCACCATGTTGTGGATGGTCAGGTAGGCGGTGGTGGCGATGCAGCCCTGAGCGAGCTGCTCGAAGATCAGCGAGGCCTCCAGGCGCGGCAGCCCCAGGCCGCCTTGCGCCTCGGGGGTGTAGATCCCGAGGAAGCCCGCCTCGCCGGCCCGGCGGATGACATCCACCGGAAAGTGACTGCGCGCATCCCAGTCCGCGGCATGCTCGGCCAGCTCGGCCCGGGCGAAATCGGCGGCGGCAGCGGCCAGCGCCTTCTGATCATCGGTCAGCGCAAAATCCATGGGAACCTCTCTTCGAACGGCAATGGAATGTGGGATCGTGATGGCGCCCCGCCCCTCGGTGGCTCGCGCGTCGAAGCGACGCTCGGCCCGTCGGTTGGGCACCAACCTAGCACTTGCTTGGTTTATCCCATATCACCCCATGGTCGAACAAGCACTTTACGTTAACGTAAACCTCGTCTAGGGTTTCCAGACGAGGTGGGAAACCGCCGGTGGACCACCCGGCTACAGGACTAAAGCCATGAGTCGATCTTCACCCCAGGCCCCCGATGCCCAGACGGACGCCTTGCCCCGGCAGCAGCGTACCTACAGCATCGGCGAACTGGCGCGAATGTTCGAGGTCACGCCTCGCACCATCCGCTTCTACGAGCAGGAGGGGCTGCTGGCCCCGACCCGCCAGGGACAGAAACGCATCTACCGGGAGAAGGATCGGGTGCGGCTGAAGCTCACCCTGCGCGGCAAGCGGCTGGGATTCTCGCTGGCCGAGATCCGCGAGGTGGTGATGATGTACGACGCCATGCCCGACGGAAATGCCCGTCAGCTCAAGCGACTGCTGGAGATCCTCGCCGACAAGCGGGCCAATCTCGAGCGACAGCTCGAGGACATCCGCCTGATGCGCATGGAGATCGATGACGTGGACCAGCGGGCCCGTGAGGTACTGCGCCAGCTGGACCAGGAGGCCTAGCCGGGTCGCGGCCGCCGCGTGACCTTTCCCGGTGCCCCAAGCGTTCATGCCACAACAAGACGAGAGCCACCATGTCACGCCAAACCCGTCAGATCAGCTATGTCAGCGGTATCAGCGACACTCCGTTGAAGGGCCAGACCATCGGCGACTGCTTCGACGACACCGTCGAGCGCTTCCCCGAGCGGGATGCCCTGATCAGCCGCCATCAGGGACTGCGCTACAGCTGGCAGGAGCTGCAGCAGGCCGTCGACCAGGCGGCCCGGTCGCTACTGGCCCTGGGCGTCGCCAAGGGGGACCGGGTCGGCATATGGTCGCCCAACTGCGCCGAGTGGACCATCACCCAGTTCGCCACGGCCAAGATCGGCGCCATCCTGGTCAACATCAATCCCAGCTATCGGACCCATGAGCTGGACTACGCTCTCAAGCAATCCGGCACCTCCACGCTGATCCTGCAGGGGGCCTTCAAGACCTCCGACTACGTGGCCACCCTGGCGGAACTGGCCCCCGAGCTGCGCGACGGCTCCCCGGACAGCCTGGCCATTGCCGGCCTGCCCGACCTCAAGCGGGTAATCTGCCTCGATGAGGAACGGGCGCTTCCGGGCATGCATAGCTGGACGGGCCTGCTGGCCCACGCCGACCGGGTCGGCGCCGACCGGCTCGCCGAACTCCAGGCCAGCCTGGAGTTCGACGAGCCGATCAACATCCAGTACACCTCGGGGACCACCGGTGCCCCCAAGGGCGCCACCCTCTCCCACCACAACATCCTCAACAACGGCTTCTTCGTGGCACGCACCATGAACCTCAGCGAAGCCGACCGCATGGTCATCCCGGTACCGCTCTACCACTGCTTCGGCATGGTGATGGGCAATCTCGGCTGCGTCAGCCACGGCGCGACCATGATCTATCCCGGTGACGGCTTCGATGCCCAGGCGACCCTGGAGGCCGTGGACGAGGAGCGTGCCACCACCCTGTATGGCGTGCCGACCATGTTCATCGCCGAGCTCGAGCACCCCGACTTCGAGCGGTTTGACCTGAGCAACCTGCGCACCGGCATCATGGCCGGCTCCATCTGCCCCATCGAGGTGATGCGCAAGGTCATCGACAAGATGAACATGCAGGACGTGACCATCTGCTACGGCATGACCGAGACCAGTCCGGTGAGCTTCCAGACCCAGACCGACGCCCCGCTGGAAAAGCGCGTGACCACGGTGGGCACCATCCACCCGCATCTCGAGGTCAAGCTGGTCAGCCCGGAGACCGGGGCCGTGGTCCCCCGCGGCGAGACCGGCGAGCTGTGCACCCGGGGCTACAGCGTCATGCTCGGTTACTGGAACAACGAGGAGGCCACCGCCAAGGCCATCGACGGCGCAGGGTGGATGCATACCGGCGACCTGGCCACCATGGACGAGGAAGGCTACGTGGCCATCGTCGGCCGCATCAAGGACATGATCATTCGCGGCGGCGAGAACATCTATCCCCGCGAGATCGAGGACTTCCTGTATACCCACCCGGCCATCTCCGACGTCCAGGTGATCGGCGTGCCCGACGAGAAGTACGGCGAGGAGGTCATGGCCTGGGTCAAGCTGAGCGAGGGCGAGAGCCTCGACGAGGAGGGCCTCAAGGCCTTCTGCAAGGGCAAGATCGCCCACTACAAGGTGCCGCGCTACGTGAAGTTCGTCGACGCCTTCCCGATGACCGTCACCGGCAAGATCCAGAAGTTCAAGATGCGCGAGGAGGCTACCCACGAGCTGGGCCTGGACTGATAGCTGGAAGCTGGAAGCTGGAAGCTGGAAGCTGGAAGCTGGAAGCTGGAAGCTGGAAGCTGGAAATCAGCGTGAACTTAACCGGCAGACCACAACACCCCTTTCGGGAAACCGAAGGGGGTGTTTTTCTTCGAGCTTCAAGCTTAAGGCTCCCGCTCGATAGAGTGGGCTACATGCCCTGGGGGGCGAAGATACCGGGCGCATTGCGCCAGTAGCCCTTGTAGTCCATGCCGAAACCAAACACATAGCGGTCAGCCACCTCGAGGCTGCAGTAGTCCGCCTTGAGGTCGGGTACGGCCTTGCGGTCGTGACGCTTGTCCACCAGCACGGCGGTGGTGATGCTGGCGGCACCGGCCTCGCGGCAGTAATCGAGGATGGCGGCGAGGGTCGCACCCTCGTCGAGGATGTCATCGACGATCACCACGTGCCGGCCGGCCATGGGAATCTCCGGGGAGACGCGCCAGAACAGCTCGCCGCCCCGGATGCCCCCGCGATAGCGGGTGGCATGCAGGTAATCCACTTCCAGGGGAAAACCGAGCCGCGTCAACAAGTGCCCGGTGGTGATCAGACCTCCGTTCATCACGCAGTAGAAGACCGGCAGCTTGTCGCCGAGGTCGCGGGTGATCTCGTCGGCCATGCGGTCGAGGGCGCGCTCGACCTGCTCCTGGTCGATCAGGCAGTCGGCGGAGTTCATGACCTCACGCATGTCGGCCAGGGACGGGAGGGCGTCGGCATCGAGTTTGGGCATCGTAGGGCTCGTCGTTCAATCAGCGGTGGGACGTCAGTCGGCGGCCATGGCCTCGAGACGGGCATGCACGCGGCGCCAGCGGGACAGCGCCCCCAGGGCATCCAGATCGGGGCGGGCCCGTCCGTAGCGCAGCTTGGCGGCCCGCTTGGTCGTGCGCCCCTCGCAGGCCGCGACCACCTCGAGGGCCGCGGCGCGATCGTTGCAGACCAGCAGCATGTCGCAGCCGGCCTCCAGCGCCAGTCGCGCCCGCTCGGCGGGATCTCCGGCCGAACAGGCGCCGGCCATGCTCAGGTCATCGGAAAAGATGGCCCCCTTGAAGCCCAGCGACTCGCGCAGCAGGCCGAGCCACGCCGGCGAGAAGCCGGCGGGGCGATGGTCGAAGGCCGGGTAGACCACGTGGGCGGGCATCACCCCCCCCAGTCGTGACGCCAGGGCCTGGAAGGGCAGCAGGTCATGTCGACGCAGCGCCTCCAGGGGACGTTCGTCCACGGGCAGCTCCAGGTGGGAGTCCGCGGCCCCCCCCCCGTGACCGGGAAAATGCTTGCCGACCGCCGCCATGCCGGCCTCGTGGAGACCATCGACGAAGGCGCCGGCGAGACGCGTCACGCCCTCCGGCGAGGCACCGAAACTGCGATCGCCGATCACCGAGGAGCACCCGGTATCGACATCGAGCACCGGCGCAAGGCTGAGATCCAGGCCACAGGCCGCCATCTCCATACCCAGCAGCCACCCCGCATCCTGGCAGAGCCGCTGGGCCACCTCGGGCGCCGCCGCAGCCTCGCGCCCCAGCCGCCCCATGGCCGGCAGGCGGGTCACGCCCTGGCGCAGGCGCTGCACGCGCCCACCCTCCTGGTCGATGGCCAGCAACAGCGACGACGACTCGCGACGGATTGCCTGGCACAGCTCACGCACCTGGACGGCATCCTCGATATTGCGGCCGAACAGGATCACGCCACCGACCTCCGGGCGCCGCAGCAGTTCGCGTTCCTCGTCGCGCAGGCAGGGACCTTCCAGGTCCAGCATCACCGGTCCAAGCGTCTGGGTCATGGTCGCTTCCTGACGTGTGAAGGGGGGAGATTCTAGCCCATAGGCGCCAGCCAGGACAGCCCGGGTCTCGACGTGACGCTCTCAGCATAGAAGAGACCGGACAAGTCGGGGCCCGGGCCGATAGAATGGCAAACAGACCCCCATGCGCAAAGGAGCGCCCCTTGCTAGTCGACCTCCCCCCTACCCTGCTCTGGCCGCTGGCGGCGGTCCTCGGCCTGTGCCTGGGCAGCTTCCTCAATGTAGTGATCACCCGGCTGCCGGTCATGCTGATGCGCGAATGGCGGGCCGAGGCGCGGGATGCCCTGGAGCTCGAGGCCGAATCGCCGCCACCGTTCAACCTGGTCCGCCCCCCCTCGCTGTGTCCCCGCTGCGAGACCCCCATCGCCTGGCACGACAACATCCCGCTGATCGGCTGGCTCAAGCGCCGCGGGCGCTGCGCCAGCTGCCATGGACGGATCAGCGCCCAGTACCCGCTGGTGGAGCTGGCCGGCGGCCTGCTGAGCCTGGCGGTGGTGGGACTCTACGGTTCCACGCTGCAGGGACTGTTCATCCTGGGTGCCTGCCTGGCCCTGCTGGCCATGGCCGTGATCGACATGCGTACCCAGCTGCTGCCGGACATCCTCACCCTGCCGCTACTCTGGGCGGGCCTGCTGTACCAGCTGGTCTTCCAGCCGCCGGCGCTGGCGGCGGCGGTGATCGGCGCCATGACCGGCTACCTGGCCCTGTGGAGCTTCTACTGGCTGTTCAAGCTGGTCACCGGCAAGGAAGGCATGGGCTATGGCGACTTCAAGCTGCTCGCTGCCCTGGGCGCCTGGCTGGGCTGGCAGTTCCTGCCCCTGGTACTGATCCTCGCCGCCGGTGCCGGGGCCCTGGTGGGCATCCTGGCCCAGCTGGTCCTGCCCCGCCTGCGGGGCGCGCCGATGCCCTTCGGCCCCTGGCTGGCCGTGGCCGGCTGGATCGCCCTACTGGCCGGCGAGCCCCTGATGGCCACTTACCTCCAGCTGGTGTTCTGAAATGGCTTCCGCGACCCTGATCATCGGCGTGACCGGCGGCATCGCCTCCGGCAAGTCCACGGTGACGCGGGCCTTTGCCCGGCGGGGCATCCCCTGGGTGGATGCCGACGACACGGCCCGGGAGATCGTCGAGCCGGGCGAGCCGGCCCTGGCGGAGATCACCGCCCGCTATGGCCAGCGGATCCTTCACGCGGATGGCAGACTCGACCGTCGCGCCCTGCGCGAGATCGTCTTCGCCGCCCCGGAAGAGCGTCGCTGGCTGGAGTCGGCCACCCACCCGCGGATACGCGAGCGTCTTCTCGAGCGCCTGGCGGCCTTCCGTCGCAGCGAGGCCCCCTATGCGCTGCTGGTCTCGCCGCTGCTCTTCGAGTCGGGACAGGCGTCGCTGGTCGACCGCTGCCTGGTGATCGACGTTCCCGAAGCCGTGCAGATCGCCCGCACGGCACGACGGGACGATGTCGACGAGGCACAGGCCAGGGCCATCGTGGCCGCCCAGATGCCCCGCCGGGAGCGACTCCAACGTGCCGATGACGTGATCGACAATGCCGGCGACGAGGCCGGCCTGGCCGCCCAGGTCGAGACCCTCGACCGACGCTACCGTGCCCTGGCCGGTTTGCCCGCACCGCGCTGATTCGTCATCCTTGTGGGCAACCCCCTGACATCCACTGCCCTGACGAGTGTCCGCGATGAGCCAAGTCCCCAACGACCGCCCCCTCGAGGTCGCCTGCCCCCAGTGCCGCCAGACGGTACGCTGGACCGAGGACAACCCCTACCGCCCCTTCTGCAGCAAGCGCTGCCGCTTGCTGGACCTGGGCGCCTGGGCCGATGAGTCGCACCGCATCGCCGGCGAACCGGCCATGGACGAGACCGACATCGACGCCTTGCTGGCCCGGGCCGAGCGGGATGGTGACGGCGGGTGACGACGATGGCGGCGCGCCCGGAGTATCGCTTGCTGGCGGAGCTGGAAGCCGCCTATGACAGCCTGGTAGACAACACCGAGGGGCTGGTCGCCACCTGGCGTGCGTCGCCGGGCCGGGCCTGGGCCTTTTCCCGGGGCGCGGCCGATGCGGACTGGCTGCACAGCGTACTGATGGACTTCTGGTATCAGGATGGCCAGGACGGCCGTAGCACCCGCAGCCATGTGGGACTGGTCGCGGCCGATGCAGACGTGATGGAGCAGGCAGCCCGGGTGAATGCCGCCAAGCAGGCCTTCGCCGCGCTGCTGGTCCAGATCCGCGAGCAGGCGCCCTCGCTGATCCCCGAGATCAAGGCGGTACTGCCCTTCCGGCACCCCGGCCTGCATGGCCACCTGAGCGGTAGCGGCCTGGCGCGCCTGCACCTCAAGCAGTGCTGGCGTGCCATTCCCCTGGCGCCGGCACCGGTGGCCAGGGTCCGGCTGGCCTGGTATGCCAGCGGGCGCTCGATCAAGCGGCTGACGGTGCGTGAGGCCGAACAACGACTGCTGGCCCTCGACACCGAGGCCCCGCATGTTCGCCTCCAGCTGCGCAAGCTGGCCGGCCTCCCCGACGGCGAGCCTCTGGCCCAGGTCCAGCCACAGGCGCCGCTGATGCGGGCCAACCTGTTCTTTCGGGAGCCCTTGCCGGACGGCCATACCCGTCGCGCGATGAACGTCGCCCTGCCACTGTTCGTGCCATCCGAGGACGGCCGGCTGCCCGACCACAACCAGCCGCCGCCATCTCCGCCGGAAAAGCGCACACGGGCACGCCGCCGCGATGAGCGCCTGGAGGACACGCCCTTGCTGCCGAGCCTGAGGATCTACCGGTATCGGAACTGATGCCCCCGATCAGGCGATATGGCCGAGGGAGCGCAGCGTCTCGAGGAGGCGACTGACGCTCTCGGCGGGCTGCGCATAGTCCTGCATCAGGGTCTTGAGACGACGCTCGAAGGCCTGCTGGGTGGCCGCGTCGTCCGGCGGCTCCTGCGCTTCGAGAGAGCGCACAGGAGGGCCGGTGGGGATGTCCAGTCGACTGTCGGGGTTTTCGAGCTCCTTCAGCGCTTCGGCAAAGGCATCATCGAGCTCGCGGAACTTGCGCAACTTCTCACGCTCGTCCATTGGCTTTCGTGAATTCTGCTGTTTCATTCGCTACCCATCAATTCAAGGCACAGGCCGGGGACACCAGAATGGCACTGCCCATGGGATGGTACGGGGGTGTGAACGAAGTATACCCGCTTACTGTCCCCCTATCACCATCTGCGAGCGGGCATGCCGGACAGTCGTCATTGTGCCGAATCGCTCAATGCCCGATGGCAAACTTGCCTTTGCCTCTGGTTGCCGGCATAAATGACGCATTCAAATACCCTAATAGAACACTACGACATCTCGGACAGCCCGGCGCCCATATCCCGCGCCGGCCACACTAGAGAACAGTGCTCCCTCCACTTCCCGATTCAATAAGCGGGCACCACCATCAATAGGGGCCAGGTCATGAGTACGGATATGATGCGAGCGGAAATCTGGCTGCAGGAAACCCTGGGTACTCAGCAAGGCATCGAGGAACTTGCAAGCCGGATGGGATACTCCTCCTCCCAGATCCGACGCCGCTTCCGATCCAGTTTTGGACTCTCTCCCGGCACCTACCGAGACCGGCTGCGACTCGAATGGGCAGCCCGCCTGCTCATTCATACACCGAAAGAGATACGACACGTCGCCGCAGTTTGCGGCTACCAAAACCACTCGGCGTTTTCCCGCGCCTTCCAGCGCCACTTCGGCCAGACGCCGCGGCACTATCGCCAGAGCCGTCGCCTCCACCTGAATCGCCAGCGGCGCGACCTGTCACCCTTCAGCTATCGGATCCGGGAGCTCCCGGCGAGGTGCGCGGTGCTGACCCGACTCTACGCCGGTTTCCGGGTGCTCGACGACCTCCGGATGTGGCAGCGCCATGTGCACGACGCCGGAGCATTGCCCGAGCAACTGGCCTCGGCGTCCACCATCGCCATCCTCCACGACCAGCCCCTGGCAAGCGAGCTGCCTCGCCTGGACCTGGGGGTGCAGCTCCCCGCCGGCAGCGGCGATAGCCTGGCGCTGCCTCCCACGTTCCGGCTGCAGCAATTGCCCGCTCACCCCTACGCCTGCCTGACGCTCGAACACCGCGACCAGCTGCGTCCGGCCCTGCTCTACATGGCCTGCCAGGGCATGGCACCGGATGGCCGTTCCCTCAGCGGCGAGGCCCCGCAGCTGCTGAAGCGCCACGACGCCCTGGAGCTGCGCGTCCCCCTGTACCGCTGAACGCCGCACCGGGACCAGCAACGCAGCGACGCCGCCCTCGGGCGGCGTCGTCGGCGACCGGGGCCGGCACGAGGGATCACTCCTCGACGCGGACCAGCCAGGACTCCACGGTGTCGGCACCGAATTCGTCCTTCCAGGCCTTCAGGGTCTTCTGGTTACCGCCGCGGGTCTCGACGACCTCACCGGTATTGGGGTTCTTGTAGATCTTCAGCTTGCGCTTGCGACGACCGCCACCACTGGCGGGTGCCGACTTGGCGGTAGCGGCGGGCTGGGGATTGAGAAGTTCGATGACGTCGCCGGCACTCTTGCCAAACTCCTTCATCAACTCTTCAAGCTTGGTCTTGAACTCGAGCTCCGCCTTCAGACGCTCGTCATGCTCCAACTTCTCGAGTTCGGACTGGAGCTGCTTGAGTTGCTGCTCCTTCTGCATGTAGTTGCTCAGCAATGATGACATCTACTGTTTTCCTTCTATCCAGGACTGAAACCTAAAGGGATGCCCTAGTATTATTACCCCGAATATCATCACATGCAACTCATCACTAATAAAACCGTCAAACTATGCACCCGACAATTCCACCTCGCTTAAGTTTAAAGCCACTCCTCACTTCCATTAGAAGTTGTTCTGCCACTACTTCTTCACTCTTCGCGCCCGGGGTTTAAGCCGACCCGCCAAGCGGGGCGCGGACAAGGCCGCATAAAAAAACGCCGCCCCGAGGGGCGGCGTCTTGAGGGGCGCCTAAGGCGCGGATACCGTATCCGCGACTCAGTCCTGACCCATCTGCTGCTTGATGAGGTCGCCGATGGTGGTGGGGCCACCGCCCTCGACGTCCTGCTCGCGCAGCTTGCTCAGGTTGCGACGGGTATCGTCCTGATCCTTGGCCTTGATGGACAGGTTGATCTGACGGTTCTTGCGATCGACCCCGATGATGCGGGCCTCGACGCTGTCACCCTCGTTCAGGACGTTGCGGGCATCCTCGACGCGATCGGCGCTGATCTCGGAGGCCTTGAGCACGGCGACGACATCGGTAGCCAGCTCGACGTGGGCTTCCTTGGCGTCGACCTCGACCACGCGGCCGGTGACCACGGAGCCCTTGTCGTTGACGGCCAGGAACTCGGCAACCGGGTCGGTATCGAGCTGCTTGATGCCCAGCGAGATACGCTCACGCTCCGGATCGATGGAGAGAATGACGGCTTCCGCCTCGTCGCCCTTCTTGAACTGGCGCACGGCCTCTTCGCCGGTCTCGGTCCAGGAGATGTCGGACAGGTGCACCAGACCATCGATGCCGCCTTCCAGACCGATGAAGATACCGAAGTCGGTGATCGACTTGATGGTACCGGCCACACGGTCGCCCTTGTTGTACTGGGCGTTGAAGGTTTCCCACGGGTTGGCAGTGCACTGCTTGATACCCAGGGAGATACGACGACGCTCCTCGTCGATATCGAGCACCATGACGTCCACCTCGTCGCCGACCTGGACGACCTTGGACGGATGGATGTTCTTGTTGGTCCAGTCCATCTCGGAGACGTGGACCAGACCCTCGACACCCTCTTCCAGCTCGGCGAAGCAGCCGTAGTCGGTGAGGTTGGTGACGCGGGCATGCACCTTGGTGCCTTCCGGGTAACGATCCTTGATGTTGACCCACGGATCCTCGCCCAGCTGCTTGAGGCCCAGGGACACGCGGTTACGCTCGCGGTCGAACTTCAGCACCTTGACGTTGACCTCGTCGCCCACGGAGACGATCTCGCTCGGATGCTTGATGCGCTTCCAGGCCATGTCGGTGATGTGCAGCAGGCCATCGACGCCGCCGAGGTCGACGAAGGCACCGTAGTCGGTGAGGTTCTTGACGATACCGACGATCTGCTGACCTTCCTGCAGGGTGGCGAGCAGGGCCTCGCGCTCAGCGCTGTTCTCGGCTTCGAGCACGGCACGGCGAGACACCACGACGTTGTTGCGCTTCGGGTCGAGCTTGATGACCTTGAAGTCGAGTTCCTTGTTCTCGAGGTGCGTGGTGTCACGCACCGGACGCACGTCGACCAGGGAGCCCGGCAGGAAGGCGCGGATGGAATCCACGTCGACGGTGAAGCCGCCCTTGACCTTGCCGTTGATCACGCCCTTGACGATCTCTTCCTTCTCGAAGGCCGCTTCCAGCACCTTCCACGCTTCGGCGCGCTTGGCCTTCTCGCGGGACAGGCGGGTCTCGCCGAAACCGTCCTCGACGGCTTCCAGGGCGACATGCACCTCGTCGCCGACGGCGATGGTCAGCTCGCCGTTCTCGTCGCGGAACTGGGCCGCGGGGATCTGACCTTCGGACTTCAGGCCGGCATTGACGGTAACCCAGTCACCTTCGATGTCGACGACGGTAGCCGGGACGATGGCGCCCGGCTCCATGTTGATGTCCTGGAGAGACTGTTCAAACAGTTCAGCAAAGCTTTCGCTCATGATGTTCCTACGTGATCAACGTTGTGTGCGGCAGGGCCGCTCCTCCGCACCACCAGCGAGTGCGGGCCATTTCAGACTACCTTCGGGGATGTTGGCGCTGGTTCGACCTGGCCGGGCTCACGGGAAACGGGGTGCCCGACCACGTCATCACATCTTGCCGAAGGCGCCGCAAGGGAGTTTCAGGAGGCGGGTGCCAGGCCACGCTTGGCCAGCAGCTCCGTCAGCCGATCCACCACTTCCGGTATCGTCAGGCTCGTGGTGTCCAGCTCGACGGCATCATCGGCCGGTACGAGCGGGGCCACGCTGCGTTGCATATCGCGTGCATCGCGTGCCTGAATCTCCTTTAGAAGACTCGATAGATTAGCATCGACCCCGGCCTCCCGCAACTGCAGGTGGCGCCGCCGGGCCCGCTCGGAAGCCGAGGCGGTGAGGAAGATCTTCAGCGGCGCATCGCGGAACACCACGGTCCCCATGTCACGGCCATCGGCCACCAGTCCCGGTGCCTGGCGGAAGTCACGCTGCCGCTTGAGCAGCGCCTCACGCACCGCCGGCAATGCGGCCACCCGGGAGGCGGCATCACCGACCTGCTCGGTGCGAATCGCCCGAGTGGCATCCGCCCCCTCGAGCAGGATACGCCCCTCGCCCCCCTCGGCGAGAAACACCACGTCCAGGGAGGCGGCGACGCCCGCCAGCGCCATCTCGTCGTCGAGGGGCACCTCGTGCTTGGCGGCGGCCAGCGCCGTCAGCCGGTACAAGGCCCCGCTGTCCAGCAGATGCCAGCCCAGACGCTCGGCCACCAGGCGGCTGATGGTCCCCTTGCCGGCCCCGCCGGGGCCGTCGATGGTCAGCACGGGGGCTACCTCGCTCATGACGCCTCCTGCTCTTCCTGGAGAGACAGCCCGACGCGACGCGCCAGGGTGACGAAACCGGGAAAGGACGTGGCGACATTGGCGCAGTCGTCGATAACGATTTCGCCGGAGGCCCGCAGCGCGGCCACGGTGAATGCCATGGCGATGCGGTGATCTCCCAGGCTGTCGATGCGACCACCAGTGTAGTTCGGCGCCTCGCCGCCTCCACCGACGATGTCGATGCCGTCATCGAAGAGTTGGTGCTCGATGCCCAGGATGGCGAAGCCATCGGCCATGGCCTTGAGACGGTCGGACTCCTTGACGCGCAGTTCCTCGGCCCCACGCAGGCGGGTCGTGCCCTCGGCGTTGGCGGCGGCGACGAACAGCGCCGGGAACTCGTCGATGGCCAGTGGCACCTGGTCGAGGGGAATATCGATGCCCTTGAGCGGCACATGACGGATATGCAGGTCGGCCACCGGCTCGCCCCCCACCTCGCGCGGGTTCTCCAGGCGCAGGTCGGCGCCCATCAGCTGGAGGATGTTGATCACGCCGATCCGGGTAGGATTGATGCCCACATGCTCGAGCACCAGGTCGGCGCCCGGCGTGATCGCCGCCGCCACCAGGAAGAAGGTCGCCGAGGAGATGTCGGCGGGCACGTCGATGGGAGCGGCGGTGAGCCGGCCTCCCCCCTGCAGCCAACAGGTGTCGCCCTCGCGCTCGACCGGGTAGCCGAAGCCCCCCAGCATGCGCTCGGTATGGTCGCGGGTCGGCGCCGGCTCGCGCACCCGAGTCTCGCCCTCGGCATAGAGGCCGGCCAGCAGCAGGCACGACTTCACCTGGGCGCTGGCCATGGGCATGTCGTAGGCGATGCCCCGGAGGCGCTGACCGCCGCGGATCTTCAGCGGCGGCCGGCCGCCCTCGGTGGTCTCGATCACCGCCCCCATCTCGCGCAGCGGGTCGGCGACACGCCCCATGGGACGCTTGGTCAGCGAGGCATCGCCAGTGAGCTCGGTATCGAAGGCCTGGCCGGCCAGCAGCCCGGCGAACAGGCGCATGGCGGTACCGGCATTGCCCACGTAGAGCGGACCGGCGGGAGCCTTGAGACCATGCAGGCCCACGCCATGGACGGTGACCCGCCCCTGATGGGGCCCCTCGATGGCCACGCCCATCTCGCGGAAGGCCTGCAGGGTGGCCAGACTGTCTTCCCCCTCGAGAAAGCCGGACACCTCGGTCACCCCATCGGCCAGCGCGCCGAGCATGATGGAGCGATGAGAGATCGACTTGTCGCCGGGCACGCGAATGCGGCCGGTCACGGCGCCCCCGGGACCGGCCCGGTAGCGCAGCTTGCCATGTGCTTGCATCTGGTATTCCGCCTGATAGCTGGTCTGGTTGAGCAGGGAATCGAAATAGTGCCGAGCGTGGCTGGCGCGGTCGAAGGTCGCCAGCATGGCATCGGTATCGCCGGCCTCGACCGCGCGGCGCAGCCGGGCCACGCCGGCCTCGAAGTCGTCGAGCGCCGCCAGCACCGCCTCACGGTTGGCCACGAAGATATCGCGCCACATCACCGGGTCGCTGCCGGCGATGCGCGTGAAGTCGCGAAACCCGCCGGCCGCATAGCGAAAGATCTCGAGGCGCTCGTCCTGGCGGGCCAGGGTATCCACCAGCGAGAAGGCCAGCAGGTGCGGCAGGTGGCTGGTACGCGCCAGGACCTGGTCGTGGCGGGCCACGTCCATCTCCAGCACCTCGGCACCGGCGGCGCACCACAGGGCCCGCACTCTGGCCAAGGCGTCGCCATCGGTATCCGGTGCCGGGGTGAGGATGACCTTGTGGCCCACGTAAAGCGCGGGATCGGCGGCCGCCACGCCGCTCTTCTCGGAACCGGCGATGGGGTGTCCCAGCACCAGGTTGGGCGGCAGCCGGCCGAAGGCCTGCTCGGCGGCCTGGCGGATCGCCGACTTGGTGCTGCCCACATCGGTGATCACGAGGTTCGGCGCGGCGCGCCCGAGGGCAGCGGCGAGTTCCTCCATCACGCCGCGCATGGCCAGCACCGGGACCGCCAGCACGACCAGGCTGACCCCGTCGAGCATCGCCGACAAGCGGGTGTCGCCCCGGTCGATCAGGCCCATCTCGACGCCTCGCGCGATCTCCTCGGCGTCCGGGTCGCAGGCCAGGAGCTCGCCCTCGAAACCGGACCGGCGCAGGGCGGCGGCCAGGGAACCACCGATCAGCCCGAGCCCGACGATCAACAGCCGTGATTCTCGGGGGATCGTTGCTTGCCGTGCCATCCTAGAGCACGCCCTGGGGATAGGAGCCCAGGACCTTGACCTCTGCGGCCCGCAGGCGCACTTCCTCGAGCATGGCGGCGACGCGGGGCTCGTCGTGGTGGCCCTTGAAGTCGATGAAGAAGACGTAGTTCCACACCCCACTGCGCGACGGCCGGGTCTCCAGTCGCGTCAGGTCGATCTGGTGACGGTGGAAGGGCTCGAGCAGATCGTGCAGGGCGCCAGGCTGATTGCGCATGGCTACCACGATCGAGGTCTTGTCCTCGCCCGACATGGGCACGTCCTGGTTGCCGATGATCAGGAAGCGGGTGGAGTTGTCCGGGCGGTCCTCGATCTTCTCGGCGATACGCGTCAACCCGTAGAGCTTGGCCGCCATATCCCCGGCGATGGCGGCGCTGTGCCACTCGGTCTTGACCAGGCGGGCGGCCTCGGCGTTGGACGACACCGGTACGCGCTCGGCCTGCGGGTAGTGGGCATCCAGCCACTTGCGGCACTGGGCGAAGGACTGCGGATGGGAATAGATCCGCGAGACCTTGTCACGCCGGGTGGTGTCGGACACCAGCAGGTGATGGTGGATGCGCAGCACGACCTCGCCGCAGATGCGCAGGGAGGAGTCCATGAAGGAATCCAGGGTGTGATTGATCACGCCCTCGGTGGAGTTCTCCACCGGCACCACGCCATAGTTCACGGCGCCCGCCTCTACCTCGCGGAACACCTCGTCGATGGCGGCCATGGGCAGGCTGACAGCACTCTCGCCGAAATGCTTGAGGGCGGCCTGCTGGGTGAAGGTGCCTTCCGGCCCCAGGTAGGCGACCTTGATCGGCTGCTCCAGGGCCAGGCAGGCGGACATGATCTCGCGAAACAGCCGCGCCATCTCCTCGCTGTCCAGGGGCCCGTGGTTGAGCTCCATGATACGCCGCAGGACCTGCGCCTCTCGCTCGGGACGGTAGAAGACGGTCTGAGGATCGTCCTGGGTCTTGATCTCGGCCACGCCACGGGCACATTCCGCCCGCTCGCTGATCAGCCTCAGGATGTCGCTGTCGAGTTGGTCGATGCGCTGTCTCAGCGCCTCGAGATTGTTGGGGGTATCACTCATCGGTGGTTCCCTTCTTATCGGGGCCGGGGCCCGGTGTCTTGCTTGCTGAGGTTCGAGGTTCGAGGTTCGAGGTTCGAGGTTCGAGGTTCGAGGTTCGAGGTTCGAGGTTCGAGGTTCGAGGTTCGAGGTTCGAGGTTCGAGGTTCGAGGTTCGAAGCGCAGGGTAATGCCCTGCCGGTCAAGGAACGGATCCTTGCACCTCGCCCCTTTACCCCTTCCCCTTTCTCCTTTTCTCCTCGTACCTCGTCTCTTGCGCCTCGTACCTCGCTCCTTAGCCCTTGCGCCGCTCGAAGTCGCCCATGAACTCGATCAAGGCGTCCACGGCAGCCTCCGGCACGGCATTGTAGAGGCTCGCCCGCATGCCCCCGACGCTGCGGTGCCCCTTGAGGTTGAGCAGACCGGCGGCCTCGGCCCCCTCCAGGAAGGGCTTGTCCAGGCGATCGTCGGCCAGCACGAAGGGAATGTTCATCCGCGAGCGATTGCGCCGGGCGATCGGGTTCGAGTAGAGCTCGCTGCCGTCGATGGCGGCGTAGAGCTTCTCGGCCTTGCGGTTGTTGATGGCGTCCATCGCCGCCAGGCCGCCGATGTCGTCCTTGAGCCACTGGAAGACCAGACCGGCGAGGTACCAGCTGTAGGTGGCCGGGGTATTGACCATGGAGCCGGCCTCGGCCAGCGCCCGATAGCCCAGCAGGCTCGGCATGTCGGCGCGGGCGCGGTCGAGCAGGTCCTCGCGGACGATCACCACGACGAGCCCGGCCGGGCCGATGTTCTTCTGGGCACCCGCGTAGATCACCCCGAACCGCGACACGTCGAGCGGTCCGGAGAGGATGCTGGAGGACATGTCGCAGACCAGCGGGATCTGGCGGCCATCGGGCCGCACCGCCTCGGGGATGTAGTCGAACTCCAGCCCGCCGATGGTCTCGTTGGCGGTGTAGTGGAGGTAGGCGGCATCCTCGGTCAAGGCAATGTCCGACTGGCGGGGCACCGCGGCATGGCCACCGGCCTCGCTGGACGCCGCAACCGGCGCGTCGCCGAACAGGTGGCGAGCCTCGGCGATGGCCTTCTTGCCCCAGATGCCGGTATGCAGGAAGTTGGCCTGCCCGCCGAGCCCCAGCAGGTTGTAGGGTACCGCGGCGAACTGCAGGGTGGCCCCGCCCTGGGTGAACAGCACTCGATAGTTGTCGGGAATGGCCAGCAGCTCGCGCAGGTCGCGCTCGGCCTGCTCGGCGATGGCCACATACTCCGGCGAGCGATGGCTCATCTCCATCACCGAGAGGCCACGCCCCCGATAGTCCAGCAGCTCATCCCGGGCCCGGACCAGCACCGCCTCCGGTAGCGCGGCGGGCCCGGCACAGAAGTTGTAATGGCGTGTCATCAGCGTCGTGTTTCCGTTCAGGCGTTATCGTCGTTGGGCGTCACATCGGGACCTCGGGACTCGCCGTTCGGCCCCATGGCATCCGGCGTTGCGTCGTCCCGGACGTCGTCGACCGGCTCGTCGATGCGCACCGTCTTGACCAGCGACTCAGCCTCGCCCAGGCGGATCAGCATGACGCCCTGGGTGTTGCGCGACGAGATGGAGACCTCGTCGACCCGGGTCCGCACCAGGGTGCCCTTGTCGGTGATCAGCATCATCTCGTCGCTGGCGTAGACCTGCATGGCCGCCACCAGGGAGCCGTTTCGGCTGCTGGTCTGCATGGCGATGACCCCCTGGCCACCGCGGCCCCGCAGCGGGAATTCCTCGAGGCGGGTGCGCTTGCCGTAGCCGTTCTCGCTGGCAGTCAGGATGTAGATCTGCCCCCCGTTGCCGCTCTCGACCGGGGCGTCCCCGTCAGCTTCGCCCACCTCCTCGGCATCGATCTGCTGGCTCTGGGGGATGATCAGGCTGATCACTTCGGCCTCCCCCACCAGGCGCATGCCACGCACCCCCCGAGCGGTCCGCCCCATGGCCCGCACGTCGCCTTCCTCGAAGCGGATCGCCTTGCCGTTGGACGACAGCAGCATGGCATGGTCCGACCCGCTGGTGATGGCAGCCCCCACCAGGCGGTCGCCCTCCTCCAGGTCGATGGCGATCAGGCCCACGCTGCGAGGCCGGGAGAACTGGTCGAGGCTGGTGCGCTTGACCGTGCCCTTGGCCGTGGCGAAGAAGATGTAGCTGTCCGGGTCATAGTCATGGACCGGCAGGATGGCATTGATCGCCTCGCCCTCGTCCAGCGGCAGCAGGTTGACCAGCGGCTTGCCCCGGGAACCCCGGCTCGCCGCCGGCATCTCGTAGACCTTGAGCCAGTAGACCTTGCCGCGATTGGAGAACAGCAGCACGGTATCGTGGGTGGAGGCGACCAGCAGGTGCTCGATGATGTCCTCGTCCTTCATCGCCGTGGCCGACTTGCCGCGCCCCCCGCGCCGCTGGGCCTGATAATCGGAAAGCGGCTGGGTCTTGGCGTAGCCGGAGCGGGATACCGTGACCACCATGTCCTCCTCGGCGATCAGGTCCTCGATGGACAGGTCAAGGTGGCTGGCCTGGATCTCGGTGCGGCGGGGCTCGCCGAACTGGTCGCGCACGGCGATCAGCTCCTCGCGGATCACCTCCAGCAGGCGGTCGGCGGAGGCCAGGATCGCGGTGAGCTCGGCGATCTTGTTGAGGATGCCCAGGTACTCGTCGAGCAGCTTCTCGGTCTCGAGGCCGGTCAGGCGATGCAGGCGCAGCTCGAGGATGGCCTGAGCCTGGGCCGGCGACAGCCGATACTGACTGGACGACTGGTCGAGGCCGTAGCCCTCCTCGAGATCCTCGGGCTTGCAGGAGGTGGCGCCGGCGCGCTCAAGCATGCCGGTGACCTGGCCCGGCGGCCAGCTCCTCGCCAGCAGTTTCTCCTTGGCCTCGGCGGCGGACGGCGAGGCCTTGATCAGCTCGATCACCTCGTCGATGTTCGAGATGGCGACGGTGAGGCCCTCGAGGATATGCCCCCGCTCCCGGGCCTTCTTCAGCTCGAACAGGGTACGCCGGGTGACCACCTCGCGCCGGTGGCGGACGAAGGCTTCCAGAACCTCCTTGAGGTTGAGGGTCCGCGGCTCGCCGCCGTCCAGCGCCACCATGTTGATGCCGAAGACGTTCTGCAGTTGAGTCTGGGCGAAGAGGTTGTTGACCACCACCTCGCCGGATTCGCCGCGCTTGACCTCGATGACGACCCTCAGGCCGTCCTTGTCCGACTCGTCGCGCAGCTCGGCGATGCCCTCGATCTTCTTGTCCTTGACCAGCTCGGCGATCTTCTCGATCAGCCGCGCCTTGTTCACCTGGTAGGGCAGCTCGGTGACGATGATATGGTCACGGCCGGTCTTGTCGTCATGCTCGATGGTGTGGCGGGCACGCACGTAGATGCGGCCCCGGCCGGTGCGATAGGCCTCGAGGATGCCGGCACGGCCGTTGATGATGCCCCCGGTGGGAAAGTCCGGTCCGGGGATGTGCTCCATCAGGTCGTCGACGGTGAGCGTATAGTCGTCGATCAGCGCCAGACAGCCGTTGATCACCTCCACCATGTTGTGCGGCGGGATGTTGGTCGCCATGCCCACGGCGATCCCCGAGGAGCCGTTGATCAGCAGGTTCGGCACCTTGGTCGGCAGCACGTCGGGAATCCGCTCGGTGCCGTCGTAGTTGTCGACCCAGTCGACGGTATCCTTCTCGAGGTCGGCGAGCAGCTCGTGGGCCAGCCGGGCCATGCGCACCTCGGTGTAACGCATAGCAGCTGCATTGTCGCCGTCGATGGAGCCGAAGTTGCCCTGACCGTCGACCAGCACGTGACGCATGGAGAAGTCCTGGGCCATGCGCACGATGGTGTCATAGACGGCACTGTCGCCGTGAGGATGGTACTTACCGATGACATCGCCGACGACACGGGCGGACTTCTTGTAGGCCTTGTTCCAGTCGTTGCCGAGCTCGTGCATGGCGAACAGTACTCGCCGATGCACCGGTTTCAGGCCATCGCGCACGTCGGGCAGCGCACGGCCGATGATCACGCTCATCGCGTAATCGAGGTACGACTGCTTGAGCTCGTCCTCGATGTTGACTGGCAGAATCTCTCTGGCGATGTCACCCATGGGTCGTCGAATCCTTTGCACTGCAACAGGTTGGCGCGTCACGTGGCCGTGACATGGCGCGCAATAACAGCCTCACATCATACCACCCCGGGCGGGGCAAAGCAGCGGGCTATTGCGCAACGACCAGGGGCGCCATGGCATCGCGAAGCGCTCCCTCGATCGCCACCGCCTTGTTGGCGTGCACATCCAGCAGCACGAAGGTCACATCGGCGCTGGCCACGAGCTTGCCGTCCCGCGCCCGGCGAATGTCCTGATGCATACGAGCACTGCGCGAGCCGAGCTCGGCCAGGCCCGTCACCACCTCCAGGTCCTCGCCGGCCACCGCCGCACGCCGATAATCGATATTGAGGTTGACCGCCACGAAGGCCACGCCGCTGCGCTGCACCGCGTCGGCCAGTGCCGAGCGCTCGTCGAAGTAGGCCCAGCGCCCTTCTTCGAGGAACTCCAGGTAGCGAGCATTGTTGACGTGGCCGTAGCCGTCGAGGTGATAGCCGCGAACGCGCAGCGAAACCGTGGTTTGGCGAGATTCCATGGAACTGGACTCCTGTGTCCGGGGAGGAAGCTGCGATTCTAGGCGTGCGACCGCCCCGCATTCAAACGGCAGTTTTAACCCTGAAGTCGGTTCATCGCTGGCACCCCCGGCTCCCATTCGCCATAATATGCCTCCTTTTCACCCGGGAAATGCTTCATGTGGTTCAAGCACTTGCATCTCTACCGCCTGCACGGCGCTCCCGATCTGGACGCCGCCACCCTGGAAGAGGCGCTCGGCGAGCAGGCCTTCCGCCCCCTGGGCGGCAGTGAGCCGCGCCGCATCGGCTGGTGCCCGCCGGCCGGCCGCGCCGGCACCCAGCTGCTGCATGACCTGCAGGGCCAGCGCCTGATGACGGCCTTGCGCCAGGAGCGGATTCTGCCGGCTGCGGTGGTACGCGAGGAAGTGGAGGAGCGCGTGGACGCCCTCGAGACCGCCGAGGGCCGCAAGCTTCGGCGCCAGGAGAAGCTTGCTCTCAAGGAACAGGTCTACGAGGAGCTCCTTCCCCGAGCCTTCGTGCGCAGCCAGAAGGTCGACCTGTGGTGGGACAGCCGCCGGGACCTGATCGCCGTCAACAGCAGCAGCCGCAAGCGTGCCGAGGAGATCCTCGACCTGCTGCGCGAGACCCTGGGCAGCCTCAAGGTGACGCCGCTGGCCAGCCAGACCCTGCCGATGCGCGCGATGACCACCTGGCTCGGCGACCCCGGCACACGCCCCGCCGACCTGGTGCTCGGTGACCAGGTGGAACTCAAGGCCAAGGGCGACGACGGGGTACTGCGCGCGCGGCAGGTGGACCTGGACAGCGACGAGATTCAGCAACTGCTGGAGAGCGGCCGCCAGGCCAGCAAGCTGGCCCTGAGCATCGAGGGTCGCCTGACCTTCGTGCTGCATGACGACCTGGCCGTGAAGTCGCTGCGCTTCGATGACGCCCTGATCGACGAGGCCAGCCAGGCCGATGACGGCGGAGATGCCCTGCTGCGTCTGGAGACCGACTTCCTGCTGATGACCCAGGCCCTGGCCGAGAGTATCGAGCGCCTGCTGGCCTGGCTGGGCGGCGAAGCCAGTGCCGCCAGCGACGCCCAGCCCGTCCTGAGCGCCGACCCCGCATGACCGAGCACGCCGCCGCGCCCATGAACACGACGCCAGACATGCACAACAACGATCCCTGGGCCGAGATTCGCCCCTACCAGGACGACGAGGTCGCCGAGGTCCTGCAGCGCCTTGCCAACGACCCTGAGCTGCTGGATGCCCTGACCCGCTTCCGCCTGCCGCGCCTGGCGCGTATCATGCCGCGCCTGTCGCGAGCCGTGGCCAGTTTCGCCATCCGTCGCGAGGTGCGCGGGGTGACCAGCGTGCGGACCTTCCAGGGCCGCATCGCCAGCTACATGGAGCGGATGATCCGCAACTCCACCACCGACTTCCGGGCCGACGGCCTGGAGCGACTGGACCCGCAGGCGGCCTATCTGTTTATCGGCAACCACCGCGACATCTCCCTGGACCCCGCCTTCGTCAACTATGCCCTGTACCTTGCCGGCCGCGACACGGTGCGCATCGCCATCGGCGACAACCTGTTGAAGAAGCCCTATGTCACCGACCTGATGCGGCTCAACAAGAGCTTCATCGTGCCGCGCAGCGCCCGAGGCAAGCGGGCCATGCTGGCCGCCTACCAGAAACTCTCCGCCTATATCCGCCACTCCATTACCGAGGACAACCACTCGATCTGGATGGCCCAGCGGGAAGGCCGGGCCAAGGACGGCATCGACCGCACCGACCCGGCGATCATCAAGATGCTGACCATGGCGCGTCGCGGGCAGGACCGCCAGGCCGGCCTCGGTGAGGCCATCGCCGAACTGCGCCTGGTGCCGGTGTCGATCAGCTACGAGTTCGACCCCTGCGACCTCCAGAAGGCCCGCGAGCTGTACGCGGTCCACGAGCGCGGCAACTACGAGAAGAGCGAGTTCGAGGACATCAGCTCCATCGTCGCCGGCATCACCGGCCACAAGGGGCGTGTCCACCTGCGATTCGGCACGCCGCTGAGCGCCGACTTCGACACTCCCGAAGCCGTGGCCGAGGAGATCGACCGTCAGGTACTCGAGGGCTACCACCTCTTTCCCAGCCACTACCTGGCCCTCGAGGCCCTGGGGGATGCGCCCGAGCTGGTCGATCTCAGCGAGGTGACCGACGCCGACCGCGCCCGCTTCCAGGCCCGCCTCGCCGAGGTACCCGAGGAGCTGCGCGCCTGGTGGCTCGCCCAGTATGCCAACCCGGTGCGCAGCCGGGCGGCCCGGGGCTGAGCCCCATGTCGGCCACCGAGGTCCGTGATCGCCAGACCCGCGAGGCCCACAAGGTCACCCTCGTCGGGGCGGTCGTGGACTTCGTGGTCGGCATGGCCAAGCTCGTCACCGGCCTGCTGGTGGGTTCGGCAGCGCTGGTGGCCGACGGCATCCACTCCTTCTCCGATATCGTCACCGACATCTTCGTGCTCGCGGCGACTCATTTTGGCCGCCAGGCGCCGGACAGCGAGCACCCCTATGGCCATGGACGCATCGAGACCCTGGCCACCCTCTGGCTGGGCAGCGTGCTGATCTTCGTCGCCGGCGGCATCGCCTGGGCCAGCCTGAGCCGCCTGCTGGATGGCGAACCGGTCCCCGCGCCCGGCGGTTGGGCCATTGGCATCGCCCTGGTCGCCCTGCTCGCCAAGGAGTGGATCTACCACTACACCCTAGGCGTCGCCCGGCGCATCGGCTCCCGCCTGCTCGAGGCCAATGCCTGGCATTCCCGTTCCGACGCCCTCTCCACTCTCGTGGTCCTGATCGGCCTGGTGGCGGCCCAGGCAGGCCTTGGCTGGATGGATGCCGTGGCCGCCATCGTGGTAGGCGTCATGGTCGGCCAGGTGGGCGGCAAGCTGCTCTGGGATTCCAGCCAGGAACTGATCGACACGGCGCTGCCCCACGCCGACAGGGCGGCACTGCAGGACACCGCCGAGTCGGCGCCCGGTGTCAGGAGTGTCCATGACCTGCGGACGCGCAAGCTCGGCAGCGACGTGCTCCTCGACCTGCATGTCGTGGTCCCGCCCCGGGTCACGGTCTCCGAGGCCCACGAGATCGGCAACGAGGTCACCCGGCGCCTTCGCGAGGCGTTTCCGAACCTCTCCGACGTGACCTTCCACATCGATCCCGAAGATGATGCCGGGGAGACAGCGCACAGCCTGAGACCCGGCCTGCCGTTGCGCCATGATGTGGAGCAGCAGTTGGATGATGCCTGGCACGAGCTGGCCATCTGGCAGCATCGCATCGATCTGGACCTGCACTACCTGGATGACCGTATCGACGTCTCGCTCTACGTCGACCGCCTGCCACCGGATGCCAGCCTCGATCAGGCCGCCGACATGCTGCGCCGCTGCGCCGGCCACCTCCCGTGGGTGGGTCGGCTACGCCTGTGGCAGGGCCCCGGCCGCGGCTGATCGTGCTCATACGCTCGCATTAGCGCCTCCTGCAACCTAAAATTGAGCAAAAGCTCATTAATCGGCGAGACCGCATGGCCGACCGCTCGACCCACGCTCCCGCATCGCTCGGCCGTCGACGCTTTCTGGCGTCGATGGGCAGCCTGGCGCTAGGCGGCATCCTGGGACTGCGGCCGACGAGACTCGAGGCACGCCTCGATGCGCCCCGCCTACGTCGCAGCATGGAAGACGCCTACGGCCAGTCGGGACTCGAGGTGCTGGACGACTGGTTCGGCCTGCTCGATCGCCTGGCCGGTGCCGACCTCGACCGCCAGCTGCGCGAGGTCAACGGCTTCTTCAACCGCCGCGTGCGATGGCTGGACGACAGCCTCATCTGGCGACAGGAAGACTACTGGGCCACGCCCCTGGAAACCCTGGGCCGCGGCGAAGGGGACTGCGAGGACTTTTCCATCGCCAAGTACATCACCCTGCAGCAGCTCGGCATTCCCACCGATCAGCTCAGGATGATCTATGTGAGGGCCCGGATCGGGCGCAGCCAGATCACCCAGGCCCATATGGTGCTGGGCTATTACGAGACGCCGGACGCCGAGCCACTGATCCTGGACAACCTGGTGCCTTCCATCACGCCCGCCCGGGATCGCACCGACCTGGATCCGCTTTTCAGCTTCAACAGCAGCGGCCTGTGGGCCGGTGGCTCGAGCCGTTCCCGGGCCGACCCCGTCGCCAGGCTCTCGCGCTGGCGACGCGTCCTCGACCGCATGCGACTACAGGGATTCATCCAGGGGGGATAACGAGATGTCGCTCATCAAGCAACTGTGGCTGATCATCGTGGGACTGCTGTTGCTGGCCTTCGGCGGCAGCCTGTTCATCGGCGTGACCTCGAGCCGTGCCTATATCGAACAGGAAGTCCGCATCAAGAATGCCGACAACGCCAACGCCCTGGCGCTGACCATGAGCCAGATGCCCAAGGATGCCGTCACCCTGGCCCTGCTGGTCTCGGCCCAGTTCGATACGGGCTACTACCGGCGGATCGAGCTGCGCGATTTCGACGGCGAGGTGATCGAGCAGCGCCAGGCGGATGCGGCCATTGAGGACGTGCCGGACTGGTTCAGCGAGCTGATCGAGTTCGACGTGCCTGCCGGAACCGCCGTGGTGCAGGATGGTTGGCAACAGTTCGCCACCCTGAGCGTGGAGAGCCAGCACAGCTACGCCTACCGCTCTCTCTGGCAAAGCACCCTGGAGCTGGCCGGATGGTTCCTGCTCGCCGGCAGCCTCAGCCTGCTGCTGGGCTGGTGGCTGGTGCGTTCGATCCGCCAGCCACTGCATCGGGTCGTGGACCAGGCGCGCGACATCGGCATGCGACGCTTCACGACCTCGAAGGTGCCACGGACCCGCGAGCTGCGCGATGTGGTCGTGGCCATGAACCAGCTCGCCGAGACCGTGGGCGACATGCTCGGCACCGAGAGTCAGAAGCTCGATGTCCTGCGCCGTCGCCTCCAGCACGACGCGGTGACCGGGGCGCTGAATCGCGAGGCCTTTCTCAGTCAGTTGCAGATCCACCTGGAGAGCCACGACTTTCGCGCCAGTGGTACCCTGGTGCTGGTGCGCGTCAGCCGACTGACGCAGATCAACGAGCAACTCGGCCATGCCGATACCGATGCCCTCCTCAAGGCCCTGACCGAGACCCTGGAACAGCTGGCCCAGGTGCATGGCAGTGGCCTGGCCGGCCGACTCAACGGCAGCGACTTCGCCTTGCTGCTGCCCGGCCTGGATGACGCGGAATACGTCCACCAGGAACTGGTGAAGCGTCTCAAGGCTCTGGTCCGGGACGAGGACGCCATGATCGGTCTGCCGGCCGCCATCAGTCCCTATTGCCAGGGCGACCGACGCGGCACCCTGCTGGCCAGCCTGGACGGCGCGCTCTCCAGCGCCGAGGCCCGTGGCCAGCACAGCATCACCATCATCGAGGATGGCAAGCAGAAGAGCCTGTTCCACACCCATGCCCAATGGCGTAGCGCCCTGCAGCAGGCCATGCAGGAGGGAGTCTTCCTGGCGCACTTCCCGGTGCTGGACAGCGGTGGCAAGCTGCTGCACTACGAGTGCCCCTCGCGTCTGCGGCTCGACCAGCAGTGGCAGCCCGGCGGAGTCTTCATGCCCTGGGTGACGCGTCTGGGCCTCGAGACGGAGCTGGACCTGGCAGTAGTGGAAGCGGCCCTGCAGGACATCGATCAGCGCGACCAGGCGGTGGGCATCAACCTCTCGGCCGCATCGATTCGCGATGCACGCTTCGTCCTCGAGTTGCGCTCACGGCTGCATGCCCGGCCCAGCGCGGCCGCCAGGCTGTGGCTGGAGCTGCCGGAGACCCTGGCCATTCAGGACCTGGCGAGCTTTCGCACCCTGTGCCGGGAGCTGCGCCCGCTGGGCTGCAAGCTGGGGCTCGAGCACGTCGGCGCCGAGTTCACGCATATCGCCGACCTCCAGGACCTGGGCCTGGCCTACCTGAAGATCGACAACAGTCTGGTCGGCGGCGTGACAGACAGCCACGAGCAACAGACCATCCTGCGCGGCATGGCCACCCTCTGCCATTCGCTGGGAATCCAGGCCATCGCCGAGGGCGTCACCAGCCGCGACGAGGCCTTGACGCTATTCGAATTGGGGCTCGATGGCGTCACCGGTCCCGGAATACGTCAGAACGACAAGTCATCACTGTGAGCCGGCATGCCAGCCGCCGGCCCGAAGGGACCGGCGTTACCTGGCTACGGCAACCGCTCAGATGACGTCGTCGTCCGCCCCGGAAGACACCAGCTGCAGGCCATTCAAGCGACGACGCAGCGACTGACGCGCCATCACCTTCTCCTGGGCGGCCTCGGGCAGCTCGGTGAACTGGATCACGCCCTTGTCCATCAGCAGGTCGATCACGTCTTCCAGCACGCGCACGAAGGCCAGGTCCGCTGCCTGGAAACGCGCCGCCTCCCTGCCGACCTCCCCTTCCATGAGAAACGCCAACAGTTCGGGCGAATCCGCCGGGAGGTACTCGCTGCACTCCGGTGTGGGCTCGCGACTGACGAGCCGTATCCGCCCCTGGGCGTCGCGTTCGATGTACATAGGTCGCTCCCGGGCTTGGGTACTGTGGGCATCATAGGCAGCCACGACCATGACGCACAAGAAAGCGCCCGACAGGGTCGGGCGCGGCGTTTGCGGCGACAGCTCACTCGATGTCGAGCTGGCCACTGTCGATCAGGGACTGGATGAACGCCGAGGAATCGGCACCCTCCATGCTGACGCCGTTCAAGGCGATGACCTGGTCCGACTCGGCCGAGTTGAAGGCCTCCTCGAAGGCACCACTGGTGCTGACATGCAGCAGGGTGTTGCCCTGCCCATCGTCGACGGCGTGCAGATAGTTTGCAAAGTCCGACTCGGCATCGGTGCCCTGCAACAGATCACTCAGCAGAAGCGCATCGCCTTCGTCGGCTTCATTCAGGTTGAAGTCGGTAACGAGGTCGGTGGCAGGCCCCCCCGGCACCCCCTGATCGCCGCTGTCGCCGAACTGCCAGGCGAAGGTATCGGCGCCCAGGCCGCCTGCCAGGACATCATCGCCCTGTCCGCCCACTAGGGTATCGGCACCTTCGAGACCGAACAGGGTGTCATCCTCGCCGGTGCCCGACAGCGTATTGTCCTGACTATCCCCCACGATGCTCTCCGAATCGGGGTAGACGGTAATGGCGACCTGGCCATCGAGACTATCGCCATCGGCATCCGAGCCTAAGACCGGCAATTCGAAGGACACCGGCGAGAAGCTCGGCTCCTCGCCGTAGCTGAAACCTCCCAGCTTGAAGCTGGTGGTATCACCACCGTTCAGTTCGACACCCTCGATCTCGACGGCATTGAACGCCTCGGGGTCCAGGCTGGTGTCGACACTGACGATCTGGAAGCTCCAGCCATCCTGCAGCCCCTCGACCAGCACAGAGCCATCAACGCCGGAGGTGACATGACCCGTCTGCTCGATGCCGTTCTCGTCAAAGATCTTGACCTCGCCGGCGGTCAAGGTCAGCTGCCCATCGCCACCGGTGCCTGAGACCAGCGATTGCGAGGCGCCCGTGGCGGCCTCATCCAACCCCATGGAATAGATCCGCAGGTAGAAGCTGGCTTCCTTGCCACCGGAGACGACGATGTCCTGCGTAAAGGCCGAAGTTTGTTGATAGCCATCGAAGCTGTACGACTCGGCATTCTGAGTGTCATCAACCGAAAGACTGCTGACCAGGTCATAGCGTACGACCTCGCCGTCGGAGATCTCGGCCCCCTGGCCAACTCCGAGAGTTGTGCTGGTGCTATTGACGCTCCCCTGATCGGTATCCCCCACAGGCAGGATTTCCGAAGATACCAGCACATCATCCGTGCCATCCGGGTCCATCGCCTGTTTGGTACCGATATTCAGCCCCTTGAAGGCGACATTGCCACCGCCGATACCGCTCAGGTCGGTCACCGAGGTGATCTTGCTGTCCGTCATGATGGAGCCCGAGAAGATCGTGTAGGTAACATTGCCCTCGGCATCGATCGTGGCCTCGAAGCCGATATCTCCATTCTCGGTGACAGCCTGGATGCTGTGGTGGGAGCCGTCCGTGTAACGGAGGAACAGAGGCTCATTGTCAAGGTAAAGCTGATCTCCATCGACGCTGAGGAAAGCCTGCTTGCCATCCACCAACGACAGGTTGAAGACGATATCGCCGAGCCCATCCGTCCCCGGCAAGAAGTTGAGTGGCTGGGTCACGGTCTGCTGAGTCGCCTCCGCTGCATCGACCGCCAGCAAGACATGCGCGGCCTGAGGGAGGAAGGGCCGGGGTCCGTCATCCTCGATGGTGAAGACGCCGGCGCTCAGGTCCACCGCTGCCGAGGCGCTGTCACCATCGGCATCGGTCACCGTCTGGGTCAGCAGCAGGGTCCCGCTCGCCGCCTCCAGGCTCTCGGGGTCATCATGGGCGGCCTCGCCCTCGCCGTGCCAGATGTTGGCGCTCTGGGTGAAGGTGACCGTGCCGCTGTCATTCACGCTGATGCGAAAGTACTCGGTACCGTCGAGCTGGCCGATGATGTCATCACCGTCTCGGGCCAGCTGGATCTCGCCGCCGGCCGTCCCGTCGGCACCCAGCGCATAGAGCCCCGAGCCCAGGGCATCGCCGGCCAGCGACAGGCCGTAGGTCACGCCGCCAGCACCATCGGTGCCGTAGTCGATGGTCGTGGCGAAGGCCCCGCTGAAGTCACTGCTGGCACTGGCGAGGCCATCCACCGACAGCGGCGACTCGTCCAGGGTCAGCGCCGGGGCGACATAGTCCGGGGTCGGCACCACGCTGGGGCCATCATCATCGAACAGGACATTGCCGCCCAGGTCCAGCGTCTCGCTGTCGCTGGCCGAGTCCCCCTCGCTGTCGGTGATGGTCACCGTGCCCACCAGGTTCACCAGCCCGGTGCCCAGCCCCTGCTGGTCACTGGCGTAGTCGCTGGTATCGGCAGTCGCATGGTCGACCGCCGCCCGCTGAGTCAGGGTCACGTTACCGTCACCATCCACCGCCAGGGTGAAGACGGTGTTGGCGTCGGCCACCGCCCCGGCGCTGGCCGCCGTGGCGCCGACCACCTCGCCGCCGACCTGGTAGAGATGGACGGGATCGCCGCCGCTGGTCAGCCCCGAGTCGCTGCCCTCGGCCACTGCCAGGTCGAGCGCGTAGTTCCAGCTGGTGGTGCCGGCACCGTCGGCGCCATGGCTGCTGCCGGCCACCGTGAAGGCCGCGGCGAAGCTGGCCGTGGCAGTGTCGGTGAGTTCGGCATCCTGGGTGTTGAGGGTCACGCCGTCGCCATCGGACACGCTGGCCGTGATGCTCGGGCCGGCGTCATCGAACAGGACATTGCCGCCCAGGTCCAGCGTCTCGCTGTCGCTGGCCGAGTCCCCCTCGCTGTCGGTGATGGTCACCGTGCCCACCAGGTTCACCAGCCCGGTGCCCAGCCCCTGCTGGTCACTGGCGTAGTCGCTGGTATCGGCAGTCGCATGGTCGACCGCCGCCCGCTGAGTCAGGGTCACGTTACCGTCACCATCCACCGCCAGGGTGAAGACGGTGTTGGCGTCGGCCACCGCCCCGGCGCTGGCCGCCGTGGCGCCGACCACCTCGCCGCCGACCTGGTAGAGATGGACGGGATCGCCGCCGCTGGTCAGCCCCGAGTCGCTGCCCTCGGCCACTGCCAGGTCGAGCGCGTAGTTCCAGCTGGTGGCACCGGCACCGTCGGCGCCATGGCTGCTGCCGGCCACCGTGAAGGCCGCGGTGAAGCTGGCCGTGGCAGTGTCGGTGAGTTCGGCATCCTGGGTGTTGAGGGTCACGCCGTCGCCATCGGACACGCTGGCCGTGATGCTCGGGCCGGCGTCATCGAACAGGACATTGCCGCCCAGGTCCAGCGTCTCGCTGTCGCTGGCCGAGTCCCCCTCGCTGTCGGTGATGGTCACCGTGCCCACCAGGTTCACCAGCCCGGTGCCCAGCCCCTGCTGGTCACTGGCGTAGTCGCTGGTATCGGCAGTCGCATGGTCGACCGCCGCCCGCTGGGTCAGGGTCACGTTGCCGCCACCATCCACCGCCAGGGTGAAGACGGTGTTGGCGTCGGCCACCGCCCCGGCGCTGGCCGCCGTGGCGCCGACCACCTCGCCGCCGACCTGGTAGAGATGGACGGGATCGCCGCCGCTGGTCAGCCCCGAGTCGCTGCCCTCGGCCACTGCCAGGTCGAGCGCGTAGTTCCAGCTGGTGGCACCGGCACCGTCGGCGCCATGGCTGCTGCCGGCCACCGTGAAGGCCGCGGCGAAGCTGGCCGTGGCAGTGTCGGTGAGTTCGGCATCCTGGGTGTTGAGGGTCACGCCGTCGCCATCGGACACGCTGGCCGTGATGCTCGGGCCATCATCGTTGACGTCGATGGCCAGGGTCGCCGGAGCGGAGACATCGCCATCGTCGTCGGTCACCCGGACCGTGAACGGGTCCTGCACCTGGTCGCCGGCCCCGGTGGCACTCGGGTCATCATGGTCCAGGGTGTTGGCGTCCAGCGTGTAGCTCCAGCTGCCGTCCGGATCCATGCTCAGGGTGCCATAGGCGCCCTGCACCAAGGTCCCGGCGCTCTCGATGGCGATCCAGGTGCCGCCTGCATCCTGCACCTCGATAAGATCGAGCGTATCGCCACCGGTGTCGATCTGCAGGCTGCCGCCAGTGGTCAGGCTGCCGCCGCCACTACCCTCGGGCAACGCGGATTCCCAGACCTCGTCGCCGTCCTCATTGAGGTCGGCGGTCGCCACCGTCGGCGTGGAGTCCGCGGCGACGCTCAGGGTGACCGTGGCCGTAGTGGTGTCGCCCTCCCGGTCGGTCAGGGTGTAGGTGAAGCTGTCCGCACCCTCGGCACCAGGCGCCGCGGTATAGGTGAAGGTACCATCGCCGTTGTAGACCACGCTGCCCTGACTCGGCCCGCTGGCCACGGCGATACCGGTCGCCAGGTCGACGCTGTCGGCCCCGGCGCTGTCGTTGGCGAAGACGTCGATCTCGACGCTGCCCTCCTCGGCCACCTCGCCGTCGACGCCGTCATCGGCAGCGACCGGACCGTCGTCGTTGACGTCGATGGCCAGGGTCGCCGGGGCGGAGACATCACCGTCGTCGTCAGTCACCCGCACGCCGAACAGGTCCTGCACCTGATCGGCGTCGCCCGTCAGGCCGGCGCCGTCATGGTCCAGGGTGTTGGCGTCCAGCGTGTAGCTCCAGCTGCCGTCGGGATTCACCGTCAGCGTGCCGTAGGCGCCCTGTACGGCGGTGGCGTCGGCGCTGATGGCGATCCAGGTGCCGCCGGCATCCTGCACCTCGATCAGCGCCAGGGTGTCACCGCCGGTGTCGATCTGCAGGCTGCCGCCAGTGGTCAGGCTGCCGCCGCCACTACCCTCGGGCAACGCGGATTCCCAGACCTCGTCGCCGTCCCCGTCGAGGTCGGCGGTGTCCACTATCGGTACATCATCGGGTTCTTCCGTTGCCAG
This sequence comes from Halomonas nitroreducens, assembly GCF_003966155.1. Classification (GTDB taxonomy): domain Bacteria; phylum Pseudomonadota; class Gammaproteobacteria; order Pseudomonadales; family Halomonadaceae; genus Halomonas; species Halomonas nitroreducens. The sequence goes on from NZ_RXNS01000002.1 coordinate 193,841, forward strand.
GGCGCCGCCCTCGAGCTGGATTTCGTCGGCCCCCTCCAGCGAGTTGGCGCCGAAGGCGAAGGCCAGCGGATCGACGCTCTCGCTGATCCGCGCCAGGCGCACGAAGCTGTGCCCTCCCTCGCTGCCACCACCGGCCCCCGCCCCGGCCGCGGTCGCGTCCAGATCCTCCAGCAGGTCTCCCTGGCCCTCGTCGATGGCTGTCAGCAGGGCCTCCAGGTCGGCATCCTGGGCACTGGCATCGGCCGCCTCGACCGGTGCATCGCTGGCGAGCTCCGGTGTCATGACGACCTCCCGGCCTTCCCCGATCGTCGTCGGCTCGAGGTTGTCACCGAAATCGAGCACCACTCGACCAGAGTCCGAGGTGACGAGGGTCTCGCCTTCCTGAAGGCTGTCGCCGACGCTGAGTTCACGCAGCTGGCCATCGGCGTCACGCGCCCAAGCCTGACCGGTGATGGAAAGAACGGTTGCGATGGTCATGACATGCTCCTGACAATAAACACCAGCTGAGTCGCAAGGCAGTACTGCTCGACTCTCATACCTTCAAGTTAGGGGACGGCGACATGCCTCGGTATTGGACCGATGGACAGGGTGACAAAATGTATCAGGCCCATGGCCATCACTTGGCCCGGGAGCGCCAGGCGCCGATCACAGCACATCCTGCTCCTGGTGGGAGAGCTTGAGAATCAGCTGCATGCGGTCGCGCACGCCGAGCTTGCGAAACACGGCGCCTAGATGCGCCTTGACCGTTCGCTCGGTGATCTCCAGTTGCTTGGCCACGGCCTTGTTGCTGAGTCCCTCGGCCACGGCCCGTGCCACCGCGCGCTCGCGCTCGGTCAGGCACGCCAGGGTTTCCTCCTGCAGCACGGCCTCGCCCCCCAGGGTGCGGAAGGCGCCGCCCACCACCTGGGCAAGCAGCTCCGGCCACACCCAGATCCCCTGGTGAGTGACCACCGTCTCCACCTGGCGCAGCAGCTCAGGCGGTGAAAGAGCATGGGCATAGCCGCGGGCACCGGCCCCCAGCGCCTGAAAGGCCTCGCGGGAATTCGGCGCATAGCTCAGCACACTGAGGATGACCCCACGCTGACTGAGCGTGGTCACCAGGCTCGACCAGTGCTCCAGGTCACTGGTCACCCATACCCGATCCCCAGCGACAGCCTGGGCCCGTGCCTGCTCGGGCCCGATGAGTCGAGCCTCGGTGAAGGCTTCACGCCAACGAGGAATCTCGTCGCGCCCCTGACACACGAACAACTGCGCCATCATCTCTCCCCCATGGCATTGTCCCAGGCCCGCAGGACCGGCTTGAGGAGGTACTGCATCACGGTGCGCTTGCCGGTGAGAATGTCCACCTGAGCGGTCATCCCGGGAATCACGTCCAGCGCCGCGTGCTCGTTGCCGCCCTCCCGGGTGCGGACCCGGACCAGATAGAAAGTGTTTCCTTCGTCGTCAGTAATGGTGTCGGCACTGATATGGTCGAGCTCGGCCTCGAGCCCACCGTAGATGGCGAAATCATAGGCGGTGAGCTTGATGGTCGCCGGTTGCCCAGGACGCAGGAAGGCAATGTCCTGCGGGGCGATGCGCGCCTCCACCAGCAGGGCATCGTCGGTGGGCACGATATCGACCACCTCCTGGCCGGGCTGCACCACGCCCCCCAGGGTGGTGATGCCCAGGCGCTGCACGACCCCGTCGACGGGCGAGCGAATCTCGGCCAGCCGCACCCGGTCCTCGAGACCGGTGCTGGACTCGTCCAATGCCGCCAGGTCGCCGAGTGTCCGGGACAGTTCATTGCGCCATTCATTGCGGGCCTCCAGGGTCACCTCGCGAAGCTGCGCCTGGGCTTCCTCGATGGCGGCCTCCAGACGCTCAACCTGGGCCGCCGCCTGGTTCCGCTCGCCGCTAGCCTTGGAGACCTCACGCTGCAACCGCAGCACCTCGACCTCGGAGACCGCGCCTGAGTCCAGCAGCGGCCGGGTCAGGTTCAACTCCCGGCTGGCCATACCCAGGTCCCTGGCCGCGGTATCCCGCCGCGATCGGGCCTCGTCCAGCTCGGCTCGACGTTGCGCCAGGCGTTCCTCGAGGATGCTCTGCTGCTCCGCCAACGCTTCGAGGCTGCTTTCATAGAGCTCTCGCTCCCGGGCCACGAGTCCCGGGGCTGCTTCACGCAGTGAGGTGGAGGGAGAGAACTCGGACTCCGTGACCAGCGCCTTCAGCCGTGCGGCGCGAACCTCCAGTGTCTGGGCCTTGGCCCGGTTCTCCCGGAAGGTCGCCAGGAAGCGTGTCGGATCGATGCGCATCAGCAGTTGCCCCGCCGCCACCCTGTCACCCTCCGCGACCAGGATCTCCTGTACCACCCCGCCATCGAAGGACTGCACCTTCTGCAACTGACTCGAGGGAATCACCCGCCCGACCCCACGGGTCACCTCATCGATGGCGGCGAAGGCCGACCAGACGATGAGGGCCGCCACTGCCAGTAGCACCACGTAGAGGAAGGCCCTGGCCCGCAGCGGATCCTGCTGCAGCCGAGCCCAGTCGGCATCGCTCGCCCAGTCACGATCGAGGTGCGCCGCCGTCACGCGGCGGGCGAAGAGACGGTCAATGAAGGGCCGGAAGGCACGGCCACCGGTATCGGAGAACCGGCCAATGGCCTCGAAGCCCTGCTGCTCGGCACTGCGCCGTGAAGCCGTCATCAGGCGGCCCTCCCGATCTGCCCCTTGCGCAGGGCCTCCACTACCTTGTCGCGAGGCCCGTCGGCCACGACCCTGCCGGCGTCGATGACGACGATGCGGTCGACCAGAGACAGCAGAGACGTACGGTGAGTCACGACCACCATGGTCTTGCCCTGGGCATAGTGCTTCAGCCTGGCCTTGAACGCCTCCTCGGTGGAATGGTCCATGGAGCTCGACGGCTCATCGAGCAGCAGCACCTGGGGGTCATGGACAAGAGCCCGGGCGATGGCCACGGCCTGACGCTGCCCCCCGGAGAGCCGCTGCCCCCGTTCGCCGACGTTCAGATCGACGCCCTGGGGATGACCATTCACCAGACCCTCGAGGCCACTGAGCTCGATGGCCCGCAGCAGCGCCTCGTCCTCGACACCCTCGCTGCCGCCGCCAGCCACGATGTTTTCTCGCAGGCTGCCGTAGAAGAGGCTCACGTCCTGGGGCACGTAGCCGATATGGCGCCGCAGCTGGATGGGGTCGAACTGGCGAATGTCCACGTCGTCGAGCCTCACCGCCCCGCTGGCGGGCGCATAGAGGCCCAGAAGGAGCTTATTCAGGGTGGTCTTGCCGCACCCGACGCGTCCCAGCAATGCCACCTTTTCGCCCGGCTCGATGCCCAGCGACACGTCACACAGGGCATCCTGCTCCTCGTCGGGATAGCGGAAGGTCACCTTGTCGAAGCGGATATCGCCCCGGATCACAGGGCGGTCGATGAAACGCTGCCCGTCCGGGCGCTCGACCGGCAGCTGCATCACGCCCTCGAGGGACTGCAGGGCCGTGGCCGACTGGTGATACTGCGCCAGCAGGGCCGCCGCCTGGCTCACCGGCGCCATGGCCCGGGAGGAGAGCAGGTAGGCGGCGATCAGGCCGCCCTGTGTCAGCTGGCCGTCGATGATCAGGTAGACACCGATGAGGATCACCGCCACCGCCACGCTATGCTGGGCCCACAACGCCACGCTGGAGACCGAGGAACTCACCAGTCTCAGCTGTGCCGCGGTACGCGAGAGATAGGCCGAGGCCCGTTCCCAGGAGCCCTGGATGCGGCTCTCGCCGCGCAGGGCCTTGACGGTCTCGAGCTGGGAGACCGACTCCACCAGGGTGGCATTGCGCTGGGCACTCACCCGCCAGGTGGTCTCGGACAGCTCGTGCAGCTTGCCCTGTGCCGCCAGGGCATAGAGCAGCACGAAGGCAACACCGACCAGCACCGGGATCACCAGCGGCGGCCCGATCAGGGCGATGATACCGGCGAACAGCAGCACGAAGGGCAGATCGACCAACCCGACCACCGTGGCGGAGCCGATGAAAGCGCGCACCGATTCGAAGGACTGCAGCGTCGCCGCGAAGGAACCGGTGGACGCCGGGCGGGCCGCCATGCGCAGTCCCAGTACCTGGGACATGATCGCCGCGGACAGCTTGACATCCGCCCGGCTCGCCGCCAGGTCGACGAAGGCATTACGCATCAGGCGCAAGGCCAGGTCGAAACACAGCACCACGAAGATTCCCGCCGCAAGCACCCAGAGCGTCTCGGTGGCATGGTTGGGCACCACCCGGTCGTAGACGTTGAGCACGAACAGCGGCATGGCGACCGCGAACAGGTTGATCACCACGGAACCAGCGATGACGTCTCGATAGAGGCGGCGATTCTCGCGGATCACGCCCCAGAACCAGTGACGTGACGCCGAGCGCCGGATCTCCGGCCCGCGCGCATCGAAGCGAAAGCGCGGACGCACGTAGATGGCTTGGCCGCTGTAGCTGCCCTGCAGGCCATCGAGATCGACCTCGGTCTCGGCCTCGCCGAGCTCGGGAAAGATCACCCGGGCACGGCGCGACGTCAGGTCGAGGGCCACCAGCACGCAGGCCCGGCCGGGCTCGAGCAACAACACAGTGGGGAACAAGGCGGGGTTCAGCTGCACCAGACGGGACTTGACGATCCGGGCCGACAGGCCGGCACGTGTCGCCGCACGGGGAAAGACCCCCGGAGTGAGGCGCCCGGCCTCCAGGGGCAGGCCGGCGGTCAGCGCTTCCGCGCTGACGTCATGGTCATGGACGAGGGCGATGGTCTGCAGGCACTCCAGCAATTCGTCGCGAACCGCCGAACTGGCACCAGCGCCTTTTCCCAGGGTTTCCTGTTGTGTCACAGACACCTCTGCACTTGGTCAATGTCGCGGATGCCGGGGGCCGATGCCCCCGGACAGGCATCATCCCGCGACGCGCCCCTGGAGGACGGGTTCCCGCTGGCTCAGGTCGAGATTCTCTCCGACCCGCTCCAGGGTGACCTCTACCCGGCGGTTCTGGCGCCGCCCCTCCACGGTGGCATTGGTGGCCACCGGACGACGCGACCCGAACCCTTCGGTCTCGATCAGACCGGCGTCAACGCCCTGGGCCATCAGGTAGTCCCCCACACTTTCGGCACGCCGCCGCGACAGCGGCTCGTTGATGGCATCGGTCCCCGTGATATCGGCATGGCCAGCGATATAGACGCGCGCCAGGTCATTGCGCCCGCGAATCCGCTCGGCCAGCGAGCGCAGCTCCTGGCGGGCCTCGAGGCTCAGCTCGGCGCTGTTGATCTCGAACAGGGCATCGGCGGAAAGGGTCACGTCCGGGGCCCGGGTCGGGGCCGGGCTGATGCCATCGGTGAAATCCGCCAGGGTGTAGCCGCTGGGTCCCGGTGCCGGGCAAACTGTCTCGGGGTCGAGCCGAATGCCCTCGCTGCCCAGCTCCGACAGGCTGGGCAGATCATCGCGGCGCACCTCCAGCACCTGCATCAGCTGGCCCATCGCGGCCAGGGTACGGGCATCGGCCAATGCGACGTCGTACTGGGCGTTGACGTAGGCACGGCTGGCCTCAAAGAACTCGTTCTCGGTGTCGAGCACATCGAGCAGGCTGCGCTGACCGATATCGAACTGCTGCTGGTAGGCCCCGCGCACCCGATCGGTGGACTGGCGATGCTGGTTGAGGTAGGCGAGCTGCTCGCGCAAGCGCCGGGTATCGTTGTAGGCGATCTGGGTGGTCTGGCGCACGTCCACGCAGGCCTTCTCGCGCAGGTTGATGGCCTGCTCGACGCGGTCACTGGCGGCACGGAACTCCGCCAGGTCACTGCCACCCCGATAGAGGTTCATGCTGGCCACCAGCTCGATGCTGTGGCGGTCCTGCCGCTCGTCCGGCGTCAACAGGCTGGTGCTGTCGCCGTCCTGGTAAGTCCCGGTGCGCCCCACCAGGTCCAGCCGAGGATGGAAGTCGGACTGGGTCCCGCGCCGCTCCGCCCGGGAGGCGGCAATATTCTCGATAGCGGCGTGAAATTCCGGATTGCCCTGGAAGGCCAGGTCGAGCGCCTGGGAGACATCGGCGGGAAGCTGGTCGGCGAAACGCGGAGCCGGTGTCAGGCTCGCCGCCGGGAGGTCGCCGACGATGCGCTGATAGCGGGCGGTCACGTCATGCAGGTTGGACGCCTCGGTCATCAGGTTGGACTCGGCCAGCGCCAGGCGGCCACTGATCTGCTCCAGGTCGACCCGACGGCCGGCACCGGAAGCGACCCGCTGCTCGATCTGGTTGAACACCTCCAGGTGCTTGCGATAGTTGTCCTGGGCAAGCCGTACCAGCTCCCGGTAGCGCTGGACATCGAGGTAGGCCCGGGCGGCCTCCAGGGCCACCTCCTCACTGGCGCCGAGCAGCTCGTAGTAGCGCACCAGTTCCGCCCGGTCGAGGCGCTCGACCTCGCTCCGGGTGGCGAAGCCGTCATAGAGCATCTGGCTCAGTGCCAGCTCGGCGTAATCGGTGTCATAACTGCCCCGGCCATCGTTTTCACGGTCCTCGATCCCCACCCCGGCGTTGACGTCGACGCTCGGCAGGTAGTTACCCCAGGCCGCACGGGCATCATGCCCCGAGGCCTGGAAGGCCCGCCAGGCGGCCTGCACCTCCGGGTTGGAGGAAATGGCCTGTTGCACCACCTGCTGGAGGTTGGCCGAGCCCGGTGACATGAGGCCGGCGGGCAACGATTGCGCCACGGCCGAGGCAAGTGGCAACAAGGCCAGGGTGGCACCGGCAGCCAGGCCCCTGGCGAGGCGCCTCCCGGTTGATGATGGCTGTGTACGCGCGCGTTTCATGGCAGTTCCCTTCGTTGTGCGTAATGGGACGGAGGCGGCGCGATGCCACAGACACCTGGCTGCCGCCTGCCTTTCTTGGGGGATGTCTCATGTCCTGCGGCACCGGTTTGTCATGCCTCAGCATGAGAAATCCCTTGTCCCCGGCATTATAGGCAACATACTGTTACACACATTAACAAGGTTTGGCAGCCTTGGCAGCCGGTCCGAGGGGAATAGTTGCAAGCGATCGCCCATGGATCGTGTGAGCGATGTCTTACATGGTAGAGGCCTGGCCTCTCGCCCACGGGGACAAACATGGTATCGTCTCGGCAAGACAGCACCGGCCCGCACAAGGAGAACGCCATGTCCTCATCGGAAATCCAGAAGACCCGTGTGATCAACGAGCTACGCAGCTTCATCAAGAAACTGCTCCAGGACCCCAAGATCCTCGAGCAGTCCCTGGAGATCGCCCGGCAACGCCTCGGCGACGGCGACCAGGCCGATGTCATGGCCCGCATCGCCAACGAGATCTCCGACACCACCAGCGTGCACATCCCGGAGGATCCCGCCGAGCACTCCGAGGCGGATCGCCTCTTCCTGGAACTGCTCAAGGAAGTCGTCCGCGAGGAGCAGGCCCTCTACTGACGACGGCAGCATGGCGTGGCGGCAACAGCGGTGCCGCCGGCCGCCACGCCCCTGCGCCTCGCGGCGGCGCCTGATAGAATGGCACGACACTTTTTCAACGCGTCGCCGCATGTCCTACCTGATCAAGCTGCACCCGGAGATCACCATCAAGTCCCGCTCCGCTCGGCAGCAGATGACCCGCTGCCTGACCGGGAATATCCGCACGACCCTGCGCCGCCACGATGAGCGCATTCGGGTTCGCGACCAATGGGACTCGATTCGCGTGAGACTGCCCGCCGGGCTGAGTCGCGACCTGACCGCGACCATCGAGGGCAACCTGGCGCGCATTCCCGGCATCCAGGAGATCCTGGCGGCCGAAGACCTACCCTTCGTCTCCCTGGACGATATCGCCGAGCGCATCACGCCCCTCTGGCGCCACGCCATCGAAGGCCGACGCTTTCGCGTCAGGGCCAAGCGCCGGGGGCATCATGACTTCACCTCGGAGGATATGGAACGCCACCTGGGCAGTGCATTGCTCCGCGCCGCCCCCTCCGCCAGGGTCGATCTTCGCGATCCGGACGTGGTGGTGCCCGTGGAACTCACCGATGATCGCGTCCAGGTGATCCGAGACCGCTGGCCGGGCATCGGTGGATATCCGCTGGGCGTGCAGGGCCAGGCTCTGGCGCTGATGTCGGGAGGCTTCGACTCGCCGGTGGCTGCATGGCGCATGATGCGCCGGGGGGTGAAGACGCACTTCATCTTCTTCAACCTGGGCGGCCCGGCCCATGAAGCCGGGGTCCGGGAACTCACCCACCACCTCTGGGCGCGCTATGGGGCCTCGCACCGGGTACGCTTCCTCTCGGTGCCCTTCGAGGGCGTGGTCGGGGAAATCCTGCGCAGCGTCCCCGACGGCCTGATGGGCGTCGTGCTGAAACGCATGATGGTCCGCGCCGCCGGCCGCGTTGCCCAGCAGGCAGGGATTCCGGCCCTGGTCACGGGCGACGCCATTGCCCAGGTGTCGAGCCAGACACTCACCAACCTCGGCCAGATCGATGCCGCCAGCCCGATCCCCATCCTTCGCCCGCTGCTCACCGAGGACAAGCAATCCATCATCGACCAGGCACGAAGGCTCGATACGGCCCGCTTCGCCGAGTCCATGCCGGAGTACTGTGGCGTGATCTCGCGGCGGCCGCATATCAAGACCGACCCGCAGCGACTCGAGGCCGCCGAGGCCGACTTCGACTTCGCGGTGCTGGATGCCGCCCTGGAGGCTGCCGTCGTCACCCGCAGCGATCGGCTCGGTGAACAGACCAGGCCACCCGGCGAAGTGTTGACGGTGGACTCGCCGCAAGCACTGTCGACGCTGCCCACCCCCTGTGTGATCGACATCCGCTCGCCGGCGCAACAGGAGGCCGCACCACTGGTGGTCGACGAGGCTCCGCTGCTGCAGATTCCCTTCTACGAACTCCAGGACCGCGCCCCGACCCTGCCCCGGGACCGGCATTACCTGCTGTTCTGCGACCAGGGGGTGATGAGCCGCATGCAGGCGCTCCACCTCGCCGACCGCGGACTGGAACACTTCGGCGTCTACCGCCCAGAGCCGCGCTGACCGCGGGGGGAGCCTGGCCGGCGCCCCCCTCGAGAGCGTTACTGGAAGCGGTCGTGCCCATAGACCAGGTCGCCACCCGGCGCTGCCGTGTGGCAGGCGATGCAGCCCTGATCCATGCCCTTGGCCACGCGGCCGGCCAGGGGCACGCCCTTGGGATTGGTATCCAGCTCACCGCTGGGCAGGTACTTGACCCAGAACCAGTCGTTGTTTTCCGGATCATACCCCTCGCGCTGGAACATCACGGTGACGGCCCCCAGATAGGCGTCGGGTTCGTTCCAGACGGCCTGCTTGGAGACGCCCTCTCCGCCATAGTTGCGCTTGATGATCACCGGGCCGCTGGTGCCATCGACCGTCACCTCGCCGTCGATGGTGTCAAGGATGGCCCCGTGGGGATGCTGGCCCGTGTAGGGTGCGGACATGGTCCGGCCTTCGCCGACCAGGTTGGCCTCCTGCAGGGCGCTCCACAGGGAGGCCGCGTAGTTGACGTCGTCCTCGCCGCCGAACGGTGCCTGCTGCGCCATGGCCAGCGGACCGCCCAGCACCAGGCCGAGGCCGATAGCGCCCAGAAACTGTTGAGTAGTCATGGAACCCCCTTCTGCCGTTATCTTGGATATAGGCTTACGGGGGTTGGTAGCGGTTGAGGGGCCGACCTTACAGCCAAGGCGACCGCCTCACCGGCAGCGTGCCGTCTCGCCGACCTCGGACATCTCGTCATGGTTTGGCACGGAAAGGGGGCGCGATTCGAGCCGCGGCCCGGGCTCGGTCACCCACAGCAAGTGTCCGGCACAGAGCCGTGGAGGCAATGAGGGAGCCGGCGACAGCTCAACCTTCGAGGTCGGGACCAATCCTTGGCGCTTCAGGACCGCCACACGACCGGCCCCATCGCTCGCCACCACGTATCCCTCATCGGTGGACACCGGCATCAGTGCATCGCTGCCCAGGCGATAGCGCCCGATGCCCTCGCCGCTCGCCTGGTCAAAGCCCTGTACGAGGCCATCGAAACGCGGCAGGTAGAGTTCGTCGCCGACCACCGACGGACTGTCGCTCACCACGTCATCCCGGTGCAGCCACCGCACCTCGCCGTCGGCCGGATCAATGGCCCACAAGATGCCCGCGAAGGTCGTGACGAAGACGCCGTGGCGACCGGCGACCGGTCGATAGACCAGCTCCTGGCCGAGCGAACGTCGCCAGCGCTCCTCGCCACTTTGCGGATCGAGCCCGACCAGTTCGGCTGCCTGGCCGCCGGTCACAAGCACGCCGCCGTGGAGGGCCGGGGGGTACACCCAGCCCGTGAACCGACGCTGCCAACGCACCTCGCCGGTCGCGATATCCAGGGCCCGAAGGCTGCCATCGCGCCCCGCCACATAGGCCACCTCACCCGCCACCGTGGGCGAGAATACGCTGGTGCCGGCAAAGCGGCGCCACACCGGGTCGCCACTAACCGCGTCCAGGGCGACGAGTCCCGCGCTGGTGCCCACCAGCAACCGCTCCCCCACCGGCACGGGCTCGAAGGTCTGCTCCCCGGCCAGGCTTCGCCAGATGGCTGCCCCGCCGTCGCGGTCGAAGCGCACGACCCCGTCGTGCGAGGCAAAGACCGCCGTCGGGGTCACAACCGGATTGGCAGGATAGCGGACATCGGCCTGGCCTCCCCGGGCAGCCAGGCAGGTCAGCAGGAGGATACCGGCGATCAGTCGACCCATGGCCCCTGTCCCCTCGTCAGCTCACGATATGGCACCCAGGCTAGCGGGGATGCCTGAGGTGGTCGACGAACTCCCGCCAGCGCTTCGGCAAGGGAATCCAGCCGGCATCGACCATCCGGGGCAGCGCGATCAGCAAGCCCAGGACCACCAGCCCACCCGCCATCGCCCAGCCACTGTCGATGGCGATCCCCTTCCCCGCCAGCACGTAGATCAGGGTCATGGGGGACATGCCCAGTGCCGTGGCGACCAGGAAGCGGCCGGTAGTGAGCGCGGTGAGTCCTGCCGCATAGCTGACCAGGGCAAAGGAGACCACGGGAATCAGCCGCGCCATAAGCACCATACCGAAGAGGAAACGCTGGGGGCATTCAGGGAACAGGGCAACGTGGCCATGGAACAGCCGTTCAATGACCGGCCGGCCCACCAGTCGGGCGATCCAGAAGCTCAGACCGGCTCCCAGCAGAGCCCCGACCATGCTCAGCAGGAAGGCCAGCAGCGGGTCATAGAGCATCCCGGCCGACACGCTGACTACCATGGTGGGAATCGGGCCCACCACCACCGTCAGCGCCATCACCCCTGCCAGCACCGGCGGTCCCCAGGGGCCCAGACTCAGGCCCAAGCGCTCCAGACGGACGGGATCGATCCACCCGGACTGGTAGACCCACAGCCCCAGAGCCACCAGCCCCAGCAGCGCCAGCCCCCCCAGCAGTGCCTGACGCCTGTGCCGCCGCTCTATTCTCATCTCGCCTTCCATTGCCATATCGACGGTGGTGTCGTGTCAAGCGCACGCCACCCTACCGATACCGCAAGCACTCACGCCCTGAAGGTCACGAGGCCTTCAAGGGCTTGAGCCACCATGTGTTATGGCGACTTACACCTCCGGAAACCCTGAATCGTCGCTTCCGGCCTGCTCAGGGTATCCATTATCAGTCTAGTGCGTGGGGTGAAGGACGGTTGGCAGAGAGTGCCGAGGCAGGGACGGTCCTGTGCGGTAATGCAAGCCGTACATCGACAGAGCACAGGGGCCACATGATGGCGGTCCCGCTTGGGCTCGTCCAGGGGCGGAGGGCACGATGCGCTCGGGACCCAGGAGCAGCGGGAGTCGGGATGGGCGAGGAAGGCCGTGTCGAGTCGCTATGTCGCCGACGGCGCCCGGGTCAGGCACAGCACGAGAACCGCTGAGCGAGAGGGCTGCTCATGGCGTCTCGTTCCTCGGAGCGTCCCGGGAGGAAGGCATTAACGGCCGGGGCGTGACCGGACGCCGGGCAAAGGGCCCGGTGGCGTCACACACCGGGCCCGGGGATCGGCGCGACGATCCTTAGTTGCAGGGCACCACCTCACGCTGGGTGTTCAGGGCCCAGAGTTTCTGACCATCGGGCGTCGCGCCCTGCTCCCTCCAGGTCTCGGTGACCTTGATGCAGTAGGAGCCGAGGCTCTCGGTGGTGACCTGAGGGTCGGCCGGGCGCTCGTTGCCGATACGCATGATGTCGGGGTTCTCGCTGGTGTACGTCGGGGCGATGGCCCCGCTGGCGCAACCGGCAAGCAGGGTAATGACGCCCAGGACGGGCAGGAGACGGCGAAATGCCATGAGAATTACCTCCGTGAAGCAGGTGGGGGGAACGACCGAAGGTGACAGAAGGCGGATGCGTCTGCCGGCAGACGCCTCCATCCCCTGGGGCCCCTCGCCGGCAAGGAACGCACTCTACCCGAGTCGCCGGGGACCGCCAAGCGTCGCCCGCTGACGACGGCAGGCCATCGGGCGGATGCAGGCGAGGACGAAGATGCTACAATCGGGTGCCTGATTTCACGGACTTTCCCATGGCGGCCTCGACTTCGCCCAGGCGTCGAGTCGGCCGCCGTGATCCACGTTTACGGGAACCTCTGAGCCACCATGTCGAATACCGCCCCGCGCAAGATCCTGGTCACCAGCGCCCTGCCCTATGCCAACGGCGCCATTCACCTGGGCCACCTGCTGGAGTACATCCAGACCGACATCTGGGTGCGCTTCCAGAAGAGTCGTGGCCAAAACTGCCACTACGTCTGCGCCGACGACGCCCACGGCACCGCCATCATGCTGCGCGCCGAGCAGGAAGGCATCACCTCCGAGGCGCTGATCGACCGGGTCTCCCGGGAGCACCAGGAAGACTTCGCGCGCTTCGGGGTGGCCTTCGACAACTATCACTCGACCCACTCCGAGGAAAACCGGCACTTCAGCGAGCTGATCTATACCCGGCTTCGCGACAAGGGGCATATCGCGACCCGCGACATCGAGCAGATGTACGACCCGGTGAAGGGGCTGTTCCTGGCCGACCGTTTCATCAAGGGCACCTGCCCGAAGTGCCGGACCGACGACCAGTACGGCGACAACTGCGAGGCCTGTGGCGCCACCTACACCCCGGCGGAGCTGATCGATCCCGTCTCGGCCATCTCCGGCGCCACCCCGGAGGTCAGGAGTTCCACCCACTACTTCTTCAAGCTGCCCGACTTCGCCCGCTTCCTGAAGGGCTGGATCGACGACGACCATGTCCAGCCGCAGATCCGCAACAAGCTGATGGAGTGGTTCGAGTCCGGCTTCAACGAGTGGGACATCTCCCGCGACGCCCCCTACTTCGGCTTCGAGATCCCCGACGCCCCGGGCAAGTACTTCTACGTCTGGCTGGACGCCCCCATCGGTTACCTGGCGAGCTTCAAGAACCTCTGCGACCGTGAGGGCCTCGATTTCGACGCCTACTGGCGCGAGGACTCCGACGCCGAGGTCTACCACTTCATCGGCAAGGACATCGTCTACTTCCATGCGCTGTTCTGGCCGGCCATGCTGCACGGCGCCGGGTTTCGCACCCCCACGGCGGTGAACTGCCACGGCTTCGTCACCGTCAACGGGGCCAAGATGTCCAAGTCCCGTGGCACCTTCATCAAGGCTGCCACCTATGCCGACCATCTCAATCCCGAGTACCTGCGTTACTACTTCGCCGCCAAGCTGACCGCCGGGGTCGACGATCTCGACCTCAACCTCGAGGACTTCGCCCAGCGCGTCAACTCGGACCTGGTCGGCAAAGTGGTCAACATCGCCAGCCGCTGTGCCGGCTTCGTCAAGAAGCTCGGTGGCGGTCGCCTGTCCGGCCATTGCGCGGCGCCCGAGCTGGTCGCCCGCTTCATCGCCGCCGGCGACGAGATCGCCGATCACTACGAGGCGCGCGAGTTCGGACGCGCCATGCGCCGGATCATGGAACTGGCCGACGAGGCCAACACCTACATCGCCGAGGCGGAACCCTGGGTGCTGGCCAAGCAGGGGGGTCGCGACCAGGAGGTGCTGGACATCTGCTCGGTGGGCATCAACCTGTTCCGCCAGCTGATGGTCTACCTGGCGCCGGTAGTGCCGGCCATGGCCGAGGGCGCCCGGCGTTTCATGCAGCTCGAGACTCTCGACTGGGACAGCCGCCAGGAACTGCTGCTGGATCACGAGGTCGCCAAGTTCAAGCCCCTGATGACCCGCGTCGAGACTGACCGCATCGATGCCATGATCGAGGCATCGAAGGAGGACCTGGTGGAAGAACAGAAACTCAAGGAGACCCCCAAGGGCCCGCTGGCCGACACGCCGATCGCCCCGGAGATCGGCTTCGAGGACTTCGCCAGGGTCGACCTGCGCATCGCCCGCATCGCCAAGGCGGAGTACGTTGAGGGCGCCGACAAGCTGCTCCAGCTGACCCTCGACCTGGGCGGCGAGACCCGCAACGTCTTCGCCGGCATCCGCAAGGCCTATGCCCCCGAGGCTCTCGAGGGCCGGCTCACCGTGATGGTCGCCAACCTGGCGCCTCGCAAGATGCGCTTCGGCGTCTCCGAGGGCATGGTGCTGGCGGCCGGCGACGACGAGGGCATCTACCTGCTGGAACCCCACTCCGGCGCCCAGCCGGGTCAGCGCGTGAGCTGAACCGCCCCCGGACCGGGGGCCCTGTGCCCCCGGTCCGCGGCCCCCGTTGGCAGCCCCGACTTGTCCCGGCACCGTCGGGCCGTCACCCTGGCCCACAGGTCTCATGACAAGGACAAGCGCCCGCCATGGCTTCGCTGCCTCCCCGATTTTCCTCGCTGCGCAATCGCTTCCTGGCCGCCCTGGCCCTGGTGGTGGGCGTCGCCGCTCTGGTACTGGCGTTGATCGCCCGCTACCAGATCACCCCCATCCTGCTGGAGGACGAGAGCCGCTATGCCAGCGGCGAGCTCGACCGCATCGAGCGCGCCCTGGACAACGAGCGCGATCACCTGCAGAGCCTGGTCGAGGACTGGGCCTGGTGGGATGACACCTACGCCTTCGTCAGCGGCACGCGCCCGGAGTACGTCGACAGCAATCTCTATGCCGGCACCCTCGAGACCCTCGGCGTGGAACTCATGGCCTTCTTCGCCGCCGATGGTTCGCCCTATTGGACCGCCGGCATCGACCGGCAAGGTGCCTTCTGGTCCTGCGCGGGGCAACCGGATACCTGCGGGGGCAGCCGTGAGCTCACCGACCTGATCCGCACACTCACCGCGGGAGAGCTCGAGGCACGCACCCACAGCTGGCTGCTGGCGAACGACTCGCCGGCCCTGATCGCCCTCTCGCCCATCCTGAAGAGCCAGGACGATTCACCGGCCAACGGCTGGCTGGCGATGGTGCTCCCGCTCTCGGAGCCCCTGATCGCCCAGCTTCGCGAGACCACCGGCATCGACCTGAGCCTTGACGGCCAGCCAGTCGAGGGCAGCATGGCCGACGATCGCCTGCAACGGCTCTCCCCGACCCGCATGCGGGTCATCCGTGACCTCGCCGCCCTGCCGGGCGGCCAGGCGCTGCGCCTGGAGGCCATCCTGCCGCGTCAACGCTATCAGGCGAGCCTGGAGACCTTCCGCTTCGCGTTGATCTGGACCGCGGCTGTCCTGGCCGTGACCCTGGTCGTGGTGCTGCTGTTGCTGGAGCGCATGATCCTGCGCCCCCTGCGGGACTTCGCCCGCTTCACCCAGCAACTGAGCCGGCATGAACACGACCAGCAGACCCCCGACGCCCTGATCGGGCGCAAGGACGAGATCGGCATCCTGGCCCGGGCCTTTCAGCACCTGCGACAACGCCAGCGTCACCAGCACGACCTGCTGCTCGAGATGTCCCAGCATGACGCCCTGACCGGGCTCGCCAACCGCCGACTCCTCGACGAACACCTGGCCGCTGCCCTGGCGCGGGCGGCACAGGGCGAGCATGGCGTGACCCTGATGATGGTCGATATCGATCATTTCAAGGCCTACAACGACCACTTCGGCCACCCCGCCGGCGATGCGTGCCTGAGGACGATCGCCGAAACCATGTGCCAGCACTTCAACCGGGCCGGCCAGCTGGTGGCCCGGACCGGTGGCGAGGAATTCACGGTCGTGCTGCCCGGGGCACCGCCGGCGGCCGGGCCACGCATGGCGGAGAGCCTGCGCGCCGCCATCGAGCACCTCGCCATCCCCCATCCCCACTCCCGGGTCACCATCAGCATTGGCGTCAGTCAGCTCGGACCACGTCAGCAACGCACCGCCGAGTCGCTGATCGCCGGCGCCGATACCGCCCTCTATGCCGCCAAGCGGGCGGGGCGCAACCGAGTCCGGGTCGAGAGCGCCCTGCACTGGGTGTGAGACCTCCGCCAGACGCCGGATGGCCCTGGGGGGAGATCCCCCGGTGGTACGCCGGCATGGCCAGCACCTATAATGGGCGCCTCATCACCCCGGCGCCGGGGTGGCCGCAACGTTTCGACTCGCTTGGCAGGCAATGACCGATTTCTTCCTGATCCTGGTCGGCACCGCACTGGTCAATAACTTCGTGCTGGTGCAGTTCCTGGGCCTCTGCCCCTTCATGGGCGTCTCCAGCAAGCTGGAGTCGGCCATGGGCATGTCGCTGGCCACCACCTTCGTGCTGACGCTGTCCTCGGTGGCCAGCCATCTGGTCTATCACCTGCTGCTGGCACCGCTGGGCCTGGAATACCTCAGGACCATCGCCTTTATCCTGGTGATCGCCGTGGTGGTGCAGTTCACCGAGATGGTGGTGCGCAAGGCCAGCCCCCTGCTGCATCAGGTCCTGGGCATCTTCCTGCCACTGATCACCACCAACTGTGCCGTGCTCGGTGTGGCCCTGCTGACCCTCAACCGCGGCTCCAGCGTCATCGAGGCCGCCCTCTACGGCTTCGGCGCCGCCGTGGGCTTTTCCCTGGTGCTGGTGCTGTTCGCCGCCCTGCGCGAACACCTGGCCACCGCCGACGTGCCCACACCCTTTCGTGGCGCGGCCATCGCCATGATCACCGCCAGCCTGATGTCGCTGGCCTTCATGGGCTTCTCGGGACTGGTGCGGCTGTGAGGGAAGACGATGCTTGAGACCCTGTTCGATGCCGATCTGGTCACCGCCGTGCTGGCGCTGGTCGGTCTGGCGGCGGCCTTCGGCGCCCTGCTCGGTTTCGCCGGCGAGCGCTTTCGCGTCGAGGGCAATCCGGTGGTGGAGAAGATCGACGCCCTGCTGCCCCAGACCCAGTGCGGCCAGTGCGGCTACCCGGGATGTCGCCCCTACGCCGAGGCCATCGGCGAGGGCGAGGATATCAACAAGTGTCCTCCCGGGGGCGAGACCACCATCGCTGCCCTCGCCGACCTGCTGGGCCGTGAGGTCAAGCCCCTGGACGGCGAGGCCGAGGCCACTCCCCGGGTGGCCTTCATCCGCGAGGAGGAGTGCATCGGCTGCACCAAGTGCATCCAGGCCTGCCCGGTGGATGCCATCCTGGGGACGGCCAGACGCATGCACACAGTGATCGCCGACGAGTGCACCGGCTGCGACCTGTGCCTGGAGCCCTGCCCGGTCGACTGCATCGAGATGCTGCCCCGGGATACGGGACGCGACGCCGCGCCCCTGCCCCCCGGTCCCGGCCATCGCCCCGTGCTGCCCACGCCGGCCTGGCGGACGGCACTGATCGCCAGCGACCGTCCATCCTCGTCGACGGAGGCTCGGCATGGCTGAGCGATTCGACTTCCCGGGCGGCATCACGCCGCCGACCCGCAAGGCCCGCGCCACTCGCTCGCCGCTGTGCACGCCTCCGCTGCCGCGCCGGGTCATCCTGCCGCTGGCCCAGCATGCCGGCGCTCCCGCCGAGCCCTGTGTCGAGGTCGGCCAGCGCGTGCGTACCGGCGAGCGCATCGCCCGGGCAAGCGGCCTGATTTCTGCGGCCCTGCACGCCAGCATCACCGGGCGGGTCGCCGCCATCGAGGACCATCCGCTGCCCACTGCCGACGGCCGGCGGGGCCCCTGTATCGTCATCGAGGGAGAGGGCGAGGACGACTGGTTGACCCTGCCGCCCCTGGACTGGCGCCAGGCAGCGGAGACGACCCTGCTCGAGCGTCTCGACGCCTCTGGCGTGGTAGGCCTTGGCGGCGCCGCCTTCCCGACCCAGGTCAAGGCCCGCATCCGCGAGCTGCATGCCATCGACACCGTGATCGTCAATGCGGCGGAGTGCGAACCCTACATCTCCGCGGATGATCTGACCCTGCGCCACTTCGCTGCCGATGTCCTGGAGGGGGCTCGCCTGATGGCGCGACTAGCCGGTGCCGAACGCATCCTGGTGGGGATCGAGGACGACAAGCCCGAGGCTCGCCAGGCCCTGGAGGTCGCGCGGGAGGCCACCCTGGCAGAGGCCGTACCGGTGGAGATCCGCGCCATCGCCACCCGCTATCCCAGCGGCGGCGAGCGCCAGCTGATCAAGCGCCTGCTCGGCCGCGAAGTGCCGAGCGGGGGACTGCCGGCGGATGTCGGCACCCACTGCCATAATCCCGGCACGCTGCGCGCGGCGCTGGCCGCCATTCGCGACGGTGTGCCGCTGGTCGAGCGGGTGGTCACCCTCACCGGGGAAGCCCTGGCCCGGCCCGGCAACGTCGTCGCCCGGCTCGGCACGCCCATGGGCGAGCTGCTGGGTTTCGCCGGGCTCGACACGCAGGCCCTGCATCGCCTGGTGATGGGGGGCCCCATGATGGGCGAGGCCCTGGGCGAGCTCGCCTGTCCGGTCGTCAAGGCCACCAACTGCCTGATCGCCGCCACCCGCTCGGAGCTGCCCGACCCGCCGCCGGAGCAGCCCTGTATCCGCTGTGGCGCCTGCGAGGAGGCCTGTCCGGCCAGCCTGCTGCCCCAGCAGCTCTACTGGTTCGCCAGGGGCCGCGAGCATGACAAGGCCGAGCGCTTCCATCTCTTCGACTGCATCGAGTGCGGGGCCTGCAGCTACGTCTGCCCCAGCCATATTCCCCTGGAGCAGTACTACCGCGCTGCCAAGCAGACCATCCGCGCCCAGCGCCGTGAGGCCGCGCGGGCCGACCATGCCCGGCATCGCTTCGAGTTCCGCCAGGCCCGTCTGGCCCGTGAGCAGGCGGAGAAGGAGGCCCGCCGGGCCGCCCGCAAGCGCGCCGCCGCTCCGGCCACCCGGCCCCCCGCCGGCAGCGACGCCCAGAGCGCGGCCCCCGCCGCCGACCTGCGCGGATTGCGCATCGCCCACAGCGCCGCCAGGGCGGCGGAGCGCAAGGCCGAGAAGGCCCTGGCCCGGGCGGCCGAGAGCGGCGAGGCCGATCCGGCGACCCTCGAGGACCTGGAAACCCAGCTGGCCACGGCCCGCGAGAACCGGCAGGCTGCCGAGGCCCGCCTGCAGGCCGCCCGTGACGTCGAGGAGAAGCCCTCATGAGCCTGATGCACACCGACCAGACGGCCCCGCGACGCCCCGCCTCCACCACCGCGGTGATGGGCTGGCTGCTGGTCGCTACCCTGCCCGGCATCGCCGCGTTGACCTGGCACTTCGGCTGGGGGGTGCTCACCAACCTGGGCTTTGCCGCCGCCGCCGCCATCGGACTGGAGGCCACAATGCTGCGCCTGCGCCACCGCCCGGTCGCCGCGACTCTCGGCGACAACAGCGCCCTGGTCACCGCCGTGCTGCTCGGTGCCGCCCTGCCCCCGGGCAGCGCCTGGTGGCTGATCCTGATCGGCATGGTCGCCGCCATCGTGGTCGCCAAGCACCTGTATGGCGGCCTCGGCCACAACCTGTTCAACCCGGCCATGGTCGGCTACGCCCTGTTGCTGGTGTCCTTCCCTGGACCGATGAGCCTGTGGCCCAGTCCCGACGGCCTGCTCAGCCCCGAGGCCCGCCCCCTCGGCGAGGCACTGCACCAGCTTGCCGGCCTGACCTCCCTCGAGACCCGCGATGCCCTGAGTGGGGCGACGCCGCTGGATGCCTTCAAGCACAAGCCCGAGGCACTGATGGCCAGCGAGTTCTGGGCCGACTCCCCACTTCCCGATGGGGCACTGGCCGCCTGGCAACAGGTGGCCCTGGCCTGGCTCGCCGGTGGCGCCCTGCTGGTCTACAAGCGGGTGATCGGCTGGCAGATTCCCGTCGCCATGCTCGGCACCCTGACCCTGGTGGCCACGCTGCTCTACGCCGGCAACCCCAGCCACCAGGGATCGCCGCTCTTCCACCTGCTCGGCGGGGCCGCCATCTTCGGCGCCTTCTTCATCGCCACCGACCCGGTCAGCGCCGCCACCAGCCGGCGCGGCAAGCTGATCTACGGGGCCGGGATCGGCGCGCTGGTGATGGTGATCCGCCCCGCCGGAGCCTACCCGGATGCCGTGGCCTTCGCCGTGCTGTTGATGAACTTCGCCGCCCCGTTCATCGACTACTACAGCGAACCTCGGGTCTACGGCCATCCGACCGCGACCCGGGGCATCCGTGTCGACGTCGACAAGGAGGCGCGATGAACGCCGAGCTGCCGCGCGCCATGGGCCGGGCCGCCCTGGGACTCGCGACCTTCGCCCTGATCACCGCCGGCAGCGTCGCCCTGACCCGCGACCTGACCGCGGAGCGAATTGCCGACAACCGCCAGGCGAGCCGCCACCGGGAGGTCGCCGCGGTGGCCCCGGCCGGACACGACGACCGGCTGCTCGACCATGTGCTCAGCCGTCCTGCCGCGCCGATGTTCGGCTTCGAGGCGCCCATCACCCTGTGGCAGGCCCGGGCCGGCGAGCGGGTCCTCGGGGTGGTGGTACCGGTGACGGCCCGCCAGGGCTACAGCGGCGACATCGCGATGGTGGTCGGTCTCGACACCGCGGGCACCATCACTGGCGTGCGCGTCACCGACCACCGCGAGACCCCCGGCCTTGGCGATCGCATCGAGGCCCGCAAGGGCGACTGGATCGAGCAGTTCACCGGCCACTCGCTGACATCTCCGCCCGCCGGGGGCTGGGCGGTGGGCCAGGACGGCGGCGGGATCGACGCCCTGACCGGGGCCACCATCACCTCGCGGGCGGTGGTCGCTGCCGTACACCGAACCCTCGAGTGGTTCGAGACCCAGCCCGGCAGCCTGCTCGCCCCCCCAGCCACGGGAGAGACACCATGACGACACCGAGCCTCGGCGAGGTCAGCCGCCACGGACTGTGGTCGAACAATCCGGCACTGGTACAGCTGCTCGGCCTGTGTCCGCTGCTGGCGGTGTCCAGCAGCGTGGTCAACGCCCTGGGGCTGGCCCTGGCCACGCTGCTGGTGCTGCTCGGCTCCAACGTCGCGGTGTCGCTGATCCGCCACCAAGTGAGCGGCACGCTGCGCCTGCCGGCCTTCGTGATGATCATCGCCGCCTTCGTGACCTGTGCGGAATTGCTGATGGCCGCCTACACCTTCGAGCTCTACCGCATCCTCGGCATCTTCATCCCGCTGATCGTCACCAACTGCGCGATTCTCGGTCGAGCCGAGGCCTTCGCCTCGCGGCAGCCGCTGCTCCCCTCGGCCACCGACGGCCTGATGACCGGGCTCGGCTTCGGCGCCGTGCTGGTCCTGCTGGGCGGGCTGCGCGAGCTGTTCGGCCAGGGCACGCTGTTCGTCGACATGGACCTGCTGCTGGGGCCCGCGGCCGCCGGCTGGGGCATCACCGTCTTCCCCGACCTCGACTTCCTGTTCCTGGTGCTGCCGCCGGGGGCCTTTTTCGCCACCGGCCTGCTGATCGCCCTGAAGAACCTCATCGACGATCGCCTGGAACGCCGCCGCCAGGCCCGGTTGCCCGACCGCCCCCGGGAGACGCGCCGGGTTCGGGTCACCGGCACCATTCGCTGAAGGATTCCCCCCACCACCATGAACGCCCAGAAACGCTACGAGATCTTCGCGCGCCTGCGCGCGCACAACCCCGAGCCGACCACCGAGCTCCACTGGACGACCCCCTTCGAGCTGCTCGCCGCCGTGCTGCTCTCGGCCCAGGCCACCGACGTGGGGGTGAACAAGGCCACCGCCCGGCTGTTTCCGGTCGCCAACACACCGGCTGCGATCCTCGCGCTCGGCCTGGACGGCCTCAAGGAACACATCAAGACAATCGGCCTGTACAACACCAAGGCCGAGAACCTGATGAAAACCTGCCGCATCCTCGAGGAGCAGCACGGTGGCGAGGTGCCGAGGACTCGCAAGGCCCTGGAGGCGCTGCCTGGGGTCGGTCGCAAGACGGCCAACGTCATCCTCAACACCGCCTTCGGCGAGCCGACCATCGCCGTGGACACCCATATCTTCCGGGTCGCCAATCGCACTGGCCTGGCCAAGGGCAAGGATGTGGTCGAGGTGGAGCGGAAACTGATACGCCACGTGCCCCGGGAATTTCGCCAGGATGCCCATCACTGGCTGATCCTCCACGGCCGCTACACCTGCCTGGCGCGCAAGCCGCGCTGTGGCAGCTGCGTCATCGAGGATCTCTGCGAGTACCCGAACAAGGTCGACATCTAGGGCGGGCTGGACGAGGATGCAGAAAGCTCCCGCATCCGAGGTGACTGCATGGCCCTGCTGGAAACCCTGCTGCTTCCCCCCACCCTCAATGCCCTGCTGATCCTGGTCGGCGGCCTGCTATGGCGCCGACACCAGCTGCTCGGCGGCCTGGCGGTGGTACTGGGCCTCGGCGGCCTGCTGCTGCTGGCCACCCCCGTGGCGAGCCATGCGTTGCGCCAGGACCTCGAGCCGCCGGCGCTCCAGGTGGCCGGGGACCTGAGTGGCGCCGAGGCCATCGTGATCCTCGGCGGCGGACGGGACTATGACGCGCCGGAGTTCGGCTGGGGCGATGCGCCGTCCAATGCCAGCTGGCGCCGACTCGCCTACGGTGCCTACCTGCATCGCCAGACGGACCTGCCGATCCTGGTCAGCGGCGGCCGCCGCCACGACGAGCCCAGCGCCGAGGCGAGCCTGATGGACGCGGCCCTGGAGGAGGTCTTTGCGGTGCCGGTCCGCTGGTACGAGGGCCGCAGCCGCACCACCGCCGAGAACGCCCGCTACAGCGCCGAGCTGCTTGGCGACGAGGACATTCGGCGCATCGCCCTGGTCTCCCAGGCCTGGCACCTGCCCCGAGCGACGGCGGCCTTCGAGCGAGCCGGCCTGGAGGTCGTCCCCGCTCCCACCGAATTCGCCAGCCCGCCACCCGCCGGGCTCGCCGCCTGGCGGCCCAGCGCCTATCACCTTCACCAGAGCAGCCGCGCCCTGCATGAATGGCTGGGGCGCACGGCTCGGCGGCTGAAGGACCGGCTGCCCCGCTAGTCGCCGCCAGCCAGGGAAGCGCTGATTGATGTCGCGAGCGATGAGAGGCTGGTCGCCGCCGGAACGGAAACACCGGAATTTACACGGCAGTAAATGAGGATGTTGACCGGGCTGGCGCTCCAGTACCGCCGGCGGCCAGGATATCGAGCGCAGCCATCAATCAGTGGTTTCCTAGGGAGAACTCCCCGCCCCGCTCGATCGCCCGCCGATAGGCCGGCCGCTCGCGGCAGCGGGCCAGGAAGTCGCGCAGATTGGGGGCCTCGTCGAGCCCCCCGCGCCCCTCGAGGGCCAGCACCGGGAAACTCATCTGGATATCGGCCGCCGAGAAGGCCTCGCCGGCGAACCAGGCCGAACGCCCGAGTTCGGCCTCCCACAGCGCCATCAGGTTGCGCAGCTGGGGGGCCAGGAAGCTGCGCTCCACCCCCTTGGCGAACTGTTGTCCCAGCGGGCGCACCAGGGCCGGGACCGGCGGTTTCGACAGGCGCGAGAAAACCAGTCGCATCACCAGGGGCGGCATCGCCGATCCCTCGGCGTGGTGCAGCCAGAACCGATAGCGCTCCCGCTCGTCCGTGCCGGGCGCCGGCGACAGCGTGCCCTGGGCGTCGAGACGCTCGAGGAGATACTCGAGAATGGCCCCCGACTCAGCGATCGCGCGGCCGTCGCGCCCCTCGTCGGTGATCACCGGCGACTTGCCCAGGGGATGCACGGCCTTCAGTGCCTCAGGGGCCAGCAGGGTCTCGGGGTCGCGCCGATAGGTGACCAGCTCGTAGTCGGCACCCAGCTCCTCCAACAGCCAGAGCACGCGCTGGGAGCGTGAATTCTCCAGGTGGTGCACACGGATCATGATCGACCTCCTTGACGATGGAACCGCCAGTCTACCGGCTTGGGCCAAGGTCGTCTTTGCTCGTCCGGGGGCGGTCACTAGACTTAGCGCAACAACGTATAACAAGCCTTCACGAGGAGAGCGCCATGGCCAAGGTGCTGGTGGTGGACGACGAGCCCAACATCGTCCTGTCACTCGAATTCCTGATGCAGCAGGCCGGCTTCGAGGTGACCACCGCCGGCGACGGCGAGGCTGCGCTGGCTTGCATCGCCACCGACACTCCCGATCTGGTGCTGCTGGACATCAGCCTGCCGGGCATCAGCGGCTTCGATGTGCTCGAGCGCCTGCGCGCCGACCCGGCGCTGGCCCGGCTGCCGATCATCATGCTGACCGCCCACGGCCGCGAGGTGGAACGCGAGAAGGGGCTGGCCCTGGGCGCCGATGATTATGTCACCAAGCCCTTCTCGACCCAGGCCCTGGTCGAGAAGGTCAAGGCGCTGCTCGACGAGACCCACTGATGGCCCGACGCAATCCCGGTATCCCCCGCCGCCAGACCCTGGTCGGGCTGTGGCTGCTGCTCAGCGGCATCAGCCTGCTGGGCGGAGCCATCTTCGCCCTCTGGCTCGATGGCCTCTTCCAGCCCCAGGGGCTGGCTCGCTGGGTGCTGTGGCTGGGCTGTTTTTCCGGCGGCGGTACCATCTTCCTGGTCGGTCTGCTGCTGGAGCGCCAGCTGTTCGCTCCCCTGCGCCACCTGCAGGTGCAACTGGCCCGCATGGTGGCCAACCCCGATGCCCGGGACGACTACCCGCCCGAAGGCTGGCTGCGGGGCCTGGGGCCCGACCTGGTGCGCATTCGCGAGGCCTGGCGCAGCGACCGTGGGCGCCTCGCCACCGCCCATGCCGAGGGCGCGCGCAGCGCCGCGCGCATCCGCCAGGAACTCGAGGCGCTGCTTCAGGTCCTCGACACGCCCCTGCTGCTGTGCGACCGCCACCGCCGGTTGCTGCTCTACAATCAGGCCGCCGAGAGCCTGTTCGAGAACCAGCCGGGGCTGGGGCTGGGCAAGCGCCTGGAGGCACTGCTGCCGGTGGCCAGCCTGCATGATGCCCTGGGGCAGCTGCCCGGGGATGGCAGCCCCCGGGAGGTGCTGGTGCCCTGCGGCGAACGCTGGCTGCGCGCGGGCCTGCGCCGGGTCCCCGGCAGCGAGGGTGAGACCCTGCTGACGCTTGCCGACACCACCGCCGCCTGGTCCAGCGAGCTGGGCGCGCGGGCGGAACTCGCCGAGCTGCTGCCCGTGCTGCGTCGACACGGCGCCAGCCTCAGCACCGCCGCCGATGCCCTGGGCCAGTTGCCCCGACCGGTCGCCGACGCCGACTCCGACGCTCTGCGCCGACGCCTGGAGGCAGTGATCGACGAGGAAGGACAGGCTCTGGCCGAGCGCCTCGCCCGCCTGGGGGAAGTGGTCGACGACATGCAGCGCCATGGCGAGCGGCTGGCTCCGCTGTGGTCCAACGACCTCTGGCAGGCCCTCGCCGAGCGCCTCCCCGACACGGGGCCGCGCATCACGCCGGTGGGCATGCCCGCCTGGCTGAAGGGTGATGCCCCGACCCTGCTGGTGGTGCTATCCACGCTGCTGGAGCACCTCGCCGAGCACACCGACCAGGCGACTTTCGATGCGGAGGTATGCCTGGGCAACCGCCGGGTCTACCTGGACCTGCGCTGGCGAGGCGCGCCACTGCCCGAGCAGCGCCTCGACGCCTGGCGCCGCGAGCGACTGGAAGGCCTGCCGATGACCCCGACAGTGAGCGAAGTGCTCCGCCAGCATGCCAGCGATGCCTGGAGCCTGGCCGATCCGGACGGTGAACACGCCCGGTTGCGCCTGCCGCTGCCCGCGCTGGAGCGAGTCGGGGCGCCCCGGCCGCGCACGCCGCCACGCCCCGAGTTCCACGACTTCGGCATCGCCGAGCTGCCGGCGCCGGATGCCGAACTCGCCGCCTGCCCGCTACGCGCCCTGGAGATTGTCGCCTTCGACACCGAGACCACCGGGCTGGAGCTGCGCGGCGGTGACCGGGTGATCAGCATCGGCGCCTGCCGCATCGTCAACGCCCGGCTGCTGGCCAGCGAGACCTTCGATATCCGCGTCGACCCGGGCCGGGCCATTCCCCCGGCCAGCACCGCCATCCACGGCCTGACCGACGAGGACGTGGCCGGCGCGCCGCCCCCCGCCGTGGCCCTGCCACGCTTCCGCGACTATATCGGCGAGGCGGTCATCCTGGCCCACAACGCGGCCTTCGACCTGTTGGCCATCCAGCCCCCCGATGGCGGCGTGACCTTCGACATGCCGGTGCTCGATACCCTGCTGATCTCCCGGGCACTGGATGCCGGCCTCGACGGGCACGACCTCGACTCCCTGGCCGGGCGCTACGACCTCAGCTTCCCGCCGGGCAGCCGCCATACTGCCCTGGGCGATGCCCGGGTCACCGCCGAGCTGTGGCTGGCCCTGCTACCACGGCTCGAGGCCCGGGGCATCGACACCCTGGAGGCGCTGCTGGCCCTGCAGGCCAGCGCCTTCGACCGGGAGGACGCCAGCGCCTCATGATCACGCCGCGCCGCAAGGAACGTCTCATCGCCCTGGTCGTGCTGGCCACGGCCCTGTTCACCCCGCCGCTGCTGCTGGTGGCCGATCGCGCCGGCGGCAGCCCGTCCTGGCTGCCGGCCTACCTCTTCGTCGCCTGGGCGCTGGTGATCGGCCTGATGGCCTGGCTGATGGAAGGCGGACGCGGGGAGTGACGGGGCCATGAGAGACGAACTGACGGTGCTGACGATCGCCTTCGGCTACCTGGCGCTGCTCTTCGTCATCGCCGCCTGGGGCGACCGGCGCGCCGAACAGGGCCGCTCGCTGATCGGCTCGCCCACCGTCTATGCACTGTCCATCGCCGTCTACTGCACCGCCTGGACCTTCTACGGCAGCGTCGGCCGCGCCGCCCAGACCGGCCCCAGCTTCCTGCTCATCTACCTCGGCCCGACGCTCGCCATGCTGCTGGCCCCCTTCGTGATCCGCAAGATGGTGAGGATCGCCACGGCCCAGCGCATCACCTCCATCGCCGATTTCATCAGCGCCCGCTATGGCAAGAGCGCCGGGCTGGGCGCCCTGGTGGCGCTGATCGCGCTGCTCGGCATCACCCCTTACATCGCCCTGCAGCTCAAGGCCATCACCCTGAGCTACGCCATGCTGGTCGACTACCCCCAGGAAGCCGCCCGACGCCTCGACGAGGCGAGCTTTCTGGCCGACAAGTCGTTCTGGGTCGCCCTGGTGCTGGCGGTCTTCATCATCCTCTTCGGCACCCGGCACCTGGACGCCAGCGAACGCCACGAGGGCATGGTCGCCGCCATCGCCTTCGAGTCGTTGGTCAAGCTGGCCGCCTTCCTGGCGGTGGGCATCTTCACGGTCTTCGTGCTCTACCAGGGGCCCGCCGACCTGTTCGCCCGGGCGGCTGCCACCCCGGCCCTCGAGCAGGCCCTGAGCCTGGCGGCGGTGCCGGGTGGCTCGCTCGGCTGGGTCGGCATGCTGGTGCTCGCCTTCCTGGCCTTCCTGACCCTGCCCCGGCAGTTCCAGGTGCTGGTGGTGGAGAACGTCGACGAGCGGCATATCCAGCGCGCCGCCTGGCTCTTTCCCCTCTACCTGCTGGTGATCAATCTCTTCGTGATCCCCATCGCCCTGGCCGGGCTGCTGGGCGACGCCGGCAGTGATCCGGACAGCTTCGTGTTGACCCTGCCCCTGGCCGCGGGCGGCGAGGGCCTGCCGGTGCTGGTGTTCATCGGCGGCCTGTCGGCGGCGACCGGCATGATGATCGTCGAGACCATCGCCCTGTCCACCATGGTCAGCAACCAGCTGGTGATGCCGCTGCTGCTGCGCTCGAAGCGCCTGCCGCAAAGCAGCCGAGGGGCGCTGGCCGGCTGGGTGCTGGGCATCCGCCGGGTGGCGATCTTCGGGATCCTGCTGCTGGGCTACAGCTACCACGCGCTGATCGGCGATGCCTACAGCCTGGTCACCATCGGCCTGGTGTCCTTCGCCGCGGCCGCCCAGTTCGCCCCGGCGCTGCTGATCGGCATGTACTGGCGAGGCGCCAACCGGCTCGGCGCCGGGCTGGGCATGAGCGCGGGCTTCCTGGTCTGGGCCTGGACCCTGCTGATCCCGGGGTTCGCCCAGTCCGGCTGGCTGGATGCCGGCTTCCTGTCCCAGGGGCCCTTCGGGCTCGGCTGGTTGCGTCCCTATGCGCTGTTCGGGCTCGAAGGCTGGGACATCTATACCCACTCGCTACTGTGGAGCCTCACCGCCAACGTGGGCCTGCTGGTGGGCGTCTCGCTGTTCGCCCGGCAATCCCCCCTCGAGCAGACCCAGGCCGCGCTGTTTACCGAGGCCCTGCATCCCCGCCTCGACCAGGCCTCGTTGTGGCAGGGCCAGACCCTGCGCGGAGACCTGCGAGCCCTCCTCGACCGCTACCTGGGGGCCGCCGCCACGGCCCGGGTGTTTGCCGACAGCGGCGCCGAGGACGACGACCAGTCAGCCCCCCCCGCCCTGGTCGCCCGGGCGGAGCAGGCGCTGGCGGGCGCCCTCGGCAATGCCTCGGCCCGGGTGCTGATCGGCTCGGTGGTGCGCGGCGAGGCCCTGGATCTCGAAGCGATCCTCAGTATCCTCGATACCACCTCCGAGACCCTGGAGATGAACCGCCGGCTGGAGCAGAAGTCCCGTGAGCTCGAGCGCATCGGTCGCGAGCTGCGCGACGCCAACGAGCGGCTGCGCGAGCTGGACCGGCTCAAGGATGAGTTCGTGGCCATGGTCAGCCACGAACTGCGCACGCCCCTGACCTCGATCCGCGCCTTCGCCGAGATCCTGCGCGACAACCGCGAGCTGCCCGACGACAAGCGGGAACATTTCCTCGACGTGGTGGTGCGGGAAAGCCAGCGCCTGTCACGGCTGATCGAGGAGATCCTCGACCTGGCACGCCTCGAGAGCGGCCGTCTGACCCTGCATCCGCAGCGACTGGACCTCGCCGATCTGACCCGCCACAGCCTCGAGGCGATCCAGCAGCCCCAGGAGGAGCGCGGCGTCAGCCTCGAGGTGGCCATCGAGGTCGAGGCCGCGCCGGTGATCGGCGACCCGGACCGCCTCGAGCAGGTGATCATCAACCTGCTCGACAACGCCGGCAAGTTCGCCGCCGACGAGGCGCCCCGGGTGCGCCTGCAGCTGGCCCGCCACAAGCGGGGCTTCCGGCTCGCCGTGGAGGACAACGGCCCCGGCATCGCCGAGAGCGAGCGCGAGCGGGTCTTCGAGAAGTTCCACCAGATCCAGCGCGAGGACGACGGCACCGTGCGCGGCCGGCCGCGGGGCAGCGGGCTCGGCCTACCGATCAGTCGGGGCATCGTCGCCCACCTGGGGGGCCGGCTGTGGGTGGAGGCCGCGCCGATCCTGGGCGGCGCCTGCCTGGTGATGGAGCTGCCGGAAGCCCCCGAGGAAAGCCCTAGGACGACGCCTGCGCCCGCCGTACCAGCCGGCGAATGACGCCGAGGTCGTGACGCAGCATCAGCCGCTGGTCCTCACCGAGGCCATCGAGCCCCACCCAGCCGTCCACCGCACGGCCCTCGCGGCGCGCCCCGCGCTGGGCCGCCAACAGCAGCGCCTGGAGACGCTCCATGGAGCGCATCAGCTCGGCGGCCTCGGCGGCCGCGAGCGCGCCCCCGGCCACCAGGGCGGCGAGGCGATCACGTGTCGCCACGGCCCGCAGGCCATGGCGCAGCGCCAGCAGCCGTACGGCCCCGACAAGCGGCACCAGCCCACCGTGCTTGAGATCCACGGCACCGTCGTGGGGCGCCTCCTTCCCGCCGCCGGCCAGCCGCCCGAAGCGGTCCAGGGCCACCGGCGACTCGTCGAGCAGCGCGGCCATCTCGTCGAGGAACAGCGAGGCCGCCGGCACGTGCCGGGCGACACTGTCGGCCAGCGCCTCGGCCAGCGTGGATGTCCCGTAGACCGGGTGGAAGTCGAGCAGGATATTGGCCTGCTGTACTCGCTTGACCCGGCGCTCGGCGGTCCAGAGGGCGAGCTGGGCATCCCACTCCCGCAGGCGCTTGCGCCACATCGGCCAGCGGGCCATCACATGCCCCGGGCACAGCGGGATACCCGCGGCATCGAGCCGCGCAGTGAAGCGCTCGCTCAGGGACTGGAAATAGCCATCGATCTCGCCATGCCGGGCATCCGAATAGTCGGCGATCAGCATGGCATTGTCCTGGTCGGGGCCCAGCAGGCTCTCGTGGCGCGCCGCCGAGCCCAGGG
The DNA here is from genome assembly GCF_003966155.1 of Halomonas nitroreducens. Lineage (GTDB taxonomy): Bacteria > Pseudomonadota > Gammaproteobacteria > Pseudomonadales > Halomonadaceae > Halomonas > Halomonas nitroreducens. The sequence goes on from NZ_RXNS01000002.1 coordinate 224,275, forward strand.
TCAGGACGCAGAACGCCACCGGGGGATCTCCCCAGCCCTGGCCGCGCATCTCGTTGAGGGCGAGCTCGATGGCACGGCGGTAGAGACCATCGTTGTGATCGCTGAGCAGCTGGGCGATCCGCCAGGCCGGCAGCTCCAGCCGGGACAGGGCATCCACCAGCTCGATCTGCCAGGCAAAGGACGCGGCCAGCGTGGGCTCGGGCCCCAGCCGGGCGAGGGATTCGCGCAACGGGACCAGCAACTCGGTCAGGCGGTCATCGAGCGGCCCCTCCTGGCCGGCAAGCAGGGCCCGCCAGGGGGAGGCACGGTGGAGCAGCTGCATGGGGACTCCGGCAGGCGTTCCGCTTCAGGGTAGCAGCCTCGTCGGTCGGCGCCCCTGTCCGGGAAGGTCGCCGCCAACGAGAAACGGCGCCTCGCGGGCGCCGTCGATCGATCTGGTCGGGTCTGGCCGAGCGTGTCAGCGCTCGTCGAACAGGGCGTCGCCCATCTCGTCGATGAACCGCTCCGCCTTGCTGACCATCAGGGTATCGCAGGCCTCGCGGCCGGGGACCACATCGGAGCGCTCGAAGCGATGCTCGAGCATCTCGCCATCGTCGCCCCGGGGCTTGCGAATCCAGCCGCTGACGCGGAACTGGCCGCCCATGTCCTCGGCCTGGGGCACGATCAGGTAGCCCTTGTAGGTCACCGGCTCGCCCTCGGCGGCCGCGGACGGCTTGCCCTGGCCGAACAGGCCGGATAGCAGTTTCTTCAGCATCAGAACTCTCCTGACGAATAGCGGAGCCAACCACGACGCCAGGAAACAACGGATTTACGTTGCGAGCGAAGAGAGGTTGGCCGCCGCCGGAGCACAGGAACCGCAGTGTAGCCTGCTACATGAGGATTCCGATCGGACCGGCGTGCCGGCACCGCCAGCGGCCAAGATATCGAGCGCAGCAATCAATCCGTGTTTCCTTAGTCCTGCTGGCGACCCTTGCCCGCCGCAATGCGCAGGCGCAGGGCGTTGAGCTTGATGAAGCCCTCGGCATCCTTCTGGTCGTAGGCACCGGCATCGTCCTCGAAGGTTGCGATGGACTCATCGAACAGCGAGGCGTCCGACTTGCGGCCGGCCACGGTGGCATTGCCCTTGTAGAGCTTCATGCGCACCACCCCGGACACGTTCTTCTGGGTCTCGTCGATGGCGGCCTGCAGGGCGCGACGCTCCGGGCTCCACCAGTAGCCGTTGTAGATCACCTCGGCGTACTTGGGCATCAGCTGGTCCTTGAGGTGGGCCTCCTCGCGGTCCAGGGTCAGGGACTCGATGGCGCGGTGGGCGCGCAGCATGATGGTGCCCCCCGGCGTCTCGTAGCAGCCGCGGGACTTCATGCCCACGTAGCGGTTCTCGACGATGTCGAGACGGCCGATGCCGTTGTCGCCGCCCAGCTGGTTGAGCTTGGAGATCACCTCGTGGGGCCGCATCGGCACGCCGTCGATGGCCACGATGTCACCGCGCTCGTAGGTCAGCTCGACGTAGGTGGGGGTGTCCGGGGCGGCCTCCGGGGAGACGCTCCAGCGCCACATGTCTTCCTCGGCCTCCGTCCAGGGATCCTCGAGGTTGCCGCCCTCGTAGGAGATGTGCAGCAGGTTGGCGTCCATGGAGTACGGCGACTTCTTCTTCTGGCTGGTGAAGTCCACCGGGATATCGTGCTGCTGGCAGTAGGCCATCAGCTTCTCGCGGGAGTTGAGGTCCCACTCCCGCCACGGCGCGATCACCTTGACGCCCGGCTTCAGCGCGTAGGCGCCGAGCTCGAAACGCACCTGGTCGTTGCCCTTGCCGGTGGCGCCGTGGGAGATGGCGTCGGCACCGGTCTGGTTGGCGATCTCGATGAGGCGCTTGGCGATCAGCGGCCGCGCGATGGAGGTGCCGAGCAGGTACTCGCCCTCATAGATGGTGTTGGCGCGGAACATCGGGTAGACGTAGTCGCGGGCGAACTCCTCGCGCAGGTCCTCGATGTAGATCTCCTTGACACCCAGGGCCTCGGCCTTGGCACGAGCCGGGGCGACTTCCTCCCCCTGGCCGATGTCGGCGGTGAAGGTCACCACTTCGCAGTCATAGGTTTCCTGCAACCATTTGACGATGACGGATGTGTCCAGGCCGCCGGAATAGGCGAGCACGACCTTCTTGACGTCGGACATGCTGGGGCTCCTTCTAGGTGAACGACGTAAAAGACCGATTATAGCGCGCCAGCCCCACCGCGAATACCGGCAGCGGGACGCCCCGGGCCCGAGCTGGTAGACTCTCGCGTTCCGAGACATTCCGTTGGCCCAACAAGGAGAGGTGCATGAGCGAGGTGGTCGCCCGCGAACTCATGGCACAGCGATTCCGCAGCTTCCTGCCCGTGGTGGTGGACCTGGAGACCGGCGGCTTCAATCCCCAGCGCGACGCCCTGCTGGAGATCGCCGCCGTGACCCTGACCATGGACCCCGAAGGCAACCTCATACCGGATGCCACCTACGCCTGTCATGTCACGCCCTTCGAGGGGGCCAATATCGAGCAGTCGGCGCTGGACTTCACCGGCATCCGACTCGACGACCCCCTGCGTCAGCAGGTGGCGGTCAGCGAGGCCGAAGCGCTGGGCGAGGTGTTCCGTCCGGTGCGCAAGGCGATCAAGGCCAACGGCTGCACGCGAGCGGTGCTGGTGGGCCACAACGCCGCCTTCGATCACGGCTTCCTGAATGCCGCGGTGGAACGCTGCGGCATCAAGCGCAACCCCTTCCATCCCTTCTCGAGCTTCGACACCGCCTCGCTCGCCGGCCTGGTCTACGGCCAGACCGTGCTGGCCCGGGCCTGCCGGGCCGCAGGCATCGAGTTCGACAACACCGCGGCCCACTCGGCCCGCTACGACACCGAGCGCACCGCCGAGCTGTTCTGTGCCATGGTCAACCGCTACAAGGACCTGGGCGGCTGGCGACTGGCACAGCACGAGCAGGGCCTGGAAGAGGACTGAGCTCTCCTACCCTCCTCGCAACGACAACGCCCGCGACACAGGTCGCGGGCGTTGTCGTCAGGGCGGTCGAGGCCTCAGGCGTCGCCGTCACCCTCGCTGGCCTGGGCGCGGGCGGCGGCATCCTTGATCAGCGGCTCCAGCTCGCCGCTCTGGTACATCTCGACGACGATGTCGCAGCCACCGACCAGCTCGCCCTCGACCCACAGCTGCGGGAAGGTCGGCCAGTTGGCCACCTTGGGCAGCTCGGCGCGGATGTCCGGGTTGTCCAGCACGTTGACGAAGGCGAAGCGCTCGCCGCAGGCCATCAGGGCCTGCACGGTCTGGGCGGAGAAGCCGCACTGGGGCAGCTGCGGGGTGCCCTTCATGTAGATCAGGATCGGGTTCTCGCTGATCTGGCGCTGGATGTTCTCGACGGTGGTACTCATGTGCACTCCCTCTGGATCGCGGTGGTGACCAGGGCGCGGCCGGGCAATACCCGAGTGCGTTGGTCGGCCTTGATGATAGGCCCATTGTACGGATGCCGGGCGCATTGCGCATCCCCCGACAGCTGGCTAGGATGGTCGTTTTTTCCCGTGGAGTGACGCCATGGCGACCCGCCATTTCTTGACCCTGCTCGACCTGAGTCCGGAAGAACTGCGCTACCTGATCCAGCGCGGCATCTCGATCAAGAACGGCCTGAAGACCCACGGCCCGACCTACACGCCGTTCGCCAACCGCACCCTGGCGATGATCTTCGAGAAATCCTCGACGCGCACCCGAGTCTCCTTCGAGACCGCCATGGCACAATTCGGCGGCCATGCGCTCTTCCTGTCGCCCCGCGACACCCAGCTCGGCCGCGGCGAGCCCATCGGCGACACCGCCCGGGTGCTCGCCGAGATGGTCGACGCGGTGATGATCCGCACCTTCTCCCACCAGGGCCTGGAGACCTATGCAGCCGCCAGTGAGGTGCCGGTGATCAACGCCCTCACCGACGACTACCACCCCTGCCAGCTGCTCGCCGACGTCATGACCTGGACCGAGCTGCGCGGCAGCGTACGCGACCGGACCGCGGTGTGGATCGGCGACGGCAACAACATGTGCCACTCCTGGATCAACGCCGCCCGCCAGTTCGACTTCCAGCTGCGGGTCTGCTGCCCGGAGGGCTACGAGCCGCGCCAGGACATCCTCGACGCCGCCGGCGATCGGGTGAGCCTGCTGCATGATCCCCGGGAGGCCGTCGTCGGCGCGGACCTGGTCACCACCGATGTCTGGGCCTCCATGGGCCAGGAGGAGGAGCAGGCCCGGCGCGAAGCCGACTTCGCCGGCTTCCAGGTCACCGAGGCGATGCTCGACCGCGCCGCCGACGACGTGCTCTTCCTGCATTGCCTGCCGGCCCACCGCGGCGAGGAGATCAGCGAGACCCTGCTCGACGACCCGCGCGCCGTGGTCTGGCAGGAGGCCGGCAACCGCCTGCATGCCCAGAAGGCACTGCTGGAGTTCCTGCTGCTGGGCCGCGTGGACAGCTGAGCCGTTCGCCGTTAGCCGTTCGAGCCGACGCCCCGACCCGCATGGCCGGGGCGTCTTGCTGTCAGAACTCCGCGCCACAGCGGTTAGACCTTGGTCTAAACCCTCCTGACCGGTATAATGCGCTGCAACATTGGCGACCGCGAGGAGGGCGACAGCCCATGAACACGACTCCTTCCCCCAGGTCCACCCCACAGCGCAGCCTGCGACAGTGCCTCTGCGACATGGCCGCCCTGCTCTACCGCGAGGGCCATGTGCTGGAAACCGTCTCGATTCCCGACCGTGGCCTCGACGCCCGCGCGCTCCGACGCCTGAGTGCCGCCGACCGGGACTGGTCCCGCTACCAGCGCACCCTGGAAGGCAGTGGCGCCGCCACCTACAACGACCAGCAACGCCTGGTGCTGACCGACCTCGGCCGCGAGCTGCTCTTCAGCATGTTTGGCGCCGGCGCGGCCGATAGCTGCGCCTGAGACGTTTCATCTCATCGCGCGGGCAGCGGTCTCACACCCCCCGTCAGCCTCGCGGCCTTCCCTCACCGGCAGCGTATCCTCCGGCTGGCTTCTCCCAGGCTGCCGCCTCGAACGGCTTGTCCACTGGCATGCCGATAGGTTCAGTCCTCATCACCTTCCGAGAGATGCCGAGGACGATCTCCAGTTCCTGCCCATGGCCATCGCCTGCCCATGGGCAGCAGCCTCTCGACCGATTCCGGATCGCGGCCCCCTCGCCCCGCATGCCCGCTCGGCCGCCGGCCGACGCCGCCGTGCTGCGCACACCTGACGCCTTATGCCAACTTTGTGTCGGCTTAGGCACGATTCGAGGATGCCGGATCATGGACACTCCTTGCAGGCTTGAAAAAGGAGATCCCCATGAACCGCAACGTGATTCTCACCTGTGCCATCACCGGCGCCGGCGACACCGCCGACAAGAACCCCAACGTCCCGGTCACGCCCCGGCAGATCGCCGACGACTGCATCGCCGCCGCCAAGGCCGGTGCCAGCGTCGCCCACATCCACGTGCGTGACCCGGAGACCGGCGGGATCAGCCACTCCGTCGAGCACTTCCGCGAGGTGATGGAGCGGGTCCGCGAGGCGGATACCGATATCGTCATGAACATTACCGCCGGCGGCGGCGGCGACTGGATACCGGACGTCGAGGACCCGACCCGCGGCGGCCCGGGCACCGACATCCAGACTCCGGCCCAGCGTCACGCGCCGGTCGGCGAGCTGCTGCCCGAGCTGTGCACCCTGGACTGCGGGAGCCTCAACTTCGGCGACATGGTCTACGTCAACACCGCCGACTGGCTGCGCGAGCATGCCCGCCTGGTGCAGGCCGCCGGCGTCAAGCCCGAGCTCGAGTGCTTCGACCTGGGCCATGTCTGGTTCGCCCGCCAGTTGCAGCAGGAAGGCCTGCTCGACGGCGACCCGCTGTTCCAGCTGTGCCTGGGCATCCCCTGGGGCGCCGAGGCCGACCCCGAGACCATGCTGGCCATGCGCAACAAGCTGCCGGAGAACGCCAACTGGGCGGCCTTCGGCATCGGCCGCCAGCAGATGCCCATGGTCGCCCAGGCGATGCTGCTCGGCGGCCACGCCCGCGTCGGCCTGGAGGACAACCTCTATCTCAGCAAGGGCGTGATGGCGACCAACGCCCAGCTGGTCGAGAAGGCCGGCGGTATCATCGAGCATCTCGGCGGCCGCGTCATGACCCCGGCCGAGACCCGCGCCCACCTCGCCCTGCGCGACCCGAACACCGGTCGGATCGCCGGAGGTGAGGCATGAGCCACCAACTCTCCGTCATCGGCACCGGCGTCATCGGCAACGGCTGGATCGCCCGGGCCCTGGCCCGCGGCTGGGACGTGGTCGCCTTCGACCCGTCGCCGGAGGCTCCCGCCCGCACCCGCACCTTCATCGACAATGCCTGGCCCTCGCTGGAAAAGCTGGGGCTCGCCGAGGGTGCCGATCCCGCGCGATTGACCTTCGTGGGCAGCCTCGAGGAGGCGGTGGCAGGCGCCGACCTGATCCAGGAGAACGTGCCCGAGCGCCTCGAGCTCAAGCGCGAGATCCTCGCCGCCATCGATGCCGCGGCCGCCCCCGGCGCGATCATCGGCTCCTCCACTTCGGGCTTCAAGCCCAGCGACCTGCAGCGCGACTGCCGCTGGGTTCCGGGCCGGGTGATCGTCGCCCACCCCTTCAACCCGGTCTACCTGCTGCCGCTGGTCGAGCTGGTCGGGGGCGAAGCCACCGAGGCCGGCCATATCGCCCGCGCCCAGACGCTCTACCAGGAGCTGGCCATGCGCCCCCTGGTGGTGCGCCGCGAGATCGAGGGCCATATCGCCGACCGGCTGATGGAGGCGCTGTGGCGCGAGGCCCTGCACCTGGTCAACGACGGCGTCGCCACCACCGAGGAGGTGGACGCGGCGGTGGTCTACGGCTGCGGGCTGCGCTGGTCGCTGATGGGCACCTTCCTGACCTTCCACCTGGCCGGCGGCGAGCAGGGCATGCGCCATATGCTCGAGCAGTTCGGCCCGGCGCTGAAGCTGCCCTGGACCAAGCTCGAGGCCCCGGAGCTGACCGATGAGCTCATCGACCGCGTGGTCGAGGGCTGCGAGTTCCAGGCCGCCGACCGACCGGTGGCCGAGCTGGACCGCCGTCGCGATGATTTCCTGGTCGAGCTGCTCGACCTGGTGCAGAAGTACTGGCCCGAGGCCGAGGGCCTGGAGGGGCGCATCTGATGGCACTGCTCGAGACCCGCGTCGCCCCCGAGTGGGTCGACTACAACGGCCACATGAACGACGCCGAATACGCCCGGGTGTTCTCCCTGGGCGTGGAAGCCCTGATGAATGCCATCGGCCTCGACGAGGCCGGCCGGCGCCACCACGGCTACACCATCTTCACCCTCGAGACCCACCTCTGCTATCGCCGCGAGGCCCATGAGGGCCAGCCGCTGGCGGTCGAGGTGACGGTACTGGACCGTGATGCCAAGCGCCTGCATGTCTTCTTCGCGATGTGCGATATCGAGGGCAGCCTGCTGGCCACCAGCGAGCAGATGCTGATGGGCATCGACAGCGAGGCCGGTCGCCCGGCGCCCTTCCCCGAAGAGGTCAGCCAGGCCATCGCCGCGCTGCCGGCGGCCACCACCGATGCCTGGCCGGAGCTGGCCGGGCGATGTATCGGCCTGCCGCCCGCCAGGCGCTGATCCGACATCCGCAACCATCCCCGCCCGGTGCCTCGTCACCGGGCGGGTCGGGGATCGTCGGCCCCTCGTCCGACCCCAGGAGGACCCTTCCTATCGTTACCGCAGTCCCCTTTCTCCATCTGCAAAGGAAGCTTCCATGACAAGTCCAACGACCTCGCCCGAAGGCGAAAGCTATCCCGACCCCACGCTGGCTCAGACCGGCCTCTTCCGTCATGTGCACAAGGGCATGACCCTCACCGCCGCCGGCCTGGTGCTGGCCTTCGTGCTGTTCACCGGCCTCGCCCCGGAGCTGGCCGGCAGCGTCTTCGGTGCAGCACGCGGCTGGATCGAGAGCACCTTCAGCGGCTACTACCTGGTCACCGTGATGCTGCTGCTCGCCGTCTGTGCGGTCATCGTGCTGAGCCGCTTCGGTGGCGTGCGCCTGGGGGCCGACGACAGTCGCCCCGAGTTCAGCAACTTCGCCTGGTTCTCGATGCTGTTCTCCGCCGGTATCGGTATCGGCATCCTCTTCTTCGGCGTCGCCGAGCCCATCTTCTACCTCGACGATACCGGCGCCTTCGGCTACCCGAACAACCCGCATGCCGACATGGCCGGCGCGACCACCATCGGTCACGAGCGAGCCATCGATGCCCTGCGGGTCTCGGTCTTCCACTGGGGCCTGCACGGCTGGGCCGTCTACGTGATCGTCGGGATGTCGCTGGCCTACTTCGCCTACCGCAAGGGATTGCCGCTGGCGCTGCGCTCCGCGCTGTACCCCTTCATCGGCGAACGCATCTACGGGCCCATCGGCCACACCGTGGACATCCTCGGCGTGCTGGGCTGCGTCTTCGGCGTCGCCACCTCGCTGGGGCTGGGCGTCAGCCAGATGGCCGTGGGCCTGGAACGCCTGGTCGGCCTGAGCGCCGGTCTGGACACGCAGCTGACGCTGATCGCGGTGATCTCGGCGATCTCCATCCTCTCGGTGGTCTCCGGTGTGCAGCGGGGCATCAAGCTGATCTCCGAACTCAACATCTGGGTCTCGGTGCTGGTGGTCGGCGCCTTCCTGCTGGGAGGCCCGACGCTGTGGCTGGTACAGGCCTTCGGCGAAACCCTGGTCGACTACGCCGCCAACTTCATTCCCATGGGCCTGTGGTTCGCCGAGACGCCGGAACGGGTCGAGTGGCAGCAGGGCTGGACCATCTTCTACTGGGGCTGGTGGCTGGCCTGGGCGCCCTTCGTGGGGCTGTTCATCGCCCGCATCTCCAAGGGCCGCACCCTGCGCGAGTTCGTGCTCGGCGTGCTGCTGGTGCCGACCCTGATCATCTTCGTCTGGCTGATCATCTTCGGCGGCAACGCCCTGCACCAGGAACTCACCGCCGCCGATGGGCCCGGCACGGCGGGCATCATCGAGTTGGTCAACGCCTGGAACCTGCCCGCCGCGCTGTTCGCCAGTGCCGACGGCATCGCCGGCACCGGCGCCATCGGCTGGACGCTCTCGGCGCTGATGGTCTTCTTGCTGATGAGCTGGTTCGTCACCTCTTCGGACTCCGGCACCCTGGTGCTGACCACCATCCTCTCGCTGGGCAACGACCATCCGCCGCAGCGCTTCCGGGTCTTCTGGGGCGTGGTGATCGGGCTGGTGGCGGCGGTGCTGCTGGTGGCCGGCGGGCTCAAGGCGCTGCAGACCGCCCTGATCGCTGCCGCCCTGCCGCTGAGTGGCGTCATCCTGGTAATGACCGCCGGCATCCTGGTCTCGCTTGTTCGCGAGTCGCGCCAGCCCCGCCCGGCGATGCAGCGGCGATGACGCCGGAGGCCTTCCGCGACGCCTTCGCGCTGGGGCTGGAAGGACTGGCCGGGCTGCCCCTCGGGGTGGCCCGGCCACGCTACGACCGGCTCTGCCAGGCCTTTGCGCCGCCGCTGCCAGCGGGCATGATCGTCGAGGACGGCACCATAGGCGGGGTGGCCGTACGTCGCCTTCGCCCGCCCGGGGCCCGGCCCGGCGAGGTCGCCTACGTGCACGGGGGCGGCTGGACGCTGGGCTCGGTGACGAGCCACCAGGGCATCGCGGCAAGCCTCGCCGCACACCTGAAGCGCGAGGTGGTCAGCGTCGACTATCGTCTCGCGCCGGAGGCGAGCTATGCAGATGCCTTGGCGGATTGCCGGTCGGTAATTAGGGCTCTGGCGCCCCGCGCCGCGGTAGGTGACAGCGCCGGCGGGCGCCTGGTGATGGACGTCAGTCACACGCTGGGAGCCCCCGGCGTGCTGGGGCTGATCTATCCGCTGGTGGGCCGCCCCGATCCCGCGAGCCTTGGCCCCGATGCCCCCCTGCTCTCTCGGGCGGAGGTGCTCACTCTCTGGGCGGAGGTGGCAGAGACCATGCCGAGCGTGCCCGAGGCCGCACCCCCTGGCCGGCAACTCGAGGTGCTCGCGGTCGCGCAAGACCCGCTCACCGCTCCCCTCGAGCGGGCCCTTGGCCGGTGGCGGCGGTTCGGTTGTGACATCGGCTATCGCTGCGTGCCGGGCCTATGGCATGGCGCCTTGCATGCCCATGCCCGCCTCCCCGCCATGCAAGAGGCCTGGCAGGTATTCTGCGCGGCCTTGACCGATCGGCTGGCCTGACGACGCCACTGTGGCAACAACAAGCAGGCCCGACCCGGAGGGCATCCGGGTCGGGCCTGTTGACGAGGGTGATGCCCTGCTAGGCGCCGCTCGACGACGGCGCCTATGGCTCAGTAGCGGCCGAGCAGCGATTCCAGCTTGAAGGTGCTGGACGACAGCTCACCGTAGCTCATCACCGGGGTCTGGGGCGCCTCGGCGGAGGGCCAGGCCGCCATCGCCTGGTCATAGGCCGCCATCAGCTCCTCGTAGGCCGCCTCGTCGCTGGCCTGGAAGAGATCCGCCCGGGCTTCGAGGAGGGACTTGGCAGTCAGCATGAAGCCGCGGCCGTCCTGGTACTCCGGGACGTTGACGAACTGGCCGTCGTCCACGGCTTCCTCGTACTCATGCACCGCCTGGCGCAGCAGGGCCAGCTGGACACGACTCTGGAAGGCCACGTCGTCGCGCAGCTCGCTATCCACGTCCTGCATGGCGGCGTCGATGGCATCGATGGCAGCGGTGTAGGCATCGGCATGCTCGCCCCACTCGCCGCCCTCGCGAACCTCTTCGACCAGCGCCTCGAGGATAGCCTCGAAGTCCTCGACGTCGCGTGCCTCGAAGGCGGGCTCCAGGGGCTCGTAGTGCTCTTGGAGGGGATGACCGAAATGCGGCTGGGCGGCGGTCTGCTCGCCATCCTGATAGAGCTCGCGGGCGACGGCCAGGTGGCCCTTCATCATGGCCAGGTTGGTGTAGTAGACACCGGGATTGCTGGCGTCGAGGGAAGAGCCGGCTTCGCCACCTTCACCGCCTTCACCGCCTTCACCGCCTTCACCGCCTTCACCGCCTTCACCGCCTTCACCGCCTTCACCACCTTCGCCGCCTTCACCACCTTCGCCGCCGGCGGAAGCGTTCAGGTAGGCGAAGACCGCGAAGGGATCGGAGGAGGCGCTGCCTTCACCGCCTTCGCCACCTTCGCCGCCTTCACCGCCTTCACCGCCTTCACCACCTTCGCCGCCTTCGTGGTGGTGGCCGGCTTCGCCGCCCTCGGCGCCTTCGCCACCTTCACCACCATGATCGGCGTGGGCCAGCAGCAGGTTGTCGGGCCCTTGGGTGTAGTCGGCGGGGGCCTCGGCCCAGCTGGCCGCGCTGGTGCCGAGCAGAACGGAGGCGCCGACACCGACCCAGAGCTTGGTGCGGATGTTATTAGACATGCGGTCTTCCTTATGATGTATGGGGTTGCCAGGGCGCTCGGCCGTGCTGGCCGAATCGATCAACGGCATAGATTGCCGACTGCGAAAGTTTAATGCAAACCATTCACAGCCGTTTATAATTGGCAGTCGTTTTCTCGACTGGAGCGCCTACCGTGATCCTTTGTATCGACCAGGTCATTTCGCCGGAGCTGCTCGGGCGGGTACAGGCCACTCTGGCTGACAGCGCCTTCCGGGACGGCCGGGAAACCGCCGGCTGGCATGCCCGCACCGTCAAGCAGAACGAGCAGGCAGATGGCCGCCAGCCCGAGGTGGTCGCCCTGCGTGAGGAACTGGCTTCGGCTCTGCAGCGTCACCCGCTGTTCCAGATGGCTGCCCGTCCGCGACGCATGAAGCCGCTGATGTTCAGCCGCTACCAGGAGGGCATGAGCTACGGCAACCATGTTGATGATGCGATCATGGCCACGCCCCAGGGCGCCATGCGCACCGACCTGTCCTTCACCCTCTTCCTCAACGACCCCGACAGCTACGAGGGTGGCGAGCTGTTGATCGACTCCACCGCCGGGGAGCAGACCTACAAGCTCCCCGCGGGCGCCTTGATCCTCTACCCTTCCTCGACCCTCCACCGCGTCGAGCCCGTCACGCGAGGCGAACGTCTCGCCGCCGTGGGCTGGGCACAGAGCCAGGTGCGCGACCCGCAGCAGCGCGAGATCCTCTTCGACCTGGATACCACCCGCCGACAGGAATTCGAGGCCAACGGCAAGACCCGCACCTTCGACATGCTGTCGAAGAGCCTGGCCAACCTGCTGCGCATGTGGGCGGAAGTCTAGGCCTGGTCTGAACAGTCGACGAGCGACGGCGAGGCCAGGACAACATTGGTGAAAAGGCGGGGTTTACAGGGAGTAAATAAGCACTTTGAGCCGATGTCTAACGCCGTCTATCCCAGCGCAGGCACTGTTCGGACATTGCCCATGAGTCGCTCAGCGACGCCGCGCCTCCCGCGGGGAGTGGCCATAGCGGGCGCGGAAGGCCCGTGCGAAGCTGGAACCGGAAGTGAAGCCACAGGCCAGTCCCACTGCCAGGATATCCAGGTCGGTCTCATCCAGCAGGTGGCGAGCCCGCTCCAGACGCAGTCCCAGGTACCAGTCCCGCGGCGACTGGCCCAGCTCCTGGCCGAACAGGCGCTGCAGGTGGCGGGAGGAGACCCCGCTGCGCCTGGCCACCTCGGCGAGCGGCAGGGGCGTCTCCAGATGCTGCTCCATCAGGTCCACGGCATCCACCAGGCGACGGCGATGGGTGCCCAGCCGTCGGGCCAGGCTCATGCGCTGCTGGTCCCGGCGGGTGCGGATGCGCTCGTGCACCAGCTGCTCGGACACGTCGATGGCCAGCTGGTGGCCGTGGCGGCGGGCGATCACGTCCAGCGCCATGTCCATGGCGGCCGCCCCGCCGGCACAGGAGAAGCGACGCCGGCCCAGCTCGAAGAGCTCGTCGGAGGTGGCAATCGCGGGAAAGCGCTCCTGGAAGGCCGGCAGGCTCTCCCAGTGCAGGGTGACCCGCTCGCCCTCCAGCAGGCCCGCCGCCGCGAGCAGGAAGCACCCGGTGTCGAGACCGCCCAGCACGCAGCCGGCCTCGTCCAGGCGATGCAGCCAACGCATCAGCGCCCGACTCAGGTGGCGTTCCGGATCGAAGCCGCTGCACACTGCCAGAGACGGGAGATGGTGCACTCCCTCGATCGCTTGATCAGCGAGCAGCGTCATGCCGTTGGAGGCCGTCACCGGCCCGCCGTCCTCGCTGATCAACATCCAGTCGAACAAGGGGCGACCACTGATGCGGTTGGCGATGCGCAGGGGTTCCACGGCCGAGAAGAAGGCCATCATCGAGAAACGGGGCAGCAGCAAAAAGCCGATGGGTTCGGGCGTGGGTCCGGTATAGTCGAGGCGCATGACGGGGCCGGCTGACGGGAGCGGGGCCGGTCATGATGACCGCCCCCAGGCATTACGGCAAGGCGTCATGGTGTTCAGCCGAAGTGGGCCTTCACCGCTTCCATGCCAGGCCGTCCATCCTTGGCCTCGACACCCTCGAGCCAGGCTTCGACGGTGTCGTAGTGCTCGCGGATCCATTCGCTGGCCACCTCATCGGCTGGCCGCTCCTCGTAGCTGTAGGCATGGACCCAGTCGTTCTGGTCTGCGGTGTCGACCACGTACTGGCTCATGAAGCGATAGAGGTCCGGGTCTTCGGCCTCCAGGGAAGCCGGCACCACTGTCCAGACGGTACTCTCGATGTCGGCGACGCCGGCCTCATCGGCATCGTCGAGGTAGACCAGATCGAAGCTGACGTTCATCCAGTGGGGTTCCCAGCCGACGAAGGTCACCCACTCACCATCTCGCATCTTCTGCTCCGCCTGGGCGAGCATGGCCGCAGTGGAGCTCTCGCGCAGGGTCCAGTCGCCGAGACCGGCAAGGTCCTCGTCAATGGCCCCCAGGATGGCGGTGTTGATGCCGGTACCGGCCTCGATGCCCTGGATGGTGCCATCGAAGCGATCGCGATGGGCCTCGAGATCGGCCACCGAGGTGATGCCGGCCTCATGGACATAGCGCGGCACCACCAAGCCGGACGTGGCTCCCTGGATGTTGGCGGCGGCCTTGGCCACCTTGCCCTTGGCCACCAGCGGTTCGACCATGTCGGTCTGCACCGGGTACCAGCCCCCCAGGTACACCTCCAGGTCGCCTTGAGCCAGGCCATTGAGGATGACGCTGACCGCCAGGTCGCTCTGCCGGGTCTCGTAGCCCAGGGCCTCCAGCAGTTGGGCGGCGACCTCCGACTTGACGGTCACGCCCGGCCAGGGCGGCACGCCGAAGCGCACTTCCTCGACCTCGGCCTGGGCCGGCAGGCTCGCCAGGCCGGCGAGGGAGAGCGCGGCGGCGGCCAGCAGGGAGCGGGACGGGCGCAGATGGGCCATGGAAGTCTCCTCGTTCGATGATGATGCCCCCATTCTGACGTCACTCTCCCGGCCGACACCGCGAAAGGCGACATCCAATCGCCACAAGACGACATGGCGACGGGCATTGCAACGCCCCGCCCAACCCCTACAATCGTTTGGCCACCCCCCCTCGCCGCCGACCCGAGGCCCATGAGACTTGATCCTCCCGTCCCCGCCCCGGAGCGGATCGGTTTCCTGCTGCTGCCGCGCTTCGCCATGGTCGCCTTCTTCTCGGCCATCGAGCCGCTGCGCATCGCCAACCGCATTCGCGGGAAAACCCTCTTCGCGTGGGACGTCATCAGCCGCGACGGAGAACCGGTTACCGCCTCCAACGGCATGACGCTCGCCGCCGGCTGCGCCATGGCCGAGGCGCCGGCGGTGCCCAGCCTGGCGGTCTGCGCCAGCTTCGAGCCGGAGGCCTGCCTCGACGAGGCACTGCTCGACTGGCTGCGCGAGCGCGCCACCTCGGGCTGCGTGCTGGGCGGCATGGACACCGGCTGCTTCGCGCTGGCCGCCGCCGGACTGCTCGACGACCAGACGGTGACCCTGCACTGGGAGTGCCTGCCCGAGTTCCGTGCCCGCTTTCCCAGGGTCGATGCCGTGGAGTCGCTCTACGAGGTCACGCCGGAGGGCTTCTCCTGCGCCGGGGGCAGCGCGGCCATCGACATGAGCCTCGACCTGATCCGGCGTCGCCACGGCGACGAGCTGGCCCAGCGCGTCCGCGACCAACTGATCCATGACCAGGGCCGCTTGCCGGCCAGCCGCCAACGCGACCCGGCCGCCCCGCCGGACCCGGCGCTGCAGCGGGCCATCGCCCTGATGGAGGCCAACCTGGAGTCGCCGCTGGGCATCCGCGAGCTCGCCGCCGAGCTCGACCTCTCCTGGCGCCGCCTGGACCGACTCTTCGCCCGCCACCTGGGCACCTCCCCACAGCGGGCCTACCTGGCCCGGCGCCTGGACCATGCCCATCGGCTGCTGCGCGAGACCCGCCACAGCGTGATGGACATCGCCCTGGCCTGCGGCTTCGCCTCCGCCTCCAGCTTCACTCGGGCCTTCCGCCGCCGACACGGCGTCAGCCCCAGCGAATGGCGCCAGCGGCCCTGAGCCGGCGGTTCAATGTTTCATCTCTATGATGGTCGCGCAGTCTACGTCCATAGGCCCTGGAATAGGCTCGTGAAAGAGCCGAACCACAGGATAACCCACAACGCAGCGCAATTTGGTCCAGCGACAACTGGGTCTGGGCGGCGAGGTCTCGCGCCTGAGTCAGGCGCATGTGCTGGTAATAGCGACCTGGCGTCATACCCATTTCCGCTTCGAACAACCGGGCCATGCTGCGAAGAGTGATGTCAGCGGCACTCGCCAGCTGCGGCAGCGTCAAGGGGGACTCGATGTGGGCAGCCATGAGGTTCACGATCTTCCGCACCTTGGGGTGACCATGTGGCAGCAGATCGCCGAAAGGCGGCGTAGCGGTCTGGTCACGTGACGTATCGTTGAGGAACATCGCCGCGGCATCGAACCTCGCCGCGGGGCCGAATCGTGAGGCAATCTCTTCCAGCATCAGCTCCAGTGCAGTGGCCGCGCTGCCACAGGTGAGCCAGCGCCCATCACGCACGTACCGATCAGAAAGGGTCGTCACATCAGGAAATGTCTCAGCAAATTCAGCCAACAACTGCCAATGTAGCGTGACCTGGCGACCGCTCAGGTATCCCAAGGTTGCCAGTAGCCAGGGTCCGGTATCGGCGGCGATCACCGATTCCGCATTTCGGGTAAGACGCAAGCTTCGGCGCAACCCTGGGTCATCGGCATCGATGCGGAAGTGATCCCCGCCAATCATCAGCAAAAGATGACAGGGCTGAGCCTGGGCCACTGGCCGATCCGGAGCGATGGACAGACCGCTGGAGGACCTGAGCGGTTCGTCGCCATGGGTCAGGATCGTCCATTCGATATCGAAGCTGGCCTCGTCGCGGACCACACGTAGAGGCTCCAGGAGACAGGCCAGCAGCATATTCGAGAAGGTGTCGAACAACAGGATATTGACGGACAGCGGTGGCGGAGGAGATGGCAGAATCGGTTTCATAAATGGCAGCTTATGTCATCTGCATGGCCGGGGCCACGGTTAAGCTCTTCCCAGATATACATACGTCCAGGAGTTCACCGCCATGACCGACCGACCGCTTGCCCACCTACGTGTACTCGACTTCGGCCATTACCTGGCCGGCCCGCTAGTTGGCATGATGCTGGCCGACCTGGGGGCGGAGGTAATCCGCATCGACCCGCCGGGCGGCCCCCGGTGGCGAGACCCAGCCTTCGACATGCTGTCGCGAGGCAAGCGCTCTCTGGTGCTGGACCTCAAGACTGATGCCGGCAAGCAAACCGCTCTCGACCTGGCCGCCCGCTCGGACGTGGTCATCGAGAATTTCCGCCCCGGCGTCATGGACCGGCTCGGCCTTGGCCCGGAGGCCCTGAGGGCCGTCAACCCAGCGCTGATCTCGCTGTCACTGCCCGGCTTTGCCTCGACCGATCCGGAACTGGCAAGCGTTGCCGCCTGGGAAGCCGTGATTGCGGCGCGCACCGGACAGTTCACCGACATGGGGCTGAACCGGCAGCTCATGGGCATCAACCCGTCATTCACGCCGCTGGGCCTCGCCTCGGCCTATGGCGCAGCCTTCGGAGCGTTATCCGTCCTATTTGCGTTGGGAGCCCGTGGTCGCAACGGCGGAGAGCACATCGAGGTTCCTCTGGCCTCGGCGCTGTTCGAGGGGCTGGCCTATAACAGCGAGCAGATCGAGAGCTATCCGACACGTTACCAGTGCCCGCGCGAGACGGAACTGAACCGGCGTCGTGCTGCCGGCTTGCCGTTGAACCTGAGCTATGCCGAGCTCGATGCCTTCCTCGACCCCTTCTATCGCACCTACCGTTGTGCGGATGGGCGGGGGTTCTATGTCGTCGCCTGCTCCATCGTCACTCACCCGCACCGAGTGCTGCATGTTCTGGGCCTGGATGAGCTGGCTGCCACCCTGCCGGATTTCGACGCCTGGCAGGATCAGACGGACTGGCCGGATGAATGGGCGCTGCGCAACTACCCGGTCGGAGATCGCGACCGAGGCCGGATAACGCGGGCGATGCAGGCGGCATTCCTGACCCGTCCCTCCTGGGAATGGGAAGCCCTGTTCGGTGACGGCAAGGCCCCTGCCACGGCACAGCGCAGCAGCCGCGAATGGCTGACTGATCCCCATGCGCTGGCCTCGGGACTGGTACAGACAGTGGAAGATCCACGACATGGCCAGATGCGACAGATGGGCAAGCTGGCCTGGCTCGAGGATGATGCCGGGGCCCTAGACTGCCCCACCGCTCCCGAAGTCGACGAACTGCGGCCTGACCTGGCACGACTGTTGACCGAAGCGCCGCGTACGGCGTCCGCCCCCACCGGCAACAGCGGTTGGCTCGACGGTCTCAAGGTTGTCGACCTGACCAATGTCATCGCCGGCCCTACGATTGGCGCGACGCTGGCGCGGTTCGGCGCAGACGTGACCTCGGTTCAACCGGTAAGCCCCTCCGTCGATCCCTGGAACGCCGTGGTCTTCGGACTGCAGGCCCATCGCGGCAAGGAGAGTGTGCTGTTGAACCTCGCCAGTGCCGAGGGACGCGCGGCGCTCGAGCGACTCATCGCCGAGGCGGATGTGGTGACGATGAATGGCACCGATCAACAGCGGGACACGATGGGGCTTTCCCCAGAGCGACTGGAAGAGCTGAATCCCGGTGCGATTCTTGTCCAGCTCGACGCCTGGGGCGGACCGCGCCGGGGGCCGAAGTCCGATCACCTCGGCTATGACGACCTGGCGCAGGCCGCAACCGGCGTCATGGTGCGTTTCGGCGGCGGCCCGGCGACGCCCGAGGAACACGCCCACTTCGGTACCATCGATGCGCTGACGGGATATACCGCCTGCGTGGCGCTGGGTGCCGCACTAGAGCGTAAGAGGGTAACCGGCAAGGGAGGCGTAGCACGCTCGGCGCTGGCCGCTTGCGGTGCCATGATTCAAGCCCAGTTCATGTATGACTTCGATGGACGCCCGCCATTCGACGAGCCCGCGGGGCGCGAAGCTCGCGGCTGGGGCCCCTTCTACCATTGTTACCGCGCGGCCGATGGCTGGATGTTCTTCGCCGCTCCGATCGATCGCGGCGCGGCGCTGGCCCGGGTGCCGGAGCTGGCCGACTTGTCCAGGGTACCCGAAGACGATCTGGCACCATCTCTGGCCGAACGTTTTGCCCGCGAAAGCATCGCCTACTGGTCGGAACGGTTGCCGGACGGCTCGGTGACGGTGGTACCGCTCGGCTCGCTCGCCGTCAATCGCGAAGCCAGTCTCCAGGTGGAAAGCACCGGCGACATCGATCTCACCGAGGCGACTTATCGAGCGATCCGTCACGACCAACATCCCATGGGCCGTTGGGTCGACCTGGTCGCCCCGAACGCCGTGCGCCCCGCAAGCGCTGCCATCACCCTGCCCAGCGCGGCACCCAAGCCCGGCACCCACACCCGCACGGTGCTTGCGCGCACGGGCTTTTCCGAGGCCGAGATCGACGCCATGATCGCCAAGGGTCTGGCCGGCGAACGCTGGTCCCCGAACTATCTGCCGGAGTGACTCCCTGAGCCGATGAACCCGGCAAGTAGTCGTGCTGGGGGTAACACGGTATGCGAAGGTGCCCCGCCGGCCCTCAAGCCGGGGCGAGCCGGCGGATTCCCGCATCTGCGCCGGCATGGTGCCGGCGAGGATCAAATGGGTCAGGATGACCTGTTGGATTGCCAGGCTACTGGCAGGCCCCACAGCCGACACGGGCCGATCACGAGATCCAGCCCTGGGCGAGGGCCGGCCCGGCTTTCCCGTCCTGCGGCCTGCCATTGACAGCCTCGTCGGCAACTGGTTTCGTTTGAAACCGAATTCCCGATCGTTGCTATGGAGCCCTGATGCCTCTGGCCTGGAAACAATACCGCAGCGCCCCCTCCCCGGGCACCCGCGTGCTGGAAGCCGACGCCCTGCCCGTGGGAGAGCATCGCAGCCTGACCCTGGAAAGCCCGCACGGCCGCTTCCCGCTGCTCGTGATACGTCTCGACGACGGCCAACTGCTGGCCTATGTCAACGCCTGCCCGCACCAGTACCTGCCCCTCGATCAGCGGGGGAGCCGAATCCTGAGCCAGGACGGCGAGCAGCTGCGTTGCACCAACCACGACGCGACCTTCTCGGCCCGCACCGGGGAAGGTCTCGGCGGCCTGGGCCTTGGCTGTGCCCTGGATCCCGTCCCGGTGCGGTGGGAGGACGGCTGGCTGGTCATCGGCGACTAAGCGGTCGAGCTGTCGAATCGTGCATAGCCGGTGTCGAATCGTGTCGCATCCCCCCTTGGAGCGCCTGGCATCCTGAGCCCCGTTATCACGACGTTCAGGAGATTCCATGTCCCTCACCGAGTTGCCGCTCACGCCCGATTATGACGCCTGGCCGATCGACGTCGAGCTCGAGGCCGTGTCCTTTACGCCGCGCCTGGTGAGGGTGCGCTGGAGCGACGGCCGGGTCAGCCGCTTCCACGGCATCTGGCTGCGCGAGAACGCCGCCGACGACACCACCGTCAACCCGGCCACCCGGGAGCGTATCCTGGACCTGTCCACTCTGCCCGCCTGGCCGGAGATCGAAGGTGCCGAGATCGACGCCGCCGGCGCCCTGTGCGTGGACTTCGCCCCCGAGGACCGCCGTCTGCGCTTCCATCCCGGCTGGCTGCGGGCCCACGACTACGACAACGCCGCCGATCCCGAGGCGCCGCTGGTGCCGGTCACCACCTGGCAGGGCGGCCCGGAGGCCAGCCCCGACACCCTCGACGCCGCGGGCCTGCTCGACACCGCTCCTGACGGCGAGGCCGAGGAGGCGATCCTCGCCCCGGCGCTGGAGAGCGTACTGGGCAAGGGACTGGTGCGCCTGCGCAACCTGCCCACCGAACCCGGCTCGCTGGAGGCCATCGCCCGGCGCATCGGCCCGGTGCGGCCCACCAACTTCGGCCAGCTGTTCGACGTCAAGGCCAAGCCGGACCCCGACTCCAACGCCTACACCTCTATCGCCCTGCCGCCCCATGTGGACCTGCCGACCCGGGAGTACCACCCGGGCCTGCAGATGCTGCACTGCCTGGAGAACAGCGTGGAAGGCGGCCAGGCGGTGATGCTCGACGGCTTCGCCGTGGCCGAGGCCCTGCGCGACCGCCATCCCGAGGCCTGGACGACCCTGACCCGGGTGCGCTGGTGCTACGCCAATACCGCCAAGACCACCGACTACGTCTGGTTCGAGCCGATGATCCGGCTCGACGCCCGAGGCGCGCTGCTCGAGGTACGTATCGCCGATTTCCTGCGCGGCCCGCTGCAGACCGCCTTCGAGGACGTCGAGCCGGCCTATGAGGCACTCATGACCCTGCAGCGCCTGCTGCACGACCCAGCCTTCGCCATCCGCTTCACCTACCGACCCGGCGATCTGGTGATCTTCGACAACCGTCGACTGCTGCATGCCCGGGATGCCTTCGAGGGCAGCAGCGGCCATCGCTGGCTGCAGGGCTGCTACATGGAGCGTGACGAGATCCGCTCGCGCTACCGGATGATCCGGCGCGCCCGGCGCCGGCGCCGACTCGCCGCCGAGGCCTGAGTCACCGTCCACAGGAGACTGCCATGAGCGCCACTCCCCAGGCCCCCGCCACCACCGTCTCCGCGGCCTGGAGCCTCTGGGCCCTGCTGCTCGGCGTCGGCCTGCTGATGCTGGGCAACGGCCTGCAGGGTAGCCTGCTTGGCGTGCGTGCCGCCGAGGAGGCCTTCGGCAACACCGTCACCGGCCTGGTCATGTCGGCCTATTTTGTCGGCTTTCTGGCCGGCTCGACCCTGACGCCGCGCAAACTGCGCCAGGTCGGCCATATCCGGGTCTTCGCGGCCCTGGCCTCGATTACCTCGGTGGCCATCCTGGTGCACGTGCTGTTCATCGACCCCTGGGTCTGGGCCGCCATGCGTCTGGTCACGGGCTTCGCCTATGCCGGCCTCTACGTGGTCACCGAGAGCTGGCTCAACGGCCATGCCGGCAATCACCTGCGCGGCCGACTGCTGGCCTTCTACATGGTGATCAGCTACCTGGGGATGGGCGGCGGCCAGCTGCTGCTCAACGTTGCCGACCCCAGCGGGGTCGTGCTCTTCCTGATCGTCTCGATCCTGATGTCCGTGGCACTGGTGCCCATCCTGCTCAGCTACACGCCGCAGCCGGACATCAGCGAGCCGGAGGCCATGAACCTGCGGCGACTGTACCGGCTGTCACCACTCGGCACCCTGGGCTGCCTGCTGACCGGCGTCGCCAACGGCAGCGTCTTCGGCATGGGGGCGGTCTTTGCGACCGGCAGCGGCCTGGCCGTGGATCAGGTCGCCGCCTTCATGGGCGCCTTCATCCTCGGTGGCGCCCTGCTGCAATGGCCGCTGGGCAAGCTATCGGACAAGACCGACCGCCAGGCGGTGATCGTGGTGGTCGCCGCGCTGGCCACGGCGCTGTCCCTGGCCGGCCTGCTGCTCGGTGGCGAGGCCCGCTCCCTGACCCTGCTCGGCGTGCTGCTGGGCGGCACGACCCTGACGCTGTACTCGCTGTTCCTGGCCTGCGCCAATGATGTCCTCACCCCACAGCAGACCCTGGCGGCAAGCAGCAGCCTGGTCCTGGCACTGGGCGTGGGCGCCATCCTCGGGCCGCTGACCACCGGCCTGCTGATGGACGCCCTGGGACCCGACGGCTTCCTCTGGGACCTGGCGCTGATTCATGCGGCCATCGTCGCCTTCGGTGGCTACTGCCTGATCCGTCACCCCGCAAGCGACAGCGGGGAACATGGCCACTACGTGGCAGTGCCCGCGGGCACTGCCCCACTGGGCGCCACCTGGGTCGAGGAAGCCGCCAACGAACCCGCCCAGCTGGAACTCGCCCTGGTGGAGACGCCTGTCGAGGCAACGGGCGAACCGGTCGGCTGAGCGCCCAGCTCAGCCCGACCCTCTCGCCGCCGTCTCGCTGGGCGCCTCGTCGAAACGCGCCCGATAGGCCCGGGAGAAGTGCGCCAGGTACGTGAAGCCGGTGGCCGTCGCCGCCTCGGTCACCCGGCAGTGGCTGCCGGCAAGCAGCCGCTGGGCGCGATCCAGGCGCATGCCCAGATAACAGTGCTTGGGCGTCTCGCCGAAATGCGCCAGGAATAACCGCGTGAGCTGGCGCTGGGACTGGCCCGCCAACCGGCAGATCTCGGGAATCGGCAGCGCCTGGGCAAGATTGGCCTCCATCACCGCCAGGCTCTTGACCACGCTGCGCGGCAGTCCTGCGAAGTGCTCCTGGTGCTCGTCCCGGGGCGGCGCGTCGTGGCGATGGTGGACCAGCTGGCGACCCACCGCATCGGCCAGTGCCGGGCCATAGTCACGCTCGATGCGCTCCAGCATCATGTCGATGCCGGTGGTGCCGCCGGCCCCGGTTTGACGGCAGCCATCGGAGGCAAATCGCTCGCGACTGACCCGCAGATGGGGGAACTCGCGGCGGAAGGCCGGCACGCTCTCCCAGTGCAGCGCAACCTGGTGCCCCTCCAGGACGCCCGCCCGCGCCAGGATGAAGGGCGCGGTGTCCAGTCCGCCGAGCCAGCCCCCGTAAGCCGCCACGCGCCGCAACACCGCCCGGTCCTGGGCCGTCACTGTCGCCTCCGCCTCATAGGACGACACCACCATCAGGTGGGCGTCGTCGGGCACCGAGGCCAGGTCGCCATCGACCTCCAGGCGCACCCCGTTGCTGGCCACCACACCGTTGCCATCCGCCGAGCGCAGCCGCCAGGCGAACAGGTCGCGACCGAAGCGGTTGGCCACGCGCAGCGGCTCCAGCATGCAGAACAGGGTCAGCATCGAGAACTTGGGCACCAGCCAGACATCCAGGGTGTGCTCGGCCTGCTCGGGCGACAGCAGCGGGGGGGAATCCGGGCGCGGATAGGGCCAGGCGTCGGGGTAGGCATCCATAATGGCTAGAAATATCAAACCTATGGCGAATTTATGCAAATTCTAGCGATGAGGTGACGTTAGGGTAAAGCCGGTCACGTCATCGGCGCCGCTGACCACGACTGCTCACAACGCCCCTGCATCCGGAGAATTATCGCCATGACCGCAAGCGGCAAGGTAAGGCTGTCCCCCGACGGGCAGCGCCTGACCCTCGATCTCGACACCGGCCCCCGCGAGTTCGCGGCCCTATGGCTGCGCGAGCGGACGCCCGACGCCGAGACCCTGGACCCGCGTACCGGACAACGCCTGATCGAGGCCGCCGAACTACCCCTCGACCTCGCGGTGGAGCATGCCGAGCTCGACGGCGAGACGCTGGCGCTTTGCTTCAGCGACGGCCAGGCCGCGCGCTTCCCGCTGGCCGAGCTGCGTGCCGAAGACCGCCCACGCGAGACGATCGCCCCGGGCCGAACCCTGTGGGACGCCGGGCTTTCCGAGCCGCCCCGCGCCGACTTCGCGACCGCCCTCGCCGATGACACCGCCCTGCTCGGGATGCTCGAGGGCCTGCACCGTTATGGCTTCGTGCTGGTGTCCGGCGTACCTATTGACGAGGACGGCATGCAGGCGCTGATCGACCGCATCGGGCCGTTGCGCCGGACCAACTGGGGCGGCATCGCCGACGTCAAGTCGGTGGCCGACGCCTACGACCTGACCATGACCCAGCGCGGCCTGGAACCGCACACCGACAACCCCTATCGCGATCCGATCCCCGGCTACATCTGGCTGCACTGCCTGACCAACGCCGCCGACGGCGGCGACAATACCCTGGTGGACGGTTACCGGGCCGCCCAGGTGCTTGCCGAACGCGGTCCGGCGGCCTTCGACTGCCTCACCCGGGTCACGCCGGGCTTCCGCTACCGCGACGAGACCACTTGGCTGGAGAGCGAGGGGCCGCTGATCGAGCTCGACGGCCAGGGTCGGGTGATCCGGGTGCGCTATTCCAACCGCACCGAGCGGGTCGCGGCACTGCCCACCGAGGAGCTTGCCCGCTACTACGCCGCCCGACGGGCCTTCTATGAGCTGATCACCTCCGACGAGCTCACCGTGCACCTCAAGCTCGATCCGGGCCAGATGCTGATCATGGACAACTACCGCCTACTGCACGGCCGGCGTGCCTACGAGCTGGCCGGTGGCGTGCGCCACCTGCGCCAGGGGTACGTGGATCGCGACAGCACTGCCAGCCGCCGCCTGGTGCTGCGCCAGCGGCTGGCCGAGACCGGGGAGGTCGCATGAACCAGGCCCGCTTCCGACACTTCGGCGAGGCACAGCGCGACGAGTGGGCGCTGATCGACGATCGCTTTCGCGACTACGTGGCCGACGCCCCGCAGCGCGTGCTCGTGCACCTCGATCGCCTCGCCGGCGACACCCATGGCTATCCGGTGGACCGCTACACCCACAGCCTGCAGACCGCCACCCGGGCGCTGCGCGACGGCGCCGACGAGGAGATGGTGGTCTGCGCTCTGCTCCACGACATCGGCGACGACCTGGCCCCGGCCAACCATGCCGAGATCGCCGCGGCCATCCTCGAGCCCTTCGTCGATCCGCTCAATGCCTGGATGATCCGCCACCACGAGCTCTTCCAGGGGTATCATTACCGCCATTTCTTCGGCCTGGATCGCCACGTCCGGGAGCGGTTCCGCGACCACCCGGCCTATGCCCGCACAGTGCGCTTCTGCGACGACTGGGACCAGGCGAGCTTCGATCCCGACTACGACACCCTGCCGCTCGAGCACTTCGTGCCGATGGTGGAGCGCGTCCTGGGACGCGCGCCCTTCGGCGGCCTGCCGGCGATTCTCGAGGAGACCGAATCCCCATGACCTGCGCCCAGCGACTGATCCGCCTGCTCGAGGCCCATGGCGTCGACACCGCCTTCGGCATCCCCGGGGTACACACCATCGAGCTGTATCGCGGCCTGGGCGACAGCGGGCTGGCCCACGTCACCCCACGCCACGAGCAGGGCGCTGGCTTCATGGCCGACGGCTACGCCCGGGCCAGCGGCAAGCCCGCCGCCTGCTTCATCATCAGCGGTCCCGGCATGACCAACATCGCCACCGCCATGGGCCAGGCGCTGGCCGACTCGGTGCCGATGCTGGTGATCTCCAGCGTCAACCAGCGCGCCAGCCTGGGCCGCGGCCAGGGCCGGTTGCACGAGATGCCCCACCAGGGCGAGACGTTGGCCGGCGTCAGCGTGTTCAGCCACACCCTGCACGATCCGGCGGCACTGCCCGAGGTGCTGGCCCGCGCCTTCGCGGTGTTCGCCTCCGCCCGCCCGGGGCCAGTGCATCTCGAGATTCCCCTCGACGTGATGGCGGCGCCGGCGCCGGACGACATGCCCACGCCGGCCCGGGTCTTCCCGCCGGCCCCCGCCCCCGAGGCCCTGGCAGTCGCCGGCGACTGGCTCGCCGCCGCCGAGCGCCCGCTGGTGCTGCTCGGCGGCGGGACCACTAGCGCCCCGGAGGCGGCCCGGGCGCTGGTCGAGCGCCTCGACGCCCCGGCCTTCACCACCATCAACGCCAAGGGCGTGCTGGGGCGCGATCACCCGCTCGATCTCGGCGCCACCCTGAGCCTGCCCGCCGCACGCCGCCTGGCCGCCGAGGCCGACGTGGTGCTGGCGCTCGGCACCGAGCTCGGCGAGACCGACTACGACCTGGTCTTCGACGAGGGCTTCCGGCTCGACGGTCGGCTGATCCGCGTCGACATCGACCCCCAGCAACTGGGCCGCAACCAGGCCGCGGACCTGGCCCTGCTCGCCGAGGCCGGCCAGACCATGTGTGGCCTGCTCGAGCGCCTGCCGGCATCGGTCGAGCGGGACGGCGCCGGGCGCGCCGCCGACGTGCGAAGTAGACTGGCGCTGGCCGCCGACCCGGAACTCGCCCCCTATGTGCCGCTCTACGCCACCCTGCGCGAGGCGCTGCCCGAGGCCATCGTGGTGGGCGACTCCACCGGCCCGGTCTATGCCGGCAACTTCCTGGCGGCGATGCCGGCCCCACGGTGCTGGTTCAACGCCGCCACCGGCTTCGGCACCCTCGGCTACGGGCTGCCCGCCGCCCTGGGCGCCGCCCTGGCCCGGCCGGACCTGCCGGTGGTCGCCCTGGTCGGCGACGGCGGCCTGCAGTTCGTGCTCGGCGAACTCGGCACCGCCCGGGATCTGGGCCGGCCGGTGGCGCTGGTGATCTGGAACAACCAGGGCTACGACGAGATCCGCCGCTACATGTCGATGAGCGAGGTGCCTCACCTGGGCGTGGACCTGGCGGCGCCGGACTTCCGCGCCCTGGCCGAGGCCTACGCCTGCCGCCACCTGGACGCGGTCGACCCGGCGAGCCTGCACGACGCCCTGGGCCGACTCGGCGAGGCCCATAGCCCCCTGATCATCGAGGTCGATGCGGCTGCCTGGGCCGCCTCCCAGTGACGGCCCTGGCACCGCGACCGACTCAGTATGAGGCAGGAGCGTGAGGGGCAAGGCAATGGCCTCCACTTTCCCCTGACAAGGAGACGTCTATCCATGAAGACGCACCACAAGACCCTGACCCTGGTCGCCGGCCTGGCCCTGGCCGGCCCCGCCCAGGCCGCCGACCGCGACGACCGGCTGCGCCTGGTGGTGCCGCCCTGGCCGGGGGTGACCGTCAAGAGCGAGATCCTGTCCCAGCTCATTGCGCCGCTGGGTTACACCGCCAGCCAGCAGCAGTTGAGCTCCACGGTGGGCTACAGCACCCTGCAGAACGGCGACAGCGACGCCTTCCTGGCCGGCTGGCTCCCTGCCCAGCAGGAGAGCTACGACGCCGCCATGCAAGCCGGCGCCATCGTCGACCTGGGCAATAACGTCACCGACGCCCGCATGGGCTTCGCGGTGCCGGGCTACGTGGTCGAGGCCGGCATCACCAACGCCGAGCAGCTCGCCGGCCCCGAGGTCGCCGAGCGCTTCGGCCATGCCGTCTACAGCATCGAGAGCGGCTCCACGGTCACCGACATGCTGGAGGGCGCCATCGAGGCCGACACCTACGGGCTCGCGGACTGGGAGGCCATGCCCTCTTCCACGCCGGGCATGCTCGCCGAGGTGGAGGCCGCCGTCGAGGAGGGCCGCTGGATCGCCTTCTACGGCTGGACGCCGCACTGGATGGTGCCGGAGTACGATACCCGCATCCTCGACGATCCGGAGGGCGTCTACGGCCCCGACAACGGCCGCAGCGACGTCAAGACCATCGTCGCCGAGGGCTATGCCGAGGCCAACCCCAATCTGGTGCGCCTGCTCGACCAGTTCGTGTTCTCCGCCAACGAGCAGAGCGAGTTCATCCGCGCCTACAGCCTGGAGGAGCGCGAGCTCGAGGCCGTGGCCCACGACTGGCTGGCCGACCACCCCGAGCGCGTGGCCGCCTTCCTCGAGGGGGTGACCTCCCGCAGCGGCGAGGACGGCCTGAGCGCGGTGAAGGCCAGCCTGTGAGCGACGCTGCCCAAGAGACGCGGTTCGCGAGGCGCTGGCCGCCCCGGACCTGGACGAGCGGGCGCGCCTTGCCGCCCCCGAGATTCCCTGACGAAAACGAGAACGAGATGCGCTATTCCCGACTGACCAACCGAATCGCCGGCGAGGGCGCCGCGGCCTGGGACATCCACAACCGGGCCCTGGCCCGCCGAGCCGCCGGCGAGGACATCACCGTGCTGTCCGTGGGCGACCCGGACTTCGACACCCCGGCACCGATCGTCGAGGGCGCGGTGGCCAGTCTACGCGCCGGCGCCACCCACTATCCCGACGTCCAGGGCAAACGGGGCCTGCGCGAGGCCATCGCCGAGCGTTACCGGGCCCGGGGCGTGGACATCACGCCGGACAACCTCATCGTCATGGCCGGCGCCCAGTGCGGCCTCTACGCCGCTGCCCAGTGCCTGCTCGACCCGGGTGACGAGGTGCTCGTCCCCGAGCCGAGCTACGTCACCTACGAGGCCGTGCTGCAATCCACCGGGGCGAGCATGGTGCACATTCCGCTGCGTGGCGATGCCGGCTTCCGCCTGGATCCGGCCGACCTCGAGGCGGCGATCACCCCCCGGACCCGGGCGATCCTGCTCAACAGCCCCCACAACCCCACCGGCCAGCTGATCGACACCGAGGCCTGGGCGGCCATCGCTGCGCTGTGCCGGCGACACGATCTCTGGCTGATCTCCGACGAGGTCTACGCCGAGCTGATCTTCGAGGGCGAGCACGTCTGCGCCGCCGGCCTGCCCGGCATGGCCGGCCGTACCGTGGTCGTCGACAGCCTCTCCAAGTCCCATGCCATGACCGGCTGGCGGCTGGGCTGGGTGCTGGGGCCCGAGGCGCTGGTCGGCCACCTGAGCAACCTGGCGCTGTGCATGCTCTATGGCTGCCCGGACTTCATCCAGGACGCCGCCCGCGACGCCCTCCAGCAGCGCCTGCCCGAGCTCGATGCCATGCGCGAGACCTACCGGGCGCGCCGCGACGCCGTGGTCGCCGCGCTCGCCGACTGCCCGGCGGTGGAGGTCGTCCCCCCCGCGGCCGGCATGTTCCTGATGATCGACGTGCGCGCCACCGGGCTGACCTCCCAGGCCTTCGCCGACCGCCTGCTCGACGAGCAGGGCGTCTCGGTGCTCTCCGGCGAGGCCTTCGGCCCGTCCGCCGCCGGCTTCGTGCGGCTGAGCCTGACCGTCGAGGAGGCGCGGCTCGCCACAGCCTGCCGGCGCCTGGCCCGCGTCGCCGAGGCCGCCACCCTGTCCACCATCGAATGAGTCGCCCATGACATCATCGACCCAAGCCCCCTCCCCCGTCGCCTCCCCCCGCCTGGCGGTGGAGGCCCGCCACCTCGTCAAGCGCTACGGCGACCTCGAGGTGCTGCGCGACGTCTCCCTCGAGGTCCCCGAGGGCAGCGTCACCTCGATCATCGGCGCCAGCGGCTCGGGCAAGAGCACCCTGCTGCGCTGCCTGAACCTGCTGGAGCGCCCCGATCAGGGCGACCTGGCGATTGCGGATGAGGCGATCCGCTTCGACCGCAATCCCCAGGGCGACATCGTCGGCCTGGACCGGCGCCAGCTGCAGCGGCTGCGCGCCAAGGTCAGCATGGTCTTCCAGCAGTTCAACCTCTGGCCCCACTTCACGGTGCTGGGCAACGTCACCGAGGCGCCGATGCGCGTCCAGGGTCTGTCCCGGCGCCGCGCCATCGAGCGCGCCGAGCACTATCTGGAGCGCGTCGGCCTGGCCGACAAACGCGACGGCTACCCGGCCTACCTGTCCGGCGGGCAGCAGCAGCGGGTGGCCATCGCCCGGGCGCTGGCCATGGAGCCACGCCTGCTGCTCTTCGACGAGCCCACCTCGGCACTGGACCCGGAGCGGGTCAGCGAGGTGCTCGGCGTGATCCGCGACCTCGCCGCCGAGGGCCGCACCATGGTGCTGGTCACCCACGAGATGGCCTTCGCCCGCGAGGTTTCCGACCAGGTGGTGTTCCTCGATCGCGGCTTCGTCGGCGAGGCCGGCTCGCCGCGCCAGGTCTTCGAGGAGAGCCAGGATCCGCGCTGCCGGCGCTTCGTGGCTCCGGCGGCCTGATTCGTCTCTCCCTTTCCCTGCACGACACGACAATAGCAAGGAGAACTGCATGAACCGTCCCCTGACCACCCTGACCGCCGTAGCCGCACTCGGCCTGTCCGCCACCGCCCAGGCCGCCGAGCCGCTCAAGATCGGCATCTCCGCCGAGCCCTACCCGCCGTTCACCTATACCTCTTCCGAGGGTGAGTGGACCGGCTTCGAGGTCGAGCTGGGTATGGCCATCTGCGAGGCCATGGAGGCCCGCTGCGAGATCACCCCCACCGGCTGGAGCGGCATCATCCCCTCGCTGAAGGCCGGGCGGATCGACATGATCATGAATTCCATGTCGATCACCGAGGCGCGCCAGCGGGTCATCGACTTCAGCGACCCCTACTACTTCACCCCGGGCGCCTTCGTGGCCGCCGACGACCTGGAGCTGGGCGGCCCCGAGGACCTGGCCGGGCAGGTCATCGGCGTACAGGCCGCCACCACCAACGCCACCTACGCGCGTAGCGCCCTGCGCGATACCGTCGGCGACATCCGCCTCTATGACCAGGCCGAGCAGGTCAACCGCGACCTGCTGGCCGGCCGGTTGGACGTGATCCTCGCCGACGAGATCGCCATGACCGAGTTCCTCGAGCGCGACGAAGCCGAGGGCTATGAGATCAAGGCCACCGCGCCACGCCATGCGGCCTACGGCGAGGGCGTGGGCATCGGCATCCGCCAGGACGCCGACGCCCTGCAAGCCGACCTCAACGCCGCCATCACCGAGGTCCGCGAGGATGGCACCTGCAGCGTGCTTTCCGAGGAATACTTCGGTACCGACATCTGCACCTGAGCCCGGTCCTCGACGACGCTCGTCCGGCGGCCATCCCCGCCGCCGGTCACGCCCTGTCTCATCAAGGACGCGATACCCCATGAACAAGGTTTCCCAAGAGGGCCTGCTCGACTGGGCCGGCCCCATCCTCCAGGGGGCGCTGACAACCCTGGAGATCGCCGTGCTGGCCTATGCCATCGGCCTGCTGCTGGGGCTGGTCGGCGCCAGTGCGCGCCTCAGCCCCTGGGGGCCGCTGCGCGGCCTGGCTACGGTCTACTCCACCGCGGTGCGGGCGGTCCCCGAACTGCTGCTGATCATCCTGCTCTACTATGCCGGCTCCCAGGCCCTCACCGCCCTGACCAATGCCCTGGGACTGCCCGGCCAGGTCGCCATCAACGGCTTCGTCACCGCCGTGGGCGTGCTGGCCTTCGTCCAGGGCGCCTACATGACCGAGGTGTTGCGCGGCGCCATCCTGGCCATCCCCAGGGGCCAGCTCGAGGCCGCCGACGCCTTCGGCTTTTCCGCCTGGACACGCTTCCACCGCATCGTCATCCCGGCCATGCTGCCCAATGCCCTGCCCGGCATGTCCAACCTGTGGCTGATCCTGATCAAGGACACCGCCCTGATCAGCGTGATCGGCTTCAGTGAACTGTTCTTCACCGTCCAGCAGGCCGCCGCCAGCACCCGCGCCCACTTCCTGTTCTACGCCGCCGCCGGCGTCATCTACCTGGCCATGACCCTGACATCCACCGCGCTGTTCACGCGCCTGGAGCGCCGCGTGCGGCGCGGCCAGCCACTGCGCGAGGAGGTCTGAGATGGACTTTTCCTGGCTCCAGGACCCTTTCTATCAGGAGTACCTGATCGAAGGACTGATCAACACCCTCGGGCTGCTCGCGGTCTCCGCCGTCGGAGGCCTGCTGCTCGCCGTGGCGGTCGCCATGGCGCGCCTCAAGGGGCCACGTCCGCTGGCCATGCTGGCCAAGGGCTTCACCACCGTGATCCGCGGCACCCCGCTGCTGGTGCAGCTGTTCTTCTTCTACTACGGGGTCGGCCGACTGCTCGAGGGCATCCCCGGCGTGCAGGACAGCGTGATCTGGCCGCTGCTGCGCGATCCCTTCTTCTATGGTGCCTTGACCTTCATCTTGAGCGTCGGGGCCTACTCCGGCGAAGTCCTGCGCGGGGCGCTGATGAGCGTGCCCCCCGGGGAACGTGAGGCCGGCCGCGCCTTCGGGATGACGCCCTTCCAGGTCTTCGCCCGGCTGTGGCTGCCGCGGGCCGTCCAGCTGTGCCTGCCGACCCTGACCGGCGAGATGATCCTGCTGCTCAAGTCGGTGCCGCTGGTCTCCACCATCGCCATGATGGACCTGCTTCAGGCCGCCAACATCATTCGCGACGAGACCTTCCTGGTCTACGAGCCGCTGATGCTGATCGCCGGCCTCTACCTGGCCCTGACGGTGGTGCTGACCCTGGTGCTGCGCCAGGTGGAGCGCCACTTTCCCGGCATGCAGCCGACGCGTCGCCGCTGGCGGCCCCTTCGTCGAGTCGAGACCGCGACATGCAAGCACTGATGCATCAGTTTATCGACAACCAGTGGGTGGCGAGCCGCGGCGAGCGCCGCCTGGCGGTCATCGATCCCTACCGCGAGGCCGTGATCGCCGAGGTCACTGCCGGCGCCGCCGAGGACGTGGACGCCGCCGTGAATGCCGCCCGCCGCGCCCTGCCGGCCTGGCGGGCGCTGGGCGGCGCGGCCCGCGGCGCCTATCTGGATGCCCTGGCCGACGCCCTCGAAACGCGCCGCAGCGAGCTCGCCATGCTGTCCAGCCGCAACAACGGCAAGCCACGGGCCGAGGCCGAGCAGGACCTCAGCGATGCCATCGCCTGCTACCGGCACTACGCCGGCGAGGCCCGGGCGCTGGACGCGCGTCAGGGCGAGGCCGTGGCGACCGGCGAGACGGGGCTGCTCTCGCGGCGCTACCAGGATCCGGTGGGCGTGGCCGGGCTGATCACCCCCTGGAACTTCCCGCTGGTCAGCAGCGCCTGGAAGCTCGCGCCGGCGCTGGCTGCTGGCTGCACGGTGGTCTTCAAGCCCTCGGAGGTCACCCCACTGCCCGAACAGGCGCTGGCCGAGATTGCCCTGGCGATCGGCCTGCCGCCGGGCGTCGTCAATCTGGTGCACGGCGACGGTGAACAGGTGGGTGCTCCGCTCACCGCCCATCCCGGCGTCGACAAGCTCTCCTTCACCGGCAGCACCCCGGTGGGCGAGGCGGTGATGGCAGCCGCCGCCCGGGGCATCCGCAACGTCTCCCTGGAGCTCGGCGGCAAGTCGCCGATACTGGTCACCGAGGATGCCGACCTCGACCTGGCGGCGGAGCTGGTGCTGGCCGGCTTCTGCTACAACGCCGGGCAGATGTGCTCGGCCACCTCGCGGCTGCTGGTCCACGAGGCGGTCGCCGAGGCCCTGCATGCCCGGCTGGACGCGGCCGTCGCCGAACTGGTGGCCGGCGACCCGCTGGACGCGGCCACCACCCTGGGCCCGCTGGTCAACGCCGCCCAGCGCGACCGGGTGGCCGGCTTCCTGGCGACGGCCGAGGCCGAGGGACTCGCGCCCACCACGGAAGTCCGGATCGCGCTGCCCCATCACGGCCACTTCGTCGCCCCGCGGGTGTTCCGCGACGTGCCCGTCGACAGCCGGCTGTGGCGGGAGGAGATCTTCGGCCCGGTGCTTTGCTCGCGTTCCTTCCGGGACGACGAGGCGGCGGTGGCGATGGCCAACGACAGCGACTTCGGCCTCGCCGCCAGCGTGGTGGCCGGCGACCCGGCACGCGCCGAGGCCCTGGCCGGGCGGCTCACCGCCGGCAACGTCTGGTGCAACACCCACCAGGTGGCCCCGCCGGGGCTCGGCTGGGGCGGCATGAAGGGCAGCGGCATCGGCCGCGAGCTCGGTCGCGCGGGCCTTGAGGCCTACCTTGAGGCCCGCTACGTCACTCGCCCGTCTTGAGTGCCTGCTGCCCGGGGTCACTCGGTCGGCGGGCCAGTGGCGTCACTCGCGCCTTTGCCCTATCCCCTCACCGTGGAGTGACGCGATCAAGGGGCAATCGGGGTTGTCCTCCCGGGCCCGGCAGGCCCGCACCCGCTCGGCCAGGACCCGCTCGATCCGTCTCAGGTCGGCGATCCTCTCCCGCACTTCCGCGAGCTTCCGCTCGGCCAGGGCACTGGCCTCGTCGCAGTGAAGGCCATCGTCCAGGTGCAACAGCTCGGCGACCTCGTCCAGGCTGAAGCCCAGACGCTGCGCGGCCCTCACGAAGCCCAGGCGCTCCAGGTCCCGCCGGCCATAACGCCGGATGCCGCCCACCGGGCGCTCCGGCACCCTCAGCAATCCCCGCCGCTGGTAGTAGCGGATGGTCTCGACATGGACGCCAGCGGCCTTGGCCAGGCCCCCGATGGTCAGGGTCTTGCGGTTCTCGCGCATCAGGCTTGCTTCCGTACTCGACTACGGACTTAACCTTAGTCTATCAATGACCGGCCCGAGGAGGAGCGATCGCCATGCCGGACAAGACGCGGGGGCGGGGCGCCCTGGCCACGGGCGGCCTGGCTGCCATCCTTGCCTCCGGCTGTTGCCTGGGCCCCCTGGTGCTGGTCGGCCTGGGCGTCTCCGGGGCCTGGATCGGCAACCTGACCCGCCTCGAGCCCTACCGCCCCCTCTTTCTCGGCGTGGCGCTGGTGGCGCTGTGCTTCGCCTGGCGAGGGCTCTATCGCCCGGCGCCGGCCTGCGGGGGCGACGTCCCCTGCGCCCTGCCGCGCGTCCGACGAGCCTACCGGGGGCTGTTCTGGCTGGTCGCGGCGCTGGTGGTCGTGGCCCTGGTCTTCCCCTATGCCCTGGCCCTCCTCTACTGATGCGGAGATCCCTGATGAGACGACTCGCCATCCTGTTGCTCGCCGGTGCCACCCTGACCCCGCTGGCCTGGGCGGCCCCCCGAACCGTGACGCTCGACGTGCCCGGCATGACCTGCGCCGCCTGCCCGATCACGGTGAAGACGGCCCTCTCCCGGGTCGAGGGCGTGACCAGGGTTGAGGCCAGCTTCGAGGACCGCGAGGCGGTGGTGACCTATGACGACGAGCTCACCGGCCTCGAGGCCCTGCTCCAGGCCGCGGCCGGCGCGGGCTATCCGGCCTCGCCCCAGGAGTGACCGTGAAGCGTCCCGACAAGCTGCTGCGCCTGGGGGTGATCGGCACCCTGGTGGTGGCGCTGTGCTGCTTCACCCCGGCCCTCGTCGTCCTGCTCGGCGCGGTGGGCCTGGCGGCGCTGACCGGCTACCTCGACCTGGTCCTGCTGCCGGCGCTGGCCGGCTTCATCACCCTGACCCTCTATGCCCTGCGGCGCCGACCCCAGTCGGCCCGCCGGCCACCACCGGAGTAGCGCCATGACGGAAGTGAAACGGCATATCGCCATCATCGGCAGCGGCGGCGCCGCCATGGCCGCGGCCCTGAAGGCCGCCGAGCGCGGCGCCCGGGTCACCCTGATCGAGCGCGGCACCCTCGGTGGCACCTGTGTCAACGTCGGTTGCGTGCCCTCCAAGATCCTGATCCGCGCTGCCCATATCGCCCGACTGCGCCGGGCGAGCCCCTTCGACGACGCCGTGACGGCCGCCGATCCGGCGATCGATGCCGCTCGCCTGCACGCCCGGCAGCAGGGCCGGGTCGAGGCCCTGCGCCACGCCAAGTACGCCGGCATCCTCGCCGACACCCCGACCATCCGGGTACTGCACGGCGAGGCGAGCCTCGTCGATACCCATACCCTGAGCGTGCGCCGGGACGACGGCGACGCACGACTCGTGACTTTCGACCGAGCCCTGATCGCCAGCGGCGCTCGCCCCGCCATCCCGCCACTGCCGGGACTCGCCGAGACGCCCTACTGGACCTCTACCACCGCCCTGGCCAGCGCCACGATCCCGTCACGGCTGGTGGTGATCGGCGCCTCGGTGGTGGCGGTGGAGCTGGCCCAGGCCTTCGCCCGGCTGGGCAGCCGGGTGACGATCCTGGCCCGCAGCCGGCTGCTCTCCCGGGAGGACCCGGCGGTGGGCGAGGCCCTCGAGGCCACCTTCCAAGGCGAGGGCATCGAGATCCGGCGGGACACCCAGGCCCACCGGGTCGACCATGATGAGGGGAAGTTCGTGCTCGACACCGACGCTGGAGCCCTCCGCGTCGACCAGGTGTTGATCGCCACCGGTCGCACCCCCAACACCGAGGGGCTGAACCTGGGAGCCATCGGCGTGGAGACGCGACGCGGCGCCATCATCGTGGACGACCGGCTGCGCACCAGCGTGCCCGGCCTCTACGCCGCCGGCGACTGCACCGACCAGCCGCAATTCGTCTATGTCGCCGCCGCCGGGGGAAGCCGCGCGGCCGTCAACATGACCGGCGGCGAGATGCGGCTGGACCTGTCCGCCGTGCCCGAGGTGATCTTCACCGCCCCCCAGGTCGCCACCGTCGGCCTGACGGAAGACGCGGCCAGGCAGCGCGGCCTGGTCACGGACAGTCGCACCCTGACGCTGGATGCCGTGCCCCGCGGCCTGGTCAATTTCGACGACCGGGGCCTCATCAAGCTGGTCGCCGAACGCGACAGCGGGCGTCTGCTCGGCGTGCAGGCCGTCTGCGGGGAAGCCGGAGAGCTGATCCAGACGGCGGTGATGGCCCTGCGCGCGCGGATGACCGTGCAGGAGATCGCCGACGAGCTCTTCCCCTACCTGACCATGGTGGAAGGGCTCAAGCTCTGCGCCCAGACGTTCCGCCAGGATGTCTCACGGCTATCCTGCTGTGCAGGGTGACGCGGCTAGGGGATCACGCCCCGGGGAGGACACATGCACCAACGCTTCCGTCGGCCGATGCTGGTCGTCAGCATCATGCTTCTTGCGGCATCGGCATACGCCGCCGGCCCCCGCTACCGCCTCGAGGTCGACGGCCTGGCCTGCCCCTTCTGCGCCTACGGCATCGAGAAGCGGATCCTGGCGCTCGACGGGGTGGCAGGGGTCGAGATCGATATCGCCGAAGGCGCGGTGATTGTCACCATGGACGACGGCCGCACGCTCGCGGCGCCTCAGGCGGCCATGGCGGTGGACCGGGCCGGCTTCACCCTGGGTGACTTCACGGCGCTGGACGCCGGCACCCCCTGAGGAGGCCCCGCCATGTCCCCCCTCGCATCCGCTCAGCCGGTGGCCTGGCTGGTGTCCCTGGCCCTCCTGCTCCCCGCCGTGGCCCAGGGCGGCGCCCAGACCTTCGGCACCGCCCTGCCGGTGGCGGAGGGCAATGGCGTGCTGCGCCAGCAGTTCCTCCACCGCGAGGCCGGCGGCAACGGCCGCGACCT
This sequence comes from Halomonas nitroreducens, assembly GCF_003966155.1. GTDB lineage: Bacteria > Pseudomonadota > Gammaproteobacteria > Pseudomonadales > Halomonadaceae > Halomonas > Halomonas nitroreducens. The sequence goes on from NZ_RXNS01000002.1 coordinate 261,481, forward strand.
GGAGGTCAGCGGCGCGGTCACCCTGCTCGGCTACGGCGCCAGCCGCGACCTGACCCTCTTCGGCGCCCTGCCCTACCTGGACAAGCGCCTCACGGCCGACGGCATCCAGCGCGGCAGCGACGGCCTCGGGGACCTGAGGCTGTGGGCGCGCTATACCCTCTATCGCCACGACGCCCCCGGCCGGACCCTGCGCATCGCCCCCTACCTGGGCCTCGAGACGCCCACGGGCCGGGACGACGACCGGGATGCCCTGGGGCAGCTGCCGCGCCCCCTGCAACCGGGCTCCGGCGCCTGGGACCCCTTCGCCGGTCTGGTCGTCACCTACCAGACCCTGGACCTCGAGCTCGACGCCCAGGTCGCCTACCAGGCCAACACCGAGGCCGACGGCTTCGCCTTCGGCGACATGGCCCGCCTGGATGGCGCCGCCCAGTACCGCCTCTGGCCCCGGGCGCTGACCGGCGGCGTGCCCGGCTTCCTCTACGGCGTCCTGGAGGCGAACCTGATCCACCGAGATCCCGATGAGCTCCAGGGGAAGGCGACCCCCGATTCGGGAGGCACCCGGCTGTTCCTTTCCCCGGGACTGCAATACGTCACCCGACGCTGGGTGATCGAGGGCATCGTCCAACTGCCCATCGTGCAGGACCTCGACGGCTCGGCGCCGGAGGACGACGCCATCCTGCGCGCCGGTGTTCGTGTCAACTTCTAGGGAGATCGTTCATGGCCCGCTCGCTGATCCTCGTCGCCCTGGGCCTCGCGCTGCTGGTGCTGCTGTTCTTCGCCGCCTTCGTACCCTCGGCCCAGGAGCCGGGCCACGAGTTCGTCACGGCCTGGGGAAGCCCGGGCGACGGCCCCGGCGAGTTCGACGATCCCACCGGCATCGCCGTGACCGCGGAGGAAGTGTTCGTCGCCGACGCCCGCAACGGGCGCATCCAGGTCTTCGATCATGCGGGCCGCTTCCGGCGCGAGTTCGGCACCTCCGGCGCGGCGCCCGGCGAGCTCGGCCGCCCCATGAACCTGAGCCTGCACGCCGACGAACTCTACGTGGCCGACTACTTCAACGACCGCGTCCAGGTCTTTTCCCTCGACGGCACCCCGCGGCGCACCCTTGGCGCGGCCGGCGACGGGCCGGGACGCTTCGATGCCCCGGGGGGCGTCGACGTGACGGCCGACGGCGATGTGATCGTCGTGGACTTCTACAACCACCGCGTCCAACGCCTCGCCCCGGACGGCTCCTTCGTGCGCCAGTGGGGTAACACGGGAGAGAGCGGCAGCGCGGCCGGCGAGTTCGGCTATCCCACCGATGTGGCCGTCGCCGACGACGGCAGCCTCTACGTGGCCGACGGCTACAACGACCGGGTCCAGGCCTTCGGCCCCGACGGCGACCTCCTGACCAAGTGGGGCGGCCCCTTCGCCAGGAACATCCACGGCCCCTTCAACGGCTGGTTCGCCACCGTCACCGGCATCGCCGTGGGGCCGGCGGGCCGGGTCTTCGTGGCCGATTTCTACAATCACCGCATCCAGGTCTTCTCGCCGGAAGGGGACTTCCTGAGCGCCTTCGGCGAGACCGGCCGAGAGCCCGGCCGCTTCCGCCACCCGATCGCCATCGACGTGGCCCCGGACGGCAGCGTCTTCGTCGCCGACTTCGGCAACGAGCGCATCCAGAAGTGGCGTCCGGCCGGCCCGGGCCCCTGAGGTGGCCGGGGCTATGCCAGCCCGTGCAGGGCCTTCCAGTTCCCCGGATAGAGGGCATAGCCGAACAGCGCCTGGCCGCCGTAGACCAGCTCGGTGCCCTCGGGGATCCACAGCATCTGGCCGGGAGTCACGCGATGGGTCTCGCCGGCAGCGGTGACCTCGAGCTCGCCCTCGATGACGAAGATCACCTCGTCGTAGAGCAGCGTCCAGGCCACCTCGGCCCCCTCCCAGCGGGCGAAGCCGGCGCCCATGGTCTCGCTGAGGCTGGTGTCCACGGTGCGGCCGATCTCGGCGTGGCCGGGCGGCCCGCCGCGATGGCGGAACTGGGTGTCGCGATGGTCGAACTTGATGGCGCGGATGGGGGTATCGCTCATGCCAATTGGTGTCCTTGATCAATGAAAACGGCGACGAGTGACCAGCAACAAGCCACCGTCATTCCGTGTGAGGACTGAAACGTCGTCGAGCGAAGGCAAGACAAGGCAAAAATCGGCGACAAATCGGCAGGACCGCCGATTTGGTCAGCTCCGCTGCTCGAAGAGCGAGCGACATGGATGTCGCGAGTCAAAAGCGGAGTCTACGAGCCGTAAATGAGCAGCTTGACCGGGCTCGCGCACGAACCGATTTTTAACGCCGTATTGCCGAGCGCAAACCGTTTCAGCTTAGAGTTCGCTGCGACTGGCCCACGCCGCCTGCCTCATGCGCGTCTTCACGCCGAGGCTCAGGAAGGGCTCCGGCGGATTGAGCGCCGGTTTGCCGGAGACCGCCAGCATGTCGGCCAGCTGGCCGGAGTCCTGGTCGGTGGCCAGCTCGGCCAGCAGCTTGCCTGAGATGGTGCCCCGGGCCGCGCCGACGCTCTGGTGGACACCGGACATCCAGGCATTGTCGCCGACCTTGCCGAAGAAGGCGGTGTAGTTGCGCGACAGCCCGCAGGCCCCACCCCAGGTGGCGGTGAAGGGCACCTGGGCGAGTTCCGGGTAGCGCGCCTCGAAAGAGTCCCGGTGCCCCTGGCGGATCCGGGTCCGTTCGGCCAGGTCGTCGTGGTAGCGCGGCACGAAGCGGTACTGGTTGCGGATGATCAGCCGCCGGTCCGGGGTCAGCCGGACCGTGGTGCCGGCATGGTCGGCCGGCGTCAGGCCGAAGTGATGGGGCGCGGCGGAGAACAGCGCCATCTCCTCATCGGTCAGTTCCCGGGTCATGCTGGCGAAGGTCATCACCGGCAGCATCCGGTGCTTGAGGAAGCCGAACTCCTGGGCATAGATGTTGGAGCCCAGCAGCAACTTGGTGGCGCGCACCTCGCCTTCCGGCGTGGTGGCACACCACTGGCCGCTCGAGCGGGTCAGGTTGACCACCGGGGTGTGCTCGTAGAGCTCGGCATTGTCCGGCAGGGTCTCGCCGAGACCACGCACCAGGGCGGCGGGCTGCATCAGAGCGGTATTGGCCGTGTAGATGGCCGCGGCGTAGTGGCGAGTACCGAGGATCGGCGCCAGCTCGTCGCGCTCCAGGCGCCGATAGGGATAGTCGAAGTCCTTCAGCAGGGTCTCGAAATGGTCGAGGTACTTGAGGCCCCGCTCGCCCACCGCGCCCTGGTACTTGCCGGCCCGGGACCAGCCGCAGTCGATGTCGTGGCGCTGGACCAGGGTCTCCAGGTCGTCGACCGCGGCACGGTTGAGCGACAGCAGCTTCTGCTTGCGCGCCAGGTCGTCGCCCTCGAGATCGCGCTTGTGGGGCAGGTCGATGACGAAGCCGGTGTTGCGCCCGGAGGCGCCCTGGCCCACCCGCAGGGCCTCGAGCAGCACCACACGATCAAAGGGCCGCAGCTCGGCGACGCGCCGGGCCGCGGCCAGGCCAGTGAAGCCGGCACCGATCACCAGCCAGTCGGCGGTCTCGCGAGCATTGAGACGACGCGCCGGGGCCGGGGCGTCGAGCAGCTGGTACCAGCCGTTGCACTTGTCGTCACGGGGAAGGGTTGCTTGTGACATCCTGGACCTCCGCCGCGCCGGGGCGCGACGTCATCGCCGGCCAGGCCGGCGGTTCGGAAGAAGGCGGCGCCCGACGGGCGCCGCGTGTCGTGTCGGCGGTATCAGGCGGCCTGCGATTGACCGCATGCCTTCACCCAGTCGCTGCGCCGGGCCATGGCCGCCTCGCCCACCAGGGCGAAGCCCAGCAGCCGGCCGCTGGGATCGTAGGCGCCGGCCTCGATGCCATCACCGGTGGCATCGACCCGCCAGTTCACCTGGACCTCGGCCGGGGGTACCACCACGCAGACCGGGGCCGCCGGGGTCTTGACCATCACCGGCATCAGCGGATAGCCGACTGCCGTTGGCGTGCCCGTCAGCGTCGCCGCCAGGGCCCGCAGGCCGGCATTGATCGGCGCCAGGTAGGGCAGCAGCTGGCCGTCGATCTCCACGGCGTCGCCCAGGGCATAGACATCCGGCAATGAGGTGGCCAGATGATCGTCCACCCGGATGCCGCGCCCGCAGTCGACGCCGGCCGCCTGGGCCAGCTCGACGTTGGGGGCAAGGCCCACCGCGCTGATCACCAGGTCGGCCGCGAGTTCGCTGCCGTCGGTCAGGGTCAGCCGGTAGCCATCGCCCTCCTCGGCGACGCTGGCCACCGAGCGGGACAGATACCAGCCCACGCCCAACGCCGAGAGCGCCTCGTGCAGCACCTCGCTGCCCGCCTCGGGCAGCAGCCGCGGCAGCGGCCGGTCGGCCAGGCCCACGACCTCGACCCGATGGCCGGCCTGGGCCAGGTCATTGGCAAACTCGCAGCCGATCAGGCCGTCGCCGATGATCACCACCCGCGCCTGCCGTCCCAGGGCGTCGAGGCGACGGCGCATCTCGCGATAGTCGCCGCGATCGTTGACCGAGAGCAGCGCGCCCGCCTCGCCCGCCACCGGGATGCGGATCGGGCTCGCCCCGGTAGCCAGCACCAGCTGGCCGTAGTCGAGCTCGCCGAGGCGGGTATGCAGGCGCCGGGCCTCGGCGTCGAGGCGCTGCACCGGGCAGAAGGCATGCACCCGGATGTTCAGGCGACGCTCGATGGCCAGCGCCGACTCGTCGAGCAGGGCCTCGGCGTCCTTGCCCAGGGCCAGGGCGTTGGACAGCGCCGGCTTGGCGTAGAGGCCGCCGTCGTCGGCGGTGACCACGTGGATCTCCCGCTCGCTATCCCGGGCACGCACCGCCTCGGCCAGCCCATAGCCGGCATGGCCGCTGCCGATGATCACCAGCGGGCCCGCCGGGGTCGCGGCCGGTGCAGATCCCGGGGCGGCCACGGCATCGGCCAGGGGCGTCGGGTTCACCGGCGCCGCTGCAGCCGGCGCGTCATCGGTGATCTCGATCATCTCGAAATCCGCCTTGCCCACGCCGCAGTCGGGGCACAGCCAGTCCTCGGGCACATCCTCCCAGCGGGTGCCGGGGGCGATGCCGTCGCTCGGCCAGCCTTCCGCCTCGTCGTAGATCAGGCCGCAGATGATGCAGAGCCACTTCTTCATCGGGACCTCCTTCACGCGCCCTTGAGGCGGACGGCGATGTTGCGGGTCTGGACGTAGCTGTAGAGCGCTTCCTGGCCCTTCTCGCGGCCAAAGCCGGAGAGGCCCACGCCGCCGAAGGGCGTCTCCACGCCGCCGGCGAACCACTCGTTGATGAACACCTGGCCGCCGCGCAGGCGCCGCGCGGTACGCAGGGCCCGGTCGAGCTGGCCGTCGAAGACGCCGGCCACCAGGCCGAACTCGGTGCCGTTGGCGAGCTCGACGGCCTCGTCCTCGGTGTCGAAGGGATGGATCACCAGCACCGGGCCGAAGACCTCGTCCTGGAAGATCTCGCTATCCACGGCCACATCGGTGAACAGGGTCGGCTGCATGAAGTAACCAGGAGTGCCGGAAACGCGCTCGCCGCCGGTCACGCAGGTCGCCCCGGCCTCGATGGCCCGGCGACACATGGCCTCGACCTGGTCGAGCTGGTCACGGGACACCAGCGGAGTCAGGTCCGGGTTGTCCACGCCGGGCCCGAGGGACAGGCCCTCGGCCAGCTCGCGGACCCGCTCGACCACCTCGTCGTAACGCGAGCGGTGTACCAGCAGGCGTGACATGGCCGAGCAGACCTGGCCGGCGTTGAAGAAGATGCCCGCCTGGACGCTGTCGACGACCTGCTCGATATCGGCATCGGCATGCACGATGGCCGCGGACTTGCCGCCCAGCTCCATCACGCTGGGGGTGGCGCGCTCGGCGGCATCGTGCAGGATGCGCTGGCCGGTGGGCACCGAGCCGGTGAAAACGATCTGGTTGGCGTCGCGGTGCTTGACCAGGTGGGCGCCGACCACCGAGCCCTTGCCGCACAGCAGGTTGACCGCGCCCTGGGGCAGGCCGGCACGCTCGCAGGCGGTCATCAGGAAGGTCATCGCCAGCGGCGAGATCTCCGGCGACTTGATGACCACGGCGTTGCCGGCGGCCAGCGCCGGGGCCAGGGAACGGGCGCAGATCGACGGCGGGAAGTTCCAGGGCACGATCTGCACCGACACCCCCATGGGCTCATAGCTGGTGAAGTCGACGTAGTCGTCGCCCAGCGGGATCGAGGTGCCCTCGATCTTGTCGGCCATGCCGGCGTAGTACTCGAAGTAGCGGGCGGCCTCCTCGAACTCGCCGCGGGCCACGTCCAGGGACTTGCCGTTCTCGCGGCACAGCACCAGGGCCGCCTCGTCGGTCAGCGCCTTGATTTCCTCGGCGATCGCCAGCAGCCAGGTGACCCGCTGGGCCGGCCGCACCGAGGTCAACGCACCCGAGTCCACGCAGCGGCGGGCCGCGGCCATGGCCGCGTCGGCATCCTCGAGGCCCGCCTCGGCGATCTCGGCGTAGGCCTCGTCGGTGGCCGGATCGGCGACCACCAGCCAGGTGTCGGCGCCCGTCCAGGCGCCGTCGATGTAGTTGTAGTAGCGGTCAAGCGTGCTCATCAGGGGGAACTCCAGAAGCGATGTTTCGGGCAAGACCCGGGGATCAGGCGGCCTCGGCATCGCCGCGCACGCGACGTGCCACCCACTGGTGGAAGAAGTGCGTCGGGTGATCCAGCACCGGCGAGAAGACGCCGCCCTGGAAGCCCGGGGACTGACGGCCGCGCTGCATGCCCTCGACGGCACCGATGTCCTCGCCGAACACCACCCGCCAGGACTCCAGGGTGGAGGTGCGGCAGGCCGCATAGGCGTCCTGGGTGGCCTCGTCGCCCACGTAGTAGACGCGCAGGTGCTCCACGGTCTGCCCGGCGGAGACCGGCTCGAGCATCATCGCGAAGGCATGATCGGCCTGGATGCCAAGCAGCACGTTGGGGAAGAAGGACACGTACTCGGCGTGTTCCATCTTGTCCTTCGGCCAGGAGGGGAACTTGGGCAGGCGGGTGCCGGCCACGTCGGAGAGGCGATAGGCCAGGCTGCCCTGTCCGGAGAAGTGCTCGCCGAACTGGATGTTGTAGTGGTCCTCGAGGCGCGAGTAGGTGTTCAGGCTGGGGTGGACCCAGGGCAGGTGGTAGCTCTCGCAGTAGTTCTCCACCGCCAGCTTCCAGTTGCAGTTGACGGTGATCTCGAGGTTGCCGCCCATATTGACGCGACGCAGCAGCTCAAAGCCCTCGGCGCCGACGAAGTCGCGCCAGCGGTTCTCCAGCGGGGCCACATGCTCGGCGAACTCGGGAGCCTGACCATCGAGGTTGACGAACACCATGTCCATCCAGACGGCACTGCGGATCGGCTTGAGGCCATGCTTCTCGCACTTGAAGCTGTCGACCTTGTGCTGGCCGACGCCGCCGATGTGCGGCGTGCCACGCAGGTTGCCGTTCAGGTCATAGGTCCAGGAGTGGTAGGGGCAGCGGATCACGCCCTGCACTTCGCCCTCTTCGGCCACCAGCTGCATGCCGCGATGGCTGCAGACGTTATGGAAGACCTGGGTCTCGCCATCCTTGTTGCGCATCATCAGAAGCGGCAGGCCCATGAAGTCGACCGGCTTGACGTAGCCATTCTTGACCAGGTCGCTGGCGAAGCCGACGCAGGCCCAGGTGCTGGCCATCAGGCGGTCGCGCTCGGCGGCGAAGAAGGCCTCGCTGACATAGGCCGCGTTGGGCATGCCGGTGGCCTCCTCGATGGGGGCGAGCACGTCGTCGAGCTGGCGGGCGGGAATCAGGGATTGGGTCAGGTCGGTCATGTTGGCCTCCTCACGGGAAACGGGCGGTTTCTGATCTGTTGTGGCCCTACCGGGAGTCCCGGCTGGTGGAGGCGAGTCTGGGAGCGGCGCGCAGTGGCGACAATCGATGATTCGGCATCAACCGATGATTAAAGCTCATCTATTAGACGAATGGAGAATCCGAGAAAGCTGCGTTATCCTTGGCGGCCCGTCATGAAAATGCGGTGTTATCGATTCTTTATGGAGTGAGAAAAACTCATGAATCGATGACAAAAAATACGTTGCTTACTCCCCCCCTTCCTTTCAGGCTGCGCATCGGATCCGCGTGGTCCCTTCCCCGACGCCTTCATGATCAATAACAACCGAGAGTGACGCCATGCGCTCAGACAGTGGCCTGTTCAAGGGCCTCAACCCCACGGTGACCATCGCCTCCAAGGTGCTGGTCATCGGCTTCGTGATCTTCTGCGCCGTGTTGGCCGAGAAGGCCGGCGCGATCTTCCAGGACGTGTCGACGACCGTCCTCGACAACGCCAAGTGGTTCTACCTCAGCCTGGTCAGCGCCGTGCTGGCCTTCCTGCTCTATCTGATGGTCAGCCGCTTCGGGCATATCCGCCTGGGCCAGGACGGCGAGCGCCCCGAGTTCAGCTTCCTGTCCTGGGTCAGCATGCTGTTCTCGGGTGGCATGGGCATCGGCCTGATCTTCTGGTCGGTAGCCGAACCCATGTGGCACTACGCCGACAACCCCTTCACCGAGGGCATGAGTGATGCGGCCGCCGGCATGGCCATGCGCCTGACCTTCTTCCACTGGGGCCTGCACCCTTGGGCGATGTTCATCATCGTGGCCCTGGCACTGGCCTACTTCTCCTACCGCAAGGGCCTGCCGCTGACGCTGCGCTCGATCCTCTATCCGTTCATCGGCGAGCGCATCTACGGTCCCATCGGCCACACGGTGGACATCCTCACCGTGGCGATCACTGCCTTCGGCGTCTCCCAGTCGCTGGGCCTGGGGGTGATCCAGATGAACAGCGGCCTCAATAACGTCTTCGGGGTGAGCAACGGCATCGGTGTCCAACTCGCCATGATCGCGGTGATCACCCTGTTCGCCATCGCCTCGGTGATGTCCGGCGTCGGCCGCGGCATTCGCCGACTGTCCGAGTGGAACATGCTGCTGTCGGTGGTCATCGTGGCCATCGTGCTGGCCATCGGGCCGACCCGCTACATCCTCAACACCCTGCTGCAGAGCACCGGCGACTATGCCGACAACCTGATCGGCATGAGCCTGTGGAGCGATGCCAATGCCGACAGTGGCTGGCAGAACTGGTGGACCGCCTTCTACTGGCCCTGGTGGATGACCTGGGCGCCCTTCGTCGGCATGTTCATCGCCCGCATTTCCCGGGGCCGCACCATTCGCGAACTGATCGGCGGCGCGCTGCTGGTACCGACCCTGGTGACCTTCGTGTGGATGGCGGTATTCGGCGGCAGTGCCCTGTTCGAAGAGCAGCAGGCGCGCCAGGCCCATGAGCAGGCCGTGGCCGAGGGCGCGGTGGCAGCCGATGCCGAATTCGCTGGCGGGGCCGTGCTCCAGGCCACCCAGGAGGACACCACCCTGGCATTGTTCACCCTGTTCGATGCCCTGGACCCGGGCACCCTGGGCAGCCTGCTGTCGATCCTGGCGGTGCTGCTGCTGGCGACCTACTTCATCACCTCGGCCGACTCCGGCACCCTGGTACTGTGCACCCTGGACAGCGTCGGCAGTCCCGAACCGCCCCAGCCGATCCGCGTGATCTGGGGCCTGGTGATCGGCTGCATCGCCGGGGCCCTGCTCTATGCCGGCGGCCTCAAGACGATCCAGACTGCCTCGATCATCGCCGGGCTGCCGATTGCCGTCTTCATCCTGGTGATGACGCTGAGCCTCTACCGCACCCTGCGTCGCGAACCCATGGCGGCGGCCATGCTGCCGCCCCAGGCCCGCCCGGCGGACGCCGACCTGGACCACCACAGTGGCCAGGATCTGAACACCTCGGCCGGGGACAGCCGCGACACGCGTGAGCCGGTGCTCGAGGCCTGACCCCCGCAGCCTGCCTTGCAAAGGACCAGGGCCCGGCACACGCCGGGCCCTGGCACATTCAACCGGCTGGATGTACATAAACTCGACACTGATGTACTCTCCGCTTCTGGTCAGCGCCACCCCGGCCGCGCTGCTTCCCGGGACCGGAGCCCCCTCGATGCCCCCCGCCGAGACCCACGACAGCAAATGGAAAGGTTCCCGTGAGGCCTGGCTCGACGCAGCCTTCGCGCTGCTGCTCGAGTCCGGTGTGGACAGCGTGCGAATCCTGCCGCTGGCCAAGCGGCTCAACGTCTCACGCACCAGCTTCTACTGGTTCTTCAAGGACCGCGAGGCGCTGCTGGACGCCCTGATCGACCGCTGGCGCCAGAAGAATACACCTGGCCTGGTGCAGCAGACCGAGGCCTATGCCGAGAGCATCGTGGAAGCGACTCTCAACGTCTTCGACTGCTGGATGGACCCCGAGCTGTTCGACTCGCAGCTGGAATTCGCGATACGCAGCTGGGCCCTGCAGTCGCACGAGGTGGCAAGCCAGATCGACGCCGCCGACGAGGCCCGCCTCGAGGCACTGACACGCATGTTCGTGCGACACGGCTTTGAGGCGCTGGCCGCCAATGTGCGGGGGCGCACCATCTACCTGACCCAGATCGGCTATATCTCGATGAACACCCAGGAACCCCTCGAGGTTCGCATGCGGCGCATGCCCACCTATGTCGAGATCTTCACCGGCCAGGCGCCGCAAGCACACGAACTGCGACGCTTCCACGCCCGGCATGGTTACCTGGCGCAGACGGATGTCCCCTAGGAGGGCCGGCATTCACCAGCGGAGGGGAAGCGGCGGCAGAAGATCACCCTCTCCGCTGCCCTAGCGTGAGTCACTGGCCACCCGGTGGGCCGCCTCGAGCCCCTGGTGAACCACCTGGCACAGGCCCCCGTCGATCATCGCGCGAAGCCCCTCGGCCGTGGTGCCGTCATAGGCGATCAATCGCTCCACCATCTCACCGGGGTCGCCATCCCGCTTCTCCAGCAGCAGGCTGCCACCCACCAGGGTCTGCATGACGGCCTCGCGGGCGATATCGTCGTCGAGGCCCATCCGCCGGGCATGCTCCAGCATGGACTGGGCAAGCAGGGCGGGATAGGCCGGCCCGGCACCGCTGAGGGCCGTCAGGTAGTCGAGATCCCGCTCCGCTGTCAGCTCCCGTGCCGTGCCACAACTCTCCAGCAATGCCTGAACCAGTCGCCGGTCGGCATCGCTCACCTGGGGTGAGGCATACCACGGGAAATAGGCCCGACGGATTTCCGCCGCGGCGTTGGGCATGGCCCTCACGACCCGGTGACTGCCCACCCGGCTGGCGACTTCCTGGCAGGAGGTCATCGCCAGCAGGGAGATGACCAACTTGCCCTGGACCTCGGCATCGACGCCGCCGAGGTCCTGCGGGCGCACGGACAGCACGATGACATCCGCCAGCTCGGCCAGCGCACGATTGTCCTGAACGCTACGGACCCGGGGCCAGTCGCGGTAAGCGTTGCCGCCGGAGCGCGAGGAGATCACCAGCCGCTCGGGCGTTAGCAGCCCCTGCTCAAGCCAGGCCAGCCCCAGCGAGCGGCCCATCCAGCCCTGCCCCCCGATGAGCCCCACCACGGCGTCTTCATGCATCGCGTGCTCCTCCTCTCGAGCCGGCGGCCAAACCGGCCTGACGGCAGTATTGCGACATTAATGTACACCTATGTACATACAGTCAACGACTCTGTACATTCGCCGTGAACGCTGTCAAGCGAACAACAAGAGAGAGGCCCGACCATGGCTACCGACCCGCTGCTGACGCCCTTTCGACTCAAGCACCTTGCCTTGAAAAACAGACTCATGATGACGGCCCACGAGCCCGCCTATCCGGAGGAGGGGATGCCCAAGGCGCTCTACCGCGCCTATCACGTCGAGCGCGCCAAGGCCGGCATTGGCCTGACCATGACGGCCGGGTCGGCGGCGGTGGCCAGAGACAGTCCCCCCGTGTTCAACAATATCCTGGCCTACAAGGACGAAGTGGTGCCCTGGATGCGCGACTTGGCCGAGGCCTGTCATGAGCACGGCACCGCCGTGATGATCCAGTTGACCCACCTGGGCCGGCGCACCCGCTGGGACAAGGGCGACTGGCTGCCCACGGTGTCGCCCTCCCACCGCCGCGAAGCCTCCCATCGGGCCTTTCCCAAGCAGGTCGAGGACTGGGATATCGAACGGTTGATCCGCGACTACGCCGATGCCGCCGAACGCATGCACGCGGCCGGTCTCGATGGCATCGAGCTGCAGGCCTATGGCCACCTGATGGACCAGTTCTGGTCACCGCTGACCAATACCCTCGAGGGCCCTTATGGGGGCGATCTCGACAACCGGCTGCGATTCACCTTCGAGGTACTGCGCGCCATCCGCCAGCGGGTCGGCGAGGCCTTCATCGTCGGCGTGCGCTACACCGGCGACGAGATGCTGACGGGCGGGATCACGGCCAGCGACGGGATGGAGATCTCGCGGCGCCTGAAGGACAGCGGCCTGGTCGACTTCCTCAACGTGGTTCGCGGTCATATCGACACCGACCCGGGGCTCACCGACGTGATTCCCATCCAGGGGATGCCCAGCGCCCCGCACCTCGATTTTGCGGGCGAGATCCGTCGCGAGATCGACTTTCCCACCTTCCACGGCGCCAAGATCCAGGATGTCGCCACCGCCCGCCATGCCATCGCCTCGGGCAAGGTCGACATGGTCGGCATGACCCGGGCGCACATGGCCGACCCGCACATCGTTCGCAAACTCATGGAGGGACGCGAGGAACAGATCCGTCCCTGCGTCGGCGCCAACTACTGCCTCGACCGCATCTACCAGGGCGGCGCCGCCTACTGCATCCACAACGCCGCCACCGGGCGGGAAACCACCATGCCCCACACCATCCCGGCGACCTCGCAGGAGCGTCGCACCGTGATCATCGGCGCCGGCCCGGCGGGCCTGGAGGCCGCCCGGGTTGCCGGCGAGCGGGGCCATGCGGTGGTCGTGCTGGAGGCCGCCAGCGATGCCGGCGGGCAGGTGCGCCTCACGGCTCAGAGCGAGCGCCGCCGCGAGATGATGGGCATCATCGATTGGCGCCTGGCACGCTGCGAGGCCCTCGGCGTCGAGATTCGCTATAACGTCTGGGCCGAGCTCGAGGACGTGCTCGCCGAGGAGCCGGATGTGGTGATCGTGGCCACCGGCGGCTACCCCCTGGACGACCAGCCCGAGGTCGGGCACGACCTGGTGGTCAACACCTGGGACATCCTGTCCGGGCACGTCGTCCCGGGAAACCGGGTGCTGCTGTTCGATGATGCCGGCGATCATGCCGCCATGCAGGCCGCCGAGATCATCGCCGCCACCGGCGCCGAACTCGAGATCATGACCCCGGATCGCACCGTCTCGGCGGAGATCATGGCCATGAACCTGGTGCCCTACATGCGCGCCCTGCAGCGGCCCAATGTCACCTTCACGCCCACCTACCGACTGAAGTCCGTGCAGCGTGAGGACAGCGAGCTGCTTGCCAGGATCACCAGTGACTACCTGGACCTGGATCATGAGCGGCGTATCGACCAGGTGGTGGTCAATTACGGCATCACCCCGATGGTCGACCTCTATTTCGACCTGAAGCCGCATGCCAGTAACGAGGGCGAGGTGGACTACGACGCTCTGATCGTCGGCCGCCCCCAGGCCGTGATTCGCAACCCGGCGGGGAGCTTCCAGCTCTTCCGGATCGGGGATGCCGTCGAGTCCCGGAACACCCACGCGGCCATCTACGATGCCCTGCGCCTGGTCAAGGATCTGTGAGGCACGAAGCCAACGAAAAACGCAGGGGATGACGGTCCCCGAGGGAAGCATCGAAATCGCGCCTAGGGAGACACCCTGGCTGGGCCGTCGCGTGGTCACATGCGATGGGGGAGCGACAGCGCCCGGAGATCAGGTCAGCCCCAGGTCGCCCACCTCCCGGGGCACGGTGGCCATCAGCCATTCACGGAAAGCGCGCACGCCGCGGCGCTTCGAACGCGTCTCGCCGGGCTCGAGCAGGCAGAAGCGAGCCTGGGTCCGCAGCACCGTCTCTACCGGCCGCACCAGCTGGCCACGTTCCAGATAGTCGTCGACCAGCTGGCTCCAGCCCAGCGCCACGCCCTGGTCCATCATCGCCGCCTGCACCAGCATCGAATAGCTGTTGATGTTGAGCCGCCGCCGCGGCAGCCGGGAAACTACGCCCACCTCGGTGAACCACTGTTTCCAGCTCATCCAGTCCTGGTCGGCATCCTCCAGCGACAGCAGGGTGCAATCGAGCAGGGCCTCGGGTCCCGGGAAGGGCCCGAACCGCTCCAGATAGCGGGGGCTGCAGACCGGGAAGACCTCCTCGTGGAAGAGCGTCGTCGCCTGCATCGCGGCGGGTGGGGTCCGACAATAGAAGAGGGCAACGTCCGACTCCACCCGGGAGAGGTCGCGGATCTGTTCGGTGGCCACGATGCGCAGCTCGACATTCTCGTGCTCACGCTGGAACTCGGCGATCTTGGGCAGCAGCCACAGGGAGGCCATGGCGCTGGTGGTGGCCACGGTGATCTGGTACGTGCCCTGCCAGCTGCGCACCTCCTCGGTGATGGACGAGATGTCGGTGAGCGCATGATGGATCGCCTGAGCATAGCGCTGTCCCATGGGGGTCAGCTTGACGCTGCGGTTGGCCCGCTCGAAGAGCGGCTTGCCCAGATAGTCCTCGAGGCTACGCACCTGGCGACTGATCGCCCCCTGGGTGACGTGGAGCTCCTCGGCCGCCTGGGTGAAGCTGAGGTGCCGCGCCGCCGACTCGAAGGCCACGAGACTGTTGAGGGGAGGCAAAGGGCTGATCTTCATGGCACCGGGGCATCGATCGAGGACAGGGGCAACGAGTTTACGCTTTACGAAGACCTGGCGTCACGGGCCGTGCTCGGCGTCAGGAGGGAATATTCATGGCTTGTTGCCGCCGGTGCCAGACTGCCCCGCCATCACCGGGTTCACTACGATCTTGATGGCAGGCCGTCTCAAGGCGAGTCAGGCTCGACTCGACACCTCCCCATGACGACCCGTCTCTTTTGACATGTCGGGCGTGATGTCTCGATGGCGGACCATCATCGACATCGCCACTGGTTACGGCCTTCATGCTTGGCCGCATAGAGGGCCCCATCGGCACGCTCGAGCACACGCTCCGGCGTATCGGCGCCAGAAGTGGTGGTCAGTCCCAGGCTAATGGTGACGGCAATCATGGTCTCGCCGTGGTCGATACGCAGAGCCTCGATGGCCACCCGAAGGCGCTCGGCAAAACGTGCCGCACCATCGACATCGGCCTCCGGCAACATCACGGCGAACTCCTCGCCACCCAGTCGCCCCAGCAGGTCCTGGGCACGCAACAGGGACTGAGCGGTACTCACGAGCCGCTTGAGCACCGCGTCACCGGCGGCGTGCCCCCAGCGATCATTGACGCGCTTGAAGTGATCGATATCGAACATGACCACCGACATCGCCTGGCCATGCCGTGCCTGACGCTGCAGCTCGGCGTAGAGGCGCTCGAGAAAGTGCCGCCGGTTGGGCGCACCAGTCAAGGCATCGGTGGTGGAGAGCCGCTCGAGTTCCGCCTTGGCGCGCCGACGCTCGGTGACATCCCGCGACAGGGTCTGCAAGGCAATGACGGTGCCGTCATGACTGGTCACCGGAATGATGGACGTCTGCAGCCAGACATAGTGCCCGTCGCGATGCCGGAAGCGGTATTCGACTTCAGCCTCGGCCTCTCCCCGCAAGGCGCCTTGGTGAGAGAGCTGGTCAACACGATCGATATCCTCGGGGTGGAGGAAGTCGTAGGGCGAGCGACCGAGCAGCTCTTCCTGCCGGTAGCCGAGCAGGCGTGTGACGGAAGGACTGACGAATCGATAGGCGGCCTTCTGGTTGGCGGCATGCAGGCAGAGCAGGTCGCTGATATTCTCGGTGATACGCCGGTAGCGCCGCTCGCTGGCCTCGAGCTTGAGCTGGGCCTGCTTGTGCACGGTGATGTCGGCGATGAAACCGTGCCAGAGGATGGCGCCATTGGACAGGCACTCAGGGGTCGCCAGGCCGGACACCCAGAGCTCGTGCCCGCGGGGATGGGATACCCGGTACTCGCATTGCCAATGGGACAGCGACTCGGCCGAGGCCTGAATCGAAGCGACGACCCGGTCGAGATCGTTTGGATGGATGACCTCGAGGGCCGGACCATCACTGTCGCGCAGGACGTCCGGCGACGCCCCATAGATGTCCCGACTGTGCGGGCTGGCATAGGGAAACCAACCATGACCATCGGGCCCGAGTTGGTACTGGTAGACGAATCCCGGCAGCTGCTCGCTGAGCTTCTCCAGACGACGAGTGGCTTCGTGAACTTCATTGATATCCAGCAACGCCCCCACGACCTCTCGGGCGCGTCCCTCGTCATCGGTCAGCAGGCGCATCTCGCTCTGTATCCAGCGATAGTCTCCGCCCTGGTGACGCACCCTAGAACGCAACTGGATGCTGCCGCCATTCACCAGCATGTGCTTCACGCGCGGGTGTGATGCATCACGATCCTCAGGATGCACCAGAAGGTTCCGCCAGTGCGCCCGCCCCAGCAGCTCGTCACGACGGTACCCCAGCAGGCGATGGAGTCCCGGACTGATATAGGTCGGGGTCAGCGCCTCGGTGGCCTCGCAGGTGAAGATCACGACCGGGCTAGTCAGCAACAAGCGGTCGAGGTGATCCCGTGAGGCCCTGAGCCGGCGCTCGGCATCCCGCAAGGTGGAAATGTCGCGCCCGATCCCCACCAGCTCCTCGAAGCAGCCATCACGTCCCTGGATCGGTACCAGAAGCACCTGCCAATCGTGCCCGCCACCCTCATGCGCCAGGCGTTCCTCATACTGGGTCGTTTGCCCCGAGGCGGCGCAGGCACGGCAGTGGCGCACCATTTCGTCGGCCTGGACCGGTGCGAGCACCTCGTGGGGTGTGTGGTGCAACACCTCGGCGAGCGATAGCCCCGTCGCCGCCTGGTAGGCCGGGTTGGTCTCCAGAAAACGGAATTCGCCATCGTCATCATGCACCAGACGGAAGATCGCATCGCTCGAGCCGCGCACGGCACGGCGGTACAGGGCGAGCTCATCATCGCGACGTCGTCGCTCCTCCTCCTCGGCGGTGACGTCCTTGACAATCCCGGCAAGGCGCCGGGCACGCCCAGCGCCATCTCGCATCACCTTCACCGAGTCATGCAGCCAGACCACCCGACCGTCGGCGTGGAGGATGCGATAGCGACGCTCGACCTGGCCAAGCAGCAACAGGGTGTCCTGGCTGCTCGCCACTGCACCATGATCTTCGGGATGCACCATCGCGAGCCAGAGCCCCGGGTCGGCGTGAAAGTCATCGACTGGGCGACCGAAGAGCGACTCGGCCCTGGGGGAGAGATATTCCAGGGAGGAATCCCGGGCATCCACCGACCAGAGGACGAAGCCCATCTGCTCGGCTATCTGGGGAAAGAGGTCCGGCGGTGGCGAGGAGGTCTGTTCAGACATGAGGCGCTAAACGGTCTCGGTAGAGAGCATCAGCGCATGCTACTGGAAATGCCGCCCTCGTTCGCCATTGAATCCATAAAAACGCCGGCTCGCCATATTGACTCGGAGCATCCTCCCCGCCAGTCGTGTGCCAACGCAGGATGCGCGGTGCGAGGGTTGCTCATGGCTCACTCTCCTGCACCCAGAACGCGCGGTGAGGCATCACGACACCACCGACATCGCCTTCCCGGGGAATGACAGAGCTGGCTGATAAGGACTACCAAAAGGGGACGTGGATTGAAGCGCTGCCCCCTCGCCGGGGGGACGAGGCCACTGCCAGCGTAACCAAGGACGCAGCACCGGCCGGAGGACATCGGCAGGAGGCTCGCCAAGGCACGAGGCGGCCATGCCCTGGCGAGGCGGCCGGGCTGCACCGTGTCAGCGGGCCATGTCGACGACGACACGTCCGCGGACTCGACCTGCCAGCAGCTCGCCGGCCGTGTCGATGGCCTCCTCCAGCGAGATCGTGCGGGTGATGGCGTCGAGCTGTTCGGGAGCCAGCAGCTCCCCGAGCCGGCGCCAGGCCTCGACGCGATCCGCATAGGGCCGCATCACGCTGTCGATCCCCGCCAGGGTCACGCCCCGGAGGATGAAGGGGGCGACGCTGGATGGCAGGTCCATGCCCTGGGCCAGGCCACAGGCCGCGACGGTGCCGCCATAGCGGGTCCCGGCCAGGACGTTGGCCAGGGTGTGGCTGCCCACCGAGTCGATGGCAGCGGCCCAGCGCTCCTTGGCCAGGGGGCGGCCCGGCTCGGACAGCTCCGCCCGATCGATCACCTCCTGGGCCCCGAGTCCCTTGAGGTAATCCGCTTCCTCCAGACGACCGGTGGAAGCCACGACCCGGTAGCCCAGCCGCGAGAGCAGCGCGATGGCATAGCTGCCCACGCCCCCGTTGGCACCGGTCACCAGCACCTCGCCCTGTTCCGGGGTGACGCCCTGGCGTTCCAGCGCCATGACCGAGAGCATGGCGGTATACCCGGCCGTGCCAATGGCCATGGCCTGCCGGGCCGTGAAGGCCGCCGGCTGGGGAATCAGCCAGCGGCTGTCCAGCCGAGCCTTCTCGGCGAGGCCGCCCCAGTGTTTCTCCCCGACGCCCCAGCCATTGAGCAGCACGGCATCGCCCGGCTGGTAGGCCTCCGCGGTCGAACTCTCGACCGTCCCCGCCAGGTCGATGCCCGGCACCATGGGGAACTGGCGCACCACTGGCCCCTTGCCGGTGATGGCCAGGGCATCCTTGTAGTTGAGCGTGCTGCAGTCGACCCGCACGGTGACGTCGCCGTCCGGCAGGCGCGACTCGTCCAGCGTCTGGACACTCACCTGCTGGCCGTCGTCGTTCTTGTCAATCAGAATGGCCTTGAACATCGTGCACCTCTTTATAGACCGGTTGTCTATGAATTGTCATGAAGAAGGCCCCGCTTAGCGGGGCAGCCCCTCCATGTACGTCGTGAGGAACGTCTCCAGCGGACGCGCCCCGCCCTCGAGCCTGGCGCGCATCACGGCGCCTTCCCAGCCGATCCAGAAGGCCTCGGCGAGCCTGTCGCAATCGGCGGCCTGTCCAAGCTCGCCGGCCGCCTGTGCCTCGCGCAGGCAGCCGGCGACGCGCCGCTGCCAGTCGACAAGGGTCGCCCGCAGCCATTGTCGATACTCCTCCGGCAGGCCGCCGACCTCCTGGCCGAGATTGCCCACCAGGCAACCGCGACGGAAGTCGTGACGGGCCATGCCCGCCTTGGCATCGGCGACGAAGGCCTCCAGACGAGCCAGGGGCGGAAGCGTTGCGTCCTGAAGGTGGCGATCGAGCTTGCGGGCAAAGTAGGCCCCATAGTGGTCCATCACCGCCCGCCCGAAGGCCTCCTTGCTGTCGAAATAGTAGTAGAAGGAGCCCTTGGGCACCCCCACCCGCTTGAGAATGCTCTCGATGCCGGAGACGGCGAAACCCTGCTCGGTCAGGACCTCGACACCGCTGTGGATCAGCGCCGCCCGGGTATCGGGGTCGTCACGGGGCACCTTGGGGGGCCGGCCGCGACGCGGCTTGGAAGTCGCTTGAGTCATGACCCCAATATAGACCGCCCGTCTATAAAATCAAGCTCGCCTTCATCATCCGTCGCCCTTGGTATCCCCGTCTCACTAGCGATGATGCGGCCCAGCGCGGGTCGGGCGGAGTCACGATGGTCAGCAGCCCGCCCCGAGAAGCCGAACAGATTCTGCGACGGCTGGACGGCAAGCGGGTCACCCGACGCCAGTGCGATGTCGGCTTCGAGTTGCAGGTCGGCGAAAGCACCTGAGGCGCCCCGAGGTCACTCGCCGTCGGACGCCAGCAGTGCCTGGATCCGCGCACGCAGCCAAGCCCGCAGCCGGTCGTCGTGGGTCCGCTGGTGCCAGGCCTGGATGACTGCAACCCGGCCAAGCGACAGCGGACACTCGTGGATCACCAGGCCGGGATGGCTCCTCACCGCCTGTTCGGCGACGCTTCTCAGGCAGGTCAACAGCAGATCGCTCTGGGCGACCAGCAGCGGCGGCACGGTGAAGCTGGAGAGCCCCGCCACGATCCGCCGTGCCTGACCCTGCTCGCGCAGCCGCTTGTCGACCCGGCCGTCCAGGTCGCCGGTCAGGGTGGTCACCAGATGCTCGCCGGCCAGGTAGGTCGCCAGGTCGAGCCGCTCGCCGATCCGCGGATGGTCCCGTGCCGCCAGTACCACGAACCCCTCCTCGTGGATGCGCTGCTGGAAGTAGCTGCCCGGGAGGTCCTCGTAGAAGCCGGCGATGGCGATGTCGCACTCCCCCGTCTCCAGCTCGGACCGCGGCAGCCGCCCTCGGGTGTTGTGAGTCACCAGCTGCAGGTTCGGGGCTTCCCGTCGCGTCACCTCCAGCAGCCGGGGCAGCAGCAGTTGCTCCATGTAGTCGGTGGTGAAGAGGTGGACCCGGTCGTCACGCGACAGGAAGTCACTCCCCTCGCAGAACTCGAAGAAGCCGTCGATGCCGGCCACCAGCCGCTGGACATGGGGGGCCAGCTCATGGGCCCGGGGCGTGGGGGTGAGGCCGCGGGGCGCACGCACGAATAGCGCGTCGCCGAAGGCCTCGCGCAGCTTGGCGAGCTTGTGGCTCAGCGCCGGCTGACTCAGTGCCAGGCGGGTGGCCGCCCCCGAGACGCTGCGCTCCTGATAGAGCATGTGGAAGAGCAGCAGCAGGTTGAGGTCCTTGCCCACGAGATTCACTTTCTGAATACCTGTTATTGAAAATGATCAATTCTCGAATAATAGCCATCCACCTAGGATGGAACCACTCGATTCGCCCGGTGCCTGACCATCGGGATCACCCCATTGTTGCCGGGGCCGCATGACCCGACGCCCCGACCCAGGAGGAGAACACCGATGAACAAACGTATCCTGATCGTGCTGACCTCGCACGACCGTCTCGGCGACACCGGCGAGAAGACCGGCTTCTGGCTGGAGGAGTTCGCCGCGCCCTACTACGCCCTCAAGGATGCCGGCGCCGCGATCACCCTGGCCTCTCCCCGGGGCGGCCAGCCGCCGCTGGACCCCAAGAGTGACGACGAAGACAGCCAGACCGAGGCGACGCGGCGCTTCAAGCAGGACCCGGAGGCCCAGGCGCAGCTCGCCGCCACCCATCGGCTGGCCGAGATGCAGGCCGACGACTTCGACGCGATCTTCTACCCCGGCGGGCATGGTCCCCTCTGGGACCTGGTCGACGACCGCGACTCGATCCGCCTGATCGAGGCCTTCTGGGCTCAGGGCAAGCCGGTTTCGGCGGTCTGCCACGCGCCCATCGTGCTGGTGAACGCCAGGGACGCCTCGGGTAAGCCCATCGTCGAGGGACGCGAGGTCACCGGCTTCACCAACGGCGAGGAGGCGGCGGTCGGCCTGACCGAGATCGTTCCCCAGCTGGTGGAAGACGCCCTGATCGCGCGTGGCGGCAGGTACTCCAAGGCCGAGGACTTCGCCCCCTACACCCGCCAGGACGGGCAGTTGCTCACCGGGCAGAACCCGCCTTCCTCCGAGCCGGTGGCCGCACGCCTCATCGAGATGCTCAAGGCATAGCGAGGAGTCGACATGATCGATCTCTACTACTGGACCACCCCCAACGGGCACAAGATCACGATGTTCCTCGAGGAGACCGGGCTCGACTATCGCATCAAGCCGATCAACATCGGCAAGGGCGACCAGTTCGACGAGGATTTCCTGGCCATCGCCCCCAACAACCGCATCCCGGCCATCGTCGACCATGCCCCGGAAGATGGCGGAGAGCCGCTATCGCTCTTCGAATCCGGGGCGATCCTCGAATACCTGGCCGACAAGAGCGGCCGGTTTCTGCCGCGAGACCTGCGGGGCCGCACCAAGACCCTGCAGTGGCTGCACTGGCAGATGGGCGGGCTCGGCCCCATGGCCGGCCAGAACCATCACTTCACCCAGTACGCGCCGGAGACGCTGGAATACGCCATCAATCGCTATGTCAACGAGACCGCTCGGCTGTATGGGGTGCTCGATAGCCGCCTGGCCCGGCGCGACTACATCGCCGGCGCCGACTACTCCATCGCGGACATGGCGGTGTATCCGTGGATCGTGCCCCACGACAAGCAGCGCCAGGACCTGAACGACTTCCCCCACCTCAAGGGGTGGTTCGAGCGCATCGGGGCGCGACCGGCGACCCAGCGTGCCTATGCGCTGACCCGCAGGGTCAATCCCGATGCCGGCAAGCCGCTGGACGACGAGGCCCGCCGCCATATGTTCGGTCAACGCTAGACCGCCGCGCCGGCGGCGGTATCGAGACCGGGCTTTAGAAGCGTGAAGGCGATGACCGGGGGTCATCGCCTTCTGTCGTCAGGGCCATCGAGCTTCGCGGCCCCTGGAGAGACGAGCGTCAACCACCCTCAATGGGCGTGGTCATGCCCATCGTCGTGATGGCCATCCTCGGGCTGCTGGGCCGCCTCCGCCTTATGGTGGTCGTCGGCGTCCGGGGCATCCGCCGCTCCGTCATGGTGGCCATCATCGGCCGCCCGATGGGCCCCCGCGGTGTCCGCCATGGCCAGCAGGTTGCCATGCTCGTGGTCATGGCCGTCGTCGGCCCGGGGCTGAGCAGCGTCGGGGGCGGGATCATCCCGGGAGTCGCCTTCCCCCGCCATGGCCGACATATTGCCGTGTTCATGGTCATGGCCATCGTCGGCCGTGTCCTGCCGCGCCTCGGGCGTGATCGAGGCGACATAATCCTGCTCGGAGAGTTCCGGTAAGCGCTGCAGGAAGGCCACCATTTCCCACAGCTCCTGATCCTCGTGAGTCACGCCCCAGGCCGGCATGCCGGTCATCTTGATACCGTGCTTGATGATCCAGAACTGCTCGGCCGGCGAACGATGGCCCGGCTCGGTCAGCCGCGGCGGCATGGGGTTGAGGCCAGCCCGCAGCACCGTGCCGTCGAGTCCCGGCTTGAGGTGACAGGCCGTGCAGAGCTCCTCGTAGGCGCGGGCCCCCTGGCGGATCATCTCGGGGTCGTCGAGGTCGGGCACCTCGACATCCTCGGCCCGGGTGGACACCGAGGCATGCATCGTGGAGTGCAGCGCCGAGTCGACCAGCGGCAGGTGATCGTCACTGGCGGCCACGTTGTACATGCCGCTGTGCATGTAAGCCATGGCTCCCGCAGCGAGCAGGACGAGACCCAGCGCCATGCCGGCAAGAATGCGAAACATATGGACAAACCTCTGATTCGTAGGTGGTGCGGTGCTTCCACTCGAGTGGCGCCCCCCTCGACCCGCCGCACCACGGCGAGTGACAGGGCTGGGCCGGCCGAGAGGTCGGCACGTCCGCTGGACATGGTGTGCGTGAACTCCCGCCAGCGGATACGTGGCACAGTGTGCCACGCCCGCGGCCGGAGCTCGACCGCCGAGCCCGAATGCCTAGCCCCGGCAGAACGGCCAGATCTGGTAGAAGCGATCGCAGCGGAACTCGGCCTCGCAGGCGGCCAGCTGCGAGCGATAGCGCACGGCGGTCGCGGCAACCTGCCGGGCAGCGCTGCGCACGCCGGGCTTGCTGCGGTAGGCCCCCCGCCGATAGCCGCCCTGACCCTCGTGGTAGGCCAGGTAGAGGTGCTCGGGATTGTGCAGTGACACCCCCGTCATGCGCCGGGTGCGCGCGTTATACCAGCCGATGAAGTCGGTGGCATCCTCCATGTCGCTGCGGCTGGCGAACCAGCCGGCGGCCTCTGCCTGGTACTCCCCCCACACCGGGTCCTGTGCCTGGGCGTAGCCGAAGGCCGACGATGGGCGGGTCCAGGGGATGAAACCCAGCAGGCGCTGCCGAGGAGGCTTCACATGGCTGCGAAAGGATGACTCCCGCTCGATGAAGGCCATCTGCGTCCAGATCGGCGTCCCCCACTTCTGCTGGGCGTCGCGGGCGGCGTCGTACCAGTCCGGTTGCTCACGGAAGATCTCGCACAGGTTCGTCTGGTCCCGGGGCGGCGCCGGCGCGAACATGGCACAGCCCGTCAGGCCGAGGGCCATGCCCAGTAGACCCAGCCGACCGATCCATCGCGTCATTCGCTTCCCGCCCCGCCAGGCGCCTCGACTCGCCACCACCCGCTGTCTCCCTCTCCGGCCCGGCCGCCTGCCGACCGGGCTGATGGCGAGCCTATCACCACTGCCGGCCCGGCGGGAGCCCGGTGGTTCCACGCACCCGCCAAGGCTCACCGCCGCGCCGTCTCCGTTGTGGCGCGGCGACGCGGAACGACCAGCGGTCGGTGCAGCAGGCCGTAGGCCAGGGCGCCGACCACCACGCCCCAGAAGGCCGAGCCGAGCCCCAGGAAGCTCATGCCCGAGGCCGTGGCGATGAAGGTGATCACCGAGGCCTCCAGGTGATCCTTCTGGGCGGCGAAGGCGCTGACGTTGCTGGTGATGGCACCAATCAGTGCCAGCCCCGCCAGCACGGCGACGAACTCGCCGGGCAGCGAGGTGAACAGCGCCACGATGGTGCCGGCGAAGGTCCCCCCGACCAGATAGAAGACGCCGTTGGCCACGCCGGCGACATAGCGCTTGTCCGGGTCCTCGTGAGCCTCCGGGCTGGTGCAGATCGCCGCGGTGATCGCCGCCACCACGGTGGTAATGCCACCGAAGCAGGCGGTCGCGAGGGAGGTCAGGCTGGCAACGGTGACGATGGGCCTGGCCGGGGTGTTGTAGCCGGAGGTGCGCAGGATCGCCATGCCCGGCAGGAACTGCCCGGTCAGGCTGACCAGTACCAGCGGGATCGCCAGGCTCAGAGTGCCCTGCCACGTCCACTCCGGCCGGATGAACTGAGGCGAGGCCAGCGCGAGCGTCACGCCCTCGAGGCTCGCCCCCTCCAGGACGACCGCCAGGGCGACGCCGACGATGAGCAGCAGCACCAGGCTGTAGCGCGGCGTCAGGCGCTTGAACACCAGGTAGGCCAGGATCATGCCGATGGCCAGCGACGGCACCGACTCCAGCGAGACGAAGACGCCGACGCCGAACTGGAAGAGGATGCCAGCCATCATGGCGCTGGCGATGCCCGGGGGGATCGTCCGGATGATGCGGTCGAAGGAGCCGGTGATGCCGATCACGAGAAGCACCGATGCCGTGGCGAGGTAGGCGCCCACCGCCTCGCCGAGCGACAGTTCCGGGAAGAGCGTGACCAGCAGCGCCGTGCCCGGCGCCGACCAGGCGGTGACCACCGGCACCTTCAGCCACAGGCTGAGTCCGATGCCCGACACGGCGGCCCCCATGGAGATGGCCCAGACCCAGGAGGTCATCATGGCGCCCGAGATCTCGGCGCTCTGGGCGGCCTGGAAGAAGATGGCCAGGGGGCCGGCATAGGAGACCAGCACCGCCACGAAGCCGGCGGTGACGGCGGGGAGTGACCAGTCCTGATGGAGTCGCATGACGAGAACCTCGGCTGAGAAACGGGCGGGCGCCACCAGGGCGCCGACGAAGGAAAAAAGGCCCGCACCACCATCGTGGGCACGGGCCAAGGGAGGATGCCGGGGCGGACGACGCGCCTAGCTGGCCCTCCTGGACAGCGGGCGACGCTCGAAGGTGAAGTCGAAATCCTTGAACTCGACAAGCATCGACAGCCCCGCCCCCAGGACCAGCGCCCAGAAGGAAGAGCCGATACCGAGGATCTGGAGCCCGGAGACAGCGATCAGGAAGGAGAACATCGCCCCCACCTCATGCTTGCCGGAGAAGGTCATGTGCATCGCCGAGCTGATCACCCGCAGCAGCGCCAGCCCGGCGATGATGGCGATGAAGTAGCTCGGCATGGCCTCGATCAGGCTGAACACGAAGCCATAGAAGGGCGCGGCCACGACGAAGATGATGCCGACGATGACGGCGGCCACCCAGCGCTTGTCATGGGTGCCGGCTTCCGGCCCGGAACAGATCCCGGTCATCGGCGCCGCGATGCAGGTGCTGTGCAGGTTGAAGAAGGCCGAGACCATGGTGCCGAAGCCGCCCAGGGCGGTGATGGCATTGGCGGGCGCATCCTTGTAGCCCATGCCCTTGACCAGGCCCACGCCGGCGGGCGTCTCCATGCCGACCAGGATCAGCGCCAGCGGCAGCCCGTAGGCCAGGAAGGCGTCCAGGGTGAAGGCGGGCATGATGAACTCGGGGAACCGGACCGAGAACTCCACGCTGGACAGGTCGGCACCGGACACCGCCATGTAGGCCACGCCGACCAGCAGGGTGACGACCAGCGGCGGCACCGGACGCAGGTAGCGTGCCGCGAAGAAGAAGGACAGGATCATCACCACCGCCGGCACCACGGCGTTCTGCAGCGGCATCACCATGTTGATGCCGAACTTGAGCAGAATGCCCGCGACCATGCCCATGACGATCGGCATGGGGATCAGCCGCATGACCAGGCTCATCATGCCGGCCAGACCGACGACCAGCGAGATGGCCCCGGCGATCAGCGTCGCCCCCAGGGCCTCGTTGAGGCCGACCACGGGAATGATGGCCGCGAACAACAGCGCGCCGGGGATGGAGTTGGCCATCGGCAGCGGCAGCCGATAGTAGGCCGGAAGGAAGAGCCCGAACAGGCCGTTGATCATCAGATAGCTGATCACCCAGAGCAGCGTGAACTCCTGGGGGAGCCCCGCCGCGGTGCCGGCACTGATATGGATGATACCGGCGCTGAGGCCGAAGATCCCGGCCACCAGGCCGGCGCTGAGGTTGTCCGCGTTGAGATCGCGGATGAAGTCGCGTGGCGCGGACATCAGCCCGACGCCTTTTTCGATATGCTTCACGATGTGCTCCAGGGGTTATTGTCGTTGGAAGTCAGGAGAGCGCCCGGGACGGGCGGGCCATCGGCCGGCTAGCCGAGGTCGCCACCGGCCACCGGCACCACCGTGCCGGTGATGTAGCTGGCATCGCTGGAGGCCAGGAACAGGATCGGCCCCACCTGCTCGTCGAGGGTGCCGTAGCGGCCCATGAGGCTGGTGGCCTTGGTCTGGTCGATCAGCGTCTGGTACCAGGCCTTCTCCTGCTCGGTCTGCTCGGCGGTATTGCGCGGCGTCTTGCGCGGGGGCGCCTCGGTGCCCCCCGGCGCCGTGGCGTTGACGCGGATGCCGTGCTCGGCGTATTCGAAGGCCAGCGCCACGGTCATGGCGTTGACGCCGCCCTTGGCCGCCGCATAGGGCACCCGCATCAGGCCCCGCGTCGCCACCGAGGACACGTTGACGATGTTGCCCCGGCTCTCCAGCAGGTGGGGCAATGCCGCCCGGCAGCACCACAGGGTGGGGAACAGCGAGCGGCGTACCTCGGCCTCGATCTGCGCCGGCGTGTAGTGCTCGTAGGGCTGGGCCCAGATGGTGCCGCCCACGTTGTTGATCACCACGTCGAGCCGACCGAAGTGCTCCCGGGCCCGGGTCATGGCGTCCTCGGCGCCCTCCCAGGTCTCCAGGTCGGCCTGCAGGGCGATCGATGCCACGCCCTGCGCCTGGAGGTCGGCCGCCACCTCCCGCACATGGTCGGCACGGTCCACCAGCGCCAGGCGGGCCCCCTCGGCGGCGGCGCGCTCGGCGACGCGCTGGCCGATGCCCTGGGCGGCGCCAGTGATCACCATCACCTGGCCGTCGAAACGTTGGCGGCTCATGCGGCCTCCCCGGGTGCCTGGTTGGGGGTGAACTTCTCGTAGTGGAAGCTCTGCGGGGCGATGCCCTGAACATCGAAGTGCTTGAGCACGGCATCGACCATGGGCGGCGGTCCACACAGGTAGACGTCGATGTCACCGTCGTGCAGGACCTCGGTATCCATGTGATGGGTGACGTAGCCCTTGCGCGGATGGTCGCTGTCCTCGTCCACCACCACGGTGGCGTAGCTGAAGGTCGGCAGGCGCTCCTTGAGGGCGTCCAGGGCATCAATCTTGACCAGGTGGTCGTCCTGGTTGACGCCGTAGATCAGGTGCACCGGCGCCTCGCAGCCCTGCCCTTCTTCCTGTTTCTGGGCCAACTGCTCGAGCATGGAGAGGAAGGGGGCGAGGCCGGTGCCGCCGGCCAGCATCAACACCGGGCGGGTGATCTCGCGCAGGTAGAAGCTGCCCATCGGCCCGCTCAGGGAGAGGCGCTCGCCGACCTTGCACTGGTCGGTGAGGTAGCCGCTCATCAGCCCCCCCGGGACGTTGCGGATCAGGAAGGTGGTCCGCGACTCCCCCGGCTTGGAGCTGAAGGAGTAGCAGCGATGCTCGGCGGTGCCCGGCACGTCGATATGGATGTACTGGCCGGGCAGGAAGGCCAGCTCGGCGCCGTCATCGAGGTCGATGACCAGCTCGATGCTGTCCTCGGAGAGTGGCTCGACCATGGCCACGGTGCCTTCGACCTTGCCCACCGCGGTCTTGCATAGGGTCGAGGCCACCGGCACCTGAACGACACAGTCGGTGGACGGCACCATCTGGCAGGTCAGCACCTGGCCTTCGGCGGCCTCCTCGTCGGAGAGCGCTTCCTCCAGGTACTCGTCGCCCATGTCGAATTCACCCTGCTCGCAGTGGCCCTTGCAGGTACCGCAGACGCCATCGGAGCAATCCATGGGCAGGTTGACCTTCTGCCGGTAGGCCGCGTCGAGGACCGTCTCCCCTTCCTTGCAGCCGATGAATCGGGTGACGCCGTCCTCGAAGTTCAGCGCAATGGTATAGCTCATGGTCGTTCTCCTCCGCACCGGTGTCGGGGGCCGGTCCTTGTCCCGGCCCCGGCGTCATCAGATGTGATAGACGTCGATGACCTGGTGGATGTAGTCGTTGTTCAGCACCACCTTCTTGTCGGTGATCAGTGGTGTCTCGCCGGATACGTCCAGGGTGTAGAAGGACGTCCCGAAGTACTGGTTGGTCTGCTGATAGCGGTGGCTGAGGGTGTGCCAGTTGAAGCGCACCGTCACCTCGTCGCCCTCCTGCCCCAGCACCTCCAGGTTGCTGATCAGGTGCGTGGTGCGCGGCTCGGGAATGCTGGTGGCCCCGGAACGCTCGGTCTTGATCCGGTAAACCCGGTCCTCGAGCCCCTCGCGGCTCGGGTAGTAGATCAGCGAGATCTCGCTCTGCGGGTCCTCGGTCAGCCGGTCGTCGTCGTCCCAGGCCGGCATCCAGAACACCGCATCCTTGCGGTAGCACTCGAGCCACGCGTCCCACTGGCGGTCGTCGAGCAGGCGCGCCTCGCGATGGATGAAGGCCTGAATATCCTGATAGTTGCTGCTCATGGTCTCTCTCCCCTCTTCACTGTCGCTGGGCGCTTAGGCAGACGCGGTGGCGATGTATTGGCTGCGTTCCTTGTCGATGGCGCGCCGCATCTCCTCGACCCAGTGCTGGTGGTGCAGCACGTAGAGGCCCTCGTCCTCCGGGGACGCCCCGCTCAGCAGCGGCTGCATGTCGATCGCCTTGGCGTTGTCGTCGGCCCCCTCGGTCCACTGCTTGGCGCCACGCGACAGGTCGTTCCATTCGGCCAGCTCGCCCTGATAGCCGTTGTGGCAGGCGCGGAATTCCTCCAGGTCGTCCGGTGTGCCCATCCCCGAGACGTTGAAGAAGTCCTCGTACTGGCGGATGCGCACGCGACGGTTCTCCGCCGACTCGCCCTTGGGCGCGAAGCAGTAGATGGTCACCTCGGTCTTGTCCACGGCCAGCGGGCGAAAGACGCGGATCTGGGTGGAGAACTGGTCCATCAGGTAGACGTTGGGGTAGAGGCAGAGATTACGGGTCTGGTTGACGATGGAGTCGGCCCGGGCCTCGCCCAGCTCGGCCTCGATCTCGTCCTTGCGGCTGAAGACGGGGCGCACCTCGGGGTTGAGCAGACGGGTCCACAGCATCATGTGGCCGTGATCAAAGGAGTAGAAGCCGCCCTGGCTCTTCGACCAGCCATCGGCATCCACCGCCTGGGTACCGCCGGCGTCGTAGTTGCGACGATCCATGGTCGAGGCGTAGTTCCAGTGCACGGTGCTGACGTGATAACCGTCGGCGCCGTTCTCGGCCTGCAGCTTCCAGTTGCCGGTATAGGTGTAGGAAGAAGTGCCGCGCAGAATCTCCAGGCCTTCCGGCGCCTGGTCGACGATGTTGTCGATCACCTTGGTGGTCTCGCCCAGGTACTCCGCCAGCGGCATCACCTCGGCGCTCAGGCTGCCGAACAGGAAGCCCTTGTAGTTCTCGAACGTCGGCAGCCGCTTGAGGTCGTGTGAGCCTTCGTGCTTGAAGCCCTCCGGATAGGCACCGGTCTTCTCGTTCTTGGCCTTGAGCAGCTTGCCGTCGTTCTTGAAGGTCCAGCCGTGGAACGGGCAGGTGAAGGTGCCTTTGTTGCCACGCTTCTTGCGGCACAGGGTGGCGCCGCGGTGGGCGCAGGCGTTGATCAGCGCGTGCAGCTCGCCGGCCTTGTCGCGGGTGATGATCACCGGCTGGCGGCCGAGGGTCACGGTCATGTAGTCGCCCGGCTCACTGATCTGGCTCTCGTGGGCCAGAAACAGCCAGTTGCCTTCGAAGATGTGCTTCATCTCGAGCTCGAAGAACTCGGGATCGGTGAAGATGCTGCGATGGGCGCGGAAGATACCGGCCTCGGCGTCGTCGACGACGGCACCGCGGACGCGTTGTTCGAGACGATCAAGCTTGGTGGTCATGATCCAGATCCTCGGTCTTGTATTCTCGTATCCGGCAGGCCCGGCTCTCGGACCTGCCTGGGCGTCAGGCAAGACGAACCGCGGTTACACCTTGGCCGTGCCGGCCAGCTGGCTGGCCTGGTCCTGCTCGTCTTCCTTGGCGCGCGGCCGCTTGTGGCGATGTTGCAGCTCGGGGTCGTCGGTCCTGGCCAGCTCGATATCGAAGGTCACCTCGGAGAAGGGGCCATCCAGCTCGCGCCTGGCGATCGCGTCCTGATCCTCGAAGCGGTTCGCCGGCACCACCAGCTCCTCGCGGGTGGCGTAGGCGAAGTCATCAAAGGTGTAGGGATCGCCGGCCAGGTTGATCTGGGTGGTCAGGTGCTTGTAGCCCGGCGCCGAGATGAAGTAGTGGATATGCGCCGGGCGCTGACCGTGGCGGCCGAGCAGGTCGAGCAGCTGCTGGGTCGGGCTGTCCGGCGGGCAGCCATAGCCGGAGGGGATGATGCTGCGCACCGCGTAGCGCCCTTGGCTGTCGGTGATGATGCTGCGCCGCAGGTTGTACTCACTCTGGGTGGGATCGAAGAAGGAGTAGCCACCCTTGGAGTTGGCATGCCACACCTCGACCTTGGCCCCGGCGACCGGGTTGCCGTCGGTGTCACGCACCTGGCCGGTCAGCCACATGGTCTCGCCGTCGCTGTCGCGCCCATCGTCCATGCGGCCCCGGCCGTGCACCTCGGGGGCACCGGCGACGTAGAGCGGGCCCTCGATGGTGCGCGGGGTCCCGCCGGCCAGGCCACGCGCCTCGTCCTGGGCATCCATGCGCATATCCAGGTAGTGGTCGAAGCCGAGCCCCGGGGCCAGCAGGCCGAACTGGGTGCCATGGCCCAGGGCGTTGAGCAGGCTGACGGCGTTCCAGAACTCCTCCGGGGTGACGTCATAGTCGTCGATCAGCCGATAGAGGTCGGAGAGCAGGCGATGCAGGATCTGCTTGGCGCGCTCGTTGCCGCTGTCCTGGTCGAGGCCGGCGACGGTGTTCAGGAAGTCCTGGACCTCGGGGGTATCGAAAATCTTTACGGTCATGCTGGCATCCTCGTGTTGTTGTCTCTGAGGGACTCGGGCGTCGAGTCAGCTGTCGTCGTCGCGAACCGACGAGGGGTGGCGACACAGCGGGGTGACGTTGATCTCCATGTACGGAAAGAGCGGGAGGTTGGAGACGATCTCCTGCAGTTCGGCGTTGTCCTGCACGTCGAAGATGCTGACGTTGGCGTAGCTGCCGGCGACCCGCCACAGGTGGCGCCACTTGCCGGCGCGTTGCAGCTTCTGGGCATAGGCCTTCTCGGTCGCCTTGATCTCGGCGGCCCGCTCGGCCGGCATGTCCGGCGGCAGCTTCACGGTCATTGCCACTTGAAACAGCATGTCGCTTCTCCTCTGAATCCGGGTCTGGATGCTTACTTGCGCGAATAGTGGGCGAGCTTGTCCTCGTCGAGGGCAATGCCGAGGCCGGGACCGGCCGGCAGGTCGACACCGAAGGCGTGGTAACGCAGCGGCTCGGCGACGATGTCGTCCTCGAGCAGCAGCGGGCCGAACATCTCGGTGCCCCAGGCCAGCTCGCCGAGCGTCGACCAGGCATGCAGGGAAGCGGCGGTGCCGAGGGTGCCCTCGAGCAGGGTGCCGCCATAGAGGCCGATGCCGGCGGTCTGGGCCAGATGCGCCAGCTCCAGCGCCGCCACTGGCCCGCCGGACTTGGCGATCTTCAGCGCGAAGGCGCCACTGAAGCCCCGCGATGCCAGGTCGAGGCCGTCGCGGGCGTCGGCCACCGCCTCGTCGGCCAGCATCGGCACCCGGAAGCGGTTGGCCAGGCGCACCAGGCCAGCATGCTCGCGGGCGGGAATCGCCTGCTCGATCAGCTCGATGCCGGCATCCTGCAGGGCCGCGATGCCACGCACCGCGGTGGCCTCGTCCCAGGCCTGGTTGACGTCGACCCGCACACTGGCCCGGTTCCCCAGCGCCGCCTTGATGGCCGCGACATGCCGCACGTCCTCGTCCAGGTCACGGGCGCCGATCTTCAGCTTGAAGCCACAGTGGCGGCGGTCGTCGAGGCGCTGGAAGGCCTCGTCGATGTCCTTGTCGGTATCCCCGGAGGCCAGCGTCCACAGCACCGGCAGATGACCATGGCGCGCGCCGCCCAGCAGGTCGGCCACCGACAGCCCCAGGCGCTTGCCCCGGGCGTCGAGCAGCGCGGTCTCCAGCGCCGACTTGGCGATCATGTTGCCGCGGGTATGGCGGGCCATTCGGGCGCGCAGGGCGTTGAGGTTGTCGGCGGGCTGGCCGATCAGCAGCGGCGCCAGGTAGGCGTCGATATTGCACTTGATGCTCTCCGGGCTCTCGGGACCGTAGGCGAGGCCGCCGATGGTGGTGCCCTCGCCCAGGCCCTCCACGCCATCACTGTGGCGCATGCGCACGATGACCATCGTCTGGCCGGCCATGGTGGTCATGGAAAGCTTGTGGGGGCGGATGGTCGGCAGGTCGACCAGCAGCGTCTCGATGGATTCGATCACGGATGACATGGAGGCTCCCGAAAGGCGGCATGCTGAACTGTTGGAGGCAGTTTGATTGCGCCCGAGGAGAGGAACCAATATGGTTTTGGTGGCCAGCCATACCCTGGAGGTATTATGGAGCTTCGTCACCTGCGCTACTTCTGCGTCGCGGCCGAGGAACTGAACATGACCCGGGCGGCCGCCCGACTGCACATGGCACAGCCCCCTTTAACCCGACAAATCAACCAGTTGGAAGAGGAAATCGGAACCCGGCTGTTCGAGCGCAGCCCCCGGGGACTGACCCTCACCCCGGCGGGTCAGTTCTTTCATGAGCATACCCTGCAGATACTGGAAAAGGTCGACACCACCGTCGCGGGCACCCGCCGCATCGCCCGCAGCAAACGCCAGCTGTTCGGCATCGGCTTCGTGCCGTCGGTGTTCTACGGCCAGCTCCCGCTGCTGGTGCGCGGCCTGCGACAAAAGGAGGATGTCGAGCTGACCCTTGCCGAGCTGACCACGGTGCAGCAGATCCAGGCGCTGAAGGCGGGGCGCATCGACCTGGGCTTCGGCCGGCTGCGCATCGACGACCCCGACGTGGAGCAGGAGGTGCTGTTCGAGGAGCCGATGATGGCGGCGCTGCCCAACGGCCACCCGCTGGAGGGCACCACGCCGACCATGGCGCAGCTGGCCGAGTATCCGCTGATCCTGTTCCCGGCCACGCCGCGGCCGAGCATGGCGGACACCGTGCTCGGCATGTTCCGCCGCCGCGGCCTGCGGGTGCAGGTCGCCCAGGAGGCCAACGAGATGCAGACCGCCCTGGGGCTGGTGGCCTCGGACCTGGGCATCACCCTGGTGCCCGAGCAGGTTCGCCGGCTGCAGCGCGACGGGATCAACTACGTCTACCTGGCGGAGACCCACATCACCATCCCGATCCTGTGCAGCCGGCGGCGGGACGAGCCGCCCTCTCCGATCATGCGCGAGGCCAACGCCATCCTCGAGGTGCTGGTCGAGAATCGCCGAACGGGCCGCTACCCCTGATCCTGCTTCCGTGATGGTCCCCGGGGACCTCCGGCCGACGCGTGGGCGTCATTCGGCGAGTGACCTGCCGCACGGGCCCGGGCGTCGCGATTCCCGGTGGCGGTCGGGGCCGGGGCTTCATCGATCGCCCGTTGGACGAGTAGGATGATCGCCTCTCCCTGCGGAGCCGAGCGAACCAGCCGGGAGTCCGCTGTCACCGGCGACATGCCGTGGATAGCCGTTACACTGCAGGACGCCCCGCCCCGTCAGGGCAATGCCGAAGGAGCCCCCCATGCGTCACCCCCTGAACTGCAGCGATGCCGAGTGGCAACAGCGCGTCGAACTGGCCGCTGCGTACCAGCTTTGCGACCACTTCGGTTTCAGCGACCTGGTCTGGACGCACCTGTCGGCACGGGTGCCGGGCGAGCCGGGGCGGTTCCTGCTGAATCCGGAAGGCCTGATGTTCGACGAGATCACCGCCTCCAACCTGGTCAAGATCGACATCGAGGGCCATGCCGTCGATGGCGGGCGCGCCAACCCCGCCGCCTTCACCATCCACAGTGCGGTCTATCGGGCCCGGGCCGACCATGCCTGTGCCATGCATCTGCACAGCCGGGCCGCCAATGCGGTGTCCACCCTCGCGGAGGGGCTGCTGCCGGTGCACCAGTTCTGCCTGGAGATCGGCGAGGTCGCCTACCACGACTACGAAGGCTTCGCCCTGGACCACGCCGAGCGAGAGCGCCTGGCCGCCGACCTCGGCGACAAGCATCTGATGATCCTGCGCAACCACGGCATGCTCGGGGTGGGTCACGATGTCGCCTCGACGTTCAAGCGCATCTACTACCTGGAGAAGGCCTGCGAGACCCAGCTCGATGCCTTGTCCATGGGGCGCCAGCTGACCTTGATCCCCGACGACATCTGCCGCAAGGCCCGTGCCCAGGCCGCCGCCTGGGGAGACCCCGGCGCCCTGGAATGGCAGGCACTGCTGCGCTTGCTGGCGCGCAAGGGCATCGATGCCCACCTGCGCTGAGTTCCCCTACCGTAGGCGCCAGCACCCGTCTCGCCTCCCTCGCACGGCCTGGGGGCCACAAGCGGCGCGCCTATCGCAGGGACGGCGAGCCGCCATTGCCGGCCGACCACTTCGGACGGGCACCCAGTAAACTGTGTTGACGAACCGGGCCTAGCTTGCAAAGGCCGGCTTCTTCAGTATCCTGCCCCAGCCCATCACAGCCACGGAGCGCCGCATGGCAGCAAGGAAAGGCCCCAAGTTCTATGTCGTCTGGGTCGGCCGGCAGACGGGGATCTTCACCACCTGGGACGAATGCAATCAGCAGGTGAAGGGCTATCCCAAGGCCCGTTACAAGTCCTTCCCCTCCCGGGAGGAGGCCGAAGCCGCCTTCGCGAAAGGCCCCGGCGGCGGCGCCCCCGCCAAGCGGGCGAAGGCCTCGGGCGGCGAGGGCTCGGCGCCTGCGAGACGCACGACACGCCGGCCGACTGCGCCAGCCCCCGACACCTCGAAGACCTACGACACAGAGATCTACTGCGATGGTGCCTGTGAGCCCAACCCCGGGGATGCCGGCTCGGGCATGGCCATCTACCGCAATGGCGCTCTGGACGAGCTCTGGTATGGGCTACACAACCCAAGGGGGACCAACAACACTGCCGAGCTGAACGCCCTGCACCAGGCGCTCCGCGTGGCCCGGGACGAGATCGCCCGGGGGGCATCGGTGCGGATCCACTGCGACTCCACCTACACCATCAACGCCATCACCAAGTGGGCCAGCGGATGGAAAAGACGCGGCTGGAAGAAGGCCGATGGCCAGGCCATCAAGAACCCCGAGATCATCCAGCCCACCCACGCCCTCTACGAGAGCCTCAAGTCGGCGGTGACCATCGCCCACGTCAAGGGCCACGCCGGCGTCGAGGGCAACGAGTTGGCGGATCGCATGGCCATGTATGGGGCCGACCGACAGGAGCCTGAGTTCTGCCGGTACCGGGACAGCATCTCCGTGGCGGACATTCTGAGGCTCAAGCGCGGCTGATGCCGGCAGCCCTGATAGCCCCTCATCGCGAAGAGGCCCGCTATCCCGGCATGAGACCTTCCGACCCGTTATCGAGGTCACGGAAGACAACGGCACCGAGCCCACTGCCTCCGCGAGGCGGCCTGCTGGAGAAGACCTTGACACGCCTGGGTCTGGCTGGTTATCTGTCCCGTAGCGCCGATTTGAGCCTCAGCTTGCGGGCGCTCTACAAATACCGCTAAAGCGACCATCAGAGGCCCGCTTTAGCCCATGCTGAGCGGGTTTTTTGCTGCCTGGCCTCCAGGCTGCCGCCGATTTAAGCACCAACTTGCGGGCGGGATAGAAATGCAGCTAAAGCGGCGCACGACTCCTCTCCCCTGGGTCGGCGCTTGCCGTCCAATGCAGGGGACCAGGAGACTGACATGCCCCCTTACGTTTCTCCCTCGAAGGGCCAGCAAGGCCCTACCCCCAACAGCCCCCACCTCGCCGAGTCCAGCGGCAAGGCCACCGAGCTTCTTGCGAGCCTGGGAGACGCGGACCTCGTGCGCCCGGAACTGCGCAATGAAGCCATCCTGGCGGCCATCCGCTCGGCGCGAGACACGGCCGACCAGGAGGCCGGCACGGCTCGCCAGCAGCGCAAGGCGCCCATCGGCAGTCGCAAGGATTAGACGGCATCGGGAAAGGACACCGGCAAGTATGAGAAAAGCAGTTCTTTTGCGTAACAGTTTGTGTACTAGCGTTACAAGAGAGGTCAGCTACAGCTTCATTGGCATGACACTGCGCTCTTCTCCCTGGACTGGAGGTGGTCCAATGCACACCCAGCAGGCTACCCACACAACTCGCCGTCCTTCCGGAATCGCCGCCATTCATTCGGCGGCCCGCACCATCGCCTCTTGCCGCCGCGATCAAGACGATGGTCCGATGACCGTGGAGCAACTGGCCAATGCGCGTCGGGAGGTCGAATACCTGGCCAGGCGTAACGGCATCAAGGAGCCGCTATTGCAGATATGGACTGTGCGAAGCTAGGCACCCGCGTTGACAGGAGCATCCACCGGCAGCCGAATGCTTCAGTTCGCGAGGTCTGTAGATGCGGCGGCTTGCCCGCGGATATCCACGAAACCACTCGCTCGGTTTTCCTACTGCGCGAGAGCATCGACGCCGAGCTGGGCGACCTTCAGGTGCTGATGGGCCACGCCGACGAGAGCATGACCCAGCACTATCTCGACGGTCACGGGATCCGCTGGCAGGAGGCGAAGGGGCCGGGGAAAGGAATGGCGGCCTTGCTGGGCGCCTCGTGAGCGCGCTCAGCCGTGTGGAATTTTTCGGGAATATTTCGGGAGTTTTACGGGCACACGAAAAAGCCGCCTGGCGCATTGCGCCAAGCGGCTGATTCGTAGAAGCTTGTTGGTGGAGCCTAGCGGGATCGAACCGCTGACCTCAACACTGCCAGTGTTGCGCTCTCCCAGCTGAGCTAAGGCCCCACGCTGTCTCGCCGTTCCTACCTTGCGAGAACGAGGCGAATATTACGCCCTGATCGGGAGACCGTCAACCCCAAAATGAGAAAAATCATTCCCGGGACTGACACCAATTCCCCTTAGGATGATGTTGTGCCACGCTTAAGGCATTGCGAGCCGCCCGGCATGTCGAGCATCGCGCCAGCGTCATGCCGTGGCATGCTTCCCCTTCCACTCTCAACTTCGTTCAGGAGCACCTGCCTTGATCAGGGTTCTCGTTGCCGATGATCACCACCTGGTTAGGACCAGCATCGCCCACCTGCTGAATGCCGAGGCAGACATCAGCGTGGTCGGCGAGGCAGCGGATGGCGAGGAGGCCATCCGTCAGGCGCGTCAGCTCAAGCCCGATATCGTGCTGATGGATATCCGCATGCCCGGTATCGGGGGATTGGAGGCCACGCGCAAGATCCATCGCTTCACCAGCGACGTCCGTATCCTGGTGCTGACGGCCTTCCTCGAGGAAGCCTTTGCCCAGCGGCTGCTGGAGGCCGGCGCCCACGGCTTCATCAGCAAGGGCTGCCAGCATGACGAGATGGTCCAGGCAATTCGCGGCGTCTTCTCCGGCCATCGTTACGTCAGCCCGGAGATCGCCCAGCGCCTGGTGCTGTCGCGTATCGATTCCAGCGAAAACCCCTTCGACCAGCTCTCCCAGCGCGAACTGCAGGTGGCGATGATGATCGTCAACTGCCAGAAGGTGGCCGACATCGCCGACCGCATGTTCCTGAGCCCCAAGACCGTCAACACCTATCGGTACCGCATCTTCGAGAAGCTCGGCGTGCATTCCGACGTGGAGCTGACCCACCTTGGGCTGCGCCACGGCCTGGTGGACGGCTTCAGCGAGGTGGAATGACCCGCCCGGCGGCGGGTCTGATAGGATGAGGCTCCCGTTTCATCCTTCACCGGCGCCACGATGAGTTTCGATTCCCGTCATTTCCTCGATACCGTCACCGAATCCCCGGGGGTCTATCGCATGCTCGACGAGCAAGGCGAGACCCTCTACGTAGGCAAGGCCCGCCGGCTCAAGGCACGCCTGGCCAGCTACTTTCGAGGCGCCCTTAACACCAAGACCCAGGCACTGGTCGCACGCATCGCTGACATCCAGGTCACGGTCACCAACAGCGAGACCGAAGCACTGCTGCTCGAGCAGACGCTGATCAAGGAGCAGCGTCCGCCCTACAACATCCTGCTGCGCGACGACAAGTCCTACCCCTTTGTCTTCGTCACCGACCGCCACCCCTTTCCCGCACTGGAGTACAAGCGGGCCCGCGCGCGCCACGACGATGGCCGCTACCTGGGCCCCTACCCCAGCAGCGGTGCGGTCCGCGAGAGCCTCTCGCTGATGCAGAAGATATTCCGCATCCGCAACTGCGAGGACAGCGTCTTCGCCCATCGCACCCGGCCCTGCCTGCAATTCCAGATCGGCCGCTGCAGCGCCCCCTGCGTCGGCCATATCACTGAGGATGACTATCGCCGCGACCTGGAGCATGCGGTGCAGTGCCTGGAGGGCAGGAGCGAGGCGGTGACCCGCGAGCTGACCCGGGACATGGAGGCCGCCAGCCAGGCGCTGGACTTCGAGGAGGCGGCCCGGCTACGCGATCAGATCCAGCACCTTCGCCAGCTGCAGCAGCGCCAGTTCGTCGATACCGGCGGCGGCGACGCCGACGTCTTTGCACTGGCCACGCGTCCCGGCGCCCTGTGCATCTCGGTGCTCACCGTGCGCCAGGGCCGCCTGCTCGGCGCCCGCCACCACGCCCCGAGCAACGGCCTTGACCTGGAGCCCGAGGCACTGCTCGGCGACTTCGTGAGCCAGTTCTACCTGGGCCAGAGCCGGGAGATACCCGCCGAGGTGATCACCAGCCACCCGCTCCCCGACGCCCCCCTCATCGCCCGTGCCCTGGGCGAGCGCGCCGGCAGGCGCATCCGGGTCACCGACCAGGTCCGTGGCCACCGCGCCCAGTGGCGCGAACTCGCCCGCACCAACGCCGAGCAGCAGCTGGCCGGCCAACTGGCCAGCCAGAACCAGCTCGCCAAGCGCTTCGAGGCCCTGCGCGAGGCGCTGGGCCTGGAGACCACACCGGCACGTCTGGAGTGCTTCGACATCAGCCACAGCCATGGTGAGGCAACGGTGGCCTCCTGCGTGGTGTTCGACGCCAATGGCCCGCGCAAGTCGGACTATCGACGCTTCAACATCGAGGGCGTGGAGGCCGGCGACGACTACGCCGCCATGCGCCAGGCGCTGACCCGGCGCTTCCGCCGGCTGAAGGATGGCGAGGGGGAGCGCCCGGACCTGCTCATCGTCGATGGCGGCAAGGGACAGCTCAACATGGCCCGGGAGGTGTTCGCCGAACTGGAGGTCAGCGGCGTGCGGCTGCTCGGCGTCGCCAAGGGCAGCACTCGCAAGGCCGGGCTGGAGACCCTGTTCATCGAGACCGTGGACCGCAGCCTCGACCTGGACGGCACCTCGCCGGCCCTGCACCTGCTGCAGCACATCCGCGACGAGTCGCACCGCTTCGCCATCGCCGGCCATCGTGCCCGGCGCGACAAGGCCCGCCGCACGTCCACCCTGCAGGAGATCCCCGGCGTCGGCCCGCGCCGGCGCCGCGAGCTGTTGCGCTTCTTCGGCGGCTTGCAGGGGGTCAAGCAGGCCAGCCGGGAAGAACTCGCCCGGGTGCCCGGCATCAGCGCCACCCTGGCCGAGGCGATTCATCGTGCCCTGCATGGATGAGGGCGGCCAAGCTGGATAGAATAGCCCGACGTCTCGGCATCCCCTCTCCATACAGGCAAGGACCGCAGCTTCCGATGAACATCCCCAATATCCTGACCCTGGCCAGAATCGTCTTCATCCCGCTGCTGGTGGTGCTGTTCTATCTGCCCGTCTCCTGGAGCATGCCGGTCGCCGCGGGGCTGTTCGCCCTGGCCTCGGTGACCGACTGGCTGGACGGCTACCTGGCCCGCCGCTGGGACCAGTCCACGCCCTTCGGCGCCTTCCTCGATCCCGTGGCCGACAAGCTGATGGTCGCCGTGGCCCTGGCTCTGCTCATCGAACGCTACGACGCCAGCTGGCTGACCCTGCCGGCGCTGGTCATCATTGGCCGCGAGATCGTCATCTCGGCACTCCGCGAGTGGATGGCCGAGATGGGCAAGCGCGGCACGGTGGCGGTGTCCTGGATCGGCAAGTTCAAGACCAGCCTGCAGATGATCGCCCTGCTGCTGCTGCTGGCCTTTGCCCCGGGCACGCCCATCGCCATGCTCGGGGTCGCGACTCTCTATGTGGCCGCGCTGCTGACGCTGTGGTCGATGATCGACTACCTGCGCGCCGCCTGGCCGCACCTGAGCCGCTCGATGTAACACCCGGCCGAGAAAAGCGTTTGACAGTCACCAACTTATCCGTATAATGCGTCCTCGAGTCAGGCGGGAATAGCTCAGTGGTAGAGCATCGCCTTGCCAAGGCGAGGGTCGCGAGTTCGAATCTCGTTTCCCGCTCCATTCCATACATGAATGGCTTGACTCCCGAGGCTGGATGGCAGAGTGGTTATGCAGCGGACTGCAACTCCGTGTACGCCGGTTCGATTCCGACTCCAGCCTCCATCTTTCCTATAGCTGCCCGCTCGAACCCCGCCCGGATGGCGAAATTGGTAGACGCAAGGGACTTAAAATCCCTCGGTGGCAACACCGTGCCGGTTCGAGCCCGGCTCCGGGCACCATACCGCAGTCAGCATTTCGACTTGTCTTGAGCCCGGCTCATCGAACGGGGCGTCGCTTCATGATCCTGGCGCGTCTGCGCGATCCGTACTTCAGCCATCGTCACCGTCGCAAGCTGCACGTCCTGCGTGTCGCCCTCGCCCTGTGCGTGACCTACGCCGTCACCGAACTCTTCGCCATCCAGCACAGCGGCTGGGCCCTGGTCAGCACCGTGATGGTGATGGGCAACCTGCCGCATATCGGCGGCGTGCTCGACAAGGGCCGCCAGCGCCTGCTGGGCACCCTGCTCGGGGCCGCCTGGGGGCTGCTGCTGATCGCCGCCGCCCCCCTTCCCTGGTCCGGCCTGGTGCCGCTGGGGACCCTGCTGGCCATCGCACTGGGCACCTGGATGACCTTCGGCAAGCGCTACGGCTACGGCGGCCTGATGTTCGCCATCAGCCTGCTGCTGGTGGTCGGCGACGGCAACCAGGATCTGGGCGTGGCGCTGTGGCGCAGCTTCGACGTCCTGCTCGGCACGCTGATCGGCATCGCAGTGACCGTGGCGGTGCTGCCCCACAAGGCCACCGACATGCTGCGCTTCATGCTGGCCGATAACCTGGATCGCATGGCGCGCCTCTACCATGCCCACACCTCGGCCACCTCGGCACCGGACCTGGATACCCGCGAACTGCTCAAGGCCTGCAGCGGCCTGCTGGTCAAGCAGCGCGGCATGGTCGACGCCATCCACCGCGAGGGGCGGCTGCGTCGCGGCGAGCTCGACGACATCATCTCCTTGCAGCGACGCATGCTCTCGACCATCGAGCTGCTGCTGGAGACCCACTGGAATACCCGCGCCGGCCATGACCGGATCGATGCCATGGGCGGCCTTCGCGATCAGCAGCATATCCTGGCCCGGGAGATCGGCACCCTGGCCTTCCAGGTACGCACCGGACATGCCATCGAAGTGCGCGTCGCGCCCTTCGACCTGCAGCGCCACGCCGGCCTGGCCGCCGATGCCCAGGCGGAGGACGGCCGCGCACTGTTCAGCCCCAGTGGCTATTTGTGGCTCAACCGGGAACTCGCTCGCCTGACCGGCGAGCTGATCGAGCGGCTGAGCGACCTGGAGCGCCTGCCCAGCCAGCGCCTTCGCCGGCGCGCCTCGCGCAACGGTCTTCTCGACCGCCCCGC
This sequence comes from Halomonas nitroreducens, assembly GCF_003966155.1. GTDB lineage: Bacteria > Pseudomonadota > Gammaproteobacteria > Pseudomonadales > Halomonadaceae > Halomonas > Halomonas nitroreducens. The sequence continues at coordinate 304,048 of NZ_RXNS01000002.1, forward strand.
CGGCGAACGGCCGGCCCACCAACAAGGACAGCCAGATGACGGACAGCAAGCATGAGGTGCTGATCATCGGCGGCGGTATCGCCGGCCTGGTGTTGGCCCTGGAGGTCGCCGACCGGCGACGCGTGACCCTGCTGCAGCCCGCCCGGGACGAACAGGGCGCGAGCCGCTGGGCCCAGGGCGGGATCGCCGCGGTACTCTCGCCCCAGGATGACGTGGAGGCCCATGTCGCCGACACCCTGGTGGCGGGTGACGGACTCTGCGACGAGGCCGCGGTGCGCTTCACCGTGGAGCAGGGCCCCGCGGCCATCGGCTGGCTGCTGTCACTGGGCGTGCCCTTCACCCCGGACCCCGACCCCCAGGCGGGCTATCCCTACCACCTGACCCGGGAAGGCGGCCACGGGGCGCGGCGCATCATCCATGCCGACGACGCCACCGGACGGGCCGTGGTCGAGACCCTGATGGCCCACGTGCAGGCCCATCCCGCCATCACTCTGCGCACCGACCTGACGGCCATCGGACTGATCGGCGACAGCGCCGGCCACTGCCGCGGCGCGCGCTGCCTGGACGAGGATGGCCAGCTGCACCGTCTGCTGGCGGCGGACACGGTGCTGGCCACCGGCGGGGCCAGCGGCCTGTATCGGCATACCACTAGTCCCCGACCGGCCAGCGGCGAGGGCATGATGATGGCCGCCGAGCTGGGCGCCGAGCTGATGAACCTCGAGTTCCAGCAGTTCCACCCCACCTGCCTCTATGACCCCGAGGGCTCGCCCTTCCTGATCAGCGAGGCGGTGCGCGGCGAGGGCGGCCTGCTGCTCAATGCCCAGGGTGAGCGCTTCATGCCGAGGGTGGACTCCCGCGCCGAGCTGGCGCCTCGCGACGTTGTCGCCCGGGCCATCGACGCCGAGATGCAGCGCACCGGCACCGATCACGTGCACCTCGACATCCGTCACCTCGGCGAGGCGGCGATTCGCCACCACTTCCCCACCATTCACGCCCACTGCGCCGCCCGGGGGCTGGATATCGCGCACATGCCGATTCCGGTGGTCCCGGCGGCCCACTACAGCTGTGGCGGGGTCACCACCAACCTGGAAGGCACCACCACCGTGCCGCGTCTCCACGCCATCGGCGAGGTCGCCTGCACCGGCCTGCACGGCGCCAATCGCATGGCCAGCAACTCGCTGCTGGAATGCCTGGCCTTTGCCCGTAGCTGTGGCCGGCGCCTGCGTCACGCCCCGCCGGCCGGCGACGCCCCCCTGGTGGCCTGGCAGTCCGGCCGGCGGCCAATCCCTCGGCAGGAGATCGCCGCCCTGCGCGATGAAATGCGCCGCATCATGAGCGCCCGGGTCGCCATCGTGCGCCGGGATGCCGGCCTCGATGAGGCTGCCAGCGTGCTGGCAGACCTGGCCGCCCGACTGGCACCGCGCCTGCCCGAGGCCGCGCCGGACGTGGAGCTGGCGAGCCTGTGGCACGCCCTTCGCCTGGCCCGGCTCACCGTGGCCTGCGCCCGAGCACGCCGGGAGTCACGGGGCCTGCACTTCAACCCCGACTGCCCGGTCCACGGCGACCCATCGCCCCAGCCCTCACGCATCCATCTCGGCGCCCTGGCCGGAGGCTGATGGCCGGGCATACGCTACCACCCACCGGCACACCTGCGGGCGGTCATTGATGGCAATCGCCAGGGAGCCGCAGCGTCAGGGCAGGGCCACCAGCCAGCGTCGCAGGACACGACGGGAGGCGGCGTCGCTGCTGTCGGGCCAGACCCACAGCCGGCGTCCATCGAGGCGCAGCCCCACCAGCCAGGGCCCCAGGTAATCGCAGTCCAGCCGCACCGACTGCCAGTCGGTCGCGCCGCGCGGCCGCCAGGCCCAGTCCGGGGCTGCCGACGGGCGCGGCGTGACCCGCAAGGTCCCGGCCAGACGGCGCCGCGCGACATCCCACAGCACGGCGCCCATCACCAACGCTGCCGACACGGCCATCCAGCGGGGCGCCTGATCGGCCAGCAGCGCGACCACGCCCAGGGCCAGCAGGCCATGGACGAGCAGCGCCAGCCTAGAGGGTGCGATAGTGATCGTTGTCGGTGGTCTCGGCATGCTCGACGATCATCTGGACGATGCGCCGCCGGGTCGGCTCTTCCGGCCATTCGCGGCGCATCAGCCAGGCGAAGAGGTCCTGGTCCTCCTCGGTGATGAGGTCGCGATAGGCAGCCTGGTCGCTCTCGCCCAGGTCGTCGTAGCGCTGTTCAAGGAAGGGAATCAGCAGCAGGTCGAGTTCCCACATGCCGCGACGGGAGTGCCAGTAGAGGCGCTTGCGCAGGGCAGCGCCGGCAGACGAATCGTCGTTCAAGGTCGGCCTCGTCGGATCCGGTGAGTGTGGCGACAGTATACCCGAGGGGCCACGCTGCCGGCACCCGCCGTCTGCGCCGGGGCCCCGCCTGGGGCAAAGGTCGTAGTGCGTTGTTTTATCGAGAGTTGCACAGTATGCTTTGAGTAAATAATCGCCCTCGGTAGCACGCCGACCCAGGCAGGACCGCACGGAGAGAACCGATGACCAAGTCCGAACTGATCGAGCAGATTGCCATGCGACAGCCGGAGCTGTCGGTCAAGGAAGTCGAAGCCGCCGTGCGCCTGATCCTCGACGACATCACCGACACCCTGGCGGAAGGCGGCCGCGTGGAGATCCGCGGCTTCGGCAGTTTCTCGCTGCACTATCGGGAGCCACGGGTCGGCCGTAACCCCAAGACCGGCGAACCGGTCGCACTGGACGGCAAGTTCGTGCCACACTTCAAGCCCGGCAAGGAACTGCGCGAACAGGTAGACGCCAGCCGCGCGCTCGGCTACTGACGAGCGGCCTCGCCCCCCCACTCTACTCAACACGACATGGGAACAAGCACATGCGTTGGCTAAAAGGCCTGATCATGGCCATCATCCTGCTGGCGGTGCTGCTGATCGGCATCCTGTTTGCCGTCAACAACCAGCAGGCCCTGCCCCTCAACCTGATCTGGATCGAGTTGCCGGCGGCCTCGCTCTCCGTCTGGCTTCTGGCCTCCCTGGCCGTGGGCGTCTTCCTGGGCATGCTCGCCATGAGCGGCGTCTACCTGCGCCTGCGCACCTTGCTGACCCGCGCCCAGCGCCACAACCAGCAGCAGCGCAAGGAACTGGACAAGCTGCGTATCCAGGAGATGAAGGAACTCCCCTAGAATGCGCGATGCTCTGCTGCTGGCCCTGTTGTTGGCAGCGGTCGCCATCGGCTGGTGGCTGGGCCGCCGCGAACGCCGAAGCCCTGGCACCCCTGCCACCTCCCCTGGCCTGGCCCGCGATTACTTCGTGGGCCTCAACTATCTGCTCAATGACCAGCAGGATCGCGCCATCGAGACCTTCGTCGGCGCCCTGGAAGTCAACAGCGATACCATCGAGACCCATATCGCCCTGGGCAACCTCTTCCGCTCCCGCGGCGAGGCCGATCGTGCAGTGAAGATCCATCAGAACCTTCTTGCCCGCCCCACCCTCACCGGCGATCAGGGGGAACGGGTCCAGCTGGAGCTCTCCCGGGACTTCCTCCACCTGGGGCTGCTCGACCGAGCCGAGCGCCTGCTCCAGGGGCTGGTCAAGGATGGCCAGGACGACGAGCTGCGCCTGTCAGCCCGGCGCCTGCTGGTCGACCTTCTCGAGCGGGAAGGGGAATGGCAGGCGGCCCTGGATGTGGCCCTGCCCAACCTGGTCCGGCAGCATGACGACATCCGTCGTGCCGCGGCCCACTGGCTGTGCGAGCTGGCCGACCAGGAACGTCGCTCGGCCAGTCCGGTGCTGGCCCGCCGCCATCTCAAGCAGGCGCTGACCACCGATGCCCGCTGCGTGCGGGCCAACCTGCTGCTGGCCGAGATGGCCCTCGATACCGGCCAGTACCGCCAGTCCATCCGCCTGCTGAAGCGCATCCCCGACCAGGACAAGACCTTCATTCCCAGCATGCTCGAGCCGCTGAGTCGCGCCTACCGGCTGCTGGACGACGAGGCCGGCCTGATCCAGTATCTCGAGGAACTGCTCGAGACGACCCCCTATACCAGTGTGATCATCCTGCTGGCCGAGACCCTGCGCCGGCATGATGGCGACGCCCGCGCCGCCCATGAGCTGGTCGCCCGCCAGCTCAACCGGGAGCCGAGCCTGGGTGCGGTGGACTACCTGATCCGCCTCTACCTGCGGGACGCCCCCGGCGGCGACGACGAGCGCATCGAGCTGCTGCAGCGCCACACCCAGACCCTGCTGAAGTCCCTGCCCCGCCACCGCTGTCGCCGTTGTGGCTTCAGCGGCGAACACCTGCACTGGCGGTGCCCCCGCTGTCGCAGCTGGGGGACCACCAAGCCGATCACCGGGATCGAGGGCGAGTAGGCATCAGTCGGCGGCGAGCTCGCTCTCGATGGCGGTCAGGGCAGCCATGGGATCATCGGCTCGAGTCACCGGCCGCCCCACCACCAGGTGAGTACTACCGGCGGTCATCGCCGCGGCAGGCGTCATGATGCGCCGCTGGTCGCCGGCGTCGGCCGTGGCCGGCCGGATGCCCGGGGTCACCTTGAGGAAGCGGTCACCGCACAGCGCGCGCAGCCGCTCGGCTTCCTGTGCCGAGCAGACCACCCCGTCCATGCCGCTGTCCCGGGCCAGCACGGCCAGTCGCTCCACCTGCTCGGCAGGCGTCGCCGACACCCCGACCTCGGCCAGATCCTCGGCCTCCATGCTGGTCAGCACCGTCACCGCAATCAGCTGAGTGGCCAGGCCATGCTGCTCCAGGCGCGTGCGGGCGGCCTCCATCATTCGACGCCCCCCGCCGGCATGCACATTGACCATCCATACGCCCTGCTCGGCAGCCGCCTGCACGGCCCCGGCCACAGTGTTGGGGATGTCGTGGAACTTGAGGTCCAGGAAGACCTCGAAGCCGCGCCCATGCAGCGCCTCGAGCACGTCCGGTCCGCTGCGGGTGAACAGCTCCTTGCCCACCTTCAGTCGGCAGCGCGCCGGATCCAGGCGATCGGCCATGCACAGGGCGGCATCCAGAGAGGTGTAGTCGAGGGCAATGATCAGGGGTGACGCGGTGGGCACGGGCGGGCTCCTGCGAGATGAATGATCCGGTGCAGTATATCAGTCATGCCCGACACCGCATGTGGCGGATGTCCTCTCCGCGACGTCGCCGACGCCTGACAGCGGGCGAAGGCGAAGGCTGACCCTCGCCATGGGCTGGCGGCACTAGCTTGAAAGCAGGCAGCTCGCCTGCTCGACCACACCCGACGAACCGTCACATGGAGCTCGGTATGCCAAGCACACTCAAGGAATGTCTCGCCCCCCTCGCCCTGGTCCTGCTGCTGGGCCTGGCCGCCCCCGCCCTGGCGCAGGAAATGGCGCCGGTAAACGTCAACACTGCCGATGCCGCGCTGCTCGCCGAGCTACCCGGGATCGGCGAGATCAAGGCCGCCGCCATCGTCGAGGAGCGCCAGGCCAATGGCGACTTCAGCTCGGCCGAGGACCTGACCCGGGTCGATGGCATCGGCGAGTCCACCGTCGATGCCCTCGCCGACCAGGTCAGCTTCTAGGCTGCCGGCCACCGGGCCGCATCCCGGTGGCCTCCCCCCCTACGGGGCCGCCCTCGCTCAGAGTCGCAGGCCCCCGTCACACTCGATCACCCGCCCGGTGAAATAGGGATTCTCGAAGATGAAGGCCACGCTCTCGGCGATGTCCTGGGGCTGGCCCAGACGCTTGAGCGGCACGTCGGCGGCAATGCGCTCCCGCATGTCGTCGCGCATTGCGGCCGTCATCTCCGTCTCGATGAAGCCGGGCGCCACCGCTCCCACGCGAATGTCATGGCGCGCCAGCTCCCTGGCCCAGGTCACCGTCAATGCCGCCACCCCGGCCTTCGCCGCCGCATAATTGCTCTGGCCCATGTTGCCGGCTCGGGAGATACTCGAGATATTGACGATCACCCCGGGCCGGCCGGCGTCGATCATCTGCGCGGCCGCCTCCCGACCGCACAGGAAGACACCGGTGAGGTTCACATCGATCACCTGCTGCCACTGGGCCAGCGACATGGTCTCCGTGACCGCGCCGTCCTTCGCCTTGACCAGCAGGCCGTCTCGCACGATGCCGGCATTGTTCACCAGGCCACCAAGCGGTCCCAGGGTGGAGCGAATGGCGGCGAAGGCCTCGCGAACCGAGCCCTCATCGACGACATCGACGCTGAAGCCGCTGGCGGCGATGCCCGCCGCGTGCAGGGCGCCCAGGGCGTTGTCCAGGCACTCGCCGTCCATGTCGAGCAGCGCCAGGGTGGCACCGGCCCGGCCGAGGCGCTCGGCCATGGCCAGTCCCAGGCCACGGGCACCGCCGGTAATGGCGATGGTGGTGTTGTCGAGGGTCATGGGAGTCTCCCGGGGTCAGTGTGGTCATGGCGACGGCCCGTCGCCGTCGGATGCCCGTCATATCGGCACTGACAGCCTACGCTTTATATTGCGACGCAGCACCCTCCCTCGGGAGCAGACCCTGGCCCACTGGGGATCGCTTGATTTTCCCTGTGTCGCCCCCATGTCATCGGCATTCGATACCGTGGAGTCATCATGCCCTTCCTTCTCATCTTCACCGTCTTTGCCCTGCTCGATTTCGTGCTCCTGTTTTCCGTCGGCAGCCAGATTGGCCTGCTGACCACCCTGGCCCTGGTACTCGGCACCGGCTTCATCGGTCTGCACCTGATCCGTCGCGAGGGGGTGGCCACCTTCGCCAGGGCCCAGGAGCGCATGGCCCGGGGTGAGGTTCCCTCCGGCGAACTGCTCACCGGGGCGGCGCTGATCTTCGGCGGCGCCCTGCTCATGGCGCCCGGCTTTCTCTCCGACACCCTGGGCTTCATGTGCCTGATTCCCGATGCGCGCCGCCTGCTGGGCAAGCTGCTCGGCCGGGTCGGCCTGCGCATGCGGGGGGTGCATGTCCAGACCGGCGGCTACCGTCCCCGCCAGGGCAGCGACGCCGACTGGCAACAAGCCGACGCGCCTCGCGGCGACGCCACCGGGGAAGGCCATACCGGCACCCAGGGCGAGCCGCTGGAGGGCGATTTCATCGGCCACGACGAGCGCCGGGGCTGACGAGAAAAAATTTATGCCGGGGCCTTGAAAGCCCCGTCAGCAGCCCCACTTAACCGTCAGCAACGAGCTTCGGCCCCGGCTTCGCCGAGGTCATCCACACGGAAGGCGGTAACGCCTTCACCCCGCAGCCCGCTGCGGGTTGATGATGAAAACCGCCGTGGCAGCGACGCCCCGGCACAGCAAACCATCAGGAGAACGTGAGCAATGAACATCCGTCCCTTGCACGATCGCGTCGTCATCCGTCGCGTTGAAGAAGAGCAGAAGACCGCAGGCGGCATCGTGCTCCCGGGCAGTGCCCAGGAAAAGCCGACTCGTGGCGAAGTCCTCGCCGTCGGTAACGGCCGGATTCTGGACAGCGGCGACGTGCGCCCGCTCGACGTCAAGGTCGGCGACACCGTGATCTTCAAGGATGGCTTCGGCGTCGAGAAGCAGAAGATCGACGGCGAGGAAGTGCTGATCATGAGCGAGTCCGACATCCTGGCCGTCGTCGAAGGCTGAGCCACGACCCGCTAGCAATCGCTCGATACTGACGTTCACGAACTCACAGGAAGCATACGAAAATGGCAGCGAAACAAGTCAAGTTCTCCAGTGATGCACGCACTCGCATGGCGCAGGGCGTCGATACCCTGGCCAATGCCGTCAAGGCCACCCTGGGGCCGAAGGGCCGCAACGTGGTGCTGGAGAAGTCCTTCGGCGCCCCGACCGTGACCAAGGATGGCGTCTCCGTGGCCAAGGAAATCGAACTGAAGGACAGGTTCGAGAACATGGGTGCCCAGATGGTCAAGGAAGTCGCCTCCAAGACTTCCGACGTCGCCGGTGACGGCACCACCACCGCCACCGTGCTGGCTCAGTCCATCGTGACCGAGGGCCTGAAGGGCGTGATCGCCGGCATGAACCCGATGGACCTGAAGCGTGGCATCGACCAGGCCGTCAACGCCGCCGTCAAGGAGCTCGGTGAGCTGGCCGTGCCCTGCACCGACTCCAAGGCCATCGCCCAGGTCGGCACCATCTCCGCCAACGGCGACAGCCGCATCGGCGAGATCATCGCCGAGGCCATGGAGAAGGTCGGCAAGGAAGGCGTCATCACCGTCGACGAAGGCCGTGGCTTCGAAGACGAGCTGGACGTCGTGGAAGGCATGCAGTTCGACCGCGGCTACCTGTCGCCGTACTTCGTGACCAACCAGGACACCATGGCCGTGGAACTGGAAGATCCGTTCATCCTGCTGGTGGACAAGAAGATCTCCAACATCCGTGAGCTGCTGCCGACCCTCGAGTCCGTGGCCAAGGCCGGCAAGCCGCTGGTCATCATCGCCGAGGACATCGAAGGCGAGGCCCTGGCTACCCTGGTGGTCAACACCATGCGTGGCATCGTCAAGGTTGCCGCCGCCAAGGCACCCGGCTTCGGTGACCGTCGCAAGGCCATGCTGCAGGACATCGCCATCCTCACCGGTGGCACCGTGATCTCCGAGGAAGTGGGCCTGGATCTCGAGCAGACCACCCTGGATCACCTGGGCACCGCCAAGCGCGTGACCATGTCCAAGGAGAACACCACCATCATCGATGGCGCCGGCCAGGATGCTGACATCGAGGCACGCGTCAACCAGATCCGTGCCCAGATCGAGGAGACCTCCTCCGACTACGATCGCGAGAAGCTCCAGGAGCGCGTCGCCAAGCTGGCCGGCGGTGTGGCCGTCATCCGCGTCGGTGCTGCCACCGAAGTCGAGATGAAGGAGAAGAAGGCCCGCGTCGAGGACGCCCTGCACTCCACTCGCGCCGCCGTCGAGGAAGGCGTGGTGCCTGGCGGTGGTACCGCCCTGGTCCGCGTGCTGACCAAGATTGCCGGCCTGAAGGGCGACAACGAGGACCAGACCCACGGTATCGCCATCGCCGTGCGCGCCATGGAAGCCCCGCTGCGCCAGATCGTCAGCAATGCCGGTCAGGAGGCCTCCGTCATCCTGAACCGCATCAAGGACGGCGAGGGCAACTTCGGCTACAACGCCCAGACCGGCGAGTTCGGCGACCTGTTCGAAATGGGCGTGCTGGACCCGGCCAAGGTCACCCGCTCCGCGCTGCAGTCCGCCGGTTCCGTCGCCGGCCTGATGATCACCACCGAGTGCATGATCGCCGACGATCCGGACGAGAAGGAAGCCGGTGGCGCCGACATGGGCGGCATGGGCGGCATGGGCGGCATGGGCGGCATGATGTAAGCCGACCCGCCAACCCAGGCCTCGCCTGAACGAGCCCCCCGCCGGTTACCGGCGGGGGGCTTTTCAGTTTCAAGAAGGAAGAAGGAAGAAGGAAGAAGGAAGAAGGAAGAAGGAAGACGAGGCAGTGTAGAATGTCCTCTTCCAGGCGCGAAGCGCCGATCTTCACTCTTCCAGCTTCCCTCTCGTCTTCATGCTATCGAACATTCGTATCGTTCTCGTCCAGACCTACCACCCCGGCAATATCGGTGCCTCGGCCCGCGCCATGAAGACCATGGGCCTCGAGAATCTGCTGTTGGTCAATCCCCGCTGCTTCCCCGACCCCGAGGCCTCGCGACTCGCCGCCGGCGCCGAGGACGTCGTGGCGAATGCCCGGGTGGTAACCAGCCTGGCGGAGGCCGTCGGCGACTGCGTGCAGGTCGTGGGCGCCAGCGCCCGCCTGCGCAGCCTGCCGCTGCCCCACTTCGACGAGCCCGCGGACATGGCCGAGACCCTGGTGGCCAATGCCAGCGATGATCCGGTGGCCCTGGTGTTCGGTCGCGAGCGTTTCGGGCTGACCAACGACGAGATCCGCCACTGCAGCCACCAGGTGAGCATTCCCGCCAACCCGGACTACGGCATCCTCAACCTGTCCCAGGCCGTGCAGGTTCTGGCCTACGAGGTCTTCCGGGCCTGGCGACAGCGCCCGGACAGCGGCTTCCGTGCGCCCCGGCCGTCCCCTGAGCGCCAGCCCACCCGCGAGCAGCTCGGCCACTTCCATGACCACCTGTCCCGGGTCATGCAGGCCAGCGGTTTCATCACCCAGCCCCACGCCCGCACCGAGGACCAGCTCCAGGCCCTGTTCGCCCGCGCCCGGCCTTCGCGCAAGGAGCTATCGCTGCTGCGGGGACTGCTGAGTGCCCTGGAGGAAAGGCCGGACGACACCTGAGCCGTCACGGCATTGTCATGCCGGGGTCATGATGCCGTCACCCATGACGGCGACACTGACCCTGCCCGACACGGGACCGGCAAGGGACACTGCTACTCGTTCTGCCAGGGACGCACGGGGACAGGACGCCCCCCAGGGAGGCCTAGCGTGGCATCGGGACGATGCCCAGGGAGGATGCAGATACCGCCACGACGCCCCGCGTCGTGGCGTTTTTCTTGGCGGGCACGGCCGAGGGTGGCAAAGTGATCCTCGAGGCGACCAGGAGAGACGACATGCCCCCGGAGACCGAGGCACCCAAGCCGAAACGCCTGCAACTGTTCCACGACGAACTCCCCAAGGAACACGAGGACCCGCTGATCGGCATCCTGCACCGCATCATCCGCCTCGGCGTCAAGGTACTGGCGGTGCTGATGGTCTTCGTGATCCTCTGGGGGATCTTCGACGTCATCTACGTGCTCTACCAGCAGCTTATCTCGCCGCCGTTCCTGCTGCTGGAAGTCGGCGATATCTTCCGCCTGTTCGGGGCCTTCATGGTGGTGCTGATCGCCATCGAGATCTTCATCAACATCCGCCTCTACCTCGGCACCGATGTACTGCCGATACAGCTGGTGATTGCCACCGCGCTGATGGCCATCGCCCGGAAGGTGATCGTCCTGGACATCGAGACCGTCTCGGCCGAGTACGTCTTCGCCATCGCCGCCGTGGTGCTGGCACTGGGGGTCACCCACTGGCTGGTCGCCCGCAAGCAGTAACGGCACCTGCGCCCCGCCCTGCCAGGGCCTCAGGCCGGCAATAGCCAGCCGGCGTAGGCCACCAGGTCATCGCCCAGCTCGCCGCGAGTCACCCGCCGGTAGAGCCCCTGCAAGCGCGCCGTCACCGAATCCCCGTCGATCGGCTGGTCCGGTCGAGGGGCGCCCGCCCGGGCACCGATATGGCGTCCGTCGAGCTCGCGCAGCGGCAGGATCTCGGCGGCGGTGCCAGTGACGAAGGCCTCGTCGGCGGTGTACAGCTCGTCCCGGGTGATGCGGCGTTCCTGCACTTCCATGTCCATCACCTCCCGGGCCAGGCGGATGACGCTGTCCCGGGTGATGCCCTGCAGGCAGGAGGTGATCTCCGGCGTGTGCAGGACCCCGTCGCGCAGCAGGAAAACATTGGCCGCCGAGGCCTCGGCCACATAGCCCTCCGGGTCGAGCATCAGGGTCTCGTCGAAGCCTGCCTTCACCGCGGTGTTCAGGGCCAGCATGGAGTTCACGTAGTGGCCATTGGTCTTGGCCCGGCACAGGCTGATGTTGACGTGGTGACGGGCCCAGGACGAGGTCAGGGCCCGCAGGCCGATGGCCGCCGCCTCCGGCGAGATGTAGTCGCCCAGGTCCCAGGCGGCGATCATCACGTGGCTGGTCAGCCCCTTGGCCCGCAGGCCGAGCCCCTCGGCACCCAGGTAGACGGTGGGCTTGAGGTAGGCATTGTCCAGGCCGTTCCGGGTCAGGCACTGCCGCTGGGCCGCGATCAGGGTCTCGGCGTCGAAAGATAACGGTATATCCAGAGCGTGCGCGCTATCCAGCAGCCGGCGGGTGTGCTCGGCGACCCGGAACAACTGCGCGCCGTCCGGGCCCCGGTACGCCCGAACCCCCTCGAAACAGCCCATGCCGTAGTGCAGGGTATGGGTCAGCAGGTGGGTCCGGGCCTCGCGCCAGGGCAGCCAGTCGCCGTCCTGCCACAGCCAGCCGTCTCGGTCATACAGGGGCGTCATGGGCGTCTCTCGTCGATGGAAGCGTGGCCGAACCAGCGCGCGCACCAGTCGTCGATCAGGGCACGCTGGTGGGGCTGCAGGGCCTGGTAGCCCCAGGCGGCGATCTCGTCGTTCTGCGGGTCGGGCACACCGGTCTCGCTGTCGGCGAGGGCCTGAATCACCGCATGGCCGCAGAAGGGCACATAGCCCTCCGAATAACCGCCCTCGTGGACCATCACCAGCTTGCCGCCGCAGACACGCTCGGCCAGGGCCATGAGCTGGCGGGTCATCTCGCCGAAGGCCCGGCTGTTGAGCAGCATCTTGCCCAGCGGGTCCTTGGCGCAGGCATCATAGCCGCAGGCGACGACGATCAGCTCCGGCCGGAAGGCCTCGAGCGCCGGCAGCACCAGGGTCTCCATGGCATGGGCATAGGCGCCGAGGCCGCAGCCCGGCGGCAGCGGCAGGTTCAGGGTGGTGCCCTGCCCCGCCCCTTCGCCCTGCTCGGCGAAGGTACCGGTGTCCAGCGGGTAGTTGCCGGCCTGGTGGATCGACACGGTGAAGACCTCGGGATCGGCGTAGAAGGCCGACTGCTGGCCGTTGCCGTGGTGGACGTCCCAGTCGAGGATCGCCACTCGCCCCACCTGGCCGAGGGCCCGGGCGCGCATCACCGCCACCGGGATATTGCCCAGCAGGCAGAAGCCGCGCCCCTGGTCGGCCTCGGCATGGTGGCCGGGCGGCCGGCACAGGGCATAGGCATTGGCGAGCTCGCCGGTGGCCACCGCCTCCACCGCGGCGATGGCCAGCCCTGCCGACTGTCGGGCCGCCGCCAGGCTGCCCGGCTGGTAGGGGGCGCAGTCCCCCGCATCGCCGCCGTGGGCGCGGTCCCCGACGGCGAGGGCCTCGAGGTAGCGGCCGGTATGGAAGCGCGCCAGATCGGCATCCTCGGCCGGCGGTGCCTTGCGCACGGCGAGCTCGTCGATGAGACCCGAGACCTCGAGCAGGTTCTTCAGCCGCCGTTTGCTCTCGGCACTCTCCGAGGCGGGCTGGGGCTGGCGGAAGGCCCCCGGCGAGGCAAACACGCCGATGGCCCCCGGGTCGTGCCAGAAGCAGCGCTCATGCCAGAAGAAGCCGGTGGCCGGCACTCCGGTGGCCGGCATCCCGGTGGCCGGCGAGGTGTTACTCATTCGCTTGCCTCCTGGCGCTCCCAGACCTCGATCGCCGCCGCCAGGTCCTCCAGCGAGGCACCCACCGACTTGAACACGGTGATGGCGTCCTCGCCGCTGCGGCCGGGTTGCTGCCCCTGCAGCAGCTCGGCCAGCTCGCCGCGGATGTCGTCGAAGGCGAAGCCGCCCTCGTCGATGGCCTGGAGGATGTCGCCGGCCTCCCCCTTGGCCCCGGCATAGGTATCGACGAACACCTCGCCGCGGCGCAGGCACTCGGCGTCGGTCTCGCGCATGCTCGGCCGGAAGGCGCCGATCAGGTCGAGGTGGGTGCCCGGCGCCAGCCAGTCGCCGCGGATCAGCGGCGCGCTGGACAGGGTCACGCAGCTGATCAGCTCGGCCTCGCGTGCTGCCGCCTCCAGGTCGGTCACCGCCGCCGTGTCGAAGCGATCGGCATAGTCCGCGGCCAGGCGCTCGGCCTTGTCGGGGTGTCGGCCCCAGATGCGCACCCGGCGGATGGGGCGTACCGCGGCATGGGCCTCGATGACCATCGGCGCCAGCTTGCCGGTGCCCACCACCAGCAGGGTCTCGGCATCGACCCGCGCCAGCTCCCGGGCCGCCAGGGCCGAGGCCGCGGCGGTACGCCGCCGGGTCAGCTCGCTGCCGTCGAGGCAGGCCAGCGGCCGGCCATGGTCACCCTCGCTGAGCAGGTACACCCCGGCGATCGCCGGCAGGCCGTGCGCGGCGTTCTGCGGAAAGACGTTGACCATCTTCACCCCGATGTAGCCGTCGCGCTCCCAGGCTGGCATCAACAGCAGGGTCGCCTCGCCGTCGCGGCGATGCATGGCATGGTGGTGCCGGGGCGGCGACTCCACCCCCTCGAGGAAGGTGGTGGCCAGGCGCTCGACAAGCGCCTGCCAGTCGAGTGCCGCCGCCACCTGCTCGGCGTCGATGATACGCATTTCAGGCCTCCGGTAGCGCAGCCACGGCCATGATCTCGACCTTCCACTCGGGCCTGGCCAGCTGGGCCTCGACGGCGGCGCGCACCGGGGGGCGACCGGGCACCACCCAGGCGTCCCAGGCGGCGTTCATCTCGGCGAACTCGCTCATGCTGGTTACCCAGATCTGCGCGGAGATCAGCTGCTCCTTGGAGGTGCCGGCCTTGGCCAGCAGTTCGTCGATGCGTGCCAGCACCTGCTCGGTCTGGCCGCGCATGCCGGCGCTGGGGTCGCTGGGCACCTGGCCGGCCAGGTAGACGGTGCCGTTGTGGACGGCAATCTGGCTCATGCGGGTGTTGCTGTCGTGATGGGTCAGGCTCATGGGGTGATCTCTCTCGGTCAGGGGCACTCAGGCACCGGTGAAGCCCGCCATGAAGGCGGCCAGGTTGTGACTCAGGTGTTCGGTGGGATAGCCGCCTTCCTGCACCAGCACCGTCGGCAGGTGCAGCGCCTGCAGCAGCCTTCCCACGGCGGCGAAGTCCGCGGTCTCCAGGGACAGGCCGGCCAGGGGATCGTCCTTGTGGGCATCCAGCCCCAGGGCCACCACCACCGCCTGGGGACCGAAGGCGCGCAGGCGCTCGAGCAGGGTCTCGAGGGCGGCGAGGAAGGCCATGCCGTCGCTGCCCAATGGCAGCGGCAGGTTGACGTTCGCGCCCAGGCCATCGCCCTCGCCGGTCTCGTCGGCTCCGCCCCAGAAGAACGGGTAGAAGTCGTCGGGGTCGGCATGCAGCGAGCCGGTCCAGACATCGCCGCTCTGGTAGAAGACGTCCTGGGTGCCGTTGCCGTGGTGCAGGTCCACGTCGATGATCGCCACCCGGGGAAAGCTCTCGCGCAGCACCGTGGCGGCCAGTGCCGCGTTGTTGAGAAAGCAGAAGCCGCCGGCGCGATCCGGCCCCGCATGGTGGCCGGGAGGGCGGCACAGGGCGTAGGCGCTGTGCTCGCCCCCGGCCACCGCCTCGGCGGCGGCCTGGGCGCTGGCGGCACTGGCCAGGATGCCGGCGAAGCTGTCGGCGGTGATCGGGCAGGCCATGTCATGGAGGTGCCAGCCGGCCTGGCCCACCGGGTGACGGGGATAGTGGTGGCCCCCGCCGCAGGGGTGGACGTTGGGGGCGACGATCTCGGCGGCATCCGGCAACGCCATCCAGCGGGCATGGATGGTCTCCAGGAAGGCCAGGTAGCGCGGGGTATGGATGCGCCCCAGCCGCTCACGCAAGCGCTCGCCATCGGAGTCCCCGGGCGGGGTCAGCGAGAGTCCCGCCTCGGCAAGGCCCCGGGTGAGCAGTTCGGCGCGTTCCGGCCCCTCGGGGGACGGCGCCGGCCGGCCTCGCAGCAGGAAGCTCGGCGGGGCATGGCGTTCCTGGTCGGAATGGTAGAAGAGTTTCATGCGGCGTCATCCTTGCAGCGAGCTCTCAGTCGAGCAGTGAGGGGATCCAGGTGGAGAGCGTCGGGAAGGCCGCCAGCATGACCACCACCGCGATGAAGGCGCAGTAGAACGGCAGCGAGGCGACAATGGCCCGCTCGTAGGGCACCTCGGCGATGCGCGCCGCCGTCATCAGCGTCATGCCCACCGGCGGCGTCACGTTGGCGATGTTCAGGGTCACGATCATCACGATGGCGAAGTGCAGCGGGTCGAAGCCCAGCGAGACCATGGCCGGGACCACCACCGGCCCGATCACCACCAGCGCGGGCAGCACGTCCATCACCGTCCCCAGCACGATCAGCAGCAGGCACACCAGCATGATCTGGACGAAGGGCACGTCGCTGATGGTGGTGATCACCGCGGCCGCCTCCCGGGCGATCCCTGAGCGCGTCACGAACCAGCCCAGCACCGCCGAGGTGGCCAGCAGGAAGAACACCACGCCGGAAAACTTCACGGTGGTGACCAGGGCCTGCCAGATCTTGTCCAGCGTCAGGTTACGATAGAACACCATGCCGATGAAGATGGCGTAGACCGCGGCAAAGCCGGAGGCCTCGGTGATGGTGGTCATCCCCGAGAGGATGCCGCCAAGGATGATCAGCGGGACCAGCATGGCCGGCAGCGCCGAGAGGAAGGCGAGGATGGCCACCCGGACCGGCGTGCCGCCCTGCTTGGGATAGCCACGCAGCCAGGCCAGCACGATGCTGGTCAGCAGCAGCGCCAGGGTCATCAGCACGCCGGGGATAATGCCCCCGGCGAAGAGGTCGATCACCGAGATGTCGCGCAGCAGGGTAGCGTAGACCACCATCACCACGCTGGGCGGGATGATCGGCCCGATGATCGACGAACAGGCGGTGATGGCCGCCGCGTACTCGGCATCGTAGCCCTGCTTCTTCATCTCGGGGATCATGATCTTGCCGATCGCCACGGTGTCGGTGATGGCCGCACCGGTCAGCCCGGCGAAGAACAGTGACACCGTCACGTTGACATGGGACAGGGCCCCGCGGATGCGCCCGAACAGGGCATTGTTGAAGGCGATGAGCTTCTGGGTCAGGCCGCCCTGATTCATCAGCTCGGCGGTGAAGATGAAGTACGGCACGGCGATCAGCATGTAGCCGGAGACCCCGGAGAACATGCGGTCGGCGATGATGCCGACCAGGCGCTCGCCGCCCAGGGCATAGACGCCGGCGACCCCGGAGATGGCCATGACCACGGCCACCGGGGCCCCGATCAGCAGCACGACGACGAAGGCGACGATGGCGGGAGTCATGAGCGGGGTTCCTCCTCGTGGCTGCCCAGCACCTCCTCGATCAACGCCGACTCGTCGGTGAAGTGCTCGAGCAGGCTGAAGCCATGCACCAGGTGCAGCAGGAAGATCACGCCGGAGAGGGGCACGGCGGCCGCCGTCCACTTGCGCGAGATCTGGATGTTGTCGGACACCATGTAGACCTGGGTGGCGTTCTGGAAGAAGTCCCAGCCGTACCAGATGACCAGCAGGGCGAAGCCGGCCATGACCACCAGGCTGAGGCCGGCGCACAGCTTGACCAGGGACTCGGGCAGCAGCCGCATGAGCAGGGTCATGGCCACGTGTTCCCCCGCATGCAAGGCGATGGTGGAAGACAGCAGCCCGATCCAGGGCAGGAAGAGCCGTGCCAGGGAGTAGGTCCAGCTCAGCGCATCGCCGGTGAACAGGGTGTAGAGGAAGCCCGTGAAGGAGATCGCCAGCATGCCGAGGATGCAGGCCACACAGAACACGATGGCGGCCTGGTTGACGACATCACTGAAGCGACGGGCCGGGGCAAGTAGGCGCATGGGCGATATCCGGGGAAGGCGTCGGGCAGACGGTGACGGCGCGGCGCCGGGGCAACTCGCCATGGGCTGCCCCGGCCACCGGCCCGCTCAACGCAGGCTCACTGGCCGTAGCGCTGGTAGGTTTCCTGGGGCAGCGTCTCGCGCAGCGACTGAACCTCGGCGAGCAGGTCATCGACCAGCTGGGCATCGGCCCCGAAATCCTCGACGATCCAGGTCTTCCAGGCCGGCCGGGCGATCTCGGCCATGCGCTGGCGCTCGTCGGTCGGCATGATGTAGCACTCCTCGAACAGCTCGCAGGACTTCTGCCAGCTGGCGGTGGCCAGCATCGCCGAGGCGCCGTGGCTCAGCTCCACCGCCTCGCGGGCCGCCGTGGTGACGATCCGCTGGTAGTCCTCGGGCAGCTCCTGGTACCAGGCCTCGCTCACCACCCAGGACGCGCTGTTGTAGACGTGTCCTGTCAGGGTGGTGTAATCGGTCACCTCGTCGAGGCCATAGGTGGTGTTGATCACCGGGGCGTTGAACTGACCATCGGCGAGGCCGGTCTCCAGGGCGGTGATCAGCTCGCCCCAGGGCAATGGCGTGGCCGAGGCGCCCAGGGCCTTCATGGTCGCCACGTGCGCCGGGTTCTCCTCGGTGCGGATGTTCAGGCCCTCGAGGTCCTCGACGGTCTTGATCAGGCGCTCGTTGTTGGTGAAGGCCACGAAGCCGCCGCCGTCGTCGAAGGTCCCCAGGTAGCGCATGTCGGCGGCCTCGATGGTGCCGGACATGAAGTCCGCGAACCACTCGCCGTCGAAGAAGGCCCAGGCCTGGCGCCAGTTGTCGAACAGGAAGGGCGCAGTGACGACCTGATAGTCCGGATAGAAGGATGACATGGCGCCGGAGGTCAGGATGCTCGACTGCAGCGCGCGCCCGCCGGCCTGTACCTGAGAGCCGGTCTCCACCTCGGAGCCCATCTGGCCGCCGCCGAAGATGGTCACGGCGAGGTCGCCCTCGGTCTGGGATTCCACCTGTTCCTTGAAGTGCACCAGTGCGGGATAGATGCTGTTGTTGGTCAGGTTTTCGGGGATCAGGGTGGCGATGGCCATCTCGTAGGACTGGGCCTGCACCTGGGTGCTGGCGATAGCCAGCGGCAACGCGGCCAGCGCTGCGAGGCGGGGAAGCGATGTGGCAGTCATGGGTTGCGACCTCGTTGTGGTTGTTATCGACCGGCTGCCGGCGCCCGAGGGGCCACCGACAACGCAAGGTACTGAACGTCAAGGTAGAACGCCTGGACGGGTCCTGCTTGCCCGGGACTGCGGGGCCCTTGCCCCAGACTCATGGCGGGATCAGTCCCGGCGTCGTTCCCGGGAGGGCGCAACGGCGAACTGGCGGCGATAGGCCCGGGAGAAGCTGCCCTGATCGCGGAAGCCCACCAGCGAGGCGATATGCCCGAGGCTCAGGCCACTGTGGTTGACCAGGGTCCGGGCGTGCTCGAGGCGGCGCTGCTGGACATAGGCCAGCGGCGTCATGCCCGTGCGCTCGCGGAAGCAGGCATGGAAATGGCCGACACTCAGGGCGCACAGTGCCGCCAGGCGATCGACACGGATCTCGTCGGCCAGGTGCCGGTCGATCCAGGCATTCAGGCGCGTCATGTCCAGCCGCCCGTCGCCGCTGGCCGGACTGGCGAGGCGATGCTCGTCCAGCGGCTGTGACTGCAGGTGCAGGTAGAGCGCCCGCAGCAACAGCGCGGCGATCTCGCTGTGCAAGGCCGGGCACAGCTCCAGTTGCTGCATCAGGCTGTCGGCCAGGCGATTGAGGCGGGACGGCACGCCGAAGAACCGCGGACGCTCGAAGAGCCGCTCGATCTCGCCGCCATCGCGAAGGCTGGGCAGGGTCGCGGCGGGGATATCGAGGACGAAGGTCCGGTTGCGCCCGTCGCCCTGGTACTCGTGATGCCGGGTGCAGGGGATCAGGCAGCCGCGACTGCCGGTGATGCGTTCGCCGTGCCCCTCGATGGACAGCTCGGTGGCCCCGCTGGTGGCCAGGATCAGCTGGTGGTGATCGTGGACATGGGCCACGTGTTCATGGGCGAGGGTGGTGGCGCGCAGGTCGAGATCGGACATGGAGCCCTGCCATGGCAAGCGACGAAGACGCTTTCCACCATAGGGCCGAGCCGCTGAAGAAAGCAAACCGGCGAGGCGAAGGCCCGTTGCGCGAGAGCCTGGCCATCCCTCGCGGCGCTGCCGGACCACTCCCCGCCCAACTGGCCGACCCGGCAGCTCTACCTGTAGCCTTCAGGGAAGCCCCATCCACCAGCGCCAGGAGAGACCCTATGCCGCGCTTCCCGCACCACCTCACCGCGCCCGGCCCCGACAACCCCTTTCCCGGCATCTGGGTGCTGCAGCGGCGCCTGGGACACGAGATCGCCCACCGCCTGGGCTCCAACGAGGGGCTCGACATGCCCCATGCCGCCCTGCGCGAGCACTTCGGCGACGCCATGACGGAGCACGTGTATTGCTATGGGGATGCCGAGGCCCTGGGCGTGCGCGAGCGCCTGGCCAGTCGGCATGGCTTCGCGGTGGACTCCCTGCTGGTGGATGCCGGCTGCGACAGCCTGCTGGCGCTGGCCCTGCGCACCGTCGCCCCGACCGGTACCACCGTGGTCAGTTCCGCCGGCACCTACCCCACCTTCGGCTACTTCGCCAGGGGCCAGGGCTGTCGCCTGGTGGAGGTCGACTACCGGGAGGACGCCCAGCAACTCGCCCCGGACCTCGACGCCCTGGTGCGCGCCGCCCACCAGGAGGACGCCCGCCTGGTGTACCTGGCCAACCCGGACAACCCCACCGGCCATGTCCACGACGAGGCCAGCGTCGAGCGTCTGCACGCGGAACTGCCCGAGGATTGCTGGCTGCTGCTGGACGAGGCCTACCATGACTTCCGCGACGACGCCGCGGCCCCGAGCTTCAGCCGGGCCCTGCCCGGGGTGATCCGGTGCCGCACGCTGTCCAAGGCGCTGGGGCTCGCGGGACTGCGGGTCGGCTATGCGATTGCCGAGCCCGACACCCTGGCGATGATGATGAAGGTGCGCATCCACTATGCCGTCTCCACCCTCAGCCTCGCCGCCGCCGAGGTGGTGCTGGATCATCCCGAGGAGATCGACGGCCACATCCGTGACGTCATCGCCCGACGGGAGCGGCTGGCCCGGCATTTCCGCGAGCTCGGCGCCGACGTGCTGCCGAGCGCCACCAATTTCATCGGCATTCGCCTGGCCAGCGCGGACCTGGCCAAGCGCGTGCATGCCGACCTGTTGCGGGAAGGCAAGCTGATCGCCCGCCCCGCCCATCCATCACTGGGCCATGTGCTGCGCATCACCGCCGTGGAGGATGCCCTGGTGCCGGGCCGGCTGGGGGAACTGGAAGCGGCCCTGCAGGAGAGCTAGCGTGGCAGAGGTCACGCCGAAGGCCGGCGCCGGCGGTTCCCTGGCCGTTCGCCCCTGCGCCCCGTCCCCCGTCAGCAACGCCCCTGCTTGGCCTGCCCGGGAGGACAGAAGCGGGAACGCTGGCGGTCCCGATCCCGGTAATCATGCCGGTCACGGTAGCGCCGGCCATCGTAGTGACGCTCGCGGTCGCGGCCATAGTAGTCCCAGTGGTCATCGTGATCGTCATCGTAGTGATCATGGCGGCGATGATACCCGCCATGGTGGCCATCGATCTCGATCAGCGGCTCGCTTTTGACACGTGCCGGGGTATAGCTGCAGCCCGCCAGGACCAGGGCCGCCGCCAGCAGCATCGTCGGCCCCACGACTCTGGATCTGAAGGTGTTCATGGCCCTCTCCCAGTCCGTTCTCGATCGAGCCTGCCGGATCAGCAGCGCCCCTTCATTGCCTGGCCGGGGGGGCAGAAGCCACCGCCGTGGCGATGACGGTCATGGTCGTGGCCGTCATGGTGATCGCCGAACTCGATCAACGGCTCGGAACTGATCCGCGCCGGGGTGTAGCTGCACCCCGCCAGCAAGGTGGCGGCGATCAGCAGGCTCGAGAGCAGCAGGGTTCGACAAGTCATAATGGCTCCGGATAGAGAATGGTTGATCGCCATTCTAGCGAACGGATGCCGGCTGCCCCATGTGGCACGGCAGCGACGCCACTGTCGCCTGAAGGCGACAGCCTCCGACAAGCCGGGGTGGCCACCCTGCGACACCTGTCACATGACAGCTGTAACGCCGCCGCGCCCTGGCCACCGGCCTTCAACGCGAACTTCCCTCGCTTCCCATGCCAGAACAACCACTTGCCGATTTAACCTGCTCCTGGGCTTGGTTGGCACGGCGCTTGCGAGCTCCTGGACGGTGACCCGGGTCACCGTCAACAACAACACAGGAGACGCACCATGGCGCCACTCGCCAAACGAACCCTCGCCGCCCTGCTGATCACGGCCACCAGCCAGGCCGCCCTCGCCGCCCTGCCCGGCATGCGCGGCCCCCAGCACTTCGGCTTCACCGTCCCGGACCGCCAGGCCGCCGTGGACTTCTTCGTCGACGTGATCGGCTGCCAGGCCTTCTTCACCATCGGGCCCTTCGGTCCCTTCGAGGACGACTGGATGGTGGTGAACCTGGATGTCCACCCGGAGGCCACCATCCCCGCCGCCCATCTGGTGCGCTGCGGGGATGGCACCAACCTGGAGATCTTCGAGTACACCGCGCCGGACCAGCGCACGGAGCAACCCCGCAACAGCGACATCGGCGGCCACCATATCGCCTTCTATGTCGACGACATGGACCAGGCCGTGGCCTACCTGAAGGAGCACGATGTAGAGGTCCTCGGCAAGCCCCACACCTTTACCGAGGGCCCGATGGAAGGCCTGACCTGGGTCTACTTCATGGCGCCCTGGGGCATGCAGCTCGAGCTGGTCAGCGTGCCCTACGGCACCATGGGCTACGAGGAGGAACATCGCGGCCGTCTTTGGGACCCGCGTCACTGAGGGGCATGCGCACTCCCAAGCGGCGGCACCGTCGGGTGCCGCCGCCCGCCTTTGCCCAGCCGATGGGTCTCCCTCCACGTTGATTGGCATGCCAGCATCAGCGTCTGATCTCACTTCCCGCGGTCCGTCGAGGCTCAAGACCCGCGAGTCAGCAGCCGTGCAATCAGCAGCAGGGCGCCGACCACCAGGCCCCAGTCGAGGACGACACCGAGATACAGCCCACCGAAGAGGCCATAGCTGAGGCCCAGTCCGCTCACCATACCGGACCATAACCGCGAGCCCAGACCGTCCTCCAGCAACGTGACCCCGATGACGATCGCCAGCGTGGGACAAGGCACCAGCCCGGTGGGTGCCGCATACAGGTAGGCCAGTGGCGAGGCTGCCTCCAGAAAATGCGGATAGCCCCAGCCGAACCCGATCACCAGCAGCCCGGCCATGCGAGTCCATCGAGGCCCCGGGGCAACACGCTCCGCCGGCAGCCGCCGGGCGCACGCCGCCAGGGCCAGGGCCCCGACCAGAAAGACCACCCCATTGAAGGGATTGGCCTCGCCCCATGCCAGGACACTGACGCAGAGCAAGGGCAGCGTCAGCAGGGCGGCAGTATGGCGCCGGCTCGGCCGCCGTGCGAACCACAGGGCCAGCAGCAGCAGCGCGAAGTAGACATGCCAGACCATCGCCAGCAGGGTCCAGCGGTTGGCAATGGCATGCAGCCCGTCAAGGATCTGATCCGGTGTCGGCATAGCCCCATGCTCGATTGATAAGCTATCCCCGCGACGATGAGCCACCTACCGGACCCCATCGTCCACATGGTTAAATCCCTCGATGTGCCCGGATGGCTACAGTGTACGACGGGCTCGACAGGCTGGCCGGGGCCGGGGCCGGCGCCACTTCGCCCCGCTGATTGGGTAAGGAACTGCGGTGATCTCCAAGCTGCCAAGATGGGTCGAATATGGCGCCTTCGTCCTGGCGTTCACGGCAGGATGCGTCAATGCCGTGGGCCTGCTGGGCTTCGAGCACCAGGCGATATCCCACCTCTCCGGCACGGCCACCCTGCTCGGATCGGGACTCTCCCTCGGCCAACTGTCCACGTCCTTTCACCTGGCGGCGATCCTGATCAGCTTCCTGATCGGGGCGGCCCTGTCGGGCCTGCTGCTGCCGGGCAGCTCCCTGAAGCTGGGGCGTCACTACGAGACACTGCTGGCCATCGAGGGAGCCTTGCTGCTGGCGGCCACCCTGGTGCTGGAAGGCGGGTCTTTCCTCGGTCATTACATCGCCTCGATGGCCTGCGGGGTGCAGAATGCCCTGGCCACGACCTACAGCGGCGCGGTAGTCCGCACAACCCATCTCACCGGCATCATCACCGATCTCGGCCTCATCCTGGGCCGCGCCCTGCGGGGACGCCCCTTCGATCGGCGCAGGGCCTCGCTCTTCCTGACCATCGTCGCAGGCTTCCTCGGCGGCGGGGCCTTCGGGGCCTTCCTGTTCGCCTGGCTCCACTTCCTGGCGCTGACGATTCCCGCCGGCATCTGCTTCAGCCTGGCGCTGGGCTATCGTCTCTACAGCCGGCAGCGGACCACCGGCTGAGCCTGTTCGTCCATTCGAGAGCGACCCACGGGCATCCCCAGGCCCCGGCTCGAATACCGAAAAAACCCCCAGCCTTGCGCGGCCAAATCGAAAAAAACCGCGGATGGTGTGTCCCCGCGAGTTTGTTATCGTCAGCGCTCGAACCCACCGCCAATGCCAGGAGGTAGCCAATGGGCGCCGAGACCCTGCCGGAAACCGTTCCCGCCACCATGTCGGCCATGCTGCTGACCGGCCATGGCGACGTGGACAAGCTGGTCTATGACACGCACGTCCCCACCCCGCGCCCCGCCGCCGGCGAAGTGCTGGTCCGGGTAACGGCCACGGCGAAGAACAATACCGATCGCAAGGCGCGCGAGGGCCTCTACCCGACCAAGGACAAGGGCGAGGTAACGTCCTTCGCCATGGGCGGATCGCCGACGCTGACCTTCCCGCGCATCCAGGGCGCCGACGTGGTCGGCCGCGTGGTGGCCGTGGGCGAGGGCGTCGCGAGCTCGCGAATCGGCGAGCGCGGCCTGCTCGACTTCAACCTCTACGCTGACGAGCGTCGCGACATCAACCTGACCCCCGACTACTACGGCCATGGCGCCGATGGCGGCTTCGCCGAGTATATCGCCGTGCCCTCGGACCAGTTCCACACCGTGGCCAACCCCGAACTGGCCGATGCCGAACTGGCGGCCATGGGCATGTGCTCCTACCAGACCGCTTATCATATGATGACCGCGGCCCGGGTCCGCCATGGCGAGCGGGTGCTGGTCACCGGTGCCAGCGGCGGCGTGGGCACGGCACTGATCCAGCTGTGCCGCATCGTCGGGGCGGTGCCCTACGCCCTCAGCCAGCCGGACAAGGCCGACGCCCTGCTCGCACTGGGCGCGGAGGCAGTACTCGACCGCAATGACATGACGGCCTTCACCGAGCAGGTCAAGGCCGTCACCGGTGGCGCGCCCATCGACGCGGTGATGGACCTGGTCGGCGGTGAGATGACCGACCGCTTCATCGACACCATGATCTTCGACATGAACAGCCGACGCAGCTACCCGCGCCTGTCCATCGCCGGCGCCAGCGGCGGCAACGTCAGCGAGATCATGTGGACCCGCATCTACCTCTACCAGGTGCAGATATTCGGCGTTTCCCACGGCACCCGGGAAGAAGCCGAGCAGCTCGTCCACTGGATTCGCGATGGCCAGCTCAAGCCGGTGCTGCATGCGGCCTTCAGGCTCTCCGAGCTGCACGAGGCCGAACGCTACTTCGTCAACCGCAGCAGCAACTACCTGGGCAAGATCGTGATTGTCCCGGACGCCCAATGGCAGGAACACGGCGCGCCCTATGCGCTCGAGGGAACGAAATGAGCAAGGAAGAACTGAAGATTCGTCTGATGGACACCCATGCCGGCGGCGATGTCAGCCGCATCGTGCTGGGCGGCATCGACCCGCTGCCCGGTGCCACGGTGCGCGAGCAGATGCATTACCTGCGCGACGATGCCGACGGCCTGCGCAAGCTGCTGCTCGACGAGCCCTATGGCATCCCCGAGATGTCGGTGGACCTTATCGTGCCGGCCACCGATCCCGAGGCCGAGGTCGGCTACATCATCATGGAGGTGATGGGCTATCCCATCTATTCCGGCTCCAATACCATCTGCACCGCCACGGCGGTGTTGGAGGCCGGCCTGGTGCCCAAGCAGGAGGGACAGCAGCGCTTCATCCTGGAATCGCCGGCGGGCCAGGTGCACATCGAGGCCAAGGTCGTCGACAACGTGGTGGAAGCCATCACCTGCGAGGGCCTACCCAGCTACATCGACACCTATCGAGCCAGTATCCACGTGCCGACGATCGGCGACGTTACCTATAGCGTGGCCTACAGCGGCGGCTTCTATGCCCTGGTGGAGGCGGCCGAGCTGGGCTTCTCGCTGGTGCGCGAGGAGGAGCGCGCCCTGGCCGACTGCGCGCACAAGATCGTCGAGGCCCTGCAGGCCGAGCGCGGCTTCTCCCACTATACCCTGGGCGACGTGGGCCCCCTGCCCTTCCTGCACTTCATGGGACCGGTGGACCAGATCTCCGATCACTTCTACCGCTCGCGGTCGACCACCTACGTGCATCCCGGGGTGATCTGCCGCAGCACCACCGGCACCGGCACCTCGGCACGCCTGGCGCTGATGAACTACGAGGGGCGCCTCAAGGCCGGTGACAAGCTCGAGACCGTCTCGCTGCGCGAGACCGGCTTCATTGGCGAGATCACCGACACCCGCCAGGAGGGCACCCACCAGGTGGTGGAGAACACCATCACCGGCAAGGCCTATGTGCTGGCCCACTCCGATGTGGTCATCAACCTGGAGGATCCGCTGGTGGATGACGGCAGCCTGCACCATATCCTCACCGACAGCCATCGCGGTCCCGGCGACTGAGCCTCGCCCCTCTCGATGGCCCGGGTCGCCCCGGGCCATCGCGCGCCGTCCCCCCGGGTCGACTCGATGCGCCGCGGCGCATCGAGTCGACCCGGGGCCCTGCCTCCGGCAAGATGCGCTACCGCCAGGCTGTCTGGCGCCTCGTCAGGAGCTCCACCATGCCCAACGTCCTTCTCCTGCTGGATGTCCAGAACCTCTACTACACCAGCCGACACGCCTATCGGCGCAACGTCGACTACAACGCCCTCTGGGCCCGAGCCACCGAGGACCGGCGGGTGGTCAAGGCCATCGCCTATGCCATCGACCGGGGCGACGAAAAACAGCGCCAGTTCCAGAACATCCTCCGGGCCATCGGCTTCGAGGTGAAGCTCAAGCCGTTCATCCAGCGTGCCGACGGCTCGGCCAAGGGCGACTGGGACGTGGGCATCACCCTGGATGCCATGGAGTACGCCGGCGAGGTCGACGTGGTGGTGCTGGCCTCGGGGGATGGCGACTTCGCCCTGCTGGCCGACCGCCTGCGCGAGAAGTTCGGCGTCGAAGTGGAAGTCTACGGCGTACCCGCCCTCACCGCCGACGCCCTGGTCCGGTCGGCCAGCCGCTTCGTGCCCATCGAGGGCGAGCTGCTGCTGGGTCCGGCTGGCCGCGGCCAATCGAAGGAGGCCTGACGCGCCACGTCGCCCCGCCCGTCGCGGGCAGACAGCCAGTGACCGGACCGCCTACATTGCAGTGCAGCACCGACAGGACATCAGGAGCAGGCATGGCGAAGGATGAACCCAAGCGCATCGACCTGGCACTGCAGGGCGGCGGCTCGCACGGGGCCCTGACCTGGGGCGTGCTCGACCGCTTTCTGGAAGACGAGCGACTGGAGATCGACGGCATCAGCGGGACCAGCGCCGGGGCCATGAACGCCGTGGTACTGGCCGATGGCCTCTACAGGAACGGGCGCGACGGCGCTCGACAGGCCCTGCGTTGCTTCTGGAAGGCGGTCAGCGAGGCAGCTCGCTTCTCGCCCATCCAGCGCACCTTCTGGGACCGGCTGGTGGGCAATGACGGCCTGGACCATTCGCCCAGCTACCTGTTCTTCGAGGGGCTCACCCAGCTGATCGCCCCGGCAAGGCTCAATCCGCTGGGCCTCAACCCCCTGCGCGATCTGGTCGAACGGCAGATCGACTTCGACTGCGTCAACGCCTGCGCCCGGGTCAAGGTCTTCGTCACCGCCACCAATGTGCGCACCGGCCGCGCGAAGATCTTTCGCCAGCCCGAGCTCTCGGTGGACACCGTGATGGCCTCGGCCTGCCTGCCCTCCCTCTTCCCCGCCGTGGAAATCGACGGCGAGGCCTACTGGGACGGTGGCTACAGCGGCAACCCCGCCCTCTATCCGCTGGTCAATAACCAGGGCTGCCGCGATCTCGTGGTGGTGCAGGTCAATCCGCTGATCCGCCGAAAGCTGCCCGGCAGCGCCCGGGAGATCATCAATCGGGTCGACGAGATCACCTTCAACTCGAGCCTGATCAAGGAACTGCGCAGCATCCAGCTGCTGCAGCAGCTGATCGAGACCGAGGGGTTGGCACTCGAGCGCTTCCGGAGCATGCGCCTGCACCTGATTCATGCCGAACAGGACATCGAGGAGCTCAGCGCCTCGAGCAAGATGAATGCCGAGTGGGGCTTCCTCACCCGACTGCACGACCAGGGCCGTGCCTGGGCCGACGCCTGGCTGGAGACCCACTTCGCGGCCCTGGGTCACCACTCGACCTTCGACCTCGATGCGGTCTTCGAGGACACCTTCACCCCGCTCTCGGCGGTCAAGGGGATGGCCGGCGGCGAAGACAGTGCAAGCGACGGCCAGTCGAACGGCCAGTGACTGGCAAGCGACGGGGCCAGGACCAGGGTTTCCTTCCACCATCGCCGCCGGCCTCCATCCCGGCCACCGGGCGGCATCTGCAGGAGCAAGGCGGATGGCCATGTATCTGTCAGCCAAGGAGATCGACGCCCTGGCGGGCGTGACCAAGCAACACTTTCTCAACCCCCGAGCGATCCGCCTCAACAAGTCGCTGGGGGATGCCGTCGGGCTCAAGCACCTCGGCGTGCACCTGATCCACGTGGCCCCCGGGCATTACTCCACCGAGTATCATGCCCACCTCTACGAGGAGGAATGCCTCTACATCCTGGCGGGTCGGGGGCTCGCCACCCTGGGCGATCACCCACAGGCCGTCGGCCCCGGCGACTTCATCGGCTGCCCGACCAACGGCGTGGCCCATGACCTCTACAACGATGGCGACGCCCCCCTCACCTGCCTGGTGATCGGCCAGCGTCTCGACCAGGACGTGTCGGACTACCCGCGGCAGGGCAAGCGCCTCTACCGCAACAGCGGTGAATGGAACCTCGTCGATCATGCGGCCATCGAGACCCTGGAGCGATGACGGCGCGCCAGCCCATGCTCGGCCACTCCGTCGCGTCGAGACACCCACGCGGTGATGAACCGGAGCCATTGGGACACCATCTGCCGAAAGCCGGCCCGCGGACGAGATCAGCTGGTACCAGCCGCATCTGGCGCCCTCGCTGCGACGGGTGGAGGTCGAGGCCGCGGCGCCGGCGCGGAATGCCGTCATCATCGAGGTGGGCGGCGGTGGAGTCAGCCTGGTCGACGACCTGCTCGCCCGGGGCTATCGCGACCTCACCGTCCCGAACCTCTTCCCCGCCGCGCTCGAGGTAACCAGGCGCCGCCTTGTCGCTCCCGACAACCTCACCTAGCTTGAAAGTCATTCGCCTTGCCCGGCGGCAAGGCTATACGGTGTCGTCACCGAGCCCGACGTGCCGTTACCCGCTGTGGAGCCGGCATGATGGAGTCTACTGTGCATCCCCCCGAGGCGACCGTCACCGTTCGCCTGACCCTCAACGGCATCCCGGTCACTGTCGGGGTCTCCCCCAACGCCATCCTGCTCGACGTGCTGCGCGAGCAACTCGGGCTGACCGGCCCCAAGAAGGGCTGCGATCACGGCCAGTGCGGGGCCTGCACGGTGCACGTCGATGGGCGAGCGATGAACGCCTGCCTGCGCCTGGCCGTGATGTGCGAGGGCCAGGCCATCATCACCATCGAGGGGCTGGCCGGGGCGGGCCACCTGCATCCGGTCCAGCAGGCCTTCCTCGACCACGACGCCTTCCAGTGCGGCTACTGCAGTCCGGGGCAGATCATGTCCGCCGTGGCGCTGCTCGAGGATCGCCGAATCGCCGGCGATGTCGCCACGGTGCGCGAGGCGATGAGCGGCAACCTCTGCCGCTGTGGCGCCTACCAGAACATCCTCGCGGCGATCCAGGACGCCCGCCTGCGCCTGCACGGTCAGGAGGGAGGGGACAAGACATGAGGACCTTCGCCTTCGCCCGGGCCGACAGCGTCGCGCGCGCGGTGGCAAGCCGCCAGGGCGAGCCGGCCAGCGCCTTCGTGGCCGGCGGCACCACCCTGCTCGACCTGGTCAAGCTCGATGTCATGCGTCCGTCCCGGATCATCGATATCAACGCCCTGCCGTTGAAGGGCATTGAACGCCTCCACGACGACCGCCTGCGCATCGGCGCCCTGGTGACCAATACCGACCTCGCCTACCATCCGGACGTGCTCGCGGATCATCCCCTGCTGTCCCAGGCGATCCTGGCCGGCGCCTCGAGCCAGGTACGCAACATGGCCACCACCGGCGGCAACCTCATGCAGCGTACCCGCTGCCCCTACTTCCGCGACGCGGCCGCGGCCTGCAACAAGCGAGCGCCGGGCAGCGGCTGCGACGCCCGGCACGGCGTCAACCGCATGCATGCCGTGCTCGGCGGCAGCAGCGAGTGTGTGGCGGTGCATCCCTCCGACATGTGCGTGGCCCTGGCCGCCATCGGCGCCACCGTCACCCTGCACGGCCCCCACGGCGAGCGCGAGATCGAGTTCGCCGACTTCCACCGCCTGCCCGGCACCACGCCCCATCTCGAACACGCCCTCGATGGCGAGTTGATCGTCGCCGTCACCCTGCCGCCCCCGCTCAAGCCCCTGGGCACGGCCTACGTCAAGCTGCGCGATCGCGCCTGCTTTGAATTCGCCCTGGCATCCGCGGGGGCCATGCTGTCGCTGGACGAGGGCCTGATCGGCGAGGTGCGCCTGGCGCTGGGCGGGGTGGCCACCAAGCCCTGGCACTGCCGCGAGGCCGAGGCGCTGCTGGCGGGGAAACGGGCCGAGACCGGAGCCTTCGAGGCGGCGGCGGACCTCGCCCTGGCCGATGCCCGGCCACTCTCCCACAACGCCTTCAAGATTCCGCTGGCCCGCCAGGCCATCGTGCGGGCGCTGCGCGATGCCGCCTGCGCCGCCAGGGAGAACGACACATGAGCGACATCACCGAGCCCCGCGTCATCGGCCGGCGCACGCCGCGCATCGATGGCGTAGCCAAGCTGACCGGCCGCGCCGACTATACCGTCGACCATCGCCTCGAGGGCATGCTCCATGGCTATCCCGTGCCGGCGAGCATCGCCCACGGCACGCTCGAATCGCTGACGCTCGATGCCGCCCGCGCCATGCCCGGCGTGGTGGACATCCTCCACCACGGGCACTTTCCCGACCTGCATCGCTCGCCCAACAGCATGCGCCAGGGCAACGCGGTCAGCGAGGTTCGCCTGCCCTTCGAGGACGACCGGATCCATTATCATGGCCAGTACATCGCCCTGGTGATCGCGGAGACCTTCGCCCAGGCCCGGGCCGCGGCCTTCCGCGTGGAAGCTCGCTATCACCGGGATGCGGGGGTCATGACCGGGCTGGCGGCGAGCGACGACGAGGGCGAAGAGGTCCGCCACTACACACGGGGCGAGCCCGAGCTCGCCTTCGGCATCGCCCCGGTGATCCTCGATGAGACCTACACCATGGCCGCGGAGAGCCATCTGCAACTGGAATCGCATGCCACCCTGGCCGAGTGGCACGAGGCGGACCAGCGCCTGATCGTCCACGAGTCCACCCAGGGCGTCTTCTACCAGCGCAACGCCCTGGCACGCATCTTCGACCTGCCGGAAGAGCGGGTCGAGGTGATCTCGCACTACATCGGCTCGGGATTCGGCAACAAGCTGTTCATGTGGCCACATGCCGTGGCCACCGCCGCGGCCGCGCGGATGCTGGGCCGGCCGGTCAAGACGGTGCTACCCCGCCAGCAGGACATGATGACCACTGGCCACCGCCCCGCCTCGCGCCAGCGCATCCGCCTCGGCGCCGAGCTCGATGGCAGCCTGGCCTCGATCCAGCACGACAGCCTCACCGAGACCTCGACCGTCGACCGCTACGTGGATGCCTGCGGGGGCGCCACGCCCAGCGCCTATGCCTGCGACAGCGTCGCAACCCACCAGCGCATCCTGCCGGTCCATCACGGCACCCCCTGTCCGATGCGGGCGCCGGGGGAAGTGTCCGGCGTGTTCGCGCTGGAAAGCGCCATGGACGAATTGGCCCTGGCCCTCGACATGGACCCGCTGGCCCTGCGCCTGAAGAACTACGCGCACCAGGACCCGCAACGCGGCCTGCCGTGGTCGAGCAAGCACCTCGACCGCTGCCTGGAAAGCGCGGCCGAGCGGTTCGGCTGGACCGCGCGCGACCCCGGGCTGGGCGCCATGCGCGACGGCGACGAAGTCATCGGCCAGGGGATGGCCGCGGCCACCTGGTTCGCCGGCCGCCAACCCTGTGCGGCGGAAGTGGAGCTGCGCGCCGATGGATCGGTGGTCGCCGCCTGCGGCACCCAGGACATCGGCACCGGCACCTACACCATCGTCGCCCAGACGGTGGCCGAACTCACCGGCGTGCCGATCGAGCGCGTCGAGGTCCGGCTGGGCGAGACCCACCTCCCCGCCGGCCCGCTCTCCGGCGGATCGATGACCACCGCCTCAACGCTGCCGGCGGTCGCCGCCGCGGTACACGACGCCCTAACGGCGCTGAAGGCGAGGGCGACCGAGCCGGGAGGCAGCTTCGCGGGCCTCGCCGCTGATTCCCTGGGAGTCGAGTCGGGCGCCCTGGTGGCCGATGGCCGACGGGCTGACTTCGCCGAGATCCTCGCGCGCCACCGCCTCACCGCTATCACCGGCGAGGGCAGCGCCGCGCCGGGCGACGAGCGCCGGGAATACAGCTTCCGCTCCTTCGGCGCCCACTTCGTCGAGGTGCGCTGGGACCCGGGCATTTCCCGGCTACGGGTGGCCAGGGTGGTCAGCAGCATCGATATCGGCCGGGCCATCAACCCCGTCGCCGCACGCAACCAGGTGGAAGGCGCGATCGTGATGGGCATCGGCATGGCACTGCTCGAGAAGCTCGACTACGACCCGCGCGACGCCCGGCTGATCAACGCCAATGCCTCCGACTACCGGATACCGGTACATGCCGACATGCCCGAGATCGACGTCGAGCTTCTCGATCATCCCGACTTCCGCTTCAACGAGTTCGGCGCCCGGGGCATCGGCGAGATCGGTCTGACCGGGATCGCGCCGGCGATCGCCAACGCCGTCCACCACGCCACCGGCAAGCGCCTGCGCAACCTCCCGATCACCGTGGAACAGCTGGTGGAGGGGAACTAGCCCGGGGCCCGCTCCTGACGCTTTACGGTCATCGTGGGATCACCGACGCTTGCCCTGCGGGGTCCCCAGACCGAGCAGATGATACGACGCAGCGGGTGACTCATGCGCATCGGCATCCTGACCCTCACGATCTCCCTGCCCGGCTGTGGCTCCCTCAAGGAGAAACGCCAGCGCATGGGCGGGATGCACCAACGCTATGGCCGCAATCCCTCGGTGGCGGTATGCGAGAGTGCCGAGCGCGACAACCTCGATACCAGCCAGTGGACCTTCGTGGTAACGGGCCACTCGCTGCCGGAGGTCGAGTCGCTGTGTAGCGAGATCGAGGACAGGGTACAGCGCAGCGTGGACGGTCGAGTCATCGAGACGGCCCGCGAGATCCTGTGACGGCGACCGGACGATGCCTGGACACGCCCCCACTCACAACGCCTGCTTCGCTCGCTCCTCCTGGCGATGCTGCAGCGGCGAGGTGCCAAAATAGCGCTTATAGTCGCGGCTGAACTGCGAGACGCTGCGATAGCCCACTGTTTCGGCGGCCTGGTTCACGTTGCTGCTGTCCTGGACGAGCAGCTGCTGGGCCTTGATCAGGCGCAGCCGCTTCAGGTACTGCAGCGGCGAGGCCTGGGCGACCGCCTTGAAGTGCTGGTGGAAGGTCGACGGGCTCATGTTGGCCTGGCGCGCCAGCGCCTCCACCGAAACCTCTTCGGCATAGCGGGCATGCAGCCGCGACAGCACCTGGACGATCCGGGAATAGTGCCCCCGGTGCAGGACCAGGGCACGTAATGCCGGCCCCTGCTGCCCCTTCAGCGCCTCGAACACCACGTCTCGCACCCGCGATTCGCCCATGGCGGCGGTCTCGGTGAGGTCCTGCAGCGTTCGCAGCAGCCGCACCACCGCCCCCTGCATGCCCCCGGTCATCGACACCGAGGCCATGGGCACGGGCGCCGCGTCCTCATCCTCGGGCCGCTCGCCCATGGCCGTCACCAGTTCCCCCAGCAGCGCCGGATCCAAGCGTATCGACACGCCCAGCAGTGGCGACTCGAGGGAGGCATGGGTCTCGCACTCGAAGGGCAACGGCAGTGTCTGTACCAGATACTGGCCGGGCCCGTAGTGGATCTCGCGGTCGCCGAGATAGCCGATCTTGTGCCCCTGGGCGACGATGATCAGGCTGGGGTCGTACATCAGCGGCGTGCGCGCGCAGGGGCGTTGCGCCGCCACCAGCGACACCTCCTTGAGCGGCGTCGGGGTATAGCCGTCGCCCTCGACCAGGGGCGCCATCAGCTCGACCAGGGCCTCGGCCGGGGAATATGCAGTCATCCTGGCTCCATGACGCAGGGTAAGACGATTATGACAATTTCTGCCGCCTCGATGTCGAGCGAAGTCCGGCTATCGGAGAAACGTGCAAAAAACCCGGAGGAACCTGGGTCCTCAGCGAGCTCTCCTCTCCGCATAATGCCTGCAACCTCGCCCCCGAGGTAACACCGATCGAGAGGAGAACCCTCCATGAGTGAGACGCGTGCCTATGCGGCCCACGCGGCCCACGCGGCCGACCAGCCGCTGGCCCCCTTCAGCTTCGAACGTCGCCGGCCGCGCCCGGACGACGTCGCCATCGAGATCCTCTATTGCGGCGTCTGCCACAGCGACCTGCACTTCGCCCGCGACGACTGGGGCATGACCCGCTTCCCCATCGTGCCCGGCCACGAGATCGTCGGCCGCATCACCGCGGTGGGCGACGAGGTGAGCCGCTTCCGGGTCGGCGACCTGGTCGGCGTCGGCTGCATGGTCGACTCCTGCCGCCACTGCCAGTCCTGCCGCGATGGCGTCGAGCAGTTCTGCCTCGAGGGCTTCACCATGACCTACGGCAGCGACGATCGCCAGGACGGCAGCTTCACCCAGGGCGGCTACTCGGATGCCATCGTGGTCAGCGAGCACTTCGTGCTGCGCATGCCCGAGGGCATCGACCTCGCCTCCGCCGCCCCCATCCTGTGCGCCGGCATCACCACCTATTCGCCGCTCAGGCACTACGGCGTCAGGACCGGCCACAAGATCGGGGTGGTCGGCATGGGCGGATTGGGCCATATGGGCGTCAAGCTGGCCAAGGCGCTGGGCGCCGAGGTGACCGTCTTCACCCGCTCCGAGGCCAAGGTAGAGGAAGCGCGACGCCACGGCGCCGATCACGTAGTGGTCTCCAGCGACCCGGACCAGATGGAAGCGGTGGCCGAGACCTTCGATTTCATGCTCGACACCGTGCCGGTCCAGCACGACCTCAACCCCTACCTGGCGGCCCTGAAGTACGACGGCACCCATATCCTGGTCGGCCTGCTCGATCCCATCGAACCCGCCATTGAGGGCGTCAACCTGGTGTTCAAGCGCCGGATGCTGGCCGGCTCACTGATCGGCGGCATCGAGGAGACCCAGGAGCTGCTCGACTTCTGCGCCGAGCACGATATCCGCTGCGACATCGAGACGATCGACATCCAGGACATCAACACCGCCTTCGAGCGCATGGAGCAAGGCGACGTACGCTACCGCTTCGTCATCGACATGGCCTCGCTCAAGGCCTGACGACCTTCCCACCGGCCGCCCCACCACGTCGGCCGGCCCCGCCGAGTGCACGCCAATCAGGACCGATTGGCGTGACATCACCCCGATGCCCTAGCCTGGGATCACAGTCGGTATCCGCGCACACCACGGCATCATTGGAAAGGGAGACACCCGATGCAAGCAAGCTACTTCACCATCAACGATCATCCCCAGGGCACGCCGGCTCGAGAGCTGTTCGAGCTGCACCAGGCCGAGCTGCCCGAACTGGCGGACGGCGAGGTGCGCGTGCGCAACACCTGGCTCTCGGTGGACCCCTATATGCGCGGCCGCATGAGCGGCGTGACCACCTACATCGAGCCCTTTGCACTGCACGCCCCCCTGGAAGGGGCCGCCATCGGCGAGGTCATCCAGTCCCGCGATACAGCCTTTCCGGTAGGCACCAAGGTGCGTCACATGGCCGGCTGGCGCGACCTCGCCCAGCTGCCCGGCAACCAGCTCGAGCCCCTTCCCGATTTCAAGGTGCCTGAACAGGCCTACCTGGGCGTGCTGGGCATGCCCGGCATGACCGCCTGGACCGGCCTCAACCGCATCGCCGGAATGAAGGAAGGCGACAACGTGCTGGTCAGCGGTGCTGCAGGTGCGGTGGGCTCGCTGGCCGTGCAGCTGGCCAGGGCCAAGGGTGGCACCGTGGTCGGCATCGCCGGCTCCCGGGAAAAGCTCGACTGGCTCGAGTCCCGGGGCATCAAGGCAGTCGGCTACAAGGGCAAGGATGCCGCCGAGCTCACCGAGGCCTTGCAAGCGGCCTGTCCAGAGGGCTTCGACGTCTACTACGAGAACGTCGGCGGGGTGTGCCTGGAGGCGGCCCTGAACACCCTCAGGGTCGGCGCCCGCATCGCCGTGTGCGGCATGATCGCCCGCTACAACGAGGCCACGCCCAGCCCCGGCCCCGGCAACCTGGCGATGATCCTGATCCGCCGTGCCCGCATGGAAGGCTTCATCGTCTTCGATCACTGGGCCCATTACCCGCAGTTCCTCGAGGAAGTCGGTCCCCAGGTCGAGAGCGGGCGGCTCGACTACGAGGAAACCGTGGAGGATGGCCTGGAACGCACGCCCGATGCCTTCCTCAAGCTCTTCGCGGGCGCCAACCGCGGCAAGATGCTGGTCCGGCTATGAGCCCGCGTGGCCGGGGCGAGGCCCGTGACGTGGTAGCGGTCATCCTGGCCGCCGGGGCGTCACGGCGCTTCGGCGCCGGGGACAAGCGCCTGGCCCGGCTACCCACGGGCCAGCCCCTGCTCGCCGCCGCGGTGGCCAACGCCGCGGCCGCCTTCTCCCGGCTGCGGGTGGTGATCCGCGACGGCGACGACCCCGCCGTCCTGGGACTGGCAGCGGACACCCCCGTCATCCGGGCGCCTCATGCCCACGACGGGCTCGGCGCCAGCCTCGCCGATGCCTTCGCCACCCTGGGCAATGCCCCGGACCTGGTGGATAGCGTGGCTGCGGCAGTGCTGCTGGCCGATATGCCGAGTCTGTCGCCCGAAACGCTGGGGCAGCTGCAGGCCCATGCCACGCGAGCGCGCATCGTGCGCCCCCGGCAGGGGGGCCGGCCGGGGCATCCGGTACTCTTCGGCCGCGATTTCTGGGGCGAACTGAGTGCCCTCCATGGCGACGAGGGCGCGCGCGGCGTCATTGCCCGCCACCGCGCTCATTCCCTCGAACTCGAGGTGGACGATCCCGGCATCCATCTCGATATCGACGTAGTTGAGGACCTGACCGCCTTGCGGCCCCGCCAGTCCTGAGTCCGGCGTTCTTCTTGGGCCTGGCCCACGCCCGCCCATCCCCTGGGAGCACAACTACACTGCCCCGAGTAAGCGTCCCCAATGACGAGGAGAGCGACCGTGACGACCCTGATCCTCAACGGGCAAACCCACGAGGTGGATGCCCCGGATGACATGCCCCTGCTGTGGGCGATCCGCGATCTCGTCGGCTACACCGGCACCAAGTATGGCTGCGGCAAGGGGCTGTGCGGCGCCTGCACCGTGCACCTGGACGGCCAGCCGACCCGCAGTTGTATCACGCCCATCGCCGCCGTGGGGGATCGGCGGGTCACCACCATCGAGGCCATCGGCGACGACCCGGCCGGGGCCAGCGTGCAGCGGGCCTGGCGCGCGCTCGACGTGGTCCAGTGCGGCTACTGCCAGTCGGGCCAGATCATGGCGGCCGCTGCCCTGCTGCGCGACAACCCGTCGCCGGACGACGCCGCCATCGACGGCGCCATGCGCGGCAACCTCTGCCGCTGCGCCACCTATGTACGCATTCGCGCCGCCATCCACGCGGCAGCGGAATCGCTGGGCCAGGAGGTGTCCTGATGCACGTATTGGCGAATCGGCAGCATGACATGGCCCCCACGACGCAACAGCGGCTGGTGAATGTCAGTCGCCGCGGCTTCATGAAGGGCTCCGCCGGCCTCGCCCTGGGCCTCTACCTGTCGCCCCTGCTGGGCCGCGGCGGAGGGGCCGGGGCAGCCGAAGAGAATGGCGAATTCGCCCCCAACGCCTTCGTGCGCGTCACGCCGGACGGCGAGGTGGT
This sequence comes from Halomonas nitroreducens, assembly GCF_003966155.1. Lineage (GTDB taxonomy): Bacteria > Pseudomonadota > Gammaproteobacteria > Pseudomonadales > Halomonadaceae > Halomonas > Halomonas nitroreducens. The sequence goes on from NZ_RXNS01000002.1 coordinate 342,032, forward strand.
GGTGATCGCCAAGCACATCGAGATGGGTCAGGGCACCTACACCGGACTGGCGACCCTGGTCGCCGAGGAACTTGACGCCGACTGGGAGTCGGTTCGCGTCGAGGGCGCCCCGGCCGACACCGAGCGCTACAAGAACCTGGCGTTCGGCATCCAGGGCACCGGCGGCAGCACCTCCATCGCCAACTCCTTCGAGCAGATGCGCCGGGCCGGCGCCACGGCACGGGCCATGCTGGTGGCGGCCGCCGCCGAGCGTCTCGAGGTCTCCCCCGGCAGCCTGACCGTGCGCGAGAGCCGTGTCATCCACGAGGCCTCGGGACGCGAACTGGACTTCGGGGAACTGGCCGACGCCGCCGCCGGCCAGGCGATGCCCGAGGACATCACGCTGAAAGCCCCCGAGCGGTTCACGCTGATCGGCAAGCAGCGCCTGCCCCGCCAGGACAGCCCCGCCAAGTCCGACGGCAGCGCCCGTTTCACGCAGGACGTGCAGCTGGACGGGATGCTGGTCGCCGTGCCGGCGCCCCCCCCCCGCGCTTCGGCAGCCGACTGGTCAGCGTCGACGACGCCGAGGCACTGAAAGTGCCGGGCGTGGTGGCCAGCGTGCGCTTCGCCTCTCCGACCCGTGGTGGTGACCTGGTCGCGGTGCTGGCAAGCAACACCTGGGCCGCCATGCAGGGCCGCGACGCCCTGGCCCTCGAGTGGGACGACGGCCAGGCGTTCACCATGAGCAGCGACGAGATCGAGTCCGCCTATCGCGCGCTGGCCGGCACGCCCGGCCGGCCGGTCACCCAGCGCGGCGACGCCGCCGCGAGGCTGGATGAGGCCGCCCAGGTCATCGAGGCCGACTATGTGGTGCCCTACCTGGCCCACGCGGCCATGGAGCCGCTCAACTGCGTGGTGGACCTGCAGGACGACCACTGCACCATCCACAACGGCGAGCAGTGGCAGACCCTGGACCAGCAGCTGGTGGGCGAGTTGCTCGGCCTGGCCCCGGAGCAGATCACCATCCACCAGCTCTATGCCGGAGGCAGCTTCGGACGGCGCGCCAACCCGGTAAGCGACTATGTGCTGGAGGCGGCGGCGATCGCCAGGGCCGCCCGCGCCCAGGGCCGGGGCGCACCGATCAAGATGGTCTGGAGCCGCGAGGACGACACCCGAGGCGGCCACTATCGCCCCCTCAACGTCCATCGCGCCCGGCTCGGCCTGGACGAGGCCGGCAAGCCCGTGGCCTGGCAGCAGCGCATCGTCGGCCAGTCGATCCTCACCGGCACCGCACTGGAGTCGATGGTCAAGGACGGCATCGACCCCACCTCGGTCGAGGGAATCGCCGACCTGCCCTACGCCGTGCCGGCGCTGAACGTCGAGCTGCACTCGCCGAGCGACATCGGCGTGCCGGTGCAGTGGTGGCGTTCCGTGGGTCACACCCACACGGCCTTCTCCACCGAGAGCCTGATCGACGAGGCCGCCGTGGCCGCGGGCCAGGACCCCTATCGCTACCGCCGTGAGCTGCTCGCCGAGCACCCGCGCTGGCGAGGGGTACTGGACCTGGCCGCCGAGCAGGCCGGCTGGACGTCGGATCTCGCCCCGGGAGGCGAGGGCGTGAAGCGCGGCCGCGGCATCGCCATCCACCAGTCGTTCAGCAGCTATGTCGCCCAAGTGGCCGAGGTGTCGGTCGATGCCGAGAACCGCCTCAAGGTCGAGCGCGTGGTCTGCGCACTCGACTGCGGGGTGGCCGTCAACCCGGACGTGATCCGCGCCCAGATGGAAGGCGGCATCGGCTTCGCCCTGGCAGCCGCCCTGCACAGCGAGATCACCCTCGATGGGGGCCAGGTGGTGCAGTCCAACTTCAATGACTTCCAGGTGTTGCGCCTCGACGAGATGCCCCGGATCGAGGTGCATATCGTGGCCTCCGGCGAGCCCCCGACCGGCGTCGGCGAACCCGGCGTTCCGCCGCTCGCCCCGGCGGTGACCAATGCCATCCACGCCGCCACCGGCCGACGCATCCGCCGGCTGCCCATCGGCGACCAGCTCGGGGCCTGACCATGCGTGCCCTGGATCTGGAAGTGGTCGAGACCGCCCAGCGCTGGCACGCCGCCGGCCACGATCTCTGGTGGTGCACGGTGCTGTCGACCTTCGGCTCCGCGCCCCGCGAGCCGGGCGCCCTGCTGGTCGCCCGGGCGGACGGCCGACACATCGGCTCCCTGTCGGGGGGCTGCGTGGAGGAGGACTTCCTGGCACGCCTGTCCGTCGGGGCCTTCAGGGCCCCGGTCCAGGTCGTCGCCTACGGGGCGGGCCTCGATACGATCGACGCCAGAGGAGTCAGCCTGCCCTGTGGCGGTCGTCTCGAGGTGCTGGTGGAACACTGGCCCGTCGACCGGCGGGCGGCCGGCGAGCTGGAGTCGTATGCCGCGGCGCTGCGGGGCGGAACCCTGCAGGAGCGTCGCGTGACGCTCGACACCGGTTTCAGCCAGTGGACGACGGCCGATGCTCTGGGCCCACGCGTGGAACTCCTCGCCCGGGAGGCGAGGATTCGCGTCGGCCCGGCAGCGCGGCTGTTGATCGCCGGTATCTCGCCGGTCAGCCAGTACTGTGCGCAGTTCGCCCAGTCGCTCGGCTTCGAGGTGGTGGTCTGTGATCCCCGTGACGAGGCCTGGGCCGACTTCGTCCCCGGCGACGCCCGCTGCCGGCGTGAGCTGCCCAGCGAGTACCTAAAGCGTCACCCCGCCCACGCGATGACCGCGGTCGTGGCCCTGACCCACGACCCTCGCCTGGATGACCTGACCATGCTCGAGGCCGTCCGCGGCGAGGCCTTCTATGTTGGCGTCATGGGCTCCAGGCGCACCTCGGCAAACCGCGCCGAGCGGCTTCGGCGCAGCGGCGGCCTGGACGACGAGGCGCTGGGGCGCATCCGCATGCCGATCGGCCTGGATCTGGGCAGCAAGACGCCGGCGGAGATCGCCCTGGCGACCATGGCCGATGTGGTCCGGGTCATGCGCGGGCGCTAAGCTCGTCAGGCAAATGACCCTCGTCGCGTTGCGCCGGGAGGAGCCTGATGCCGTCATGAACCGGATCATCCGCCCCGAGACCGCCTCGGACGCCCCTGCCATCATGCCCCTGGTAGCCCTGGTAGCCCTGGTGGCCGAGGAGGATGGCGTTCTGGTCGGCCATGTGGCCCTCTCCCCCATGCCCCTCTTGGCTGGCAGCCACGGCTGGTATGGCATGGGGCCGCTGGCGGTGATCCCCTCTCGCCAGGGGCAGGGCATCGGCTCGCGGCTGGTGGAGGCGGCGCTGGCGAAGTTGCGCGAGCTCGGAGCCCGGGGCTGCATGCTGGTGGGGGAGCCACGCGACTCTGGCCGCTTCGGCTTCCGACCGATGCCCAGCCTGGTACTGCCCGGGGTCCCGACCGAGGTCTTCCAGGCCCTGTCCTTCCAGGAGGCCGTGCCCCAGGCCAGAGTGAGCTCCCATGCGGCGTGCGATGTCCAATATTGAGACCCTGCCGGATCGGGCGCCCGCCTGGAGCGGTGTGCCATGGCCCGGCGGAAGGACACCGTCGCTCAGCGTCACCTCGAGGGGGGCCTGATGGATTCTCGCCTGCTCTATTCCCTGGCGGCGGATGCCATCCTGGTGGTCCACGCGGCCTTCGTGGTGTTCGTGATCCTGGGACTCGCGCTGACACTGGTCGGCAAGCCCCTCGGCTGGCACTGGGTGCGCAATCCGTGGTTCCGCCTCGCGCACCTGGTGGCCATCGGTTTCGTGGTGCTGCAGGCCTGGTTGGGCGCCCTCTGCCCGCTCACCGTGTGGGAGATGGCGCTGCGTGAAAGGGCCGGGGACGTGGCATATTCGGGCGCCTTCATCGCCTACTGGCTGCACCGGCTGCTGTTCTATCAGGCCCCCGACTGGGTGTTCATCATCGTCTACACCCTGTTCGGAGGGCTCGTTGGCCTCGGCTGGGTCTGGGTGCGCCCGCGCCCCCTTGGCCGCAAGAAGCACCATCGCGCCCGCTGACCCGCCTCCAGCGGGCTTGTGCCAGGGCCGGCGGCATGGTGAGCCCTCTACACTTACAGTAGACAAGCCGCAGCGCGGCCGGGTGGTGGGCGTCACCTCGGCTGCCGCTCAGGGGGAAACCTCATGCCCATTCTCCACTTCGACCCGATACGTGATGTCTGGAGTGGCCTCGCGGCGGGCTATGACCGTCTCGTCACCCCCACGCACCTGTGGCTGGGCAACGAGGCCCTGCGCCGGGCCGGCCTCGCCCCCGGCATGTCGTTTCTCGATGTGGCCTGCGGCAGTGGTGCCTTGAGCCTGCCGGCGGCGCGCCTGGGGGCGCGGGTCACCGCCATCGATCTCTCCCCTGCCATGATCGAGCGTCTCGAGGCCAGGGTGAAACAGGCGGGGATCAAGAACTTCGAGGCCCGGGTCATGGACGGCTGCGCCCTGCAGCTGGACGACGACACCTTCGACATGACGGCATCGCAGTATGGCGTCATGCTCTTTCCCGACTTCATGACCGGCCTGGCCGAGATGGTGCGCGTCACCCGGCCGGGGGGCACGGTGCTGGTGATCGCCCTCGGCCTGCCCGAGGAGGTCGAGTTCATGCGCTTCTTGATGGACGCCATCCAGGCCGCGGTACCCGAGTTCCCCGACCTCTCTCCGGAGTCGCCACCGCTGCCGTTCCAGCTCGGCAGGCCCAACAAGCTGCGTCATCGGCTGATCACCACCGGCCTGAGGGACGTCCGGGTGGAGCGGATCACCGAATCCCTGCGCTTCAGGTCGGGCCAGGCATTGTGGGACTGGCTGATGTACAGCAACCCCATCCCCGGCCAGCTGGTCGCCGACCTCTCGCAGCAACAGCAGGCCCGGGTCCTCGAGGAGCTGGACGCCAGGCTTCGGGAGCGCGCCGGAAACGACGCCTCCGCGGTGCTCACCAGCCGGGTCAATATCGGCATCGGCACAAAGCGTGACTAACCGTCTCGAGACGCCCGGGGCCATCGATCGCGCTCGGCTCGGGCGCGGCAGGATGCGGATCCAGACACGGCAAGCTCCTGCACCCCCAGCAACCAGGAGTGGCCATGAATCTCGGCATTCTCACCCTGCGAATCTCCCTTCCCGGCTGCGCCTCCCTCAAGGAGAAGCGCCAGCGCATGCGCGGGATGCATCAGCGTTATGGCCGCAACCCGGCGGTAGCGGTCTGCGAAAGTGCCGACCGTGACCGCCTGGAGACCAGCGAATGGACCTTTGTGGTGGTCAAGCCGACGGCGCCGGAGGTCGAGTCGCTGTGCAACGAGATCGAGGACAAGGTGCAGCGCACGGTCGATGGCCGGGTAATGGAGACCACCCGGGAGATGCTCTGACCACGCAGGTGGCAGCCAATGGATATCGCCCATACTAGCAGGAGGCCGACGCCCGCCTGTCGCCGGGCACACACGCCCCTGTAACAGTCCGGCGGCATGCTGGGGTCGCCCTACCCGGGAACCACCACCAAGGATAGCGAGGCCCACGATGAAACGGATGATCCCGACACTCACTCTCTGCTGGCTGCCGTGGCTGCTGGCCTCGGCCCCGGTGTCGGCGGCGCCGGATGACGCCGTCGCGGCCGCCGCCAGCCAGGTTACCCTGGGGCCCCGCCCCCTGGCGCTGGTACAGGCCATGGGCGAGGACAGCCAGCGGGAACGCGACCTCAAGGCTCGCCTGCTGCGCTGTGCTACTGATGACCGGCCCTGGCGCCGCAGTGATTTCACCATCGGCCATCGCGGGGCGCCGATGCAGTTTCCCGAGCATACCCGCGAGTCCTACCTCGCCGCGGCCCAGATGGGGGCCGGGACCATCGAGTGCGACGTGACCTTCACCGCCGACCAGGCGCTCGTCTGCCGACACTCCCAGTGCGACCTCCATGCCACCACCAACATCCTCGAGACCGACCTGGCCCGGAAGTGCAGCGTGCCGCCGGCCTTCGACCCGGACAGTGGCGAGCTGACCAATGCAGCCGAAGTCCAGTGCTGCACCAGCGACATCACCCTGGCCGAGTTCAAGTCCCTGCAGGGCAAGATGGAGGGCGCCAACACCGAGGCGCGCAGCGTCGCGGCCTACCTGGATGGCACGCCCGGCTGGCGCACCGACCTCTACGCCGATCGCGGCACCCTGATGACGCATGCCGAGAGCATCGCGCTGTTCCAGGCCCTGGGCGTGCGGATGACGCCGGAACTCAAGGCCCCGAGCGTCGCCATGCCCTTCGAGGGCATGAGCCAGGCCGACTACGCCCAGAAGATGATCGACGAGTACGAGGCCGCCGGCGTGCCGGCAAGCGAGGTCTTCCCGCAGTCGTTCAACCTGGAGGACGTGCACTACTGGATCGCCAACGCGCCGGCCTTCGGCGACCAGGCCGTCTACCTGGATGACCGCTACGACCTCGATGACTTCGATCATCGCGATCCGTCCAGCTGGTCGCCCAGCATGGAAGAACTCGCCGAGCAGGGCGTGAAGATCCTGGCACCGCCGATGTGGATGCTGCTGGCGGCCGATCCCGGGGCCGACGACGGCGAGAGCCGCATCGTGCCCTCGGTCTATGCCGAGCGCGCCCGGGCGGCCGGGCTGGACCTGATCGCCTGGAGCTTCGAGCGTTCCGGCCCGCTGACCCGGGACGGCGAGTGGTATCACCAGACCACCGACGCGGTCATCGACGGCAACGGCGACAAGCTGCTGACCCTGGACGTGCTGGCCCGGGACGTGGGGGTCCGTGGCCTGTTCTCCGACTGGCCCGCCACCGTCACCTTCTATGACAACTGCATGACCCCCGAGGCCTGAGTCCTCACCGCAGGCCGCACCCGGTGCGGCCTGCCCCTGCCCGCCCTCTCTGCCCTGTCCGATGGCTGCCGTCCCGCGCCCCCACCGGGACGGCGCAATGCACGTCCCGGTCGCGCCAGGATGGCCGATATGAACCGGATCTGCCCTGTCCGCCTCTCACCTTCCAGCACGGTGAGCGCGATGCTGACCCCATGGGGACAGGCGCCAGGCGAGGCCACCCCTCGCCGGCCATCCCGGCCGCGGGATGCCGGGCCGCCCAGGCGTCCCGGCATCCGACCGCTCACCCTTCAGGGAGGCCATACCCATGTTGGCAACATCCGCTATCGAAACCCTGCAAGACGCCTTGCGTGGTCGCGTGATCCAACCGACCGATGCCGACTACGAGGAGGCGAGAACGCTCTTCAACGCGATGATCGACAAACGCCCGCGCCTGATCGCCCAGTGCGTCGACGTGGCGGACGTGATCGCCGCCGTCGGGTTCGGCCGAGACCAGGGGTTGCCGATCGCCATTCGCGGCGGTGGGCACAATGGCCCCGGCCTGGCCTCGGTCGACGACGGCCTGGTCATCGATCTCTCGTCGATGAAGGGACTGCGCGTGAATCCCGGAGCCCGGACGCTTCGCGTCGAGCCCGGCTGTCGCTGGGGCGACGTCGACCATGCCACCCATGCCTTCGGCCTGGCGGCCGTCAGCGGCATCCACTCCAATACCGGCGTGCCCGGCCTGACTCTCGGTGGCGGCCATGGCTACCTGACCCGTCGCCACGGCCTCGCCATCGACAACCTGCTGAGCGCCGACGTGGTCCTCGCCGATGGCCGGCTGGTGCATGCCAGCGAGGACGAGCACCCCGACCTGTTCTGGGCATTGCGCGGCGGGGGCGGCAACTTCGGCGTGGTGACCTCGTTCGAGTTCCGTCTGCACCCGGTGGAGACGGTCATCGCCGGGCCACTGTTCTGGCCGATCGAGGCCCTCGAGACCACGCTGCGCTGGTATCGCGACTGGCTGCCCCAGGCGCCGGAGGAGGTCTACGCCTTCTACCTCACCGCCGAGGTGCCCTCGGCGCCGCCCTTCCCGCCGGAACTGCACGGCCGCAAGGTGTGCGGGCTGCAATGGTGCCTCACGGGCAGCGAGGCGGATGCCGAGGCGGCGCTGCAGCCGGCCCGCGAGGTGGCCGAGCCGCTGTTCGAGGGCATCGGCCCCATGCCCTACCCCGCCCTGCAGAGCATGTTCGATGCCCTCTACCCCGAAGGCCTGCAGTGGTACTGGAAGGGCGATGTGGTCCGCGAGCTCCCCGACGCGGCCATCGCCGAGCATCAGCGCTTCGCCGAGGTGCCCACCAGCCTGTCGACGATGCACCTCTATCCCATCGACGGCGCCGTGCACCGCGTCGAGGAACAGGCCACCGCCTGGCGGTTCCGCGATGCCACCTGGTCGATGGTCATCGCCGGCATCGATGCCGACCCGGCCAACCAGGAGCGCATGCGGCGCTGGGCGCGTAACTACTGGGAGGCCCTGCATGGCCACTCGGCGGGAGGCGCCTACGTGAACTTCATGATGGAGGAGGGCCAGGAGCGCATTCACGGGACCTACGGCGACCACCTGCCACGCCTGCAGCGTATCAAGGCCCACTACGACCCGGAGAACCTCTTCCGGGTGAACCAGAATATCGCGCCCGCCAGCTGATCGGCGGGCACGACAGCGCACGCCGGAACGACGCCGGCGTGCGGACCGACCACCGGGGCGGCGGCTGCCGTCCCCCGGTGGCCAGGCCGGCCCTGATGCGCTTGCCTACGGCGGGCAGGTGGCACCCGGCACATGGAACTTGCGCCGATGCCCCCCGGGGGTGATCCCCGCCTGCCGCTTGAACAGTCGCCGGAAGAAGGCCGGATCCTCATAGCCCACGGCCCAGGCGATCTCGTCGATGGGCCGGGAGGTGCGCTCCAGCAGGCGCTTCGCCTCCTCGAGCCGCAGCGCCTGCACGTACTGGATCGGCGAGTAGCCGGTGGCCTTCAGGAAGCGCCGCTGGAAGCTTCGCTCCGCGGCACCGCTGCCCGCGGCCATCCGCTCCACCGGTGAGTGGCAGTCAAGGTGCTCGGCGATCCAGCGCTGGGCGCGCTCGACCACCGCATCGCCGTGGTCGAAGCGGGGCGAGAAGACACTGTAGGCCGCCATGCCGTCGGTATGCAGGTCGAAGGCGAAGAACTTGGCAATGGCCTGGGCCACGCCCGAGCCCAGTTGCCGGGCCACCAGGTGGAGCGCGAGATCCTGCCAGGACGAACCGGCCCCCGACATCACTAGCTCCTGGTGCTCGCCCTCGATGATCAGGGTCTTCTCGAGGGCAAGGGTCACCTGGGGAAAGTGGCGCCGGAAGGTGTCGGCATAGGCCCAGTGCATGGTGGCCTCGCGCCCGTCGAGCAGGCCCGTCTCCGCCAGCAGCAGGGTCCCCGAGCACGCCAAACACAGCCGTGCTCCCCCGACGTGCATGGCCAGCAGCCAGTCCACCAGCTCGGGATACCGGCCGGTCTGCCATTCGCCATCCACCACCATGAAGGACGGCACGATGACCAGATCGGTGTGCGTGACCTCCTCGACGGAGCGCTTCTTCAGCAGGGACAGGCCGGCATCCAGGGTCAGCGGCCCCTCGCCCGCGGCGACGATGTCCACGCTGAACGGCGGATGCCGGGCGAGCGCCTCGTCGAACCAGCCCAGGGCACCGAAGCAGTTGAAGACATCATGCAGCCCCGTGAGGGTGCCGATAATCACATCCCGGGTCGCCACCAGGCTGACATGTTGGGCGGGTTGACGTGTCTCCATACCGAGCAACGTGGCAGAGACGGCCAGACTCTGCCACTGCCATCGCATCCCCATGGCAGTGTCCGGCCGAACGGCAGCGCCCTATGACGGTCTACCACGCGAACGGCAGCGCCGGCGAGTCCGGCAGCCTTGCCGAGCGGGGCTCACGGCCGCACCAATGCATCAGGGAATGCCAGCAAGGATGACGATCTTCAGGACCACCGGGTTTCTATCCGCCTTCTTCTTCACGACCGCCGTGACCTGCGGCGTCGTCTACCGCCTGATCGGCTCACACATCGACACGCGGGGCGTGCTGCACGAGCCGTTCTTCCTGATTCCGCTCGGCTGGCTCTCGCTGGCCCTGGGCCTGATGTTGCTGCTGGCCTGCGTCGGCAGCTGGCTGGCGAGACGCAACCGACGGCGGGACTAGGTCGGCCCCGCCCCCTGTTGCCCTGGCGGGATGCCGACACCGCCGCTCAGGAGACGGTTGAGGCGGGGATATTCTGGTTGAAGCGGAACCGATTCGCGGGGTCATAGCGACGCTTCAACGCTGCGAGCCGTTCGTAGTTGCCCCCGTAGGCGGCCCGGACCCGCGCTTCCCCCTCGTCGGCCAGGTAATTGACGTACGCACCCTCGTCCAGGAACGGCGCCGCAGCGTGGAAGCAGCGGCGTCCCCACGCGATATTGGCGCTGGAATCGGCCGGATCCTGCCACATGCGCAATACCAGCACGCTGTATTGGGCGTGCCGATGAGCGAAGGCGGTGTCCTGTGGTTCCACGCGGCCGACCGCCCCGCCCAGGTGCTCGATCGCGATCGCGGCGAAGGGGGATGGCACGTCATCGGCGAAGCTGTCCACGATCGCCTCGATGGCGGCATCGCTGAAGGTCCGCATGAAGCCCGCCTTCCAGTAGTGCCGCAGCCCCGGTCGGAAGACCTCGGTCAGCAGGTTCTGCACCACCGGGTAGGGGACGGGCGCGATGGTATCGAGCAGGGGAGCGCTCATCGAGCGCAAGGGTTGTACCACCCTCTCGCCTTCCTCGAGTTCCCCGCACCAGCAGACGATGATGTCCAGCACTGGCCCCTCGGGGCCCAACAGCAGGGTGGCATCCGCCCTCAGCTCATCGGGCGCTGCGCTGGACCAGTCCCGATAGAAGCGCAGCATTTCCTTGGCGCGATCCAGCGGAAAGACCAGTTCGCCGGCGAGCACGGTCCCGACGGGATGCAACCGGTACTCGAAGGACGTCACCACGCCGAAGTTGCCGCCCCCGCCGCGCAGGCCCCAGAAGAGCTCGGCATTCTCGTCGTCGCTGGCCGTGAGCCACTGGCCGTCGGCCGTGACCACATCGGCCGACAGCAGGTTGTCGCAGGCAAGACCGTACTTGCGGTTGAGATAACCGATTCCCCCGCCCAGGGTGAGACCCGCGATGCCGGTCGAGGGCACGATGCCGCCGGTGGTGGCCAGCCCGAAGGCCTGGGTCTCGTGATCGAAGTCGCCCCAAGTGGCGCCCCCCTCGGCTCGCGCCGTTCGCCGCCGTGGATCGACACGCACGCTCCTCATCGCCGACAGATCGACCACCAGGCCACCCTCGCCGACGGCGCTACCCGTCACCCCATGGCCACCGCCGCGCACGGCCACCGGCAAGCCGGCCTCGCGGGCAAAGCCCAGGGCCGCCATCACGTCGGCCACGCCGGCACAGCGCACGATGGCGGCGGGCCGCGAGTCGATCATGCCGTTGAATACCCGTCGAGCCTCGTCATAGCCCTCATCTTCCGGAGAGAAGAGCCGCCCACGCAGCGGCGTCCGCCAAGCCTGAATCCTCGCACTCGCCAACATGACGCCGGCCTCCCGCTCGGTGTCCGAAGCGCCACCGGCCCCGGGTGCCACCTCGGCACGCCCTCATCGTCCTGCACATTAGTCCTCTGCCTTCAATATAGTACCGAGCGTCACGGCGTCAGCGGCCGTTGCACCCGCCGCCAGCGCTGGCCGGGACCAAGGGTGAGGCTCCCCTGGTGGAATGCATCGGCCTGCGCCATAGTCTCCTTGACGACCCACCGAAGCCCGGCGAGGTGCCGTGATGCTGCCCATCCGCGGGATCGACCATCTGGTGCTGCGCATCTGCGACGAGCAACGCATGCTCGCCTTCTACTGCGAGGTGCTGGGCTGCACGCTGGAGAAGCGCCAGGACGCGCTCGGTCTGATCCAGCTGCGGGCGGGCGACGCGCTGATCGACCTGGTGCCCGTGGAAGGCCCCCTGGGCCGCCGCGGCGGACCGCCACCCGACCGGGATGGCCATAACCTGGATCATTTCTGCCTGCGCCTCGCCCCCTTCGACGAGGCGGCGATCCGTCGCCACCTGGCCGCCCACGGCGTCGAGGTCGGCGAGACCAAGCCGCGCTACGGGGCCGAAGGGACGGGCCCCTCGCTCCACCTCCAGGACCCCGATGGCAACACCCTCGAGCTCAAGGGACCACCCGACGCCTAGCTGCACCATGGCCCGGGCGCGAGTCACCTTCCCTGGCAGCCCCGATGACATCCCTGCCCCGACCGCCTGCACTTTCAGCGCATCTCCAGGGCGATACGGAAGGCCCCCCTGTAGCCCTCCCCGCTTTCGGTCAGATCCAGCACCAGCTCGTCTCCACCACTGCGACGGTAGATGCCGTCTCCGTCATTGCGCACATTGCGTGACCCCCTTTCGGCATACGGGGCCTGTTGGTGCACCCGATCGGTCAGGGCGTCGTCGAAGTACAGCTGCGAGGTGAAGTCCAGGCCAAGGTCGGCCTCGGGGGCGGTGCGAATCTTGAAGTGGATATGCACGGCCCGCCCCGAATACCAGCCGGGGTAGAGGGTGGTGAACCGGGCCATGCCACGGCTATCCGTCACCTGATAGCCGCGCAGGAAGCGCTGTTCACGGGTATCGAAGCGTCCTGCCACGTCCTGCACGCCCGAATAGACACCCAGGGCGTCGCACTGCCAGAGATCGACCACGGCTCCGGCCAGCGGCGTGCAGGCGTCCTCAGCGAACCGGAAGACGTGAAACGCCAGCGCCACCGGCACGCCCGACTTGCGAGTCCCATCGGTGGGGTCCGAGCGAAGGTCGCTGCGCTCGAGCCGGGCATCCACGTAGTAGGGGCCCTCCGTCTGGCGTGGCCTGGCGACGCAGAAGGGTGGCGCCCCACCGGTATCGCCGACCGAAGCCGTGACGCCGCCCGTCCGGCCCCCGAGTGACGCGACGGCGGCCACCCCGGCGAAACGCAGCATCTGGCGTCGACTCAGCCCTTGCAGGCTCGGCATGGTGCCCCGCTTGGCCATCTCGTGCCCCCCGAAGCATGCTTCCCATCAGCGTAGCCCGACTTTACCCACGAGATTCACATCACCGGGGGATCTCGCCATGTCGCAGACGGTCACCTTGACTGTTGGACCACGACACGACGTTGCCGGGACATCCCGGCAACACCCGGGTCATCGACCACGGCGCGTCATCCCGTCTGGTGGCACGATCCCGCCATCACGCGATGTTGGAGTGGTCCTGCCTGTGTGAAACCAGGCGCGCCTGATTCGCGCACGCCAGCGGCTCAGATCGGCGCGACATCCTTGCTCGTCACCAGGCGCTTCAGCAGCCCGGGAATCGCGGTCTCGAGGTCCAGGTCGGGCAGCACGTCGCGCAGGGCGACATGGCTCGCCGCCTGGAAACGCTGGGGGTCGTCGATGGCGTCCTGGAAGGCGTTGACCACGGCGACCAGCGCCTCGGGGGTATCGCCGACCTGCATGGCGCCGTGGACCAGCAGCGCCATGTCGCGACACCCCCGCACCCGGCGCCAGCGCTGGGCGGTGCCGACCAGCTTGCGCCCGCCGATGCGCACGTTGAATCGCCCGTCGCAATAGGCGCCCGGTACCGGGCCCAGATCGGCCGAGGTCACGCCGAGGTCGGCGAGCCAGTCACACCACGGGTCGCCCAGCCGGTGATAGCCCCACTCCAGATGGGCCGCCGAACCCCCTACATGGCAGCGCACGGCCAAGGCCAGGTTGACCACCGACGGACTCTGCGGCACCGGCGTGCCGCCGGTGGAGCGAAAGCGAATCGGCCAGGCCTGCTCGACCAACCGGTCGCGGGCCTCGGGGAAGCCCGCCAGGCGCTCGTGCCGGCGTGGCATCACCAAGCCACGGTCGCGTGGCGACCAGGCGAGCCAGCCGAGCGACGCCTCGCCCTGGCAGACCATGTCGAGCAGGGCCTCCTCGGCCACGAGCCCCTCCTCCACCGTGGGGTGTTGCAGGGTCATGCTGGAGAAATCGAGTGGGCCTGCCATGGTCTCCCCCGGGTCACTGGGTCAGTTCGTGATCGAAGGCATCGGGCGCGAGCGCCTCGATGCGCTCTCCCAGTCTATCGAGAAAGGCCGCTGCCGGCGCCCCGTTCACCGCGCGATGATCGAAGGTCAGCGACAACCCGATCACCTCGGCCAGCCGTACACCGCCGTCCTTGTCCGGCAGCGCCCGCCACTCGCTGCCGCCGATGCCCAGGATGGCCACCTGGGGCACGTTGAGAATGGGCGTGAAATGGTGCACCCGGGAGCGCCCCAGGTTGGACACCGTAAAGGTGGCACCGGTCAGCTCGCGCACGCCGAGCTTGCCGGCGCCGGCCTTGTCCACCAGCTCGCGGCGCGCCCTGGGGAGCGCCCCCAGGCCGATGGCCTGGGCATCGAACAGCGCCGGCGCCACCAGCAGGTCGTCGGGCAACGGCACGGCGAGCCCCAGATGCACCCCGGGGTACTGGGTGATGCAGTTGTCCTCCAGGGTCGCGTTCAGCGCCGGGAACTCGCCAAGTGTCTGCACGACCAGGCGCAACAGCACGTCCTGCACCGAGGGCGCCGGCAGGCCGGTGGCCCGGCAATGGGCGCGCAGGGCCTTCACGGCGCCGAGTTCGGCGTTGGCATGGTGGGTCAGCTGGGCCGACGACTGCAGGCTCTCGCGCATCCGGGTGGCGATCATGCCGCGCATCCCGCGCAGCGGAATCTCGCGGGGCTCGGCCGGGTGAGCCGCCCCCTCGGGAGCGGCGTTCGTCTGGGTATCGAGTGGCATGGCGGGCCTCCTCAGGCGTCCAGGCTGGCGATGGGGGTACCCTTGGCGACCACTTCATCTTCCTGCTTGGCGATGGTCAGCACCCCGGAGACCGGGGCCTCGATCTCGTACTGAGCCTTCTCGACCATCACCTCGGCCACCAGGTCGCCCTGGGCGACCTCGGCGCCATCGTCGACCAGCCAGGCGGTGATCACGCCCTCGCCGTCGCCTTCCCAGAGGTCATCGGGTACGGTAATCGCGGTAGTCATGAGTGTCTCCTCGTTCAGTGGTTGCGCAGCATCTGATGGAAAGCGGCGACGATCCTGTCGGCATTGGGCAGGGCCCACTGCTCCATCGTCGGCGCGAAGGGGATCGGGATGTCCGGGTAGGCGACCCGGGCCGGGGCAGCCTTGAGGCGATGATCGTGCTCGACCACGCTGGCGATGATCTCGCCGCTGACGCCGAAGCTGTGGTAGTCCTCGTCGACCACGATGAGTCGCCCGGTCTTGGCCACCGAGGCGCGCACCGTCTCGCGATCCAGCGGTACCAGGCTGCGCAGGTCGACGACCTCGGCGTCGAAGCCCTCCGCCTCCAGGGCCTTGGCGGCGCGCAGGCAGTGGTGCACGCCGGCGCCCAGGCTGACCAGGGTCAGATCCCGGCCCTCCCTGGCCACCGCCGCCTTGCCGATCTCGACGCTGTAGGCCTCTGCAGGCACCGGCACGGTGGCGCCCTTCTCGGTGCCCAGCCAGCCCATGCCCTGCAACGCCTTGTGGTACATGAAGACCACCGGGTTGTCGTCGCGGATCGCCGCGGTCATCAGGCCCTTGGCGTCATGGGCGTTGCTCGGCACCACCACCTTCATGCCCGGCAGGTGGGCGAAGGTGGCGTAGAGGCACTGGGAGTGCTGGCCGGCATCGGAGTAGCCGCCGCCGGTGGAGGTCATCAGCACCATGGGCACCTTGACCCGGCCGCCGGAGAAGTAGGTGTTCTTGGCCATCAGGTTGTAGATGGCGTCCATGCACACGCCGAAGAAGTCGACGAACATCAGCTCGACGATGGGACGCATGCCGTCGGAAGCCGCGCCCACGGCGGCGCCGATAAAGGCGGTCTCCGAGATCGGGGTATCGCGCACCCGGTCTGAACCGAACTCGTCATGCAGCCCGCGGGTGTTGCCGAAGACCCCGCCCAGGGGGCCCACGTCCTCGCCCATCACGAAGACCGACGGGTCGGCGCGCATGGCCTGGGCGGTGGCCTCGGCCATGGCCCGGGCGATGGTCAGCTTGCGTGTCGCAGTGGTAGTGGTCATGTCGTTCACCTCGATGGTGGCGTCGCGGCCCGCCTCAGGCGGGCTGCACGATGATCTTGACGTTCTGGTCCTTGCGGTGGACCAGCTCCTCGAAGCCCTTGTCGATGATCTCGGGCAGGCGGATGCGACCGGTGATCAGGGGCGCCACGTCGATCGCCCCCTCGTCGATGCGGCGAATCACGTCGGCGAACTCGCCGCTGTAGGCCAGCGAGCCGACCACCTCCTTCTCGGTGGCCACCAGCTCGAAGAAGTTGTAGGCGCTGGGCTCCTCGAAGATGCCCACCATCACCACCCGACCGGCCTTGCGCACGGTGTCGATGGCGAGCTTGGCGGTGTCCTTGTGGCCGATGCACTCGAAGGCCAGCTCGGCGCCGAGGCCGCCGGTGAGGGCCTGGATCTCGGCGATGGGGTCGCACTCGCCGGGATCGAGCACCAGGTCCGCCCCCACTTCCCGGGCCTTGGCCTTGCGGGCCGCCGACATCTCCAGGACGATGATCCGCTCGGCCCCCTCGGCCCGGGCACACAGGATGGTGCACAGGCCGATGGTGCCGGCCCCGACCACCACCAGGGTGCGCCCCGCCACTCGGCCGGCCTTGCGCACGGCGTGCATGCCCACCGCCAGGGGCTCGATCAGCGCCCCGGCCTCCATGGGAAAGCCCTCGGGCAGCGGATAGATGACGTCGGCGGGCACGTTGACCAGCTCGGCGAAGGCGCCATCGTTCATCAGCCCGGTGAAGGCCAGCTGCTCGCAGAGGTTGAAGCGTCCCTCCCGGCAGTAGGTGCACTCGCCGCAGTGCTGGCAGGCATCCGCGGCGACCCGCTGGCCGGCCGCGAGCCCCTCGACGCCCTCGCCCACGGCGACGATCTCGCCGCAGAACTCGTGGCCGAGGATGCACTGCCCCTGCATGCCGGTGAGCGGGTGCGGGGCCTCCACCGGGATGAACACCGGCCCGGCCAGGTACTCGTGCAGGTCGGAGCCGCAGATCCCGCACCAGTGGACCCGCACCGTCACCCAGCCCGCCGCCGGGGCGGCGGGCCGCGGCACCGTCTCGAGACGCACGTCCTGGCGGCCGTGCCAGACCGCTGCTTGCATCGTGTTCATGGCATTGCTCCTGCTTGTTGTTGTGGCTTCATTCCGGGACGTCAGACGAAGACGCGATCCAGCGCCGCCTCAGGGGGCAGGAAGTCGCTGTCCTGGGCGAAGCGGATGGCGGACTCGACGCGCTCGTGGGCCTCGTCGACCAGGCCGGCGTCGGCGGCCGCATCGAGCAGCCCGGCCTCGAGCAGCGCCGACCGGTAGCGCGGGATGGGATCGCGGCTCTGCAGGCCGGCCTTCTCGCCCTCGGGCCGGTAGTCCTCGCCATCCCCCATGAAGTGGCCGGCCAGCCGCGAGGTCTCGATCTCGATCAGGCTCGGGCCCTGCCCCTTCCGGGCCCGGGCGATGGCCTCGCCGGCCGCGGCGAAGACGCCGTCCACGTCGTTGTCGGCCACGTGGTGGCCCGGCATGGCATAGGCCGCTGCGCGGGTGTCGTTGCGCGGCACGGCGGTGGAGGCCTGCTTGGCCACCGAGATGCCCCAGGCGTTGTCCTCGATGACGAACACCACCGGCAGCCGCCAGACGGCGGCCAGGTTCAGCGCCTCGTGGAAGGCGCCCTGGTTGGCGGCGCCCTCCCCCATGAAGGCCACGGCAACTCCAGATTTTCCTTGCATTTTCCTGGAAAGCGCCGCGCCCACCGCCGGGCCCAGGCCCTCGCCGATGATCCCCGAGCAGGAGAAGTTCACCTGCTCGTCGAACAGGTGCATGTGACCGCCGCGCCCGCCGGCGAGCCCGGTGGCCTTGCCGAAGATCTCGGCGACCATGGCGTCCAGGTCGACGCCCTTGGCCACGGCGATGTGGTGGGGCCGGTGGGTGGCGGTGACGATGTCCTCGGCGCCCAGGTGGGCGCAGACGCCCACCGCGCAGGGCTCCTGGCCATTGGAGAGATGCATCTCGCCGGGAATCGGCCCCTTGGCCATGTTGAACACCGGCGTCTTGCCTTCCATGTAGAGCGTCTCGATGCGCTCCTCGAGGTAGCGGCTGGTCATCATCTGGCGATACATCCACAGCCGTTGGTCGCGGGTCGGTTGCATGGGGAGTCCTCCGCTCAGAGTTCGCGGCGCTGCATGCGCGCGGCGATGTGGTCGGCCTGGCGCAGCGCCAGGGCGACGATGGTCAGGGTCGGGTTCTCGGCGCCGCTCGAGGTGAACTGGCTGCCATCGGAGACGAACAAGTTGTCGATGTCGTGGGTCTGGCCCCACTTGTTGACCACGCCGTCGGCAGGCCGCGCGCTCATGCGGTTGGTGCCCACGTTGTGGCTGGTGGGGAAGTCGGGCACGTGGAAGATGCGCTCGGCGCCGGCGGCCTCGTAGCACTTGGTGGCCTGCTGCTCACCGTGGCGGCGCAGCTTCTCGTCGTTGGGGTGGTCGCCCTTGTAGACGATCGGCACCGGCAGGCCGTGCTGGTCCTTTCGCGTGTCGTGGAGGCTGATGCCGTTGGCCTCCACCGGCAGGTCCTCGCCGCAGATCCACACCCCGGAGAGGTGGTCGTACTTGTCCAGGGCGGAAGTGATGTCGCGGCCCCAGCCGGCGTGGGTGGGATCCATGAACTTGGCGAAGAAGGGCACGCCCAGCGACATCACCTCCAGGGTGTAGCCGCCGACGAAGCCCCGGGAACGGTCGAGGCGTGCCTCGTCGGAGATGATGCCGGCGAAGGTGGTGCCCCGATGCATGTGCACGGGCTTGGGCATCACGCCGAAGATGCAGCTGGTGGCGTGGGTCATGTAGTTGCGCCCCACCTGCCCGGAGGAGTTGGCCAGGCCCTCGGGGAACACCGACGAATGGGAGTTGAGCAGCAGCCGCGGCGACTCGATGGAGTTGCCGGCCACGCACACCGCCCGGGCGCGCTGGCGATGCCGATTGCCGTCGCCGTCGGCATAGACCACCGCCGTGGCGCGCCCCTGGTCATCGTGCTCGATCGTCAGCGCCATGGAGCGCGGTCGCACCTCGCAGTGGCCGGTGGCCTCGGCGCGGGGGATGTCGGTGTACATGGTCGACCACTTGGCGCCGAAGCGGCAGCCCTGCATGCAGAAGCCGGCCTGCATGCAGCGCCCGCGGTCATCGTATTCCTCGGTGTTGATGGCCATGGGCCCGGCGCGCAGCTGGGTATAGCCGACACGCTCGGCGCCGGCGGCCAGCACCTTGAAGTTGTTGTTCCACTGGTGGTAGGGCATGCCGGTGGAGTCGCCGGTCACCCCCATGTGGCGCTCGGCCTGCACGTAGTAGGGCTCGAGCTCCTCAAAGGAGAGCGGCCAGTCCAGCAGGTTGGCGCCCTTGATGTCGCCGACCTCGCTGTGCAGCCGGAACTCGTGGGGCTGGAAGCGCAGCGAGACGCCGGCCCAGTGGATGGTGCTGCCGCCTACCCCCTTGACGATCCAGGCCGGCAGGCCGGGGAAGGTCTCGGTGAGCTGGCGGGGCCCGGCGGTGATGCGCTCGTCGAGCCAGGAGATCTTCTTGAACATCTCCCACTCGTCGTTCTCGATGTCGTTCATCTGGTAGCGCTTGCCGGCCTCCAGCACCACGCTGTTGATGCCCTTCTTGGCGAGCGCGTGGGCCAGGGTGCCGCCGCCGGCACCGGAGCCGATGATCACCACCACACCGTCGTCGTCATGGGCGAAACGGGTCGTCATGGCGTGTCTCCTCATTGTCGTTGTGCTTGTCGGTGGCCAGCGCCCTTACAGCCAGTCGATCACCAGGTCGTTGAAGCCGCGGTGCAGGTAGCCGCCCTGCTGCCAGGACGCCCCCTCGTAGCCGAAATGCGGCTGCCACAGTTCCGGGTTGTCGTAGAGCCCCACCACCAGGGTGTTGCGGACCGTCTGGAAGAAGTCGCCGTCCTCGATCTCGCGCAGCAGCGCCACCCGGTCGTCCTCCCGCTCGAGGTCGCCGTAGCGCTTGCCATGGGCCTGGCGAGCGCGGCGGTCGAGGTCGGCCAGGCCGTCGGCGATCAGCGCCCGGTCGCTCTCCAGCAGCGGCTCGAGGGGCGCCAGGTAGTAGCGGTCGGCGATGGCCTCATGGGGGTAGATATCGCGCCCCATGCGCAGCAGGCCGGCGGCCAGGTCGGGCTCGGCCAGGGCCCAGCGCGGCCACAGGCCACCGGCGCCGAGCGCCAGGCCGCCGGCGAGCAGCGCGCTCTGCCCGGAGAGGCTGAGGAAGCGACGCCGGCTGAGCAGCGCCGTCTTGGGGGAGGTCGTCATGGCATGGCTCCTGTTGTTGTGCGACGCACTCGTCGCGCTTGTGGTCAGCCAGGGCGGCCTCTCGGCCGCACACCCCTCCATGGCAGCTTTCGTGCCAGAACATGACGAAAAAACGACATTTCATTGTTTTTAAAGGAAATTATTCGCGAAAGACGAGCGGAAAGGCGAGACCTAAGGGGCAGGTGGAATGCCGGGGGTTACACTGAATGTGACAAGGGCGTTTACAGGCCGCGATACAGCGCTGTTTACACCTGTAAAGGGGGGGCGACGAAGGTCGCATCTTCCCGGACGTGGCGGGGTCGTACCTTTAAGGGCACGACAACGACAACACCATGCCAGGCCGGTATGCCGACGAAAGGCCATGACCATGAACACCGCCCAAGCACAGCGCGCCCAGACACAGCGAGATCATGTCGCGACCATCCTGCGTTCCCTGGATCACCCCGATGGCAGCGAGGATGCGGTGATCGAACGATCCTGGCGCCGCTGCATCGACCGCTTCGGCCTCGATCCCGCGGCTCCCAGCCCGCCCCGCTATGTGCCCGATCGCACCCTGCGCGAGCACCAGGATCAGGCCGATGCCCTGATTCAGGTGGCGCGGGCCGGCGTGGAACAGCTCTATCGTCAGGTGACGCCGCTCGACTACGTGGTGCTGCTCACCGATGCGCGGGGCATCGCCGTGCAGTTTCTCGGTTCTCGCGACGCGCAGCGCGAGCACCAACGCACCGGGCTCTACCTGGGCTCGGACTGGAGCGAGGAGCACGCCGGCACCTGCGCGGTGGGCACCTGCATCCAGGAGCGGGTGCCGCTGACCTGTCATCACAGCGACCACTTCAGCGCCCACCACATCCGCCTGACCTGCACCGCGGCGCCGATCTTCGATCCCGACGGCCAGTTGCTGGCGGTACTGGACATCTCCGCCTACCAGTCTCCCGAGTCCAAGGCCTCCCAGACCTTCGCGCTGCAAGTGGTCAAGCACTATGCCCGGATGATCGAGGATGCCTATTTCCTGAAACGCTACAGTGGCTACCACCTCGTCTGCCTGGATCGCTCCCGCGAGTTCGTGCAGATCAACCGCCGCTACCTGATCGCCATCGAGGAGGACGGCACCCTGGTGGCGGCCAACACCGCCGGGCGCAAGCTGCTGCGCCACCACGAGCTGCCACTACCCGGCCCCGGGGAGGCACGGCCCTTCCGTGCCTGGAACATCCAGGACCTGCTCGACGCCGAGATCGACGATATCCTCGACAGCCAGCACTACGGCGACGACCGGGTGCGGGCCTTCCATACCCACCGCCACCACGAGCTGCACTTCGCAACCCTGATCGAGCCCCAGCGGCGCCGACCAGCGAGTGGCCAGGGCCGCCCACACGACGCCAGCCTGGCTCCACTCGAGTCGCTGGCGGACGACGACCCGGCGATGCGCGACACCCTGACCCGGGCCGCCAGGTTGCGCAACGAGCCGATCAACATCCTGGTCGTCGGTGAGACCGGCACCGGCAAGGAACGCATGGCCCGGGCCCTGCATGAGTCCAGCCGGCGATGCGACAAGCCCTTCGTGGCCATCAACTGCGCCGCCATGCCCGAGTCGCTGATCGAGAGCGAGCTGTTCGGCTACGAGCCGGGCAGCTTCACCGGAGCGCGCAGCAAGGGCATGAAGGGGCTGATCGCCCAGGCCGACGGCGGCACCCTCTTCCTCGACGAGATCGGCGACATGCCGCTGCAGCTGCAGACCCGGCTGCTGCGCGTGCTGGCCGAGCAGGAGGTGTTGCCGGTCGGCGCCAGCCGGCCACTCAAGGTGGACCTGCGGGTGGTGGCCGCCACCCACCGCGACCTGCGCGGGCTGATCGACCTGGGCCGCTTCCGCGAGGACCTCTTCTACCGCTTGAACGGCGCCAGCCTGCGACTGCCGCCGCTGCGCGAGCGGGCCGACCAGGACTACCTGATCCGGCGGCTGTTCGAGGACCTGCAGGCCGAGCGCGGCGGGCAGCGGGTGCGACTGCGCGGCGACGCCATGAGCGCCCTGCTCGCCTACCCCTGGCCGGGCAACATCCGCGAGCTGCACAACGCCCTGCGCTATGCCCTGGCCACTTGCGAGGGCGACGAAGTGGTGGTCGGCGACCTGCCCGAGGAGTGCACCAGCGGCCACCTGGCCCACCCGGCGGCGCAATCTCCCCAGGGCAGCGCGGGCACGGCCCCCCGTCCGCGCCGCGGCGAAGACCCGCTGCAGGAAGCCCTGCGCCGGCAGCGCTGGAACATCAGTGCCGTGGCCCGGGAACTCGGGCTGTCGCGACCGACCATCTACCGGCGCATGAAGCGCCTCGGCATCGTGCCGCCCCACCAGCAGGACATCCCGTGATGCCCGTTCGGCCCTAGGAGTTGCCGGCGGCCGGCGTCCCGGCGGCCGGCGTCCCGGCGGCCGGCGTCCCGGCGATCGGGCGGCCGACGGTCAGCGGTCCGGTCAGCTCGGCGGGCAGCGCCCGGTAGGCCGCATCCGCCTCGACGCCGAGGCCATCGAGGATGCGGGTGAAGAAGGCCCGGCCCGCCGCCACGGCGACGATGTCGAAGATCTCGTCGTCGCCGAGCCCCAGGCCGCGCAGGCCATCGACGTCCCCGGCGGTCACCGCCGGGGCCTCGCAGGCGACCTTGCGGGCGAAGGCCATGATGGAGCGCTCCACCTCGCTCAGGGTGCCCCCCTCGCCGGCCACCACGTCACGGGTGTCGTCCATGCCCAACAGCTCGCCCAGCGCCCGGGCATGGGCCAGGGCGCAGTAGGTGTTGCCCAGGGCCCGGGCGGTGGCCAGCGTGACCAGTTCGAAGCGGCGCGGCGCGACGTGCCGGCGGATGGTCGCCAGCAGGCTCGCCCAGCTCGCCATCACGTCCGGACGGTGGCTGAACACTCGGGCATAGTTGGGCAGGTAGCCGAAGTGCGCCTGCTGTCGCTGATACATCGCCAGCACCTCGCCCTCGGCGGCTTCCGGGACAATCGTCTCGATATAGCTCATGACCAAACCTCCTGATGTCGGGGAGCGACGGACGGCGGGCCTCGCCAGGCCTCCGTCGGCTAGACGGCGCGGGCATGCAGCCAGGCCGGCAGCAGTGCCTCGGGATCGATCTCGGCCCCGGCATCGAAGACAACGCCACAGGCGGCGAGGCGCCGAGCCAGGCTACCGTCGCGCCAGGCCGCGAACAGCTCGCCGCAGCCGCCCAGCGACTCCCCGCCGATGAAGACCTGCGGCAGGGTGGTGGCGCCGGTGCGCCGGGCCAGGACGGGGCGCAGCCGCACTCCCAGGTCGTCGACCTGGCAGGCCTGGCCATCGAGTTCGACGCTGCGATAGTCGATGCCCAGCCGGGCGAGCAGCTTGCAGGCCGACCAGCCGAACTCGCACCAGGCCAGGCCGAACATCACCACCGGCGAGCCCGTCAGGCAAGCGTCCACGAAGGCCTCGGCCGAGGAGTCCCGCAACGGCTCGTCGGCCCTCGCCGCCGCTGGAGCCGGAGCCTGCACGGGGCGGTCGAAGCGGTAGCCAGGCGTGGAGCACGACAGGGCCAGCTCCGTCTCGTTCATCTCGTCCTCGATATCGGCGAACAGGGGCGTGGACTGATAGCGCTCGCCGGTGTCGGGCAGCATGCAGAGGATATGGCTTCCGCGGGGCGCGCGCCGTGCCACCTCCAGTGCCGCGGCCAGGGTGGCACCGCCAGAGATACCGGCGAAGATGCCCTCCCGACGCGCCAGCTCCCGCGCCAGGCGCAGGGCAGCCTCCCCGGCCACCGGCAGCACCTCGTCCACCAGCCCCGCCGCTATGGCCTGTTGGGTGAGCGGCGAGAGGAAGTCGGGGCTCCAGCCCTGCATCGGGTGCGGGCGAAAGCGCGGGTGGCTCGCCCCCGGCGGCTGGGCCTCGCCGCTGCCGAGCAGCGGCGCATTGGCCGGCTCGGCAACCACCACGCGAATGCCGGGGTCGGCCGCCTTGAGCGTCCGCGACACGCCCTTGAGGGTGCCGCCGGTGCCGAAGCCGGTCACCCAGGCGTGGAGCGGGACATCGGTGAAGTCGTCGAGGATCTCGCGGGCGGTGGTGCGGCTGTGCGCCTCGGCATTGGCCTCGTTCTCGAACTGACGGCACAGGAAGTAGCCGTGGGTCTCGGCCAGCTCGACCGCCTTGGCGAGCATGCCGCTGCCCTTCTCGGCGGCGGGGGTCAGCACCACCCGGGCGCCGAGGAAGCGCAGCAGCCGACGGCGCTCCAGGCTGAAGTTCTCGGCCATGGTCACCACCAGGGGATAGCCCTTGCGGGCACACACCATGGCCAGGCCGATGCCGGTGTTGCCGCTGGTGGCCTCGATCACCGTCTGGCCGGGGCGCAGCGCCCCGCTGCGTTCGGCCTGCTCGATCACCGCCAGGGCCATGCGATCCTTGACCGATCCCATGGGATTGAAGGCCTCCAGCTTGACGTGGAGGTGTACTCCGGGCGGCGCGAGCCGGCCAAGGCGGACCGTCGGGGTGTGGCCGATGGTATCGAGGATGCTGTCGTGGCGTGCCATGCGGGTTCTCCTGGGTTGGCGTCGGTGCTCGAAGCCTCGCCCCGCGGCGAGGAAGCCGGCGTGGAAGCCAGCGTGGTTTTTTGCGCGCCCCCGACACCGCGCCCCGACGAATCCCTCGGGGGCAGGGCGCGCCCGGCTATACTCAAGAGGTCACGGCTGGCACGGGCCGGCCGTCGGGAAGCTACCATGTGCGCCTTGACCCTCAACCTGCTCGGCGACCTCGAGGTCCTGCACGACGACCGCCCGGTGGCGCTGCCTCCCTCGCGGAAGACCCGCGCCCTGCTGGCCTATCTCGCCCTCCATTCCCGCCCGCTCAGCCGCGACCACCTCTGCGAGCTGCTCTGGGAGTTGCCCGACGATCCCCGCGGCTCGCTGCGCTGGAGCCTCTCCAAGCTGCGCCGGCTGGTGGACACGCCGGACAGGCCGCGCCTGGTCGCCGACCGGCTGTCGGTGAGCCTGGCTCTCGAGGACCTGGACGTGGATGTGCTGCGGCTGAAGCACCTGGTCGCGCGGGGACTCCCGGACGCCGACCTGGACAGCCTGGAGACCACCGCCGCCCGCTACCGCGGCCCCTTCCTGGAAGGCCTGGAGCTGCCCAACCTGCACGATTTCCATAGCTGGTGCCTGGCCGAGCGAGAGGGCGCCATGCGCGCCCAGTCGCAACTGCTGGGATCGCTGGTGGAGCGGCTCGGCGAGGCCCCAGAGCGCGCCCTGCCCCATGCCCAGGCCCTGGTCCGGCTGAGCCCGTTCGACGAGACAGCCCGGGCCCGGCTGGTGCGCCTGCTCCAGGCCCTGCACCGCCCTCGGGAGGCCGAGCAGCAGTACCAACTCGGCATGCGCCTGCTCAAGGAAGCGGGCCTGCCGGTCACGGGGGCCCTGCCGGCGGCCCGGCGCCAGCCGGTCACGCTGCCGGCCTCCCTCGCCTCACCGCCGCCGGCCGGCCCGGCCGACACCCTGGCTGGGCTCGATCCCGACACCCGGAACCTGCTGCAGTGGGCGTCGCTGCTCGGGCGCTGCCCCGACGCGAGCGCCCTGGCCCGATACAGCGGCCTGGACAGTCACCGGACCGGCCAGGCCCTGGAGAGTGCCGAACGCCTCGGACTGCTGACGACCAGCGACCAGGGCCTGTGCTTCGCAGACGATGCGCTGGTCGGCCGCGTCTACGCGACGATCTCCCCAGCCCGGCGCCAGGTCATGCACCGCAGCATCGCCCACCACCTGGTGGCGTCGACCATCCACGACCTGGACGAGGCCGCAGAACTCGTCCATCACGCCCAGCGCAGCGGCGATTCGGCGCTGGCCGCCGAGGCCCTGGTCACCGCCGGGCGCCTCTGCCTGCGCTTCTTCGCCAACGACGAGGCACTGCGCCTGGCCCGGCGCGGCCTGGCACTGGCCGAGAGCCTGCCCGGGCGGCACCGTACCTGCCTGCTGCTCGACCTCCAGGCGGTGCTGCTGGGCGCCGCCCCGCCAGCGGACTGGCAGGCGGCCGCCGAGGAACTGGTCAGCCTCGCCGAAGAGGCCCTGGAACATGGCGACCTGGCCCACGCGCGGCTCGGCTATCACCTGGCCAGCCACCTGCGCTGGGCCCACGGCCAGTGGAGCCACGCCCGGGAGGAGGCCCTGCAGTCGGAGCGAATGACCCGCAGCGCCGACGATCCCGAGCAGGTCATCGCCATGGCCGAGGCCGCGCGCTGCCTGGCCATGCTGGAACGCGACCTGGACCAGGCCCGTACCCTGCTGGCCAGGGCCGAGCAGCGGGCCGACCGGCACCGGCTCGCCCACCCGGCGATGTCGCTGGCACGGGGCCTGCTGGCCTGGCACGACGCCCGGGGCAAGGACGCGGAATCGGCCTTCCAGGAAGCCCGCACGCTGTGCAAGGCCGGCGGCGATCGCCTCGGCGAGTTCCAGGCCAACGAGTCCCTGATGATGATGGCCATGGAGGCTGGCCAGTACCCGGCGGCATGCCAGCGCTGCCGAACCCTCGTCGATCTGGGCGATCGCCTGCGGGGCGGCAGCGAGGGCCCCTTCGCCCATGCTGCCAAGGCCTTGTGCCGGCTGGCCGAGGCGGATGAGCCCCACTCGCTGGCGGCCGCTTTGCCGGCCCTGCGCGACGCCGATGCCAAGCACCGCCTGGCCTGGGTCCTCAACCGGGAGGCGCTGCTGCACCTGGCCCGGGGACGCCCCGCCGAGGCCAGCGTCGCCGCCGAGGAGGCCCTCGCCAATGCCCGGGCCATCGAGCGCGACAGCGAACGGCTGCTGGCCCATGGCGTGCTGGCCCGGGCGCGGCACGTCCTGGGGGATACCGCGGGCGCCGAGCCCCATGTCCGGATGGCCGAGACGCTGGCCTCGACGCCCGTCGCTCGCTGGGCGCGCCACCAGGCCGACGCGCTGCTGGCCGGGCTGGAGTCCCCTGCCCCGACGCCGGTCGAGGCCGGATCGCGGGACCTCGATAGCGACGAGCGGGGATCGACATGATCGATATCTTCGTGGAGCGGGACTTCGCCTCCCCCCTGACGCCCGAGCGCGTCCGCCGGGAGGCCCTGGCTGCCCAGGACCTGCATCGCGTCGCCTGGCAGGGCAGCCTGCTGGCCCGGGACGGCCTGCGCCTGGTCTGCCACTTCCGCGCGCCGGATGCCGAGGGGACGAGAATCGGCCTGCGCCAGGCCGGAGCCGATATCAGCCGGCTATGGGCCGGCACGGTTCATGAAGCCTCCGGCGCGGCGGGTGCCCCGGGCAATGTTCTGGTCGTGCGCGCCTTCACCGCCGCCGTCGAGCTGGCCGCGATCCAGGCCATCGAGGACGCCGGCGCGGCCTGCCTGCAGAATCACCGGGTGCGCTTCCTGCGTACCTTCTTCTCCCTCGACCGCCGGCGCATGCTCTGCCTCTACCGGGCGCCAGACGCCGAGTCGGTGCGCATCGCCCAGCGCCAGGCCGGGATGCCCCTGGAGGCGGCCTGGGCCTTCCACCGGGTCTCCCCGCCCACATCCACTTCGGCCGCTTCCACGCCCGTGTCGTGAAAAACCACGCGCGCTCCCACGCTGAATCTCACGTCTCCCTCCCAGGCTGGTATCCGAGCCGGACGACACCGGCCTCGACCACGACGACAACGCGAGGAGAGACCCCATGACCACCGCCATCCAGACCATCGACAACGGCGTCAACATCACCGCCCTGCTCGACGCCCGCGAGGCCCTGGTCCAGGCCCCCGAGGCCGCACGCTTCACCTGGCAGGCCCGCTGCGACTGGGTTCACGGCACCCATAGCCGCAGCACCATCGATACCTTCCACGGCCTCGGCGAGACGCAGGCCCACCGCCAGCGCAGCACCTTCGATACCGACCACCCGGAAGTCTTCGCCTCCGAGGATCACGGCCCCACCCCAGTGGAGTACGTGCTGGTCGGGCTGGCCGGCTGCCTCACCGCAGGTATCGCCGCGGTGGCCCAGCATCGCGGTATCCAGCTCCACTCGGTGACGGCCCGCGTGGAGGGCAGCATGGATATCCAGGGCATCCTGGGCATGGACAGCGAGGTGCGCAACGGCTTCGATGCGGTCCGCGTGTGCTTCGACATCGACGCCGACGCGAGCCGCGAGGAGATCGCCGCCCTGGTGGCCCAGTCCCAGAAACGCTCCGCGGTGTTCGACCTGCTCACCAATCCCACCGATGTCATGGTGACACTGGCATGAGGGGGGCCAACCTCCACTGCCGTGCCCGCGCCGTGACCGTGGTGGTCATCGGCGCGGGCCACGCCGGGCTCGCCATGGCCCATCACCTGGCGGCCCGCGGCATCGACCACGTGCTCCTGGAGCGCGGCGAGGTGGCCAATTCCTGGCGACACGAGCGATGGGACTCGCTGCGGCTGCTCACCCCCAACTGGCAGTGCCGCCTGCCGGGGCTGGGCTATGCGGGACCCGACCCCGACGGCTTCATGTCCATGGCCGAGCTGATCGCCTTGCTGGAAGACTACGCCCGCCGGTCGGCGACGCCGATCCACCCGCATACCCGGGTACTGTCGGTGCGGCCCGGGGACGGTGGCTATCGGGTGATCACCGACCGGGGCGAGTGGCGGTGCCGGGCGCTGGTCCTGGCCAGCGGGGCCTGCAACCTGCCGCGGCTGCCGCCCCTGGCCGCGGCGCTGCCCCCCGGCATCGCCAGCCTGACCCTGCACGACTACCGGCGTCCCGAGGCCCTTCCCGAGGGGGGTGTGCTGGTGGTGGGCGCCTCGGCGAGCGGCGTCCAGCTGGCCGACGAGATACAGCGCAGCGGGCGGCCCGTGACCCTGGCGGTGGGCGACCATGTGCGGATGCCACGCGGCTACCGGGGGCGCGATGTCCAGTGGTGGCTGGAAGCCGCCGGCCTGCTCGACCAGCGACACGACGAGGTGGAGGATCTCGAGCGCGCCCGTCGCCTGCCCTCGCCCCAGCTGGTCGGCAGCCCCGAGCGGCGGACCCTGTGCCTGGGGTCGCTGGCCGCCCTGGGGGTACGCCTGGTCGGGCGCCTGGTCGGGCTACGCGACGGCCACCTGCAGTTCTCGGGGTCGCTGCGCGCCCACTGTGCCGCCGGCGACCTAAAGCTCGGCCGCCTGCTGGATGCCTTCGACACCTGGGCCCACGAGCAGGGCCTGGATGCCAGCCTGCCGGTGCCCACGCGCTACGCGCCCACGCCCGTGCCGGCCTCGCCCTGCCTGAGCCTCGACCTGGCGCGGGGGGAGATTCACACCGTAGTGTGGGCGACCGGCTATCGCCCCGACTACGCCTGGCTGCACCTGCCGGTGTTCGACCGCAAGGGCCGGCTGCGCCACCAGGGGGGCGTGGTGGAGGCGCCCGGGGTCTATGCCATGGGCCTGCCGTTCATGCGCAGGCGCAAGTCGAGTTTCCTCCACGGCGCCGATGACGACGCCCTCGAGCTCAGCGCCCATCTCGCCGCCTACCTGGCCGGGACGACCGGGCATCGTGACGCCCGTCGCCCGGTTCAAGCGTTGTAGGTCACCCGACCGAGCTCGCTCAGGTCGTAGCCGCCGAGCGCCTCGGCACGCTCGTGGAACCGGGGCTCCCGGGAAAAGGCCAGCAGCCGCTGCAACGGCGGCTCGAAATAGCTACGCCGGCGCAGGGCCAGGTCGAAGGCCTCCTCGTGGAGCGCCACGAAGGCCAGCCCCTGGCGCCGGGCGGCGGCCTCCACCCCGAGCCCCGCATCCGCCTCGCCCTGGCGGATGGCCAGCGCCAGGTCGTCCTCGCTGAGCGAGGGGTGGGCCGTGAGGGCGAGCCGCTCGGCCGCCACCCCGGCCCGTTTCAGCAGCCAGCCCAGCAGCCGCTGGGCCCCGGCCCCGGCCTGGCGGTGGGCGAGCCGCACTCCGGGCCGGGCCAGGTCGCCCAGCCGGCGGATGCCCAGGGGGTTGTCGGGGGCCAGCAGCAGGCCCTGGCGCCGCGTCGCCCAGCGCACCATCACCAGGTCACGCATGCCGGCAAGCCCCAGGGCCTCGGGCCGGTTGTAGCGTCCGCTGGCCTCGTCGACCAGGTGCAGGCCGGCCACCATGGCCTCCCCGGCGAGCAGGCGGCGCACGCCATCCCCGCTGCCGTGGCACAGGGTGGCCAGGCCCGAGCCGCTCTCGCGCACCGCCCACTCCAGCAGCGGGTCCTGGCTGCCGGCGAGCACCACCGGCACCGGACGTCCCCCCGGCTGGTCGCCCTCCAGGTGACTCATCAGCCACAGGTCGATGCTCTGGCGGGGGAACAGCAGCTTGCCGGTGGCCCGGGTGCAGGGGATCTGCCCCTGACGCACCAGGTCGTAGACCTTGCGCGGCTTGAGGCGCAGGTACTCGGCCACCTCGGCGGTGGTCAGGTAGGCCGGTCCGGCCCCGGTCAGATCCGTCGGCATCCCCTCGCCTCCCGTCGTCCTCGAAATGTCATTCTCATGTGTTTCACTGCATATTTTTCACTACCCGATGCAGGCAGCTTACACAGGGCACATGATGCCTGGAAACGTCAGGAGAACAGGATGCCCCAGCACGACTCCGCCTTCGCCACCGCGCTCGCGTTGATCCTCGACCTGGATCCGACGCTGCTCGGCATCGTCGTGCTCTCGCTGCAGGTCTCGCTGACGGCGGTGCTGATCGCCGCCCTGCTGGGGCTGCCGCTGGGGGCCGCCCTGGCGCTGTGGCGCTTCCCGGGCCGCGGCGTGCTGGTGGTGGCGCTCAACGCCCTGATGGGCCTGCCCCCGGTGGTGGCCGGCCTGACGGTCTACCTGCTGCTGTCCCGAGCCGGCCCGCTGGGCGAGCTCGGGCTGCTGTTCACCCCCGGCGCCATGGTGGTGGCCCAGGTGCTGCTGGTGCTGCCGATCATCGCCGCCCTGACCCGCCAGCAGGTGGAGGAGCTGCACCTGGAATACCGTGAGCAGCTGCGCTCCCTGGGCCTGTCCCGGGCGCACATGATCCCCACCCTGCTATGGGACGCGCGCCTTGGCCTGATGACCGTGGTGCTGGCCGGCTTCGGCCGGGCCAGCGCCGAGGTGGGCGCGGTGATGATCGTCGGCGGCAACATCGATGGGGTGACCCGGGTGATGACCACGGCCATCGTGCTCGAGACCAGCAAGGGCAACCTGCCCCTGGCGCTGGGCCTGGGCATCGTGCTGCTCGGCCTGGTCGCGCTGGTCAATGCCGCGGCCCACCTGGTCGGCGAGACGGCACGGAGGCGACTGGGATGAACGATATGCTCCGGGTCCATAGCCTGGACGCCATCGCGCCCCTCCAACTCGAGGGACTCGGCTTCCACCACCGCGGCCAGGCCCTGCTGAGCGATCTCTCCCTGCACCTGGACGGCTGCCGGCGCACCCTGGTGATGGGCCCCAATGGCGCCGGCAAGAGCCTGCTGATGCGCCTGGCCCACGGCCTGCTGTCACCCACCCAGGGGCGGGTCCGCTGGCAGGGCGAGATCCCTCGCCAGGCCATGGTCTTCCAGCGGCCGGTGCTGCTCAAGCGCTCCGCCCTGGACAACCTCTGCTACGCGCTGAGCGTCAACGGCACCCCCTGGCGCCGCCGTCGGCCCCTGGCCCGGGAGGCCCTGGAGCGCTTTGGCCTGGGCGCGCTGGCCCGCCGCCCGGCCCGGGTGCTGTCCGGCGGTGAGCAGCAGCGCCTGGCGCTGGCCCGCGCCTGGCTGCTCGAGCCGCGGATGCTGTTCCTGGACGAGCCCACCTCGGCGCTCGACCCGGCCGCCATCAAGGCGGTGGAGGACGCCGTGACCGACTTCCACCATCGCGGCACGCGCATCCTCATGAGCACCCACGACCTGCACCAGGCAAGGCGCCTGGCCGACGAGGTGGTCTTCCTCTGCGGCGGCCGCCTGCTCGAGCATACCCCGGCCGAACGTTTCTTCACGGCCCCTGCCACCGCGCAGGCGGCGGCCTTCCTGCGCGGGGAGCTGGTCTGGTAGTCCAGCGGTACCCGCCATCGCAACCGCTATCGCCAACACGCTACGCCATACAAGGATGCCAAGCATGCGTACACGCCACACCCTCGCCGCCATCGCCCTGATGGGCCTCTCGATGCCCGCCGTCGCCCAGGAGCAGGCGCCCTACATCACCCTGGCCTCGACCACCTCCACCGAGAACTCGGGGCTATTCGACGCCATCATCCCGCAGTTCAGCGAGGCCAGCGGCATCGAGGTCAGGGTGGTCGCCGTGGGTACCGGCCAGGCCTTCGAGATCGCCCGCCGCGGCGACGCCGACAGCCTGCTGGTGCACGATACGGCCGGCGAGGAGCGCTTCGTTGCCGACGGCTACGCCAGCCAGCGGGCCGACGTGATGTACAACGACTTCGTGATCATCGGCTCCGCCGAGGACCCGGCAGGCATCGGTGAGGCCGAAACCGTCGAGCAGGCCTTCTCGCGGATCGCCGAGGCCGAGGCCCCCTTCGCCTCCCGGGGCGACGACAGCGGCACCCACCGGGCCGAACGGCGCCTGTGGGACGCCGCCGGCATCGAACCCGGCGGCGAGTGGTACCGCGAGCTGGGCAGCGGCATGGGCCAGACGCTCAACACCGCCGCCGGCATGGACGCCTACGTGATGTCGGACCGCGCCACTTGGGTGGCCTTCGACAACCGCCAGAACCTCGCGCTGCTCTTCGAGGGCGACGAGGCGCTGTTCAACCAGTACGGCAGCCTGCGGCTCTCCGAGGAGAAGCACCCGCACCTCAAGCACGACCTGGCGGCAGAGTGGCACGACTGGCTGCTCTCCGACCAAGGCCAGCAGGCCATCGCCGACTTCGAGGTGAAGGGCCAGCAGCTGTTCTTCCCCAACGCCGACTGAACCCTCCCCGCGCCGCCGCGGGCCCGCCCGCGGCGGCCGCACTCATTCCATCAGCGCGAAGCCGTTGAACCGCCAGAAGGTCACCAGCATTAACGCGAGCAGCCCCACCATGCCGGCATGACGAAGACGGCGCCCCCTGCGCCAGACGCCATGCCCAAGCACCGGCGTCAGCAGGCGCATCTGGTGCCCCGGCGGCTCAACACCAGCTGATCGTTCCGGTCCAGGCGAACGCTGGCCATGTCATGGTTGAGCAACGCCTCGACGGTGGTGAAGGGCCGACGCGTGGACAGGTAGTCCCCCACATAGCGCCCCGGCGCGTCGGACATCGCGGCCACGGCGCGTGGCGAGATCGGGAAGTAGCGGCGCACCAGCGCCTCGGCGAGCCCCGCGGATCAACGCCTGGTCGCCGTGGTGGACAGGGCCCCGGCCGGGCCGATGCCGCCGATAAAGGTGAAGCCCCCGGGGCGAAAGCCGCCGTCGACCAGGCCAGCAGGCCCAGCAGTCCCGTCAGGATGCGCGTCATGCTCCCTCCCTCGCCCGGCTCGACAGGCCGGTGTCGTGACGAGTCTAGTCGGCAGGCGTCACCGTGGGGCGCTGAGTGATGCAAAGGCGGCGAACGCCGCGAGGATGTCATCCCCCGCCGGTCCTTTCTATGCTCAGGGGAAACGGCACTTCCCCCGGGCACCGGGCGCCCGCTCCCTCGCCCACGACTGCGACCTTGGTCTATGCGAAACCGGCTGCCCTTTACGTTAACGTAAACCTCACCTAGGCTAGCAATATCGGTCCCTAACCTGCCCGGTGCGCCGACTTGCGGCCCACCCCCTGAATCATCACGGAGTTCGCCATGCACGCGCCCTACAAGCCCCTCGACTTCGGCCTCGACGAAACCCTCGACATGCTGCGCGACCAGGTCAATGCCTTCGCCCGGGACGAGATCGCGCCCCGCGCCGCCGAGATCGACGAGAAGAACGAGTTCCCCAACGACCTCTGGCAGAAGTTCGGCGACATGGGCCTGCTCGGCATCACCGTGCCGGACGAGGACGGCGGCAGCGGCATGGGCTACCTGGCGCACGTCATCGCCATGGAGGAGATCTCCCGAGCCAGCGCCTCCGTGGGCCTGTCCTACGGTGCCCACTCCAACCTGTGCGTGAACCAGCTCAAGATCAACGCCTCGGCGGAGCAGAAGGCCAAGTACCTGCCCAAGCTGATCAGCGGCGAGCATGTGGGGGCACTGGCCATGTCCGAGCCG
This sequence comes from Halomonas nitroreducens, assembly GCF_003966155.1. Classification (GTDB taxonomy): domain Bacteria; phylum Pseudomonadota; class Gammaproteobacteria; order Pseudomonadales; family Halomonadaceae; genus Halomonas; species Halomonas nitroreducens. Next base: position 376,352 of record NZ_RXNS01000002.1, read on the forward strand.
GGCGCCGGCTCCGACGTGGTCTCCATGAAGCTGCGCGCCCGCAAGGACGGCGATCGCTACATCCTCAACGGCAACAAGATGTGGATCACCAACGGTCCCGACGCCGACGTGCTGGTGGTCTACGCCAAGACCGACCCGGATGCCGGCTCCAAGGGCATCACCGCCTTCATCATCGAGAAGGGCATGCCCGGCTTCTCCACCGCCCAGAAGCTCGACAAGCTGGGCATGCGCGGCTCCAACACCTGCGAGCTGGTGTTCGAGGACTGCGAGGTGCCCGAGGCCAACGTGCTGGGCGAGGTCGGCAAGGGCGTGCGCGTGCTGATGAGCGGCCTGGACTTCGAGCGCACGGTGCTGGCCGCCGGCCCCATCGGCATCATGCAGGCCGCCATGGACGTGGTCATCCCCTACATCCACGAGCGCAAGCAGTTCAACCAGTCGATCGGCGAGTTCCAGCTGGTGCAGGGCAAGGTGGCCGACATGTACACCACCCTCAACGCCTGCCGCGCCTACCTCTACAGCGTGGCGGCCGCCTGCGACCGCGGCCAGACCTCCCGCAAGGACGCCGCCGGCGTCATCCTCTACTGTGCGGAGAAGGCCACCCAGGTCGCCCTGGACGCCATCCAGTTGCTCGGCGGCAATGGCTACATCAACGAGTACTCCACCGGTCGGCTGCTGCGCGACGCCAAGCTCTACGAGATCGGCGCCGGTACCAGCGAGATCCGCCGCATGCTGATCGGCCGCGAACTGTTCAACGAATCGGCTTAAACCCAGCTATAAGCTGGAAGCTTGAAGCTGGAAGAGATCAGGCCCTTGGTTGAGCGGTTTTTCTTCGAGCTTCCGGCTGCGAGCTTCCGGCTTTTATCCCGGAGGGATAAATGAACGTTCTGACGTCCCAGATCAATTCGCGCAGCGACGGCTTCCAGGCCAACGACGCCTCGATGCGCGCCGAGGTCGGCAAGCTGCGCGAGCTGACCGCCGCCATCGCCCAGGGCGGCGGCGAGAAGGCCCGTGCTCGCCACGAGTCCCGTGGCAAGCTGTTCGTGCGCGACCGCATCGACCACCTGCTCGACGAGGGCTCGCCCTTCCTCGAGTTCTCGGCGCTGGCCGCCCATGAGGTCTACGACAGCCAGGTGCCCGCCGCCGGCGTGGTCACCGGCATCGGCCGGGTGTCCGGCGTGGAGTGCGTGATCGTCGCCAACGACGCCACGGTCAAGGGTGGCACCTACTTCCCGCTGACCGTGAAGAAGCACCTGCGTGCCCAGGAGATCGCCCGCAAGCACCGCCTGCCCTGCCTCTACCTGGTGGACTCCGGCGGCGCCTTCCTGCCCCGCCAGGACGAGGTCTTCCCGGACCGCGACCACTTCGGGCGCATCTTCTACAACCAGGCCACCCTCTCCGCCGAGGGCATCCCGCAGATCGCCGTGGTGATGGGTTCCTGCACCGCCGGCGGCGCCTACGTGCCGGCCATGGCCGACGAGTCGATCATCGTCAAGCAACAGGGCACCATCTTCCTCGGTGGCCCGCCGCTGGTGAAGGCTGCCACTGGCGAGAGCATCAGCGCCGAGGACCTGGGCGGCGCCGACGTCCACGCCAAGCTGAGCGGCGTGGCCGACCACTATGCCGAGAATGACGCCCACGCCCTGCAGCTCGCCCGGCGCTGCGTGGCGCGGCTCAACTGGCAGAAGCGCGGCCAGCTGGCCATGGAGGCTCCCAAGCCGCCGCGCCTCGATCCCGAGGAGCTGTACGGCATCGTCGGCACCGACCTCAAGAAGCCCTTCGAGGTGCGCGAGGTGATCGCCCGCATCGTCGACGACTCCGCCTTCGACGAGTTCAAGCGCTACTACGGCGACACCCTGGTCACCGGCTTCGCGCATATCCAAGGCCACCCGGTGGGCATCGTCGCCAACAACGGCGTGCTGTTCTCCGAGAGCGCGGTCAAGGGCGCCCACTTCATCGAGCTGTGCGCCCAGCGCAAGATCCCGCTGGTGTTCCTGCAGAACATCACCGGCTTCATGGTCGGCTCCAAGTACGAGCACGAGGGCATCGCCAAGCACGGCGCCAAGCTGGTCACCGCCGTGGCCTGCGCCAAGGTGCCCAAGTTCACCGTGCTGATCGGTGGCAGCTTCGGCGCCGGCAACTACGGCATGTGCGGTCGCGCCTACGACCCCAACCTGCTGTTCATGTGGCCGAATGCCAGGATTTCCGTGATGGGCGGCGAGCAGGCCGCCGGCGTGCTCTCCCAGGTCAAGCGCGAGCAGATCGAGCGCGAGGGCCGCGAGTGGACCGCCGAGGAGGAAGAGGCCTTCAAGCAGCCGACCCGCGACCAGTACGAGCACCAGGGCCACCCCTACTATGCCAGCGCGCGGATCTGGGACGACGGCGTCATCGATCCGGCCCAGACCCGCGACGTGCTGGGCCTGTCCCTGGCCGCCGCCATGAATGCCGAGGTGGAAGAGACCCGCTTCGGCGTGTTCCGGATGTGAGGTTGCCATGAGCACAGACAGCGTTTCCCGTCCCCCGATGTGCCGCCTCGAGATCGACGACCGCGGCGTGGCGCATCTGACTTTGACCCGGCCCGAGGTGCACAACGCCTTCGACGACCACCTGATCGGCGAGCTCAACGATCACCTGCGGCGCGTGGACGAGCTCGCCCACCGCGGCGAGGTACGCACGCTGGTGCTGGGCTCCGAGGGCAAGAGCTTCTCCGCCGGCGCCGACCTGCACTGGATGAAGCGCATGGTCGACTACGACTTCGAGGACAACCTGGCGGATTCTCGGGAGCTCTCGGCGCTGATGCATGGCCTCGACACCCTGCCCTGCCCCACCGTGTGCCGCGTGCAGGGCGCGACCTTCGGCGGCGCCGTGGGCCTGGCCGCCTGCTGCGATATCGTCATCGCCTCCGAGAAGGCCCGCTTCTGCCTCTCCGAGGTGAAGATCGGCCTGTCGCCGGCGGTGATCAGCCCCTACGTGCAGCGCGCCCTGGGCGAGCGGCAGATGCGCCGCTACGCCCTGACCGCCGAGGTCATGGACGCCGCCACCGCCGAGGCCCTGGGCCTGGCCCACCGGGTGGTCGCCGTCGACGACCTGGATGCGGCCGTCGCGGCCATGGTCGACACCCTGCTGGCCACCTCGCCCCAGGCCAGCCGCGCCACCAAGGCGCTGCTCGCCGAGGTGGCCCGCGAACCCGACAGCAACGCGACCCGCGATCACACCTGCCGGATCATCAGCGAGCTGCGGGTCAGCCATGAAGGTCAGGAGGGCCTCGCCAGCTTCTTCGAGAAGCGTCACCCCGCCTGGGCCCCCGACTCCCCCTCGAACACGGAGCGCAATAAATGAGCCAGACGAACCACAACGCCAAGCGCTTCGACACCCTGCTGGTGGCCAACCGCGGTGAGATCGCCTGCCGCGTGATGCGCACCGCCCGCGCCCTGGGCCTGCGCACCGTCGCCGTCTACTCCGACGCCGACGCCAACGCCCGCCACGTGCGCGAGGCCGACGAGGCCGTGCGCCTCGGCCCGGCCGCCGCCCGCGAGAGCTACCTCAAGGTGGAGGCGGTGATCGAGGCCGCCCGCCGCACCGGCGCCGGCGCCATCCACCCCGGCTATGGCTTCCTGTCCGAGAACGGCCCCTTCGTCGAGGCCCTGGACGCCGCCGGCATCACCTTCGTCGGCCCGCCCGCCTCGGCCATCGCCGCCATGGGCGACAAGTCTGCCGCCAAGGCGCGCATGCATGACGCCGGGGTGCCCCTGGTGCCCGGCTACCACGGCGACGACCAGGACGACGCCCTGCTGCGTGACGAGGCCGAACGCATCGGCTACCCGGTGCTGCTCAAGGCCAGCGCCGGCGGCGGTGGCAAGGGCATGCGTGTGGTGGAGTCCGCAGACGGCTTTCAGGCCGCCCTGGACGGCTGCCGCCGCGAGTCCCAGGCCGCCTTCGGCGACCAGCGCATGCTGATCGAGAAGTACCTGACCCAGCCGCGCCACGTGGAGGTCCAGGTGTTCTGCGACACCCACGGCAACGGCGTCTACCTCTTCGAGCGCGACTGCAGCGTGCAGCGCCGTCACCAGAAGGTCCTCGAGGAGGCCCCGGCTCCGGGCATGACCGCACCGCTTCGCCGCGAGATGGGCGAGGCCGCCGTGCGTGCCGCCAAGGAGATCGGCTACGTGGGCGCGGGCACGGTCGAGTTCCTGCTCGATGCCGACGGCTCGTTCTACTTCATGGAGATGAACACCCGCCTGCAGGTGGAGCATCCGGTCACCGAGATGATCACCGGCCAGGACCTGGTCGCCTGGCAGCTCAAGGTCGCCATGGGCGAGCCGCTTCCGCTGGCCCAGGACGAACTGACCATCACCGGCCACAGCTTCGAGGCGCGCCTGTATGCCGAGGACCCGGAGCAGGATTTCCTGCCCGCCACCGGCACCCTCTCGCGCTTCGCCATGGACCTCGCCGGCGCCGGCCTCGAGCCGTCACGCGTGCGCCTGGACAGTGGCGTGGAGACCGGCGACGCCGTTTCCATGCACTACGACCCGATGCTCGCCAAGCTGATCGTGCACGGCGACGACCGCACCCAGGCACTGGCCACCCTCAACCGGGCGCTGGCCGCCCTGGACGTGCAGGGCGTGGTCACCAACCGCGCCTTCCTGCAGCGCCTGGCCACCCACCCGGCCTTCCGCGAGGCGAATCTCGACACGCGCTTTATCGAGCGCAACGAGGCGACGCTGTTCGCCGCACGCCAGATCGACCTCGAGGCATACGCCGGGGCGGCGCTGATCGGCCTGCACCAGCTGGCCCGGGAGTGCGAGAGCGACTCCCCCTGGGACCGCCACGACGGCTTCCGCCTGAACGCCCCGCACACCATCCGCATCGCCCTGTGCGACCCGGCCCACGCCCAGGACGAGGACGACTCCGAGGCCGTGGTGGTGGTCGAGGGTCGCCGCGAGGCCGAGGGCTCGCCCTGGCAGCTGACGCTCGGCGGACGCACCTTCGCCGCCACCCTCGAGCCCCTTCAGGGCGACGCCGTGGCAGTGACCCTGGACGGCCACCGCCGCCGCCTGCAGGCGCGCCGCGACGGCAACGTGGTGGTGATGGTCGACCCGCAGCGGGAGACCCGGCTGTTCTGGCGGCGCATCGACGCCATCGACCACGGCCATCACGAGGCCGAGTCCACCCTCACCGCGCCCATGCACGGCACCGTGGTGGCGCTGCTGGTGGAGGCCGGCACGCGAGTGGAGAAAGGCATGCCGCTGATGGTCATGGAGGCCATGAAGATGGAGCACACCATGACCGCCCCCGCCGACGGCCACGTGGAGAGCTTCCACTTCGCGGCCGGCGACACCGTGGGCCAGGGCGACGTGCTGCTGGAATTCGCCGCCGACGAATAGGTTCAAGGTCCAAGGTCCAAGGTCCAAGGTCCAAGGTCCAAGGTCCAAGGTCCAAGCAGAAGCATGGCCGCGTCGCGACGATGATAAGCGCTAGCAGGTGAGCGGCGCCGGTGACAGGTCGCCGAGGGGGTCCTATGCCATGGATGGCATCGGTAGCGTACAGGGAAGTATTTACAGCGCCCCCTCGAAGAACTGTCACCGGATAAGCCGCGACTTGTGGCCCCATCATCAGCCCGTCGTGAGCCAGATAGGAGATAACCAATGGCATTTCCCAAGCGCGTGCGCCTGGTCGAGGTCGGCCCCCGCGACGGGCTACAGAACGAGCCTGAAGCGATCGCCACCGACACCAAGCTGGAACTGATCGACCGCCTCGGGGCCGCCGGCCTTGCCCATATCGAGGCGGCAAGTTTCGTCTCGCCCAAGTGGGTGCCACAGATGGCCGACCACCGCGAGGTGATGGCCGGCCTCACGCGCCGCGAGGGCATCGTCTACTCGGCGCTGACCCCCAACCTCAAGGGCCTGGAGGCCGCCCTGGAATGTGGCGTCGAGGAAGTGGCGGTGTTCGGCGCCGCCTCCGAGGCCTTCTCGCAGAAGAACATCAACTGCTCGGTGGCCGAGTCCCTGGAGCGCTTCGCCCCGGTGCTGGAGCGCGCCCAAGAGGCGAAGGTCCGCGTGCGCGGCTACGTCTCCTGCGTGTTGGGCTGCCCCTACGAGGGCGAGATCGCCCCGGCCAAGGTGGCCGAGGTCTCCAAGGCCCTGTTCGAGATGGGCTGCTACGAGATCTCGCTGGGCGACACCATCGGCACCGGCACCCCGCTCAAGGCCAAGCGCATGCTGGAGGCCGTGGCCCGGGATGTGCCCATGGACAAGCTGGCAGCCCACTTCCACGACACCTACGGCCAGGCGCTCGCCAACCTCTACGCCGTGCTCGAGGAAGGCGTGGCGGTGATCGACAGCTCCGTGGCCGGCCTCGGCGGCTGCCCGTATGCCAAGGGCGCCTCCGGCAACGTGGCCAGCGAGGACGTGGTCTACCTGCTCGACGGCCTCGGCATCCAGAGCGGCATCGACCTCGACGCGCTGGCCGCCACCGGCAGCTGGATCACCCAGGCCATCGGCCGGCCCAACCGCTCGAAGGTGGGCGTGGCCTTGAGCAGCCGCTGATCGGCGGCTGCCCGCTCTCTATAACCCAAGGGCGCCTCCGGCAACATGGCCAGCGAGGACGTGGTCTACCTGCTCGACGGCCTCGGTATCCAGAGCGGCATCGACCTCGACGCGCTGGCCGCCACCGGCAGCTGGATCACCCAGGCCATCGGCCGGCCCAACCGCTCGAAGGTGGGCGTGGCCTTGAGCAGCCGCTGATCGGCGGCTG
>NZ_RXNS01000030.1 GCF_003966155.1 Halomonas nitroreducens
GAAACCTCAGCTTGCCAGAAATCGTGCACCTGAATCCCGAGCGGGTCCCGATGTCACAGGCATCAGGATTTTAAAGAGCCGAAGTCATTTCATGTGCCAACTATGTTGACAGGCTCCGTCAGCCGAGCACTCACACCACGGCAGGCCGTTACCGCTCCCGAGGATCCGGGTCGATTCCCCGGCCGGGATGCTGAAGTGCCCAAGAGGCCAACTCTCGGACGGCGTTTTGTGCCTGTGGATCCCCTATCCACGATCAGGCATGGCGGCGAGCGGCCAGTGCATAACCAGGAGTGAGCATCGGGAGGCTACAGTTTCAGGTGGCGTCTCAGGAGAGCGAGGATGCTCTTGTTGTCCGGGTCGTCGACCTCGATCAGCAGCCGAGTGGCAAAGGGCGGCTTCTCTTTCAGGACGATATAGAGCCCGTGGCGAGGATCTCGCTGGTTGCGGGGGATGACCCCGATCACGTCAAAGGCCTCGTGATCGATGCCATTGAGCTCTTCACCCGAGATATATCTCTCGGAGGCAGGATTCTGCATGGCGGCGCTTCTGTAATTGTAAGTTAATGAAATGATAGTTCTTCTTGTATACGGTGCCGCTGTCAGCAGGTTCCTGGTGTGGGTCACGTCTGAGCAAGTGCAACAGAACATCCGCGGTTGTGGCGGCTAACTCCTTGATCACCGTCATAATTGGACACCAAAACCTCGGCAGATGTTCGCGAAAATATCAGACGCCCTGCGCCATGCAGCGATCCCTGGAAGAGCATGGCATTTTATCAGTCGATCCCGGGCCATTTGCGGGTAACCGCCCCGAGAAGATGCCTGATCGGCTGCTAAGGGAAGAGAGTGAGGAGCGGCGTATCCCGCTGACATGCGAAAGAGTATCGTCACCCCGCTGATGGATGGCAGGTCCATGCTCTCTATGTCTCCCCGGATTGGCTGAGTGGCTACAGGTCCAGGCGGCGTCGCAGCTCCGACAGGGCGATCAGGCAATCGGGATCGTCCACCTCGACCAGCAGGCGGTGGGCGTAGGGCGGCTCCTCCTTCAGGACGACATAGATCCCAGCGCGGGGATCGTGATTGTGGCGGGGAATCGCCCCGATCACATCGAAGGCTCGGTGATCGAGCGCCTCGAGCTCTTCAGCAGACATCCGCGTATCGGCAGTCGGCCTGTGCATGCCCATCCCTCGCTCGCCTTGTAATTAAATGAAACTGTAGTTTCTTTTATGTTACTAGCGAGGAGTGCTTGAGGGTTTGCTAATCTTCCTTAGCCTTTGCTGGGCAGCCAAAAAAAGCCCACCGTGGGGCTGGTGGGCAATATGCTCACCCATGGGGTGAAGTGAGCATTACTTGCCAAGGATGGTGCCGAAGCGTGCACGCTTCTGGATGTCTCGCAACTTCCCGTGCTCTCTGTGCTTCCCGCTCGGAGCGAATCAACAGGACGTCCCGTCATCGAGGATAAACGTTCGCGCGTCACACCGGGCGCGCGAAGGGGTCAACCACCCCCTGACTTGTCATGCAAAGAACACCAACCAGGCTTCCTCAGAGTAGGCTCAGTTCGGCGCCCCCGTCAGGATTTGTGCTCATTGACGGCCATGGCCCGCAGCAAGCGGGTTCACCCGGAGGGCCGGCTCCGGGCGTCGGGAGCAAGCCGGCGATCGCGGAAGGGGGGCTTCAGCATTCGCCGCTGAGGCTGCGCTCGGTACTGGGCGCATGGCCCAGGCGCCGGCGGAAGGCCCTGGAGAAGCTCGAGACCTCGGCGAAGCCCAGATCGAGGGCGATCTCGCCCACGGGCCGATGGGTATGGCGCAGCCAATGTCGGGCCCACTGCAGGCGACGGTTCATCACGTACTGCTGGGGCGTGAGGCCGAACTGTCGCTGGCACAGCAGGTGCAGCTGGCTCTGGCCGATATGCAGAGCGTCGGCAAGGGTGGCGTTGTCGGGCGGCATGGCCAGGCGTTCGTCGATGACGGCATTCAAGGCCTCCGCGGTCAGCCGGCCCCGGGGGGGCACCGTCGGGGCGTCGCCCGCCAGCAGCTGGCTGAACTGGCTGACGAACAGCACGGCCAGCTGGTGATTGACCAGGGCCACCTGTTCCGGCGAGCGGGCCGTGTTCAGCTGAGTCGTGGCGAACTCCACCATGGGCAGCAGCGTCGGTGGCAGGCTGAGGGCACGGGGCTCGGCGAACAGCGACTCGCGCAACTCCAGCGCGCAGCTTGCTTCCAGGGAGGCCAGGCAGGGATCGGCCGTGTCGAGGTCGATCACCAGTACCTCGCTGTCGTCGTGGCGTCCCAGGTAGCTGTGAGGCTCCTCGGTGGGCAGGATGGCGGCCTGCCCGAGCATCAGCCTCTCGCCGCCTCGCGTGAACTCATAGTCCATCACCCCGCGCCACCCCAGCATCAGTTGGGGGTGGTCGTGGCAATGCTCTCCCGAGCTGCGGGCGATCAGGTTACAGCGAGCTTGCGTCTGGGCCATGGGCTCCCCTGTACCGTCTGGGTAGTGGCGAGAGCGGAGCCTGGAGCAACGCTTGCGGAGGCAGGGTCAAGAGCCCCCTCGCCGCGATTCATAGACTGGTGGCCTGACACCGTTGAATCGAGGTTGACATGTATCTCAACGCCGAGCAAGTGACCGAAGCGCTGCCCTGGGGGGCCATGGTGGACGCCCTGGATGATATCTTCACCCGCACCGTGCATTCGCCAGTGCGTCATCACCATCATATGCAGGTCCCCGGTGACCCGGACGCCACCCTGCTGCTGATGCCGGCCTGGCTCGAGGGTCAGTACCTGGGCGTCAAGCAGGTCAACGTCTTCCCCGGCAACAGCAACCGGGGCGAGCCCGGGCTCAGCGGCCACTACCTGCTGAGCTGTGCCCGGACCGGCCGCCACCTGGCCCAGCTGGATGGCAACGAGCTCACCGCACGTCGCACCGCCGCGGCCTCCGCACTGGCCGCCCGCTACCTGGCACGGGAAGATGCCAGCGAGCTGCTGATGGTCGGTGCCGGGCGCATGGGACGCCGGCTGATCCCCGCCCACCGGGCGGTCAGGCCTATCGAGCGGGTGCGCGTCTGGGACATCCGCGAGACGTCTTCCCAGGCGCTGGTCGATGATCTCCAGGCCGAGGGCATCGATGCCGAAGTGGTGCCGGCGGATGGGCTGGCCGAGGCCGCCGGGCGAGCCGACATCATCAGCTGCGCCACCCTCAGCCGCGATCCCTTGATCCGCGGCGAGTGGCTGGCGCCCGGCACCCACCTGGACCTGGTGGGCAGCTTCACGCCCTTCATGCGCGAGGCGGATGACGAGGTGATGCGTCGCGGCGCCATCTTCGTCGATACCCGTGACGGCGCCCTGAGCGAGACCGGTGACCTGATCGACCCGCTCGAGAGCGGCGTGATCGCCGAGGAGGACATCCTCGCCGACTTCCCGGACCTCTGCGCGGGTCGCCATGCCGGCCGCTGCGCGCTGGCGTCCCCCGAGCAGTCCATCACCGTCTTCAAGTCGGTAGGGGCCTCCGTGGAGGACCTGGCCGCCGCCATCCTGGCCTACGAGCGCTGCGCGGGGCAGGCATAAGACCAAGGCGGCCCTGGCCGCCCGACTCCTGTGACACAACGACAACGAGGGCGAGCCCGCTCGCCTGGGGAGTGCAAGAGCAATGCAAGACTATTCGACCCCCGACATTCCGATGCCGCGCCTGCCCCTGGCGCTGATTCCCATCGTGCTGACTATCGGCCTGCTGGGTGTGCAGATCTTCTACTACGACGACTTCACCCCGCACATTCCGCTGGCCATCGGCTTCGGCATCACCGCCCTGGTCGGCTGGCTGCAGGGCTATCGCTGGAAGGACATCGAGGCCGGTGCCTTCCAGGTGCTGCACGTGGCGATGCCGTCCATCGCCACCCTGATCATCGTCGGCATGCTGGTGGGCACCTGGATCGCCAGCGGCACCGTGCCGATGCTGATCTACCTGGGACTCGAGCTGATCGACCCGAGTTGGTTCCTGGCTGCGGCCATGCTGATGTGCTCGATGGTCTCGCTGTCGATCGGCTCCTCCTGGACCACCGTCGGCACCGTGGGTCTGGCATTGATCGGCATCGGCGACGCCTTCGGCGTGCCCATCTACTGGACCGCCGGCGCGGTGGTCTCCGGCGCCTTCTTCGGTGACAAGATCTCGCCGCTGTCCGATACCACCAACCTGTCGCCGGCGGTGACCGAAACCAACATCTTCGATCATATCCGCTACATGTTGCCGACCACCATTCCCGCCATGCTGATCGCCCTGGCGGTGTACCTGGTGGTGGGCGGCGCCGAGGGCGGGGCAGGCGACTCCCTGGCGCGTATCGACACCATCAAGCAGGGGCTGGCCGACAGCTTCACCATGGGTGCCTGGCAGCTGCTGCCGCTGGCGGTGGTCATCGGCCTGGCATTCCTCAAGGTGGCGCCGATCCCGGCGCTGTTCATCGGGGTGATGCTGGGCGGCGGCGTGGCGATCCTCACCCAGGGGGCGTCCATCCACGATGCCCTGACCTTCGCTCACAGCGGGTTTGCCATCGAGACCGGCAGCGCCACCCTGGACAGCCTGCTCAACCGTGGTGGCGTCACCTCCATGACCTGGGTGGTGACCCTGATGATGTTCGCCTTGGCCTACGGCGGTGCACTGGAGCGGACTCGCTGCCTGGAGGCCATCGTCAGCGCCATCATGAAGCGCCTCAAGGGCTTCCGTGGCCTGCAGACCAGTGCCATCCTGACGTCCATTGCCACCAACGTGGTCTCCGGTGATGTCTACCTGTCCATCGCCCTGCCGGGACGCATGTACAAGCCGGCCTACGACCAGGTGGGCTATTCGCGGCTGAACCTGTCCCGGGCCATCGAGGAGGGCGGCACCCTGGTCTCGCCGCTGGTGCCCTGGAACGCCGGCGGCGCCTTCGTGATCGGTGCCCTGGGCCTGACCGTGACCGCCGGTGACTTCAGCCAGCTGCTGTATATCCCGCTGGCCTTCGCCTGCTGGCTGTCGCCGCTGTTCGGTATTCTCTACGCTCAGCTGGGCTGGTTCTCCAAGCGGGCCGATGGCGTCGAGGTGGCGGAAGGCGAGGCCGCGGCCCTGGCGGAGAAGCGGGGATGAGCGAGGCGGTCTATCGCGACCGGGTCGCGGTGGCGGGGGCCGGCGTGGTGGGCATGACCACCGCGCTGGCCCTGCAGCGACAGGGTTTTGCCGTCACCGTGCTCGATTCCCGGGCCCCGGGGGAGGGGGCCTCCTACGGCAATGCCGGCTTCCTGGCCACCGAGCTCATCGACCCGCTGTCGACCCCGACCACCCTGCGCCTGGCTCCCCGGCTGTGGCTGGACCCCCACGGGGCGCTGGCCCTGCCCCTTCGCTACCTGCCAAGGCTCGTGCCCTGGCTGGCGCGCTTCATCGCCGCCGCCCGGCCTGCCCGCGTCACCCAGGGGCGCCGGGCGCTGGCGGCCCTCAACGGCGCGGCGGTCGATGCCTGGCGGCGCTGCCTGGCCGATCTTGACGCCGAGGACGAGCTGGTGCCCTCGGGGTACCTGCTGGTCTGGGAATCCTCCGAGGGTCGGCAAGCCGCCAAGGCTCAGATGGCGCATGTGCGCCACTGGGGATACGAGGTGGAATGGCTCGAGGGCAAGGCGCTGCGCGACCGCGAGCCGGGCCTGTCGGGGGAGGTCAGCCACGGCCTCTTCTTCCCCGGCGGCCACCAGGTGCGGGACCCCTACGCCCTGGTGCGGCGCCTGGCGGAGGCCTTCCGGGCCCGGGGCGGGGAGATCCGCCAGGCGAATGTAGTGCGCCTCGAGCCCCGCGACCGGGGTGTCCGGCTGCACACGGACCAGGGCGAGCTGGATGTGGCGCAGGCGGTAGTCGCGGCCGGCGCCTGGAGCCATCGGTTGGCCGCCGGCCTCGGCCTGTCGATCCCGCTGGAGACCGAGCGGGGCTATCACCTGACCCTGCCCGAGCGCGGCCAGGCCCTGCGTCAGCCGGTGGGCTCGGCGGAGCGTCGCTGCGTGATGACCCCGATGGCCTGTGGTCTGCGGGTGGTCGGCTTCACCGAGCTCGGCGGGCTCTCGCTGTCCCCGGTCAAGCGCCGCTATATGTCGTTGCGCCGCCACGCCGGGGCGCTGCTGCACGACGCCGCCGGCCTCGACGACAGCGCCGAGGAGTGGATGGGCTTCCGGCCGACGCTGCCGGACTCGCTGCCGGTCATCGACGCCCACCCGGCTTACCCGGCGGTGCACTTCGCCTTCGGTCACCAGCACCTGGGGCTGACCCAGGCGGCGATCACCGCGGAGCTCGTGGCCGCGCGAATGGCGGGGGAAGTCCCGTCCCTGGACCTCGCCCCCTACCGCGTGACCCGCTTCCCCGGGCACCGGGGAGAGGCGCACAAGGCCGGCCGCTGCCCGGCCTAGCCCCGTCGCCATCCGGGCCTGGCGGGGTGACCTTCCCTCCCGTGATCTCAGAGTGTGGGCGCAATTCCGGCCAGGACGCCTACGCTACATGGGTGACTTTCGACAATGACGATGGCATCCGAGCCTGTGCATCGACGATGCGTTTCAAGTAGCAAAAGGGTATCGAACATGAACGAAGCCAACCTTCACCCGCATGGCCCCGTCAGCGAGCTGCGGGCGCGCATCCGCGCCAACTATGCGGCCGACGAGGCAGCGGTACTGCATGGGCTTGTCGACCAGATCAAGCTGTCGGAGGACGACCGCCGAAAGGTGGCCGACGTCGGTGCCAGATACGTGGAGCGTGTGCGAAAGGAAACGTCGCCCTCGATGATGGAGGCGTTCCTGGCCGAATACGGGCTCTCGACCGCCGAGGGTGTCGGTCTCATGTGCCTGGCCGAGGCGCTGCTGCGCGTGCCCGACGCGGAGACCATTGACGACCTGATCCATGACAAGATCGAGCCCTCCGACTGGGGCGCGCACCTGGGCAAGTCCTCGTCATCGATGGTCAACGCCTCGACCTGGGCGCTGATGCTGACCGGCAAGGTGCTGGAAGAGGACCCCAAGGGCCCGGTACGGGCGCTGCGCGGCCTGGTGCGTCGCATGGGCGAACCGGTGGTGCGCACTGCGGTCGGCCAGTCGATGAAGATCCTCGGCCGCCAGTTCGTGCTTGGCCAGACCATCGAGGAGGGCATGAAGAATGCCCGCGAGCTCGAGAAGCAGGGCTACACCTACTCCTACGACATGCTGGGCGAGGCGGCGCGTACCGACGCCGATGCGCTGCGCTATCACGAGGCCTACGCCACGGCGATCGCCGCCATCGCCAAGCAGGCCAAGGGCGACGTGCGCGGAAGCCCCGGGATCTCGGTGAAGCTCTCGGCGCTGCATCCGCGCTACGAGTACACCCACCGCGAGACGGTGATGGCCGAGCTCGTGCCGCGCGCGCTGGAACTGGCCAAGCAGGCGGCCAAGGCCAATATCGGCTTCAATATCGACGCCGAGGAACAGGACCGCCTGGACCTGTCACTCGACGTGATCGAGGCGCTGCTCTCCGACCCCGGCCTCGCCGGCTGGGACGGCTTCGGGGTCGTGGTGCAGGCCTACGCGCGTCGCGCCGCGCCGGTGATCGAGACGCTCTACGACCTCGCCGAGCGGCTCGATCGCAGGATCATGGTGCGGCTGGTGAAGGGCGCCTACTGGGACACCGAGATCAAACTGGCCCAGGAGATGGGCGTCGACACCTTCCCGGTATTTACCCGCAAGGTCAATACCGATGTCAGCTACATGGCCTGTGCGCAACTGCTGCTCGACCGGCGCGACCGCATCTACCCGCAGTTCGCCACCCACAATGCCCATACCTGCGCCGCCGTCATCGCCATGGCGGGCGACGACAAGGACAGCTTCGAGTTCCAGCGCCTGCACGGCATGGGCGAGTCACTGCATCACATCGTCAAGCAGTCGGAGGGCACGCATTGCCGTATCTACGCCCCGGTCGGCGCGCATCGTGACCTGCTGGCCTATCTGGTACGCCGCCTGCTGGAGAACGGCGCAAACTCCTCGTTCGTGAACCAGGTGGTGGACGATGCCATTCCCCCGAGCGAGGTCTCGAAGGACCCGGTGGCCGAGATGCAGCGCCTGGGCGACGCCCTCGCCAGCCCGTCAATCCGCCAGCCCGGCGAGCTCTTCGACCCCGAGCGCAAGAACTCCCGGGGCTTCCGGATCAACGAGCCCGCCTCGGTCCTGCCGCTGCTGGCGGCCCGCGAGACCTTCGCCGATGCCACCTGGACCGCCGCGCCCATGCTGGTCGGGCGCCCGGCGCCAGAGGGGCCGGCCCGCGATGCCGTGTCGCCCGCCGATGGCTCGCGCGTGGTCGGCAAGGTACATGAGGCGACCCCGGCCGAGGTGGCGTCCGCCCTCGGTGCCGCCGAGGACGGTTTTCGCGACTGGTCGGCGCGGCCGGTGGCCGAGCGGGCCGAGGTGCTGCGCCGGACCGCCGATCTCTACGAGGCGCACATGGCCGAGCTGACCGTGATCGCCACCCGCGAGGCCGGCAAGATGATTCTCGACGGCATCGCCGAGGTACGCGAGGCGGTGGATTTCCTGCGCTACTACGCCAACGAGAGCGAGCGGCTGGAGGCCGAAGAGCCGGGCAGCGCCCGCGGCATCTTCGTCTGCATCAGCCCGTGGAACTTCCCGCTGGCCATCTTCACCGGCCAGATCGCGGCGGCCCTGGCGGCCGGCAACGCGGTGCTTGCCAAGCCCGCCGAGCAGACGCCGCTGATTGCCGCCCGGGGCGTCGAGCTGATGCGCGAAGCCGGGCTGCCCGAGGCGGCGTTGCAGCTGCTGCCCGGCGACGGGCCGACGGTGGGCGGGCCGCTGACCAGCGACCCGCGGATCGCCGGCGTCTGCTTCACCGGCTCGACCGAAGTGGCGCAGGTCATCCACAAGGCTCTGGCGAAGAATGCGGGGCCGGATGCGGTGCTGATTGCCGAGACCGGCGGGCTGAATGCCATGATCGTGGACTCGACCGCGCTGACCGAGCAGGCCGTGCGCGACATCCTGATCTCCTCCTTCCAGTCGGCCGGGCAGCGGTGCTCGGCGCTGCGCATGCTCTACGTCCAGGAAGAGGCGCGGGAGCGGCTGCTGACGATGCTCGGCGGCGCCATGGACGCGCTCGCCATCGGCGATCCATGGAACACCGACACCGATGTCTCGCCGGTGATCGACGCCGAGGCCCAGGCCGACATCAGCGCCTATGTGGCGGCCCAGGACAAGGCCGGCAAGGTGCTGAAGACGCTGCCCGCGCCGGACGTCGGCACCTTCGTCACCCCGGCCGTGGTGGAGGTCGGGGGCATCGACGACCTCGAGCGCGAGATCTTCGGCCCGATCCTGCACGTGGCCACCTTCAAGGCGCGGGACATCGACGGGGTGGTCGATGCGATCAACGCCAAGGGCTATGGCCTGACCTTCGGGCTGCATACCCGCATTGATGACCGCGTGCAGCAGATCGTCGAGCGGGTCCATGTCGGCAACATCTACGTCAACCGCAACCAGATCGGCGCCATTGTCGGCTCCCAGCCCTTCGGGGGCGAGGGCCTCTCGGGGACCGGGCCCAAGGCCGGCGGCCCGCTCTATGTCCCGCGTTTCCGCCGCACCGCCGCGGTCGAGAACCACGACGCGCCCCAGGGCAAGGCCGTGTCCCTCGAGGCGCTCCAGTCGGCCCTCGATGGGCTGGATGCACGCAACTGGGCGGCGCGCCCCGATCGGGTCGAGGTGCTGCGCAAGGCGCTCTCCGGCAAGCGCGGCGTGATCCGCAAGGCGCTCGCCGAGGCGGCGGCCCTGGACATGACGGCCCAGACGCTGCCCGGGCCGACGGGGGAGAGCAACCGGCTGTCGCAGTACCCCAAGGGCCCGGTGCTCTGCCTAGGCCCGACCCTCGAAATCGCCGTCGCCCAGGCGGCCCAGGCGCTCGGTGCCGGCTGTGCGGCGGTAGTCGTCGCGCCAGGCGCGGCGCAGGCCGTGCAGCCGTTGAGTGATGCCGGGGCGCCCGTCGCCGCACTCGACGGCAGCGTCGCAACCGAGACGCTGACCGCGGTTCGGGGCATCGCGGCGGTGGCTGCGGCCGGCGCCAGCGACTGGACCCGCGAGCTGCGCCTCGCACTGGCCGAGCGTGATGGTCCCATCGTCTCGCTCGAGACCCAGGCCATCGCGCCGTCGCGCTACGTGGTGGAACGCCATCTGTGCATCGACACCACCGCCGCGGGCGGCAACGCCAGCCTGCTGGCGACGGCCGAATAGGCGCGATGGCCCGATCGCGGCGCCGACACCGGATCACGTCGGCGCCGCCATTTGTGCAATGGCGCGCTCCTTGCGATGATCAGCCGGTCACAGGCTATCCGGAGTGGGGCGACCCGTGGACAAGTTTGAGAGAAAGCTGGACCAGGCGGCCCGGGCCGCCTGGCTCTCCTATGTGGGCGGTCACACTCAGGACGAGATCGCCAGCCAACTCGGCGTATCGCGTCCCGGCGTGCAGCGCCTGCTGGCTCTGGCCCGCCAGGAAGGCCTGGTCAAGGTGCATATCGACCATCCCATCGCCGGCTGCATGGCGCTCTCCGAAGCAATCGCCGAGCGGTACGGGCTGGAGTTCTGCGACGTGGTGCCCGCCGATCCAGAGGGCGCCCCCGACGGCAGCACCCGTTACCTGGCCGTGGCCGCGGCCGAGCGTCTGTCCTACTACCTGGATCGCAGCGAGCCGTTGACCCTGTCGCTGGGCACCGGTCGCGCCGTGCGCGCCATGGTCGAGGCACTGAGCCGCATCGACCGCCCGCAGCATCGCTTCGTCTCGCTGGTCGGCAACGTCGCCCGTGATGGCTCTTCCAACCGCTACGATGGCGTCATGCTGTTGGCCGACAAAACCGGCGGCGAGCGCTTCCTGCTGCCGGCCCCGGTGGTGGCCGGGACGGTGGAGGAGAGCGAGGCGCTCTGCCGGCAGCGGCTCTACCAGTCGGTAGCCGAGGTCGCCCGCGAGGCTGAGGTGGCCTTTATCGGGGTCGGACGCGTCGATCGCCAGGCGACGCTCTTCCAGGACCACTTCATCAGCGAGGCCGAGCTCGAGGAGTTGCTGGAGCGCGAAGCGGTGGGCGAGCTGCTGGGCTGGCCGCTGAGCCGGAACGGCGAGGTCATCGACTGCTCCATCACGCGGCGGGTGACCAGTCTGCCGCTGACCATCTTCCGTGACCGCCCCCTGGTGGCGGTGGGTGGCGGGCGCGACAAGGGGCCGGGGCTGGTCGCTGCCCTGCGCGGCGGCTGGCTCAAGGCACTGGTCACCGACGAGCATGCGGCGCGCTACATCGTCGAGGCGGATCGCTGATCCTGCCTCGACATCGCCTTCCCTGATGCCAAAGTCTAAGCGGCTAAAGTCTAACGCCGCGACTTTGCTTTTTTTGGAGGTGTGTCCGATCATTTGTTCGTGCTTTGATTGAAATGATCAGAAGGCCGCATAACGCGTCGACAACAACACAAGACTTCCCCAAAGGAGCCCATCATGAAGCTCTCTCGTGCACTCCCGCTGGCCGGCATCGCGGCCCTGGGCGCCAGCGCGGCCCAGGCGGAGACCATCACCGTGGCCACGGTCAACAACAACGACATGGTGATCATGCAGAGCCTGACCGATGTCTTCGAGCAGGCCCATCCGGACATCGAGCTGGACTGGGTGGTGCTCGAGGAGAACGTGCTGCGCCAGCGCCTCACCACCGACATCGCCACCGGCGGCGGGCAGTTCGACGTCATGACCATTGGTACCTACGAGGTGCCTATCTGGGCCGAGCGCGACTGGCTGACACCCCTCGACGACCTGCCCGAGGAGTACCGAGTCGACGACTTGCTGCAGTCGGTCCGCAAGGGCCTGAGCCACGACGGCACCCTGCATGCGCTGCCCTTCTACGCCGAGAGCTCGATGATGTACTACCGCCAGGACCTCTTCGACGCGGCCGGCATCGAGATGCCCGAGCAGCCCACCTGGCAGCAGGTGCGCGACTGGGCCGAGCAACTCCACGATCCCGCCAACCAGACCTACGGCATCTGCCTGCGCGGCAAGCCGGGCTGGGGCGAGAATATGGCCTTCGTCTCAACGCTGGTGAACACCTTCGGCGGGCGCTGGTTCGACATGGACTGGCAGCCGCAGATCGACTCGCCGGCCTGGCAGGAGGCGATTGCCTTCTACGTCGATCTGCTGGGGAACTATGGCCCGCCCGGGGCCAGCTCCAACGGCTTCAACGAGAACCAGGCGCTGTTCTCCCGCGGCAACTGCGCCATGTGGGTCGACGCCACCTCGGCGGCTGGACGCATCTACGACGCCAGTCAATCCCAGGTTGCCGACAAGCTGGGCTTCGCCCCGGCGCCGATCGCCGAGACGCCGAAAGGCTCACACTGGCTGTGGTCCTGGGCCCTAGCGATTCCCGCCTCGTCCGATGCCAAGGAGGCGGCCCGTGAGTTCATCACCTGGGCGACCTCACAGGAGTACGTCGAACTGGTGGCAGAAGAGAAAGGCTGGACCAGCGTGCCGCCGGGAACCCGCGAGTCCACCTACGAGAACCCCAGCTACCAGGAAGCCGCGCCCTTCGCCGACTTCGTGCTGAATGCCATTCAGGACGCCGATCCCACCGACTCGACCCTGGAGCCTAACCCCTACGTCGGCGTGCAGTTCGTGGGCATTCCCGAGTTCCAGTCGATCGGCACCCAGGTCGGCCAGATGGTGGCCGCCGCCCTGTCCGGCCAGCGTTCGGTCGAGCAGGCCCTGCAGGCTGCCCAGCGTGCCACCCAGCGCACCATGGATCGCGCCGGCTACCTGGATTGAGCCGCCTGCGCCGGCCGGGGCGCGTTCCCGGCCGGCCAATCCGCATATCCAACCTTTCATGGGCCTGATCATGAACAAGACACGAACTGCCGGGCGCACCGTGGGAGGGTTGCGTACCCTCTCCCTCCAGGCGCCTGCCGTCTCCCTGCTTTTCCTGTGGATGATCGTGCCGCTGGCGATGACCGTATGGTTCTCGCTGCAGCGCTACAACCTGCTGATGCCGGAGATGACCGGCTTCGCTGGCCTCGAGAACTACGAGTACCTGTTCACCGACCCGGCGCTGTGGTCGGCGATGGGCACCACCCTGCTCATGGTGGGTTGGGTGCTGGTGATTACCGTGGTCGGCGGGACCCTGCTGGCGGTGCTGTTCCAGCAGGAGTTCTTTGGCCAGGGCATCGCCCGCGTGCTGGCCATCTCGCCGTTCTTCGTCATGCCCACCGTCAGCGCCCTGGTATGGAAGAACATGATGATGCACCCGGCCAACGGCGTGCTGTCCTGGGTGGCGGAGTCGCTCGGCCTGCCGGCCGTGGACTGGTTCTCCTCGCTGCCGCTGACCTCGATCATCATCATCGTCGCCTGGCAGTGGCTGCCCTTCGCCCTGCTGATCCTGCTCACCGCCATGCAGTCGCTGGATGAGGACCAGGTGGAGGCGGCTCGCATGGACGGTGCCGGCCCGATCGCCATCTTCTTCTTCATCACCCTGCCGCATCTCAAGCGAGCGATCAGTGTGGTGATCATGATCGAGATGATCTTCCTGCTGACCATCTTCGCCGAGATCTTCGTCACCACCTCCGGTGGCCCGGGGCTGGCCACCACCAACCTGGCCTACCTGATCTATATCCAGGCACTGCTCGACTTCGACATCGGCATGGCCTCCGCCGGCGGGGTAGTCGCCATCATCCTCGCCAATATCGTCGCCATCTTCCTGGTCCGCATGGTGGCCAAGAACCTGGAAAGCTGACGCGGGAGCGCCTTATGACGACTGCAAGAACCAAACCGTTATCTTCTGCCGAGCCCGGCCAGCTGGCACAAGGCTCGTCCTGGCTAGGCGCCCTGCGCAACCGGCGCCTGTGGCTGGGAGTGCTGGGCTGGACGGTCGCCTGCCTGATCTTCTTCCCGATCTTCTGGATGGTGCTGACCGGCTTCAAGACCGAAGCCGCGGCCGTGGCCGATCCGTCGCTGATCTTCTCGCCGACCCTGGACAGCTATGCCGAGGTCCAGAACCGGGCCAACTATCTCCACTTTGCCCTCAATAGCGTGGTGGTGGCCTTCGGCTCGACGCTGCTGGCACTGCTGATCGCCATCCCCTCGGCCTACTCCATGGCCTTCCTGCCCACCAAGCGTACCAAGGGCACCCTGCTGTGGATGCTGTCCACGAAGATGCTGCCGCCGGTCGGCGTGCTGGTGCCGATCTACCTGCTGTTCCGCGACACCGGACTGCTGGATACCCGCACCGGGCTGATCATCGTCTATACCCTGATGAACCTGCCGATCGTGGTGTGGATGCTCTACACCTTCTTCAAGGATATGCCCAAGGACATCCTCGAGGCGGGGCGCATGGACGGGGCCAGCACCCTGCAGGAGGTGCTCTACCTGCTGCTGCCGTTGACGCTGCCGGGCATCGCCTCCACCGGGCTGCTGGCAGTAATACTCAGCTGGAACGAGGCGTTCTGGAGCCTCAACCTGACCTCTTCCCAGGCGGCGCCGCTGACCGCTTACATCGCGTCCTTCTCGAGCCCCGAAGGGCTGTTCTGGGCCAAGCTCTCCGCGGCCTCGACCATGGCCATCGCACCCATCCTCGTCTTCGGTTGGCTCACCCAGAAGCAGATGGTCCGCGGTCTCACCTTCGGCGCTGTCAAGTAAAGGAATTCCAATATGGCAACTCTACAGCTCAAACAGATCAAGAAGAGCTTCGGCGAGACTGACGTCATCAAGGGTGTCGACCTCGACGTCAACGACAAGGAGTTCGTGGTCTTTGTCGGCCCCTCTGGCTGCGGCAAGTCGACCCTGATGCGCATGATCGCCGGACTCGAGAGCGCCACCAGCGGCGATATCCTCATCGACGGCCAGCGCATGAACGAGGTGGGCCCCGCCGATCGGGGGCTGGCCATGGTCTTCCAGAGTTATGCGCTCTACCCGCACATGACCGTCGAGGACAACATGGGCTTCAGCATGCGCCTGGCCGGGGTATCGAAAGAGAAACGCCGCGAGAAGGTCCTCGAGGCCGCCAAGATCCTGCAGCTCGAGCCGCTGCTGGACCGCAAGCCCAAGGCCCTCTCCGGTGGCCAGCGCCAGCGTGTGGCGATCGGCCGTGCCATCGTGCGCAACCCCAGCATCTTCCTCTTCGACGAGCCGCTCTCCAACCTCGACGCCGCCCTGCGCGTGCAGATGCGCATCGAGCTGGCCAGGCTCCACGAGGAACTCGACGCCACCATGATCTACGTCACCCATGACCAGATCGAGGCCATGACCATGGCCGACAAGATCGTGGTGTTGCAGGGCGGCGAGATCGAGCAGGTGGGCTCGCCCATGGAGCTCTACCACCATCCGCGCAATCGCTTCGTGGCCGGCTTCATCGGCTCGCCGAAGATGAACTTCCTGCCCGTCGAGGTGGTCGAGGCCGACATCAGGGGCGTCAGCGTCAAGCTGCCAGGGGGAGGCGTGACCAAGGTGCCGGCGGACGGCGAGGGCCTGCGCCCCGGTACCGCGCTGGAACTGGGGATCCGTCCCGAGCATCTGGTGCTCGATGACGACCAGGGGCCGCTGACCGGTGAGATCCAGGTCCTCGAGCGCCTGGGCGGGCAGACCTCGCTGTACGTCCAGATGGGGGAGACCATGATGACCATCATGGCCGACGGCGATGTCGCCCACCGGGTGCATGACAAGGTGCGCTTCGGCTTCCCGCCCGGCCGCGCGCACCTCTTCAACGCGGATGGCCTGACCCTGCCCAGCCTGGAGCAGCATCCGCTGGCTGGGCTGCGCCGCCAGGATAACCGGGTGTCGTCCGAAATCAGCGACCAGTGATGGGAATGCCCATGGAAGCCCTGATCTTCGACTGCGACGGCGTGCTGGTGGACAGCGAGGCCATCGCCGAGGCTACCCTGCTCGAGCTGCTAGGCGAGTGGCTGCCGGACCTGGCGGTCCGCGACGAGCTGAAGGTAGTGCTCGGCATGACGACGGAGAACATCCTGCGCCACCTGGAGGCCCATAGCGCCTATCCCCTGCCGGCAGAGGCCTCGGCCTACGTCGACGATGCCATCGAGGCCCGCCTGGCCGACGAGCTTCGCCCTATCGATGGTGTTGCGGCGGCCATCGCCGCTCTCGAGCTGCCGCTAGCAGTGGTTTCTAACAGTCGCCGTTCGCGGGTGCTGGTGTCGCTGGCCACTACCGGGCTCGATGCCCCGCTGGGTGACACCCCGATCGTCTCCGCCGATCAGGTGGCCCACCCCAAGCCTGATCCGGCGATCTACCGACTGGCCGCAGAGCATCTGGGCTGTGTGCCCGACGACTGCCTGGTGGTGGAGGACAGCGTCTCCGGAGTGACCGCTGCCCATCGTGCCGGCATGACGGTGGTGGGTTTCACCGGCGCCAGTCATGTGGCGGCGGGACAGGCCGAGCGGCTGCGCGAGGCCGGCGCCTGGAGGGTGCTCGATCACATGCGCGGTCTCGCAGGGCTGGTGCAGCAGTGGCGGGATGCCCGGCAGTCGGCCAGCGATGGCTGAGCGTCATTACAAGCCTTTCCGCAACATCTCAATCACACAGGATGACAGCATGCAACTCCAAGACAAGGTGGCCGTGATCACCGGCGGAGCCCGGGGCATCGGCCTGGCCATCGCCGAACGCTATCTCGCCGAGGGCGCTCGGGTGGTGGTCGCCGATATCGATGAGCGCGCCATCGAGGAGGCCGTCCAGGCGCTTCACCAGGCTGCCGATAATGCGGGGGAGCGAGTGATGGGCGTTCGCCTCGATGTCAGTGATCGAGTCTCGATCGAGGCCATGGTGACATCCGTGACCGAGCGTTTCGGTGGCATCGATATCCTGGTCAACAACGCCGCCGTGTTTGACATGGCGCCGGTACTGGACGTCACCGAGGCAAGCTACGACAAGCTGTTCACGGTCAACGTCAAGGGCCTGTTCTTCACGCTCCAGGCCGTGGCCCAGGCCATGATCGAGCGCGGCCAGGGCGGCAAGATCATCAATATGGCCTCTCAGGCGGGACGTCGCGGCGAGCCGCTGGCCAGCATGTACTGTGCCACCAAGGCGACGGTGATCAGTCTCACCCAATCATGTGGCCAGGCGCTGATCGAGCACGGCATCAACGTCAATGGCATTTCGCCGGGTGTGGTCGACACGCCGATGTGGGATGAGGTCGATGCGCTGTTCGCCCGCTACGAGAACCGCCCGCTGGGCGAGAAGAAACGCCTGGTCGGCGAGGCCGTGCCCTATGGGCGCATGGGCCGTCCCGAGGACCATGCCGGGGCCGCCGTTTTCCTGGCCTCTGAGGACAGCGACTACGTGGTCGCCCAGACGCTTAACGTCGACGGCGGCAACTGGATGAGTTGAACCAGGTCCGATATTGCAACCATCGGCGAACTAGGTGTCGAGTGCATGGCCGAGGCCCGTGGCCGGCGTTTCGATGCGCCGCGGCGCTGCTCTGCCCCTCCGCTGGCGACGCACTGCTGATCTTTCCCGGGCCGCACGGCGGGTGCGCCATCCCATCGACTTGCCCCTGTCGCCACTTGTCGGCCGCGCGCCGAAGGCAGCCTGCACAACGACCTCAAGTGAGGATGATGACGACCATGACCCACCCTCCCCATATCGACTCGTTGACCGAGGTGACCCGGCGAATCCTCTCGGCTATCGAGGGTCACCGTCGGGTCTTGGTGGCCTTGGCCGGACCGCCGGGCGCCGGCAAGTCCTATCGTTCGGAGCAACTTCTCCAGTCCCTCGAGGCACAGCGCCCGGGCCAGGCCGTGGTGGTCCCCATGGACGGCTACCACTTCGACAACGCCGTGCTTGGCACCGATCAGCTGCCGAACAAGGGAGCCCCCCATACCTTCGATGCCGCAGGACTCATGGCCGACCTCGAGCGCATCCGCCTCGATGCAGGCAGCGTGGCCGTTCCGGTATTCGATCGCCCGCTCGACCTGGCTCGCGCCGGCGCTCGCATGGTGACCCCGGATCACCGCATCGTGATCGTCGAGGGTAACTATCTGCTGCTCGACCAGGGCCCTTGGCGCGCTCTGCATGACCTGTTCGACCTCAGCGTGATGCTCGAGGTCGACGACGAGACCCTCGAGCAGCGCCTGGTCGAGCGCTGGCTGGCCATGGGGCGCGATGCCGAGGCCGCCCGACACAAGGCCTTGGACAAGGACATGCCCAATGCTCGTTTGGTCAACACCACATCCATCCAGCCCGACATGGTGTGGCGCTAACGCCGTGCCACGGGCCGACATGCCGAGCGCAACTCAGCAGGAGACCCTTCATGACCCGACTGAACAACGACAACCTGGGGGAGCTGGCCTCCGAGGTGGCGGTGCCCGCCTATGACCGACAAGCCATCACTCCGGGCATCATCCACTTCGGCGTGGGTGGCTTCCATCGCGCTCATCAGGCCATATATCTCGATGAACTGATGAATCGCAACGAGGCCCTGGACTGGGGCATCGTCGGCGTTGGCGTGATGCCGGGCGATCGTCGCATGCGCCAAGCCTTGGCCGCTCAGGACCACCTTTACACCCTGGTGATCAAGCATCCCGATGGCCGCCGCGAGCCGCGGGTCATCGGCAGCATGGTTGACTACCTTTTCGCTCCTGACGATCCGGCGGCGGTGGTGGAGCGCCTCGCCGCCCCGGCGATCCGCATCGTCTCGCTGACCGTCACCGAGGGGGGGTACAACTTCCATCCAGTCTCCGGCGAGTTCGACCTCGACAACCCCGACATTCGTCACGACCTGGAGCACCCCGAGGTGCCGACCACGACCTTCGGGCTGATCGTCGAGGGCCTGGCGCGGCGCCGCGAGCGTGGCATCGCCCCCTTCACGTTGATGTCATGCGACAACATCCAGGGCAACGGCGACGTGGCGAAGGAGACCTTCACCGCCTTCGCTCGCGCTCGGGACCCGGAACTGGCCGCATGGATCGAGGGCTCGGTGGCCTTCCCCAACGCCATGGTGGACCGCATCACTCCGGTAACCAGCGAGTCTGACACTGCCGAGCTGAGTGAACGTTTCGGCGTCGAGGACACCTGGCCGGTAGTCTGCGAACCCTTCACCCAGTGGGTGCTGGAGGACCGCTTCGTCGCTGGTCGCCCGCCGTTGGAGCGAGTTGGCGTGCAGCTGGTGGACGACGTGGTGCCCTATGAGCTGATGAAGCTGCGGCTGCTCAACGCCAGCCACCAGGCCATGGCCTACTTCGGCATCCTGGCCGGTTACCGCTATGCGCATGAGGTTTGCCAGGACCCGCTGTTCGTGGATTTCCTGCTCGGTTACATGCGCCACGAGGCTTCGCCGACTCTGGCGCCGGTGCCGGGCATCGACCTGGAGGATTACCGTCGGACCCTGATCACGCGCTTCGCCAATCCCGAGGTCAAGGACACCCTGGAGCGGCTGTGTGCCGAGAGTTCGGATCGCATCCCCAAGTGGCTGGTGCCGCTGATCCGCGAGCAGGTCGAGCATGGCGGCGAGATGCATCGCAGCGCCGCGGTGGTGGCCAGCTGGGCGCGCTACGCCGAAGGCGTCGACGAGCACGGCGAGCCCATCCGGGTGGTGGATCGTCTCAAGGACGAGTTGATGAGCATCGCCGCCGAGAACCGCCGTCGGCCCACGGCCTTCATCGAGAACCGCGAGTTGTTCGGCGACCTGGCCGATGACGCGCGCTTCCGCGAGGCCTATCTCGAAGCGCTGGAAAGCCTGCACGCCCGAGGCGCGCGGGCAACCTTGGAAACGCTGGCCAAGTAGCAGGTCGAGTAAGGAAGCGAGTGATGTATATCGGGGTAGACTGTGGCACCCAGAGCACCAAGGTGGTGGTGGTCGATGTCGAGGGCGGACGGATCCTCGGCGAGGCCAGCCGCCCCCATGCCTTGAGCGAGGACGACAACGGCCGCCGCGAGCAGGCCCCGGCCGACTGGATCGCGGCCTTCCTTGGCGCCTTCTTTGATGCCGTGGAGCGGGCCGGCATCGCTGCCCGGGCGATCCGTGCCATCGGTATTTCCGGCCAGCAGCACGGCCTGGTGGCCCTGGATGCCGACGGCGAGCCGGTGTACCCGGCCAAGCTGTGGTGTGATACCGAGACCGCCGCTCATAATGCCGCCGTGGTCGAGCGCCTGGGCGGCCAGGCGGGCTGTCTCGATAAGCTGGGCCTGGTGCTGCAGACCGGCTACACCGCCTCCAAGCTCGCCTGGCTTCGCGACAGCCGGCCCGAGGCCTACCGACGCATCGCCAGCCTGCTGCTGCCCCATGACTACCTCAACTTCTGGTTGACCGGTGAGCGGGTCGCCGAGGCCGGCGACGCCTCAGGCACCGGCTACTTCGATACCCGCACACGGCGCTGGCGCGAGGACGTCTTCGCCGAGATCGCTCCGGAGCTCGACGTCGAGCGGGTACTGCCGCGATTGATCGAGTCCCACGAGCCGGCGGGGACGGTGCGTCCCGACCTGGCCCGCGAGCTGGGGTTGGCCGACGGCGTGGTGGTCTCGAGCGGCGGTGGCGACAACATGCTCGCTGCCATTGGCACCGGCAACATCCACCCCGGGGTGGTGACCCTGAGCCTCGGCACCTCGGGTACCATCTGCGCCCACTCCCCCGAGCCGGTGGTGCCCGGGAGCGCCATGGTCGCCAACTTCTGCGCCAGCCACGGTGGTTGGCTGCCCCTGGTCTGCACCATGAACGTCACTTCGGCGACCACGCGGATCCGCGAGCTGTTTGGCCTGGACCTCGCGAGCTTCGGTGAGCGGGTCGCGAGTGCCCCCATCGGCGCCGAGGGGATGACGATGCTGCCCTTCTTCAACGGCGAGCGGGTGCCTATGCTGCCTGACGCCACCGCTAACCTGGACGGCCTCACCAGCGTCAACACCACCCAGGCCAACCTCTGTCGAGCGGTGGTGGAGGGCGCCACTCTGGGCCTGCGCTACGGCCTGGATCAGTTCGGCTGTCTGGCCGAGGGAGTACGCGAGATTCGCCTGGTCGGCGGCGGGGCGCGCAGCCCGGTGTGGCGCCAGATGGTCGCCGACGTCACCGGCAGCCGGGTGGTTTGCCCCGAGATCACCGACGCTGCGGCCCTGGGTGCTGCCCTCCAGGCGGCCTGGTGCCAAGAGGGCGGCGAACTGGCCGACCTCTGTGTGCGCCTGGTGCATCTCGACGAGGCCTCGCGAGCCGAGCCCGCTCCGGCCAACGTAGCCGCCTACCGAGAGGTCTATGCCCGCTATCGCCGCCGTCTGGCCGACCGTCACGGCATTTCCTGATCGAATCCCACAACGAGGAGGAACCTCCCATGACCACACGACTCGACAGCCTGAAGACCCACTCGCTGGTGGTCGCCGACACCGGCGACCTGGACGCCATCAAGCGCTACCGGCCCCATGACGCCACCACCAATCCCTCGCTGCTGCTCAAGGCCTTCGACCTGCCGGGCTATCAGGCATTGATCGACGAGGAACTCGCTGCCCTCCGGGCCGAGTACCAGGACCACCAGTCTCAGGTGGAGCATGCCGTGGATCGCCTCGCCGTGGCCAAGGGGGCCGAGATCGCCCGGCACATCCCCGGGAGGATCTCCACCGAGGTGGCCGCCCGGCTCTCCTTCGACGAGGAGGCCAGCTTTCGCAAGGCCCACGAGCTGATCGAGCTCTACGGACGTCGCGGCGTGGGGCCAGATCGGGTGCTGATCAAGCTGGCCTCCACCTGGGAGGGCATCCGTGCCGCCGAGCGACTGGAACGCGAGGGCATCCAGTGCAACCTGACCCTGCTGTTCAGCGAGGTCCAGGCCCAGGCCTGTTTCGACGCCGGCGTCTTCCTGGTCTCGCCCTTTGTCGGCCGCGTTACCGACTGGTACAAGAAGGAAACCGGCCGCGACTTTGCCCCTGAGGAGGACCCTGGCGTGCGCTTCGTGCATGGCGTGTGCGAGCGGGCCGGGCATGGCGGCTACGATACCGTGGTGATGGGCGCAAGCTTCCGCACCGTTGGCCAGGTGCTGGCGCTGGCGGGCTGCCCGCGGCTGACCATCTCGCCGTCGCTGCTCGAGGAGCTGGCGGCGGAGGAGGGCGAGGTCGCCCGGGCGGTGGAGATCCCCGCCGCCAGTGAACGGCCCAGGCCGCTCAGCGAGCCCGCCTTCCGCTGGGGCCACAATCAGGACGCCATGGCCAACGACAAGCTGGCCGAGGGCATCCGCCGCTTCGACGAGGACCAGCGTACCCTGGAGGCGCGTCTCGCCGAGCGGCTGGGGTGACCGCAGGCCCGCCCTGGGCAACCGGTGTCCGCGGCGCCTGGCGTCGCGGACACCATCGTAGGAAGGCAAGACGGTGCTAAATTGTATCGGCCGGCGGGGTTCGCTACGCGCGTCAGCCTGAGGGGGCTCGGGAAGTCAATGGGTGTTTCACTTACGCAGGAGTCGCTTGCCGCTGTTCGACACGAGGTCGGTGTGCCGTCCTATGATCGCCGCGGGCTGCGTCCGGGAATCCTCCATATCGGACTGGGCAACTTTCACCGTTCACACATGGCGACCTACCTGGACCGCCTCTTCGAGCAGGGCCAAGCCCATGACTGGGCGATCATCGGTTCCGGGGTGATGCCGGCGGATGTCCTGATGCGCAGGCGTCTGCGTCCCCAGGACTGGCTCTTCACCGTGGTCGATCTCGAGCCGGGGGCGATGTCGGCACGGGTGGTGGGCGCCATGGTCGACTTCGTTCCCGTCGCGTCGGCGGCCATCGTCGAGGCGCTGGCCGACCCGCGTGTTCGCATCGTCTCCCTGACGATCACCGAGGGGGGCTACTTTCTCGATGCGTCCACCGGTCGGTTCGACTCGGACCATCCCCGGATCCGGGCCGACGCGGCCGACCCGGCGCGTCCCAGGACCGTCTTCGGCATGATGGTCAAGGCGCTGGCCGAGCGTCGGGCGAAGGGCCAGCCTCCGTTTACCGTGCTCTCCTGCGACAATCTCCCCGGCAATGGCGACGTGACGCGCCGGTCGGTCGTCGGCCTGGCCGAACTCATCGACAATGACCTGGCCGGATGGATCCGTCGGGAGGTGACCTTCCCCAACTCGATGGTCGACTGCATCACGCCCCCGACCACCGCCCGCGAGCGTGCGCTGGTGAGTCGTCGTTTCGGGATCGAGGACGCAGCTCCCGTGGTATGTGAGCCCTTCCGGCAGTGGGTGGTCGAGGATCGTTTCTGCGCCGGTCGCCCACCGCTGGAGAAGGTCGGCGTCGAGTTCGTCGACGACGTGTCGACCTACGAGAAGATGAAGCTGCGGATCCTCAACGCCGGCCATGCCAGCATCGCTTATGCAGCGGCCCTGCTGGGATACCGCCACGTGCATCGAGCCATCGCCGATGCGGACATCCGCGACTGGCTGCTCGCCCTGCAGAAGCGGGAGATCATGCCCGCCCTGGAGGAGGTCGAGGGCGTGGCCTACCCGGCCTACCTGGCGCGGATCCTGGAGCGCTTCGGCAACGCCGAGATCGGCGACACCGTGTCGCGGCTGTGTGCCAACGGTTCGACGCGACAGCCGAAGTTCATTCTGCCCGCGATCAGGGATGCCCTGGCCCGGGGGTTACCCGTTGAGGGTCTGGCGCTCGAGCTGGCCCTCTGGTGTTGCTATTGCCGGGTGGCCGGCAAGACATCGCAGGTGCCTGCGCTCTCCGACCCCCTGTCGGTACGGCTGAGGGCGGGGGCGCGAGAGGCCGTGCGGGATCCGCGAGCCTTCCTGGAGATCCATGAGGTTTTCAACGATCTGGCTGACTCGCAGAAGCTCCAGGGGGCCTTTGCTAGGTGGCTCGACATCATCGACGGCCAGGACGCTCGTGCTGCCATTAGGCGCTATGTCGCTAAAGGATGAGGAATTTATGATGCAAGACCGTGCCAAACTGGCCAATGCCATTCGCGCCCTGTCCATGGATGCCGTCCAGAAGGCCAACTCCGGCCACCCCGGCGCCCCGATGGGCATGGCCGACATCGCCGAAGTACTGTGGAACGACTATCTGCAGCACAATCCGGCCGATCCGCACTGGCCCGACCGCGACCGCTTCGTGCTGTCCAACGGCCACGGCTCCATGCTGCTCTACTCGCTGCTGCACCTGTCCGGCTACGAGCTCGGCCTGGAGGAGCTGCAGA
>NZ_RXNS01000031.1 GCF_003966155.1 Halomonas nitroreducens
AGCAGTGAAACCGCTCAGCGCCGATGGTAGTGTGGGGTCTCCCCATGCGAGAGTAGGTCATCGTCAGGCACTTATTTCGAGAAAACCCCGGTAGCGACAGCTGCCGGGGTTTTTTCATGTTAGGCCGAGGCCGGCGACAAGGGGCTACTCATGCCCCGTTCGTCAGGAACGAATGGGAGCCGCGTCAGCGGGCCCGCCGGACGCCCGGCGCAAATATCCTGAGGCACGGATACCGAAAGCGCCCCGGCCGCGAAAGCGGTCGGGGCGTTGTCATGCCCGAATGCCGGGCTATCGGGCCGACGCCCGGGCTCAGCCGGCGATCTCGTAGAGCTCGATGGGCGTGCCGTCGGGGTCGGCGAGGAAGGTGAAGCGGGCCCCGGTGACCTCGTCGACGCGGATCGGCTCGGGAGTGGGCCCGCGGGCCTCGAGCAGCGCGACACAGGCGTCGAGGTCGGGGGTGGCGAGCGCCAGGTGGCGCAGGCCACAGGCCTCGGGGTAGCTCGGCCGCGCCGGGGGCGAGGGAAAGGAGAACAGCTCGAGCTGGATCCCGCCCGGCAGGCGCAGGTCCAGCTTGTGACTGTCGCGTGCCTCCCGGTAGACCTCGTGGAGGATCTCCGCGCCCATCACCTCGAGGTAGAAGCGCCGAGCCCGCGGGTAGTCGGCGGTGATCAGGGCCACGTGGTGCACGCGGGACAGCGGCAGCGGATCTCGTGTGGCGTCCATGCGCTCCTCGTCGATGGCGGGAGGCGCCCCGCGGGGCGCCGGCGAAAAGGCACGCCGCGCGTCAGCGGCAGAGGGTCTCGAGGACCTCGATCAGGCTGTCCATCTCGTCCTCGGTGCCGATGGAGATGCGCAGCTGCTCGCTGAGGGCGTCGGTGTTGAAGTGGCGCACCAGGATACCCCGCTCGCGCAGGCCGACGAACAGCTGGGCCGCATCGTGCTCCGGGTGGCTGACCAGCAGGAAGTTGCTCTGCGAGGGCAGGACCCGGAAGCCCAGGGACTCCAACCGGGTGCGGGTGCGCTCACGCGTGGTGATGACCGCTTCGCGGCAGGCCTCGAAGTGCTCGCGGTCCTCCAGGGCGGCGATGCCGATGGCACTGGCCAGGCTGTCGATGGGGTAGGAGTTGAAGGAGTCCTTGACCCGCTCCAGCCCCTCGATCAGCTCCCGGGAGCCCACCGCATAGCCGAGCCGCAGGCCAGCCAGGCTGCGCGACTTGGAGAAGGTGCCGGTGACCAGCAGGTTGGGGTGGCTCGCCACCAGGGGCACGGCGCTCTCGCCGCCGAAGTCCACGTAGGCCTCGTCGACCAGCACCACCACGTCGGTGATCCGCTCGAGCAGCCCGGCGATGGCCTCGCGACCGTGGCCGTGGCCGGTCGGGGCATTGGGGTTGGCGAAGACCACCCCGGCGCTGTCCGGGGTGAAGGCGTCCAGGTCGACTCGCCACTGGTCGTCCAGCGGCAGCGTGCGGCGCTCCACGTCATAGAGCCGGCAATACACTGGATAGAAACTGTAGGTGATCGCCGGCATCTGCAGCGGCCGGTCATGGCAGAAGAAGGCCTGGAAGGCCAGGGCCAGCACCTCGTCGGAGCCGTTGCCGACGAACACCTGTTCCACCTCGACGCCGAACTCCCGGGCCAGGGCCTCGCGCAGGGCACGGGACTCCGGGTCGGGGTAGCGACGCAGGTGATCGGCCGGGAACTCCCGCAGCACCGCCTCGACGCCCGGCGCCGGGGGGTAGGGGTTCTCGTTGGTGTTCAGCTTGATCAGGCGCTCGCGGGGCTGCTCGCCGGGGACATAGGGCGTCAGCTCACGGACCTTGGGGCTCCAGAACTTGCTCATGGTCACTCTCAGGGTGTCGGGGCAATGCGGCCATGGTCGCCCGCCCGGCGTGCCCGCGCAAGCC
Organism: Halomonas nitroreducens; assembly: GCF_003966155.1. GTDB lineage: Bacteria > Pseudomonadota > Gammaproteobacteria > Pseudomonadales > Halomonadaceae > Halomonas > Halomonas nitroreducens. The sequence goes on from NZ_RXNS01000031.1 coordinate 1,905, forward strand.
GCGAGCCATGCTAGGCTGTGACCTCGTCTCTTCGCCTGCTACGGAAGCTCCCTGATGATCGGCCAGATCCTCGCCACGCTATTGCCGGTGTTCCTGATCGCCGGTTGCGGCACCCTCTACGGGCGCTATCGGCGTCCCGATATCCGCGGCCTCAACACCCTCAACATGGAGCTCTTCGTGCCCATGCTGGTGTTCGCGGTGCTGGCCGACCGCGAGGCCCCGTTGACCGACTACGCGCGGCTGGCCCTGGCCGCCACCGTCGTGGTGCTCGGCTCGGGGCTGCTGCTCTGGCCGCTGGTCAAGCTGCTGCGCCTGGAGACCAAGACCTTCCTGCCGCCGATGATGTTCAACAACTCCGGCAACATGGGCATCCCGCTGATCGTGCTGGCCTTCGGCGAGGCGGCCCTGCCGGCGGCGGTGGTGCTGTTCATCGTCGAGATGCTGCTGCACTTCTCGGTGGGGCTCTACATGCTCGACCCGCGCACCCCGCTGTGGCGACTGCTGCGCATGCCCATCGTGCTGGCCAGCCTGGCCGGGCTGGGGCTCAACATCGGCGGGATCGCCCTGCCGGGCTGGCTGCTGGAGTCGCTGGACATGCTCGGCGGGGTCTGTATCCCGCTGATGCTGTTCGCCCTCGGCGTGCGCATGCTCGACATCGACTTCGACGACTGGCGCAGCGGCCTGCTGGGTGCCGTGCTGTGCCCGCTGTCGGGGCTGGTGCTGGCCTGGCCGATGATCCTGTGGCTGGATCTCACCGGCCTCTCGGCGGCGGCCCTGTGGGTGTTCTCGGCGCTGCCGCCGGCGGTGCTCAACTACCTGGTGGCCGAGCAGTATCGCCAGGAGCCGCACCGGGTGGCCTCGCTGGTGCTGATCGGCAATCTGGGCAGCCTGGTGGTGATGCCCATGGTGCTCTGGCTGGTGTTCGAACACGTCCAACCGATGGCATCATGAGAGGGTAAAGCCGGCGGCGTCGAGACTGTCCGCCATTGTCACGAGAGGTTATGCTGTCAGGCAGGCTGCCGTGGATTGCGGCGTCATGCCCATTGGTTAGGAGGACGAAGATGCAAATCAGGACCTTGCTGGCTGGCTCTGCCATGCTCGCCGTGCTGGCGGGCTGTGCCACCGGCCCCACCGGCCAGGGAGCCGCCGATAACGGGATGGAGGCCGCGCAAGCGACCTATCAGGGCACCTTGCCGTGCCGTAACTGCGAGGGCATCGACCTGGATGTGACGCTGGTCGGCGATGCCGAGAGCGCCGCCGAGGAGCGCACCTTCGACCTGCAGGCATCCTATCGGGCGCATCCCCAGAATCCGCCGGACGAGAACTACGAGGGTAACTGGGAAGTGCTGAGCGGCACCGCCGACAACCCCGAGGCGACCGTCTACGAGCTCACTCCTGACGGCGAAGGCCAGGTCTACTACTTCCTGCGCCTCGACCCGCAGACCCTGGAACTGATCGACCCCCAGCGTCGTCGCTTCCAGAACAACGAGATGCTGCGCCTGAAGCGCCTCTGAGGCCATCGGCAACGCATGTCTCGAGGGGCGGCCAGCGGGCCGCCCCTCGTCATTGCGGGCCCCCATCGGTGGCCCGTGTCGCGAACGTCACCTCCCGGGGAGCCCATGGCCAAAGCGAAGAGCGCCTTCGTGTGCACCGAATGCGGTGCCGAATACCGCAAGTGGCAGGGGCAGTGCAGCAGCTGCCAGGAATGGAACACCTTGAGCGAGGTCCGCCTCTCGGCGGCCCGACCCGGCGCCGCGAGTGGCGGGGGCACGGGGGCGGCGGGCCGCGGTGGCTATGCGGGGAGCCTGTCCCGGGAGGTCGTCGACCTGGGCCAGGTCGACCTCAGCGAGGTGCCGCGACTGTCCTCGACCTTCGAGGAGTTCGACCGCGTGTTGGGCGGCGGCCTGGTGCCGGGCTCCGCCGTGCTGCTGGGCGGCCATCCCGGCGCCGGCAAGTCGACCCTGCTGCTGCAGACCGCCTGCAAGCTGGCCCAGCAGCGTCGCGTGCTGTATGTCACCGGCGAAGAGTCGCTGTCCCAGGTGGCGATGCGCGCCCATCGCCTGCAGCTGCCGACCCAGGGCCTCAAGATGCTCGCCGAGACCAGCATCGAGACCATCCTCGGCGTGGCCGAACGCGAGCGACCGGACATCCTGATCATCGACTCCATCCAGACCACCCACCTCGAGGACATCGCCTCGGCGCCTGGCGGCGTGGCTCAGGTCCGCGAGTCCGCGGCGGCGCTGACCCGCTTCGCCAAGCAGTCGAGCACCGTGCTGCTGCTGGTCGGCCACGTGACCAAGGACGGCACCCTGGCCGGCCCCAAAGTGCTCGAGCACATGATCGATGCCTCGCTGCTGCTCGAGGGCGGGGCGGACTCGCGCTTTCGCACCCTGCGCGGCCAGAAGAACCGCTTCGGCGCGGTCAACGAACTGGGCGTCTTCGCCATGCTCGAGCACGGCCTCAAGGAAGTGAAGAACCCCAGCGCCATCTTCCTGTCGCGCACCGAGGAGCAGGCCCCGGGCAGCCTGGTGATGGTGGTCTGGGAGGGCACCCGGCCGATCCTGGTGGAGGTCCAGGCGTTGCTCGACGACTCGGCGCTGGGCAATCCCCGGCGCGTGGCACTGGGCCTCGACCAGAATCGCCTGGCCATGCTGCTGGCAGTGCTGCACCGCCATGGCGGCCTGTTCACCGGTGACCAGGACGTCTTCCTCAACGTGGTGGGCGGGGTCAAGGTGCTGGAGACCAGCGCCGACCTGGCCGTGCTGCTGGCGGTGGTCTCCAGCCTGCAGAGTCGGCCCCTGGCCCGGGAACTGGTGGCGTTCGGCGAGGTGGGCCTGTCCGGCGAGATCCGCCCGGTGCCCAGCGGCCAGGAGCGTATCGTCGAGGCGGCCAAGCACGGCTTCCGCCGCGCCATCGTGCCGCGTGCCAATGCCCCCAAGCACTCGCCCGAGGGCATGGAGGTGGTAGCGGTGGACAAGCTTGCCGATGCCCTGGAAGCTCTCTGACCGGCCCCGGAAAGGGGCGCCTGTGTTGTAGAATGCCGGTAATGACCGACAAGGAGAACGAGATGAGCGCCATTCGCCTGACCCAGTACAGCCACGGTGCCGGCTGTGGCTGCAAGATCGCCCCCGATGTCCTGGACGGGATTCTCGCCAAGGCCGGGCCGGGCGCCAGCCATTCTCGATTGATCGTCGGTAATCAGGGCCGCGAGGACGCCGCCGTCTATGACCTGGGCGATGGCCGCGGCATGATCGCCACCACCGATTTCTTCATGCCCATCGTCGATGACCCCTTCGACTTCGGGCGCATCGCCGCCACCAACGCCATCAGCGACGTCTTCGCCATGGGCGGCTCGCCAGTGTTGGCGCTGGGTATCCTCGGCTGGCCCCTGGACAAGCTTGGCGCCGATATCGCCGGCGACGTGGTGGCCGGTGCCCAGGCGGTGTGCCGCGAGCTCGGCCTGGCGCTGGCCGGGGGCCACTCCATCGACGCCCCGGAGCCGATCTTTGGCCTGGCGGTCAATGGCCTGGTCGACCTGGAGCACCTCAAGCTCAACAAGGGGGCCCAGGTCGGCGACCTGCTCTACCTCACCAAGCCGCTGGGCGTGGGGATGCTGACCACCGCGGAGAAGCAGGGGCTGCTCGAGGCCGGCCACCAGGGCCTGGCCCGGCGCAGCATGCTCGAGACCAACCGTATCGGGGTGGCGCTGGCCAGGATCGCCGGCGTGCACGCCATGACCGACGTCACCGGCTTCGGTCTCGCCGGCCACCTGGCCGAGGTCTGCGAAGCCAGTGGCGTGGCCGCCAGGATCGACTTCCGCCGTCTGCCGCGCCTGGCCGAGGCCGAGGCCTACCGTCGCCGGGGCGCGGTGCCGGGCGGCACTAAACGCAACCGCGACGCCCTGGGCGCGGCCCTGCCAGCCATGGACGACGTCCACTGGCAGTGGCTGTGCGATCCCCAGACTTCCGGTGGCCTGCTGCTGTCGGTGCACCCTTCCTGGGAGGACGATGTCGAGCGGGTGGGCCGCGACCATGGCCTCGAGCTCGAGCCCTTCGGCCAGGTCGTCGCCGCCAAGGGCGAGGCGCGCATCGAGGTGAAGGGATGACCCTGCCCCTGGTCGAGCCGTCGCTGGACCTGATCCGCGAGGGACGGGTGCTGATCGACGTGCGTGCACCGGTGGAGTTCGTCCAGGGCGCGCTCCCCGGCGCCGTCAACCTGCCGCTGATGGATGACGAGGAACGCCACCGGGTCGGCATCGAGTACAAGCATGCCGGCCAGCAGGCGGCCATCGCCCTGGGCGAGCGGCTGGTCAGCGGCGGCATCAAGGCTGCCCGCATCGCGACCTGGCGGCGCCTGCTCGAGGCCCATCCCGATGCCGTCATCTACTGCTTCCGCGGCGGGCTGCGCTCCCAGGTCGCCCAGCAGTGGCTGGTCGAGGCCGGCATCACCCGGCCGCGCATCCGCGGCGGCTGGAAGGCCATGCGCCAGGCGCTGTGCGAGCGCATCGACGCCGCGGCCGGCCAGCCGCTGCTGGTGGTGGGGGGCCTCACCGGCTGCGCCAAGACCAGCTTGATCCAGGCGCTCGATTGCGGCCTGGACCTCGAGGGCTGCGCCCGCCACAAGGGCTCGGCCTTCGGCCGTCACCCCCTGCCGGCGCCGTCGCAGATCGACTTCGAGCACGCCATGGGCCTGCGCCTGCTGGAGCTGACAGGTCCCATGGTGGTGGAGGACGAGTCGCGCCATATCGGTGCGGCCAACGTGCCGCTGGCGTTCTGGCGCGGCATGGAGCAGGCGCCCCGGGTGCGCGTCGAGATGTCGCTGGACTGGCGCCTGGCGCAGATCCACAAGGACTACATCGACGACCTCTGGGAAATCTATCGCCACCACTTCGGTGACTGGCTGGGCTGGGCGCTGATGCGCAAGCAGCTCTCCACCGCCCTGGAGCGGCTGCGCAAGCGGCTGGGCAGTGCCCGTCTGGCCCGCCTGCAGCGCCTCCAGGCTTTGGCCTTCCGTGAGCACGAGGCCGGCAACCGCCAGGCCCACGAGGCCTGGCTGGCGCCGCTGCTCACCGAGTACTACGACCCCATGTACCGCCACCAGCTGCAGAAGCACGATGACCAGCGCTTCCTGCACGTGGGCGACTGGGAGAGCTGCCTGGCCGCCGCTCGGGACTGGAGCGCCGAGGCCGCGCGCCGCGGCGACATGCGGACGGCCACCCCGGCCTGACCCTCAGTTCGCCGTCACGGCGCGCAGCCACTGGGAGAGCAGCCTGTCGAGCAGCGGGGCCAGCCGGTCGAAGCGTCTGGGATCGGCCAGCATCGCCTCGCGGTCCTGGTGGTGGGGGCTCTCGGCGTCGCCGCTGGGGCGGGGCAGGTGGTCGAGCATGGCGGTCACACTCTCCGGGGTGGCCTCCAGGTGGCAGAGCAGGGCCACCACCCGGCCGCCGTCCCAGGTGAAGCCCTGCAGCGGGCTGGCCTGGCTGCCGCCCAGCGGCAGGGCGTCCTCGGGCAGGGCGAATACCTCGCGGTGCCACATGAAGGCCTCGAAGTGCTCCGGCAGGTCGAAGGGACTCTCCGCGGCCTGCTCGACCCGGTGCCAGCCGGTCTCGGCATAGGTTCCGCGGGCCACCGTGGCGCCCAGGGCCTCGGCGATCAGCCGTGCCCCGTAGCCGATGCCGAGCAGCGGCTTGCGGCCGTCCAGAGCCTGGTCGATCAGCTTGCGCTCGCGGCGCTCCCAGTCCGGCGGCGGGGTGCCGTCCTCGGGGCCGTCGAGCACGATCAGCGCATCGCCATCGGCCAGCCGCGGCGGAAGCTCGCCCTGGTCCAGATGGAAGACGGTGTGGCTATGGCCCATGCTGTCGAGCCAGTCGCCGATGCGAGCGGGCCCGCGGTACGGGCTGTGCTGAAGCAGATGGAAGTGCATGCGCGTCTCGCCGTTTGCCTGAACAAGAGAAAGGTGCGGAAGGGTACATGAAGCCAGCCCTGAAGGAACAGATACTGACCATCATCGCCGCGATCCCCCCGGGCCGAGTCACCACCTACGGGCGCATCGCCGCCATGACCGAGGGGGGCACGCCGCGGCTGGTGGCCCGGGCACTGCGCGAGCTCCCCGCCGGGCACGAGCTGCCCTGGTTCCGGGTGATCACCGCCTCGCGGCGCCTGGCCGACCATCCCGGGGCCGACGAGCAGCGCCGGCGGCTGATCGATGAGGGCGTAGCCTTCGATGTCCGCGGGCGGGTCGCCAGCGAGCGCCTCTGGCCCTGAGACCAATCAAACACGAGGAGACTCCATGAGCCAGTCATCCGGCGGCTTCTTCCAGCGCCTGCAGGCGCTCCCGCCCCGCCGCCAGCAGGCCTTCATGGCCGCCCTCTGCGAGCGGCTGCTGCCCAACTACGCTTTCTACGCCGAGACCACCGGCCACGGCGACGTGAAGGGGCTGCGTGCCGTGCTCGACCTGGTCTGGGAGCGGCTGGCGGTCAAGGAGGCGTGCATCGACTTCGAGCGCCAGGCCGAGAAGCTGGCCGAGCTGGAGCCGCCCGCCGGGGACGACAGCTTCGGCGCCCGCCGGGCCCTGGAGGCGGTGGTGGCGATCTCGGCGCTGCTCGACACCCTGCGGGGCGAGGCCCCGGAGGCGGTGCTGGAAGTGAGCAGGACGTCTCGAGGGGGCGTGCGGGCCTTCATCGAGCTGACCGAGGGCGAGGAGGATGGCGAGCGCCTCACCGCCCTGGTCCGCGAGCATCCGCTGATGGTGGACGAGAACGACTTCCAGGACGCGGTGCTCGAGGCGGTGGAAGGCGAGCTGGACCGCGACGGCCTGAAGGCGCTGCGCCGGCTGGGCCGCAACGAGGGCGTCAGCAATCTGGGGCTCGGTGTCTGAGCAGGGACGGCCGTGATACGGGCTCAGCGTACCCTGAGTTCGCCGACCATTCCCGCCTCGGCATGACCCGCCACATCGCAGCGGAAGGCGTAGGTACCGGCTTCGTCGACCGTGAAGCGCACCGTGCTGGTCTCGTCACCGGTGATGATCGGGGTCGCCACGTCCAGCGCCGGGATGTTCAGGTTATGGCCCATGACGGCGGCGTTCTCGAGGGTCAGCTTCACCTCGGTGCCGGCCGGCACCTCGATCCGCTCGGGCTCGAACCTGAAGCCCGGCTGGGCCGTGACGCTTACCTCGACCGGCGCTTGGCCGGCCGCGGCGAGCCCGCCGAGCGTGGCCGCCATGAGCAGCATCAGTGCCAGAGGGCGCACCCGATGGGGCCAAGGGGGAATCGGCATACCAAGGGCCTCCTGCGTTGGTGAGGACGAGAGGGGTCGGCCACCCCGGTGTCCCCGGGGGGCACGTGGACATCCGGGGACCCGGGGCTCGGGTTACTGGCCCCCCAGCTCCCATTCCACGATGCGGTCTTCCTCGAACATCATGTGAATGAAGGGCTGGTTCTGGCCGTTGGGGAGTTCGAAGGCTGTCTGCACCGGCTCGAAGACCGGGCCCTGCGGAGTGGGTTTGATCGGCATCACGATCAGGTGTGTATGGTGATCCTGGTCGGGGATGTGACGCTCATCGCGCGATAGCGGTACCCCCTCATCCAGGGCCAGCGAGTAGTCCCGCTTGCGCACGACCTCCGTGGTCATCAGGTGGGCCACCTTGGTGTCCACCTGCTCACCGTTGATGTAGAGATGCACGATGCCCCACCAGGCGCCACGGGTGTACTCCTTGGGCATCAGCGGGGAGCCGGTACCGGTGGTGCCGTGCAACCAGCCGTCGATGAACACCCCGCCCTGGGTGGCGTAGCCCGGGAACGGCGGCTGGACCACATGATCGAATTCCAGTCGATACTTGTTGCCCGCCGGGTCGTGGAACCAGGTGTCCAACAGTACCTCGTCGGGGGTGTCGCCCGGCTTGCCGGGCTGGTCCTCAGCCACTCGGTCGAGCAGGGTGGTGCGGAAGTGGCCGCTCTGGTCCGGGGGCAGGGGCCTGGCCTTGTCGCTGAAGGGGGTGGGCTGCTGGAACCCTGTGTAGGCGGTGCCCGCCTGGTTGGTGCCGCGGGCCGCCTCGGGTGCCGCCACCAGGATCGGCAGCTTCTCGAGCAGGGCGCGGATCGGTGGCTTGTCCACCTCGGCGAGGATCGGTGCCAGGGTGCGTTTAGGATTGGCGGGGGTGCCGAATACCTCTTCGCTCAGCCGGCGGGGGCCGGGCAACACCCAGTAGACCGTCTTGCCGGCTTCCTGCTCGATCACCGCCTTGTTGATCAAGGGGCCACTCTTGTCGGCGCCGGCCGCCACCGCGCCACTGGCGCACAGCAGGGCGGCGGCCAGTACTGTCAGCTTTGGGATAAGGGGTTGCATCGTCATCCTCCCGGCAACAGGATCGGCGCTCGCCATGCCTGCTGCCTACGTTGAAGTGCCAGACCCATCATGCCGCTCTTGCCCTGAATACAACGCAAGCGATGCCGGGCCGGCAGTGCATTCACTCGTTGGTCGAGGTGGAGGCAGATTGCTTACAGGCAGGCGAAGATGGGGCCTGGGAAGGGACGACAGTGAGGGAGAGGAAGAGCCGGGGCTGCCCCGTGGCGCCCCGGCGAAGGGTCAGAGGCGCATCTCGATCCCCCTCTCGGCCATATAGCGCTTGGCCTCGGGGATGGTGTACTCGCCGAAGTGGAAGATGCTGGCGGCCAGCACCGCATCGGCGCCGCCGTCCTTGACGCCCTCGACCAGGTGGTCGAGGTTGCCGACGCCCCCGGAGGCGATCACCGGCACGCTGACCGCTTCGCTGATGGCATGGGTCACGCCGATGTCGAAGCCGGCCTTGGTGCCGTCGCGGTCCATGCTGGTGAGCAGCAGCTCGCCGGCGCCGAGCTCCACCATCTTCTTCGCCCACTCCACGGCATCGAGCCCGGTGGGGCGGCGGCCGCCATGGGTGAAGATCTCCCAGCGCGGGGTCTCACCCTCCGCGGAGACCCGCTTGGCGTCGATGGCCACCACGATGCACTGGCTGCCGAAACGCTCGGCGGCCTCGTGCACGAACTCGGGGTTGTTGACTGCCGCGGTGTTGATCGAGACCTTGTCGGCCCCGGCGTTGAGCATGGTGCGGATGTCGTCGCAGGTGCGGATGCCCCCGCCCACGGTCAGCGGGATGAACACCTCGCCGGCGATGTGCTCGACCATCTCCACCGTGGTGCCGCGATCCTCGTGGCTGGCGGTGATGTCGAGGAAGGTGATCTCGTCGGCGCCCTGCTGGTTGTAGCGCTGGGCGATTTCCACCGGGTCCCCGGCGTCACGGATGCCGATGAAGTTGACGCCCTTGACCACGCGGCCGGCGTCGACGTCCAGGCAGGGAATGATGCGCTTGGCGAGTCCCATGGTCAGCTCCCGTCTCGTTGGCCGGTGAGTTCGTCACAGAGGGCCTGGGCCTCGGCCACGTCCAGGCTGCCCTCGTAGATGGCCCGGCCGGTGATGGCGCCGAGGATGCCTGGCTCCCCGGCGGCGATCAGCGCGCGCAGGTCGTCGAGGTTGGTGACGCCGCCCGAGGCGATCACCGGCAGCCCGCCCTGGCGAGCCAGCTCGGCGGTGGCCTCGACGTTGACGCCGCCCATCATGCCGTCCCGGGCGATGTCGGTGTAGACGATGGACGAGACCCCGTCATCGGCGAAGCGCTTGGCGAGGTCGGTGGCCTTGATCTGCGACACCTCGGCCCAGCCATCGGTGGCGACGAAGCCGTCGCGGGCGTCCAGGCCGACGATCACGTGGCCGGGGAAGGCCTGGCACATCTCGGTGACGAAGGCCGGCTCCTTGACCGCCTTGGTGCCGATGATCACCTGGGAGACGCCGGCCTCGAGGTAGTGCTCGATGGTCGCGGCCGAGCGGATGCCGCCGCCGATCTGGATCGGCAGCTCGGGATAGGCGCGGGCGATGGCGGTGACCGCCTCGCCGTTGACCGGCTCACCCTCGAAGGCGCCGTTGAGGTCGACAAGGTGCAGTCGCCGGGCGCCGGCCTCGACCCAGCGGGCGGCCATGGCTACCGGATCGTCGCCGTAGGTGGTGGCGTCGTCCATCCGGCCCTGCTTGAGCCTGACGCACTTGCCGTCCTTGAGATCGATGGCGGGGATTACCAGCATGTCCAGTCCTCTTGGGGCGCGGCAGCGGGCGCCCATGTTGTCATGTCAGGGGGCGCGAACAGCGGCGCCCGGGCACGCGGCGGCGCCGCTCAGGGCGTCCACTGTACGAAGTTTTCCAGCAGCTTGAGGCCGGCCCGGGAACTCTTCTCCGGATGGAACTGCACGGCGAAGGTGGCATCGCGGCCGGTGGCCACGTGGGCGGTGACCCGGCCGTAGTCGGTGGTACCGAACACCTGGGCGTCGTCGGCGGCATCCACGTAGTAGCTGTGTACGAAGTAGAAGTGCTCCTGGTCATCGATGCCGTCCCATAGCGGGTGGTCGTGGTGCTGGCGGACCAGGTTCCAGCCCATGTGCGGGACCTTGAGGCGGTGGCCCTGGTCATCGCGCATGTCGGCGGGGAAGCGACGCACCTCGCCGCCCATGAAGCCCAGGCAGCGGATGCCGCCGTTCTCCTCGCTGTGGTCGTGCAGCATCTGCTGGCCGACGCAGATCCCCAGCAGCGGCTTGGACTGCTGCGCGAGCAGCTCCTGGACCAGGCCGCGCAGCTCGGTGCGCTCGAGTTCGCCCATGCAGTCGCGGATGGCGCCCTGACCGGGCAGGACCAGGCGGGTGGCGCCATGGATGCGGCGGGCGTCGCGGGTCACCACCACGTGCTCGTGGGTGACATGCTCCAGTGCCTTGGCGACGGAATGCAGGTTGCCCATCCCGTAGTCGATGACGGCAATGGTCATGGGGCGCTCCTCGTATCGGTCGGCGGTCTCACAGGCTGCCCTTGGTGGACGGCATCTGGCCGGCCATGCGCGGGTCCTCGGCGACGGCCATGCGCAGCGCCCGGCCGAAGGCCTTGAAGATGGTTTCCGCCTGATGGTGGGCGTTGAAGCCCTTCAGGTTGTCGACATGCAGCGTGACCCGGGCATGGTTGACGAAGCCCTGGAAGAACTCCCAGAACAGCTGGGTGTCCAGGCGGCCGATGCTGGCGCGGGTGAACTCGACGTCCATGAACAGCCCCGGGCGACCCGAGAAGTCTACCACGACCCGGGACAGCGCCTCGTCGAGGGGCACATAGGCATGGCCGTAGCGGTAGATGCCACGCTTGTCGCCGACCGCCTTGTCGAAGGCCTGGCCCAGGGTGATGCCGAGATCCTCGACGGTGTGGTGGTCGTCGATGTGCAGGTCGCCCACCGCCTTGATGTCCAGGTCGATCAGGCCGTGCCGGGCCACCTGGTCGAGCATGTGGTCGAGGAAGGGCACGCCGGTCTCGCAGGTCAGCCGGCCCTCGCCATCGAGGTTCACGGTGACCGTGATCTGGGTTTCCTTGGTGTCGCGGGTGACCGTGGCGATACGCTCGGACATGTCGGGTCTCCAGCGCCGGGGCGCTTGTCGGGGTGAAGGCGGGTTCCCTGACGCCGGACGTCGTCCGGGGCCTAGAATGCAGGGACGGGCCTGCCGTCGCAGAACAGCCATTATAGTGAAACGCCGCCCCCATCCGCTACAATGCCTGCCACTTCAGCGGTGGCGGCAACGGCCACCCCTCAGGGAGAATCTCGCATGCCGGTAACGCTCCACCGAGTCGACCAAGCGACCTGGGACGCGGATGCCCAGGTGCAGCAGGACCTGCTGCGCATCTATGCCGACGCCCCTCCCGAGCGTCTGTCGCTCTCCCCGGAGGACTTCATCAGCCGCCACCTGGCGGCGGACCGCTTCTTCTGCTGCGCCCGCTTCAATGACCGCTTGCTGGGCGCCCTGGCGGTGCAGCGCGACCAAGAGGCCTGGTGGCTCTCGCACCTGTGCGTGCGCAAGACCACCCGACGCCGGGGTGTGGGCACACGTCTGCTGACCCTGACCGGTGAGGCCGCCCATGCCGAGGGGCTGCGGTTGTGCGTGGCCAACCCCCAGCTGCCCATGGCCGACCAGCTGCTGCTGAGTCGTCTCGGCTACCGGTTGACCAAGACCGGTGACTACTTCGAACTGGATCTGCCGCCCAAAGGAGCCGGGCAATGAAGCGCATCTTGCGAACCCTGCTGGCCGCCATCGGTGTACTCGGGCTGGTCGTGGTGGGGGCCGTGGTCTTCGTGACGACCTTCTTCGACCCCGAGGACCTCAAGCCGCGCCTCGTCGACGTGGTGCGGGAACACAGTGGTCTCGAGCTGGACCTGGAGGGGCCGCTGGCCTGGTCCTTCTATCCCCGGCTGGGCGTCAGCGTCGAGTCGGCCCAGGCCCGCCTGCCCTCCCAGCCCACCGACGACACGCCCTTCGCCGCCTTCGACCATGCCGAGGTCAGCCTGGCCATGGCACCGCTGCTGCGTGGCAAGATCGCCATCGATGGCCTGACCCTGGACGGCCTGGCCCTCAACCTGGAGCGCGACGCCGAGGGACGCGGCAACTGGGAGGCGTTGATCGAGCGCCTCGAGGAACGCGGCGAGGAGGCCGAAGCCGTGCTGGCACCGGCCAGTGCCGGCCCCAATCCCGATGATGCCGACGGCCTGGCCGTGGCGCTCAACATCGCCAGCGTGCAGGTCCGCGATGGCCGGGTGAACTACCGGGATGCCCAGGCCGGCCGCGAACTGGCCTTCGAGCAGGTCGACATCTCCGGCAGCAATGTCAATCCCGACAGCCCCTTCCCGCTCAGCGCGAGCCTGCAGGTGGCGGTGGAGAACGGCGCCGAAGCGCAAGCCGAAGACGCTGTCGGGCTGGTCAGCCAGGTCGAGCTCGAGACCCGGGTCAACCTGGGTCTGGCCGAGAGCCGTCACGTACTGAGCAACCTGAAGCTGGATACCACGACCCGTCTCTCGGGCGGCGACGAGGAAGAGACCCAGGAGGCCCGACTCAACGCCAAGGAACTGATCCTGGATCTCGCCGGTGGACAGATCAAGTCGAGCGGCAGCCAACTGGAGTTCAGCCTGCTCCACCCGCGCCTCGGCGAGAAGCGGCTGCCGCTGACGCTGGCCTTCCAGCTCGACGCCAACCTGCAGCAGGACACCGCCCGGCTGCGCGAGATGCAGCTGACCGGTCCCGACGGCCTCGAGGCCAGCGGCAACCTGGCCATCAACGAGCTGAGCCAGACACCCCGCTACGAGGGCCAGCTGCGCCTGGCCTCGCTGTCGCTGCGGCCCTGGCTGATCCGCTTCCAGGCGATGCCGACCACGGCCAGCAACAAGGCGCTGAGTGAGGTGGCCCTGGCCAGTTCGGTCGAGGGCGACCTTCAGGGCATCGCCCTCGATGACCTGACGCTGAGCCTCGACGGCGGCACCTTCAATGGGCACATGGCCGGGCGTTTCGATGGCTCCCGTCTTGACGTCGACCTCAAGGGCGACAGCCTTAACCTTGACGACTACCTGCCGCCCGCCGACGGCCCGCCCATGACCGCCTCCCAGGGGGCGTTCATCCAGAGCGCCGTCGCCCAGGAGCAGAGCGGTGGTCTGGTGCCCGCCGAGTGGCTGGGCGACCTCGCCCTCGACGCCCACCTGCTACTCGGCCAGCTCACGCTCATGGAGCAGACCTTCGAGAACGTCGAGCTGACCCTCCAGGGCCGCGATGGCCGACACCGGCTGACGGCCTTCGAGTCGGACTTCCACGACGGCCACCTCGCCGCCAGTGGCCAGCTCGACGTGCGCGAGACGCCCCTGCGCTGGCAGCTGACGCCGCGGGTGGAAAACGTCCGCCTGGGCTCGCTGCTGGATAGCCTGAGCAGCGACCCCGCCCCACTGCGCGGCCGCCTGCAGGGCGAGGGCGAGCTCGAGACCCGCGGTAACAGCGTGGCCGAGCTCAAGCGCGCCCTGGGTGGCCGGCTGGCCACCCGGGTGGCTGAGGGCAGCATCGCCGGCGTCAACGTCTCCCGGGAGCTGTGCACCGCCGCGGCCCGCCTGGAGGGCGAGACCCCGAGCCGCGAGTGGCGCGAGGACACCGAGTTCGAGCGTGCCGAGGCCAGCTTCCGGATCCGCGACGGCGTGGCCGAGAGCGACGACCTGCTGGTGACCATCCCGGGGGGCGCCCTGGATGGCGGGGGCCAGCTGGACCTGGCCAGCGAGCAGTTCGACCTCAAGGCCGCCGCCCGCTTCACCGACTCCGTGGACGCCGCCTGCGAGGTGAACCCCCGGCTGGTCGATGTGCCCTTCCCGGTGCGCTGCGAGGGCCAGCTCGGTGGCGACAGCAGTGAATGGTGCCGCTTCGACCGCGAGGCCTTCCAGGACACCCTGGCCGGGCTGCTGCGCCGCGAGGCCAGTGAGCGGGCCGGCGAGGAGGTCGAGAAGCGCCTCGACGATGCCGTGAAGGAGCTCGACGAGCGCCTCGGCGAAGGCTCCGGCAGTGAACTTCGTGACGCCCTCGAGGGTCTGTTCAAGTGAGCATCCAGTAAGCCAGTCCTGCGCCGACGTTCCGTCGGCGCTTTTTTTCGTGTCGAGATCGCCCCATGACGGATCATCCGCCCGCCATCCTCGCCCCCGAGACCTTCCAGCGGCGCCTGCTCGACTGGTTCGAGGTCCATGGACGCCACGACCTGCCCTGGCAGCAGGACCGCACGCCCTACCGGGTGTGGGTCTCGGAGATCATGCTGCAGCAGACCCAGGTGGCCACCGTGATTCCCTACTTCGAGCGCTTCATGGCGCGCTTCCCGGACGTGCAGGCCCTCGCTACGGCCTCCCAGGACGAGGTGCTGCACCTGTGGACCGGGCTCGGCTACTACGCCCGCGGGCGCAACCTGCACAAGGCGGCGCGCACGGTGGTGGCCGAGCACGACGGCGCCTTTCCGGTGGACAGCCTCGAGGCCATGGCCGCGCTGCCGGGTATCGGCCCCTCTACCGCCGGGGCGATCATCGCCCAGAGCACCGGCCGGCGCGCGGTGATCCTCGACGGCAACGTCAAGCGAGTGCTCACTCGCCTGCATGCCGTGGAGGGCTGGCCGGGGCGGCCGGCCGTGGAGCGCCGGCTGTGGGCGCTGGCCGATCACTACACCCCCGACCGGCGACTGGTTGACTTCACCCAGGCGATGATGGACTTGGGGGCGACGCTTTGCAGCCGGGGCCGCCCCGACTGCGCGGCCTGCCCCTTCAGCGACGCTTGCCTGGCCCATGCTCGGGGCGAGGAGCGTCGTTTCCCCGAGTCCAAGCCCAGGAAGGCGCTGCCCACCCGCCACGCCGTCATGCTCGTGCTCCAGGATGACCAGGGTCGGGTGCTGCTCGAGCAGCGTCCCTCCAGCGGCCTGTGGGGCGGGCTGTGGAGCCTGCCGCAGTTCGAGGACGAGGCGGGCCTGCAGGGCTGGCTCGACCAACATGCCCCCCGGGCCGAGCTCGACGCCGCCTGGTCGCCGTTCACCCATGTGTTCAGCCATTTCCGCCTCGAGATCACTCCCCGGCCGGCGCGGGTGACGAGGCTCGACGCGGTGGGCGAGGGCCGGCGCTGGTTCGATCCCGAAGCGCCGGACAGTATCGGCCTGGCCGCCCCGGTTAAGGGCTTGCTGGAGTCGCTGCGGCCCTTCACCCTGTCCGCACCCGTTAGTCCCCATTCCGATGCCCAGGAGAAGTGACCGATGAGCCAGACCGTTTTCTGCCGCAAGTACCAGCAGGAGCTGGAAGCCTTGCCGTTTCCGCCGCTGCCCGGCAAGAAGGGCCAGGAGATCCAGGCCAGCGTCTCCAAGCAGGCCTGGGAGGAGTGGCAGGCGCTGCAGACCCGCCTGATCAACGAGAAGCATCTCAACATGCTCGAGCCCTCCGCCCGGGAATACCTGATGGAACAGCTGGAGCGATTCCTCGACAATGAGGAAACCGACCAGGCCGAGGGCTACGTTCCCCCCGAGGCATGAGCCCTGGAGGATCCCACTGGCAGCGCCATCTTTTTGAAACGGAAAGGGTTGACGCGAGCGGGCCAGTGGGGTTTAATACGCACCGTTGGCGAGGGCCAGATAGCTCAGTTGGTAGAGCAGGGGATTGAAAATCCCCGTGTCGGCGGTTCGATTCCGTCTCTGGCCACCACAATGCTGGGGTATAGCCAAGCGGTAAGGCACCGGTTTTTGGTATCGGCATGCGCAGGTTCGAATCCTGCTACCCCAGCCACGCCAACCCTGTTTCCGTTCTGCATCTCGACCCGCAGTCGGTCCCGAGCCGGCATAGCTCAGTTGGTAGAGCAACTGACTTGTAATCAGTAGGTCCCGGGTTCGACTCCTGGTGCCGGCACCATCGAAACGTCGGGATAATCAAAGCGTTGCAGAGCACAAGAGGCCGCCCATCGAGGCGGTTTTTTTGTGTCTGTCTACATTGTGTCTACACCTGCCGCGTCTCTCTTCTCGACTACTGCTGTAGAAAAAAGCCCGCCAAAAGGCGGGCCAAAGCGCTTGCCTTTCATTGCAGGGAAACTGCAAGCAAGGCGAAGTTATCTTAAGTAGTCGGCAAAGCATACTCCCAGCTCCTAACTTTAATGGGACATTCCCTTTGCCAAGCAGTTGTCGCACACGACTATGGTCGTGATCCTACATGTCAAGTGGTGATGACTGACACTGATGCCGTCATTATTCATCAGCCATTTGATCAGGAAGTGCATTTGTCACGGGGTTGAGTCTGACGGCGTCCTCAAGGTGGTCCGGGGCGAAGTGGGCATAGCGCATGGTCATGGTGATCGACTGATGGCCCAGGATGCGCTGAAGCACCAGGATATTGCCACCATTCATCATGAAGTGGCTGGCGAAGGTATGGCGGAGCACGTGGGTTAGCTGCCCGTCTGGAAGCTCGATGCGAGTCTCCTGGATGGCCGATTGGAAAGCCTTGTAGGACTCGGCGAAGAGCCTGCCGATCTTTCGACGCTGGCGGAGCTGGCCGGCAAGTCGTGGATCTATGGGGACGGTGCGGGCCCTTCCTGACTTGGTGCCGACGTAGGTGACCCGATCCTTGCCGACATTTTCGGCTCGCAGGGTCTGGGCCTCGCTCCAGCGGGCGCCGGTGCTGAGGCAGAGCAGGGTGACGAAATAGCAGTCACGCTTGGGCTGTTGCTTGAGGTAGACCAGGAGATCCCGGACTTGCCGATCATCCAGGTATCCCATCTCCGTTTCGTCGGTGCGAACCATGCGCATACGGGCCAGAGGATTGCCCTTGTGCCAGAGGTCCAGACGCTCCAGCTCGGAGAACATGGCCTTCAGATAGGCGTGTTCATGGTTCACGGTGCTGGGCTTCACTTCCTTGAGGCGTTCCGTTCGATACTCGGTCCAGTCCTGGGCGGTGAAGGCTTCCGCCAGGGGGTTGCCCAGGGCTTGGGCCAGCTTACGGAGCGAGCGCACGCGATCGCGGGCACTCTTGAGGGTCTGGCCATGGTGCTGGTACCAGAGTTCAACGAGATCCAGGAGACGTCGCTTGTCGCGCTTGGGGGCCTGGTACTCTTCCCCGTTCGCGGACTTGGATAGCACATGCTGCTCGAAGCGACGCGCCGCGGTCTTGGACTTGAGAATCTTGCGCACGCGCTTGCCGTAGCGGCCATGCGGCCACAGATCGACCAGCCAGCCGGTCGGGACCTTCTTGATGGTCATGCCGCTTTCCCCAGCAATCGTCGCTCGATGAGCTTGTCCTCCACCAGCTGCCGGAAGGCACCGGCCTGGATGCCGCGACGGCGGTAGTAGTGCTCCAGGTCCTCCCACATGCCGGAGCGCTTGAGATAATCAATGGCCTGGTGCGTGCCGAAGCCCTGGCGGGCATAGATCGAGATGAGGTTGCCGAAGGCCAGACACACGTTCTTCTCGTTTCCCAGGCCGGGGGCCTTGCGGGCGCGCTTGTAGAGAAAATGCGGCTCGTGGGCGAAGAAGCGCGGGTCGTCCTGGAAGAGCTGCCAGGCGGGGTCGATGAGATCCCGCGAGGCGTCCAGCCGGTAGCTCTGCATGGCGCTGCGCCAGATCCCGGTGAGGTGGGGGATCACGTCGGTGAAGCGATGGAAACCGTGGGCGTTGTCCAGGACCTCGCCAGTGTCGACGTTGCAGGGAATGCCCCGGGCGAACTCGGCCAGCACCGACTGGTGAAAGCGCATCTCGATGCGCCACACGTCCTGGTCGGGATCGTAGGCCGGCGACAGATCGTCATTAGTGGCGTTGCCCCAGATCCCCTCCCAGAAGTGCAGCTTGTCGCGGTAGTGGGCTTCCTTGGTCTTGTTGTAGATGGCGCATTGCAGGGCCCCAGCGGTGCCGAACATCAGGGTTTCGCAGCGTCCGTAGGTGGTGGCGATGTTGCCGTGATCGAAGCTGAGCGAGTCGATGCCGTCGATCCGGGTGATCTTCTTGGAGCGGGTCACGAAGCGGTCCATGAAGTCGCGGGGTGGCTCCCAGCCCTGGACGTCCAGGGCCAGATGAACGGCACAGCCGGCGTATTCCATGTGATCCAGCAGGCAGGAGGCGATGAGATCCATGAAGCGTTGGCAGGCGGCGGGCTCGCGTTCCTGGATGTAGTGGGGCGATAGCTCGATCTTGAGGTGCGTGCCCACCTGGTCGGTCTTCACGTGCCGGGCCTGGAAGAACACGATCACGCCGAGGTCATTGTTCTGCAGGCGGTAGCGGAAGCCGGAGCCGGCGGCACCGGCCCCCACGGCCCAGGTATGCCCGTAGAGGTCGATGGTCGCGCCGCGACCCTCCTGGTAGACGCTGATGATCTTGTCGAACTGCGGCAGGTGGGGGAGGCCCCGGTAGAGCTGCCGGACGGTGTCGACCCCGGCATTGAGCAAGCGAACGCCATCGAGCTCGCGTTGCCCCTTGGGACTCATGAAGATCTTGCCGATGGGGTCCTGCTCGCCCCGTGTCAGCGACTCGATGGAGTACCGTTCCCAACGCTTCATTTTCTAATTCCCCTCTAATGTGCTGCTGCGACGCTCTATGGCGTTTGTCGTTGTCACTCTGCGAGACGTGTTACAGGGAGGGTCTCGCCGGGCCGCGCATGCGGCGCGGGGATGCGGTCGCAAGCGTCCTCTCCCGCGGCGCACGCGCGGCCCGCTCATAGCAGCGCCCTCAAGGCCAGAAGCCCCCACAGGTGCGCCGGGTAGAACCAGCGGGTCAGCCAGCGGGGCAGGCGCATCGGCGGTAGGTGAGTGCTTACGAGGGCGAGCACCACCAGCACGCCGAGGGCCGCCGATAAGGCCGAGATCGACGGGCCGTATTGGGCCAGTGGCCAGCCGATCAGCGGCACCAGCCAGAGCGGCGGCCAGCGGATCGCGCCCAGGAAGGCGAGGATCAGCCCCAGGGCCAGCGGGCCGTATTCCACCTGGAGCGTGGCGAGGCTGAGCGCGCTTCCCAGGACCAGGGCGACGGGATCGCGGTGCCGGTGATAGGCCACGAGGTAGGCGGCGGCGGCCAGGGTGACGCAGATGTTGCCGAGCGCTTCCCCGCGCAGGGCCATGAATGGCAGTTGCGCGAGCAGGGCGATGACCAGGATGCGGTCGGCGTAACGTCGGGCGTCGGTGGTGTGCAGCGCGTGCCAGGCGATCATGAAGCAGAACATCGGCAGCGCCAGACGGCCGACCGTGACGCGCAGAAGGGCGGGTATGTCACCACTCACTAGCCAGAGACTGCCGTGATCCACGGCCATGGTGGTGATGGCCAGGCCCTGGATGATCGGCAGCCAGGTCGGGATGGCGCGAGCCGGGGATGCGTTGGTGATGATGGCAGTGGTCATAGCGTCAGCACCTCCACCTCGAGCGGCAGGCCCAGCTCCATGGCGTTGAAGCAGTCGGGCCGGGTGGTGCGGATGGGCTTGCCGTCCTGGTCGTAGAGCCGGCAACTGTCCTGGAAGATCGAGCCGGCGTAGGCGGTGACTGTGTCCGCTGGCGGTGTCGAGGTCGGGGCGACGGTCGCGGTTTGGTGCTGGGTGGTGGCGGTCGGGTTCTTGTCCTCTCCGCCCAGGAACTCCGACACCGAGTTGGTGGCATAGACGACGCAGGCCGCCGAGCCCAGGAACACGAACGGGGCGATGATCAGGATGCGCGGCAGGCGGCGCTTGCCGGTATGGATCGAGGCCGACTGGTACTCGGCAAACACGGCCTTGGGGTGCTTCCAGATCGACACCTCACAGTCGGCGTCGCCCTTGTGGGTCATGGGGTTGGTGTGACAGATCCCCTCGAAGCGGTAGACCAGGGCGCCGCCCATCTTGCCCCGGCGCATCAGGTGCTCGTGGACCTCGACCAGGG
>NZ_RXNS01000032.1 GCF_003966155.1 Halomonas nitroreducens
CGTCGGTGAGCGACTGGCCGTTGGTGCCGGTGCCGCCGCCGCGGGGCGCCAGCACTACCCGGCGGAAGTCGTCGCGGCCGGCCAGCCGGGCGATGCGCTCCAGGTCCTCGGCGCCCCTCGGGTAGAGCACCGCCTGGGGCAGGCGCTGGTAGAGGGAGTTGTCGGTGGCCAGCACCGTGCGGTTGGCATAGTCGGGGGCGATGTCGCCCTCGAAGCCGGCGTCGCGCAGGGCCTCGAGGAAGTGCAGGTAGGGAGTATCGGCGTGGCCGTGGGCGCTCGCCTGAGCGGTGTCCAGTCGTGCGATCATGATATCGGGTTCGGTCGCTGTCGCTGCCACGGGGGCAGGTGGAGAAGGAGGCCCTACTGTACCCCGAGACGGCCATGAGGCGCACCCCGACGGCGCCGGCATGCATAGCACCGGGGCGGGCTTTTGCCTACAATGAGCGCCCTGCTTTCACCGATACCGACGGACAGGTTTCCATGCTCGATCCCAAACTGCTGCGCAGCGACCTCGACGGGGTCGCCCAACGACTGGCCAAGCGAGGCTTCGTCCTCGACACCGAGCGTCTGGCCGCCCTGGAGTCCCGGCGCCGGGAGCTGCAGGCCGAGACCGAACGCCTGCAGAACGAGCGCAACACCCGGTCCAAGGCCATCGGCAAGGCCAAGGCCAGCGGCGAGGACATCCAGCCCCTGCTCGACGAGGTCAGCGACCTGGGCGAGCGACTGGACGCCGCCAAGGCACGCCTCGCCGAGGTGCAGGCGGAGTGGGACGAGCAGGTCAGCGGCCTGCCCAACCTGCCTCACGAGAGCGTCCCCCAGGGCGACAGCGAGGACGATAACGTCGAGCTGCATCGCTGGGGCACGCCCCGTGCGACGGACTTCACGGTCCGGGACCACGTCGATCTGGGGGCACTCACCGGGCAGCTCGACTTCGACCTGGCCGCCAAGCTGACCGGGGCCCGCTTCGCGGTGATGCGTGGGACCATCGCCCGGCTGCACCGGACGCTGACCCAGTTCATGCTCGACAAGCAGACCCTCGAACATGGCTACGAGGAGTGCTACGTCCCCTACATGGTGAACGATGACTCCCTATACGGCACCGGCCAGTTGCCCAAATTCGGCGAGGACCTCTTCCGGCTGGAGGACGAGCGGGGCTATCGCCTGATTCCCACCGCCGAGGTGCCGCTGACCAACTTCGCCCGGGACGAGATCCTCGACTTCAAGGCATTGCCGATGCGGCTGACTGCCCATACGCCATGCTTCCGCAGCGAGGCAGGCTCCCATGGCCGGGATACCCGAGGCATGATCCGGCAGCACCAGTTCGACAAGGTCGAGATGGTCCAGCTGGTCGACCCGGCGACCAGCTACGATACCCTTGAGGAGATGCGCGGCCACGCCGAGGCGATCCTGCAGGCCCTGGAGCTGCCCTATCGGGTGGTGACGCTGTGCACCGGTGACATGGGCTTCGGGGCGGCCAAGACCTACGACCTGGAGGTCTGGCTGCCGAGCCAGGAGACCTATCGGGAAATCTCCTCGATCTCCAACTGCGAGGACTTCCAGGCCCGGCGCATGCAGGCGCGCTTCCGCCATCCGGAGCAGAAGAAGCCCCAGCTGCTGCACACCCTCAACGGTTCCGGCCTGGCGGTGGGCCGCTGTCTGATCGCGGTGATGGAAAACCACCAGAATGCCGATGGCTCGATCAGTGTGCCCGAGGCGCTGCGGCCCTACATGGGCGGGGTCGACACCGTCAACGGCTGAGGCGTTGATCGTAGCTGGAAGATCGCCCGCTTCGCGGACGTAAGCTTGAAGCTGGAAGAGAACCGCCCCCAGGCGCTTGCCATGGGGGCGGTTCTCTTTACGCTACTTTCCAGCTTCCAGCTTCCAGCTTCCAGCTTCCAGCTTCCAGCTTCCAGCTTCCAGCTTACGGCTCCTCGATTTCCCAGCTGACGTTGACCGCGGCGTCGATGGTCAGGGTGCCGGGACGGTACTCGGTCGCACCGCCGCTCTCCCGGGCATCGGCGCTCATGGCCATCATGCGCGGCTGGAACACCGGGGCCTGCTGCTCGCTCACCGCATGCACCGGACCAAGCTCGACGCCCAGGGTCTCGGCCATCAGCTCGGCCTTGTGACGGGCCCGGGCGAGGGCCTTGGTCAGGGCCTCGTCGGTGGCCGCCTCGCGGTCCGCGAGGTCATAGGTCACGCCATCCAGGGCGTTGACGCCGGCCTCGGTCAGGGCATCCAGCATCATCGGCAGCCGTTCGAGCTCGTTGATCTCGACCCGGAAGGGGCGCTCCAGGCGGGTCCGGACCAGCGGCGTCGGTTCACCCTCCTTGCCGGTCCGGTCATGCAGGACCTCGGGCTGAACCCGCAGGGAGCCGGCCTGGATGGCCTCGCGCTCGAGCCCGGCCGTCTCGAGGGTGCGGATCAGGGTGGCGGCGCGCTCCTCGAGCCGGCGGCGGGCCTCGGCCAGGGCCTGGGGATCGGTGCGGGCAGCGTCGCGCTGGGCAATGGCCGGCGTGCGCTCCCACAGCCGTGCGTTCAGGGTCGCCTGGTCCGGCACCACCTGGAGCTCGGCCTGAGCCTGCACGTCCAGGCGAGGCGGGGGCGGGGCATCGGCGGCGGCCGCCATCGACGAGGCAGTGATAAGCAGGGCGGTGAGCAGGCTGGCAGGCAGACGGGTACGCTGGCGTGACATGGGCATGGCGCTTTCCTTTTCGCGATGGAGGTGTCGGCTTGGAGCGACGCGGCCCGGCAGGGTTCCCCAGCCGTCGACCACCGGGGACGCTTGTGCAAAGGTTGCACGATCCAGCCCGACGCCGAGGGAGGCCGCGTTGTACCCTGAGCTGTCAGGCGGCATCATGACGACACCCTGAAACGGCGGAGCAGGCGGGCATGGCGAGACCCGAGGACGATACCCAGCGCAGCATTCCCTTGAACCTGACCCTGGCACTGGCGGCCCTGGTGATCATCGTCGCGGGGATGCGGGCCGGCTCCAGCCTGCTGGTGCCCCTGCTGCTGTCGCTGTTCATCGCGGTGGTCTGCACCGCCCCGGTCCATTGGCTGCATCGCCTGGGCGTGGGCCTGCGCCTGTCGGTGTGGCTGACCCTGATCGTGATCGGCGGCCTGCTGTCGCTGCTTGGCCTGCTGCTGGTCAACAGCTTCGGCACCTTCGTCGACGCCCTGCCGGGGATCGAGCAGAAGCTCTACGAGTACTACCTCGGGGTGCTCGACAGCCTGGCCGGCCTGGGGCTGGCCATCGACACCGATCGGCTGGGGGAGCTGCTGCAGGCCGAGCAGTTCGGCAACTGGATTCCGACCCTGATCGGCCAGGTCGGCAACCTGATGATGCAGAGCGTGGTGGTGGCCCTGCTGGTCATGTTCCTGCTGTTCGAGACGCTCAACTTCCGCGACAAGGTCTCCCGGGCCCTGGCCAACCCGGCCCCGAGCCTGCGTCGCTTCAACGAGTTCAGCCTGACGCTGAAGCGCTACCTGGCGGTGAAGACCCTGATCAGCCTGGCCACCGGGGCGCTGATCTGGCTGTCCTGCAAGCTGGTCGGGGTGGAGTTCCCGCTGCTCTGGGCGGTACTGGCCTTCGCCCTGAACTATATCCCCAACATCGGCTCGGCCATCGCCGCGGTCCCCCCGGTACTGCTGCTGCTGGTCTCGCCGGATGGCGGCCTGTTCAAGGCGCTGGTGCTCTCCGGCGCCTACCTGGGGGTCAATTTCGTGCTGGGCAACCTGCTCGAGCCGCGGGTGATGGGGCGAGCCCTGGGGCTGTCCACCTTCGTGGCGTTTCTTTCGCTGGTGGTCTGGGGCTGGATCTTCGGGGCGGTGGGGATGCTGCTCTCGGTGGTGTTGACCATGACCCTCAAGATCGCCCTGGACAGTCATCCCCAGACGCGCTGGATCGCCCACCTGCTTGGGCCGGGCGCCACACCGCTGGAAAAGGCCCACAGGCCGCCCCTGGAGCGCAATAACGAGGAGTGAGCCGGCCATGAACGACGACGCCCCGGCCATTGGCCGGGGCGTGACAAGCGTGACCGGGCTCGGTCGACTCAGGCGTTCTGGTCGATGAACTGGGTCAGTTGGGACTTGGACTGGGCACCGACCAGGGAAGCGACCTTGGCGCCGGACTTGAACAGCATCACGGTGGGCACGCCGCGCACTCCCTGCTCGGCGGCGATTTCCGGGGCGTCATCCACGTTGATGCTGACGATCTTGAGGTTGCCTTCGCGTTCCTCGGCGACCTCGTCGACCACCGGTGCCATGACCTTGCAGGGGCCGCACCAGGGGGCCCAGAACTTCAGCAGGACCGGAGTATCGGCGTTGAGGACTTCCTGCTCGAAGTTGGCATTGGTGACATCGACGTTATTGGCCATGGGATTCTCCAGTTACTACGTTGCGCTGCATCGCGCGGATGGTCAGGCATGAATGCATGCTTGGTCGACCGATGTTAGCGGGCGACCCACTTGCTGGCAAATCCCCGTGCGACCTCGAAGGCCTGCCCGGGAGGTGTGTAGACGCCTGCATGATATGCTATAAAGTAATCATGAAATATATTCTTATTGCCCAATGGTCTTTTGATCTCGCCACAGCAAGGGGGAGGGAGCGGACATGAAGCTCCAGCAGCTGAGGTACATCTGGGAAGTCGCGCGTCACAATCTCAATGTATCGGCCACCGCCCAGAGCCTCTATACCTCCCAGCCCGGCATCTCCAAGCAGATTCGCCTGCTGGAGGACGAGCTGGGGGTCGAGATCTTCGCGCGCAGCGGCAAGCACCTGACCCGGGTCACCCCGGCGGGCCAGGCGATCATCGATCTCGCCGGCCAGGTGCTGCGACTCACCGAGAACATCAAGCATGTCGCCCAGGAGCACAGTGACGAACGGCGCGGCAGCCTGTCCATCGCCACCACCCACACCCAGGCGCGCTATGCGCTGCCGCCGGTCATTCGCGAGTTCACCCGCAAGTACCCCGACGTGGCCCTGCACATGCAGCAGGGCACACCGCGCCAGATTGCCCAGATGGTCAGCGAGGGACAGGCCGACTTTGCCATCGCCACCGAGTCCCTGGAGTTGTTCAACGACCTGGTGCTGCTGCCCTGCTATCGCTGGAACCGCTGCGTGCTGGTTCCCCAGGGGCATCCCCTGGCCGAGATGCCGTCCCTCACCCTGGACGCTCTGGCCGGGTATCCCCTGGTCACCTACGTGTTCGGCTTCACCGGCCGCTCCCAGCTCGATGATGCCTTCCGGGCCCAGGGCCTCAGCCCCAATGTCGTGCTGACTGCGGCGGATGCCGATGTCATCAAGACCTATGTGCGCCTCGGCATGGGGGTGGGCATCGTCGCCCACATGGCCGTGGACCCCGAGCAGGACACCGACCTGGTGGCCCTGGACGCCAGCCATCTCTTCGAGAGCTCCACCACCAAGATCGGCATCCGTCGTGGGACCTTCATGCGCGGCTACATGTATGACTTCCTGCAGGGCTTCGCCGAGCACCTGGAGCGCGATCTGGTGGATGCCGCCCTGGCTGCCGGTCCACGCCACGAACAGAGCCTGTTCCAGCATATCGAATTGCCCGTCCGCTGAGTCCGCGCCGCGCCAGGCCGGCGCGGTGACGAGCGTTCCGATGCCCTGCAGGTCGTGCGCACCGGCCTGGCGATATGCCTATGCTGAGAATGGGCATTGGACCTGGCAAGGCATCGGGAGGCTCATCGGTGAATATCTCTTTCCATGGCGCCGATCAGGGGGTGACCGGCTCCTGCCATCTGGTGGAGTGCGCCGGCGCGCGCATCCTCGTCGACTGTGGCCTCTACCAGGGGGGGCGCTCGATCGAGGAGGAGAATGCCGAGCCGTTCGGCTTCGCGCCATCCGACATCGACGCGCTGCTGCTGACCCATGCCCACCTGGACCATTGCGGACGGATTCCCCTGCTGGCACGCCGCGGTTTCCGGGGCGAGATCATCACCACGCCGGCTTCCCGGGAGTTGGCCAGGCTAGTGATGCTCGATGCCGCCAACCTCCAGGAGGAGGAGGCTGCGCGGAACAATCGCCGGGCTGCCCGGCACGGGCGCGGTCGCCGGCGGGAAGAACAGCCGCTGTATAGTGTGCTGGACGCGCTGAACAGCCTGGATGCCTTCGGCCGCTGCGCCGCGTATGGCGAGCGCCTGGAAGTGGTGGCCGGGGTCCATGCCACCTTTCTGGATGCCGGCCATATCCTTGGCTCGGCGAGCATCCTGCTGGAGCTCGAGGAGGGCGGGCAGCGACGGCGGCTGCTGTTCTCCGGTGATCTCGGCAATCGGGCGCGCCCCCTGCTGCGGGATCCCGAGGTGGCTTCCGAGCTGGACGTGATCGTCATGGAGACCACCTATGGCGACCGCGCGCACAAGGCGCTGCAGCCGACCATCGACGAGTTCTATGAGGCGATCAATGCCACCTTCCGGCGCGGCGGCAACGTCATCGTTCCGACCTTCGCCATGGAGCGAGCCCAGGAGCTGCTCTACTTCCTGCGCCAGGGCGTCGAGCGCGGCATCCTCTCACAGGCCATCCAGGTCTTCCTCGATTCCCCCATGGCGATCTCCGCCACCGAGATCTTCCGGCGGCACCCCGAGGCCTACGGCGACGACACCCGGGCCATCTTCCAGTCCGGCCAGGACCCGTTCCAGTTGCCCGGCCTGCACTTTACCCGCGAGACGGCGGATTCCATGGCCCTCAACCGGATCGGCGGCGGGGCGGTGATCATGGCAGGCTCGGGGATGTGCACGGGGGGACGCATCCGCCACCACCTCAAGCACCACCTGTGGCGACGGGACAGCAGCATCGTCTTTGTCGGCTTCGCGGCTCGAGGCACGCTGGCTCGACGCATCGTCGACGGTGCCGATTCGGTGAGGATCTTCGGCGAGGAGATTCCCGTCCATGCCAGCATCCACACCATCAACGGCTTCTCCGCCCACGCTGATCGCCAGGAACTGCTGGATTGGTACCGGCGCACCGGCGGCGCGCCGGTGACCTACCTGGTGCACGGCGACGCCGACGCGATGCAGGCCTTCGCCGATCTGCTGACGGACACGGACGTGCGGATGCCGGCCCTGCATGATTGCCATCCGCTGTGACGCCCGGTTGACTCACCCGCTCGCGACGTCGTCACGCAAAACGCCGGCGCCCGTCCACGAGGGACGGGCGCCGGCGTTGGCGAGGCGGTCAGGCCGGGTTCGGAGGCCTGCTCAGTGTTGCAGGTGCAGCCCGCACTCCCGCTTCGCTTCCACCTTGGTGGGATCGAAGTAGTCGAACTCGTTGGGCAGGTCGTGGGCCTGCAGATACTGGTAGAGGTCGCGTGCGCTCCAGTGCAGCAACGGCGCCACCTTGAGCAGGCCGTCGGCGTTGCGGGAAACGGCGTCCATGCGGGCCCGTTCCGGGGTGTCTTCGGCGCGCAGGGCGGTGAACCAGACGTCCGGTGCCATCTCGCGCAGCGCCCGGCCGAAGGGCTCGAGCTTCACTTCCTCGGTGAAGGCCGCGTGGCGCGGGTCGTCGATGCCCGGCATGGGACCGTCGACCGCCTCACGATGGGCCCGGGTGCGGCGCGGGATGTAACTGATCAGGTTGAGGTCTAGGCGCTTCACCACGGCGTCGGCGAAGCGATAGGTAGCCTCGGTGTTGTAGCCGTGGTCCATCCACACGATGGGCATGTCCGGCCGTTGCTGCGTCACCATGTGCAGGATGACCGCTTCGAAGGGGCGGAAGTTGGTGGTGCAGAGCGGCCGGCTGCCCTGTTCCAGGGCCCAGCGAATCAGGGCCTCGGGATCCTGGCCCAGGTCACGGTTGATGGCGTCGAGTTGCGGCTCCATGAGCGCCTCCCTGAATGGTGTCTCGGTGGCGCTACACTAGCAGAGCCCAAGTGAGCGGCCCCAATACCGTTTGATTGGATATTTATGCCGCTAAGTATTAAAAAGTCGCTTTCATTATTCCATTGAGGCTTATTGTCTGGCCGGCCATCATGCCGGAATTATCGCGGCACAGCGGCGTGTCGTGTGGGCGATGAGCTTCTCATCGACCATGCGGGCATCGTCAGGCCGGGTCGCCAAGTGCCGCCATCAGGTGACGGATCTTGTCCAGGGTCTCTTCATACTCGTCCTCGCCGCGGGAGTCGGCGACCAGGCCGCCACCGCCCCACAGGTGCAGCCGGCCCCGGTCGGCCACGGCGGTACGAATGGCGATGGAGGTGTCCATATGGCCCCTCACATCCACATAGCCGAGGCTGCCGCAGTAGGCGCTGCGGGCCGAGGGCTCGAGCTCGTCGATGATCTGCATGGCGCGCACCTTGGGCGCGCCGGTGATCGAGCCACCGGGAAAGGCGGCGGCCAGCAGGTCCAGGGGGGAGTGGCGCCCGTCCAGCTCGCCGGTCACCACGCTGACCAGGTGATGCACGTTGGCGTAGCTCTCCAGCCCGCACAGTTGCGGGACCCGGACCGTGCCGGGACGGCATACCCGGCCCAGGTCGTTGCGCAGCAGGTCGACGATCATCACGTTCTCGGCGCGATCCTTGATACTGGCAGCGAGTTCCTCGGCGAGGCGCCGATCCTCCTCCGGTGTCCGGCCGCGGGGGCGGGTGCCCTTGATCGGCCGGGTTTCCACCCGCCCCTGGGCGCAATGCAGGAAGCGCTCGGGGGACAGCGACAGGATGGCGTGGTCGTCCCAGGCGATGAATCCCGAGAAGGGCGTCGGGGTGGCCCGGCGCAGGCGCCGATAGGCCTGCCAGAGGTCGCCCTGATAGGCGGCGCTGAAGCGCTGGGCGAGATTGATCTGGTAGCAGTCGCCCTCGCGGATGTAGCGCTGAACGGCGTCGAAGCGTGCCAGGTAGTCCTCCCGCGACATCTCGGGGAGGAATTCGCCGGTCAGGCGGAAGTCCTCGCCCGCCGGCGGGGGGGGCGCCAGCCAGCCAAGCACCTGGTCACGGCGCTCGGCGGTCGCCACCAGCCAGGCCTCGCGGCGCTGGTGGTCAAGGATGATGGCCCAGTCGTAGAGACCGACGCGGCTGGCCGGGAGATCGGCCACGGGGGTCGCCCGGCCGGGCACCGGCTCCAGGCAGCGGCCGAGATCATAGCTCCAGAAACCGATCAGGCCGCCGAGGAAGGGCAGGTCGCTGTCCGGCACCTGGCCGCTCAGGCGGTCGAGCAGGGCCTGCTGGGCGGCGAAGGGACCGAGGCCGTCCGGCAGCGAGGCATCCCCGTGGACCCGTCCCCGGGCATCGATGTCCAGCACGCTCAAGGGGTCGCTGGAGAGAATATCGTAGCGGCCGCCCGGAGCGACCGGGCGGCCGCTGTCGAGCAGCACGGCCGCCGGCCGATGGCGCAGGGCCGCGAACAGGTCCAGGGGGTCTTCCCGATAGCTCAGGGGGGTGATCTCGAGTGGTGTTGTCATCAATGGCGCCTTCCCTCAACAGGCGCCACATTCTAGGCCTCGCGACGGGGTTTGTCGCCGGCAGCGTGGCGCTGGGGCGGACGCCCGGTCAACGCACCCCGGCTATTGTCGACATCCTGCCGAGCGTTTGCTTGGTTGTTTACAACCAAAGGGGGAGAGGGCCGGCCCCGATGGCATATTGACCCGAAGGATGGCACTGTCTACAGTTCCATCAATCCTCAATTGTCGACAATTGCCATGACGAACGCCCCGACCGAACCGGCCACCACCCCCGAGGTCCGCACCCTGGCGGAACGTGTCTTCCAGCAGCTCCAGGATGCCATCGTCCGGGGTGAGCTGGCGCCGGGCAGCAAGATCACTGAGCCGGGGCTGTCCCGCAGCTACGGCATCTCTCGCGGGCCGCTTCGGGAGGCCATGCGCCGCCTGGAGGCGCACCGGCTGATCGAGCGCGTGCCCCATGTGGGGGCTCGGGTGGTCAAGCTGTCGATGAAGGAGTTGCTCGAGCTGTTCGACGTGCGCGAGGCGCTGGAAAGCATGGCCGCCCGGCTGGCCGCCGAGCACATGAGCGCCGAGGAGATCGACGGCCTGCGGGAGGTGCTGGCGGTCCACGAGCGTCAGGCCGACCTGCGCCGTGGCGAGGCCTACTACCAACGCGAGGGTGACCTGGACTTCCACTACCGCATCGTCCAGGGCAGCCACAACAAGATGCTGATGGGCATGCTGTGTGACGACCTCTACTACCTGGTGAGGCTGTATCGCACCCAGTTCAGCGCCAGCGGCACCCGCCCCCAGCGAGCCTTCGTCGAGCACCATCGGATCGTCGATGCCATCGAGGCCGGGGACGCCGAGCTCGCCGAACTGCTGATGCGTCGCCATGTCAGCGCCTCACGGGAGAACGTCGTCGAACGCTACGCCGCCTCCCTCAAACAGGAACTGGAGGCGTCCACCTGAGGATGCCCCGCCGACCCACTGGAGAGATCCCATGACCCGACCCACCCCCGGCGCCCGTTTCCGTGCCGCCCTCGAGGCCAACCACCCGCTGCCCATCGTCGGCACTATCAACGCCTACACCGCCATGATGGCCGAGCGGGTTGGCCATCAGGCGATCTACCTGTCCGGCGGCGGTGTCGCCAATGCCTCCTTCGGCCTGCCGGATCTGGGCATGACCACCATGAACGACGTGGTCGAGGATGCCCACCGGATCTGCGGGGCCACCGAGGTGCCGCTGCTGGTGGACATCGATACCGGCTGGGGCGGCGCCTTCAACATCGCTCGCACCGTCAAGGAGATGCAGCGAGCCGGGGTGGCCGCCGTGCACCTGGAGGATCAGGTGGCCCAGAAGCGCTGCGGGCATCGCCCCAACAAGGCGATCGTTTCCCAGGGCGAAATGGTGGACCGGGTCAAGGCCGCCGCCGATGCGCGCCTCGACCCGGACTTCTACCTGATCGCCCGCACCGATGCCTTCCAGAAGGAAGGGCTGGAAGCCGCCATCGAGCGCGCCAATGCCTGCCTCGAGGCCGGTGCCGACGCCATCTTCGCCGAGGCCGTCCACACCCTGGATGACTACCGCGCCTTCTGCGAGCGCCTCGATGCGCCGATCCTGGCCAATATCACCGAGTTCGGCGCCACGCCGCTGTTCAGCCAGGACGAACTCGCCGAGGTGGGCTGCCGCATGGTGCTCTACCCGCTGTCGGCCTTCCGCGCCATGAACGCCGCGGCGCTGAAGGTCTACCAGAGCATCCACGACCAGGGGCACCAGCGAGACGTGGTGGAGCTGATGCAGACTCGCGACGAGCTCTACGACTTCCTCAACTATCACGACTTCGAGCGCAAGCTCGATGCCTTGTTCACCGAGCAGGGCGACGACAAGTAAGCGCTCATTCACAACAAGCAGATGACAGGAGACACGACCATGGCAGACAAACCGATCGGCGGCGCCGGCCTGCGCGGCCAGAGCGCCGGCTCCACGGCCCTGTGCACCGTCGGCAAGACCGGCTCCGGCCTGACCTATCGCGGCTATGACATCAAGGAACTGGCCGAGAAGGCGCGCTTCGAGGAAGTGGCCTACCTGCTGCTCAAGGGCAAGCTGCCCAACCGGGCCGAGCTGGAGGCCTACGTCACCAAGCTCAAGGGGCTGCGCGGGCTGCCTGCGGCCCTGAAGACCGTGCTCGAGCAGATCCCGGCCGATGCCCACCCCATGGACGTGATGCGTACCGGCGCCTCCATGCTCGGCAACCTGGAGACCGAGGAGAGCTTCGACCAGCAGCAGGACGTGTCCGACCGGCTGCTCGCGGCGCTGCCCTCGATCATCTGCTACTGGTATCGCTTCAGCCACGATGGCGTGCGCATCGAGACCGAGACCGACGACGAGTCGGTGGGGGGCCACTTCCTGCACCTGCTGCGCGACGAGCCGGCCTCGGAGCTGCATGCCCGGGTAATGAACGTCTCGCTGATCCTCTACGCCGAGCACGAGTTCAACGCCTCGACCTTCACCGCCCGCGTCTGCGCCTCCACGCTCTCCGACATGCACTCCTGCGTGACCGGCGCCATCGGCTCGCTGCGCGGGCCGCTGCATGGCGGCGCCAACGAGGCGGCCATGGCGATGATCGAGGATTGGCAGTCTCCCGAGGAGGCCGAGCGCGAGATACTGGGCATGCTCGAGCGCAAGGACAAGATCATGGGCTTCGGGCACGCCATCTACCGCGAGTCCGATCCGCGCAATGCCATCATCAAGCACTGGTCGAAGCAACTCGCCGAGGACGTCGGCGACAGCGTGCTCTATCCGGTCTCCGAGCGGGTCGAGGCGGTGATGTGGCGGGAGAAGAAGCTGTTCTGCAACGCCGACTTCTTCCATGCCAGTGCCTACCACTTCATGGACATCCCCACCAAGCTGTTCACCCCGATCTTCGTCTGTTCGCGGGTCACCGGCTGGTGCGCCCACGTCTTCGAGCAGCGCGAGAACAACCGCATCATTCGCCCGAGCGCCGATTACACCGGCCCGGAGCACAGCGAGTGGGTGCCGCTCGAGGAACGCGACTGACGTTCATGCACGAGCATCCGTCATGGCGGATGCTCCAGACAAGCGAAGCGAGGGTCCTTTGCCCGGGGGGAGGCGGAAAACCATGACCATCCGCTGGATGGTCTTCCCGCCGAACGGGTTGGCCACGGATGGCCCGCCCAGGCCCTGCAAGCGGCGTTGGATGCAACAACGCCGCAGGGCAAGGCTAGCACCCTCGCGAAGGTCCGGCTCCCCGGGGTCGGCCCTCCGGCGGCTTGTCGCCGCAAGTCCTTTGGGAGCCGCAGGCTGAATAGCCTCTGCTGCCGCCTCTTTCTTCTGTCCACGACCCGATGGTGGCCACGCCATGAATACCGATTACCGCAAGCCCCTGCCCGGCACCGGGCTGGACTACTTCGATACCCGCGAGGCGGTCGAGGCAATCCGCCCCGGTGCTTACGACACCCTGACCTATACCGCCCGCGTGCTGGCCGAGCAGCTGGTGCGTCGCTGCGAGCCGGGCCTGCGCGACGCCGCCCTCGAGCAGATCATCGATGGCAAGCGCGACCTGGACTTTCCCTGGTACCCGGCCCGGGTCGTCTGCCATGACATCCTCGGCCAGACCGCTCTGGTCGACCTGGCCGGCCTGCGTGACGCCATCGCCGAGCGCGGCGGCGATCCCGCCAAGGTCAACCCGGTGGTGCCCACCCAGCTGATCGTCGATCATTCGCTGGCCGTCGAGCATGCCGGCTTCGAGCAGGACGCCTTCGACAAGAACCGGGCGGTGGAGGATCGCCGTAACGAGGATCGCTTTCACTTCATCGAGTGGACGAAGACGGCGTTCGAGAACGTCGACGTCATCCCCGCCGGCAACGGCATCATGCACCAGATCAACCTGGAAAAGATGTCGCCGGTGGTGCAGGCCCGCCCCGATGAGAATGGAAAGCGCGTGGCCTTCCCGGACACTTGCGTGGGCACCGACAGCCACACCCCGCATATCGACTGCCTGGGGGTGATCGCCATCGGCGTGGGCGGCCTCGAGGCCGAGACCGTGATGCTGGGGCGCCCCTCCATGATGCGCCTGCCCGACATCGTCGGCGTCAAGCTGACCGGCAAGCGCCAGCCCGGCATCACCGCCACCGATATCGTGCTGGCGATCACCGAGTTCCTGCGCCAGGAGCGGGTGGTGGGTGCCTACCTGGAGTTCTTCGGCGAGGGGGCCGCAAGCCTGACCATCGGCGACCGCGCCACCATCTCCAACATGACCCCGGAGTACGGGGCGTCGGCGGCGATGTTCTACATCGACGACCAGACCCTCGACTACCTCACGCTCACCGGCCGCGAGCCGGAGCAGGTGGCGCTGGTCGAGCAGTACGCCAAGACCAACGGCCTGTGGGCGGACGACCTGGCAGGCGCCCAGTACGAGCGGGTGCTGGAGTTCGATCTCTCCACCGTGGAGCGCAACCTGGCCGGTCCGTCCAACCCGCATCGCCGCCTGCCCACCAGTGCCCTGCACGACCGCGGCATCGCCGTCGACTACGACAAGGCCCAGGCGGAAGAGCAAGCGGGCAAGATGCCCGATGGCGCGGTGATCATCGCCGCCATCACCAGCTGCACCAACACCTCCAATCCGCGCAACGTGGTGGCCGCGGGCCTGCTGGCCAAGAAGGCCAACGAACTGGGGCTCACGCGCAAGCCCTGGGTAAAGTCCTCCTTCGCCCCGGGGTCCAAGGTGGCGCGTCTCTACCTGGAGGAGGCCGGCCTGCTGCCCGAAATGGAGGCGCTGGGCTTCGGCATCGTCGCCTATGCCTGTACCACCTGCAACGGCATGTCCGGTGCCCTGGACCCGGCGATCCAGCAGGAGATCATCGACCGCGACCTCTACTCCACGGCGGTGCTCTCCGGCAACCGCAACTTCGACGGGCGTATCCACCCCTATGCCAAGCAGGCCTTCCTGGCCTCGCCGCCGCTGGTGGTGGCCTATGCGATCGCCGGCACCGTGCGCTTCGACATCGAGAAGGACGTGCTGGGCTACGCTCCGGACGGACAGCCGATCACCCTCAAGGACCTCTGGCCCAGTGACGAGGAGATCGACACCATCGTCGGCGAGTACGTCAAGCCGGAGCAGTTCCAGCGGGTCTACATCCCGATGTTCGACCTGGACGCGGTGGAAGCGGCCGAGAGTCCGCTCTATGACTGGCGCCCGCAGAGCACCTACATTCGCCGCCCGCCCTACTGGGAGGGCACCATGGCCGGCGAGCGCGGGCTCAAGGGCATGCGGCCCCTGGCGATCCTGCCGGACAACATCACCACCGACCACCTGTCGCCGTCCAACGCCATCATGGCGGACAGCGCGGCCGGGGAGTACCTGGCGAAGATGGGCCTGCCGGAGGAGGACTTCAACTCCTACGCCACCCACCGGGGGGATCACCTGACCGCCCAGCGCGCGACGCTGGCCAACCCCAAGCTGTTCAACGAGATGGTGCGCGACGAGGCGGGCGAGGTGATCCAGGGCTCGCTGGCGCGCATCGAGCCGGAAGGCCAGGTCACCCGCATGTGGGAGGCCATCGAAACCTACATGGCGCGCAAGCAGCCACTGATCATCATCGCCGGCGCCGACTACGGCCAGGGCTCATCGCGGGACTGGGCGGCCAAGGGCGTGGCGCTGGCCGGCGTGGAGGCCATTGTCGCCGAGGGCTTCGAGCGCATCCACCGCACCAACCTGATCGGCATGGGCGTGATGCCCCTGCAGTTCGAGGAAGGCACCACCCGCCACACCCTGGGGCTGGACGGCACCGAGACCTACGACGTGGAAGGCGCCCCGGCGCCCGGCGCGGGACTGACCCTGGTGATTCATCGCAGCAACGGCGACAGCGAGCGCGTGCCGGTGATCTGCCGCCTGGACACCGCCGAGGAGGTCTCCATCTACAAGGCGGGCGGCGTGCTGCAGCGTTTCGCCCAGGACTTTCTCGAATCCAGCGAGGTCGCCTGAGGAGGCTACATGACCCATCGACCCCAGATCCGCATCCCCGCCACCTATATGCGTGGCGGCACCAGCAAGGGCGTGTTCTTCCGCCTGGACGACCTGCCAACGGCCGCTCGTGTGCCGGGCCCCGCCCGCGATGCCCTGCTGCTGCGGGTGATCGGCAGCCCCGACCCCTATCAGAAACAGATCGACGGCATGGGCGGGGCGACCTCGAGCACCAGCAAGACGGTGATCCTGTCGAGAAGCGACAGCCCCGACCACGACGTCGACTACCTGTTCGGCCAGGTGTCCATCGACAAGCCCTTCGTCGACTGGAGCGGCAACTGCGGCAACCTCTCGGCGGCAGTGGGGCCCTTCGCCATCAGCAATGGCCTGGTCGATGAGGCCCGGATCCCGGAGAACGGCATCGCCGAGGTGCGGATCTGGCAGGCCAACATCGGCAAGACCATCATCGCCCGGGTGCCCATCACCGAGGGGCGCGTCCAGGAGACCGGGGACTTCGAGCTCGACGGCGTGACCTTCCCCGCGGCGGAGGTGCCGGTCGAGTTCATGGACCCGGCCGATGGCGAAGGGGCGATGTTTCCCACCGGACGGGTCGTCGAGGAACTCGAGGTACCGGGTGTGGGAACCCTGCCGGCGACCCTGATCAATGCCGGCATCCCGACCATCTTCGTCAACGCCGCAGACATCGGCTATACGGGGACCGAGCTCCAGGAGGCCATCAACGGCGACGCCGAGGCCCTGGCCCGCTTCGAGGCGATCCGCGCCCACGGAGCGGTGCGCATGGGGCTCATCGAGCATGTCGATGAGGCCGCCAGTCGCCAGCACACCCCGAAGGTCGCCTTCGTTGCTCCGCCGACCGGCTACCAGGCCTCCAGCGGCAAGACGATCCAGGCCGACGAGGTGGACCTCCTGGTGAGGGCGCTGTCCATGGGCAAGCTGCATCACGCCATGATGGGCACGGCGGCCGTCGCCATCAGTGCGGCCGCGGCGGTGCCGGGGACTCTGGTCAACCTGGCGGCGGGCGGCGGTGAGCGCACTGCCGTGCGCTTCGGCCATCCCTCCGGGACCTTGCGGGTCGGTGCCGAGGCTCGCCAGGTCGATGGCCAGTGGACCGCCACCAAGGCGATCATGAGCCGCAGCGCCCGGGTCTTGATGGAAGGCTGGGTGCGCGTTCCCGGGGAGGTGGTGGCGGGCTGAGGCGCATGCCTGGCACCCGGAGCGTTCGCAGCCGATACTGCCGGTAGGGCAGGTCGGAAGTCATCGCCGGATCGCCGCTGGGCGGTCCGGTTCACGCGGGTGAGGCAGCGCAAAGAGGAGGCCAGAGGATGAGCGCAACCGTCGAACGCAATGTGCGACCGGACTATGACAGCGAGCTGCAGAAGATCGCCGACTATGTTCTCGCTTTCACCGTCGACAGCGGCGAGGCCCTGGATACCGCCCGCAACTGCCTGATGGATACCCTGGGCTGCGGCCTGCTGGCGCTGCGCTTCCCCGAATGCACCAAGCACCTGGGCCCCCTGGTGGAGGGCACCATCGTGCCCCATGGGGCAAGGGTGCCGGGCACCTCCTTCCGCCTGGACCCGGCCAAGGCGGCCTGGGACATCGGGGCCACCGTCCGCTGGCTCGACTACAATGACACCTGGCTGGCTGCCGAGTGGGGGCATCCCTCCGACAACCTCGGTGCCATTCTTGCCGTGGCCGACCACCTCTCCCAGAAGCGTGTCGCCCAGGGCGAGGATCCGCTGACCATGCGGGAGGTGCTCGAGGCCATGATCATGGCCCACGAGATCCAGGGTGTGCTGGCACTCGAGAATTCCTTCAACCGCGTCGGCCTGGATCACGTCGTACTGGTCAAGGTGGCCTCCACCGCCGTGGCCGCCAGGCTGATGGGCGCCGACCGCGAGCAGCTGCTCGCCGCCCTGTCCCACGCCTGGGTCGACGGCCAGAGCCTGCGGACCTATCGCCACGCCCCCAATGCCGGTTCCCGCAAGAGCTGGGCGGCGGGGGACGCGACGTCTCGCGGCGTGCGCCTGGCGGATATCGCCCTGCGTGGCGAGATGGGCATCCCCGGCGCGCTCTCCGCCCCCCAGTGGGGTTTCTACGATGTGCTCTTCAGCCACACCAACAAGGACCTGGCCACCAAGCCGGAGGCGGAGCGTCGGTTCAGCTTCCAGCGGGAGTTCGGCAGCTACGTGATGGAAAACGTGCTGTTCAAGCTCTCCTTCCCCGCCGAATTCCATGCCCAGACCGCCTGCGAGGCGGCCGTGACCCTGCACCCGCAGGTCAGGGACCGCCTCGACGAGATCGATCGCATTGTGCTGACCACCCACGAGTCCGCGATCCGCATCATCTCCAAGGAGGGACAACTGGCCAATCCCGCCGACCGGGATCATTGCCTGCAATACATGACCGCGGTGCCGCTGATCTTCGGCAGCCTGACCGCCGAGCATTACGAGGATGCCTTCCATGCGGCCCATCCGCTGATCGACAGGCTGCGCGGCAAGATGCAGGTCGTCGAGGACGAGCGCTATTCCCGTGACTACCATGATCCCGAGAAGCGCTCGATCGCCAACGCCATCCAGGTGTTCTTCCAGGATGGCAGCAGTACCGACCGGGTGGCGGTCGAATACCCGATTGGCCATCGCCGCCGGCGGGACGAGGGAATCCCGGTACTGGAGGAGAAGTTCCGCCACAACCTGGCCACACGCTTCCCGCGCGCTCGATGCGAGACGATCTTCGCGCTGTGCAAGGACCAGGCGCGCCTGGAAGGCACTCCTGTGCACCGGTTTGTCGACCTCTTCGTGATCTGAACTCCCGGCGCATGAGGGCCGGCGCGCGGCCTATACCCAAAGCGTTTTGCCATCGCACATCTCATAACCAACGGGTCTTGGCAGGTGGCCAGACCTTGGCCTATATTTTTTCTTTGGAAGGGGCTTGCGTCGTCCGCGGAGAATCCGTAAAGTACGCATCCGCTGCCGGCGACGGGCAACGTTGCAGGCGGTGATGAGTGGCAGAAGTGCTTGTTTCTTCGAGGGTTTTTTGAAAAGACCCGGTTGACAGGCTCGCC
>NZ_RXNS01000033.1 GCF_003966155.1 Halomonas nitroreducens
GGGATGGTCAGGCTCATCGGAGGTGCCATCTTCTGAAGGATGGCTTCCTTCCGCTCTGCGGGGTAACGCATGTTGATCACCTCTCAATCCGTTTAGGTGACAACTACGCTGACAGATAGGGCTCCCTAGAAATGCATACGCCGCGATGTAATCGCGGCGTAGGCTGCGACTGGAAAAAATCCGGCTACCTCGCCCCATACCCGGTAAGAATGGTTTTCAATGTCTTGAATGCCACGAGGACATCGAGCCAAAGTGAAAAATGCTTGATGTAGTAAAAGTCATACTGCAGTTTTTCAATCATGCCATCCACTTCAGCAGCATACCCTTGCTCCACCTGAGCCCAACCAGAGATACCAGGGCGGACTACATGGCGATAGCTGAAAAAGGGAACATCCCTTTCATACCATTCGGAAAGCTCCATGGATTCAGGTCTAGGCCCAATAAAGCTCATTTCACCTTTGATGACATTTAAAATCTGAGGGAGCTCATCCAATCGGTACTTACGAATCACTTTACCAACTCGGGTAATGCGTGGGTCATCATCCCCTTCAGTGTATCCTCTTCCTTTTTTTTCACAATGCATACTTCGAAATTTGTAGACATTGAAGGGCACCCCTCGATAACCCATACGAGGCTGAATAAACAGTGCCGGCCCCGGGGTATCCAGTCGAATTGCAATCGCCGTCACAAACATAACGGGTGCCAGCAAAGGAACGAGGATCAAAGCTGATATCAAGTCAAAAAAACGTTTAACTCCTTGGTAGAACAAAGAGGGAAGCAGGCTTCCATATTCATTTTCAGTTAAGTGTTCAATTCTTACCCTGCCGCTCATTGACTCCTGTATCTGCCGTTCATGATAAACAGGGATATGGTTTAGAGTGCACCTGGCTAAGAATCGCTCCCACTCAGGAGTTAACTGATCCGATCTGAGGTCAGCGACCACGCCATCATAACGCACTCTGCCAATGTCAGGCTCTTCCAGCCTTCTCAGCTCTATGTGAGTAGTTGGCACAAGCAACTCCACACGACCAAAAGGAACCACGGCTAACTTCATTCTCCGGTAACGCCTGCCTAAGAAAAAAGCCATGTAAAACCAACCAAGGCTAACAACGTAACTCATGAACAATACCTGACGCGTGTAAGCTTCCCTTGTGAAGAACAACACACCGACAACCAATAAGAAAGCAACTGACACCGCTGGTGGTATAAAAGCTGAAACTTGTGCACCAGGATATTTCTGCATCCGCCTTAGAGTTATCAAAATTACCACAAAGGCCAAAGCACAAGCAATAATAGTGTTCAACCGTTCATCTGGTAAGTAATACCAAAACCCCCATCCCCAACGAAAAAACGATGGCATGCCAACAGTGAAAAAAAGACCTACAATGATATGAAAGGGCAAACCTAGTAAAAGATTCTCGTACCACCGCGAATGCCGGCGTTCATAATGATTTTTCAATTTTACACCTTCCACAAGAAAAACTTAGAAAACTTCCATCAAAAAAACTCGACACCCAATGCTTGAAAAACATTGAAAATAGAAGATAGACATCAGCGATCATACAATGATGAAATCATGGAAACCCAATCTCTCAGCAAAGAGAGCCGAATGATGAATGCTGTCATATTGGACTCTAGATCCTGATGTGAAGTGAACCGGGGAATGAAACTGCAACAAGTACAGCATGAAGTGCAAACGGCAAAGAACGAGAATTAATTACAATTAGTCATGAGTTGCACAGGTCTATGCGCTAGAAATCTAATGCTAACTACCACATAGCGCATATGCAACTTTAAGATAGCGATCAATGACTGTGTTCTCGTCGAAACGTTCCTCGGCCAAAGCTCTGGAGGCCCTCTGCATCGAAGACCTCTGCTCTTTACTCAAGCAAAGAACACTCTTCATTGCATCGACAAGTTGATCAACTGACTTTGGAGATACTAAAAATCCATTCTCAAGATCTTCTACTATTTCACGGCACCCAGGTGTATCAGTTGTTATTATAATCTTTCCCGAAGCTGCCGCTTCAATCAGACTTCGAGGAATGCCTTCAGGATAGTAAGAAGGCAGCACCACACAGTCCACTTTTTCTAGAAGGCTTGGCATATCTTCAACATGGCCAGCAAAATGAATATTGGGCTCATCCTCAAGACCGTCCAGTGTGGATTTCTCCACAGCTCGACTAGAGTGATCAGCAACTCCTGCCAAGACAAAACAGGCCTCGTCATTCGACTTCAGCACTTCGCGGGCTGCACTGATGAACTCTTCGACACCTTTTTGCCTAATTAGCCGCGAAGCCATTAAAAAACAGAGTTTATGATCACTGTCTCGCGATGGATGAAATCTATTTAAATCAACACCTGAACCAGGAAGAACCTCAGAACACTCAGGCTTAATCCACCCAGATGTCAAAAAACCATTGTAGTCATCTGCATTTTGAAAAAAGACAAATGATGCACGCCGATAGAAGAACTTGGCTAAGCTAC
Source organism: Halomonas nitroreducens (assembly GCF_003966155.1). Taxonomy (GTDB): domain Bacteria; phylum Pseudomonadota; class Gammaproteobacteria; order Pseudomonadales; family Halomonadaceae; genus Halomonas; species Halomonas nitroreducens. The sequence goes on from NZ_RXNS01000033.1 coordinate 2,488, forward strand.
GGTAGAGCAGACCATTAATCCCTGTGAGCTCAGACGCCACCCCTACACCCGATACATTGGGCACGCAATGCTTTCTAAGGAAAAAACAAGCCATCAGCGCATAGAGATTGATCTTTGGATTGAAAGAAAAGACGACATCGCATTTACTTTTATGCACTCTCCAGAAAAAGGAAGCAAAACTCAAGCCCTCTTTCAAGAGGTTAGTGCTGGCAGCATCACAATAAAACCTCTGGTTAGAAACTTCATCTATATTGAGAGACTCTCCAGTATTTGGATAGAGGCCAGTTACATCAAAGTGATTGGAAAACGCTTTTAACGTTGAGGTTCTAAAATTTCGCAAATACCATCCAGAGTTGGCAGCAAAACATACTTTTATTTCTTTGTTCATCACACTACCGTAGATAGAACGCGTTTCATTCAGCATGACACACCACCATTACCCGTAACCATACATATCATGATATATAAAAAACAAAGAAAAAGATGCTGATGACAATGATGAGAAAGACAGAATAAGCTTAGAATCAAACTTGTGGAGGCTGGTGAACAAATACAATATCGCAAGGAGTATAAAGAATATAAATAACCGACTACCAAAAGGGCTCAAAATGAAAGCAGCAACAACAAAAAAGAACATATTGACTATAAACTCTTTTTCCTTTCCCTTCTTTAAGAAAGTCAGGAAAGAAAAAATCGCAAAGATCAGTATGGTGTAAAAAAGCCTACCGACCCCCCTGTCGTGACTATCTATATAAAAATCATAGTAACCTTGCAAAAAAAGGTAATATGCAATGAGAAGAAGACCGAACAGTAAGGGATATAGATTTCTTTGCAGTTGATATACAAAAAATAACCCGCATACAAAAAGCCCGCTCACTGTATGCGCCAACAGGATGCATATTAGAGAGAAAATCCTAATCCAGCCCGAAAACAAAATTGACAGCAAGAAAAACCCAACTGCCACAAACTGCCTCGGCGTTTGAAATACAATCAACATGACCGGGTTAAAAAAAACAAATAAAGACAACACAAACCATGCACGATGATGTTTTTTATATAATGCCCAAACAATAGGGATAAAAACCATGTACCATGTAATATAATAATAGCCCTCTGCTCCCAGTTCACCCTTGGCAGCAAAATACATCAAAACTGCAGAAAGGGGTTCCCTATCAAATCTCTCAAAAAAAGTAAAACCATTGATGTAGCCTTCATATGTTGGGAAGTCAAAAAAGAACTCAACCCTTGAAAGCACAAGCATAGAAAACAAAAAGAGGACTAAAAGGCATAAAAAATCTATAACCGGCCCAAGATTTTTTTTGCCGCGAAAAACACCCTTGGAGAAACTATCAAAGAAGGAGAAGCTAGTAAGTACCAAAACGGCCTCTTTTTTTTCAGAAGATTGAGAGTATTGGCTACATATGCCTTACGTCCTAGTGCTGAATAACCATAGCATTGCCTTATAGCATTGAGAAAAAGAAATACGTTTACAGCCCATGAACAATCACTTGGATTATCTAAAAAAAAGCTCAGGTGATAAGGAATACCATCGTCACGTAAAGCAGACCTATTATCAGCGTCTTTATGAATTAGCACCAAAGGCATAGCACTATGTACCAATGCATGATGAGAAAATGCTCTCAGCCAAACATAAATATCTTCGCCATCCTTTACTCCCTCAGGGAAGGGGAACTGAAGAAGTACTTCTCGCTCCATACAGACGGAAGATGAATTGATCAAACCGTAATTAAAGGCATATCGAAGAACGGGTTTATCTGTCTTGAATGTCTTACCTTCCGGATTCCTGGCCTTGCAATCTTCTGCAATGCAAACGTAATGAGAGACTGTGAAAATTTTACAGTCTGGATGCATTGTATTCAGTTGATCTATAGTTTCCAGGAAACTGTCTTCTAGTTCATCATCCGCATCTAACAGGCATACAAATTTAGATGTAGCCTTATGAATACCTGCATTTCTAGCGGCTGACACGCCGCGATTTGGCTGCTTGACTAACTTTACTTTACCTGCGTACCTTTTCTCAATCAAGCTTGCACCATCGTCCTCTGAACCGTCGTCAACGATAATGATTTCTTGAAAGGCTTTAGTCTGGCGTAAAGCCGAGTCAACTGCTCTTTCTATATGGTTTTGTTTGTTATAGAGCGGTATCACTAACGAATACATTGCAAAACCTTGATGTAATTTAATTCCTAAACCTTACGATTTACAATCCACGTTAGCGATGCAGCGCGCCATCCAAAAAATGTTTGGATAGCCTAACCTTTTCTTCGATATTTTTATATACAACATCCCAGTTTATGTTGTTTAACAGGCGATCCACATCTAAATCAGAGTTCTCTATCTTCTGACTGAGCACAACTTCAGTTGCACCGAACCATGCGGCTGCATCACTGATTCTTTCAGCTGCAAGAGCGCTGACGGGGGTCGCCAGGACAGGTTTCTTCAAACTTAAAGCCAGCATTAATCCATGGAAGGAAGTCGTAACCACAAAACTGGATTTCTTCATTGCTGCCAGCCATTCAAGAGGACCGGCATCATTCAGATGAAAATCTGACATATCAAAAGGACGGTCGTTTTCCATCCCTACTGAGACAACATTGAGACCTTTTTTTTCTTTCAGGCTCTTTACAATTTCATCACCCGCTGGTGATCTACCATAATAGAAAGCAAAATCTCCTGGCAGGTCGATATCAACCTTTTCAGCAATATCAGACCAATCGATTAACAAGGTCGGATCGACGACTCGTGAGACATTGCCAGAATATATATTTGTAATCAGGTCTTTTGAAAACTCATCTCTGACACCGACTGCTTTGAACGCATTTAAGTCGTCGACAAAAGGCAAGATGTCACTTTCCCTAGTCTTGGTGGAGCCTATGCAGGCAGCATAGCTTACTCGACTAATTCCATTATCAACCCCCTTGCAAAAGTAAACGTTTAGGGCTGCCTTTCCAAACTTGGCGCCCCAAACCTGATCACTCCCGACAATAAGGCCTGAAACATCCTTGTTGTGATTTAAAAAAACATCAAGCGAAGGCGCTTGCTCACTGACATATAACTGATTATTCCTGAAATCATCAAACAGCCTTTCCTTGATTGAAGGCTTTTTTAGCCCCAAAAATTTCAAGCCTTTATTAATGTATCTTAACGTTATTTTAGGATGCGCAACACCAGGAGGTTCTCTATGAAATGGCCTAACATCAGCGATAATCGAGCTAACACCGACGCTTTCAAGGTATTTCTGTAATCCGTAAGCTTGAAGCAAAGCACCATAATTATACACATGGTGGAACGTAAGTATTCCGATCATATATTTTTAGCCGATATATTAAATGTAAGATCTATGATGTAGAAACAGCTCCTGGCCTGCTCTCTCAGAAACATGCTTATCGTAATCCTGTAAACGAGGGAATCATAAATCGGATAATGAACTAGGGAACAACAATTAATGCTGCTCCGCATATGTCAGAAACCAGTATAATAACATTTAGATTTGACATTACGTCCGGTTTGCAGAACCAATCAGATCAAGACATGTATAATATGCTTGTGTCAAGTCTTTATAAGGCCCTGTATCAACCTCTTCCTTATCGGACGTATAATAAATCATTGCACTCCGACCTTTTATCCCCGTCCACTGCCCTCTATCTATAGCCTTAAAATCAATTGCCTTGTAGTAAGGATGGTTTTCGTTAACAAGATTATCGATCCCAGCGTTGCTGTTCCCAACCCCATAATCAAAAAGGTAGTTATCAGGCTTCTCGATCCAAATATCAGGAGAAAGCTCAAAGCTCTTAACCCCTTCACTAAACCTTTCGGAAAAACGCATGGCTTTCAAACCGTGATTATTTGCCTCCTGATCTTTATTGAATTCAGAGATCACTTCCTGTATCAATTCATTTTTACATTCATTGCCGGAAACTACTCCAAAGAATCTCTCGTCATTTATATAAATGACCGGGCTACCACGCATTCCAAATGCTTTAGATCGAGAAAAATCAATTGGACTTTGGCCGCCGCCCGCTCTATGCAAAGATGGATTGGAGGCTAGAGCATCGTAACACTTCCGGGGCAGCAATTTTTTTGCATATCTCCGGGCTTTTTGTTGAAAAGACAACACACTTGCTTGCTTGTTGATTTGCCAACCATGTTGACCGAGAAAGTAGTTAATATTGACATCAAACTTCCTTGCTGCCTGCCCATGGTCTGAAACAACCATGACATTCTCAACACCCAATGTCGTTACTAGATAGCTTAACTGATGGTCAAAGTGTTTGTAAGTATCTAATATAAGTTGCTGAGAAGAAGTTAATTTATTTTGAGTGGATTTTTGACCTTCCAAGATATGATTTATTTCATTCATCGCAAGATACTGCAGCCTTGCGAGCCCCATGAAAGCTATAAAACCCACATCGGGATTGTGTTTGTTATCAAGGGCAATATAGGAGGCCACTCGAGCTTCTGTCATGGACCTCAATCGTAAATGAAATTCTTTTTCATCCCTGATGCCAGAGGGTATATACCGTGTGTCAAATATGTAACCATTCTCCTCCAGAATTCTAGAATCTTCTTCTGGATAACAGGCTGAAGGTGGAGTATTTCCACTTTCTATGCCTCCACCTGCGCCCGAGACGAAAAAACCTTCTACCTCAGGAGCAGGATGTGTGGTAGGTATATTCATGAAGCCAACACTAAGGCCACGATTATTGAGCTCTTCCCACAGTGGCTTGTTAGCATTGTCGCTAAAATCTTGTGAGGTCCACTTCCCTGTCGCACCGCACTCGCCATCGGTTACCTTCGGGCGATTATAGACGGCACCGCTAATAGTACCTGGAACTCCACTTAAAATCTTTGCCCAACCTCTGGTATACAAATCCTCGTTAGCTTCTATTTTATTGGCTCCGTGAAGTACCTTGTTGAGATAAGGCATTGGCATTTTACTGATGATGTCGCGATCGCCTCCATCAATGCCTAAGACTAGTAAATGCATTTTTACACCTTGATAAGAACTTGATATTTTGGCAGAACTATCCGCCTGATAACCTTTCAGAGCTTAATAAAAAATTGCTTGGCCGCAATCCGGAAAACTCAGAACACACTTACGCGCTTTATCTTGGACCACCGAGTCAGCACCAACAAGTTAAGCAGTCGTTGAGCATGATCCATATTTCCCTTGACATGCTGGTCTACTATTTTGTTTATTTTTTCCTTTGGAAAGCAGGTTAGTTCATCACTCAACGAGTACAGATCCGAACGCCAGGCATCATCTTTAAACGCAAGGCTCCAAGGGCATGATATTGCTTTCTTAGAATATAAGTATTGTGGATGCTTTTCTCTAACGATTCTCTCGAGAATCTGTTTGCTTCCAGGCCCAGAATAGAGAACTTTATCTGGAATCTGTGACATTAGCTTAACCAGCTGCTTGTCTATAAAGGGAAGATGTACGGACAATCCCGTTGCCGATGAGGCCATATAAACCCTGCCACTTGATGCCTCAGCGCCCCAAGCCTTAAAATATTGGTAATAGTGAGCATCCCTGTATGCAGATAAACTTCCATACAAGCTTGAAATATTATCTCTTAAGCACGCATCTCTTTCACACAGGTAGTTAAAGAAAAACCCCTTCCAATTGTTGAAATATATCGCGCGTTCATGCGGATATAACAACAGCTCGGAAACGGGTTTTGCCCAGGTGTCAGGTATCAAATTGAAGATTTTTGCTGATGCATTTCTCGACGGACCAAGCCTCTTCCTCAAGAACTCCGCCGTATCCACCACAATTTTTCTTTTTCTGATAAGCTTTTCCTGCACTGCTGACTGTCCAAGCGTTCCAAAAAACGTGTCGCCGCCGGTACCATCCATCAAGACTTCATTATTGCTTTTGATTTTCTTGAAGGCAATGTAAGTCGCCAAGGAATTAGGGTGAGCATATGGCTGATTTAGCGTTTCAATCCATTCATCAAAATTATCTTTCAAGTCATCTATCGAGATGATTATATTTTGATGTGAATGGCCGCATGCCATGGATACCTTTTCAGCAATAGCATGCTCGTTCCAGTCTCTAAAATCAAAACAAATTGTATAGGTATTGAGCTTATGCCTAGAGCAAGCAGCTATCGCGCATGAATCAAGCCCGGAGGATAGTAGAAGCCCTGTGCGCCCCTCTATCACACCTCGGTCGATGGCTGAAGTCAACTCCCCTTTTATTAAAGCGACCGAGTCGTCTGTGTTGACATCAAGTTTTCCGAAGCAGTTATTATCTGTTTTTTCTGGCTGAATTCTTTTTACATCTTTATAGATCGTGTTTGGGGCATGAACAAAGCCAAACTGCAGGTACTCCTCAAGGCTAGAGCGATCAATCTCAAGAACTGACAGGCCTTCATTTTCACACAAATTCTCTATCTTTTCACTGCTACGTCCCTTGTGGCGGAAAACTTGGTTCATGATAATCAGTCCAGAATTATTTATGATTCAGAAAAGAAAACTGCGCTCGATTCAACGCTAGCCAGGTCTTGTATAAATCGAGAGCGACCTTGTCTCAGTCTGCTCTATCTGAAAGGCTTGAGGTATAAGTGCGGTAATCTGCGCTGGACTGGCCATCACCCCTATCTGTCAGCGTAGTTGTCACCTAAACGGATTGAGAGGTGATCAACATGCGTTACCCCGCAGAGCGGAAGGAAGCCATCCTTCAGAAGATGGCACCTCCGATGAGCCTGACCATCC
>NZ_RXNS01000034.1 GCF_003966155.1 Halomonas nitroreducens
GGCGTCCATGAAGGCCGAGCCCATGATGCCGAACATGTCGGTGACGCCGTTGGCGACCAGGGTCTCCACGAAGGCCTCGGAGGGCGTCATGGTCTGCTTGCCCTGCACGACCTGGCGGGTGCCTGCGGTGTTGTCGGTGCTCATGGGTGTCCTCCGAGCGAGCCTGTTCGAGTTCTTTTAGATGGAACATTTGATTCCGCTTTCCGGAATACTTATGGACTCTAGGCACCCTTTCCGCCCTCGTCAACACCATGTCTCATATTTCGATACGGTTTGATTCTTTTTATGGAATTGATCTATGCTCCTTGAACACGCCGGCAGCGACGTCCCCTGCCCACGCATCGATCAGGGACGCCAATGGTCAACGGTCCCCGGCGGGCCGAGGAGACAGTGATGACAGAGCCCTTGAATGCCCAGCCCGACAGGATGGTGTCGGCCCGCGACCTCTTCGGCATCGACAGCGACCTCCAGGTGCCCGCCTTCAGCGAGCGCGACGACTACGTGCCCGAGATCGACGAGGCGTATCGCTTCAACCCGGACGTGACCCTGGCCATACTGGCCGGTTTCACCCGCAACCGCCGGGTGATGGTCCAGGGGCTGCACGGCACCGGCAAGTCGACCCATATCGAGCAGGTCGCCGCCCGCCTCAACTGGCCCTGCATGCGGGTCAACCTGGACGGTCACATCAGTCGCCTGGACCTGGTGGGCAAGGACGCCATCGTGATCCGCGACGGCGTCCAGGTCACCGAGTTCCAGGAAGGCATCGTGCCCTGGTCGCTGCAGCGGCCGGTGGCCTTGATCTTCGACGAGTACGACGCTGGCCGGCCGGACGTGATGTTCGTCATCCAGCGCATCCTCGAGCGGGACGGCCACTTCACCCTGCTCGACCAGAACCGGGTCATCCATCCCCACCCCCACTTCCGGCTGTTCGCCACCGCCAATACCGTGGGGCTGGGCAACCTGACCGGGCTCTACCAGGGCACCCAGGTACTCAACCATGCCCAGATGGACCGCTGGAACATCGTCGCCAAGCTCGACTATCTGCCGCGCGACGAGGAGGCGGCCATCGTGCTCGGCCGGGTGCCCAGCAAGGACACCGACAAGGGACGCCAGCTCATCGCCTCCATGGTGGCGGTGGCCAACCTGACGCGTCAGGGCTTCGCCGCCGGCGACCTCTCCACGCTGATGTCCCCCCGCACCGTGATCACCTGGGCCGAGAACTGCGAGATCTTCCGCAACCCGGCCCTGGCCTTCCGGCTGTCCTTCCTCAACAAGTGTGACGAGGCCGAGCGCCCCATCGTCGCCGAGTACTACCAGCGCTGCTTCGGCGAGGAACTCGACGAATCCTGGATGCGGGAGGCGACCTCGTCATGACCCTGAGCGCCCAGCAACAGGCGCGCCGTCAGCAACGGATCGAGGAGTTGTGCGCGGCCAGCCTGCGCGCCATGACCGGCGATGTCGGCCTGCACTATCGGGGGCGCCGGCTGTACCAGGGGGAGACACGCCTGCCGACCCATGCGCCCCACCTGCGCATCGATCCCGAGCAGGACGACTTCGCCGACTGCCGGGCCGCCGCCGACGGCATGGCCCTGCGCCTGCTGCACTCCGACCCGACCCTCCACCGCGACCGCTGCCCCGAGGACGCGGTCGAGCGGCTGGTCTTCGAGCTGCTCGAACAGCTGCGCGTGGAAACCCGGGTACCCGCCGACATGCCGGGCATGGCCGACAACCTGATGCGCCGCTTCGAGAGCTGGTCGCGGGCCTTCTACCGTTCCGGTCTCACCGAGGGCAGCATCGGCCTGCTGCTCTACACCGTGGCCCAGATGTGCTGGTCGCGCCTGCAGGCCCGACCGGTGCTGGAGGAGACCGAAGACTATATCGAGGGCACCCGTGCCTCCCTGGTCGGCGAGCTCGGCACGGCACTTTACGGCCTGCGTCGGCATCGCCATGACCAGGCGGCCTACGCCGAGCATGCCCTGGCGATCGCCCGGGTCGTCGGCGCGCGGGTGCGGGCCGAACGAGCCCAGATCGACGGCGATGAGGCCGAGAACCAGGAAGACGACGCCACCGGCGCCTTCGCCCTGCTCCTCGACGTCGAGGACAGCGACGGCGACGAGGATGGCATTGCCGCCGCGACCACCGGCCACAGCAAGGTCTTCGAGGACGCCGCCCTGGCCTACCGGGTCTTCACGACGCGCTTCGATCGCGAGGTCGCCGCCGGCAGCCTGGTCCGCCGGGCGCTGCTGCGCGAGAACCGCGAACGGCTGGACCAGGCCACCGCCGAGCAGGGCATCAACCTGCCCCGCCTGGCCCGCCGGCTGGGCAGCGTGCTCTGGGAACCGCGCCCGGATGGCCGGGCCTTCGGCGAGGAGGAGGGCCGTATCGACGGGCGGCGCCTGGCCCAGTTGGTCAGCTCGCCCACCGAGCGACGCCTGTTCTACCGCGACCAGATCAAGCTCGGCACCGACTGCGCCGTCAGCCTGCTGATCGACTGCTCGGGGTCCATGAAGCACCACATCATGCCGGTGACGCTGATGGCCGAGAGCCTGATCCGCGCCCTGGAGATGATCGGGGCCAGCACCGAGCTGCTCGGCTTCACCACCGGCGCCTGGAACGGCGGCCGTGCCTACCAGGCGTGGATGCGTTCGGGTCGCCCCCGTGGCCCGGGGCGTCTCAACGAGGTGTGCCATATGGTATTCAAGGACGCCGAGCGCAGCTGGCGGCGCGCGCGTACCGACATCGCCGCCCTGCTCAAGCCCGACCTGTTCCGCGAGGGCATCGACGGCGAGGCGGTGGACTGGGCCTGCGAGCGCCTGCTCGCCCGCCCCGAGAGCCGGCGCCTGCTGATCGTGATCTCCGACGGCTGCCCGGCGGACAGCGCCACCAACCTGGCCAACGACGCCTTCTACCTGGACAACCATCTCAAGGAGGTCGTCGCCCGGCGCACCCGGGAGGGGCAGGTGGAGGTGCTCGGCCTGGGCGTGGGCCTGGACCTCAGCCCCTTCTATCGCCGCTGCCTGGCCACCGACATGACCCAGGCGCTGGACACCCACCTGTTCGACGAGATCGTCGAGCTGATCGGCGGCCGCCACCGGCGCTGATCCCCCTTTCGAGAGGAGAGCACCATGACAGTCAAGGTCATCGACTTCGGCAAGGATCCCGGCCGGGTCTCCCACCGGCGCCTGGCCGACCTGCCGGAGCGCGTGGTCGAAGGCGACCCCCACCACGAATCCACGCTGTGCTTCGAGAGTCCCGACGGCCAGATGGTTGCCGGCACCTGGACCAGCACCCCCGGCAGGTGGCACGCCTTCACTGATCGCGACGAGTTCTGCTACATCCTCTCGGGACATGTGCGGCTGATCGACGATGACGGCGGGACGCGGACCTTCTGCAGCGGGGATGCCTTCTTGATCCCCGACGGGTTCCGCGGTTACTGGGAGGTGATCGAGACGACCACCAAGCACTTCGTGATCCGCCACCAGGATACGGACTGACGAGGGAGGCATGGCATGGCCAAGACCCGCATGGTGACCCAGTTTGGCATGGGCTCGTCGATCCGCAGCCGCAACTACACCGAGGCCGCAGCCCGGGCGATCCGCGATGCCCTGTGGCACAACTCGCTCAACGTCGCCGATGCGTTCGGCTTTCCCAAGGAGACCATGCTGATCGACGTCGAGATCGGGGTGCAGGACCCTGCCGCGGTCGACCCGGCGGCCTTGCTGGGCATCTTCCCGTACGGCCAGCCGTCGGTCAGGCTGGTCAAGGGCGGACTGGACGTGGAGAAGCCCGACGGCAGTGGCACCAGCGTGATTGCCAACGCCGCCGTCATCGTCTCCTTCGACATGGAGCCCGAACATGCCTGAGCGTCGCATCATCCTCGAAATGGGCACCGGCAACGACCTCTACGGCGAGGACTATACCAAGGCGGCCTGCCGCGCCGTGCAGGACGCCCTGCACCACTCCTCCATTGTGCTGTTCAGGTCACTGGGCATCGACCACCGCGAGATGCGAGTCCAGGTGACCATCGGCGTGCAGGTCCCCGAGCGGGTCGACGTCGAGGTGGTGGCGGCCGAGCTGCCCCGCGGCCGCGCCGAGGTGAACGTGGTGCACGGCGGCCTGAACGTCCACGACCCCGTGCAGGAGACCACCCACATCGTGGCCACCGCGGGCATTGCCGCCTTCCTGCCCATCGAGGCCGATGAGTGGCGGCTTTCCGAGCCCACCCATTGACTACCGCCCGCCGCACCCGCAGATCGCGGGCCTGGGGTACGGTCAGCTCAACTCCGAGACAATCAGCCCACCACCGATCAACAACAGCGTGACGAAGGCCAGGCGGCGCATGGCAATAGGCGTCAGTCGCGGCGGCCAGCGGCGCCCGGCATAGGTGGCCAACGCCACCACCGGGATGGCCCAGGCGGTGAGGGTGAGGATCTCGAGATCCAGCGCGCCCTTGAGGGCAACGAACAGGGTGCGCATGCCCGAGGTCGCGGCGAAGATGAGGATCAGCATGTTGCGGATCGCCACCGGCGCCAGCGGTTGGCGATAGCACTGGTAGATCACCGGCGGCCCGGCGATGCCGAACAGCCCACCGCAAAGCCCCGACAATACCCCGCTGATGAAGAAGCTTGTCCTGGAGGAGAGGGTCTCACGCTGGCGGGGGCGCAGCACCAGGCTGAGCCCGCCATAGCACACCAGCAGTCCCAGGGCGATGCGCAGCACGCTGGCGGCGCTGCCGCTGAGATAATCGAGCAGCAGCACGCCGACCACGGTTGCCGGCACGATGCCGAGGACGGTCGCGGCGATCACCGGCATGTCGATATGCTTGAGCTTGCCCGGCAGGGCCACCGCGCTGTTGGTCAACATCATCAGGCTGACCACCGCCGCCACCGAGGCCACGGGCGCGACATCCAGCCCGCTGGTCGCGCCCATCACGATCATGCCCAGCCCGAAGCCGGTTACCGTCTGGAAGTAGCCGGCGATGGCGGCAATGGCGATAAATGGCAGTAATACCTCGAGGGTCATCGTGCTTTCGATCCTGTTTACAGCTCCAGTCCTGACGCCGGCCGCTCGGGGGCTACGCGGCCACCTGCATGACAGCGGTGCTACGTTGACCGCTATATACCGGATGCGGCGCCGCCCACCACGAGCGCACCCGCCCCTTCGCACCAGGGCGGGTGCCTTCACACCTCCCCCGTCCGACAAGGAAGCCGCGTAACATGCCAGGGCAACGGCGGTAATACTACCCCGACGCCAGCAAAAACAAGCCTTTCAACAGGATCACCGCGCCCAGTCCGATCAAGGTCAGCATGGCCAGCCGACGCATCACCCCAGCGGAGCACGGAGGGGGGTAGCGACGCCCAAGCCAGGTCGCGACTCCCACCACTGGCATCGACCACAAGGCCAGCTGCCAAACGTCACCTGTCAGCCCTCCCTGGCTCGCAACGTACAGGGTGCGCACCCCGGAGGTGATCGCGAAACACAGGATCAGCAGCAGTCGGATCGTTTCCAACGGCAGCGGCTGGCGGTAGCAGTGATAGATGACCGGCGGGCCGGGAACGCCGAAGAGCCCGCCACATAGTCCCGTCAAGACACCGCTCACGGCAAAGGTCCAGGAGGGAGACTCCGTGAGGTGGGGACGAGGATGCAGGCCAATGCTGATGCCCCCGTAAAGCACCAGGGCGCCCAGTAACAGGGTGAGCAGCACCGTGAAGGTGGCGCTCAACCACGACAACAGCCAGACGCCCACCATGATGGACGGCACAATACCCACCGTGAGCGCCATGACCCGGTGTGCCCCCAGGCCGCGCCAGCCTCCCGGCAGGGCGATGGCACTGTTGACCAGGGTCACCAGGCTGACCACCGCCGCCAGCACCGGGACCGATGCCATGCCAAGCCCCCCGGCGGTCCCCATCACGATCATCCCGAGGCCAAATCCCGACACCGTGTGCAGGTAACCGGCCATGCCCATGAGGGCGAGTGTCCCCAGCAGCCCCCCAGGCTCCATCGTCAGGCTCCAGGGGGCCATGCAGCACGCCTGGTGATCACCATCAGGCCTCGGTGACAGACGACAGGCTCTGTGCCTGCACCGTGGTCACCGCGATTACATGGTAGATGTCATCGACGCTGCAGCCCCGGGAGAGATCGTTGGCCGGCTTGGCCAGCCCCTGCAGCAACGGGCCGATGGCCTCGGCGCCGCCGATCCGCTCGGCCAGCTTGTAGCCGATGTTGCCCGCCTCGAGATCCGGAAAGATCAGCACGTTGGCATTGCCCCTGACCTTCGAGTCGGGCAGCTTGCGCTCGGCGATCTCGGCCACGATGGCCGCATCGAGCTGGACATCCTCGTCGATGGCGAGCCCCGGGCGGCGGGACTTCACCTCACGGGCCGCCTCTACCACCTTTTCCACGTTGCCGTGCTGGGCACTACCGCTGGTGGAGAACGACAGCATGGCCACGCGCGGTTCCTCGTCCAGCAGGGCCCGGGCGCTGTCGGCGGCGGCCATGGCGATCTGCGCAAGCTGTTCGGCATCGGGGTCGATGACCAGGCCACAGTCGGAGAAGATCATCCCGCCCTTGAGGTTGTGGAAGGGCTTGCACAGCATCATCAGGAAGAAGCTCGAGACCAGCTTGCTCCCCGGCGCCAGGCCGAGCAGCTGGATGGCAGTCCTCACCACATCGGCAGTGGTGTTCACGGCACCGGCGACAGAACCATCGGCGTGTCCTTCCCGCACCAGCATGTTGGCGAAGCACAGCGGCTCGCGCACCGCCGCCGACGCCTGTTCCCGGGTCATGCCCTTCTTCTCGCGCAGCGAGAACAGTGCCTCGGCCAGGGGCTCGGTGAGCGGCGAATCGGCCGGGTCGAGCAGCTCGACGCCTGACAGGCTGACTCCCAGCTCCCTTGCCCCGGCGGCCATGGCGGCCCCACTGCCCACCAGGAGGATCCTGGCGATACCGTCCTCGGCCGCCTTGACGGCGGCCTGCAGGACCCGCTCGTCCTGCCCTTCACAGAGCACGATGCGTTGCGGATCACGGCGCGCACGTTCGAGGATCTGGTTCAAGGCTTTCATGATGTGGCCTCCCCTCACTGCCGCGAGTCGCGGCAGTCATCAGGAAAAAAAACCCCCGACGGCGTCGGGGGAACACACTGCGGCACGCTGGATCAGACGTAGTCCTGGTATTTCTCCAGCAGCCGCACCGGCTTCTTCAGGGCGTCGCGGCGGAAGGGGTCGCCCAGTTCGCGGGTGCACATGATCTCGAGGATGCAGGTCTTGCCCTCGTTCATCTGCAGGTCCACCGCCT
>NZ_RXNS01000035.1 GCF_003966155.1 Halomonas nitroreducens
GCGCTCCAGGTCCTCGGCGCCCCTCGGATAGAGCACCGCCTGGGGCAGGCGCTGGTAGAGGGAGTTGTCGGTGGCCAGCACCGTGCGGTTGGCGTAGTCGGGGGCGATGTCGCCCTCGAAGCCGGCGTCGTGCAGGGCCTCGAGGAAGTGCAGGTAGGGGGCGGACGTCGCCGCCTCCACCGCGAGCCGGGCGATCATGGGTGCAGCGTCTCCAAGGCCCGCTCCAGGCGCCCGAGGCCTTCCGCCATCACCTCCGGCTCGGCGGTCAGCGGCGGCAGCAGACGCAGCACATTGCGTCGGCGGCCGCTGGGCATCAGCAGGACGCCGGCCTCCCGGCCGGCGGCCAGCAGCGCCGCCAGGTGCTCGGATCCGCTGGCGGTGGCGGTATCCTCGAAGACGATGCCGCGCATGGCACCCAGGCCGGTCAGGGCGCCCACCATCGGGAAGCGCTCGCGGAAGCGACCGTGGGCCTCGACGATGACCGCCTCCTGCGCCGCACCCCAGCGACGCAGGCGGTCCTCACTCATCAGGTCCATCACCGTCCGGGCCGCCGCGCAGGCCACGGCATTGCCCGAGTAGGTGCCGCCCAGGCCGCCCTTGGGCAGGGCGTCCATGAGCGCCGCCTTGCCGGCCACGGCCGCCAGCGGCAGGCCTGCAGCCATGCTCTTGCCCATCAGCAGCAGGTCGGGCTCGACGCCGAGGTGGGAGAAGGCGAAACGGCGGCCGGTGCGGCCGAAGCCGGACTGGATCTCGTCGAAGATCAGCACGATGCCGTGCGTATCGCACAGCACCCGGAGGCGGGCGGCGAAGTCGGCACACAGGCGTCGGAAGCCGCCCTCTCCCTGCACCGGCTCGACGATGATGCAGGCCACCTCGTCGGCCGGCACCTCGACCTCGAACAGCCGCTCGAGGGCCGCCAGCGCTGTGTCCGCGTCCACGTCGCTGTCGGGACTCGAGAAGGGCAGGTGATGGACGGGACCCGGCAGGGCGCCGAGACGGTTCTTGTAGGGCTTGACCTTGCCGTTGAGGTTCAAGGCGGCCAGGGTCCGGCCATGGAAGCCATCGTCGAAGGCGATCACCGCCTGGCGGCCGGTGGCGGCACGGCAGACCTTGAGGGCGTTCTCGGTGGCCTCGGCGCCGCTGTTGGTCAGCATGCAGGACAGCGGGTAGCCGACCGGCACGAAGGCATCCAGCGCCTTGGCCACCTCCAGGTAACCCCGATGCGGCAGGGCATTGAAGGCGGAGTGCATCAGGGTCTCGACTTGGCCCTTGACCGCCTCGACGACGGCAGGATGACCGTGCCCCAGGTTGAGCACGCCGATGCCGCCGACGAAGTCGATGTAGTGCCGCCCCTGCTCGTCCCAGACCTCGGCATTGCGGCCTTTCTCGATGCAAAGGGGGTGAACGATGCCCAGCGAGCCACTGACGTGGGGAAAGTCCATGTCCGGTTCCTGTCGATTCATCGGGGGAGTTGTCATGGCCACGATGAAACCAGCGCCTCACGGGGGCTTCAAACGAAAAAAAACGCGCTATTCATTCCAGCAACTCATGCATTACCCAAGAAAACCCAGGAAGGTGTCGTCATTTGGGGATGAGGAATGCCTGGAGAGAATGGATCAGTAGAGGCGCGCCGCGACATGCCGCCGCCAGCTTGGCTAGAATGGCGGTATTGCACCAGCAACCGAGACGCCATGACGGCACGCCACCTGCCATCGACCACCACTATGCAATGCTTCGAGGCCGCCGCCCGCCACATGAGCTTCACCCGGGCCGCCGAGGAGCTCAGTCTGACCCAGAGCGCGATCAGCAAGCAGGTCGCCCAGCTCGAGGACTACCTGCAGCACAAGCTGTTCCGCCGCGTGCGCCGCACCCTGGTGCTCACCCCGGAGGGGTCGCTGTATCTGAGCGAGGTGCGCAAGATCCTCGCCCAGATCGAGATGTCCGCAAACACGATCATGACCTACAGCGGACATAGCGAAGTGCTGCGCGTGGCGACCCTGCCGACCTTCGGCAGCCATTGGCTGAGCGCCCACCTGCCCGCCTTCTTCGCGGCGTACCCACGCATCAGCCTGAGCATCACCGACCGGGTCCAGGCCTTCGACCTCGAGGAGCAGGACATCGACGTGGCCGTCTTCCATGGCCACGGGCGCTGGCCCAACCTGGAATGCCGCAAGCTGTTCGACGAGGAGGTGGTCGCGGTGGGCGCCCCCGGCTACCTGGCGCGCCAGGCACCGTCGTGCGCCGCGGACCTGGCCGACTGCCGCCTGCTGCACCTCTCGACCCGCCCCGACGCCTGGCACCGCTGGTTCGCCGACCAGGGGGTCGGCACCGACCGCAGCTATCACGGCACCCGCTTCGAGACCTTCCAGATGCTGATCCGCACGGTGATGGCGGAGGGCGGGCTGGCCCTGGTGCCGCGCTTCCTGGTCGACGACGAACTCGCCGCGGGGCGCCTGCGCCTCGCCTGGCCCCATGTGCTGCGCAGCCCCGACGCCTACTATCTGGTGTACCCGGAGCCGCTCGGCGAGCTCGCCAGGGTGCGCCACTTCGTGACGCATGTCCTGGCCTGTGCCGAGGCGGGACCAGGCCCCTAGTTCGCCGGCCGGGCCCCGTCCACGCGGGCCGGCGCCTCGAGGTGCTCGAGGATCCAGTCGATGAAGCCTTTGACCTTGGCCACCTCGCCCTTGTACTCGGGGTAGGCCAGGTAATAGGCATCCCGGCTGGTCAGCGAGAACGCCCAGGGGATCGTCAGCTGGCCGGCGGTCAGCTCCTCCTCGACCAGGAAGCGGGGCACCAGGGCCACGCCACAGCCCGCCCGAGCGGCACTCACCGCCATGTAGAAGGTATCGAAGCGCGGCCCGTGATAGCTGTGGGCGGTGTAGCAGCCCTGGGCGGCGAACCAGTCGTGCCAGGCCTCCGGCCGCGTGGCACTCTGCAACAGCACCAGGTCGGTCAGCGCCAGCGGGTCGCCGATGCCGCCGTCGGGCACCGCCGAGGGGGCGCACACCGGCACCATGGTCTCGTCGAGCAGCTTGATGCATTCTGCCTTCGGCCAGGCACCGTGGCCGAAGAAGAAGGCCACGTCGACGCGCTGCTCCTCGAGGTCGAAGGGTTCCACCCGGTTGGCGATGTTCAGGTAGACCCCGGGATGACGGAAGCGGTAGCCGTTGAGCCGGGGGATCAGCCAGCGGGCGCCGAAGGTCGGCAGGGTGGTGACGTTGAGCACCTCGCTCTGGCCCCCGTAAGACTGCATGTAACGGGTGGACATCTCGACCTGGGCAATGATCTTGCGCACCTCGGTCAGGTACAGCGACCCCTCCGGGGTGACCTGCAGGCGCTTGCGCACCCGCCGGAACAGCGGGTGTTCGAGCACCGACTCGAGCTGGGCGACCTGCTTGCTCACGGCGCTCTGGGTCAGACTGAGCTCCTCAGCGGCGCGGGTGAAGCTGAGGTGCCGGGCCGAAGCCTCGAAGCACTGCATGGCGGTCAGGGTGGGCAGGTGGCGGCGGTTCATTTCGGCCCCAGCAAGAAAATATGGAATGACCTCTATATAAAACGTCGTTTGAGCCACGTCAATTATCCCGGCAATACTGCTCACGCCCCCATCACAAGTCTATGAGCAGTAGGAGGAAGAATGATCGAGTCCATCATGCAGCGCCTCGGGGTCGCCGACACCCTGTACCGTGACGGCGACTATCCCGTGACCTCGCCCACCGACGGCGGCGAGCTCGGCCGGGTCCAGCTGGAAAGCGGTGAGCAGGTCCAGGCGCGCATCGACCGTGCCCAGGCCGCCTTCGAGGCCTGGCGTCGGGTGCCCGCGCCGCGCCGTGGCGAGCTGGTACGGCTGTTCGGCGAGCAGCTGCGTCGTCACAAGGAGGACCTGGGCACCCTGGTGACCCTGGAGTGCGGCAAGATCTACCAGGAAGGTCTCGGCGAGGTGCAGGAGATGATCGACATCTGCGATCTCGCCGTGGGGCAATCCCGACAGCTGTACGGCCTGACCATCGCCTCCGAGCGCCCCGGCCACCACATGCGCGAGAGCTGGCATCCGCTGGGCCCGATCGGCCTGATCACCGCCTTCAACTTCCCGGTGGCACCTTGGGCCTGGAACGCCGCCCTGGCGCTGGTCTGCGGCAACAGCCTGCTGTGGAAGCCCTCCGAGAAGACCCCGCTCTGCGCCCTGGCCTGCCAGGCGCTGCTCGAGCGCGCCATGGCCGAGTTCGGCGACGAGGCCCCCAAGGATCTCAGCCAAGTCATCATCGGCGAGCGGGAGGTCGGCGAGCACCTGACCGACGATTCCCGCGTGCCGCTAATCAGCGCCACCGGCAGCACCCGCATGGGTCGCGAGGTCGCGCCCCGCGTCGCCGCCCGCTTCGGTCGCAGCATCCTGGAGCTCGGCGGCAACAATGCCATGGTCCTCGCCCCCAGCGCCGATCTTGACATGGCCGTGCGTGCCATCCTGTTCTCCGCGGTGGGCACCGCCGGCCAACGCTGCACCACCCTGCGGCGCCTGATTGTCCATGAATCCGTGCGCAACGAGGTGCTCGAACGGGTGAAGAAGGCCTACGTGGGCGTCAGCATCGGTGACCCGATGGCAGGCAACCTGGTCGGCCCGCTGATCGATGCCCAGGCCTTCGACCAGATGCAGTCCGTGCTCGACAAGGCGCGCGAGCAGGGGGCCAGGGTCTTCGGAGGCGAGCGCCGGCTGGCCGAAGAGTATCCCGACGGCTACTACGTGGCGCCGGCCATCGTCGAAGTCGACCAGCAGGACGAGCTGGTCAGGCACGAGACCTTCGCCCCGATCCTATACGTCATGAGCTACCAGGACTTCGACGAGGCCCTGGCCCTGCAGAATGACGTGCCCCAGGGGCTGTCCTCCTGTGTCTTCACCACCGACGTGCGCGAGGCCGAGGCCTTCGTCTCGGATGTCGGCAGCGACTGCGGCATCGCCAACGTCAACATCGGCCCCAGCGGCGCCGAAATCGGCGGTGCCTTCGGCGGCGAGAAAGAGACCGGTGGTGGCCGCGAGTCCGGCTCGGATGTCTGGAAGAGCTACATGCGTCGGCAGACCAACACCGTGAACTACTCCCGCGAACTCCCCTTGGCCCAGGGTATCAAGTTCGACTGACCCCGACCGGCCGTCCTCACCTCGGGGGTGGCCATGACCATTCATGCCCTGACTACTCCTGCCCCGCCTACTATGACACCCCATGGGGACCAGGCCCACGTGCCCGCCCAGGGGCGCCAGGCCATGCCGGTGGCAGGAGCCGAGCCCGACAAAAAGAAGGAGGCGTCATGAAGGAAGGGTGCTTGTGGCACGGCACGTCCCCGGAGCCAGCGCCGGACTTGCCGGCTCTCGTTGGCCACAGATCGGCCGAGGTGGTGGTGATCGGTGGCGGCATCACCGGGTTGTCCACCGCGCTGCATCTCGCCGAGGCGGGAGTCGCCGTGAGCCTGATCGAAGCAGGGGAGATCCCCTGCGGCGGCTCGGGGCGCAATGTGGGCCTGGTCAATGCCGGCCTGTGGATCCCTCCGGACGACATCTGCGAGGCCCTGGGCGAGGCACAGGGCGAGCGCGCCAACACAATCCTCGGGGGGGCGCCCTCCGAGGTCTTCTCGCTGATCGAGCGCCATGGCCTCGACTGCCACCCGACGCAGACCGGCACCCTGCACCTGGCGCACAACGCCAAGGGGGAAGAGGACCTGGCGCGGCGCGCCGAGCAGTTCCAGCGCCGCGGCGCACCCGTGGCGTTGCTCGAGGATCAGGACTGCCGGCAGACGGTCGGCACGCGTCAGATTCGCCGTGCCCTGCTCGACCGTCGGGCTGGCACCCTCAATCCCGTCGCCTATACCCGGGGGCTGGCCCGTGCCGCCATCGCGGCCAGGGCCAGCCTCTATACCCATAGCCCGGCGCGGGGCGTGGCCCGCGAGGGCGACGACTGGCGTGTCACGACGCCACAGGGCAGCATCCTGGCGCCGCGGGTGGTAGTGGCCACCAACGCCTATACCGAGGACGACTGGAACCAGGTCAAGGACCACTTCTTCCCCGGCCATTTCTTCCAGGTCGCCTCGCCCCCGCTGCCCGAGGAGATCGCCGGCGACATCCTGCCCGAGCGCCAGGGGGCCTGGGACACCCGGATGGTGCTCAGCAGCATGCGGCGCGATGCCGAGGGACGCCTGATCCTGGGTAGCCTGGGCCGGGGCGATGGCCGACCGATGGCCTATGTGCGCTGCTGGGCGGATCGCGTCCAGCGCCACTACTTTCCTCAACTGGGCAAGGTCGAGTGGGACACCACCTGGACGGGCAGGATCGCCTTCACGCCGGACCACACGCTGCGGCTCTTCGAGCCGGCGCCCGGCATTCTCGGGGTCTCGGGCTACAACGGCCGCGGCGTCACCACCGGCACGGTGGTCGGCAAGGGCTTCGCCCACTACCTGACCACCGGCGACGATACCCTGCTGCCATTGCCGATCCGCTCGCCGGCACCGATCAAGGTCAAGCCGTTATGGAGCTGTGGCTATGAAGGCGGCTTCACGCTCTATCACACGGGGCAGTGCCTGCGGGTCTTGATCTAGGCCTCGCCCGGCAAGACGGAAGCCCGATTATCGGGCTCCCGGCGCCTGACCGCATCAAGGAGTTGTTTCCGGAAACGATGTGGGTAACGGCACGAGCCCATTACCACGCTTTTCACGATCGAGGACATCAAGATGCCAGATCCAACAACAACAAGCCGCTATCGCAAGCCGGGCCTGCTCCTGGCCCTTACCCCCGTGGTGCTGACCCTGCTGGTGCTTGGCATCCAGCTGTTCTATTTCGACGACTTCACCCCGCATATCCCATTGGCCATCGGCCTGGCCATCACCTCCCTGGTGGGTATCAGGCTCGGCTTTCGCTGGAAGCGCATCGAGGAAGGGATCTTCCACGTCATCCATGTCTCCCTGCCCTCCGTGTCCGTGCTGATCTGCGTGGGCATGATCATCGGCGTATGGATCGCCAGCGGCACCGTGCCGACCCTGATCTACTACGGCCTGACGCTGCTTTCCCCGGCGGTCTTCCTGGCGGCGGCCATGCTGCTCTGCTCGGTGGTCTCGGTCTCGCTCGGCACCTCCTGGGGCACCGTGGGCACCGTGGGCCTGGCGCTGATGGGCATCGGCGCGGGCTTCGAGATCCCCATGTACTGGA
>NZ_RXNS01000036.1 GCF_003966155.1 Halomonas nitroreducens
CCCTGGCCCCCGTCAAGGGCGCTCGCTGCGCTCGCCCCCTCGCCCTGGACGGGGCCCATGGCGCCGACTCGGGGAGCCGTGCGACCGATGGGCGACGGGTGACGGGCAGGGGACAACATCAATTGGCTCCTGAGTCGTGGGAGGCGGGCGATGCGGTGGCCAGGCCGAGCGCGGTGAAGTCATCGCGCTCCAGGCGGGCCAGTCCGTCCTGGATCAGCAGCTCGCCCAGGGCGGAGGGGGTAACGTGGTGCGTGCCGGCCTGGACGAGGTAGCGGCCGTAATCGGCGGCGTCCAGGAACACGCGGATCGACTGTTTCTTGCCGGTGGCGGTGGCAGTAGTCATGGGGTGTTCCTCGGGTGGTGGATGGTCAGGCACTGACGCCCTGCGGTTGTCGGGCAACGACCCTCACGAATCGAAGATTCGTGTCGGTTCGCCGCCGGGGGAGCGGACCCTTGGCGGGGGTGAAAAGGCGCAACATCAACACCAGGGCGATCAGCGAGACATTGCGCGGCGGGCCAGGCGTAGCGGGTGCCCTGGTGCAGGTGTGGATAAACCGCCGTCCCGTAAAAAGCAGCCCGCTCGGTCGCCTTGCCAGGGGATCGGGGCAGGGCAGGCGTGGCGACGTCGCGGGC
Source organism: Halomonas nitroreducens (assembly GCF_003966155.1). Lineage (GTDB taxonomy): Bacteria > Pseudomonadota > Gammaproteobacteria > Pseudomonadales > Halomonadaceae > Halomonas > Halomonas nitroreducens. Next base: position 634 of record NZ_RXNS01000036.1, read on the forward strand.
CAAAGGCGCGGGGAACGCAGGGACGCTACGGGGAGAAACGGGTGCCGGACGGGCCGAGGGGGCGGTGTCAGCGGCCGGAGCCTCGTCCAGGGTGTAGGTGTCGAAGCCGAGGTAAAACGCCTCATAGAAGGCTTCATAGACGTGGGTGATGAAGGCGCGGGCGGCGGCCTGGGTGGCGAAGTCGAAGGCGGAAACGCCGCCACTTTCACGGGTACGGAAGGTGATGCCGGGAATATCGATGCCTTCCAGTTGGTCAGGGGTGATGCGGGTTCCAAGCACCACGTCCCAACCCAGCAGATCGGAACCGTAGATAAAGCCGTGGTCATTGCCCGACACGGACATCTGACGGGCCTCACCCGCGAGGTCGATGGGCTCCTGGTAGCTGGGCGCATCGAAGTGGAAGTCGACGAAGATGCAGCCGTCAGTGGTGCGCTCGTTCTCGAAGCGGATATCGAAGCTCATGCCCAGTCCTCCGCGTTCATGCACTCAGCGGTCAGCATGGCGACATTAACGAGGCGACGACGCCCGACCTTGATCAGGGGAAGGTTGCCCTGCTGGAGCTGCCCACGGACGGTGTCGGGGGTCAGGCCGGTCAGCTCGGCGAACCGCTCGATGGTCATGACTGGCACTGAGGCCGGGACCTGGGGCGCGTTGCTCGTTTCCATGTCGTACCTGCTCGCTGTGGCTGGTTGTGTTACTTTTCAGGGAGTAGTGAAAACTGAGGTGTACTAACTAGTTGGTACCCTATAATTTGAGTGTACTGAGAAGTTGGGGTATGTCAAGCGAACTCACGCGCCGAATGCGCGAAATCCGCGAGGTCGAGACGAGCGGTCGTCATGAGTTCTCGCAACTCGTTGGAATCAATAAGAAAACGCTCGAAAGCCTCGAGCAGACAGGTCGTGCCCCAAAAGGAGAGCTACTAGAGGCGGTCTGTAGCGTGTGGCCGAAGTACACGCTGTGGCTGATGACAGGGCAGGTTAATGAGGTGGCAGGGCAGGTGAGCCCGGAGATCGAGAAGGCGCGGAAGACGCTCAAGCAGACAGGGACGGATACCGACTAGCCAGGAAGGCGGCGGCAAGGTGGTACCAGGGCGGCAGGCTCCAGGGATAGGAGGTCGGCCTTGAGCAGTAACCAAGCAGCTCGGAAAAAGTTAATCACATATTTTTTTGTGTCTCATAAAAATGCAATACAGGGACTGAGGTTTAAAATGTCAGAGATTCTTTTAGACAGGAAGTCAAACTGCTATTCAATTGTAGCGATTTTTTCACTCAAAGATTATCTTAACTTGGTTGCGCATAGCTATAATGAGGGTGGTGGTCTTGAAGGTCAAAGAAAAGCGATAACCACAAAGAGTGCAAGAAGAATTAGAAATCGAATGGTGGAAGATTTTGTTAACGGCGCTGTATTGCCACCAGTCGTTATCGGAATCGCATCAAAAGATCTTTATGGAGTAGTAAATGAATCACCTGAAGAGTTTTCTCTGGAAGATGGCCTTCGAGGTGTGAATGAAGAAGAAATAGCAATAATTGACGGTATGCAGCGTACAACAGCCATGTATGATGCATACTTAAAAGCTACTGATGAAAAAGTCAGAGAGAAATTATCCGAAAGAAAGATTAGGGTTGAATTTTGGGTTGCACGGGAAACGAGCTCTCTGATTTATAGAATGCTTGTCCTGAATACTGGTCAGGTTCCATGGAATCTGAGGAGGCAAATTGAAGTAATAATGCGGCCTCTTAAGACTGAGATTGAAAGGGAGGTTCCTGGGATAAACCTGATAGGCATTGATGAAAATGAATACAGGAAAAACCCAGGTAATTTTCAGGCTGACAGAGTGCTTGAGTTGTATTTGATATTTGCTTCTAGGACTGAAAAGATTGATGCTAAAGAACAGGTGGCAGAAGAATATGCTCGATTAGATATTATCGAGACATCTTCGCGAGAGTCTGTTATTTCTATGTTCTGCGAGTTACTGAAGAGAGTGGTTAGGTTTGACTATATTCTTTGGGGAATGGAGAAAGAATCTGGCGGAAGGTTTCGAGAGGGAAAAGACTTCCTTAACAGTCAACCTGTTTTAGCTTCACTGGTTTCTGTGTTTTCTCAGTTTATGTTAGGTCGCCCTGGCTGGGATAATGATAGTGAAAAGGTAAGGAAGAAAGAGGCAGAACTTTATGGTTCTTTTGATGGGTTTTTAGGTGCTTTGGAAAACCAGAGTCCTGAAGGTTTAAGGGAGTTCATGGAGTTCGATACTGTTAATGAAATGATTAGCAAGATGAGAGGTGGGAAAGTCGGTGATATGGAAAGGGATTTCTTTAGAGGAGCATTTAGGGTTCTTCTAGAGGAAAGGTTTACCGTGCCAAATATGGGTGTTTGCTGGAGATCCTGAGACATGGCACGCGACATGATTGAAGCCAACACAAGCTTTTTTGGGCATGTGGAACAACATGCTCAAAGGCATGGGTATGGGCTGACTTTTAAAAAGTTATGCATAAAAACTACAAATGATGAAAAGCAAGTTTTAAAGCATGCGAAGGTCTTGCTTCCGATTAAATCTTATTGGGGGTCTGTGTTTGGTATTGCTTATGCTGATAGCTTGATTATAGCGTTAGTTGATGTTCCCGAGTCTCAAGAGATAGATGTTGAGCCTTTGGAGGAAATGGGTTTACATGCTGGCTATTATACTCTCGTAGGGGCGAGTGTCGATTTATTTAATGTTGAGGTTGAGCAATTTGGTAAAGCATATGATTTGTTGTTGAATGACATGGAAAATCACGAGCTGGATATAGGGGGCGTTCGCCATATTCCAGCTGATGTTTGTCATGAGTTCACTCGGCCAGTAAGGCTTTTTATGTCTCAGGACTGGCAAGAGCTGTCAGAGAATGAGGTGAATAGGCTGGCAGCATGTATTTTTTCAAAATGTGTAAATAATAACGATGATGAAAGACGGAACTTTCATGAGGCTGTGGCGGGGTTATGCGTTAATGGAAGGAAAGTAATACCTTACGACTGTGTTCTTAATTCGGTAACTAGCTTAGGTTGGAAGCATACTTTTTTAGAACTTTATCGCTGTATTGAATACCTATACGGAATTCCTGAGTCAAAAGAGCTTGCTAACAAGTTTTCTGAGAAGACATACGCAAGTGATTTGCTTGTTGAACTTAGAGGTGTAATAGGCTGGAAGCCTTTCGAGCTTGGGGCTTTGACACGCCTTATGAAAGATATAAGTCTAGATGCTGTCGAGCGGCTTGGTTTGGCACTAGGGTGTGATGAGCCTGACAAGCCCGATGTGGTTTCAAAGAGCTTATATTCGCTGCGGAACTCTGTTGTGCATTTCAGGTCGGGGCAGGAAGTGAAAAAGCTCCATGAAATGAATTGGGGGCGTATATGTGTTGAGTTATGTGAGGTAATACATCTCTGCTATGTTGCTTTTGAGTCTGAGATAAATACAGAGACGGATGAGGATGAGCAAGATTCCCCAGATAAAGGTCGGGAAGTTGATGTGGCCGAAGAGGGGGGGGTTGAATAAAGGCGGCCTGCGAAAACAAAAATATTGCTTTAATTTTAATTGGCAAGCTGAAAGTTATTGGATAGAAGGTTAGGCGCCACGAGGTTCTTTTATCTTGGAAGGGAGGCGCCCCTTCCTGCGTTAAAATATTCTGTTATTTATATTCCAGGTGTTGTTGTTTTCAGTGCAGGGGGTGGTATGAGAAATATGTTTCCAGGCCATTTTAAGGGCTCTGAAGTAGAGGTGAAGGAAGTTTGGAAGAGTTGTTTGTTTGTTTTTGATGCAAATATTATTCTAAATCTTTATCGCTATTCTGATTCAACTAGGCAAGAATTTTTCAATATTTTTGAAAAGTTCAAAGATCGCATCTGGATTCCAAATAGAGCTGCAGAAGAGTTTTTGATAAACAGAGCTTCTGTTATCGCAAGTCAAGAAAAAACATATGATGATGCAATCAAAGGTGTGGATGAATTAAAGAAGAGTTTAGAAAGTCCTAGAAAGCAGCCTTTTGTGAGCAAAGAGGTTATGTCGCAAGCTGAGAGTTTTTTTGAAAGGTTGCTTAGTGAGCTTTCAGAAAACAAGGATGTTCTTGCGAATCGAGTTTCAGATGATGAGATAAAAGCATCCGTTTCAGAAGTTTTTGAAGGCTGTGTAGGCGAGCCATATGATGATGAGAGCATTAAAAAAATAATTGAAGAGGGTGACCAAAGGTATGCTCACAAAATACCTCCTGGCTATAAAGATGCTGGAAAAGGGGATGTGAATGGAAGTGTGTTTGAGAGGACGAGAAAGTATGGCGACTTGATAGTCTGGAAACAAATCTTAGATAAAGCAGTAAATGATAGTGTTGATGTGGTACTAGTCACTGATGACAAGAAAGAAGACTGGTGGGAGAAATCTGGGCACCGTACCATTGGGCCCAGACCTGAACTAGTGGAAGAGTTTTTTGTTACAACAGGCAGAACTTTCCAAATGTACCAGGCAGATCGTTTTTTGGTTCTGGCAAGAGAGAACTTGGATGAAGAGGTAAGTGAAGAGATTGTAGATGAGGTGAGAGGGTTTTCGGAGGATAGTGATAACTGGATAAGCGATTATTTAAAAGAAGAAGAGAGGGTTAGACTTCAAGCTGCTGTAGAGTTCTTTGGTAGTGCTCTGGATGATCGTAAATTTAAAATGAATAAGCTGAGAGAAGAGCTGCACGATCTTAGGTCTTTGAAAGAGTGCAAAGAGAGTGAGATGAATGCTTTAAGCAATAAAAAGGAGGTTCATCAATTGAAGGATGGCATGAGTTTGATGAAAGATTATACTGCTGCTTGGGGGGAGGTGAACCATATCGCTTCCAGTATTGACGATACAAAATTAGAAATCCAGAAGCTGAAAGATGAGGTTTATACGCTTAGCAATGAGTTCCAAGTAAATGTCAGTAAGTTAGAGGGGTTAGATGATGATTGACTCCTATGTCAACAAGGAGGCTGATTTTATAGATTAAGTTACGGTGTTAATGAGTTGAGTGTTGGCTTTTTTTTAGTCAAATTGGGTGGCTCCAGCTGCTTCATGGTGCATCACATGCTCGGTAATATGCCCGCAAGCATGGCAGGCAATGCTGTAGAGGGTGCCCTCTAACATGCGTAATTCAAAAGCCGCCCAAGAGGGCCCATCGGGAGCCCTTATCTCTGTGGCTCCACAGGGGCACATCATCACCCAGCGTCCACTAGGATCAGGCATCATCGTGATATCGGCCATAGCTGAACCCTCCCGTTTCATTAGAGGGTAGAGATCAAAGCCAGGCGGGGATGTAGGCCAACGCTGACACGCGCCGTAAGGATGGGATGACCAGCACCGCAGACAGCGCAGTGACGACATCGTGTCTACGGGGCAATGCCATGGCGAGCCAATATGATGGGGAGAAGCTGCGTAAGGCACTGATTTTGGGCGCAGTAAGCTCTAACCTGCTGAATTAGCAGAATCTTGTAATCAGTAGGTCCCGGGTTCGACTCCTGGTGCCGGCACCATCGAAACGTCGGGATAATCAAAGCGTTGCAGAGCACAAGAGGCCGCCCATCGAGGCGGTTTTTTTGTGTCTGTCCACTGCGTGCCGACATCTGCCCCGGCGTTCTTTCTCTTGAGCAGTGGCGATCAAAAAAGCCCGCCGGACGGCGGGCCAAGATTTTGCTTGCCTTACTTTGCAGGGGTTCCGCAAGCATATCCAATGTATCCTGAATCACCGGCAGGCAACATTGGCGATACTTAATTTTCCTTTGTATTTACGAGCCTCGGGTCAAGCTCTTACCCGATAGTAGGTAATCGCTTACAGGCGTCCCGACAATGTCAGCCCCTTGGGCGCCGAAGTGGAACTCCCGCCCCGTGTTCAGCCCTATCTGTCAGCGTAGTTGTCACCTAAACGGATTGAGAGGTGATCAACATGCGTTACCCCGCAGAGCGGAAGGAAGCCATCCTTCAGAAGATGGCACCTCCGATGAGCCTGACCATC
>NZ_RXNS01000037.1 GCF_003966155.1 Halomonas nitroreducens
TGGTCAGGCTCATCGGAGGTGCCATCTTCTGAAGGATGGCTTCCTTCCGCTCTGCGGGGTAACGCATGTTGATCACCTCTCAATCCGTTTAGGTGACAACTACGCTGACAGATAGGGGGGTCGAAGCATGCGTATCTCCCGGGGACAAGCCTACACCAGTTACCACCCTATTCCGGCCTGCCCGAGCCAGTCCGCTCGTCCGGCCTCACCTGACGGATCACCCTGGCCGGCACGCCGCCGATGACCACATCGTCGCCGAAGACATCCGCCACCACCGCATTGGCCCCCACGATCACGCGATTCCCGACACGCCCCTTGCCGACGAATTTGGCGCCGGGAAAGATCGTCACGTCATCCCCGACGCGCGCCATGCCGGGCTCATCCTCCAGGGGGGCCGCCGCCAGGGTCACCTGCTGGTAGAGCTTGCAGCGCTCACCGAGCTTGAGCCCCTTGCCGATCACGATGGAGGTGGGATGCGACAGTCTCAGCCCCTTGCCGATGACCGTACGCGGTTCCACGTGGAGTCCAAAGCGCATCGCCAGGATGGCAAGCTGGCGATCGACGAGCTTGGCATGACCATAGTGAGCCAACATCTGCACCAGGCGCAGGCGAAGCACCGCCTGGCGCTCGAGCCTGCTGGTCCAGAGGCTCTTGAAGAGTCGAAGCTCGGCAAGGTGCCCCTTGCCCCCCAGCACCTCGGTGATGCCGTAGTCGACAAACCGCTGCCAGCTCATCTCGGCCTCAGGCTCCGAGTCGGCTCTACCATGACGAATCCAGGCGCTGAGTTCGCTCTCACCGCTCATAAGAACGCCCTGGCGACGGTTTCCGGGCGGAAGTCATCCAGCCAGTGCTCACGGAGCTCGGGCTTCTCTCCCTCGACGGCATGACGGATGCCCGACGCCAGGGCATCGACGTCATGCGGCACGATGGCATCCTCCAGCTCACCTTTCAGGATCTCGCGAATGCCTCCCGGACAGTCCACGCTCAACACGGGGGTACCGCAGGCCAGGGCCTCGAACAGCACGATCCCCATGCCCTCGAAACGTGAGCTGAGCACGAACAGCCGGGCATGGTGCATCCACGGATAGGGGTTGTCCCGTTGCCCGGCGAAGACCACCCGTTCGGCGATGCCCAGCTCGCTTACCAGGGCCTCAAGGCGCTGCCGCTCCTGACCATCCCCCACCAACACCAGGGGCAGCGACACGCCGGACCTCGCATAGGCTCGCAGGAGCAGGGCCTGGTCCTTGGCCGGCACCAGACGCGCCACGTTGACGATATAGGGCCCAGTGGGCAGATCCGGCTCGTGGCGCGTCATCTGCTGCCGGATCGCATCAACGGGGCACGGGTTGGGGATCACCCGTAGCGAGGCCGGCGTAAAGTGCCAGCGGGCCATTCCCTCGCGGACGCTCTCCGCCACCCCCCGGGAGACGGTGACGAGATGGCGACGATGATAGAGACAGCGGGCAAACAGTCTACGGGCCCAGCCCTCCTGGCGCACATGCAGGATGTTCTCGAGGACATAGCGGGCCCGCTCGTCACGGAATGTCCAGACCAACTCGAAGGTCCCGATACCCCGAAAGACGATACGGTCCACGCGCCCATGGCTGCGCTCAAAGGCCCACAGCCAGGCACGGAAGACCACGCCACCCATCACACCACGCCCGAGAAAGAGGGACCGCTTGATCAAGGGATTGAGAATGAATCGACCAAACTGCTCAAAAAGGAAGCCAATGAGTGTGAGACGACTCCACCAACGAAGTTCAAATTGGTGGAGTTTGACGTCGGGGTTATCGGATTTTAGAGGTTTCTGACAGGATCGAAGGCTTAAGAGATGACTGTCGTGACCTGCATCGGCAAAGGCATCCGCCAGATTAACCGCCACACGCTCCATCCCGCCCATCTTCAGGGAGCGGACGACAACCAGTGTACGCATCAAGATGCCTTAGAGCGAAGGACCGGAAAAACACGCTGCCCCGTTTCCACCTGCCAGCGCCAGATATGGGTAACAAGTCCCCCCATGACAATGGTAAAGACATAGCCGCCGGACCAGAAGGACAAAAAAGATTCGAACATGTTGACGATCATGAAGAAAATAAAAAAGGAATAGCCGAACAATGCCATGTCACCGGGCATCACGCCACCTCGCCAGGACCTGAAGGTTCCAAGACCGACCCAGAGCGCCAAGGCTCCAATGACGAGAACACCCAACAGGCCATAGCTGACAAAGACTTCGAGGAAGGTATTGTGGAGATGCCCGTATTCTTGCCTGTTCCAGGCCGGCATCCACTCGGTATGGTCCATTACGAGGCTTCGACCCTCACCGCCCCAGCCGACAAGGGGGCGCTCAGCGATCCACTCCATTGCAGCTCGCCAGGAATGTACCCGATTCCCGATACTGGTATCGAAAGGAATGCTCTCCCAGTCGCGCGCCACGATACTGGCAATAACCTGATTTTCGGCAGCAAGACGCCTCTCGATCGGAGTATGGAAAGCCGATGCCATAATAACCACCAACAACGAAGGCACCAGAAACCAGAGAGTGACGTGGCGCAGGCTTATCTCACTATGAGCCCTCCTCCAGGCCACATACCCACTTAGTACCAACGCCACCATACTGGACACAAGCAGAGCCAACCACACCCCACGCGTCTGAGTGACCACCACTCCCACTAAGCTGATGACCGTTGCAGCGACCCAGCCCATCCGCCGCCACCATGTGAAACGACCGATTGTGACCGCGCGCCTTGCAAACAGAACCAAGCCCAGCAGCGCTGTTCCAAAGAACATGGATACATGTTGTGCATTCTGGATGCCGAAGTCGACCCTCTTACCTGCCAAACCCCTTTGCCAGGAATACCAGCCTTGTCCCTCTAGCCACACGGCCAGCAACAGCCCCGGCACGGTGATGGCCCAGGCCATCCACGTCAGTCGAGTACACCCGCCGAGCCACCAGGCCATGCCAATAAACAAGAACCACTTGGCTAGGCGATCGAGCTCTGGATTGTCCGGCAACCAGTCAGGATGGTGGAAGTAACCAGACGTCCATGCGATCAGCTGGACCAGCACGACCGCCAAAAGCAGCCAGAGCGGAGCCGAGGATCTAAGCCTTTGCCCCCATCGCAGCACTGCAAACAGGCCAAGTAACGCCATCAGCGTGCCCGTGAGCTCACCGACCTCAGGAAAGGCTATGCGAAGGCCCGCATACGCCATAACAACCATAACCAACGACCAGCGCCAGAGCGAGACGGGGTGCTGAGACGCCGGTAGGGAAAATTCACAATGAAAAGGAGAGTACCTCACGGCCAACGTCCACCCGGCACAAGCTGGTAAAGGGCGAATACTACCAGAATATCGCTCCCGGAGCCTGTCAACATAGTTGGCACATGAAATGACTTCGGCTCTTTAAAATCCTGATGCCTGTGACATCGGGACCCGCTCGGGATTCAGGTGCACGATTTCCGGAGCCTGTCAACATAGT
>NZ_RXNS01000038.1 GCF_003966155.1 Halomonas nitroreducens
CGAGGAGATTTCCGCATGCAGGACATGCAGCTGTTGAACGAGGGCTTCGCCCTGATGGGGCTCGGCATGGGCTTCGTGTTTGTTTTTCTTACCGTGCTAGTGATCGTCACGACCCTGATGTCCAAGGTCATCGGGCGCTTCTTCCCCGAGCCGGCCCCTGCCGCCCCGTCCCGGCCCGGGCGCGCCGCGCCGGCCGGCGACGATGAGCTCATGGCCGTGATCAGTGCCGCGGTGCATCGTTATCGCCAGCGTCATCGCCGCTGAGGCCGGCCCGCCTTCCCTCCTGTCCCTTTCCAACCCCTATAACGACAAGGAACTTCTCATGAGTGAGAATGCACGTCCGCTCGGCATCACCGACGTGGTCCTGCGCGACGCCCACCAGTCGCTGTTCGCCACCCGCATGCGCCTGGACGACATGCTGCCCATTGCCGAGAAGCTCGACAAGATCGGCTTCTGGTCGCTGGAGTCCTGGGGCGGCGCCACCTTCGACGCCTGTATCCGCTACCTCGGCGAGGACCCGTGGGAGCGGATACGGGCGTTGAAGGCGGCGATGCCCAACACCCGCCAGCAGATGCTGCTGCGCGGCCAGAACCTGCTCGGCTACCGCCACTACGCCGACGACGTGGTCGACCGCTTCGTCGAGCGCGCCCGGACCAACGGGGTCGACGTCTTCCGCGTCTTCGACGCCATGAACGACCCGCGCAACCTGGAGCGGGCCATTCGGGCGGTGCGGGCCAACGAGGGGCATGCGCAGGGTACCATTTCCTACACCCTGAGCCCCGTGCACACCCTGGACAGCTGGGTCGAACTGGCCAAGTCCATCGCCGCCATGGGGGCCGATTCCCTGGCCATCAAGGACATGGCCGGGCTGCTCACCCCCTACGATGCCTATGAGCTGGTATCGCGGCTGAAGAAGGCGCTGGATATCCCCATCCACATGCAGTGCCACGCCACCACCGGGCTGTCCACCGCCACCGCTCTCAAGGCGGTGGAAGCCGGCATCGACAACGTCGACACTGCCATCTCCTCGATGTCCATGACCTATGGCCACAGCCCCACCGAGTCGCTGGTGGCCATGCTCAAGGGGACCGAGCGCGATACTGGCCTGGACCTGGAGGCGCTCGAGGACATCGCCGCCTACTTCCGCGAGGTGCGCAAGAAGTACGCCGCCTTCGAGGGCTCGCTGAAGGGCATCGACGGCCGCATCCTGGTGGCCCAGGTGCCGGGCGGCATGCTCACCAACATGGAAAACCAGCTCAAGGAGCAGGGCGCCGGCGACCGTCTCGACGACGTGCTCAAGGAGATCCCCCGGGTCCGCGAGGACCTGGGCTACATCCCGCTGGTCACCCCGACCTCGCAGATCGTCGGGACCCAGGCGGTGATGAACGTGATGATGGGCGAACGCTACACGTCCATCTCCAAGGAGGTCCAGGCGCTGTTGCGCGGCGAGTACGGCGCGGCCCCGGCGCCCTTCGACAAGGCGCTGCAGGCCCGGGTGCTGGAGGGCAATGATCCGATCACCTGCCGCCCCGCGGATCGGCTCGCGCCGGAGATGGACAAGCTCACCGCCGAGCTCGACGCCAAGGCCCGGGACGAGGGCATCCGCCTGGCCGAGGGCGAGCGCAAGGTCGACGACGTCCTGACCTATGCGCTCTTCCCGCAGATCGGCCTGAAGTTTCTCAAGAACCGCGACAATCCCGAGGCCTTCGAGCCGGCCCCTCAGGCGCCGGGCAGTGCGGCCGCGCCGGCGCCAACGCCGGCCCGGGCCGCGGCCCCGGCCGGCGACCCCGAGACCTACACCATCAAGGTCAACGGCAAGGCGTACGTGGTCGAGGTCGCCGAGGGCGGCGAGATCAGCCAGGTCCAGGAGCAGGGCGCCGCTGCCGCTCCGACGGCGCCGGCCGCCCCGGCCGCGTCCTCGGGCGCGACCATCGCGGCGCCGCTCGCCGGCAACATCTTCAAGGTCAACGTCAGTGTCGGTGACGCGGTCGCCGAAGGCGACGTGGTGATCATCCTCGAGGCCATGAAGATGGAGACCGAGGTGCGGGCCGCCTCGGCGGGCACCGTCTCGGCGGTCAACGTCAGCGAAGGCGACAGCGTGGCCGTCGGCGACGCCCTCGTCGTGCTCTAAGGAAGGTTCCATGACCGAGAAGATTCTGACGCTCTGGTACGGCTCGGGGCTCTACAACCTGAGTCTCGGCCAGGCGGTGATGCTGGCCGTCGGCCTGCTGCTGCTGTGGCTGGCCATGGCCAAGAAGTTCGAGCCGCTGCTGCTGGTGCCGATCGGCTTCGGCGGCATCCTGGCCAACATTCCCGAGGCGGGGCTGGCGCTGTCGGCCGCCGAGCAGGCGGCCCACCTGGCCGGGCCCGAGCTGCTCGAGCGCATGGCGGCGGCGCTGCAGCTGAGCCTGGACCCGGCCGCCGGCGTCGAGGCCTGGCGCCATACCCTCACGGAGGTGCTGCACGGCGACACCCCGCCCGAGCTGGTCCGCGCCGCCAACGACGTGGCCAAGGGGGCCGGCCATGCCCCCGGCATGCTCTACCAGTTCTACAGCGTGGCGATCGCCTCCGGCGTGGCGCCGCTGGTGATCTTCATGGGGGTGGGCGCGATGACCGACTTCGGTCCGCTGCTCGCCAACCCGCGCACGCTGTTCCTGGGCGCGGCCGCCCAGTTCGGCATCTTCGC
>NZ_RXNS01000039.1 GCF_003966155.1 Halomonas nitroreducens
CGAGGCGGACCAGCACCGCGAGTACCAGGCTGCGGTGGCGGCCCTGGACGGCAAGCCGGTGGTCATCCGTACCCTGGACATCGGCGCCGACAAGCAGCTGCCCTACCTGCGCCTGCCGGCGGTCCCCAACCCGGCCCTCGGCGTGCGCGGGGCGCGCCTCTGGCAGAGCCATCCCGAGCTGCTCGACACCCAGCTGCGGGCGCTGCTGCGTGTTTCCACCCCCGAGCGGCTGCGCATCATGGTGCCGATGCTCAGCGATGCCGGGGAGCTTGCCTGGGTACGGGGCCGCCTGGAGGGCCTGGCCGAGTCCCTGGGCCTGACCCGGTTGCCGGCGCTGGGCGCCATGATCGAGGTGCCCAGCGCCGCCCTCGGCGCCCGGCGGCTGGCCGCCGAGGCCGATTTCCTGTCCATCGGCACCAACGACCTCACCCAGTACACCCTGGCCATGGACCGCGAGGAGCCGCGCCTGGCGGCGCGGGCGGACGTCCTGCATCCGGCCGTGCTGGCGCTGGTCAAGGCCACCGTGGAAGGCGCCGCCGGGGCCTGTCCGGTGGGCGTCTGCGGGGCCGCCGCCGGCGACGACCTGGCGGGCCCGCTGCTGGTGGCCCTCGGCGTCGACGAGCTCTCCGTGGAGCCGGCCCGGGTGCCGGCGCTCAAGGCCGCCCTGCGGCGCCTGGACGCCGCCGCCCTGGCCGACGAGATCCCCGGCCTGCTCGAGCTCGACGATGCCGCGGCGGTCCGCGAGCGCCTCACAGCCTGGTTCGCCGCCGATGCCACTGCCACCACAACAACAACCTGCGAGAGGATGCCCTCATGAGCACCACCCTCGGTTCCCGACTCATGGCCGGCCTGCAACACCTCGGCCGCTCCCTGATGCTGCCCATCGCCGTGCTGCCGGTCGCCGGCCTGCTGCTGCGCCTGGGCCAGCCGGACCTGCTCGATGTGCCCTTCATCGCCGAGGCGGGCAACGCCATCTTCGCCAACCTGGCGCTGATCTTCGCCATCGGCGTGGCGGTGGGCTTCGCCGACGACAACAACGGCGCCGCCGGCCTGGCCGGGGTGATCGGCTACCTGGTGCTGGAGGCGGTGCTCACCGCCCTCAACCCCGAGATCGACATGGGGGTGCTGGCCGGGATCATCATCGGCAGCGTGGCGGGGCTGCTCTACAACCGCTACAAGGCCATCGCGCTGCCCGACTACCTGGCGTTCTTCGGCGGCCGGCGCTTCGTGCCCATCGCCACCGGGCTCGCCGCGGTGATGCTCGGGGTGGCCTTCGGCCTCGTCTGGCCGCCGGTGCAGCAGGGCATCGATGCCCTGGGCCAGTGGCTGATCGATGCCGGGGAGCTGGGGCTGTTCGTCTACGGTGCCCTCAACCGGCTGCTGATCGTCACCGGCCTGCACCACGTGCTCAACAGCCTGGTGTGGTTCGTGTTCGGCAGCTTCGAGGGCGCCAGCGGGGACCTCAACCGCTTCTTCGCCGGGGACCCCTCGGCGGGCAGCTTCATGGCGGGCTTCTTCCCGGTGATGATGTTCGGCCTGCCGGCGGCGGCGCTGGCCATGTACCACGCCGCGCCTCGGGGCCGTCGCGCCCAGGTGGGCGGCCTGCTGCTGTCCCTGGCGCTGACCGCCTTCCTCACCGGGGTGACCGAGCCTATCGAGTTCACCTTCATGTTTCTGGCGCCGCTGCTCTATCTGGTACACGCGCTGCTGACCGGCGTGTCCATGGCGCTGATGCACTGGCTCGACGTCAAGCTGGGCTTCACCTTCTCCGCCGGCGCCTTCGACTATGCGCTGTCCTACGGGCTCTCCACCCAGGGCTGGCGGATGATCCCGGTGGGCCTGGCCTACGCCGTCGTCTACTACGGCGTCTTCCGCTGGGCCATCGCCCGCTTCGACCTGCCGACCCCGGGCCGCGAACCCGAGGGCGAGGCCGCCGAGGCGAGGCCGCGTGCTAGTGGCGCGCGGGGGCCGGCCTTCGTCGCCGCCCTTGGCGGAGCGGCCAACCTGGAAAGCGTCGGCGCCTGCACCACCCGCTTGCGCCTGGTGGTGGCCGACGGTGCGGCCATTGACGAGGCAGCCCTCAAGGGGCTGGGTGCCCGCGGCATCCTGCGCCTGGGCGGCGGCGGTCTGCAGGTGATCCTCGGCCCCATCGCCGATAGCGTGGCCGACGAGATCCGCGCGGCCATGGCCGACGACGGCCGCGAGGTCGCCAGCCGGCCGTCGTCGGCACCTCCCGTCGACGAGTCGACCCCGGCCCTGGCGATCTCCGCCGACCAGTGCGCACGCTGGCTCGCGGCCCTGGGCGGCGCGGACAACTTGCGGTGCCTGGAGGCACGCGCCAGCACCCGGCTTCGGGTCGAACTGGCCGACATCACGCGCCTGGATGACCAGGCCCTCGCGGCCCT
>NZ_RXNS01000003.1 GCF_003966155.1 Halomonas nitroreducens
CACCGGCAGCTGGATCACCCAGGCCATCGGCCGGCCCAACCGCTCGAAGGTGGGCGTGGCCTTGAGCAGCCGCTGATCGGCGGCTGCCCGCTCTCTATAACCCAAGGGCGCCTCCGGCAACGTGGCCAGCGAGGACGTGGTCTACCTGCTCGACGGCTTCGGCATCCAGAGCGGCATCGACCTCGACGCGCTGGCCGCCACCGGCAGCTGGATCACCCAGGCCATCGGCCGGCCCAACCGCTCGAAGGTGGGCGTGGCCCTCTCCGCCCAGTAACGGCGTTCCGGAACGCGCAAGGCCCCGAGCCAGGTCACTGGCTCGGGGCCTTGTCATATCACGCTTTTGCGGTTGCAGCCCCCTCCTCCGCATCCGTCGGGGAGCGATGGTGAGAGCCCAGGCCTTCCCTGGCGAACCCGGTCCGGCTAGGGCGCAACCCAGTCCCGACCCCGGTAGGCAAGGATCTCGCCACCCTGGTCATCGAGTGAAAACAGGTGGAGCCAGTCATTCTCCACCAGTGACCGCAGCATCTCGTGACGTTCGATGATCGCCTCGATGGCCTCGGGCGGCGCCGCCAGGTAGACGCTCAGGCGCAGGGGCTCGTGCCGCCAGCGTTCGCCGTCGTGCAGCGATTGCATCGGCAGACCGATGCGCAGATCACCGCCATTCCCCTCGAACACGCCGATATGCCCACCGACCACGTTGTGCAGCACCTTGTTGCCGCTGCCCAGTTTGCGATTGTCCAGGGTGGAGGCGTTGTACTGCATGTTGATCCAGTGGGCGACGACCATGGGAGCGGTCATGATCAGCTCCAGCCGCGCGAAATCGCGATCCGTGCGCCAATCGTAGTCGTGCAGGAAGCTGCGCCCGGCCAGGTCGATGGGGGCGGTGACACGGCGCGGGGCGGCAATGAAGCTGGCATTGTTGGCCAGCCCCCACTCCGGGCGGGTCTGTGACCAGTCCTCGCCTCGGCGATCGAGGGTCTCCCCCAGATCCGCGCCATCCGGCGTCAGGCCGAGGCTCGAGGCGCGCTTGCGCCGGGCCGCGGCCCCGGCGCGGTCGAGCCATTGCCGTTCGAGCGGAGTCAGCGGGCTATCGCCCTCCGGCAAGCCGATGCGGTCGGTGATGGTATGGTGCAGCGCCGGCACGAAGCGGGTCTGGTCCGGAATGGCGATGCCGCTGTCGGCCAGCTTGCGGCGCAGCGCCGGGTCGTTGAGCAACCGGGTCAGGGCGCGAACCGACACCTCTCCCGACTGACCGCCACAGGCGCCGCATTCCAGCCCCGCCGCATGGGGATTGTTGGCGCTGTGGCTGGCGTGGCCCACCAGCAGCACCCGGGGGGCAAAGTGCTCGGTAAGCCCCATGGCCTCCAGGACGGTCCGCGCGAGCCGCGCCTGGTCCTCCAGGCTCAGCGTCTCGCCCGTATCCCGCCACTGCCAGGTGAGCCGGTCCATGGCCAGGGAGTTGCGCTTCGCCCTGGAGGCCAGCGAGCGGCTCAGCAGCTTGCCCGCGTACAGCAGGCCCCCGGCCTCCACGGCCGTGAAGGTGGCGCTCGCTGCCCGGCTCCACTCCTGCAGGCGCGCCTGCCAGTTCAGCCGCTGGGCCGAGCGACGGTCGCCCTCGGCCGCACCGCTGCTCAGCGTCACCCTGGGGGCCAGCAGGCCCGGCAAGTGAGGTTGCGCCATGGCGGCACCGCTCGGCCGATATTCCAGCGGCAAGCCGAAGAAACCGGCGAACCCCAGGGTCTGGATGGCCGGGCTCTGCTGCTCCAGGGCCCGGCGCAGCGGCTCGGAGCGCACGTCGATGCAGAATACCGCCTGGAGAGACGGCTGGGTCGATACCGGCGACTCCGCGCGTGCCGACTCGCTCAAGGCCCGGTTCAGGGGCTGCTGGTAGGCCAGCTCGCTGGCGAGCTGCCAGACCCACAGGGGCTGCAGAGCGCGATGATGGCGCTCGATCCGCTCCGGCAGCTCCACCAGCTCGCGATGCCACAGGGACGTCAGGCGATCGGCCTGATCGGGCTTCTGCTCCCGGGTGTAGCGCCACAAGACCAGCTCCCAGGCCAGGCGGATGGCCAGCAGGCTGCGCATGGCGGACGGCGTCCGTGGGGCATCGGACGACGCCAGGCCCTGTTGCCAATCCCGATAGGCGACCCAGGCGGCCCAGCCATTGATGTCCAGCAGCAGCGCCTGGGCGTAGCCGCTCAGCCGGTTCGCGTCGACATCCAGTTCGGCGATCGCGGCCTGGAGGAGTCCGGTCTCGGAGTCGGGTAGTGTCGCGAAGTAGCGCCCCAATCCCGGCTCGCCCATCAGGATGGCGATGCCGCGGTCCTTGATGGTCATGTCCCGCCAGTGCTGATAGAGCCGCTTGTCGGAGGGGGCGTTCAAGCGCCCGGCATTGAGCGGCCCATCCTCCTGGAAGAAGGCGGCACAGAACTGACTGATCTGGTGGGTGATCTCGTCACGCCAGGCCATCTTGTGCTGCCGGTCACGGCGCGCATCCACCAGGTCGCTGATGTTGTGCCAGTGTGGCAGCCGGCCGAGCTCCTCGACGACACTCAGCAGGTTCCGGTAGCCGCCCCGATAGCCGATCCGCTCCGCCGCCTGGGTCAGGTGGTGGTTGGTGATCTCGCCGCGCTGCCAACGCCCCAGATAGTGGCTCGGCGGCATCAGGCAGCGGAGATTGGCCAGCGCCGACAGCCGGGCGGAGACGCTGGCGAAGTCCTCCCCGCGCAGGGTCCAGAAGGGACTCACCGCGATCAGCCGATCCAGCGGCCAGCTCGGCGCCACGCTGGCGCAGGCCTGATCCAGCGCCTGCTCCTGCGGCGGCGTCAGGGACGGGTAATCGATCCCCGTCAGAGCTTGCGGCACCAATGCGACCTTGGTGTTTTCATGAATCGTCATAGTGAACCCCCATGAGAAGCGGCGTGGAGTCGTTTGGCCCTGATGCGAGACGGCAACGGATGCGGCCAGAATTTCAGGGTGTTCCGGGTGACCCACTCGTCCAGGTAAAAACCGGCGTAGCAATACAGGTTGAGGGTCTGCACCCAGCGGTGGTGCAGGCCATGGCGCTGCAGGCAGTAGCCCGCAAACAGCAGCACGAACAGCGTGCTGACCCAGAGATCCGCCCAGAGGGGCGCCGTGTGCTCGAGGGTGGGCAGCAGGACGGCGAACAGCGACTTGAGCCCGAAATACGCGAGCACCACCAGCGCGGCCAGGCCGAGGAAGCCCGCCCCGGCCCCTGCCCCGAGCGGACCGCGTCGCTCGGCCAGCAAGACGGTCAGGGCCAGGGTCATCAGCACCCAGGGACTGACCACATCGAAGGCGCTCGAGTCGGAGACGTAGTGGACGAAAGCCCCCAGGCCCGCCACCAGGGCGCCGCTCATGAGGCCGGCCGAGAGCCACTGCGCCGGCGTCGGGCGGCGGCCGGGGGCCTGGCGCCGCTGCAGGTCCTGCTGCACCGCTTCGCCGGAGCTGAGGAAGACGTAGGCCTTGTAGCAGGAGTGTGCGAGGAGGTGCAGCAGCGCCAGCTCCACCAGCCCCAGGGCGATCTCGACGAGCATCAGCCCCATCTGCGCACTGGTCGACCAGGCCAGGCGCACCTTGATGCTGATGCGCGTTGTCATGATCAGCGCCGCCAGCACACTGCCGAGTCCCGCCACCACCAGGATCAGTGCCTGTGCGGGCGTGGACTGGAGCAACAAGGGGGAGAACAGCAGCAGCAGATAGCCGCCGAGGTTGATCACGCCGCCGTGCAGCGCCGCCGAGACCGGCGTGGGCGCCTCGACCACCTGGATCAGCCAGCCGTGCAGGGGCAGCTGGGCGCACTTGATCAGCGCCGCCAGCGCGAGCAGACAGGCCGCCGCCTGCTCGCTGGCGGACAAGGCGCCGCCCGGTGCCGCATAGGCACTCGTGATGACGCTGATCCGGGCGCTGTCGTGATGCAGGTACAGCAGCAGGAAGGCCGCCAGAACACAGAGTTCGGCGGAGCGGGCGAAGAGGAACTTCTTGTGGGCCGCCAGGGCCGCGCGGGGCCGGTCGGGATAGAACATCAACAGCTGATGCATGGCCAGGCCGATGGTCAGCCAGGCGACCAGGAACACCAGCAGATGATCGCTCAGTACTGCCACGCTCACCGCCGCGAACACGCCCTGGGCAAGCGCGACGAAGCGCTGCTCGCGCGGCTCGCCCTGCAGATAGGTGGCGCTGTAGCGAACCACCACGAAGGCGATGAAGTTGGCGAGCAGCAGCATGATCAGCTGCAACGGCGCGGTCTGCCACCAGCCGGTGACCGTCGGCAGCACGCCCGACAGCCCCAGCGCCAACAGGAGCGTCGAGAGCAGCAGACCGCTCAGGGTAGTGACCTGGGCCGTGCGCCAGGCGCGCTGACGCGGCCGGCGGGCGCTCGCCAGCGCGCCCATCGCCAGGATGATGGGCACTAATGAGAGCAGGAAGGTGGGCAACAGCTCGTTCCAATGCATGGAATGCCTCCGATGATCCATGGAACGGGCAGTATCCGGCGCCTCATTTTTTAATTAAAATAGATATAAATTGATTTATTGTTCTATAAAAGAGAACGATATGAGCCGCCTGAACTATCACCATCTCTATTACTTCTGGCGCGTGGCCACCGAGGGCAATCTGACGCGGGTCGCCGAGTCGCTGCACCTGTCACAGAGCGCCCTGTCGGCGCAAATCCGCAAACTGGAAGACCGGATGGGCAAGCCGCTGTTCGAGCGGCGCAATCGCACCCTGGTGCTGACCGAGGCGGGGCGACAGGTGCTCAACTATGCCGAGGTGATCTTCACCAAGGGCGAGGAACTGGAGTCGCTGATCAGCCGAGGCATCGAGCCCGAGTATCAGCGCCTGCGCATCGGCATGCTCTCCACCATGTCGCGCAACTTCATCGAGGGCTTCATCGAACCCCTGCTCAACCGGGACGGGCGCAAGGTGCACTTCAGCCTGCACGCCCGGGGCATGGCCAACCTGCTCGATGGCCTGGCCCGGCACGAGTTCGACATCGTGCTCACCAACACCCAGCTGCCCCTCTCCGACTCGCCGCAGGCGGCCTGGCAGAGCCAGTTGCTGGCCCGCCAACCGCTGTCGATCATCGGGCCGCCCGACGCCGCTCCGGGCAGTGCCTTTCCCGAGGGCTACGGCGGCCTGCGCTGGGTGCTGCCGGGCGAGCACCATGAGATTCGCCGCGCCTTCGATGGCCATTGCAGCCTGCATCAATACGAGCCGGAGATCCTCGCCGAGGCCGACGACATGGCCATGCTGCGACTGTTGGCCCGCGACAGCGGGGCGCTGAGCGTGCTGCCCGAGGTGGTGGTCAAGGATGAGTTGCAGCAGGGCCGATTGAACTGCTTCGAGCGCCTGCCCAGCGTCTACGAGAACTTCTACGCCATCACCCTGCCCCGGGAGTTCATGCCGACCGTGGTCTCGGAGCTGTTGGCTCGCCCGCTGAAGGACCTGGCCTAGCCACGGAGCCCTGCGTCCTACTGTGCCCCGCACCCAGCCAGCACCAATGAAAAGCCCCCGAGCCGAAGGACCGACTCGGGGGCTTTTCCCGGCGCAAAGAAGGGCTGGCGACTTATGCGTTGGCGGCGCGGGCCGCGTGCAGCTTCTTGTAGCTCTCGATCAGGCGGTGGTGCTTCTCGAGGCCCTCCAGCTGCATATTGGTCGGCGTCAGGCCATGGAAGCGCACGCTGCCGTTCACCGAGCCGACCACGGCCTCCATGGTCGCCTCGCCGAACATGCGCTTGAAGTTGTAGAGATAGTCGTCGAGCTCCAGCTCGTCGTCCACGGCGATCTCCAGCACCGCGTTCACCGCCTGGTAGAAGAGCCCGCGCTCGACGGTGTTGTCGTTGAACTGCAGGAACATCTGCACCCGGTCCAGGGCGTCCTCGTGCTGGCCCAGCGCCAGGTTGATCAGCAGCTTGAGCTCGAGGATGGTCAGCTGGCCCCAGACGGTGTTCTCGTCGAACTCGATGCCGATCAGGGTGATGATGTCCTCGTGGTCGTCGATCTGGGTCTCCTCTAGGCGCTCCAGCAGGTCGCTCAGCTGCTCGTCGCTCAGCTCGTGGAGGTGCAGGATGTCCTCGCGGAACAGCAGCGCCTTGTTGGTGTTGTCCCAGACCAGGTCCTCCACCGGATAGACCTCGGAGTAACCCGGCACCAGGATGCGGCACACCGGTGCGCCCAGGTCCTCATGCACGGCCTGGTAGGCCTCCAGGCCCAGCTCCTCGAGGATGCCGAACAGCCCGGCGGCCTCCTCCTCGTTGGTGCCCGAGAAGTCCCACTCGACGAACTCGACGTCGGCCCTGGAGCTGAAGAAGCGCCAGGACACCAGGCCGGAGGAATCGATGAAGTGCTCGACGAAGTTGTTGGGCTCGGAGACGGCCAGCGAGTTGAAGGTCGGCGGCAGGAAGTCATTCAGGCCCTCGAAGCTGCGGCCCTGCATCAGCTCGGTGAGGCTGCGCTCGAGGGCCACCTCGAAGCTCGGGTGCGCGCCGAAGGAGGCGAACACGCCGCCGGTCTTGGGGTTCATCAGGGTGACGCACATCACCGGGAACTGGCCGCCCAGGGAGGCATCCTTGACCAGGATCGGGAAGCCCTGGGCCTCCAGCGCCTCCACGCCCTCGAGGATGTCCGGGTACTTCTTGAGCACCTCCAGCGGCACGTCGGGCAGGGTGATCTCCTCCTCGATGATCTGGCGCTTCACCGCCCGCTCGAAGATCTCCGACAGGCACTGCACCTGCGCCTCCGCCAGGGTGTTGCCGGCGCTCATGCCGTTGCTGAGGAAGAGGTTCTCGATCAGGTTGGAGGGGAAGTAGACCGTCGCGCCGTCCGACTGGCGCACGTAGGGCAGCGAGACGATGCCGCGGTCCACCTTGCCGGAGTTGGTATCGATCAGGTTGGAGCCGCCGAGCTCACCGTCCGGGTCGTAGATCGCCCGGCAGTGGTCGTCCAGGATGCCCTCGGGCAGCTCGTCGTTGGGCCCCGGCTGGAACCACTCCTCGTCCGGGTAGTGGACGAACTGACTGTTGGCGATCTCCTCGCCGAAGAACTGATCGTTGTAGAAGAAGTTGCAGCTCAGGCGCTCGATGAACTCGCCCAGCGCCGAGCACAGCGCGCTCTCCTTGGTAGCGCCCTTGCCGTTGGTGAAGCACATGTTGGAGTAGGCATCGCGGATGTGCAGCGACCACACGTGGGGCACGATGTTGCGCCAGGAGGCGATCTCGACCTTCATGCCGAGCCGCTCGAAGATGGCCGTCATGTTGGCGATGGTCTGCTCCAGCGGCAGGTCCTTGCCCTCGATCCAGGTGCTCGCGCCCTCCTCCGGCTCGGCCATCAGCAGGGCCTGGGCGTCCTCGTCGAGGTTCTCGACCGTCTCGATCTGGAACTCGGGGCCGGTCTGCACCACCTTCTTGACCGTGCAGCGCTCGATCGAGCGCAGGATGCCCTCGCGGTCCTTGGCGGAGAGGTCCTCGGGCAGCTCGACCTGGATCTTGAAGATCTGCTTGTAGCGGTTCTCCGGGTCGACGATGTTGTTCTGCGACAGGCGGATATTCTCGGTGGGAATATCTCTCGCGTTGCAGTAGACCTTGACGAAATAGGCCGCGCACATCGCCGACGACGCCAGGAAGTAGTCGAAGGGACCGGGCGCCGAGCCGTCGCCCTTGTAGCGGATGGGCTGGTCGGAGATGACCGTGAAGTCGTCGAACTTGGCCTCCAGCCGGAGGTTGTCGAGATAGTTGACCTTGATTTCCATTGACAAAGCACCGGATTCGTGTACATGGCGGCCGTAGCGCGTAGCCCGCCATTATCCAGCTTTTCGGTGGCTTCGTCTTGGGCGGGTGGTCAAAAAATCACCAATCCGGCCCCCGGTGGGCATCGCCTGCTCGGGCCTCGCGTTCCCACCGCGGACTGGAGGGCATGGTGGTGGTGCAAGGCAAATGCCAATGGGAACAATTTGTTAGGCCAGCGTGAAGGCGCTTCCTGGCCAGCAAGGATACCTGGAACGGAAGATGACACCGCCAGTGAGGGCAACGGCATCAACTGGAAGCATCGTCTGTGGCCACGAACGCCACCATGATGTGGTGCGGCGGACTGAAAAGCAGCCCCAGCTCGACGAGACCGACAGGTCGAGCGTCGTTATAGCGAGCCAACGGACACAACTGGCACACCCGCCAAGGGCATGATCCTTACCCTTCGGAACCTTCATCAAGACGTCGTATCCTGCAAGGGCATCACTGACTGGTGCGCAAAAACCAGTCGGCTATATGGTCCACGACACCCGGCGCATAGATCTCTCGACCCGCCGCGAGCGCATAGAGGGTTGCATACCAGGGGATTTGCGATGGGAGTCGGTAGTTGAACCAGCGAGTTCGTGTTAGCGCGTGAGTGGCTTCGGGCCAGACCACAACTTCATTTGCGTCATGACCATTCGCCAACCCTTGCTCGTAAACCCGGGCTTCGCTTCGCGCATCAACATTCAGATCATCTTCTCCAAAGAGCACCAGCATTGGTGAGGTGATCCGTGGCAACTCCTCGGTCGAATCGACGGAATAGTTCAGAGCCACGAAATGGAAGCGCGCTTCACTCATCGGCGCTTCCTCTGTCGTCTGCTCCAGATAGCGTTCATAGCTGACGGGTGGAGCAAAAAGCTTCTCATCCCGTTCAACCTGCTGTTGGACATACGCACGAATATCGTCATCGGTATGCGCTTCCGCTTTTAGACGAGTGGCAGTCAAGTAAGCTCCCTGCTCCTGCCAGCTGGACGCACCACCAACGATAATGCCAGGAATGCTTGGTGAAACCTGTGTCGCCACCTTGGGGAGAACCCAGCCGGCTTGCGAAAAGCCAATGAATCCCAACTTGTTGCCCGACGCCTCGGTGGCCGATTGAACGGCACTCATTGCGGCCATGGTCTCCGCGGCGCGATCGGCCATCGTTTGTTGCAACCAATCCCCCGCGCTAGTGCCAACACCCGCCTTGTCCCAGGAGTAGACCGCGATCCCGCTATCGAGCAGCGCATTCATGAGGGGCATATACCCGCCAGAGGAAAAACGGTCCTGTGGCCCATCCCCGTGAACAAAAATGAGGATAGGGGCTGCGGGATTGTCTGAGGGGAGAATGAGTGTGCCCGATAACTCCGCACTTTCTGTCTGAAAAACAACCTCTTGCTGGTGATGCTCTGAAAGATCAAAGTCATTCAAGCCCTGAAAAACCAAAGCTCCAGCAGAGACCAGAAGAAAAAGAACAACCCCAGCAGCAATTGGTACGCCTGGCTTAAGCTTCATCTTAATAAACAATTTGTTCGATTTATTTTTACTGAAAGACCATCCGTGATCTGGCTCTCTAGCTTAACTCGTAATCTCGACAAAAACCGGGGACAGACAGCATTTCCTTGTTCTTCCCTCTCTTTAATACCTGACACAGAGCGAAGCTGCGGCCCGTCAGGGACGTCTACCTTGCGCGATTTGTTAATTGTCATTCCCTGTACTCCGGCCACTGACCATAGATCTCAGCGCCCTCAGATTTCAGCCACGGTGCGTCATGGGAGACCCAGATATGGGCTTTAGCTGTATGCCCTGGATCATCGTCCAACGTAGCCACCCGAACAATCACGTGAGGCTGCGAAAGCCTTTCCGCCATTAAGTGAGAACCGCACAGCTTGCAAAAATGGCGTAGTTTCCCAGGAGACGACTCATAAGCCGAAAGCGATTCCTTTCCTTTTAGCCAACGGAAGTGTTCTCGCTTCACTCCAGCTGTTGGCGCAAATGTAGCAGCATGAGCCTTACGGCAAGACTGGCAGTGACAATGCATTATCGGCATGTCGAGACAGTCGATTTCGTACTTGACTGCTTTACACAAACAACTTCCTTTCACCAGCAAATGCCTCCATGCATTTATATTTAACGCCGCAAATCATCGAAACATTGCAGCAACGTGAAAAATCAAAGAGCCCCCCTAACTATGGCCACTTACTCTCCAGGGGATCAGTAGAGACCGAAGGAGGGGAAATAGGCTCTGGCACGCTACCGCCTGACCAACCTGCATAATGCATAATACTACGGCCTTCCAGCCGTCTTCTGCGGTAGCCCCTGCGTCCCTTGTGTGGCCGTCTTCAGCGGCATTCGTCGTTGATCCTATGCCAACGCCATGGAACAAAATCGGGAACAAAATCGGTGACAGACCCCATTTCCTTAATTGCAAAGACTCTCTGACCTCTCGATCTTGCTAACGTCCGCGGCCGCCCCCACAACCGGAATTATGAGGAATCCAGTGCCCGCAAAGGCAACCGATTGACTCACACGACCTTGACCATATTCATCGAGGCCTAAAACCGTTTTACCCGTCCCAATGCCAATAAAAACATTCCCGGGCTCACCTGCACCGGAAGCTATGTATTCGCGATCCAGTTCGATGCGACCGTCTTTGAAATGAAAGTCTTTCCCGGCTTCGAAAGTGGACTCTTTGACAGTCACTCCATTCGAGACCGCAGAAACCACTAATCCATTATTGCTTTCTTGCTCAATGAAAATTGCCTCAGGTTTGTTTTTCATCTCGAAAACCTTCGGCCATATGATATCGCTCAGACAAACCAAAGCTGATCCATCAGACGTGTCGCTGCAGTTTTTGTAGCAACCCTCAAAAGCTTCCAGGTTGACTGCTTCGGAGAAACCCGAATCATCATCAGGCGTCGTCGTCGCCGCACAGCCCGTGAAAAACACCACTGCCAGAAATGGAATTATTCGGTTCATGGTTCGCTAACAGTGATTAGATGAGACCTTCTGATACTGGATGAATATTGTGGCACCTTCAACCGTGTTATCTAGAGAAAAAACAGGGACAGACACTAATCATGGCGACTTACTTCCCAGGGGTTCAGTAGAGACCGAGGAAGGGGAAATTGGCTCTGGAACGCTACCGCCTGACCGACCTGCAAAATACAACGGCCTTCTAGTCGTCTTATGCGGTAGCCCCTGCGTCCCTTGTGCGGCCGTCTTCAGCGGCATTCGTCGTTGATCCTATGCCAACGCCATGGCGGCTGCAAAAGCCTTGTCTTGAACTGTGCCGAATGGCGCAGCTCTTGGCGTGCTTTGCCTAACCCCCCGCCCCGAACCGGATGCTTCGGAGCCGGTTCGAGGGGCTATCGGCAAGGTCGGCAATGGATCGAGGCGAGAACGGCAGCAGGCTGGGGCGAGTAACGCGGAAAGTGCGGGCCTGGCCTCATTTGACGCGTGGGGTCATGCACCATCGGGGCCTTGCACGGTCACGCCATGCTGTGCCGGCACGCCGAGGACTGCCGGCACATCCGGCGGCCCCGGGGGCACCCGTTCATCCACGGCGCGAAACATCTCCACGGCCCGCCCCCGCTCCGTGAGCTCGAGCATCTCGCCGCTTCCAGCAGCGAAGGGGAAGGCCGGCACCGTGCCGGAAGGTAACGATAGCCCGCCTTCACCGCCCACTCAGATTTCTGTTTACTTATTTGGAATCCCGGTCCCACACGATATTGTTCCGGGACCTGTCAAAATAAGGAGCAAACACGGAAAGCGCGGCAAAGCTTTGCCCCTCTTCGAGGATCGGGCCGTGGAGCGTGTTTTGTGGAATGAACACCAGATCCCCCCGGCTCACCCTCTTGACTTCATCCCCCACCTTGAAGTCAACATCGCCATCGATGATCACGAGTATCTCGTCGTGCTGTGTCTGGGTATGAAGTGCATTGCCACTATCGCGAACGATGCCGACATTCGCCGTCACATGCTCTCCATCAAAGACGAACACTCTCTTGATCGGGTCGTTTCTCGTGGACTCGTCCGTGTCAAGCGATTCCACGATCTGGTCGAGGTTTTGAAAGTATGTCATTTTCGCTTCCTCCCTTGGCGATTGCCTGGGCGCATTAGGAGGTCAGCTGGTCAGGGCGTGGCGGGGTGTCGGCGGGAACGCCTGCTTATCCGCTCGGTAGACTCGCTCCGTTGCGGTGACGCCTGGATTGCCTGCCGGGCGGCC
Organism: Halomonas nitroreducens; assembly: GCF_003966155.1. Taxonomy (GTDB): domain Bacteria; phylum Pseudomonadota; class Gammaproteobacteria; order Pseudomonadales; family Halomonadaceae; genus Halomonas; species Halomonas nitroreducens. The sequence continues at coordinate 12,013 of NZ_RXNS01000003.1, forward strand.
CGGACGACGAGCGCATCATGGCATTCCGCGGAGTGAGACATCCGTTGTGCCACCCCGAGCGGCCAAGCCAATCATGGCCTCATCCATAACCATAGCCCCGCGCTCGCCAAAACGCCTCGCTCAGAGCAGTACCGGGGCATCCGCGGGCGGGCCCGCCACAGCGGGTTGTCCGTCCTCGACTCGCGGTCGCAAAAGGTGCCGAAGCCGACTCGGTAGCCCGCCCGCAGCAGCAGGCGATCGAGCTCTCGCCACACCTCCAGCGGCCGGCGGAAGCGGTGGTGCCAGCTGCCGACGCTGGAATTCGGGAGCAACCCTCATTCATTCGAATCTATAGCGGACCTCGATCATGTGGAAATCGGTCCCGGTCGGGTCCATTAACACTGCCATCGGAATAGTGAAGGAACCGGTAGCCCCCCAGATGGTTTTATAGCGGAACACCGGCGCCCACGGTCAGGGCAAACTGGATAGGCCCGCCATAATCCTGCGTCCCAAAGCGATGCCGACTGAACAGTGCTCCCCCTGCGCCCAGATCCAGGATGAAGCGCCCATCCTCACTCCCAAGCGTCACTTCAGGGATGAGCGACACGACAATCCTCTTCCCCTGCTCCCCGCAAGACTCCGCCACTCGTCATCAAACGTCTGCCCATCCCCCAGCCTGAAGGGGAGTAGCGCTTCCATGGCAACTCGAAGTTAGCCGAAACATCATATTCCTCAAACTCTTTCGGCGCCTCTTCGCCAAGCAAGGTCTTTTCCGACACTCGGGCGCGCAGGCTGAGACTCTGGCGGTCATCAGGGACGGCCCCCGATTATCCGGACTGAGGCGTGACCGAGGCGGCCTGGTTGAGGCGCCGCTCGCAGTCATCCAGCGCCTCCGGGCCCGTGATCGGTTCGCTCAACGGACGGCGGTCGGTTTCGACCAGCCCCGCGTCACTCAGCGCGACGACGCGCACGTTCTCCCGCCGCCCGTCGGGCACCAAGAGCTGCATGCGCCCATTGATCCGCGCGGGCCTCGACAGGCGCAGTTCCGAGGCGCCATAGACATGGTTCGAGAAACCGCCCAGCGAGGCGAGTTCGACCAGGCGCTCGCCGCGGCGTCGGTAGACCCTCAGCACGCCGCCCAGGTGGGGCGTGGTCACCGCGGCGATCTCCGCCTCGCCGTCGCCGCTCAGGTCGGCGACGCCGACCGGGTTGAGCCAGCGGTTGGGCCGTCCGATCGGGGCCGACTGCGCCACGATCTCCAGCCGCTTGCCATCGAGGCCGACCAGCGCCAGCCGCGCCCCGTCGTCACGGGAACTGACGATCACCAGCAATGCCGGCGATGCCTGATCCGTGAGTTGCACGAGCCGAGGCGCCAGATCCTCGAACACCTCGTCCCTGGGCAATGCCAGCCCCAGGTCTCGCCCGGCGTCGGTGGTCGCGACAAGACGTGCGTATTCATGGGGCCGCCCCAGAGCGAAATGCCCGTACCGTTCGACCGGTTCGGCATAGCGGGCCGTGACGATCCGCTCCGCCTGAGCGGCAGGCGCCAGAACCACGATCAGGGCACACAGCGAAAGAAGGTAAGCTTTCATCGTCCTGATCCCCCGAGTCTGTTGCGGGAAAAAGGGGGTCTGCGGGAAAAAGGGGGTCTGTCCCCCATAGCCCTCCCCTTGAACCATAATGCTCGGTAGCCCGAGTAGGTAAGATCGCAGGCTATTCGACGAACCGGATTTCCATTGATGGTGGTCAGGGGGCGCTGGATACGAGTGTGGTTGCTGGTCATGGCCATGTTGCTGTCGTCGGCGCTGGCAGGCAGCTACTGGCAGATAGTCCATATGCCGGGCAGCAGCTACCGCGGCACACCGCCGCCCCTGGATGCCCAGGGCAAGGCACTGCGCGTTCGGTTGCGGACGCACGTGCGCACACTGGCGGAGGGGATCGGCGAGCGTCATGCCTGGCGCCCCGAGGCGCTGCGGGCGGCCGCCGACTACATCGAGCAGGCCTTTCGCGACGCCGGCCTCGCGCCGCGGCGCTTGCCGGTGCCGCGTGGCGACCAGGTGTTCCACAATCTCGAGGTGCGCTTGCCGGGCAGCGGGGCAACGGACGAGATGCTGGTAGTCGGCGCCCACTACGACACCGTGCGCGGCACCTCCGGGGCCGATGACAACGCCTCCGGCGTGGCCATGCTGCTGGAGCTGGCGCGGGGCCTGCAGGGGGTCGAGCTCGAGCGAGAGATTCGCCTCGTCGCCTTCATCAACGAGGAGGCGCCGCACTTCGGCAGCGACGCCATGGGCAGCCTGACCTATGCCCGCGAGGCCCGGGCGCGGGGCGATGCCATCGTCGGCATGATCTCGCTGGAGATGCTCGGCCACTATAGCGACGCGCCCGGCAGCCAGGCATATCCGCCGCTGCTTGGCCTCGTCTATCCCGAGCGCGGCAACTTCGTGGCCTGCGTCGGCAACCTGCGTTCACGACGCCTGGTGCGTCGGGTGACGGGCGCCTTCCGTCGGCATGCCGAGCTCCCTTCGGAGGGGCTGGCCGCCCCGGAGCTGCTGCGCGATATCGTCCGCTCCGACCACTGGGCGTTCTGGGAAATGGGCTACCCGGCGATGATGCTCACCGACACCGCCGATTTCCGCAATCCGCACTACCATGGCCCGGGCGACACCTGGGACAAGCTCGACTATGCCAGCATGGCGCGGCTGACCCCGGCGCTGGCCGAGACCCTGGCGCAGCTGGCGCGGGGCTGAGATGAGAGAAAAGAGGGTCTGTCCCCCCACTGCTCGGTTGCCGACGCTGCGTCTCAGACAGCCGATCCCACCGGGCAGAGCCACGTCCTGCTGTTGGCCCGCCCAGCGGCAGAGGTTGGCGACGTGCCCCGGCAGGTGCCCGCAATCAGCATCGGGGGCAACCCTCATTCATTCGAATCTATAGCGGAGCTCGATCATGTGGAAATCGGCCCCGGTCGTGTCAGGTCCATTAACACCGGCATCGGAATAGTGAAGGAACCGATAGCCCAACCCCAGATGGTTATATAGCGGAACACCGGCGCCCATGGTCAGGGCAAACTGGAAGGGCCCGCCGAAATCCTGCTTCCCGAAGCGATGCCGACTGAACAGGGCGCCACCGGCTCCCAGGTCCAGGAAGAAGCGCCCGTCCTCGCTCCCCAGCGTCCATTCGGGGATGAGCGACACGACGAGGGCGTTTTCCCCCGCCCCCCGCAACAGTCCGGCACTGGCCATCAACCGGGTGCCCATCCCCCAGCCTGAAGCGGAGTAGCGCTCCCATGGCAACGCGACGTTGGCCGACAGGTCGTACTCCTTGAAATCCTCCGGCGCCTCTTCCCCCAGCAGGGTCTTCTCCGACACTCGGGCGCGCAGACTCAGACTCTGCAGTTCCCAGTCGTCGGCGTAGGTCGGGCCGGGAGCGAGCAGGCCACAGAGGACGATCGGCACCAGCCCGAAGGCAACCGCATGGTGAGGCAAACCGATTGCTGGCAGCATATTTTCATGTAAATCAAGGTTTGGCGGTCTAGATCTCCATCTGACCCCCAGAAAAACCGAAGGTTGGCATTAAGCGCCCCGCTTGTCATTCGTCTCTATGCACGGTCTCGGGCGAGAAGGCTGGCAGACAGACTGCTACGTATTCCGCGCCGCCAGCATCTGGAGTGCTGTAGCGAACCCACTCACCGGGCTCGGTGACGACAGCTTGTCCGGCAGCGATGTCACACTCGCCTCCCTCGTGCTCAAGGTGGACCCGGCCCTTCAAAACAACGGTGATCTCCATGAACTCCGGGCGCTGTCCAGGTTCGGCCCATCCCGAAGACGACACCATCCGCGCTACACTTAACTCAGAATGCCCGGTATTCACCCTACCCACATACTCGTGAATTTGCTTAGGTTTTTTTCCGTCCGATTCTATCGTCGTTGGTGCTTCTATAATTCGCGGCATATCGAGGGACTCCAGCTTACGTTTGCCTAACGACTGCAACAAAAGAGAAATCATACCCACGGACACAACAAGGGGATCAATTCCAGCATAGCAGGAAACTCATCAGCCACTGAAAGAAGGTTATTAGGCACAGACGCCATGTTCAAAGAAAAGCACGCCAGCATGAATCACAGGATGGTCATTAGCGTGACAACTGACTCTCCTTTTTACAAACAACACTGAAGAAAAGCAGACGCCAGACTAGGAGCTTTTTCACTCCAAAACGGCATTTTTTAAAAGTTACTCGCCATATATTCCAGCATTGACATCCAGGCTTTACGGAGATCATATGGTGAACTTCAGATGCCAGCGGCTTTCTTGGTGAATTCGAATAGACTCTTCAAGCTTCTCACATCATCGATCGAAGCATTCCGATCAGCAAGATACGCAATTACACGCTTTCCCCGCACTTGGATTTCGGGCCTGAAAGGCAGGTCCTCGGCAAACTCCGCCAACTGCTTCAGGACACGTTCGTCCAACAACTTTCCCGCACACGAAGAACTCTGCGACCTGACCACTATATCGAAATCCCCAATAGTCTTCACTTTTACAATGTCGTCCTGAAGATACATTGTGCTCTTGTCCGATCCCTTTTTACAAAACTGTATCGCACAACGGTCCGCAATATGATCGGCCGCAGCCAATCCAGAAACGAACCACTCTCTCGCCCAGCCGGCTGAATATCGGATGCTATGACGGAACAGGAAGACCCTTGATGAGTTTTCTTTGCCACTTATGACATTCTTTGGTATGACGTTACCAAGAGAGGGTGACCAGAATCGCCCGACACCATCAAAGTCTTGCGTGAATTCCTGAACCCTTCCATCGTCTTTATCAAGGTAAGACAATCCCTGGTCGCGTGCGAATTCCTCAAAGACTTTCTTCTTTGATGCTCTCTGCTTTCTTGCCGAATGAACCATGGCATAGGCAAACAAGACAATAAAGATAAGCAGGCCAACGGGAATGACAACGTCTTTCATATGGCAACCCCCACTAAGCAAAACTGGGGACAGACCCCATTTATTCCTCGCGATAATCGACATGCTACCGCCGCCTACCTTGCACGATGCGACGGCGATCCAGCCGCCTCCCCGCGGTAGTCCATGTGCTCCCTTCCTGTAGCCATCTTAAGCGGCCTTCGTTGTTAATCCTATGCGAACGTCATGGACACTGAACAGTCTCGACTTAACGATGCCGATTGGCGCAAGTGGAGGAGCTATTGGCATCAAGTCCCGGCCGAATAGGAGGGTTAGGGTGAACCACGGGCATGATCAGCACGCCTGTCGAGCCATTGAAGGGAGGCTTGGGCTGGCCGCAAGCCACGCGCCGATGGTTTCCCGGCGCGCGGCGCCCGCGTAGGCTGGAAGGCGCCGACCGCGGAGGGACCACACGCCATGGCACGACTGATCGACTTCCAGGACCCGGAGGAAGCCACCCACTGGCACGCCATCAACGACGACGTCATGGGCGGCGTCTCCCAGAGCGAGATGCGCCACGAGTCGGGCGCCGGCGTCTTCAGCGGCGAGCTGTCGCTGGAGAACGGCGGCGGCTTCGCCTCGGTGCGTCGCGCGCCGCAGGACTACCGGCTGGCGGACCGGGCCGGGCTCAAGCTGGCGGTGCGCGGCGATGGCCGCCGCTACCAGCTCCGCCTGCGCAGCCACCGGCTGTTCGAGGGGGCGGCCTACCGCGCCTGCTTTCAGCCGCCGGCGGGCGAGTGGCGCTGCGTCGCCCTGCCCTGGGAGGCGTTCGAGCCGGTCTTTCGCGGCCGCGTGCTGGAGGATGCCCCGCCGCTCGCCCCGGCGGCGATCCAGCAGATTGGCCTGTTGATCGCCGACCGGCGTGCCGGCGCCTTCCGCCTGGAGATTGCCGGCGTCGAGCCCCTGGATCGCGACACCCCGGCTACAGAGGGCGCCGACGGGGGCCTCGCACCCGGGACCCAGGGCGACCCGCCCACATCCCCGGGCCGCCAAGCAACAGGCCGCCGGCTGCGCCTGGTCTACGATGGCGACTGTCCGATGTGTCGGCGCTATATCCGCTGGCAGCGCCTGCGTCGCGACGTCGGCGAGCTCGAGCTGGTCGACGGACGCCAGCAGAGCGCGGCGAGGCGCGAACTCAGTGCCCGGGGCATCGATCTGGACCAGGGATTCGCCCTGCAGATCGGCGATCGCTGGTATCACGGCAGCGAGGCCCTGCATCGCCTCACGCTGCTCGGCACGCGGAGCGGGGTGTTCAACCGACTGATGTATCGCCTGTTCGCCAGCCCCGCTCGCGCCGCCCGCCTCTACCCCTGGCTCAGGGCCTGCCGCAATGGCCTGCTGCGCCTGATCGGCGTCGCGCCCATCGATAATCTGCGCCAGTGAGCGGCCGCATCGGCGTGGCGATGGCCAGCCGCCACAACGCCCCTGGCCGCTCGCAATGCCGGCCGGGATGCCCATGACCACGGGTGCCGGCGCCTCGTGCATCGCGGTCCCGAGCGTCGCCCGCAGGCGATCGACGCCGGAGACCAGGGGTTCTGTCCCCGCTTGCTGAACTCGCCTAGGGTGTAGGGAAAGGCAGGCAACCGGAGGTCGTGACGGACGGTGCAACGATGAGAGGTCTGTGGCTTCTTGGCGCCACACTGATCCTGGTGGGCATGGTCGCGGTGGCGCTGCATCAACCGGCACCGTCGTCCGCGCCGGCCATGGGCCAGGAGAGCACGGCGGCGGATCTCCGCTCGCGACGCGGGGCGCTGGTGGATCAGGTCGTGTTCACCCGCGAGGACGAGGCGGGCCGCGTCACGGGCCTGATCGAGGCGGGTACCCGCCAGGTCTTCACCCAGGGTATCTCCAATCCCGGCGTCTTTCGCCGGCTGCGCGATTCGCTGGCCGCCGGCTACGACCTCTCCTACGGCACCTCCAGCGAACTGACCCTGAACCCGGCCGGGCCGGAGCTGGCCGACGGCAGCCTCAATCCCTTTCATGTGCCGGCCATTCGCGAGGCGCTCAACCGCCTGGTGGATCGCGACTATATCGCCCAGGAGCTCTATGGGGGCCTCGCCGAGCCGCGTTTCCTGCCGCTCTCCACCGCCTTTCCCGACTATACGCGCCTGGCCGCCACGGCCCGCGAGCTGGAGCTGCGCTACGCCCATGACCCCGACGCCGCCCGCGAGGTGATCCACCGCGAGATGGCCGCACTCGGCGCGCAGCTTCGCGAGGGCGTGTGGCACTACGAAAACGAGCCGGTGCGCCTGATCGTGCTGATCCGCACCGAGGACCAACGCCGCCAGGTCGGCGACTATGCCGCCAATCTGCTGGCAGAGGTGGGCTTCGTCGTCGAGCGCCGCTATCGCACCGCCGAGGAGGCCTCACGCATCTGGATCGCCACCGACCCCAGAGCCGGGCGTTGGCATCTCTATACCGGAGGCTGGATCAGCATCGTCATCCAGCGCGATCAGGCAGAGGTCTTCAGCTTCTACTACACCCCCCGCGGACGGGCCGAACCCCTGTGGCAGGCCTACGAGCCGGCCCCGGCATTCGACGAGCTCGCCGAGCGCCTGCAGCGCCGTGACTACCGCAACTGGGAGCAGCGCCAGGCGATGATGGCGCGGGCCCTGGAGCTGGCCATGCAGGATTCGGTGCGGATCTGGCTCGTCGACCAGCTCAACGCCTCGGCGCGGGCCGCCAACGTCGAGGTGGCCGTCGATCTCGCCGGCGGGCTCGCCGGCTCGGCGCTATGGCCCTACACCCTGCGCTATGCCGACCGGGTGGGCGGACGCATGGTGTTCGGCACGCCGGGACTCTTGACCGAGCCGTGGAACCCGGTGGCGGGCAGCAACTGGATCTTCGACCAGATGATCATGCGCGCGACCCAGGACCCGGTGGCGCTGCCCGACCCCTTCACCGGGCTTTTCCGTCCCCAGCGCATCGCGCGGGCCGCAGTGACCGTGCAGGACGACGTGACGATCGCGCGCAGCCTCGACTGGTTGAGCGTCTCGACGGCGGAGGAGATCGTCGTGCCGGAGGCGGCCTGGATCGATTGGGACGTCGAGGCGGGTCGCTTCGTCAGCGTCGGCGAGGCGCACGACGCCCCCGTCACCGCCCGCACCCGGGTCCGGGTGCGCTACGACGCCGACCTGTTCGAGCAGCGCTGGCACGACGGCTCGCCGCTGTCGCTGGCCGACTTCGTGCTGCCGTGGATACTGACCTTCGAACGGGCCGACGAGGCGAGCCGGCTCTTCGACCCGGCCTACCTGCCCACCTTCGAGGTCTTCCGGCGCCACTTCCGCGGCTGGCACCTCGTCTCCCGCGACCCGCTGGTCATCGAGATCTACAGCGATCAGGGCTTTCCCGATGCCGAGACCCTGGTGGCCACCCGCGCGCCCGCGCCGCAGCCGTGGCACGCGCTGGCCCTGGGGGTCTTCGCCGAGCGCCAGGGGGAGCTGGCGTTCTCCTCCAACAAGGCGGACCGACGGCGGGTGGACTGGATGAGCCTGGTGGCCGGGCCCAGCGTGCCGATCCTCGCGCGCCACCTCGAGTGGGCCCGCGACCGCACGGCCTCGCCCTTCCCCGGCATGCTCGACGAGCTGCTCGACGAGGAGGAGATCACCGCCCGCTATCGGGCGCTCGCCGACTGGCATGCCAAGCGCGGTCATTTCTGGATCGGCAACGGCCCCTTCCTGCTCGATTCGGTCCACCCCGTGGCAGGCAGCCTGGTGCTCGAGCGCTTCCGCGACTTCCCCGACCCGGCCGACAAGTGGCAGGGCTTCACCCGTCCCGCGATTCCGGAGCTCGACCTCGACGGCCCCCTGGTCACGGCGCCCGACCCCGCAGACGGGGCCGGCGCGGCGACGTTCCGGCTGGCGGTGACCCTCGAGGGCAAGCCCTACCCGCCGCAGGCGATCGATCGGGTGCAGTTCCTGCTCTTCGATGGCCGCGGGACGCTGGTCGAGCGCGGCGAGGCCGAGCCGAGCGGCGACCCCGGGCGTTGGCGGATCGCCCCGTCGCCGGCGACGCTCGCCGCCCTGGGCGTCGGGGCCAACCGCCTGGAGGTCGCCGTGACCAGCCACCGCGTGGCCCTGCCGGCCTTCGCCTCCCACGTCTTCGCCACGGTGCCGCCCGGGGGCACGGAGGCCTCGCCATGAGATCCCGACAGGGAGCGGCCGCCCCCGAGCCCGCGGCCCACCGCGGCGGGTGGCGCGACCTGCGCCGGCTGCTGTTCTACACGGTCAAGCGGCTGCTGGCGCTGTTCGTCACCGTGCTGGTCGGGGTCTACCTGACCATCGTCATCGCCAACATGGGGGGCCAGGTGGACGAGCTGCGCCGCGTGCAGATCCGCAGCGAGGCCGCCGAGGCGGTACGCGCCGATCCTGCCTTCCAGGACATGCCTGCCGAGGAGCGCAACGCGCTGATCGAGCGGCAGGTGGCGCTGGAAGTGGAGCGGCTGCGTCTCGACGAGCCTTTCCTGGTGCGCAGCGTCGACTACCTGCAGCAGGCGTTGCGTCTCGACCTGGGGCGTGCCGAGCAGATGCACAGCGACCGGGGCTCCCGCGACGTCTACGCCATCATCGTCGAGCGCCTGCCGGCGACCCTGCTGCTGTTCGGCACCGCCAACCTGCTGGTCTTCTTCGTCTCGGTGTTCGTGGCCCTGTTCCTGTCGCGGCGCTACGGCAGCGCGCTCGACCGCAGCGTGGTCGCCCTGGCCCCGACCTCGGCGGCGCCGGGCTGGTTCTACGGCATCTTCCTGATCCTGGTCTTCGCCTTCGTGGCGCCGCTGCTGCCCGCCGGCGGCATGGTGGCCGTGCCGCCGCCGGAAGACGGCTGGGCCTACGCCGCCAGCGTGGTACGGCACATGCTGCTGCCGGTGGCGGCCATGTTCCTGTCGCAGATCTTCATCTCCATCTATTCCTGGCGCACCTTCTTTTTGATCCACTCCAGCGAGGACTACGTGGAGATGGCCCGCGCCAAGGGCTTGCCGTCGCGGCTCATCGAGCGGCGCTACATCCTGCGCCCGACCCTGTCGCCGATCGTCACCAGCTTCCTGCTGATGCTGATCGGGCTATGGAGCGGCGCCATCATCCTCGAGCAGGTGTTCAACTGGCCGGGGCTGGGCTCGCTGCTCTTCCGGGCCATCGGCTACCGCGATACCCCGGTGATCATCGGTGGCGTGGTGATCTTCGCCTACCTGCTGGCCGCGACGGTGTTCGTGCTCGACATCCTCTACGCGCTGCTCGACCCGCGCGTGCGCCTGGAAGGAGAACGGCGATGACGGTCTCGCGCTGGCGGGAGGGCTGGCGGGAACTGCGCCGCTATCCCTCCGCGCTGCTGGGGCTCGCGATCATCGCCGCCCTGGTGGCGCTGGCGCTCTACACGCCCATCGCCATCCCCTACGGCGAGGCGCTGGCCAAGTGGCGCGGCAGCGAGGCGTGGCAGCGCAATCCCGTCAATGCCGCCCCGCTGTGGCTCGACCGCCTCACCGGCGGCGAGGCGCCGCGCACCCTGGTCGTCGAAAGCGAGATGGCGCCGGTCGAGGAGCACGCTTTCGCCGGCGGGCGCCGCCTGCGCATCCCGCTGGCCTTCGACTTCGAGGCCGGCGGCTTTCCCAGCGAACTGAACCTCTTCCTGCGCGCCCCGGGCCATGCGCAGCCGCCCTTCGCGCGACTGACGTGGCAGACACCCGACGGACGCGAGCTGGGGCTGGGCGGCTATCGCATCGGCGCGCGGGAGCGCATCTCGCTTTCCCAAGACCGGGCGCTGGAGCGTCGGCTGGGCGGGCTGGTGCCGCACATCGGCCTGCTGGCCAAGCCGGGGTCCGCAGCGGCGCCGGGCGCCGAGCCGCGGGTGCTGCCCGGGCGCTATACGCTGCTGCTGGACGTGCTGGTCTTCGACGAGGCGGCGGCCTTCGACGCCGAGCTGGTGCTCTACGGCCGGGTGCACGGCATCGCCGGCACTGACCACCAGCGCCGCGACCTCAGCCTGGCGCTGATGTGGGGCACCCCGGTGGCGCTCGCCTTCGGCCTGCTGGCAGCCGTGGGCACCACCGTCACCACCCTGGTGATCGCCGCCGTGGGGGTCTGGTATCGCGGCTGGGTCGACGCCACCATCCAGCGCCTCACCGAGGTCAACATGATCCTGCCGATCCTGCCCATCCTGGTGATGGTCGGCACCCTCTACTCGACCAGCATCTGGCTGATGCTCGGCGTGGTGGTGGTGCTGGGCATCTTCAGCGCCGGCATCAAGATGTACCGGGCGATGCTGCTGCCGATCCGCGAGGCGCCCTACATCGAGGCGGCCCGCGCCTACGGGGCGAGCAACGCGCGCATCGTGCTGCGCTACCTGATCCCGCGCATCCTGCCGGTGTTGATCCCCACCTTCGTCACCCTGATCCCCACCTTCGTGTTCCTGGAGGCCTCACTGGCCGTGCTGGGCCTGGGCGACCCGCTGCTGCCCACCTGGGGCAAGGTGCTCAACGATGCCCAGTCGCAGAGCGCGCTCTACAACGGCTATTACTACTGGGTGGTGTCGCCGGCGGTGCTGCTGATGCTGACCGGGCTGGGCTTCGCCATGCTCGGCTTCGCGCTGGACCGTGTCTTCAACCCGCGGCTGAGGAGCCTGTGATGCGCGACCGGACGCTGCTGCGCGTGGAGGCGCTGGAGCTGCACTACCAGACCCGGCAGGGGGCGGTGCATGCCGTCGACGGCGTGAGCTTCGACCTGCACCGCCAGGAGGCGCTGGTGGTGCTCGGTGAATCCGGCTGCGGCAAGAGCTCGCTGGCCAAGGCGCTGATGCGCCTGCTGCCGCGCAACGTCCACCACACGGCAGGCCGGGTCAGCCTGGACGGCGTCGACGTCACGGCGCTGCCCGACGAGCGCTTCCGCCGCGAGGTGCAGTGGTCGCGCATGGCGCTGGTCATGCAGGCCTCGATGAACGCCCTCAACCCCGTGGTGCGGGTCGGCGAGCAGGTCGCCGAGCCGTTGCGGGTGCTACGCGGCTGGCCCCGGGGCAAGGCCCTGGCCCGGGCTGCGGAGGTGTTCGAGCTGGTAGGGGTGGCCACGGACTTCCTGGCCCGCTACCCCTTCGAGCTCTCCGGCGGCATGCGCCAGCGCGCCGTGCTGGCCATGGCGCTGGTCGCCGAGCCGGCACTGGTAATCCTCGACGAGCCCACCTCGGCCCTCGACGTGCTCACCCAGGCGAGCATCATGAACGCCCTGAAGCGGGTCAAGCGCGAGCTCGGCACCAGCTTCATCCTGATCACCCACGACGTGGCCACCTCCAGCGAGCTGGGGGACCGCGTGGCGCTGATGTATGCCGGCCAGTTCGTCGAGGTGGCCGATGCCGAGCGCTTCTTCACCGCCCCGGCACACCCCTACTCGCAGATGCTGATGGCCAGCGTGCCGCGCCTGCGCCAGCGGGCCCGCCCCGAGGCGATCCCCGGCGAGCCGCCGAGCCTGGCCGCCCCGCCCGGTGGCTGTCGCTACGCCGAACGCTGCCCGTACCGCTTCGCGCGCTGCGCCCAGGACCCGCCCGCCTTCCGGCTCGGCGAACGCCACCGGGCGCGCTGCTGGCTGCACGCCGACGACGCCCAGGCCGGAGGTAGCGCATGACCTCGCCCCGCGACCCTCGGGCCGAGGAGGCCAAGGCGCCGCTGATCGCCGCCCGCGACCTGCACACCTGGTTCGAGCTGCGCCAGTGGGGCTTTTTGCGCGTGGGCGCGGTGCGCGCCGTGGACGGGGTCGAGTTTGCCCTAGCGCCTGGCGAGGCGGTGGCCTTCGTCGGCGAGAGCGGCTGCGGCAAGAGCTCGCTGGCGCGTACCCTGCTCGGGCTGCACCGTCCCACCCGCGGCGAGGTGCGCTTCGCCGGTCGCTCGCTCGGCGACCTCCAGGGGCGCGCGCTCAAGGCCTACCGGGCCGAGGTGGGCTACGTGCAGCAGGACCCCTACGGGGCGCTGCCGCCCTTCCTGGACGTGCGGCGCATCCTCGCCGAGCCGCTGATCGTCCACGGCGTGCGCGACCGCGCCGAGCGCGAGCGGCGCATCCGCGCGGCCCTGGAGGAGGTGCGCCTGTCGCCGGCCGAGGCCTTCCTCGGCCAGTTCCCGCACATGCTCAGCGGCGGCCAGCAGCAGCGGGTGGTGATCGCCCGGGCGCTGATCCTCGTCCCGCGGCTGCTGATCGCCGACGAGCCGGTCTCGATGCTCGACGCCTCGGTGCGGGTGGAGATCCTCGAGCTGTTGCGGCACATCCAGCGCGAGCGAGGGCTGACGCTGGCCTTCATCACCCACGACCTCTCCACGGTGCGCCACTACGCCGAGCGGATCTTCGTGATGTACGCCGGGCGCCTGGTGGAAAGCGCGCCGGTGGACGACCTGCTCGATCACCCCCAGCACCCCTACACCCAGGCGCTGCTCGCCGCCATCGCCGACCCCGACGCCGCCAACGCCACCCGGCTGCGCGAGGTGCCCGCCGGCGAGCCCCCGAGCCTGCTGCACCCGCCGGCGGCCTGTCGCTTCCACCCGCGCTGCCCGCACTTCATGGCCGGGCTGTGCGACGTCGAGGATCCCCCCGACTTCGAACCGCGCCGCGACCACCGCTCGGCCTGCTGGCTGCATCGGTGAGCGGTGGCGCCGGTACGGCGGGCAATAGGCCAAGACCACTCCAACGAGAAGCCCCCGAGCCGGCTGACCGACTCGGGGGCGATGTCTCGGGGCAACGATGGGCCAGCGACTCATGCGTGCGCGGCCAGGGGCGCGCGCCGCGTGCAGCTTCTTGTCGCTCTCGATCAAGCGACGGTGCTTCTCGAGAACTTCCAGCTGCTGTGGGTTGAGGTCAGGCCGTAAAAAACGCACCCTCCCGTTCACCGAGCCGACCACGGTACTACCGCGGGTAGGATGGCATCGTGGTGATGCAGGGAAGTGCCAATGGAGCAATTCCTAACGCAAAGCTTTGCGGCAATTTTGGAGCCGCGAAGCGGTGTAAAAATTGTCCGGCAACAGCGAATTGTTATGAGTGAATTTCACGGTAACGTAAAATCCTTTGCAGCTTTCTTATTATCAGTCCAGCAGCTGCTAATATTCTTTTGTTTACACCTCTCAAAGGCTTTCTCCCCTAACAGCCTTCTTGTTTTTTCAAGGTTCAAGACGCCTACTTGCTCTCCGCGTTTGGTATTGTCTCGCCAGCCGAGAAAGTAAATCTTGTCAGCCTCTTCCGAAACTGAGCGATAATCTGCAACTTCGTGTGGTGCCGCCTTTTGTGCTGCAATCGCTTGATTTGGGATATTTTCGCTGAATTCTTTAAAGAAGCCCCAAGGACTGAAAGGCCTATCTGGATCGTATTCTAGCCCCAGGATACGGCAGAGCTCTTTGTAGGTGTCACGATCAAGCTTTGGATCAATCTCGAAACCTCTTTCCACCACTATCTCAAAGCTGAAATTTTCGGATTTCACTCCAAAAAGAAGAACAAAGGGGCTTTCATCAACAAAAAAGAAAACATCAAACAGTGCTTTCCCAGACCTGTAGGAGAAGCGGTATCGGTCAATATCTTGAGACCTCATGCTCCGGTACAGATCGACGAGTCCTTCTAATTTCATTAACTGACTCCATCCTTACTCATAACGCCCGCAGCACTCGCGGCTTTGTAGTGGAGGCGAAGCCACAACGAAAAAGCCGTCGCCCTGCCTGCGATTGTTATGCATTTGCCGCAATTACGGTTGTGTTGAACCCTTCATCAAGTGTGGGTGCAACAAAGTACTTTGTAACCATCTCAAACATCTCTTCCGTATCAGTTTCCGCTCTCTGTGGATGTTCTATCCGCCTTTTTGCGATTTGCCCCAAGCAAACCTCATCTGGCTGGTCGATGTAAATTAATTCATGTGGAGCCTGGATCTCTGAAAAAATGCTTTTAAACCACTCTCGCTGTGGAATTGTATTTGCCGGAAAATCCATTACCACGTTGGTTCCAGACGCCAAGATCGATTGAACCAGTTTCTTCATTTGAGGCTTAAGACGGCCAGAATATTCAATGTAATCATCTAAGGTCTTGATGCTATTCGGATAAATTGATGAAAGCCACTCGTCTTCTGAGAGCAGTACGGCGTTTCGCTCTTGGGAGATTTCACGAGACTTTGTAGTTTTCCCTGCCCCCATTTTTCCACAGAAAAACGTCAGTACTCCTTTTTTCATTTCTTACCTCGTATTGCATAACGCTTTTGTTTAGCGGCGCCCCGACAGGGGCGTCCGGTGGAGGCCGCAGGCCGGAACGAACTACAACAACTTGTTAAGTGATTCCAGGCCCTCAGGCCCACCATCCAGTCGAACACACTCGACAGACTCTTGCTCCCAAGGGGCGGCGGACTTTGTATGGAGATGAACAGATATCCTCGAAGCGACTGGTTCATCAAGCAAGCCGGCAGGAATCCAAACCATTCCACTGTCTCGCAGGCTATTGGGAACCGGACTCCCACACACTGAACAAAAATCGCTTCGGAAACCACTGGGCTTGTTGTAGGACCTAATATCGCTTTCACCTGACACCCAGCGAAAAGCAGCGGCCTGCACAAAGGTAGCAGCATTAGCTGTCGCTCCAGTGGCTTTGCGGCACAACGAACAGTGACACTGATAGAGGTTTCGAATCTCCCCTTCGATTTCGAACTTCACGTTTCCGCAGAGACATTCACCTTTCATCGATCAATCCTTTTACACTTAACGCGAAGCACAGCGGCGATCTTGGAATGGCGACAAAGGAGCCATGGAAAGGGCGTCCGGCGGCCATCGGCCGCGTACTGGTGCGAATTGTTATGGTCAGAATGTTGTATCCGCGACGGCGTACATTTTCCATCCATCGACCGTTTTTGTGAAAGCATAAAATCCATGAACACTCTCAATTCTTGAACCATCTTTTCTGCATCTGACAGCAGAGGCAACTGCATGGGCTTCACTATCGTTGACAGCTGTAACCTCAAATTTCCAATCGACAGAATGATCCCAACCCTTTTCCTCTTTAAGGCTTTTGGGGTCTATAGGATAGGAATCGCACATTGTCACCGTGCCGTTTTTAATGTACGCGATTGGATACTTGACCATCTTATCGATTAGCGCAACGTCGTTACTCTTAAACCCAGCAACATAGTTTTCCATGTAAGTCTCGTGCACTTCAGACCTTAACTCTTCGAACGACATACCACCTCCTCAATATGAGCCATAACGCCTGCATCACCGGACCGCTTTACTTTGGTTTAGCACTGCGCGAAGCTTGTCGTAGCGCTGGGATAAAGCAAAGTAAAGTGGGTCCGGTGCATGCACTTGTTAGCCGCTTTACCGTTATTGGTTGAACACACTGAGTTTTGACGTTGCACTATGCTCTCCAAGCTGTAAACAGAACTGGTTTAGTCTTGACCATGCTGACGTGCGCCAAACCACTATTCACTATATTCGACTGCATGCTGTAAGGGGAGCAGCCGTCTTACGGCCACGGCAATTTGTACTGCACTGCTGTTACTCATAAAGCTAATGACCAGTTAAACCGTTCGAAATCATTCGCTTTGTAAATATCACCAGGCTAGATTACCAATCAACGATTTTGACTCGCCGAATACAGAAACCGAATCTGTTCTCCGTGAGTTACGACTTGAGTCATTTTTCGACTGACGATATTGGAGAATGCCAATGCTTTCTTGGACCGCGGCTAACAGTGATTAGACGGAACGCTCTGATATTGAATGAACGTGCCGGCACGTTCAACAATGTTATCTAGCGCGCCATTCTGCAACTAACCCATTGATATCAAGTAACTCTAAGAATAGCTCGGCTACCTATGCAGGATTCACACGCTTGCGCGTTTTGCCAGAGCCAATAATACTGTATGCATATCCATGCACCGGGAGGGGCACCGTATGGATACGCAGAGCAAGCCGCCGAAGCTGATGGACCGGGTGAAGGCCACCATGAGGGTGAAGCGCTACAGCCCACGTACCGAGAAGACCTACTGCTACTGGATACGCTTCTTCATCCGATTCCACGGCATGCGGCATCCCTCCGGCATGGGTGCCCCCGAGATAAAGGCCTTCCTGGAACACCTTGCGGTGGAACGCCATGTGGCGGCGGCAACACAGAACCAGGCCCTGAACGCCCTCGTCTTCCTCTATCGCCACGTCCTCGAGCAGCCCTTGGGGGAAATCGGTGAATTCTCACGCGCGAGGCGGCCTCGCCGGCTGCCGGTGGTGCTATCTCACGAGGAAGTGTTGCGTGTGCTGAGCCACCTGTCTGGCCCCATGCACCTGATGGGAACCTTGATGTACGGCTCGGGGCTTCGCCTTATCGAAACATGCCGGCTACGTGTCCGGGACATCGACTTCGAACGCCAGGTCATTACGGTGAGAGCCGGCAAAGGCGATAAGGATCGCACTACCTTGCTCCCGACCACTTGTATTTCCTCCTTGCAGAAGCAGCTCACCACCGCCACACATCAGCTTGAATACCGCCTTCATCATGGCCAAGTGCCGGTGACGCTGCCCCATGCGCTGGATCGCAAGTACCCCAATGCGGGAATCTCTCTGGCCTGGCAGTGGCTCTTCCCTGCCTCCCGCCCCTGCTGCGACATGGACGGCAAGGTGGTACTTCACCATGTCCACCCATCGGCGGTACAGAAGGCCGTCAAACACGCCATGCGGGCCGCCTCGCTGCCGCGCCCCGGTTCTTGTCACACCCTGCGACACAGCTTCGCCACCCAGTTGCTGAACCAGGGCACGGATATCCGCACGGTTCAGGAATTACTCGGGCACAAGAGCGTGGAAACCACCCAGATCTACACGCATGTGCTGGGCAAGGGCTTTGCCGGCGTGCGCAGTCCCCTGGGGTAAAGGACCCTCAGGGACGCCGGGCACGCTACCGCCTGACCCACCTGCATGATGCGATGGCGCTCCTGCCATCTCCTGCGGTAGTCCCTGCGCGCTCCCTTGGTGGCCATCTTCCGCGGCCTTATCAGGCCAGACTAATCAAGGTCCGGCGCCAGCGCAAAAGTCGCCTGCAAAATGTGCCAAAAGGGGCGTGCGAGGCACGGAAGTGCGTCATTCCTCTTCGACTTTCGGTGAGTTCCTGCTTACTCGGCCAGGCGTAGGACACGGGTGGGCGAGTGGTGATCGGGCATCCGGTATCCGGCGAATCGCGCCGTCGTGGCGTGTCGCTGGATGGCCATGGGCGAGAAGGCGCCCCATACACGGAATGCCCAGGATGGGCCTCAGCCCCCGCAGCTCGAGGGGACTATTGGCCCCGGGCAGCACGGAGCGCCTTTCGCGCAACAAGTGGCGCTCCCACGAAACCCCATCCGGTGGCCGCGTCCCTTGCGTCGAGGTCAGGGCGTGGATGCGAAGTCACTGTCGGGGCCGGCGCATCCCGTCACGCGACCTCTCGCCCGTCGTCAGCCGCCATCGGACCGGTGGCGGCCGGCGGCACGGCGCAGCCAGAGCTTCTCCACTTCCAGCACGGCGAACAGGCCGACGCCGATCAGCACGATCTCGACGCCGTGGACGAAGTCCACCGGCCGGGTGTCGAAAAAATGGTTCATGAAGGGCGCGTAGGTGAAGGTCAGCTGCAGCAGGGCCACCACGGCGACGGCGAGGATGGCCGCGCGGGAATTGAACATGCGCTCCCAGGTCAGGGAGGGCGTGCGCAGGAAGCGCACGCTGAACAGGTAGAAGATCTCCATCAGCACCAGGGTGTTGACGGCATAGGTACGCGCCTCCTCCAGGCTCGCCCCCTCGGCCAGCGCCAGGCGGAAGATCCCGAACACGCCGGCCGCCATCAACGCCGCCACCAGGGCGATGCGCCACAGCAAGAAGCTCGAGATCATGGCCTCGTCGGCCGGCCGGGGCGGGCGGCGCATGGCATCCGGCTCGGTGGCCTCGAAGGCCAGCGCCATGGCCAGCGCCACGGAGCTGACCATGTTGACCCAGAGGATCTGCACCGGGGTGATCGGCAGGGTGAGGCCGAACAGCACCGCGATCAGGATGCTGATGGCCTCCCCGCCGTTGATGGGCAGCAGGAAGACGATCGCCTTCTTCAGGTTGTCGTAGACGGTGCGGCCCTGTTCCACGGCGCGGACGATGGAGGCGAAGTTGTCGTCGGCGATGACCATCTCCGCGGCCTCCTTGGCCGCCTCGGTCCCCTTGCGGCCCATGGCGATGCCGACGTCGGCCCGCTTCAGGGCGGGGGCGTCGTTCACGCCGTCGCCGGTCATGGCGACGATCGCGCCCTGGGCCTGCAGGAGGGTGACCAGGCGCAGCTTGTGCTCGGGGCTGACCCGGGCGTAGACGTCCACCTCCCCGACGCGCCGGGCCAGCGCGTCGTCGTCCATGCGCTCGAGCTGCTGCCCGGTGATCACCTCGTCGGCGTTGGCAAGATGCAGCTGGCCAGCGATGGCCCGGGCGGTGCCGGCATGGTCCCCGGTGATCATCTTGACGCGGATCCCCGCCGCCCGGCAGTCGGCGACGGCGCGGATGGCCTCTTCCCGGGGCGGGTCGATCAGGCCCAGCAGGCCGAGCAGCACCAGGCCCGATTCCACGTCGGCGAAATCCACCTCCTGGGCATGGGACGGCATGGCCTTGCAGGCCACCGCCAGCACACGCTGCCCGTCCGCCGCCAGGGCCTCGATGTGGCCTTCCCAGGCCTCGGGGTCCAGCACCTCCTCGCCCTGCTCGCCCCACACGGCCTGGCAGGCGCGCAGCACCGCTTCCGGGGCGCCCTTGACGTAGACGAAGGCCTGCCCCCGGTGGTCGTGGTGCAGGGTGGCCATGAACTTGTGCTCGGCATCGAAGGGAATGAGATCGGTGCGCGGGTTCGCGGCGCGCTCGTCGTCGGCCTCCAGGCCGCCCTTCAGGGCGGCGGTGATCAGCGCCCCCTCCATGGGGTCGCCATGCACCTGCCAGTCGCCGTCCGAGCCTTCCAGGGTGGCGTCGTTGCAGAGCAGGCCCGCCCGCAGCAGCCGCGTCAGCCAGGGATGGCATGCCGGGTCGAGGGTCTCGTCGCCGCGCCGGAAGCCGCCACGCGGGCGATAGCCCTCGCCCTCCACCGTGCAGTGGCCCGCCCCCGTGACCAGGCTGCGAACCATCATCTCGTTGCGGGTCAGGGTGCCGGTCTTGTCGGAGCAGATCACCCCGAGCGAGCCGAGGGTTTCCACCACCGGCAGGCGGCGGATGATCGCCTGGCGACCGGCCAGTCGCTGGACGCCGATGGCCAGGGTCACGGTGAGGATGGCCGGCAGGCCTTCGGGGATGACCGCGACGGCCAGGCCCACCACCGTCATGAAGCTCTCGCCGGGGGCCATGCCGCGCCACAGGGTGCCGAACAGGAAGATCAGGGCGGCCAGCCCCAGGACGGCGCCGGTCAGCCAGCGCGAGAAGGTCGCCATCTGGCGCAGCAGGGGCGTGGTCAGGGTCTCGACCTGCGACACCAGGCGGCTGATGCGGCCGATCTCGGTGTCCGCCCCCGTCCCCACCACGATGCCGGTCCCCTGGCCGTGGGTCACCAGGGTGCCGGAGTAGGCCATGCCGAGGCGATCACCGAGCACCGCCTCGCCCGCCACCGGCTCGGTGACCTTTTCCTGGGCCACCGACTCGCCGGTCAGCGCCGCCTCCTCGATCTGCAGGCCCCGGGCGCGCCACAGCCGCATGTCGGCCGGCACCCGGTCGCCGGCCTGCAGCAGCACGATGTCACCGGGCACCAGGTCCTCCGCCGGCAGGGTGTACTGGCGCCCCTCGCGCCGCACCATGGCCCGGGCGGAGAGCATGTCGCGAATCGCACGCAGGGCGTCCTCGGCCTTGCCCTCCTGGACGAAGCCGATGACCGCGTTCACCAGCACCACCCCCAGGATCACCGCCGTGTCCACCCAGTGGCCGAGCAGGGCCGTGATCAGGGCCGCGCCGAGCAGCACGTAGATGAGCAGGTTGCGGAACTGGGCCAGGAAGCGGCTCAGCGCACTGCGGGGCTTGGCCTCGGGCAGGCGGTTGGGGCCATGGCGCTCGCGGCGGCGGGTCACCTCCGGCTCGTCCAGCCCCGACTCCGGCGCGACGGTCCAGTGCTCCGCCACGGCCTCGGCCGGCCGGGCATGCCAGTCCGGCGTGGCCGAGCGCGCTTGATCCCGCCATGCCTCGTTCATCGCGCTCCCCTCCCTAGCCGGCCTGTAGGAGATCGACGCCAACCGACGGGCGGCGCCCTTTTCGTCAATCTACGCCAGGGTTGCCGGGGGCTTGCGACCTGGATCAAGGTTCGGTGACGTTGCCCGGGCCGGGTCACGCCAGGGTAACCGGCGAGACGAACCCCGGCGGCTTCAGCGCCAGCACCGAACACTGCAATTGATAGAGCACCGCCTCGGCCGTGTTGCCGATGATGAAGCCGGGGATGCCGGTTCTCGCCACCGTGCCCATCACCACCAGGTCCGCCTTCAGCTTCCCGACCAGTTCGGGAATCTGCTTCTTCGCCGATCCCATGGGCAGGTGGACCCGCGGCGAGAGGTAATCATAGGCGTCCGCGCCGATGCGCTCGCGAAGCCGATGCGTCAGCCTGTCCATGCCGACCTGGTGGCGGGACTGCTCGCCCTCGACGATGTGTCGCTCCGTCGTGTCGGGATCATCGGCCCAGAGGCCCACGAAGCCGGCCTCCGGTGCATCCCAGGCATGTACCAGGTGAAGCTCGGCGAAGTCGGACACCGCCACGGAGCTGGCCATTTCCAGGATGCTGTCGTTCAGCGCCTGCTCGCCGGGCACGACACGGTGGACATCGACATCCACGGCCGCGACGATGCGCCGGTAGTTGGCCTTTTCCTCGGGCGTCATCAGCCAGACCGGGCAGGGACACTTGCGCATCAGGTGCATGTCGTCGCTGCCGAACAGCAGGCGGCTCCACTCCGGGTTCTCCGCCGTCTTGATCACCAGATCATGGTCATCCCGCAGCACGGCCCGGATGACCTCGATAAAGGTGATCCCGGTCAGCACCTCGATATGGCAGGCGATCCGGTCGGCATGGGGCAGGATCAGCGACTCGATCCATGTCCGGCGCTCGGCGATCACCGCATCCCGGAACTCGATGGCCGACGGCCCCCGGGGCGCCAGCGAGAGATCCAGCATCTCCTCGGGGATGACATCGATGAGGGTCAGCATCGCCTGGTTATTCTCCGCCAGCGATACCGCCCGGGCGAGTCCCGCCTCCTGGGGGGCCGAGGGCTCGATGACATAGAGGATGCTCTTGAAACGTTTCATGCGTTCTCCCCTTCCCGAGGTTCCACCGACGATTGGGAGGCCATCACCCGGATGGCCGCTTCTCTTGCCGCGTCGGCATAGGGCACCAGCACCAGGTCCACGCCGTCCTGGGCGAAGCGCCGCACCTCCCGCTGATGGGAGACGGCGATCGCGACCTTGCCCGTGAACCCTTGCTGGCGCAGGCCATGCAGGAGCAGGCGATTGATGGCGGGGTCCCGGAGGGTGCTGACAACCCAGCGCGCCTGGTGCAGCGGCAGGGTCGCCAGGAACTCCGGATCTTCGGCGTCGCCGTAACAGACCCGGTAGCGATCCCGCGCATGTTGCCGGACGGTGGTGGGATCGAAGTCTACCGCCAGGAGACGACAGCCCCGCTCCCTGAGGTCTGCCGCGAGTGCCGCGCCGTAGCGTCCCAGCCCGATCAGCAGGACATCCACCTCGTTGTTGGCCTCCGCCAGGCTGTCGAGTTCCCGGTGCGGCACCTGGCGCTCGAAGATCGACAGCCTGGGGGCCATCCGCTCATAGAGGGCGTGCGAATAGAGGATCATGTAGGTGGACACGCTGATGGTGATCAGGCCGACGAGGGTGATCAGCCCGACCGTCTCCTCTTGCAGGTGCCCGAGTGTCAGGCCCATCGCCGCCAGGATCAGGGAGAACTCGCTGATCTGGGCCACCGTGAGGCCGGCGAGAAAGCCCGTGCGCTTGCGATAGCCCATGTAGCCCATGATCGCCATGACGATCAGCGGATTGCCGATCAGCACGAAGAGCGACAGGATCGCCGAGGCCCCTAGCTGGGCCCCCAGGGTGCCGAGGTTCAGGGTAGCCCCCAGTTCGATAAAGAAGAACAGCAGCAGGAAGTCGCGCAGGCTCACCAGCCGCGAGGCCACCTGTTCGCGATAGGGGGTCGAGGCGATGGACACCCCGGCGAGAAAGGCCCCCACCTCCTTGCTGAAGCCGAGGAGCTCGCCGCCCATGGCGCCGATCACCGCCCAGGCGATGGCGAAGAGCATCAGCAGTTCCGAGGAGTGGGCCAGCCGATGCAGCAGCCCCGGCAGGACGTAGCGCATCAACAGGGCCAGCCCCGCCAGCATGGCCCCACCCGTCAACAGCACCCTCAGGGCCTCCCCGCCCATGCTGACGTCACCGTCGGCCTGCCCGTAGGCGGTCAGGCCGATCATCACCAGGACCACCACGATGTCCTGCACGATCAAAAAGCCGACCGCGATACGCCCATGCAGGGCATCCACCTCGCGCTTGTCGGACAGCAGCTTGACGATGATGATGGTGCTGGAGAAGGTCAGGGCGACGGCCACGTAGAGGGCGGTCACCGGCGACATGCCGAGCCCCAGCGCGATCAGATAGCCCACCGCCGAGGTGAACACCACCTGCCCGAGGCCGGAGGCGAGCGCCACCGGCCCCACGGTCCGGATGATGTGCAGGTCGAGCTTCAGTCCCACCACGAACAGCAGCAGGGCGATGCCCAGCCGGGCGAACAGCTCGATCTCGGTGCGCTGCTCCACCAGGCCGAGGCCCGATGGCCCGAGCAGGATGCCCACGCCGATAAAGGCGACAATCAGCGGCTGGCGCAGCCACTGCGCCAGTACGCCCCCCAGCACGGCGAGGCCGAGGATCATCCCGATCTGGGCAAACACGCTCTCGAGCATCACGACGGCCTTCGTAGCGAAAAGAGCAACCTACTGATTGTGCTAGCTTTTCATCCCCCCTTTCATCTGCACCCGAGAATATAATCTAGCCCGTTGCGGGCGATTTGGCCCGGCAAGATCGCGAGGTGGCCCGGGGGCTTGTCGAGGGGCGAGGCATGAGAGTTGGTCGGCCCAGGCGGGATGGCCGGCGTCCGCTCAGCGCCGGAGGCTGGTCACAAACTCGGCGATGGCCTCGTTGACCTGTGCCGGCTGCTCGAGGGCCGTCAGATGCCCGGCGCCCGGGATCACCGTGAAGACGGAATCGGGCAAGCGGTCGTGAATCCGGCGAGAGAGCGCCACCGGCAGGGAGCGATCCTCCTCCCCCACCAGAACCAGGGCCGGCACGCGAATCTCATGCAGGCGATCGAGCACCGAGTCCCGCTGGATCAGTGCCTCCAGGCCCATCAGCATGGAGGGGACGTGGTTCTCGGCCACCCTCGCCTTCCACTCGTTGACCAGGGGACGGTTCTCCCGCCGGGTGGTGGCACCGAACATCAGTTTCGCGATGGACGGCAGCAAGGGGCGAAAGCCGAAGGCACGCGCCCCGGCGCCCATGGCGCGGTACTTGACCTTGTGCCAGGCAGTTTCCGCGCCGGCATCCGTATCCATCAGGATGAGGCCGGCCACCCGGCCCGGGTGGCTGAGCGCGGCGCGCAGCGCCACCATCCCGCCGATCGACAGGCCGCACCAGATCGCCCGCTCGATGCCGAGTTCATCCAGTACGGCGATAACGTCCGAGACGGCGTCGTACAGCGTGAACGGCTCCGAGAGATGGCTGGAGTGTCCATGGCCGCGGAAATCGGGATTGATGACCCGGTAGTCACCCGCCAGCGCGGGAACCTGCGCGCGCCACATTTCCCCCGAACACAGAAAGCCATGGCCAAGGACGATGGGCAGCCCCGCCCCGCTTTCCGCGAAGGCGATCCGGACACCGCGATTCTCGACCTGGGGCATGCGTTTCTCCTCTGTATCGGCGATAGCTTGATCCTGTGCGTCAGGATGCCAGCCCCCTCCCTCCTGGCAAGCGGAGCCGGCAACAGCGAGCCTGACGCCCACCTGCGAAGCCACCTCGCTCAGGTCGAAGGCACGAGGTCGCGTTGCATGATGGTCACCGTCTCGCCGCGGTAGTCGCGCTCCTCGACGTCCTGCCAGCCCAGCCGCCGGTAGAGCGCCTGCTGGTCCGGGGTGTACAGGTAGCAGCGCTCGACCCCGTGGGCCCGGGCTTCCTCCTCCACCCGGCACACCAGCCGCGAGGCGATGCTGCGGCCGCGCCAGTCGGGCAGCACATAGACCGAGGCCAGCCAGGGCGTCAGTTCGCGGCGGTCGCTCATGTCGTCGACGACCAGGCTGGCCATGCCCACCGGCTGCTCGCCGTGCATGGCGGCGAATACCGAGGGCACTCCCGCCGGGCCGCAGTCGGCGCGGAAGTGGCCGATGGCGGCGGCCAGGTCGCGACCCGGATGCAGGTGGCCCCACTCGGCATGAGCCCAGCCGGCGAGGGTGGCGACATGGGGCGAGTGAACGTCGATACGGGCGAGATACAGGCCTGCGTCCATAGCGGGGGATTCCTGTCAGCGGTGCGTGGCGATGTCGGCTCCGCTGAGGGGGGGGGGCCGACTCGACGAGGCGCCCTAGTGTCCCGGTTCTCGCCGTCGCTCGCCAGCCCCCGGGAGCGACTCGCCATGGGCCTGCTCCCCAAGACCCGGGCACTCGGCTAGACTCGGGCTTTGGTCACCAGGGAAGATGTCCATGTCCGCCGCCCTCGAACAGCGCGCCCTCAAGGTCTCCATCGCCATGACGCTGGTCGTCGCCGGCCTCGGCGTGGTCTTCGGCCTGCTTGCCGGCTCCCGCTCGATCCTCTTCGATGGCGTCTTCTCCAGCCTCGATGCGGCGATGTCGGGGCTCGCGCTGGGGGTCTCGCGGCTGGCGGTGCGCGAGGCCAGCCGGCGCTTCCAGCACGGCTACTGGCACCTGGAGCCGCTGGTGGCCGCACTCAACGGCGCCATCCTGCTGTTGCTGTGCTTCTATGCCTTCCTCAACGCGGTGCAGGGGCTGATCGACGGCGGCCACCTGCTGGCCTTCGACATGGCCATCGGCTATGCCCTGGCGGTCACCCTCGTCTGCACGGCGATGACGCTGCACCAGCGGCGGCTCAACCGCGAGGCGGACTCGGAATTCGTGCGCATCGACATGCACGGCTGGCTGATGGCGGCGCTGATCACCGGCGCCCTGCTGGTCGCCTTCGCCATCGCCCTGTGGCTGCAGCAGACCCGCTATGCCCACCTCACGCCCTATGTGGATTCGCTGCTGCTGGCGGTGCTGACGCTGGGCTTCCTGCCGGTGCCCATCGGCATCGTGCGCCGGGCCATGAAGGAGATCTTTTTGATCGCGCCAAGCGCCGTCGACCGCGAGGTGCAGGCCACCATGGCGCCGGTGATGTGCCGCGAGGGGCTGCTCGACTACACCAGCCACGTCGCCAAGGCCGGCCGCGGCCACTTCATCGAGATCCATATCGTCACCCGGCCGGATTTCGCCGCCGGACGTGGCATGGGCGAGCTCGACGCGATCCGCGAGGCGATCGCCGCCGGGCTGAGCATCCCGCCGGAGCGGCGCTGGTTCACCGTGTCGTTCACTGCCGATCCGCGCTGGACCTGAGCCGGCCCGCCACACCGCGAGGAACAACGGCGGCGCCAGGCCTGTCGCAGGGACGAAGGCCAAGCGACAAGGAGGACGTCTGCATGCCGAAGTTCCACAACGATTCGACCCTGCCCAACCCCACCTTTCCCGGCAGCCACGTGGTGCTCGACGAGGACTACGTGCACCTCTCGGGCCTCACCGCGGCAGACATCCAGGGCGGCGAGGCCGTGCTCGGCGATGTCGCCGAGGAGACCCGCTGGGTGATGCGCCGCATCGTGCATATCCTCGAGCAGGTGGACTGCCGGGCAGAGGATGCGGTGCGCGTCGACGTGCACCTCACCGACCTGGACCAGGTGGAGGACATGGACGCGGCCTACGCGGAATTCTTCGCGGCGCCAGACTATCCGGCCCGCACCTGCACCGAGTCGCCGCGGCTGCTGGGCGGCGCCAACGTGGAGATCACCCTGGTGGCACGGCGCCCCGAGGCGCAGGGCGGCGACTGAGCGGGCGCCCGGCCCTACTGCAGGCGCAGCCGCAGGCTGCGAAAGCGCCGACGATACTGGCTGGGCGTCAAGCCCACCCGGCGGCCGAACAGCCGCCGGAAGAAGCTCGGGTCGGCATAGCCGACCTCCTCGGCCACCTCGTCGATGGGCGCGTCACTGCTCTCCAGGCACTGCTTGGCCTCCTCGAGACGCAGGGTGTGCACATAGTCCATCGGCGTCATGCCGGTGGCCGCCTTGAAGCGCCGCTTGAAGGAGCGCTCGGTCAGCCCGCTGACCGCCACCATGCCGGCCACCGGCGAAGGGATCTCGTAGTGCTCGGCGATCCACACCTGGCAGCGGGCGATGCAGGCGTCCTCCACCTGGCGCGAACTGGAAAGGGTGGCATAGGGCTGTTGGCCCTCGCTGTGCCAGTCGATCAGATTGAGTCGCGCCAGGTGCATGGCCTCGTCCACGCCGACCAGCCGCGCGACCAGGAACAGCGCCAGGTCCTGCCAGGTGGTGCCGCCGCCGGCCATGACCAGCCGCTGCCCCTCGCCGCTGACC
The DNA here is from genome assembly GCF_003966155.1 of Halomonas nitroreducens. Taxonomy (GTDB): domain Bacteria; phylum Pseudomonadota; class Gammaproteobacteria; order Pseudomonadales; family Halomonadaceae; genus Halomonas; species Halomonas nitroreducens. The sequence continues at coordinate 39,580 of NZ_RXNS01000003.1, forward strand.
ACCAGGCTGCGATGGGCATGCACCCGCACCCGGGGGAAGCGTTGCGCCAGGGCCTCGCAGTAGGCCCAGTGGGTGGTGGCGTCCTGATCGTCGAGCAGCCCCGCCTCGGCGAACAGCAGCGCACCGGTGCAGGCCGCCGCCATCAGCGCCCCGGCCGCCTGGCAGTCCCGCAGCCAGGCCATCTCGGGGGCGTAGCTCGCCAGGCTGGCACCGGGGGCGATCATCAGATCAGGCACGCATGCCGCCAGCGGCGCGGGGCACTCGCTCAGGGCCATGTCCGGGGCGATCCAGGCGCCATTGGCGGTGCGAAAGCCTCGGCCGTCCCGCGAGACGATCACCGGCTCGAGCAGCGGTTCCCCCGGGCGGCCGTGCATCAGCAGCTCCCAGTCGCGCCCCGCCGAGCCGAAGATGTCGTACATGCCGAACAGGGTCGAGGCGGTCACGTCGGGACCGGCCAGCAGCGCGATGATCGCCTTGCCTCGGATCTCGGGCTCAGGCATGGCAGAAACCCCTCGGTTGCGGCGCGATGCGCCTGACGGTGGGCGGCCTCCCGGTCGTATCGTGATCCTGGCCCCATCGCCAACACGCCAACGACAAGAGGAGCCCACTCATGTGCGATATCGCCCTTCCCACGACCCCGACGCCCCACACCGACGACTTCGAGTCACGGCTGGTCCAGGCCCTCAACCACGGCGGCCTGCTGCTGCTGACCTCGATCGGCCACCGCACCGGGCTGCTGGAGGCCCTGGCCGGCCAGCCGCCGCTCACCAGCCAGGCGCTGGCCGAGCGTACCGGTCTCCAGGAGCGCTACGTGCGCGAATGGCTCGGCGGCATGGTGGCGGCCGAGGTGGTCGAGACCGACCCGGACACCGCCGCTTACTGGCTACCGGACGAGCGCGCCGCGCTGCTCACCGAGCGGGGCGAGGCGAACCTGGCCGTCTATGCCCAGTTTATCCCCTTGCTGGGCAGCGTCGAGGACGAGGTGGTGCGCTGCTTCCATGACGGCGGCGGCGTGCCCTATTCCCACTATCCGCGCTTCCAGGAGGTGATGGCCAGCGACAGCGGCCAGACGGTGCTGCCGGCGCTGTTCGACGCCATCCTGCCGCTCGCCCCGGGCCTCACCGCGCGCCTGGAGGACGGTATCCGGGTGCTGGACTGCGCCTGCGGACGCGGTCGGGCGCTGCTGGCCCTGGCCGAGCGCTTCCCGGCCAGCCGCTTCGTCGGCTACGACCTCTCCGAGGAGACCATCGGCTGGGCGCGCGACCAGGCCGAGCGAGCCGGGCTGAGCAACCTGCGCTTCGAGGTCCGCGACCTCAGCGACTTCGACGCCACCGCCGAGCCCGGCGCCTTCGAGCTGGTCACCACCTTCGACGGCATCCACGACCAGGCCGCGCCACGCCGGCTGCTCGCGGGCATCCACCGCAGCCTGACCGAGGACGGCATCTACCTGGTGCAGGACATCCACGCCTCGAGCCACCACCACCTGGATCGTGAGCACCCGCTGGGGGCCATCCTCTATGCCGTGTCGCTCAGCCACTGCATGACCGTCTCGCTGGCCCAGGGCGGCGAGGGCCTGGGCACCATGTGGGGCCGGGAGCGCGCCCTGGCCTACCTGGAGGACGCCGGGTTCCGCGATATCCGCGTCCACCAGCTGGAGCACGATATCCAGAACGACTACTTCGTCTGCCGGCCCTGACCCGCAGCAGCATCGCTCGAACAACACTGGCCCGGCGACGCCCCTGGCGTCTCCGGGCCGGTGTTGTTCGAGCATGTGAGACAGGCTCAGCCGCCAGCGGCCGCGCGCTCCAGGTCGGCGATAATGAGCTTGCCCATGCCCATCATCGCCTCCATGGCCCGCCGGGCCCGCGCCGGGTCGGGGTCGCGCAGCAGCTCGTGCATGCGGGTGGGCACCACCTGCCAGCGGAGCCCCCAGCGGTCCTGGAGCCAGCCGCACTGGATCTCGCGGCCGCCCTCGGCCAGGGCCGCCCAGTAGCGATCCACCTCGGCCTGGTCCGCACAGTCGATGTGCAGCGACACCGCCTCGGTGAAGGGCATGCCGGGGCCGCCGTTCAGGCCGACGTAACGCGTCCCGGCCAGGGTGAACTCCACGAGGAGCACCGCGCCGGCCGGCACGCTCGGCGTGTCGGTGGGTGCGCGCACCACCCGCTCGATGCGCGAGTCGGGAAACAGCGAGACGTAGAAGCGGCCCGCCTCTTCCGCCTGACCGTCGAACCACAGGAAGGGCGTGATCTTCTGCATGGGGAATCCTCCCGGCAGGGGGGCCTGCCGCCGAAGATGAAACCTGGCCGGCATCCGCGGCACGAAAGGACTCGCCATGGACGCCGGCCACCGTCGGATGGCTACTCGTTCACCACCATCTCGAAGCCACCGTAGATCAGCCGCTGGCCGTCGAAGGGCATGGGATGGACCTCGGGCGACAGCCGCGCGTCCTCCATGAGCCGGGGCATGGCCTGGTTGCGTACCTCGCGGGACGGCCAGACCAGCCAGGAGAAGACCACCGTCTCGTCGGGCCCGCGCTGCACGGCCATGGGAAAGGAGGTCACTTCACCTTCCGGGACGTCGTCACCCCAGCACTCCACCACCTTGAGGGCACCGTATTCCTTGAAGACCATCGCCGCCTGTCGGGCGTGTTCGATGAAGGCCTGCCGATTGGCGGTGGGCACGGCGGCTACGAAACCATCCACGTAGCTCATGATGCGTCTCCTGTGTCGTCTCGGGGCGGCAGCTCGCGCACCGGGCGCACCTCGATGGTGCCGAAGCGCGCCGGGGGGATGCGGCCGGCCAGCCGCAGGGCCTCGTTGAGGTCGTGGGCCTCGAGCAGGTAGAAGCCCGCCAGCTGCTCCTTGGTCTCGGCGAAGGGGCCGTCGGCGACCAGCACCTCGCCGTCGCGCAGGCGCACGCTGGTGGCGCTGTCCACGGGTTGCAGGGCCCGGCCGGTCACGAAGTGGCCGGCGTCCGTCAGGCGCTCCACGCCGGCCACGCACTCCTGGTTGAGCGCATGCCACTCCGCCTCGCTCATGGCGTTGATCAACTGCTCCTGGTAGTACACCAATGCAACGTACTGCATGCTCCCTCCTCCCTGTGTCAGGGACACTCGTCGCTCGGGGTGGCGACCATCCAGTGCACGCCGAAGCGGTCGGTGGCCATGCCGAAGCCCTGCGCCCAGAAGGTGGCCTCGAAGGGCATCAGCACCTGGCCGCCCTCGGCCAGCCGCTGGAACACCTGTGCCGCCTGATCGACATCCGCGTAGTCGAGGAACACCTGGGCGCCCTGGGGCGCCTGGTAGCAATCGCCCATCATGTCGGCGCCCATCAGCCGATGGCCGCGAATATTCAGCGAGGCGTGGACCACCCGGTCGTGCCACTCCTGAGGCGCTTGCTCGGCGGCCGGCGTCTCGCCATAGGTCAGCACCGCCTCCAGGTGGCCGCCGGTGACCTCGGCATAGAAGGCCATCGCCTCCCGGCAGGTACCGGGAAAATTGAGGTGCACCTGCAGCGCCCGGGGCAGCCGCTGCTGGGCCAGGTGCTTGTCCAGGCCGGCGCCGGGGTCGAAGTCCTCCATGGTGAAGTAGCGGCGCAGCTCCAGGGTCACGTTGCCCTCGCCATCCTCCCGGGGCCAGTCCTTGGCCCACTCGATGGCCTCCTCGAGGGAGTCCACCTCGAGCACACTGTAGCCCGCCAGCAGCTCCCCGGTGGCCGGGAAGGGTCCCTGGATGACCCGGGGCTCGCCGCCGCGAAACTCGAGACGACAGCCCTCCCGGCTGGGGCGCAGGCCATCGCCGGTGACGAAGACCCCGGCCCGGATCAGCCGCTCGTTGTAGTCGCCCATGGCCTGCAGCAGCTCCTGGCTGGGCAGCACGCCCTGCTCGGTGTCCGCATCGGCCTTGCGCATCAGCATGTATCGCATGACATCACTCTCCTCGGTGGGTGGTACTCAGGAGTCGTGCGGCGCCGACGGGAATCGACAGTCCGAGCGATTTTTTTTCGCGGCTCAACCCAAAACGCTGCCGCCATGCCGTGCCGGACGGCCACGGGGTGCGGTAAAGGCGCGCACCGGGGCCCGGCGGCTTGATTCGCGCCAGGCGCCGGCGCACCATCCTGGCGCCACCGCGAGCCTCCCCCGTCGCCGGTTTCCGGGGGCGCCGCAGTCCTGTCGTCTACGGAGAGACCCGCCATGCCAAGCCTTATCACCTTCGTGCTGATCTATGGGGGCGTGCTGATCGCCATCTACCAGATCTACCGCCTGTATTCCGAGCAGATCGTCGCCGACCCCCAGGCCCACGCCCCGGACGTCGCCCCGGACGTGCGGCAGCTGTCCGCCCTGGCCCGGGAGTCGGCCCGTACCGGCGCCTCGGCAGGCCTCGCCCAGGCGGTGACGCGGGTCTTCGGTCGCGACATCGATCCTCGGCTGGTGCTGGCGGCGTTCGGCGAGGGCGGCGAGGGACGCCAGGCCCGGGCCCTGCTGCGCCGCCGGGAGCGCCTCGTCTGCGACGGCACGCTACGCGTTCGCCACCTCCCCGGCTGGCAGACCCAGCCGCCCCGCCGTGACCTGCGCGGCGGGTTGCTCGCCATCACCATCGTCAGCTGCCTGCTGGCCATCTTCCTGGGCGGCCTGAGCGTGTTCACCATCGGCTACGAGGTCCCGGCGGGGCCACTCGCCTGGATGAACAGCGAGGTGGTGCTGATGCTGCTGATCTACACGCTCATCGGTGTCATCCACCTGGTGGCCCGCCTGGATGGCTACCTGCACGACCTCTACCAGATCGGCCGGCTGAACCGGCAGCTACGCGCCGCCTCCGTCGACGGGTAGCGTGGATCGACGGTCTCCCCTCGTGCCGGCGTGGGGCGAGCGGGTCAGCCCCGGGCCTGAAGCTCCGCCAGGCGGCGTGCCAGGAAGCGTCGCTCCGGCGCCTGCACGGCCAGCGCCAGGGCCCGCTCGTAGGCCTGCCGGGCCGCATCACGGTGACCCGCGCGCCGGTGCAGGTCGGCCAGGGCGGCATGGTAGAGGTGGTAGTTGACGATCGGCTTGTGCCCGGCGAGCCCCTCGAGCAGCGCCAGGCCGGCCTCCGGCGAGTCGCGCATGGCCACGGCGACCGCCCGGTTGAGGGCGATCACCGGGGTGGGCTGAAGGCGATAGAGCGCCTCGTAGAGCATCACGATGCGTCGCCAGTCGGTGGCCTCGGCGCTGGGAGCCTGGGCATGGACGGCGGCGATGGAGGCCTGCAGGGTGTAGGGACCGGTGGGGGTCAGCGCCAGGGCGCGGGCCAGGCAGGCCACCCCGGCCTCGATCTGGACCCGGTCCCAGAGCTCGCGATCCTGCTCCTCCAGGGGCACCAGTTCGCCCCGGGCGTCCTGGCGCGCGGCGCGGCGGGCGTCGTGGAGCAGCATCAGCGCCAGCAGGCCGAAGGCCTCGCCCCAGGGCAGCAGGTCCGTCAGCGCCTCTGCCAGGCGGATGGCTTCCTCGGCCAGGCGCACGTCCACCACCGTCTCGCCGTCGCTGCGGGAATAGCCCTCGTTGAAGACCAGGTAGATCACCCCGAGCACGCCGGGCAGGCGCTCCGGCAGCTCACGGGCATCGGGGATCTCGTAGGGAATGTCGGCCTCGCGCAGCCGCCGCTTGGACCGCACGATCCGCTGGGCCAGGCTGGCCGGGCGCTGCAGCAGCGCGCTGGCGACCTGCTCGGTGGTCAGCCCCGCCATCTCGCGCAGCGTCAGGGCGACGCGGTCGGTCATCGACAGGTGGGGGTGGCAGCAGGTAAACAGCAGCCGCAGGGGATCGTCGGCGATGGCCTGGTCCGCCGGGTCGCCGGCATCCTCGGCGGCGAGCAGGTGGGCATGCTGGCGGGCGGTCTGCCGGCGGCGGATCTGGTCGATGCCGCGCCGGTGGCCGACCCGGATCAGCCAGGCCACGGGATCATCGGGCACCCCCTCCGCCGGCCAGCGGCTCACCGCCGCGGCGAAGGCCTCGTGCAGCGCGTCCTCCGCCGGGTCGAAATCGCCGAGCAGGCGAATCAGGGTCGCCAGCACGCGCGGGGCGTGCTGGCGATAGAGGGACTCGATGGACACCTGGACCTGCATGGCGATAGCGCTCCCGGGCCGTTCCTTGGCATGACGCGCCTGGCGTCAGCCTCCAGCATAGTCGCTCCGACGCCGGCGCGAGTCGCCACGGGACGTCACTGCCGGTGCGCCTGCCGTCAGGCGGCGAAGGCGAGATCGGCCACCTTGATCACATCGCCGCTGATCCGGACATCCGCCAGCTCCATGCCGTCGATGACGAGCGCCGTCTCGATGCGGCTCGGCCGGCCCACGAATCGCCCCTGGGCGATCGAGAGCGTCTTGCCGAGCACCAACCCGTGCTTGTGGAGATAGGCCGCCGCGGGGCCGGCGGCGCTGCCCGTGGCCACGTCCTCGACCCGCCCGCGGTTATCCCAGGTGCGACCCTCGAAGCTCTCTATATCGAGGACGTAGACGAACCTGGCCCCGTGCCAGGCGAGCAGCGGCGACAAGTCCGGCACCCGGAAGGCGACCCGCTCCAGGCCGCCCGACACCGGCAGGATCAGGTAGGGCAAGCCGGTGGAGACCACCTCGGCCGGATAGTTGCGCCGCCCGCCGGCGTCCAGTCCCAGCGCCGCATAGACCTCCCCGGCTTCCTCACGTGTCAGCGTCCCGAGGAAGGCGGGACGCCCCTGGGACATGGTCGCCGTGAAGTGTCCGTCTCGCCAGGTGCTGGTCAGCTCGACCGTGCGCTGGTTCAGCCTCACCCGCCACTCATGCCGATCCCGGTCCCCGAACGCTTCATGCAGGTGGTAGGCCAGCCCCAGCAGCGGATGGCCGGCGAAATCCAGCTCCTCTTCCAGGGTGAAGATCCTCGCCCTGAAGCCGCTACCCTCCCGGAAGAGGAAGAGGGATTCGAACTGGCGCATCTCTCGCGTTATCGCCTGCATTTCCGCCGTCGACAGGCCATCGGCCTCGGGGAAGATCGTCAGGCCGTTGCCGCCGAAGCGCTCGGCGCTGAACACATCCACCAGTTTGGCTTTCATGCCACCCTCCCGATGCTTGCTTGTGTGGTCCTCGAGTCGTCGACGCGCCTGGCGTCGGTCAGCCGAGGATGAAGATCACGCAGGCCGCGGTCAGCGCACCCATGGTGCCGTTGAACACCCGCCAGGAGCGCGGGCCCTTCAGCCAGCGGCCGATGGCCATGCCGAAGCCGGCCCACAGCGAGATGCAGGGCAATGCCACCAGCTCGGCGAAGCCGGCCAGCACCAGGGCGTTGACGAAGGTGTTGCCCTCCTCGGGCAGGAAGCTCGCCATCAGCGTCAGCCCCATCACCCAGGCCTTGGGGTTGGCGAACTGGAAGGCCGCGGCCTGCCAGAAGCTCAGCGGGCGTCCCTCGGCATTGCCGAACTCCGGCGGCGGCGCCGTGGCGATGCCCCAGGCCAGGTACAGCAGGTAGAGGCTGCCGATGATGCGCAGCAGGGTCTGCACGATGGGGAAGCGCTCGAAGACAATGCCCAGGCCCAGCGCAATGGCCCCGAACAGCACGAAGCAGCCGCCCATGATGCCCAGCAGGTGCGGCAGGGTCCGGCGGAAGCCGTAGTTGGCCCCGGAGGCGGTGAGCATCACGTTGTTGGGACCGGGGGTGATGGTCATGGAGATCATGAAAAGGGACGCGGGTCCCAGGAACGCCAGGGTTTCCATGGTATTGTACCCATACATTTTTGGATTGATCGCTGGATAATACGCGCCTTTCAGAGCATAATAGGTACAATAATGGCGTCAAAGGTTTTATTGTCACCATGACAATCTGGACACCGACACTCCCCGACGATGGCCCCCGCTATCGCCGCATCGCCGAGGCCCTGGCCGAGGCCATCACCAGCGGCGAGCTGGCCCCGGGCGAGAAGCTTCCACCCCAGCGCCAGCTCGCCGACCGCCTGGGCGTCACCGTGGGCACCGTCACCCGGGCCTACGCCGAGGCCCACCGCCAGGCCTGGGTGGATTCCCGCGTCGGCAGCGGCACCTATGTGCGCCGCCCGGCCGGTGAGGCGCCCACCACCTTCCGCGCCGGCCAGCCGGTGGCGGACGGGGTCATCGACATGGGCATGAGCCTGCCGCCGCCCCACCCGCTGCGGCCCCAGGGCCTGCAGCGGGCGCTGCGCACCATCGCCGAGGACCCCGCGGCCCTGCAGGCCGCCACCGACTACCAGCCGGAGGCCGGCAGCGAGATCCAGCGGGCGCGGATCGCCGCCTGGCAGGGCGGCCTCGGGCTGCCCGACGCCCCCGAGCGGCTGGTGATCACCCAGGGCGGCCAGCATGGCATCCACCTGGCGCTGCAGGTGCTCGCCCAGCCGGGCGACCTGGTGGCCGGCGATGCCCTCACCTACCCCGGCTTCGTCTACGCCGCCCAGCAGGCCCACCTGCGCCTGGCGGCGGTGCCGATGGACGCGGACGGCATGGACGTCGACGCCCTGGCCCGACTCTGCGCCCGCCAGGCGCCCCGTGTGCTCTACGTCACCCCGGACCTCAACAATCCCACCGGCGTGCGCCTCACCGACGAGCGTCGCGAGCGCCTGGCAGCACTGGCCCGGGAACATGACATCTGGCTGGTCGAGGACGCGGTGCAGTACCTGCCCGCCAGTGACCGGGGGGTCGCCCTGAGCACGCTGGCCCCTGAGCGCACCCTGCATATCTTCAGCACCTCCAAGATCCTGGCCGGCGGGCTGCGCATCGGCAGCCTGACGGTGCCGGAGCCCCTGCTCGAGCGCCTGGGCGCGGCCATCCGCTCGCAGAGCTGGATGGTGCCGCCGCTGATGGTCGAGGCCGCCTGTCGCTGGATGGAGGACCCCGCCAGCCATGAGCTGCTGGCCTGGCAGACCCGCGAGATCGCCGCCCGCCAGGCCCTGGCCCAGCAGCGGCTGGCGGCCTATGCCCCCCAGGGCCGGACGAATTCCTCCATCCTCTGGCTGCCCCTCCCCGCCGGCCGGCGCAGCAGCGAGGCCCAGGCACTGCTTGCCCAGCGCGGGGTCAAGGTCTCGACGCCGGAGCCCTTCTGCGTGGGCAGCGAGGCGGCCCCCCAGGCGCTGCGCTTGTGCCTCGGCCCACCGGCCAGCCGCGAGGCTCTCGAGCGGGCGCTCGGCATCGTGCGCGAGACCCTGGACGCGCCGCCGACCTCGCCCTGGCAGACCCTCTGAGGGCCTGCCCACGAAACGTGCATGACGGCGCCGGCTGGCACCAAGACGGTGCGCCGGCGCCACCCTCTCGCCTTCCAGGTCCCTGTGATTCCATGACTTTTCGCGCCAACTAACTGTCGGCCGGCCTGATGCGCCAGGATGGAACAGAGCTTGCATTACTTTGGTGCTTAAACGCTTCGTTCTCGACTTTCATGCATCAGGAGAGATCATTCCCGTGGATATCACGAGTGCCGTAGAGACACTGACCCAGAGCGCCAACACGCTCTTCATCCTGATCGGCGCCATCATGGTGCTGGCCATGCACGCCGGCTTCGCCTTTCTCGAGGTGGGCACGGTGCGTCACAAGAACCAGGTCAACGCCCTGGTCAAGATCATGACCGATTTCGCCGTCTCCGCGCTGGTCTACTTCTTCGTCGGCTACACCATCGCCTACGACACCCACTTCCTGCACGGCGCCAGCGAGCTCACCGCCGGCAACGGCTATGCACTGGTGAAGTTCTTCTTCCTGATGACCTTCGCCGCGGCAATCCCGGCCATCGTCTCGGGGGGCATCGCCGAGCGCGCCCGCTTCTACCCCATGCTGATCGCCGCGGGCCTGATCGTCGGCGTGGTCTATCCCTTCTTCGAGGGCATCGTGTGGAACGGCAACTACGGCCTGCAGGCCTGGCTGGCCGCCACCTTCGGCGCCGGCTTCCATGACTTCGCCGGCTCCGTGGTGGTGCACGCCTTCGGCGGCTGGGTGGCCCTGGTGGCCCTGCTGCTGCTGGGTGCGCGCCACGGCCGCTACCGCAACGGCAAGGTGGTGGCCTTCGCCCCGTCCAATATCCCCTTCCTGTCGCTGGGCGCCTGGATCCTGACCATCGGCTGGTTCGGCTTCAACGTGATGTCGGCCCAGACCCTGGACAGCATCAGCGGCCTGGTCGCGGTGAACAGCCTGATGGCCATGGTCGGCGGCATCCTGGTGTCCATGGTGATGGGCCGCAAGGACCCGGGCTTCATCCACAACGGCCCGCTGGCCGGGCTGGTGGCCGTGTGCGCCGGCTCGGACCTGATGCACCCCATCGGTGCGCTGGTCACCGGCGGTGTGGCCGGGGCGATCTTCGTGGTGCTCTTCGAGTGGGCCCAGGAGCGCATCGAGCGCCTCGACGACGTGCTGGGGGTCTGGCCGCTGCACGGCGTGTGCGGCCTGTGGGGCGGCATCGCCGCGGGCATCTTCGGCCAGGAGTGGCTGGGCGGCCTCGGCGGGGTCAGCCTGATGGCCCAGCTGGTCGGCTCGCTGGCCGGCGTGGTGGTCGCCGTGGTCGGCGGCCTGGCCGTCTACGGCCTGGTGGCCAAGGTCTCCGGTCTGCGCCTGACCCAGGAGGAGGAGTTCAACGGCGCCGACCTCAGCGTGCACCGCATCGGCGCCACCTCCCTGGACTGACCCCCCCCGCGGGGCATTGCATGCCCCGCCATTAACCTGGCAATTCCATGGGTCGTCCTGGCCTATGGGATGATCGCCCGCGCCACATGGCCCAGATGCGTAAATCTGCTGGTATAGCGCGGGCTCGCGCCGGACTGGCGGCCGGCGGCGGCACCTCCCGGTGTCGCCATTCTTGCAGGCGCTCCCCGCCGCACCTACACCTTGAACATGGACATGCCACAGGCAGGGGAGCGCGGGGTGCAGGGTCCGGGGGGCGTCATTCGCTTCCTGGGGCTGGTGCTGCTGGGCGCCGTAGTCGGCGGACTGGCGGCGCTGGCGGCCGTGGGCTTCGTGGCTGCCGTGCTGTGGCTCAACGACCTGCTGCTGATTTCCCCGCGTGGGCGCATGATGTTCGCCCACCCCGAGCTGCTCGCCCTGGCCACCGTGCTGGTGCCGGCCCTGGGCGGCCTGGTGGTGGGCCAGCTGCACCGGGCCATTCCCGAGCGCCGGCCCCATACCCCCGCCGACGTGATCGCCGCGGTCCAGACCCGACGCGGTCGGCTACCCGCCCGGCCCGGGGTGCTCTCGGCGCTCTCCGGGCTGATCTCCCTGGGGGCCGGGGCCTCGGTAGGCCAGTATGGTCCGCTGGTGCACATGGGCGCGAGCCTCGGCTCGGCGGCGACCCGGCTGCTGCGCCTGGGCCGCTCGGAGGACAATATCACCATCGCCTGCGGCGTCGCCGCCGCCATCGCCACGGCCTTCAACGCGCCGCTGGCCGGGATCGTCTTCGCCCACGAGGTGGTGCTGCGCCACTATGCCCTGCGCGCCTTCGCCCCGGTGGCTGCGGCGGCCCTGGTCGGCCATGTGATTGCCACCAACGTGCTGGCCCGCGGAGCCCTCTTTCACGTGGTCGAACCCGCCCTGCCCCGGCCCTGGGAGTTTGCCGTCTTCCTCGCCATCGGCGGCCTCGGCGCCCTGGTGGCCGGCGCCTACATGCACGCCATCCTGGCCGTGGGCCGGGTGGTCGGGCGCCTGCCCCTGGCGCCCCCGCTGCGCCCGGCACTGGCCGGGGCCATGCTCGGCGTGGTCGCGCTGTGGGTGCCCGACATCCTGGGCATGGGCCAGGAGACCCTGCGCTTCGCCACCATCGCCGGGGCTTTCGGCGGCCTCGAGCTGGGCGTGGTGCTACTGCTCAAGCTCGCGGCCACGGCGCTGTGCCTGGGGATGGGCTTCGGCGGCGGGGTGTTCAGCCCGGCGCTGGTCATCGGCACCCTCTTCGGCGCCCTGTGCGGCACCCTGGTGGCCGCTGCCGGCGGCGCCCAGGACACCTTCGTCTTCTACGCCATCTGCGGCATGGTGGCGGTGACCGCGCCGGTGATCGGTGCCCCCCTGACCAGCCTGCTGATCGTCTTCGAGCTTACCGGCAGCTATGCCTTGACCACCGCGGCCCTGGCCAGCGTGACCCTGGCGAGCCCCATTGCCGCTCAGTTGTTCGGCCGCTCGCTGTTCGACATCCAGCTCGCCGGACGCGGGCTCGACCTCTCCTCGGGGCGCAGCCGTGCCGTGCTCGAGGACGCCCGGCTCGAACGGCTGCTGAGCCAGGACGGCGTGACCCTGCGCCCCAACGCCAGCGTGGCGGAGGCCGTGGCTCAGCTCGGCCGGGCCGGCCACGGCGAGGCCTACCTGGTCGATGCCGAGGGCCGCTACCGGGGCAGCGTGACCCTGGCCGACCTGGAGGTGATCCGCGAGCGGGGCGAGGACACGCGCACGGTGGATGACTGCCCGCAGACGCCACGCCCGGTGCTCGGCCCGCAAACCTCGGTATGGGCGGCGATGCGCCACCTGCAGGAGATGACCGGCGAGGCCATCGCCGTGGTGGATGACGACGACACCTTCCTCGGGGTGGTCTTCGAGGCGAGCATCGCCCGGGCCTTCCTGCAGTACAGCGACGAGCTGCGGCGGGAGGAGCACGGTGCCGGCTAGGCGCCTCACCCGGGCCTGCGTCCTGGCGCTGGGGCTCTGGGCGGCGTGGCCGGCGGTCGCCGCGCCCGAGGGCATCACGGTGCTGAGCTGGGGCGGCGCCTACGAGCGCGCCCAGAGCCGCGCCCTCTTCGCCCCCTTCACCGAGGCCACCGGCACCCCGGTCAGCGTGGCCCGCTACGATGGCGGCCTGGCCGACCTGCGCCGCGCGGTGGCCACGGGCGAGGTGCCCTGGGACGTGATGGACATGACCCGCAGCGAGGCCATGGCGGCCTGCCGCGAGGGCCTGCTGGCGCCGCTGTCGCCGTCGCTGGCCGAGCCGGCGCCGGACGGCACCTCCGCCGAGCGCGACTTCATCGACGGCGCCTTCGGGCCCTGCAGCATCACCCACTCGGTGTTCGCCACCGTGGTCGCCTATCGCCGGGACGCCTTCCCCGGCCGACGCCCCACCCGGATCGCCGACCTCTTCGACCAACGGCGCTTCCCGGGGCCGCGGGCCCTGCAGCGTACGCCGTCGGTCAACCTGGAGTGGGCCCTGCTGTCCTACGACGTGCCTCGCGAGGAACTCTACCGGCTGCTCAGCACCCGGCGCGGCCTGTCGCTGGCCCTGGCGCGGCTCGAGGGCCTCGAGGACCTGCGCTGGTGGGAGACCGGCAGCACCCCGCCACGGCTGCTGGCCGAGGGCAAGGTGGTGATGGCCTCGGGCTACAACGGCCGCTTCTTCGATGCCATGGTCAACCGCGACGTGCCCATCGAGATCCTCTGGGACGCCCAGGTCCAGGAGCACGAAGTGTGGGCGATCCCCCGCCAGGCACCGCACCCCGAGGCAGCCCGGGCGTTCATCCGCTTCGCCACCGCCACCGAGCGCCAGGCGGAGCTGACCCGCTATATCCCCTACGGGCCCTCCCGGCAAAGCGCCGCCCTGCGCATCACCACTCACGCGGACAGCGGCATCGACATGCGCCTGCACATCCCCACCCACCCGCTCAACGCCGAGCGGGCGGTGACCAAGGACGAGGCCTGGTACGCTCGTACCCGGGAGCGCATCGGCGACTACTTCCGCGCGGCCCTCTTCCCCGCCGTCGACGAGGCGGCGCCCGACGACTGACCGTCACAGGAGAGCCCATGCTCGACATCGCCACCCTTCGCGAGGCCCGGGCACGCCTGGGCGACACCCTGCCCGTCACGCCCCTGGTGCTGGACCATGGCCTCTCCGAGCGCCTCGGCCGCCGGGTCTGGCTCAAGGCCGAGTCGCTGCAGCGAACCGGCTCCTTCAAGGCCCGCGGGGCGCTGAACTGGCTGCGCACCGCGAGCCGCGACGAGCTGGCCGGGGGCCTGGGGGCGGTGTCGGCCGGCAACCATGCCCTGGGGCTGGCCTGGGCAGCCCGCCAGACCGGGGTGCCGGTGACCATCGTCATGCCCGAGGACGCCAGCGCCTTCAAGGTTGCGGGCTGCCGCGAGCTGGGCGCCGAGGTGATTCTCCACGGCGATATCAATGCCGCCTGGGCGCTCATGCATCGGCTGGTGGACGAACGCGGCCTGACCCTGGTGCATCCCTACGACAACGAGCGCATCATCGCCGGCCAGGGCAGCGTCGGCCTGGAACTGCTCGACCAGGCCCCCGAGGCCAGTGCCGTGCTCTGCCCCATCGGCGGCGGCGGGCTGATCTCGGGCATCGGCGTGGCCACCGCGGCCCTGCGACCGTCACTGCGCCTCATCGGGGTGGAACCCCTGGGCGCGGCCAGCATGGCCCATGCCTGGGCCGAGGGTGGCCCGGCCCGGCTTGCCCGGGTCGACACCGCCGCCAAGAGCCTCGCCGCTGCCATCATCGGCGAGCTCACCTACCCGATGTGCCGGGCCCATGTGGCGGCGCTGGCCCAGGTCAACGAGGCCGACCTCGAGCGCGCCATGCATCACCTGCTCTACGGGGCCAAGCTGGTGGTCGAGCCCGGCGCCGCCGTAGGCATTGCCGCCCTGTTGGCCAGGCGCGGGCCCGACCTGCCGCCAGACGGCGACCTGGTGGTGGTGATCACCGGTGCCAACCTCGGCGCCGACGAGCTACGCGACTTCACCTGAACGGGGGACTCGGGAAATGTCGGGAGGCAAGGCGAGAAAGGCGACGGGAGACCCACGGCCCCGACATCCGGCGTTTGCGGGTGTCGGGGTAAGCGGCCGGCTTGAGGCCCTGTGGAGGGCTAGCGTTGGCCGATCCGCTCCAGCTGACGCTCGAGCTTGCCCATGGCATTGAACAGGTCGCGATACTCCCCGACGCTCAGGGTGGCCACCAGTTCGGCCTCCCAGGCCTGGGCGTCGGGGACCAGACTCGCGAGCAACTCCTCGCCCGCCGCCGTCAGGTGCAGGTCATGGACGCGCTGGTCGTGGGCCGACGGCTCCCGGTAGATCAGGCCACGATCCTCCAGCGCCTGAATGGCACGCGAGACGCGCGCCTTGTCCATGTTGGTGTAGGTGCAGATCTTCTTCGCCGTCAGTTCGTCGCTGTGACTGAGCCAGGCCAGCACCCGCCACTGGGCGACGTTGATGCCGTAGCGCTCGGCGTACATGCGCTCCAGCTCGTCACTGATGCGATCGGCCAGTCGGTTGAGTCGGTAGGGCAGGAACTGGGCCAGGTCCAGTTCCGCACGGGAACCGTCGCCAGGCCGGCCGTCCGCAGCAGCGCAGGCCCCATGCTCACCGCTTGATTGCTCATCTGCCTCCATGGGCCCTCCTGGTAAGGTCGTGTCGGCGGGAAGCGTACGACAGCGGATCAGGCCAGCACTAGCCGGCCCGTGGCACCACCACCGGCCCCTTGATCAGTCTCATCATCAACGAAATCATCGGCGATCACGCACAAGACTTACGTCCAATGTTAACATAACTTACTGTTTTGCAATGCAAGCCATGCAAACATTTTAAACTCTCCGGCAATAAATACGTCGAACGCCTGGACAATTGGTTTCATGAGAAACTATATTGCCGCCAGAAGGCCGCCGTGACCGGGAAGGCCCACGGCCCAGTCGCCCGCGGTCAGAGACATCGCCGCAGCCCGCCTGACCCACTGTTCGGCGTCCAGGCCAAGGCCGCCGACTCGCCAGGCCAACAACAACAGCGCCGATTTCGAGAGGATTCCGAGATGATCACCGATACCCTTGAGTATCAAAGCGGTTTTCGCAATCACTTCGCCACCGAGGCGTTACCCGATGCCTTGCCAAAGGGGCAGAACTCTCCCCAGCGCTGCGCCTATGGCCTCTATGCGGAGCAGTTGACCGGTTCGGCCTTCACCTCACCGCGCCCGCAGAACCTGAGGACCTGGCTGTACCGCATCCGCCCTTCGGTGGTACAGAGTGCCTATCAGCCGCTGGAAAACCCGCGCATTGCCACCGCCCCGCTGGCGCAGCCGGCCGCCGACCCCAACCAGATGCGCTGGGACCCGGTCCCCCTGCCCGACGCGCCCACCGACTTCATCGATGGCCTGCAGACCGTCGCCGTCAACGGTGACGCCGCTGCCCAGTCGGGCTGCGGCGTGCATGTCTATGCCGTCAACGCGGACATGACCGAGCGCTTCTTCTACAACGCGGACGGGGAGCTGCTGATCGTGCCCCAGCTGGGCACGCTGCGGCTGCATACCGAGATGGGCACGCTGGAGGTGGCCGGTGGCGAGATCGTGGTCATTCCCCGGGGGATCAAGTTCCAGGTGCGCCTCGCCGATGGGGTGAACGCCGCCCGGGGCTATGTCTGCGAGAACTACGGCAGCCCTCTGGAGCTGCCGGGCCTCGGCCCCATCGGCGCCAACGGCCTGGCCAATCCCCGGGACTTCCAGAGCCCGGTCGCGGCCTACGAGGATCGCCAGGGGGACATCACCCTGGTGGCCAAGTTCTCCGGCCGCTTGTGGCAGGCCCGCCTGGCCCATTCCCCGCTGGACGTGGTGGCCTGGCATGGCAACTACACGCCCTACAAGTACGACCTGGCCAACTTCAACACCATCAACACCGTGAGCTTCGACCACCCCGATCCGTCGATCTTCACGGTGCTGACCTCGGCCTCCGACACGCCGGGCATGGCCAACCTGGACTTCGTCATCTTCCCGCCGCGCTGGATGGTGGCCGAGAACACCTTCCGCCCGCCCTGGTTCCATCGCAACCTGATGAGTGAGTTCATGGGCCTGGTGCACGGGGTGTACGATGCCAAGGCCGAGGGCTTCCTGCCGGGTGGCGCCAGCCTGCACAACTGCATGTCGCCCCATGGGCCGGATGCCGACACCTTCGAGAAGGCCTCCACGGCCGAGCTCGCGCCGCACTATCAGGGCGATACCCTGGCCTTCATGTTCGAGAGTCGCTACGTCTACCATCCGACCAGCGCCGCACTGGACGCCGATTTCCGCCAGCGTGACTACGTCGATGTCTGGTCGACCCTGCGCTCCCACTTCGCCCCCAACCAGCCCTGAAACGATGCTATCCGGACGAAGCCATGGCGGCCTCGCCCCTGACGAAAGGACCCACAGACGATGAAACTCGCTACCCTGAAGACCGGTCGTGACGGCGAACTGATCGTGGTCTCCCGCGACCTCAGCCGCGCCGTGCGCGCCACCGAGATCGCCAGCACCCTGCAGCAGGCCATCGAGAGCTGGGACGAGCTCAGCCCGCAGCTGGAGGCCCTCTATACCCGGCTCAACGAGGACCAGGCCGAAGGCGCCTTTGCGCTCGACCTGGCGAGCCTGCATTCGCCGCTGCCGCGCACCTACCACTGGGCCGACGGCTCGGCCTATCTCAACCACGTGCAGTTGGTGCGCCAGGCGCGTAATGCGGAGATGCCGGAAACCTTCTGGACCGATCCCCTGATGTACCAGGGCGGCGGCGACAAGTTCCTGGCCCCCCTCGAAGATATCGAGGCGATCAGCGAGGATCACGGCATCGACTTCGAGGGCGAGATCGCGGTGATCACCGACGATGTGCCCATGGCCGTCACCCCTGAGCAGGCCGCCGATCACATCAAGCTGGTCATGCTGGTCAACGATGTCAGCCTGCGCGGCCTGATCCCGGGCGAGCTGGCCAAGGGCTTCGGCTTCTTCCAGGCCAAGCCGGCCTCCGCCTTCTCGCCGATCTGCGTGACCCCGGACGAGTTGGGCGACGCCTGGCAGGACGGCAAGGTCCATCTGCCGCTGACCGTGCACCTCAATGGCGAGAAGTTCGGCGAGCCGGAAGCCGGCCCCGACATGATCTTCAGCTTCCCGCAGCTGGTGGCCCATGCGTCCCGGACCCGCTACCTGGGCGCCGGGGCGGTCATCGGCTCGGGCACCGTCTCCAACCCGGACGCCGGTGGCGGCCCCGGCAAGCCGGTCGCCGACGGCGGGGTGGGCTACAGCTGCCTGGCCGAGGTGCGCATGGTGGAAGCGATCCTCCACGGCGAGGCGAAGACCCCCTTCATGCGGTTCGGCGATCGCGTGCGCATCGAGATGTTCGACCGCCAGGGCCAGAGCATCTTCGGCGCCATCGATCAGCAGGTCGTGAAGTACGAACCCAAGTAACCCAGCCGGAGAGGCAACGATGACGACGCTGTATGGCTATTTCCGCTCGTCGGCCGCCTACCGGGTGCGCATTGCGCTCAACCTCAAGGGCCTGGCCTATGACCAGGCCCCGGTCAACCTGGTCAAGGCCGAGCAGCGCGGTGACGACTTCCGGGCGCGCAATCCCCAGGGCCTGGTGCCCGTGCTCGAGACCGACGATGGCGAGCGCCTCACCCAGTCGCTGGCGATCTGCGAGTACCTCGAGGAGCGTTATCCCGCCCCGGCCCTGCTGCCGGTGGACCCCGCCGGGCGGGCCCGGGTCCGCGGGCTGGCCCAGCTGGTGGCCAGCGAGATCCATCCGCTCAACAACCTGCGCGTGCTCAAGTACCTGGTCCACGAGCTTGGGGTCGACGACACGGCCAAGCTGGCCTGGTACCGCCACTGGATCCACGAGGGCTTCGCCGCAATGGAGGCCATGCTGACGCAGGACGCCGGCACGGGCGAGTTCTGCCACGGTGATGCGCCGACCCTGGCGGATGTCTGCCTGGTACCCCAGGTCTTCAATGCCGAGCGTTTCGAGTGTGACCTCTCGGCCTACCCGACCATCCGGCGGCTTGTCGCCAGCTGCCGGGCGCTGCCCGCCTTCCAGCAGGCCGCCCCGGAGGCACAACCGGACGCCGGCTAGCTGTCACCCCGCGTGTCGACCGAAGCGGGCACGCTTTCCTTCCCCGGGGAGCGTGCCCGCCGGGTGACTGCTGGCGAGAGATGCCTGCGGCGTGTCCCGTGCTCACGGAGCCACGGGGTCACGGGGTCACGGGGTCACCCGCCAGTGGAACATTCCCGACTTCTTGCGCAGGATCGTAGCGGCGATATGCTCTTCGCTGGGCTTTCCCGCCAGGCCGTAGCAGACATGCAGCGGCAGCAGATGCTCCTCCCGGGGATGGCAGAACCGCGCATGGGGCGCACGCTCCCAGTGGGCCAGGCGCTCGGCTCGCTCCGCTTCCTCGATTTGCACGTCGCAGCAGGTCTCTTCCAGCCAGTCCTCGAAGGCCTGGTTGCGGGCCCGAGAGTCCGGGGTGTTGGGCTCGAAGAAGGCGCGCATGTTATGGAAGGAGAAACCGGAGCCGATCACCAGCAGGTCATCGACGTCCAGCGCTCGCAGCGCCCTGCCGATGGCCAGGTGCGTCGCAGCGTCCAGGCTGTTGACCAGTGACAGCTGCACGCAGGGAATGTCCGCCTCCGGATACATCAGCTTGAGGGGGACGAACAGCCCATGGTCGAAGCCGCGCCGGTCATCGAGCCGCGCCGATATCCCGGCCTGCTCCAGTGCCTGGTGGACCTGCCGCGCCAGCGCCGGCTCGCCGGGGCAGGGATACTCGATCTCGTAGGACTCGGGCGGAAAGCCGTAGTAGTCGTAGATGAGCCCTGGGTTGGCGCCCGAGGTGATGGTCGGCACCGACTCCTCCCAGTGGGCGCTGATGACCAGGATGGCGGAGGGCCTGCGCAGCTGGCCCGCGATCTCGGTGAGCCGTTCCACCATTTCACGGTGGTCCGGATCCCCCAGCAGCGGCATCGGCCCACCGCCATGGGAGATGAAGAGAACATCGGTCGGGGTGGTCATGGCTGTCGCTCCTGGTTCAGATCAGATCTCGCCGGGTCCGGCGGGCACGATGCCGCCGGGATTCAGCGCCTTGATGGAGTAATACCCCGCCTTGATATGGTCGAGGCGCACGGTCTCGGCGATACCGTCGAGGGCCAGGATCCGGTGCATGTAGGCGTGCAGGCCCGGCATGGCCCGCAGGGTGTTGCGGTTGCACTTGAATAGCCCGTGGTAGGCGGCATCGAAGCGCACCAGGGTCACGAACAGGCGCAGGTCGGTTTCCGTCAGCCGATCGCCGAACAGGTAGGCTCGCCCATCGGCCAGCCGGGATTCCAGCTCGTCCAGTGCAGCAAACACCTTCCCGTACGCCTCATCATAGGCCTGCTGGCTGGAGGCGAAACCGGCCTGATACACCCCGTTGTTCAGGTCCGTGTACAGGTAGGCGTTCAGGGCATCGATCTCGGCGGCCAGGTCGGCCGGGTAGAGATCCGGCCCCTGGTCCACGATGCCGGCGAAGGCACCGTTGAGCATCCGCACGATATCGGCCGACTCGTTGTTGACGATGGTTCCGGTCCGCTTGTCCCACAGCACCGGCACCGTGGCGCGGCCGGAGACCTGCGGATCGGCACGCGTGTACAGCTCATGCATGTAGCGCGCGCCGTTGAGCGTGTCCTCATCGGCGCCGGGGTAGCCACCGAACTGCCAGCCCTGGTCGGTAAGCCGGGGATTGACGACCGTGACGTCGATCACCTCCTGCAGGCCCTTCAGCGCGCGGACCATGAGCGTTCGCGAGGCCCAGGGACAGATGTAGGCGACATAGAGCCGGTAACGCCCTGTCTCCGCCTTGAAGCCGCCCGCACCGGTGGGGCCCGCCACCCCGTCCGGGGTGATCCAGTGGCGAAACGTCGAGGCCTGGCGAATGAAGCGCCCCTGCTCGTCCTGCGCCTGTACCGGCTGCCATTGCTCCTGCCAGACACCGTTTACCAGCATGATCCTGTTCTCCTGTGGCGAGGCCCTCCCCACGAGGGGCAGGGCCTGTCGGACGATGACGGTCGCGTTGCGATCCGGCCTGTCACTTGCCGGCGACGGCGCGCTGCCCCGCCCCGGCATCCGCGAAGCGCGCCATCAGCAGGTTATCCAGCGCAAAGCGTCCAGCGCCCTGAATCGCCAATGCCAGCGTGACGGCGAACAGGCTCAGGGCATACTCGTAGCCATTGTTGGACATGAACAGGCCATTGCCGATATGCACGGCGAAGATGGCCACCAGCATCGTGAAGGCCGACACCAGCGCCGCCGGACGGGTCAGCAGGCCCAGCACCAGCGCCAGCCCGCCGAAGAACTCGGCGCCCCCGGCCAGCAATGCCATCAGGGTGCCCGGCGCCAGGCCGATGCTCGCCAGCCACTGCGCGGTGCCTTCCAGGCCGTAGCCACCGAACCAGCCAAACAGCTTCTGCGCACCGTGGGCGGCCAGTATCAGCCCCACCGGGACCCGCAGGATCAGGGCGGCTACACCGCCGCGGGAGCTGAAGAGAGTCTGAGCGAATTGCGTGTTCATGAGGGTCACCTCGCATCTTGATCTGTTGGTGGGTTCCTGGAGCCCTGCCCCAGGTGATGGGCTCACTCTACTATCACCAAACATAAAGACTAAGATGGCAAACATTGCCTCACTATCAACAAGACGTTGATAATAGGGATGGCCACATCCACTGGAGTCACCGATGGACCGCATCGATGCCATGCGCGCCTTCGTCACGGTCGTGGCCGAAGGCGGCTTCACCCGCGCCGCCGAGCGTCTGGAGATGTCACCCCAGCTCGTCAGCAAGTACGTGTCCCAGCTCGAGCAGCACCTGGGAGTGCGCCTGCTCAACCGTACCACGCGCAAGCTCCACCTGACCGAAGCGGGCACCCGCTATCACCAGCGCGCCCAGCAGGTGCTCACTGAGATCGACGACATGGAGCACCAGCTCGGCGACCTGCAAACTCAGGCCCGGGGCCTGCTGCGGATCAGTGCCCCGGTGTCCTTCGCCACCCACCACCTGGCACCGCTGCTGGACGACTTCCAGCGTGCCCACCCCGCCGTCGGCATCGACCTGCAGCTGAACGACCGCAAGGTCGACATCGTCGAGGAGGGCTTCGATATCGCGCTGCGGATCGGCCGCCTGAAGAGCTCCTCGCTGATCGCCAAGCGGATCGCGCCGGTACGCCTGGTGTTGTGCGCCTCGCCCGCGTACCTGAAGCAGCACGGCACGCCCCGGCACCCGGAAGACCTCAAGACGCATCGCTACCTGCGCTACAGCTACATGGAGCAGGAGGCCGGCGAGTCGATCGTCAGGTGGCTGCCGGGCCGCGACCAACACCCCAGCGGCGATCTGGTCAGCAACAACGGGGACGTGCTGGTCGCGGCGGCCATCGCCGGTGCCGGCATCGCCCTGCAGCCCACCTTCATCTCGGGCGCCGCGATCCAGGCAGGAAAGCTGCGGATCATCCTGCCGGAGCACGAACCCGAACCGATGTCACTCTATGCGGTGTACGCCCATCGCCAGTTGCTGGCGAGCAAGGTGCGCTGCTTTGTCGACTTCCTGGATGGCTATTTCGGCACCCCGCCCTACTGGGACCAGTTTGATCAGGGAGAGACCGCAGAATCGGGGCAAGCAGGCAAGTGACCTTGAACCGGGTTGCCGTTAGCAGGTTAACAGGTAAACGCCGTCTCCCCGCGGGAGGCCGTGCTCGCTGCAGGTTCCCTCGCCTTCATGACTACAGGGCGCGACGCGACCACGCAATGGCCTGCCCCCCGATACGCCACGCCGGGAGTGCTTCAAGCCGGCTAGTGCCTGCGGTGCCGGAACAGCCAGCCGGCCATGGCGAGGGTGAGCATGCCGATGACCAGCATCGGCCAGTACTGGTTGAACAGCAGGGCGTAGGAATCCCCTTCGAGGAAGACGCCACGGAGGACCACCAGGAAGTAGCGCAGTGGGTTGATCAGCGTGAGCCACTGCACGACCGGCGGCATGTTGGCGATCGGCGTCGCGAAGCCGGACAGGATGACCGACGGCACCAGGAACAGAAACGCCCCGAGGATGCCCTGCTGTTGTGTCACGGCCAGCGACGAGATCATCAGCCCGATACCGACCGCCGAGAGCAGGAACAGAAACATGCCCAGATAAAGCGCGCCGAGACTGCCGCGCAACGGCACCTCGAACCAGACCACCGTCATCAGCAGGATGAAGCTGCCTTCCACCAGGCCGATCAGGATACCGGGCACCGACTTGCCGATCAGGATTTCCACCGGTCGCAGCGGCGTCACCTGCAACTGGTCGAAGGTCCCGGCCTCCCGCTCGCGGGCCACCGACAGCGCCGTCACGACGGTGGTGATCACCAGCGTCAGCAGGCCGACGATGCCCGGTACGACGAACCATCGCGAGGCGAGGCCGGCATTGAACCAGTGGCGCACCTGCAGGGCCGCGGGCGGGCCTGGCCTGCCGTTGCGCGTCGCCCAGTCGCTGTTGAAGTCACTCACGATGGTGCGCAGGTAGCCCAACGCCAGCAGCGCCGTATTCGAATTGCGACCATCGATCAGCAATTGGGCCGACGCGCTGCGACCGCGCTGCAGGTCGGCGCTGAAGCGCGGCCCGAGGCGCAGGACCAGTAGCACCTCCCGGTTGTCCAGCAGCGGCGCGATCTGCCCGTCATGCTCCAGATCGGCGACCCGGTGGAAGTGTGGCGAGCCGGCCACGCGAGCGATCAGATCGCGCGACGCCACCCCGCGGTCCTCGTTGTAGACCGCAAAGGCGATATCGTTGAGATCGAAGGTCGCCGCGTAGCCGAACACGATCAGCTGGATGATCGGCGGCCCGATCAACACGAACCGGCTCTTTCGGTCCTTGAGGATCGCCAGCAGCTCCTTGACCGCCAGCGCGAAGATGCGTCGCAGCGATTCCATCAGTCCAGCCGCTTGTGCGCCTTGCGGCGGGCCAGACCCAGAAAAATCACCATCATCACCAGCAGCGCGACACTGTTGCTCAGCAGGATCGGCCAGATATCGCCGGCCAGGAACACCGTCTGCAGGATGGCGACGAAATAACGTGCCGGGATGAGATGGGTAATCAGCTGGACGAAGGCGGGCATCGAGCCAATCTGGAAGATGAACCCGGACAGGATGAAGGCCGGCAGGAAGGTCACGACGATGGCCAGTTGCCCGGCAACAAACTGGCTGCGGGCCACGGTCGAGATCAGCAGCCCCATGCCCAGCGCCACCAGCATGAACAGCGCCGAGGCCGCGCTCAGCGCCCAGAACGACCCCCGCAACGGCACGTCGAACAGCCAGAGGGCCATGGCGACGCTCAGCAGCATGCCCCCCATCCCCAGCACGAAATAGGGCAGCATCTTGCCCGCGATGATCTCGCCGATGCGGATCGGCGTCACCATCAGGGCCTCCATCGTGCCGCGTTCCCATTCCCGGGCCACGACCATCGAGGTGAGCATGGCGCCGATCAGCGTCATGATGACGGCAATCAGTCCAGGCACCAGAAAATCGCGGCTGCGCACTGCGGCGTTGAACCAGATACGTGGCTCCAGCATGACCATGGCCGGAAGCTCGTGCCCCTGGCTGTGTGCATACCCCAGCAACCAGGCCTGCCACACCCCCTGGATGTACCCCTCGGTGATGCGCGCCTGGTTGGCATCGACGCCGTTGACGATGACGCCGATGCGCGCATCGCCGCGGGCCAGCAGATGACGGCTGAAATCGTTGCGTAGCCAGACGATGCCACTGACCTCATGGGCATCCAGTGCCCGCTGCGCGGCCTGGATGCTGCCGAAGCCGCGCGGCACGAAATAGTCGGAGCGCTGAAACGCTCCGGTCAGGCTGGCGCTGTTGGCATCGGGCTGCTCGACGACGAACGCCAGCGGGATCCGCTTGGCGTCCAGCGAGACACCGTAGCCGAACAGCAGCAGCAGCACCAGCGGCATCACGAAGGCGATGGCAATGCTGGACGGATCGCGCAGGATCTGCAGGCTCTCCTTGCGAATCATGCCGCGCAGCCGCCTGCGGGACGCAGCGTTCACGAGGCGGCCTCCTGTTGTTGGTCATGCTGCTCGATCAAGCCGATGAAAGCATCCTCCATCGTGGGGTCGGGCCGCTCGGCACTGCGAAAGCGAGCCTTCATCTGCGCGGGCGAGCCCTCGGTCAGCACCTCCCCGTCGGCCATGATCACCAACCGGTCGCAGTAGTTCGCCTCATCCATGAAATGGGTGGTCACCAGCACGGTGACGCCGGACTCGGCCAGTGCATTGATCCGCTGCCAGAACTCGCGTCGCGCCAGTGGATCGACGCCGGAGGTGGGCTCATCCAGAAACAGGATGTCGGGCTCATGCATCAGGGCCGCCGCCATCGCCAGACGCTGCTTGTATCCCAGCGGCAGTTCGCCGCTGGGGCTATCGGCATAGCCGCCGAGCTCGAACGCCTCGAGGGCCCATCCGATACGCTGCGTCCGGCGCGCCCGGTTCAGGCCGTAGGCGCTGGCGAAAAAGCGCAGGTTCTCGACGACCGTCAGGTTCTCGTACAGCGAGAAGCGCTGGGCCATGTAGCCCAGCCGGCCGCGCGCCCGGGAGGCGGCGCGGCGCAGATCGAGCCCGGCCACACGCACCGTGCCGTCCGATACCGGCAGCAGGCCGCAGAGCATGCGAAACGTCGTGGTCTTGCCGGCGCCGTTGGCACCGAGCAGCCCGAAGACCTCCCCGCGACCGACCCTGAAGGTGACGCCGCGGACGGCGAAGAAGTCGCCGAAGCGGCGTTGCAGATTGCGCACCTCGATCATCGGCTGGCCGGTCGTACCGGGCGACTCGGGCCCCGGCGACGCTCCCGCCAGCGGCGCTGGTGAACTCTCCTCGGAACGCTTGAGAGTGGCGATGAAGGCGTCCTCGAAGACCGGTTCCGCGGCTTCCATCGTCAGATCGGGGACATCGGGCAACCGAGCCTCGAGATCCACCGGCCCCGCCTCGGCGGTCACCAGACGCACCCGCTCCCCCTCGATGATGGCATCGAGGATGCCGGGCACGTGGCTGAGCCGGGTCTGCAGGCGTCGTTTGCCGAGCGAGGGCGCCGCCACGCGAAAGGTCCGGCCACGCAACGGTTCGCTGAAACTGCCGGGACTCCCCTGCCCCAGGCGCCTGCCCTGGTGCAGCAGGATGATCTCCTCGCAACGGGAGGCCTCATCGAGATAGGCGGTGCTCAACAGCACGGTCATGCCGTGGTCGCGTACCTGGCGATAGACAATGGCCCACAACTCGCGCCGCGAGACCGGGTCCACGCCCACCGTGGCCTCGTCCAGCAACAGCAGGCGCGGCGGCCGCACCAGCGTGCAGGCCAGCCCCAGCTTCTGCTTCATGCCGCCGGACAGCCGGCCGGCCAGGCGACGCGTGAAGGGCGCCAGCCCGGTCATGTGCATCAGCTCCCGGTACCGCGGGTCGCGTTGCGTCGGAGGTACCCCCTGCAGGTCGGCGTAGAAGTCGAGGTTTTCCTGCACCGTCAGATCCTCATACAGCCCGAATCGCTGCGGCATGTAGCCGATCGACGACTGCACCACCAACGGCTTCGCCAGGACGTCGACGCCCAGCACCCGGATGACGCCCTCGTCGGGCAGCAGCAGTCCGGCCGCCAGCCGCATCAGCGTGGTCTTGCCGGCGCCGTCCGGGCCGATCAGGCCGGAGACCTTCCCGGCCGGGACGCTGATATCGAGGCAATCGACGGCCGGCACGCGGGCGCCCCCCGCCTCGAAGGTCTTGCTGACGCCCTCGAACACCAGGGCCGGCGCACCGGCCATCTCAGTCGCCTCCCTGGCTCGTGCACGTTGGTATCCGCCGGTCACCCTCCGAGCGTGATCCATCGAAGGGGATGGTCACCGTGGCCGGCATGCCCAGACGCAGTTCGTCGTTGGGATTGCAGACATGGACCCGCACCTGGTAGACGAGGCGGGTGCGCAGCTCAGGGGTTTCGACGCTCTTGGGCGTGAATTCCGCGGTGGGCGACACGTAGCCGACCCAGCCCCGGTAGGACGTGTCCGGATAGCTGTCCGTCGATACCGACGCGGCCATGCCCGGCCGGAGCCTGCCGAGGCTGGATTCCGGCGCATAGGCCCGGACCCACAGGGGATCGGTGAGCGCCAAGGTAAATATCGGCGTCTGCGGCGAGACCATTTCCCCCGGCTCGACGATGCGATCCCGGATGATGCCGTCGAAGGGCGCATACAGCGAGGCGTCCTCGAGCACTTCCCGTGCCAGGGCCAGCTGGGCCTCGTTGGCGGCCAGCATCGCCCGCGCCTCATCGATATCCTCCTGGCGGGGACCCGCCTCCAGCAACGCCAGCGTTTCCTGTGACGCCCGCAATTCGGCCTGGGCCACGTCAAGCGCGGTACGAGCAGAATCCAGGACCTGCTTCGATACCGCGTTACGCTGGTACAGTTGCGCCGTGCGCCGATGGATCCGCTGCGCATCGTCCAGTCTGGCCTCGGCCGCCGCCACCTCGTCCCGGCCCCGACGGATCTCCTCGGGACGGCTACCGGCCTCCAGGCGGGCCACTATGGCACGTTGCGCCGCCACCCGGGCGGCGGCGATGGCAACCTCGGCCGCCATCCGCTCGGTATGTAACGTCGCCAGCAACTGTCCCTTGTGCACGCGATCGCCCTCGCGCACCAGCAACTGCTCGACATGCTCGCTGTTGGCGAACGCCAGATCGGCCTCGCGGATATCGACATTGCCGTAGAGCACCAACCGGTCGCTCGGTCCGTTGCCCCGGGTTCCGAGTAGCCACCAGATACCGCCGGCCACCACCACGACCAGCGCGATGACCAGAGGCCGCAATATCGATTTTCGGTCCACCCCGGGCTCCTTGACTCACTCAGCGTATCGCTTGGGCGCCGTTGCGATGCCCTGCCCCCGCCAATTCCATGTGTGACGACACCGCGTGCGACACCGTCACGGTTCATCGACAGCGTAGGCCGGCTGGCCGGGATCGCGCCGAACGCTCCGACCGGATGGTTATTCACGGACGATAGCGCTGCCTTCCCTGTTTACGCTCACCTCAGCAAAGCCCAGCTCGTGGTGGATCGCAAGGGCGATCGCCCGGCCCCCGATGCCGGGTCAAGGTCGCAGCGAGACGCCATCAGGAGGCCCTCTGCCGGCTTTCGCAGCCGACAGGGGGTTGCGAAAATGCACCTGGCAGGTTGACCGCTGCAGCGCCCTCGGGGGTATCGGCTGACTACCGAAAGCCGCACCGAGCCCCCGCATTGCGAGTCCTGGCCTCAGGCACCGAACAGCAACCGATACGCACGCAAAGGCTCGCCCGACTTGAAAAGGGCTGTAGGCTTTCAAGACAGTCGTTCCATTCAAGCAGCAGGAAGTCACCATGTGGATACAGAAGGAAATCCAACTAAAGCCCCGCTCGCGCGGATTCCACTTGATCACTGAAGAGGTCGAGCGCGGTATCGGCAAGCTCGGCCATATCCAGACCGGCCTGCTGAGTGTGTTTATCAAGCACACCTCGGCATCACTCACCATCAATGAAAATGCCGACCCCACCGTACGAAGCGACTTCGAAAGCTTTTTCAACCGTGCGGTGCCTGAAGACGAGCCGTACTATCAACACATCTTCGAAGGCAGTGACGACCTACCGGCACATGTAAAGAGCAGCATTCTGGGCCCGAGCGTTCAGATCCCTATCACCGACGGAGGCCTCAATCTGGGCACCTGGCAAGGAATCTACCTGTGCGAGCATCGCAACCATGGCGGCAGTCGTCGCATCGTGATGACCGTGCATGGTGAGTGACAGACGCCCATGGTGATATCAGCGCAACCGTGTGATGCCGATGTCCGCCCATGTGGCGGCCAGCCGGCTGGGCCCCCGGCGCGACGAACACCGCGACCAGGGCGGTGCCCTGCCGGATCATGGCGCCCTTTGACGGCCGCTGAACGGGAGCTTCACGACAGGACGCCCCGCACGGAGGCGGGGCGAGGCATGGGCCCGGCGGGTGATCAGCCTTTCCAGGCGTAGTCAGCGAAGGCGTCATCCAGCTCGGGATGGTTCAGGTGGTTGGAATAGTTGCTGAGGGTCTTCACCGCCAGCGCCAGCACCACCTGCAGCATGTGCCGCTCCTCGAAGCCGGCGTCCAGGAAGGCGCGGGCCTCTTCCCTGGAGGGATTGCCGCGGCTCTCGAACATCACCCGGGTGAAGCGGCTCAGGGCGGCCAGGCGCGCATCGGGAATCTCGCGGCCCTCCCGCAGCGCCGCGAGGACGGCCTCGGGCACCTGAGAGACATTGTCGGCCAGCATGCTGTGGGCCGACATGCAGTATTCGCAGCCGTTGAGCCCGCTGATGGTCAGGAAGACCACTTCCTGTTCGGCTGGCGAAAAACCGGAGTCCTCGCGAAACAGCTGGTAGCCATGCAGGTAGGTGTCCAGCACCCCCGGCGCCTTGGCCATGGCCTCGTACATGTTGGGCACGAAGCCCAGGCTGGCCTGGGCCTGCTCGAGCAGGGGGCGGGCCTGGTCATCGGCGTTGTCGAGGGTCTGGGGTGCCAATTCGATACGATAGTCGGCTGCCATGGTCGTGCCTCCTCGTCGTTGAGCGGCCATTTATGGATCAATCGTTCCCAAAATGGCCAAGAAACGCCTAGTTCAGGACCTCGAGGACCAGCTCCGCCGCCTGGCGAGCCTCCTCGGGGCCGGTACCGCTCTTGATCAGGGTGCGCAGCCCCGCCATGCCCAGGGTCAGGTAGGTGGCGAGGTGCCCGGGATCGCGTCCCGAAGCGATATCGCCCTCCGCCTGGCCCCGCTCCACGGCACGCCGGAAGACCGCAGTGATTGCCTCGACGCTCTCCCGAGCCAGGCAGGCGGGGCGATCGTCACCTCGGCCGAGCTCGGTGGCCGAATTGAAGATCAGACATCCCAGCGCGGCTCGTTCGCTGGCCGCCTCTCCCGCCGTGTCACGGAACAGCGCCTCGAAGAAGGCCCGAGCCGAGGGGGCGGCCTCGAGGCGCCGCTCGAGGCGGCCGATGAGGGACTCGCGGTAGTGACGCAGAGCCTCGATGAACAGCTGCTCCTTGTTGCCGAAGGCCTGGTACAGGCTGCTGCGGGAAATCTGCATGGCCTCGAGCAACTGCCGCGTCGAGGCGGCCTCATAACCGCTGGCCCAGAACACCTGTAAAGCGGCGGCCAGGGCATCGTCGGGGCTGAAGGCGATGGGGCGTCCTCGTGTCATGCCGCATACTTTAGGATCGATCGTTCCATAAATCAAGATGACTGCCTGCACGAGACTTCCACTACTGACTCGGCATTCGAAAAAATTGCAAAATAACAACAACCTATACCCTGCACACAGGTTTACACTCCACCGCGCGATTGATACAAGTCAATGGGCCACATCCGCTGCTGGGCTAGCCTTGAAGCCACATGAGTTCCGCGCGCATGGCATGGGCAGACCGCGCGGAACTCACCGATCAATGCTGACCCATGCGGGCCCCGGGCCCGTCAGGAGACACACCATGCAACGTCGCAGCTTCCCCCTCTCCCTGGGCACTGCCTTGGCCATCGCAGTGCTCGCCAGCCCGGCCGCCATGGGACATGGCGGTGCGCATGTGGACCCCGACGGCCAGGGCCGAGGCCCTGCCATGATGGGCGGCTATCCCGGCCAGGGCATGGGCCCCGGCATGATGGGCGGCCACCCCGGCCAGGGCATGGGCCCCGGCATGATGGGCGACTATTCCGGCCAGGGCATGGGCCCCGGCATGATGGGCGACTATTCCGGCCAGGGCATGGGCCCCGGCATGATGGGCGGCTACCCCGGCCAGGGCATGGGCCCCGGCATGATGGGCGGCTACCCCGGCCAGGGCATGGGCCCCGGCATGATGGGCGGCTACCCCGGCCAGGGCATGGGCCCCGGCATGATGGGCGGCTATTCCGGCCAGGGCATGGGCCCCGGGCTCTGGGCCCTGTTCACGCCCGAACAGCACCGGCAAGCCCAGCAACTGATGGCGGAACATCGGGCCTCCCAATATGAGCGCCGCGGCGAGATGATGCGGCTCCAACAGTCCCTGATGGCGGAACTCCATGCCGAGGGTGAACCGGATGCCGATACCCTGGCGGAGACCCAGACTCGCCTGGCCGAGTTGCAGCGCCAGATGTGGCTCGAACGCCGCGCCCTGCATGATGCCCTGATGGGCCTGCTCACGGAGGAGCAACGCCAGCGATTCACCCCTGGGGGCCAAGCCTCCCCCGAATGACCTGCGATCCCGGCCGGCGCCTCCGCCGGCCATTCATCACCGGAGACCCACGATGAAAGCCAGCCTGGCCCCCCTGCTGACCACCGGCCTGCTGCTCACCGGCGGCATCGCCCAAGCCGATGCCCTCGAGGCACGGCTCTACAAGAACCCCTCCTGCGGCTGTTGCACGGCCTATGCCCGCCAGATGGAGGCCCGCGGTTTCGACGTGGAGGTCATCGACACCCAGGATATCGGCAGCGTGAAGCAGGCCGCCGGCATCCCCTACGGTGAAGGCGCCTGCCACACCATCGAGCTCGAGGGCTATGTGATCGAGGGCCATGTACCCTTTGCCGCCATTGACCGCCTGCTGGACGAACGCCCCGACATCGACGGCATCGGCCTGGCCGGGATGCCGACAGGTACCCCGGGAATGCCCGGCCCCAAGCAGGCTCCCTATGAGGTGAAGCAGTTCACCGACCGTGAGGCATCCCCCTGGATGACGATCTGATCGCATCCACGAACAGGCGGGCTATGCTGGAAGGTGTGGAGTCCAACTTGTCAAGAAGGGAGACACGCTAACCCGACGTTTCGGCCCTGGTGGCCGAAGGAGGCAACGTCATGGCCATGCCGATTACGATCCGGGAGTACCTCCGCGCGTGTGATATCGACTACGAGGAGGTCCCCCACCCACGCGAGGTGTCGAGCAGCCGCATTGCGCAGATGTCGCATATCGGCGGCAACCAGATGGCCAAGGCGATCATGCTGCATGGCGACGCCGGCTATCGTGTCGCCGTGGTGCCCAGTACCTGTGATGCCGACCTGGAGAAGCTCTCGGAGCTCTTCCATGAGAAACTCGAGCTGGCCTCGGAAGACGAGATCCGCCGCGAGTTTGATGATTGCGATCCGGGGGCCACCATTGCGGTGGGCCAGGCCTACGGGCTGAAGGTCTATCTCGACGACCAGCTGCGCCACCAGCCGGATATCTACTTCGATGCCGGCGACCACGAGACGCTGGTCCACATGAGCGGCCACGAGTTCGACCGTCTGATGGATGACAGCCGCCACGGCGAGTTCAGCCGTCATCCCTGATATCCACGCTCGCGTCCCCATCGGCCACGCCTCATGGCGTGGCCGATCTTTTGCGGGTCGCGTCAGGCGTCGCGGGGCGGGCGCGCGTACTTGATGAACGGTGTCAGCACCCCGACGCGGTCATACAGACGCCGGGCGTCCCGGTTGAAGTCCTGGGTCAGCCAGTAGACGTCGGGAGCCTCTTCCTCGCTGGCCTGGGCGAAGACGCGCTCGATCAGCCGGCGTCCCAGGCCCTGCCCGCGATGGCGAGGATCCACAAACAGATCCTGGAGATAGCACACCGGGGTCAGCTTCCAGCAATGGGCATGGTAGAGGTAGTGCACGAGCCCAACGAGGCCCGGGACTTCCTGTTCCTCTCCTGCCGCATTTGGTACTTCCACCACGAAAGCCCTCGGCTCACCATCCTCCGGTACCAGCAGGCGCGAGAACGTGCTGTCGTATACCGCCTCCGGGAGTTCCGTGTCATAGAAGCTCAGATAGTCCTGCCAAAGCCGGGCCCATTCCGGCTTGTCACCTGCCCGGATGGGGCGGATCGCGTACGGGGTATCGCTCATGGCGCGTTCACTCTGTGTCTCGGCATTCCCTTTCCCACTCTAGACAAGTGCCCCGTCATGCGTCCTACCCGATCGGCGCGAAGACCGCCCTTATGCGGGTTGAAGGATGCCTGCGGACGGGGCCAAGGGCTCCCGGTGCAGGTCTTCCACCGCCCGAGCGATGTTGCAGCGGCCTTCATGACCGCTAGCCTGTCGCTGGGCCAGTTCTAGCAGGAGGCGAGCGCGGCCGATGGCATACCGGCCACCCGACAGAGTGACGCGCCACCGTCCCGGCGATCCGGGATCAGTGCGTCTCGATCAACAGGTTGCGCGGGGTCAGGGCCCGCTCGCAGAAAGTGGACAGGCTGACCCGGAAACCGGCCTCCTCCAGCAGGCGCACGCGATCCAGAGCCAGCCAGACCTCCAGCGGACGCCGGAACAGGTGGCGCACCAGCTCCAGCCGCGACACCCTGGCCAGGCGCTGCCAGCCAGCGGCCTCGTAGGCCGCCCAGTCCACCGAGGTTGGCAGCTCGACGCCCTTCTGCTCGGCCGCCCAGCGGCAGAAGCCGGCGAAGTCGTCGGGCAGCTTGCCGTAGGCCAGGCTCGGCACCGGCAGGTAGGCATCCCGGCCACGGGCTTCGCGTTGCAGCAGGTCGAAGCCCAGCCGCCAGGCATTGGCCCGCGCCCGGTGGCGGCGCACGCCGCGCGGCGCGGTGACCGTCTCCTGCACCGCCATGGCCAGGTCCTCCCGGCTCAGGCGCAGGCCATGCTCGGCCATCAGCGCCCGTCCCCGCCGGGACAGCGCCCGGTAATCGGCCGCGGCGGTGCGGTGGTAGCAGCAGGGCGCCAGGCTCACGGCGGTGCCGGTCTCGGCGGCCAGGGTCAGCAGCCGCCCGTGCAGGTCGCCGCAGGCGTGCAGGGCCGCGACGCGCACATCGGCGGCCAGCCAGCGCCCGGCATCCGGGGCCATCACATCCTGGGACTGCAGGCGCACCGCCAGGCCCTGCCGCTCGGCCAGGCCCTGGCCCGCCTCGCAGAGCGCCGACCGCCACTCCAGCCCGGTCACCGGCCGCCGATGCAGGCGTGCCAGGGTCCGCCCCAGGTGGCCCTTGCCGGCACACCACTCCACCAGGGCATGGTCCCCCACGCTGACTCGGGACGCGAAGGCCTGGATCTGTCGCCACTTGCGCGCGCCGATGCCCTCGCCCCAGTCGTCCGGCAGCGCGGAGGCGGGCGACGCACCCGGCGACAGGCCCACCAGTGCGGCCAGCTCGTCCACCGGCAGCCAGGCCGCCAGCGGCGAGGCCTCGAAGGGGGCGGCCTGCAGCCGCTGCACTTCATCGTCGGGGAGCGCCAGCAGGGTGTCGGCGAGACCGGGCAGGCAACCGCCCCAGGGCGTTTCGCGCTGCTGGAAGGGCAGCGGGCGCCACAGGGCCTGCCACTCGGCCAGCAAGGTGCTCAGCTGCTGGAAGCGTTGGTCGTGGGAGGGGGACATGACGCCTTCCGGGGACGGATCGCGGGGCACGCAGGGTAACGCATCCGACGCCGCCAAGCATGGCCCGCTTTGCTCGCGC
This sequence comes from Halomonas nitroreducens, assembly GCF_003966155.1. GTDB lineage: Bacteria > Pseudomonadota > Gammaproteobacteria > Pseudomonadales > Halomonadaceae > Halomonas > Halomonas nitroreducens. Next base: position 73,721 of record NZ_RXNS01000003.1, read on the forward strand.
CCCGGCTCGGGGTAGGGTGAACGACCCAGCCGCCCCGCGAGGAGCCTCCCATGTCGCGACGTTGCCGTCTCGCTGTCCTCGGCACCCGCCTGGCCCTGGTGGTGGGCCTCGCCCTGCCGCTCTCCGGCCTCGCCGCCCCCTGCCCCTCCCCCGGCCAGTGGCTGGCTGCCGACGGCACCCCGGTGGCCAGTGACGAGCTGATGCGGGACCTGGCCCACCAATCGGTGGTGCTGCTTGGCGAGGAGCACGACCAGTTGGCCCATCACCGCTGGCAGCTGCACACCCTGGCCGGCCTGCATGCCCTGCGCCCCGACATGGTGATCGGCCTGGAGATGCTGCCCCGGGAGGCCCAGTCGACCCTGGATGCCTGGGTGGCCGGTGAGCTCAGCGAGGCTGCCTTCCTCGAGGCCAGCGACTGGGAGTCGGCCTGGGGCCTCGACCCGGCCCTGTACCTGCCGATCCTGCACTTCGCCCGCATGCATGGCGTGCCCCTCAAGGCGCTGAATATCGTCCCTGCCCTGCGTCGCCGGCTGGCCAGCGACGGCTGGGCGTCAGTCCCCGCCCGGGAACGTTTCGACATTCCGGCTCCCGCCGCTCCCTCGCCGGCCTATCGCCGGTCCCTGGCCGAGGTCTTCGACCGGCATGCCGGAAGCGACGATCCCGACGCGCTGGAACGCTTCATCGCCGCCCAGCTGGTCTGGGACCGGGCCATGGCCAGTGCCCTGGCCGAGGCGACAGAGGACGACGCCCTGGTGGTGGGCCTGATGGGCCTGCGCCACCTGACCTTCGGCCACGGCGTGCCCCACCAGCTGGCCGACCTGGGCGTGACCGCTCAGCAGAGCCTGTTGCCGCGCCCGCGGCAGGCGGACTGCCAGCAGCCGCCCGAGGGACTGGCCGATGCCTACTTCACCCTCGGCGACGAGGCCCCCTTCACCGCTCCTGCACCGCCCCGCCTCGGTGTGATGATCGGCCCCCATCCGGCCGGGGTAGAGATCCGCTCCGTCGGCCCGGACTCGGTGGCCGCGGCGGCCGGCCTTCGGGAGGGCGACGTGATCCTCGCCGCGGCCGGCCGCCCCCTGGAGACGCCCGGCGAGCTCTCTGCCCGGGTCCGTGAGCAGCCCCCCGGGACACTGCTGCCCCTGGAAGTGCGCCGCGATGACGACATCCGGGAAGTGCTGGCCCGCTTCCCGGTCGCGACGCCATGACGCCGTGGCTGGTCAAGCTGGTGGCCGTAGCCGGCCTGTTGCTGGCGACCGCGGCGCCGACCGTCGCGGCTCCCCAGCGGACCCTGACCCTGTGGCTCGACCCCGCCGCCGGCGCCCTGCGTGGCGAGATGCGCCTGGCGCTGCCCGCCTCGGGCCGCTTTCGCCTCGCGCCGGCCTTCAGGCTCACCGCGGTGGAGCGCCGGGACGAGACGCTGGCCGTCACACGGGAAGCGGCAGGGCGCTATCGCGTCGTCGCCCCGCCCGGCCCGGTGACCGTGCGCTGGCAGGGCCGGCCGGCCGGCGACGGCGAGCCCCCCGACCAGGCCCCGCAGCTGTCGGCGTCGGGAGGGCTGCTTCCCGCCCGAAGCGGCTGGCACCCCCGGGTCGCCGCCCCCCGGGCCGGCCCCCTGACCCTGGTCCTGCACACTCCGCCAGGGCAGCGCGCGGTGGGTAGCGGCTCGCTGGTGGAGGAGCGCCGGCACGCGGATGGCATCACCGCCCGCTACACGCACCCCCGTACCCGGGACCTCGAGGTGGCAACCGGCCCCTGGCGGCTCCGGGAACGCCGGGTCGATGGGATCCGCCTGCGCACCCTCTTCCCCGCGACGCTCGATGCCGCCTTCGCCGAGACCTACCTCGAGCATGCCGTGGACTTCCTCGAGGCCTTCCAGGCCCGGCTCGGCCGCTACCCCTTCGCGAGCTTCACCATGGCCGCCTCCCCGGCGCCGGTGGGCCTGGCCTTTCCCGGCTTCACGCTGCTCGGCGAGAAGGTCATCCCCCTGCCGTTCATTCCCACGACCTCGCTGGGCCACGAGCTGATGCACGCCTGGTGGGGCGGCGCGGTGGGCATCGACTATGCCAGGGGCAACTGGGCCGAGGCGCTGACCACCTATCTCGCCGACTACGCCAGGGCCGAGGCCCAAGGTGAGGGCATGGCCACACGGCGGCGCTGGCTGACCGACCTCAGCGCCCTGCCCGAGGACCAGGAGATGCCCCTGGTGGCCTTCCGCGGCGGCGCCGAGCCGGTAGTCCGGCTGATCGGCTATCAGCACGGCGCCATGGTCTTCCATATGCTGCGCCGGCGGCTCGGCGAGCCGGTCTTCCAGGCAGGCCTGCGACGCTTCGCCGAGACACAACGCTTTCGCACCGCCGACTGGCGTGACCTGCGAGTCGCCTTCGAGTCGGCCTCGGGATCGCCACTGGGCCCCTTCTTCGAGGCCTGGCTGACCCGCCCCGGGCGGCCGACACTGGCCCTGGAGGCGGTCAGCGTCACCGTCACCGGGAGCGGCTTCGTGCTTCGCGGCCGGCTGCTCCAACAGGGCGAGGGGGCACCCTGGCCGCTGGCCGTGCCCCTGGCGGTGGCAACGACCGCGGGCAGCGAGCATCGGGTCGTCGAGGCCCACGAGGAGCGCACCTCCTTTTCCCTGACACTGCGCGACCGCCCCCTGGCCCTGACCGTGGACCCCGACTTCCAGGTGCTGCGCCGCCTCAACGCCATCCCGGCGCTGTTGCGCGGCCTGACCCTCGACCCGGCGACCCGGGTGCTGCCCCTGGACGATGCCCCCCTCGCGCTCGGACAGCGGATTCTCGGCCGGGACGCCGAGCCCGCCACAAAGGACTCCCGGGCCGGCACGCCGCTGCTGGTGATCGGCCCCACCGAGGCGGTGGCCGACTGGCGCGAGACCCATGGGCTACCGCGCCCCCCACGTCCGCTGGCCCGGGCCGGCCAGGCCCGGATGTGGACCCTGCCCGGCACCCGGGTCGCGCTGGTCAGCGCCGACACCCGCGAGGCCCTGGCGAGACTCAGTGGCGCCCTGCGCCATCACCGCGGTCGCAGCTATGTGGTCCAGGATGCCGGCGGGACCACGCTCGAGGCGGGCACCTGGCCGGCGCCCCCGGCCAGCCCTCACCGGCGTCTTGGCGCTCCCGCCCCGCCCAGGGCCGTCGCTCCCCAGCGATCGTCCTCCCCTCGCCCCGCCCTTCCTTAAGAAAGCCTTAAGCTTTTTCCCTCAGACTATCGCCGCCTCGCACGCCCCGGTGGGTCAGGAACCTGAACCTTGCATGACGCGAAATCCCCGTCGATGACGACAATTCATAAGTCGATCAACCAGTGCAAATAGTTATAGCTCCGGCCCTGATGTAGAATCTCCGCGCTTTCAACCCCCTCCCCTCATCTTTCTCAGGATGCTCCCGTTCATGCTGACACAACGACATTCCCCCCACTGGCTCCGGCGAAGCGCCCGATGGCCAGGAGTTCTCATGCTCGCCGTTCTTGCGCTGTCCAGCCCACCGGTGCTGGCGGCCGGAGCCGGCGAGCTCGACCTGACCTATTCGCTGAGCGGCTTCACCGCCGTGATGCTGTTTCTCGTCGCCTACGGCCTGGTGATGGCCGAGGAACAGCTGCACATGCGCAAGTCCAAGCCGGTGCTCGTCGCTGCAGGCCTTATCTGGATGTTGATCGGCTGGATCTACGTCCAGGAAGGCCTGTCGGACGCCGCCGAACATGCCTTCAGCGAGACCCTGCTCGAGTACACCGAGCTGCTGCTCTTCCTGCTGGTGGCGATGACCTACGTCAACGCCATGGAGGAGCGCCGGGTCTTCGACAAGCTGCGCGCCTGGATGGTGGAAACGGGCTTCAGCTACCGCTCGCTGTTCTGGATCACCGGCGTGCTGGCCTTCTGGATCTCGACCGTCGCCAACAACCTGACCACCGCCATGCTGATGTGTGCGGTGGTGCTCAAGGTGGCCGAGGGCGACAAGCGCTTCATCAACCTGGCCTGCGTCAACATCGTGGTGGCGTCGAACGCCGGCGGCGCCTTCAGCCCCTTCGGCGACATCACCACCCTGATGGTATGGCAGGCCAAGCTGGTGGAATTCCAGGAATTCTTCGAGCTGCTCGGGCCGTCGCTGGTCAACTACCTGCTGCCGGCCCTGGTGATGAGCTGCTTCATCAAGAACCGCAAGCCCGGCGTCCTCGAGGAGGTGGTCTGGCTCAAGCGGGGAGCTCGGCGCATCGTCTTCCTGTTCCTGCTCACGGTGGTGATCGCCGTGCTCTGCCATACCGTGCTGAACCTGCCGCCGGCCCTGGGCATGATGATGGGCCTCGGGTTCCTGCAGTTCTTCGGCTACTACCTGCGCCGCAGCCTGCCGCGCTCGCTGGCGCGCAAGCGCACCCGCTACAGCCAGCGCGGCGACTGGCGCAAGCTCGAGGCGCTCGGCAGCGTGGTGCCCTTCGACGTATTCACGCGTATCGCCCGTTCCGAGTGGGATACCCTGCTGTTCTTCTATGGCGTGGTGATGGCGGTGGGCGGCCTGGGCTTCATGGGCTATCTGGCGCTGCTGTCCGAGTCCCTCTATGCGGGCTGGGATCCCACCTGGGCCAACGTCGTGCTGGGCATGGTCTCGGCGGTGGTCGACAACATCCCGGTGATGTTCGCGGTCATCTCCATGGAGCCGGACATGTCCATGGGCAACTGGCTGCTGATCACCCTCACGGCCGGTGTCGGCGGCAGCCTGCTTTCCGTGGGCTCCGCGGCCGGGGTGGCGCTGATGGGGCAGGCCCGGGGCATCTACACCTTCGCCGGCCACATGCGTTGGGCCCCGGTCATCGCCCTGGGCTATTTCGCCAGCGTGGCCATGCACCTGTGGCTCAACGCCGAGAGCTTCAACGTCTTCCACTGACCTGCCCCGCCCGGCGCCACGCCGCCGGGCGGGCCAGCTCTCCTTCCAACGCCGCCCTTTCACGTCCTCGTCCGCCGGGACGCATACCGGCGCTGCTATGCTGATCGGCAAGCACAGCGAAGGCCGCGCCGGCCCCGGGACCATGACCCTCTACCGTTTCGTCACCCGCTGGCGGCTCGAGGCCCCCATCGACCGGGTCTACCAGGCCTTGAGCCACCCGACGCAGTGGCCGGGATGGTGGCCGGGGCTGATCGAGGTGGAACCCCTGGCCCGAGGTGACCGACGGGGCATCGGCCGCCGCTATCGCTATACCTGGCAAAGCCGCCTCGGCTATCGCTTGCGCTTCGCGATCTGCGTGACCCGGGTACGACCGCCCACGCTGATCGAGGCCGAGGCCCGGGGGGACCTGGAGGGCGTGGGGCGCTGGGAACTCCGCGAGATCCGAGACGGCACCGAGGTGCGCTATCACTGGCAGGTACGCACCCGTCCGCGCTGGATGAACCTCCTCGCGCCTCTCGCCCGTCCCGTCTTCACCTGGAGTCATCACACCATGATGCGACGGGGCGAACTCGGCCTGGCCGGCCATCTCGGGGTCCGGCTGCTGGCCAGCGCCCCCGTCCGCGAGTGAGGATCGCGACTCCCGGTTCAGCGCACCAGCTTGAGGCGCTCATGCCACTCGGCGATGCTCTCGTCGGGGTAGCCGTCGAAGCACTTGTCGGTGTCCCGCGCCTCCAGATCCACCCAGGCTGGCTTGCTCGCCAGCATCAGGTGCACCCGTTCGGGCGGCACCGGCAGCTCGGTATCGATGGCTGAGGCGAAGGGATGCACCAGATCAGGCCAATCCGGATCATAGACCCAGAGGGCGCTGCCGCAGCGCGCACAGAAGTGCCGCTCGCCGCGGCTCGTCTCGCTGTCGATGACCGCGTGGTACACCGAGGTGAAGGCCTCGCCCTGCACGTCCAGCGTCTCCGCTCGGCCGCTCAGGTTGATGGCATAGCCGCCGCCGCCGGCCGTCTTGCGACAGATCGAGCAGTAGCAGCGATTGAAGGGATAGGGATGCGGTGATTCCACGCTAAAGGTGACCGCCCGGCAGTGACAGGATCCCTCAAGCAGCATGATGGCTTCCTCCAGGCCGATGATGATCCCCAGCCTAGTCCAGGACCGGGCTGGCCAACGAAAGGGCCGGAGCGCGAGGCCCCGGCCCGGGACATGCTGTCACCGGCTTACCGCCACCAGGGAGTCTCTTCCCTGACGCTGCGCCGCTGCACCTGGCGCTGGTCCCGGAGGACCGTCGCCTTGTGCAGGCGTGCACTACGTTGTTCCCAGTAGGCGGAATCACTGGCCAGGACCGGAAGGTCACCGGCCTGCATCATGCTGGCACCACTGCCGGCGTGGAGACCTGCACTGCGCTGCTGCAATGCCGACGAATCCATGGCCAGTGCCGATGCGGAGGCCAGCAAGCAGAGGACGAGCGAGGTCGTGAGAATCGTGCGTTTCATGGGACACCTCGAACTGCCGTGAAGCCATCAATGCCATTCCGCGGATAGCCTGATCCACCTCGTCAGGGCGATCCGCAGACAACCATGCCAGGTCCGGCCGATCCTGGTGTGAGAGAAGAGGAATCGCATGAAGAAGATGAGGTCACACATGGGGTACAGGCCCAGGTTCTTTGCGCTTAGCCTTCTGGCCGCCTGGGGTGGGCGTCCGGCCTGGCCTGTTAACTATAGTCCCTGGCGGTGCCAACAGTATCGGCAACCCAGGAGAAAAGGCGGTGGCCGATGCAAAATCAGGCTTTCGACTGCCGCCCTCCGGCAATTCGGGATGGCGACTAGCGATGGGGCAGACTCCCAAGGCTGCTCTCCCGGCCCCTGCCGCCGCGATTGCCTCGCCTCGACGCGCTCGCTACAGCAATGCCAGGTCACCGAGAAACGCCTCATCCGGGCGGAGCCTCCACCCGAGGCGCTTGAGCCCCGCCCAGAGGGTGACCTGGTTGGCAGTCAGCACGACGCTGCCGGCCTCCCGGCCTAGCGCCGCCAGCCGAGCGAGGCTGTTGACCGCCGTATCGGGCACCAGCAGGGGCACCGAGGTGTCGGGATGCTGGTCCCGGAAGCGGCGGATCTCCGCCAGGAGATCCGCCTGGTGGGAGTCGGCGGCATAGGGACAGTCCAGCGCCTTGTCCTCGCGCACCGAGACGCCGGCCTCGCGCAGGAAGGAGACCAGCCGCAGGGTCACATCGTCGGGATAGGGGCTCAGCAGGTCCACCCGGCAGTGGCCGATGGCGTCCAAGGCCTCGAGGAATGCCAGGGCGGTACTGGTTACCGGCACCCCCAGGGCGTCCGCGAGGGCCCCTGCCTGGTCCCGGGCCCAGCCAAGCCCACCGATGAAGCTGGCGCTGGTGCAAGCCCAGACCACCGTCCCGGCCCCCGCCTCCACCAGTTGCCTGCCCACCGGCTCGAGGCGCGCGGGGGCGCCGAGGGCCCGCAGCGCAGGTGGCGCATGGTGGCCATCGCTGGGGATCTTGCCCACTTCGATGGCAGGCAGCTCGCCGGGGGCAGGGGCGGCCAGGTCGTACCACTCATAGTCACCCGGGCCATCATCGGGCAGCAGGATACCCAGGCAATATTGACGCGACATCATCTGACCCTCCCTCGAGCAAGGACGCCTGCTGCACATTCTCCCTAACGCTGGCACAGGAATCCGATCTCCTGCAATGCCTGCCTTGGCCGCACGCCGGCCTGCCAGCGGCGTCATGCCGGGGGCTTTTGCCTCCCCGCGGCTACCGCGAGGTGGTATGGTCGGCGGCTTGCCCGATCACCAGGAGTCCCCATGTCCAGCAAGATCTATTGCATCGCCAGCTTCAAACCCAAGCCCGGCCGGGAAGCGGCCGCGTTCAGGGCGCTCCAGGCCCTCGAGCCCAATGCCCATCGCGAGGATGCCTGCCTGCAGTACACCGTGACTCGCCAGCTCGACAATCCCTTCGCCCAGGGCGAGAGCTATCCCATCGTCTTTCACGAAGTGTGGGCCAATCGCGAGGCCTTCGAGGCCCACTGCCAGCGTCGCGAGATCCAGGCATTCTTCCAGGCCCAGGTGGAAGCCCCGGATGGGGACATCGAGGATGCCAATGTCTGCGTGTATACCGACGAACCGGCCGACTTCGACGCACCACAGCGATAGTCGCCCTGCCGGCCGGCATCAATCCTGCCGACAGCCGGCCAGCCCGTCGGAGAGCTGGCGTATCAGCTCTGCATAGAGCCCCGGTCCGGTCGCCAGGTCGACCCCGAGGGGATCGATCACCCTCGAGGTGTCGACCGCGGTACCGCCGAAGACGCTCTCGACCAGTTGTGGGTTGTACTGCGGTTCGGTGAACACGCAGTCGATGTCCAGCGCCTCGACCCGGCGCTGGATCTCCCTGACCCGCGACGGACTCGGATCGGAGGCATCCCCCAGGGAGATGGCGCCGGCGGCCGGCACACCGAAGCGCCGTTCGAAGTACTGGTAGGCATCGTGGAAGACGATGAAGTGGGGCTTCCCGGTCGCCACCAAGCGTTCCTCGACCTCCTTGCTCAGCTGCGCCAGTTCCGCCTGACCGCGACGGGCGTTATCGCGATAGGTCGCGGCGTGCTCCGGATCGGCCTTGGCCAGTGTCTCGGCCATGACGCCCAGCCATACCCGGGCGTTGCGGGGATCGAGCCAGGCATGGGGATCGAGCCCCGCATGGTCATGGTCGGCAGGATGATGGCCGCCATGTCCGGCTTCGTCGCCATGGCCGTGGGCCTCGAAGGTGGCGCTCTGGCGGACGTCATATCGCGTCAGGCCCGGCGCCTCCAGCAGCGCGACCGCATCATCGGCCAGGGAGTCGATCGAGCGCCCGAGCCAGGGCGTCAGTGCCGGCCCCACCCAGAACACCACCTCGGCCCGGTCCAGGCTGGCAGCCTCGGAGGGACGCATGGAATAGCCATGGGGCGAGGCGCCGGGCCGGATGACCAACTCGGGCGCGCCGAGGTCCCCCATGACCTGCGAGGCCAGGGCATGCACCGGCGGGATGTCCACCGCCACCGAGGGGACCTCAGCGTAGGCGAGCGTCGGAACGGCCAATAGCGGCAACAGTAGCGGGCGGACGAGGACGGGCATGGCGTCGTCTCCTGGTCGGGAATTCTTGGTCGGCTTGATAAAATGTTATAACATAACAATGATTGCAACCCGCCCTCCCCCGACGGAGCCTCCATGCCCCTGTTGACCCTTCACGACATCGGCGTCACCCGGCGCAGCAACACCATCCTGGAAGCCATCACGCTGTCCCTGACGGCCGGCGAGATCGTAACCGTCGTGGGCCCGAACGGCTCGGGCAAGACCACCCTGCTACGGGTGATCATCGGCGCCCTGACGCCGACCCATGGCGAAATCCGGCGCCGCCCGGGGATGACCATCGGCTATGTGCCGCAACGCCTGCACATCGACCCGACGCTGCCCATGACCGTGGCTCGCTTCATGGCCCTGCCACGGCGCCGGCACATCGATGCCCTGCACAGGGCGCTCGAACAGGCCGGCGCCGCGGGGCAGATCGACCGGCAGATGGCCACGCTGTCGGGAGGTCAGTTCCAGCGCGTGCTGCTGGCCCGCGCCCTGCTCGGCCAACCCGACCTGCTGATCCTCGACGAGGCCAGCCAGGGGCTCGACCATCGCGCCACCGCCGCCTTCTACCGGCAGATCGACCGCGTGCGCCGGGAGCTCGGCTGCAGCGTGCTGATGGTCAGTCACGAGTTGCATGTGGTGATGCAGGCCTCGGACCGGGTGATCTGTCTCAACGGCCACATCTGCTGCCAGGGTCGGCCCGAGACGGTGGCCAGCTCACCGGCCTACCGCGACCTGCTGGGGGGCGACGAGCGGGACGCAGTGGCCTTCTACCGACACGATCATGCCCTCGCGGTGGCCTCGCCATGATGCTCGACGACTTCCTGGTCCGCGCGGCCCTGGGCGGCACCGGGGTGGCCCTGGCAGCCGCACCGCTGGGCTGCTTCGTGGTCTGGCGGCGCATGGCCTATTTCGGCGACGCCACCGCCCATGCGGCCATCCTCGGGGTAGCGCTGTCCCTGGTGCTGTCCACCTCCCTGTTCGCCGGGGTGCTGACGGTCTCGCTGCTGATGGCGGTGGCCGTGTCGTGGCTGAGTGGCCGGGGTTATGCCATGGATACCCTGCTGGGCGTCATGGCCCACTCGGCACTGGCCTTCGGGTTGGTGGCGGTGTCCTTCGTCGCCGGCGTGCGCATCGACCTCATGGGCTATCTCGTCGGCGACATCCTGGCCGTGGGCCGGGCGGACCTGGCGATCATCTGGGGCGGCGCCCTGCTGGTACTGGCCTTGCTCGGCTCCCGCTGGTCGGCCCTGCTGACCGCCACCCTGAGCCCGGACCTGGCCCATGCCGGCGGCATCGACCCGCGGCGCGAGCAGCTGGTGCTGACGCTGTGCCTGGCGATGGTAGTGGCGGTGGCCATCAAGGTGGTGGGCGTGCTGCTGATCGCCGCCCTGCTGATCATTCCCGCCGCCGCGGCCCGCCCCTTCAGCCGGACTCCGGAACGCATGGTGCTGATCGCGACGGCGATCGGCGTCCTCTCGGCCAATGGCGGCCTGGCCGCCGCCTACCGCTTCGACACCCCCACCGGCCCCACCATCGTCTGCCTGGCGACGCTGCTGTTCCTGGCGGCCAGCCTGATCGGCCGGCGGCTCGAGTCCATTGCCCCGCGGCCTGCCAGACCTCACGAATGAGCGGGCGGCCCGGCGATCGACTCGCCGAGCCTGACCGCCGCCTCTCGGTCGGTGGCCCGGGACGTCAGGTCGGCTCCGCCTCAGGCCAGTTCCACTGGCTGCGCGCCACGGCGTCGTGGGCATGCAGGCTCTCGGCATGCACCACGCGGAGCCGGAAGCCGGCCACCCCGGGCTGCTCGCGCAGCACGCGATTCAGCCGACGTGCGGCGTCCTCGCAGAACATCAGGTTCTGGCCGTTGGCCAGGGCGAAAGCCTGTTCGTCGACGCGCTTGACCGCGGTCTGCAGGGCGGTGCCCAGGGCCGCCTCCACCCGGTCGATGACCTCGACCACGGGCAGGGTCTGGGTGTCGGGATCCAGCCGCAGCTGGAGATGCGCCTGGCTGCGCTGGCTGTGGGGCGTAGCGGCAATACCTCGCTCGCTGCCCAGCCAGTCCCGCAGCGACTCGCGCTCGATCGCCGCTTCCTCGGCGAAGTCGTCATCGAAGCGCTGCTGGATGAGCTGACGGGCCAGGGCCGCGGAGCAGGGGCAGGTCGAGGAGTAGCCGATGGCGAGTTCCAGCCGAGCCTCGAAACCTTCGGGAGTGAGGCAACTACGAACGGCCAGGGGATAGGCCTTCCAGCCCGCCAGGGGGCTGACCAGAGCGGGACGCCGCAGCAGGGCCTCGCCCTCGAGATCAAGAAAGGCACGCCGGGCGAGCCCATGGTGGCTATCGAGGAAGTGTGTCAGCACCTCCCGCAGCCGCATCAGGCTGAGGTCCTGGCCGGCCAGCCGCTCGAGGGCCAGGTAGAGCCGCGACATGTGGATGCCCCGGGCCCCGGGGGCATCCAGGCTCACACCCGCGTCGGCCGTCCCGGCCATTGGCTGCCCCGCCACCTGCAGCGGCAGGTCGATGCCTTCCATGCCCACCCAGGCCAGGCGGGGGGCGGCCGCAGTCGCCTGGCCCGCGATATCGGCCAGTCTGTCTTCGCTCATCGATCGGTATCCTCGTCGGCGGTGTCATGAAAATGCGCTCTGGTGTGGCGATGCCATAAAAAAGTTATGTTATAACGTATCGTCCTTCAAATGCCACAACGTGTCCCCAATCCGATCCGACAAGGAGAGCCAAGGATGTCGCCGACCGCCGCTCTGCCCAGCCCCGACCTGCCCACCGCGACGCCCCACTGGGTGGAGGGCGGGGGCATCGAGGTGCTGCCCAGGATCTTCGAGGACGCCATTACCCTCGCCGTGCTGCGCCGCCCCCTGCCCCACGACCTGTTGGCGGGGGCTCTGGCTCAGGTAAGGGCCGAGCGCCCTCTGTCATTCGCCTGGCGGGGGAAACCGGGCGACGACCTCCGTGCCGCCCTGCTCCAGGCCCTGCACTGCCCCGGCATATCCGATTCCCTGGTGGAGGACATCGTGATCCTGGCCGAGGCCATGGCCTGCCTGTTCGATACCCAGGACGTGGGCCTGCGGCTGCGCCGACTGGACGCGCCCATGTGCCCGCGCTTTCATTGCGACCAGCTGCCGGTACGCCTGGTGACGACCTACCTGGGCCCCGGCAGCGAGTGGCTGCCCGAACACGCCGTGCATCGGGCAGGCCTCGGCGCACCGCACCCCGGCAAGCCGGCTATCGTCCTCGCGGATGCCGTCATCCACCGGCTGGAGACAGGGGATGTCGCCCTGTTCAAGGGCGGCGGCTGGATCGGCAATGAGGGCAAAGGGCTGGTGCACCGCAGCCCGACGCTGGGGAGCGATCAGCCACGGCTGCTGTTGACCATCGATCCCGCCTGAGGCCACCCAGCCGCCAGGCCAGGGCGTCAGACCTGCCAGGGCAATGGCGGCGGCATCAGGCGCTCTCCGTCGTACCGGGGAATGCGGCCGAAGCGCTCACTGCCGGCTTCCCAGTCCCGCTGGGCCTCGGCGATCTCGGCCTTGCTGTGGCCGACGAGGTTCCACCAGATCAGGATCTCCTCGTCCAGGGGCTCGCCGCCGACCAGGAGAGCCCGGCCGTCCTCGGTCAGGCCGAGGGTGACGCGCTCGCGCCCCCGGCCCAGGTAGGCCAGCTCGTTGGGCGGGAAGGTCTCGCCTTCGATGTCGAGCTCGCCCTCCAGGGGCAGCACGCCGTACTCGAAGTCCTCGCGCAACGACAGCTCGACGGTGCTCGCCTCCCGGGCGACGAGCTCCAGGCCCACCAGGGGCGAGAAGGCCAGGGTCGGCGCGCGGTGGCCGGCGAATTCGCCGGTGAGCAGGGTGAAGGCGACGCCCTGCTCATCCCAGCGGGGCAGCTTCGGGTAGTGATCGAAACGCGGATCGGTGCGGCGGTCGGCCTCCGGCAGGGCGATCCATAGCTGGGCGGCATGCAGCCGGGTCTCGCCGGGCACCGATTCCTCGGTGTGACTGATGCCGCGGCCGGCGGTCATCAGGTTGACCTGGCCGGGACGGATCACCTGTTCGTTGCCCAGGCTGTCGCGGTGCAGCACCTCGCCTGCGATCATCCAGGTGAAGGTCTGCAGACCGATGTGGGGGTGGGGGCCGACCCGGAGGCCCCGGGCTTCGCCCTTGAAGACGGCCGGGCCGGCATGGTCGAGGAAACACCAGGCGCCCACCAGGCGGCGGTGGCGGGAGGGCAATACCCGATTGACGGGAATCCCGCCCACGTCGGCGGTACGCGGCGCCACGTGCTGGACCTGGCGTTTTCCCTCGACGACCGGGCAGTCGCGTGACGAGGCCAGGTCGCGATCATCAACGAGAGTGCTCATGGGAGACTCCTTGGTGACTAGTGGGATGCCCCGCCACGGGGCCGGTAGAAGGCGAAGCCGCCGACGTCGACCGTCTTGGCAAACTCCGCAGCCCAGGAGGGGCGCACCGAGCGGTGGTGGAAGTACAGGGCGCCGCCGGTGCGGTCGCCAAGCTGCTGGTTGAGGGCGCGGCGGGCGATCTCCTTGGCCTGCGCATAGGCGCTGTCCTCATCGGCCTCGTCCACGCGACCGTCACACCACCAGGAGAACTGGCAGGCGCCCTGCTCGCTCCCCTGCCTGACCACCCCGCAGACCGTATCGGGAAAGCCGGAATCGCCGAGACGGTTCATCACCACATTGGCCACGGCCTCCATGTCGGCTACATCCTCGCCGCGGGCCTCCCAGTAGATGCTGCGGGCCAGGCAGGTGATGGGGTCATCCAGCGGCGCTTCACCAGCCGGGTCGACCGCCTGGGCCTCCGGCTTGTCGATCGCCGCCGCCGGCGTGGCGGGGCCGTCCTCGTTCGTCTCGACCACGCTCTGTTCCAGCTGCTCCGCCTTGCGCTCGGCCTCTTCGGCCGATCCGTCCGCCATGGCCAGGGGCACCAGCAGGCAGACAACCAGACAGGACAGGATGCAACGCCAATGCTGGCTCATGCCATGTCTCCGGGCACCTCTCGCCAGTCGCCAGGCCGATTCCCTCGACAGTCGCCGGGACGCCGACGATACCCGGATCGGCGAGCCCGGAACCGGCTGGCGAGCCCCATCGCCCGCCCCGCAGGGGCGAAGCGATGCTCCCTCAGTGTAGCCCGACGCAGGGGGTGCGACGGGCTTGGCGGCAGGGTGGCCCCGGCCGGACTAGATGAAGGCGCGGATCCGGGCGGCGAGTTCGGCGAGCCGCTCGTCGTCGGCCCGACGGTGGTCGTGGGAGGACAGGTAGCCCTCGTAGCACGTGAAGTACTTGTCCAGCTGCGATTCCACGGCCTGGAAGGCCGAGTCATTGCCCGTGCCATGCATGGGAGCCAGCTTGCTGTGCAGGTGATCGACGCCGTAGCCCTCGAAGAACATGCCGGTGCGGGCGACCCCGTCCAGGGCCTTGTCCAGCAGCCGGGCTACGCGCTTGGTGGCAAGCACCAGCTTGCACAGCACCGCGTCCGGCTGGGCGAAGGCATAGCTCGGGTAGTGCGCCTTGGGAATCACCACGGTGAAGCCCGGCGTGTTGGGGTAGATGGAGAGGAAGGCCAGGTGCTCCTCGTCTTCCCATATCCGATGGCAGGGCGCGCGCCCCGCGACGATGTCACAGAAGATGCAGCTCATGGGGGGTTCCTCCTTGAACCGGGTGACCAGGGCGGCTGAGCACCGTTTTGGCGTCCCACCGCGGGACCGGCATGGTATCCTTGTCGTCTCATCCACCCTAGCATGTCCCATCGAGGAGACTCCCATGGCCCAGGCATCCGCCCGTCACATCCTGGTCAGCAGCGAAGAACAGTGCCAGGCCCTCAAGGCCGAGATCGAAGGCGGCCGCGACTTCGCCGAGGTCGCCCGCGAGCATTCCCAGTGCCCGTCCGGCAAGCAGGGCGGTGAGCTCGGCAGCTTCGGCCCGGGCCAGATGGTGCCGGAGTTCGACAAGGTCGTGTTCTCCGCCGAGCTCAACCAGGTCCAGGGTCCCGTGAAGACCCAGTTCGGCTATCACCTGCTCGAGGTCACCAGCCGCACCTGATGCGCCGCGAGGACGCGCGATGACCGCCACCCTCCCAGGCGGACCATGACCGAGGAAAGCCGCGTGTGGGCCACCACCGCGGCTTTCGTCTTTGCTGGGCGATGTTCCATGGCGCCAGCCGCGCTAGGATGGGAGGGCAGCCAACCCATAAGGAGATGCCGATGAATGACGAGACCTTTCACCAGAGCATCCGCAAGCTGTTGAAGACCGTCGGGGTCCAGTCCCAGCAGCGCATCGAGGAGGCCGTGGCCCAGGCGCTGGCCGAGGGGCGGCTGGCGGGCGACGAGTCCTTGCCCGCCAGCGTGACGCTGGAGGTGGCCGGGCTCGAGCTGAAGGTGGAGTTCCAGGGGGACATCGAGCTTGAGTGACGACACCGTGATCCACGTCGAGAGCCTGTCGAAGACCTATGACAGCGGCTTCCAGGCACTCAGCGACGTGGACCTCGAGATCCGCCGCGGCGAGATCTTCGCCCTGCTCGGCCCCAACGGCGCCGGCAAGACGACCCTGATCAGCGTGATCTGTGGCCTGGTCAATGCCAGCCGGGGCCGGGTGCTGGTGGATGGCCACGACAACGTCCGGGACTTCCGTCGCGCCCGGGAACGCATCGGCCTGGTTCCCCAGGAGCTGACCAGCGAGGCCTTTTCCACGGTCTGGGACACGGTGAGCTTCAGCCGAGGACTGTTCGGCAAGCCGAAGGATCCCCGGCATATCGAGACGGTGCTGCGTTCACTGTCGCTCTGGGACAAGCGGCGCAATCGGCTGATCACCCTGTCCGGCGGCATGAAGCGCCGGGTGCTGATCGCCAAGGCACTGGCCCACGAGCCCGAGATCCTGTTTCTCGACGAGCCCACCGCCGGCGTCGATGTCGAGCTGCGCCGCGACATGTGGGAGGTGGTAAGGGGCCTGCGCGACAGCGGCGTGACCATTATCCTGACCACCCACTACATCGAGGAGGCGGAGGAGATGGCCGACCGCATCGGGGTGATCCGCGGCGGCTCCCTGGTGCTGGTGGAGGAGAAGCGCGAGCTGATGCGCAAGCTCGGCAGAAAGGAGCTGACGCTGCACCTGCGCGAGCCGATCACGCGGGTACCGGCCACCCTCGACGGCCACCGGCTGACCCTGGCCGATGACGGCCATGCCCTGGTCTATACCTATGACGGCCGCCACAATGGCGAGGATGACCAGGCCGGCATCGCCGAGCTGCTGGCCGACCTCGATGCCGCCGGCATCCGCTTCAAGGACCTCCACACCCGGCAGAGCTCGCTGGAGGAAATCTTCGTCAGCCTGGTCAGGGAGACCACATGAACCTGCAGTCCGTGAAGACCATCTATCTGGCGGAGATGGCCCGCAGCCTGCGCACGGTGCTGCAGAGCATCGTTTCGCCGGTGATTTCCACCTCGCTGTACTTCGTGGTCTTCGGCGCGGCCATCGGCACCCGCATCAGCGAGGTGGAGGGGGTCAGCTACGGGGCCTTCATCGTGCCCGGCCTGATCATGCTGATGCTGCTGACCCAGAGCGTCTCCAATGCCTCCTTCGGGATCTTCTTCCCGCGCTTTTCGGGGTCGATCTACGAGATCCTCTCGGCCCCCATCTCCTACTTCGAGGTGGTGCTCGGCTTCGTCGGCGCGGCGGCCACCAAGTCGGTGATCCTGGGCTTGATCGTGCTGGGCACGGCGAGCCTGTTCGTGCCCTTCTCCATCGCCCACCCGCTGGTGATGCTGCTGTTCCTGGTGCTCACGGCGCTGACCTTCAGCCTGCTCGGCTTCATCATCGGCATCTGGGCGGACGGCTTCGAAAAGCTGCAGCTGGTGCCGCTGCTGGTGATCACCCCGCTGACCTTCCTCGGCGGCACCTTCTACTCCATCGACATGCTGCCGCCCTTCTGGCAGGCGGTGACGCTGGCCAACCCGGTGGTCTACCTGGTCAGCGGCTTCCGCTGGAGCTTCTACGGCCTGGGGGACGTGAGCATCTGGGCGAGCCTGGGGATGATCGCGCTGTTCCTGGCGGTCTCGCTGGGGGTGGTGAGCTGGATCTTCCGCACCGGCTATCGCCTCAAGCCCTGAGGGGCAGCCGAGTCCGGGGCGGCTGCGGTATCATCGCCGCCTTTCCACCGCGAGCCGCGAGGTCTCCCATGCCGATCCTGCACAGCATCATCCACCGCATCGACAAGGGCGACGGCGAGACGCCGGCGCGTCTCGTGCCCGCCCGGGCGGAACTGGCCGTCTCCCCGGCGCTCGACGACCTGCTGGCGGGGCTGAGCGACGCCTACCATGCCAAGGCCAAGACCTGGGGTCGCTTCGCCGAGGACGACGAGGACGCCGGCCCCTTCCCCGCCGCCCTGGCCCGCTACCAGGAGGATGGGCTCGACTTCGCCGCCCTGACCCGGGAACTGGCCGAGCGCATCACCCCGTTGATCGACGCTCACCTGCCGGTGGGCGGCCACTTCCTGGTCATCGACCACCGCCAGGGCGAGGCCCGCTACCTGATCATGGCACTGCTGCACCATCGCCAGGGCTTCGGCATCAGCGAGTCGCTGGAGGTGGTACCGAGCCACCAGCTCAACCTGAGCCAGATGACGCTGGCCGCCCGGCTCGACATCGGCCAGTGGCAGGGAGGCTCGGCCTCGCACCCCTACCTGTCCTGGACCCGGGATCGCGGCGGCAAGAAGCTGGCCGAGGGTTTCGCCGAGGTGCTGGGGGCCCGGGAGCAGGTCGACGCCACCCAGGAGACCCGCACCCTGCTCAAGGCCTTCAGCGACTACGTGGAGCGCGAGGACCTGCCCGAGGAGGCGAGCCGCGAGAAGACCGATGCCCTGCTCGACTACGCCAGCGACCAGGCGAGCCGCGGCGAGCCGATCACCCTGGAGGAGCTCTCCGAGCTGGTCGACGAGCAGCAGCCCAAGGCCTTCTTCGATCATATCCGCAACAGCGACTATGGCCTGGCGCCGGAGATCCCGCCGGACAAGCGCACCCTCACCCAGTTCCGGCGCTTCACCGGGCGCGCGGCGGGGGTGTCGATCAGCTTCGATTCCCACCTGCTGGGGGCTGCCGTGGAATACGATGAGGAGCAGGATCGCTTGATCATCAAGAAGGTGCCCAACGGGCTGCGTGACCAGCTCAAGCGTCGCCAGGACTGAGGCGTCCGCACCTCACGGCGAGCCGACACCAGGGAGCTATGCTGATAGCGCATCGTTCGGCACCCCGGAGGCCTGCCATGACCCGCTGCATCCTGCTTCTTCAGGGCCACCCCGACCCGGCGGCCCCCCACCTCTGCCATGCTCTGGCCGACCACTATATCGCCGGTGCCCGGGAGGCCGGCCACGAGGTCAGGCAAGCGGTCCTCACCCGCCTGGACTTCCCTCTGCTGCGCAGCGCCGAAGACTGGAAGGACGGCCACGTTCCGGAGGGACTTGCGGCGGTGCAGCAGGATATCGCCTGGTGCGACCATCTGGCACTCGTCTTCCCCCTCTGGCTCGGCGACATGCCGGCGCTGGTCAAGGCCTTCCTGGAGCAGGTGATGCGCCCGCACTTCGCCTTCGAGTACGAGGAGGGCAACCCGCTGGGTCGCAAGGGGCTGACGGGGCGCTCGGCCCGGGTGATCGTTACCATGGGCATGCCGGCGGCGATCTACCGCCATGTCTACCGGGCCCATAGCGTGAAGGCACTGGAGCGTAACATCCTGGGGTTCGTCGGCTTCGCTCCGGTGCGCGAGACGCTGATCGGGTCGGTGGAAGGGCTGGAGCCACGAACCCGACAGCGCTGGCTCAACAGGCTGCGACGGCTCGGCACGAAGGCCATGTAGCGGGCTGGCCCGGGATGGGGCTTGGGGCCGAGAGCCCGAACGAAGCGGCGGGCGGGTCGCCCCGCCCGCCGTAACGCCGCTATCGATGCCGTCGTGGGCTACTTGACCTCGACCTTGCGACGATTGGCCTGCTTCTGCTTGGGCAGGGTCAGTTCGAGCAGGCCGTTGGTGAAGCTGGCCTCGGCCCGATCTGCATCGATAGCACAGGGCAGCGACAGGGTGCGTGAGTAGCTCTTCTGGGAGATCTCGCTGCGGAAATACTCGCCGGTCTCCTCCTTGCGCTCCTGCTTGCTCTCGCCCTTGATGGTCACGCTGTCATCGGTCACCGAGATATCCAGGTCCTTGCGCTCGATGCCGGGCAGCTCGGCGCGGATGCAGACCTCCGCATCCCGGTCGATGATGTCGACCTTCGGGAATTCCGACTCCAGGGCACCGAAGTGCTCCCAGAGCGGATGCTCGCGTCGCCAGCTCGGCATCCAGCCATGCTCGAACATCCGATCGAGCATGCGCTCCATCTCCCGGAACGGGCTCAGGACCTGGGACTCCCGGGAAGGTGCCGGGCTGGGAGGTGTCGGGCTTTCCGAGGGGCTGATGTGCTTGACGTTCTTCCTGGCCATGGTGGGACCTCTTCCTCGTGTGGCGCCTGCGCGACTGGCAGGCAGTTGGCCTGAAACACCATAGGTCGAGCCCCCGCGGAACGCCGTTGATGCAGGTCAAGTCGGCGCTGCGCCGAGACCCAGCGAGGCCATTTTCAGTCGCCATCATGAGTCCGGGCCATACCAGGGTCTCACCGGCTCAGAGCCCGAAGGGGTAGGTCTCGGGGACCTCTTCCCTGTCCCAGGCGCCGCCGGTCTCGAAGGGCTCCACAGCCGAGGTCTCGTCGAGATGGAAGACGGCATCGAACTGCCGGGCCAGGCAGGCGTGGAAGTAGTGGCTGGCCCGTTCCGCGTCGGGGCGATAGATCACCCCGATGGCCCGCTGCAGGCGGCGCTCCTCGAGCGGCGCGACCTCCGGGAGGCCCAGCGGCAGATAGAAGCGATCCCGCCCGCTCTGGTGGAACAGGCCCTCGACGCTGTCCCGGCGAGACGGTCGGACCCAGCGATGCTCGACCGGGCCGTCCCACTCGTGGGCGGCGGCGACATGGCCGGTATGGGTGGTAAAGCCGACCAGCAGCACCCGGTCGGCCCCGAACCGCTGGCGGGCCAGCTGACCGACATTGTGCTGCCCACCGGCCCAGTGCATCTCGGTGGCCCTGGCGTCGCCCAGATGGGAGTTGTGTGCCCAGACCACGATCTTGCCCTGGCCGCCCTGGCGACGCAGGTGGGCATGCAGGGCCGCCAGGGTCTCGGTCATGTGGGCATCGCGCAGGTTCCAGGTATCGACCCGGGAGCCGAACATGGCACGGTAGTATTCCTCGGCATGGACCACCACCCGCGCATTCTGCTCGGCGAAGAACTGTTCGTCGGCGGCCTGCCGTCCATCGCCTCTGAGGTAGTCCGGCGCCTTGTGCAGCAGGTCGAGCAACAGCCGAATGGATGCCTCCTCGCAGGACGGGCTCAGGCCGAAGGCGACGTTACGCCCATAGTGGAAGGGGTCGCCACGGTGATCCAGGCAGGCATAGCCCCGCCGCGCGATGGCGGCCTGGCCGGGGTCGACACCCGCCAGGTAGGCAATGACCGCCTCTGCACTGCGGTGCAGGCTGTAAAGGTCCAGGCCATAAAACCCCACCGGGGGCCGATCGCAGCCAGGTGCCGAGGCGGCGTGATGGCCGGCCAGCCAGGCAATGAAGTCGCGTACCTGCTCGTTGCGCCACATCCACTGGGGAAAACGCTGGAAATCGTCGAAGGCCTGGCGCAGCGAGTCCCGGCGATCGCCCTGCACGTAGCGATTGAGCCGCATGGCGTCGGGCCAATCGGCCTCGACCAGCACCGCCTCGAAGTCACGTTCCTCGATCAGCCGACGCGTGATCTCGCCGCGCATGCGATAGAACTCGTCAGTGCCATGGCTGGCCTCGCCGAGCAGCACGAAAGGCCGACTGCCCACTGCTTCGAGCAGTGCATCATAGTCGCTGGGACGCTCATCGAGCCGTTTGGCGAGGCGACGCACACAGGCAAGCGGCGTTTCCACGGGATCCCCTCCCGACGCTGAATGGCCTGTCTGTCAGTCTAGCCCGACCTCCCCGCCGGTACCCGCCGGCCTCGGACGCCCGGTATCGCCAACGTGCGACGCCGATCAGGCCGGCTGACCGGCGAGGTGCGGCATCAGCCATTGGCGGAGCTGCGGCCCCTGCAGCACCCCCGGCTGACGCGCCACCTCCTGGCCGCCCCGAAACACGATCAAGGTGGGGATGCTGCGGATGCCGAAGCGGGCGGCGAGCCCCTGCTCGGCCTCGGTGTCGAGCTTGGCGAAGCGCATGCGAGGCTCGAGTTCCCGGGCCGCCTCGGCGAAGATCGGCGCCATCATCTTGCAGGGACCGCACCAGCTGGCCCAGAAGTCCACCACCACCGGCAGCTCGCTGCGCGCCACCAGGGCATGGAAGTTGGCCCCGGTCAGCTCGACGGGCTCGCTGGAAAACAGCGGCAGCTTGCACTTGCCACAGCGGGGAGCGGATGCCAGGCGGCCGGCATCGACGCGGTTCAGGGCGGCACAGTGGGCACACCCCAGGACGAGGGATTCGGTCATCGTGCGACTCCGCAGCAGGGATTACTGCCGACGACTATGGCCGCTCGGCGTGCCGCCATCAAGCCCATGCAGCCGCGCCGGCGGGCTGGTACCGTGCCAAGAGACAGACGCCCTCCCCTTCCTCCCGGAGAACCCCATGGGTCCAAGGCCTGATCCGCGTGTCCTGCTGCGCCTGCTGGGGCTGCTGCGTCCCTACCGCTCACGGTTGCTGCTGGCGGGACTCGCCCTGCTGGTGGCGGCCGGCTGCGTGCTCCTGCTCGGCCAGGGCCTGCGCCTGGTCATCGACCAGGGCTTCCTGGCCCGCGACGCCCGGCAGCTCAACCAGGCGCTGATGGGCCTGGTGGCCGTGGTGGCGGTGCTGGCCGGCGCCTCCGCGCTGCGCTACTACCTGGTCACCTGGATCGGCGAGCGACTGGCCGCCGACCTGCGCCGCCGAATCTTCGACCGACTGCTCGACCTCGAGCCCGGCTTCTTCGAGAGCGCGCGAGAGGGCGACCGCGGCGCCGGCGAGATCGCCTCGCGGCTGACAGCGGACACCACGGTGCTGCAGAGCCTGTTCGGGTCCTCGGTATCGCTGGCCCTGCGCAACCTGCTGCTGCTGATCGGCGCCGCGGGCCTGATGCTGGTGACCCAGCCCTGGCTCTCGGCGCTGGTGCTGCTGGGGATTCCGGCCACTCTGGCCCCGATCCTCTGGTATGGCCGGCGGGTCCGTCGCCTCTCGCGCCATAGCCAGGACCGGGTGGCGGAGCTGGGCCGCTACGCCGGCGAAGCCCTGTCGGGGATCCGCACCATCCAGGCCTTCAACCACGAGAACGTCGACCGCCGCGACTACGGCCGCCGCGTCGAGGAGGCCTTCGACACGGCGATGGCGCGCAGCCGCCAGCGGGCCTGGCTGACCGGGGCCGCCCTGCTGGTGGTGTTCGGCGCGGTGGGCATCATGCTGTGGCAGGGCGGCCAAGCGGTCCTCGCCGGCGAGCTGACCGCCGGGGAGCTCTCCGCCTTCGTCTTCTACGCGGTGCTGGTTGCCGGGGCCGTGGCCACCCTGGCCGAGGTAGCCGGCGACGTGCAGCGCGCCGCCGGGGCAGCCGAACGCCTGCTGGAGCTGTGGGACGCCCGGCCGCGCATCGCCGCCCCGCCGGTGCCGACGCCCCTGCCCCGGCCGCTCGCCGGGGCGATCCGCCTGGAGGCGGTGGACTTCACCTATCCGGGCCGGGAACGTCCGGCGCTGGCCGGGCTGGACCTGGCGATCCAGCCCGGCGAGCGAGTCGCCCTGGTCGGCCCCTCCGGGGCCGGCAAGAGCACCCTGCTCGCCCTGCTGCTGCGCTTCCACGACCCCGACCGCGGCCGGCTGACCCTGGACGGCCTCGACCTCAGGGATCTCGACCCGCATGCGCTGCGCGCGGAGATCGGCCTGGTCGCCCAGGAGCCGGTGCTGTTCACCGGTTCCGCCGCCGACAACCTGCGCTTCGGCAACCCGGCCGCCAGCGACGAGGAGCTGCGCCGCGCCGCCGGCGACGCCAATGCCCTGGACTTTCTCGAGGGCCTGCCCCGGGGCCTCGACACCCCCCTGGGACCGGGCGGGGTCCAGCTCTCCGGCGGCCAGCGCCAGCGCCTGGCCATCGCCCGGGCCCTGCTCAAATCGCCCGCCGTGCTGCTGCTCGACGAGGCCACCAGCGCGCTGGACGCCGAGAGCGAGCGGCTGGTGCAGCAGGCCCTGGACCGGCTGATGGCCGACCGCACCAGCGTGGTCATCGCCCATCGCCTGGCCACGGTGGTGGCCGCCGACCGCCTGTTGGTGATGGACGAGGGCCGACTGGTGGCGGCCGGGCGCCACGACGAGCTGCTCGCCTCGAGCCCCCTCTACCGACGCCTGGCCGAGCTGCAGTTCGGCCGGCCGCCCGACGCCCGGGCCGCCGGCACCTGAGGCGGCCGGGCCCGGCTCAGAACAGCCCGAGCTGGCGATCGACCAGGGCCGCGAAGTCGTCGCCCACGAAGGGCAGGATGGCATCCGCCACCGGCCGCAGCTGGTTTGTCAGGTAATGGTCGGTGTCGATGGCCGAGCGCCGGCGCTCCAGGGGCTCCGGCCCGGCCACCGTCATCACGTAGCGGATCCAGCCGCCCTGCTGGTACTGGCGCGGTCGCCCCAGCCGGTCGTTGACCTCGTCGGCGAGCCGGGCGGCCCGCACATGGGGCGGCACGTTGCGCCGATATTCGCAGAGTCGCCGGCGCAGGCGCTTGCGATAGACCAGGCGGTCGTCGAAGCCGCCGGACAGGTTGCGCTGCACATAGTCGCGCACGAAGTCCCGGTAGGGCTCGCCTTGGAAGATGCGCCGGTATAGCTCCTCCTGGAACTGCTTGGCCAGGGGCGTCCAGTCGCTGCGCACGGCCTCCAGACCCTTGAAGACCACCCGCTCCTGCCCCGCCGCATCACGCACCAGCCCGGCATAGCGCTTCTTGCTGCCCGCCTCGGCACCGCGGATGGTGGGCATCAGGAAACGCCGGTAGTGGGTCTCGAACTGCAGTTCCAGCGCGCTCTGCAGGCCGTATTCGTCGGCCAGGTGATCCCGCCACCAGGCATTGACGTGGGCCACCAGGCGACGGCCGATCGCGGCCGCCTGCGCCTCCGGATGCGCGCCGCCGAGCCAGACGAAGGTGGAGTCGGTATCGCCGTAGATAACGGTATATCCCTCGACCTCGATCAGCGCCCGGGTGCGGCGCATGATCTCGTGGCCGCGCAGGGTGATCGACGAGGCCAGGCGTGCATCGAAGAAGCGGCAGCCCTTCGAGCCCAGCACCCCGTAGAAGCTGTTCATGATGATCTTCAAGGCCTGGGCGAGCGGCGCGTTGCCGGCGGCCTTGGCGGCCTCGCGGCCCTCCCATACCTGCGCCACGATGGCCGGCAGGGCGTGTCGCGTCCGCGAGAAGCGCGCCCCGCGAAAGCCCGGCACCGAGGCGGCCTCAGAGGGATCGGCGAGCCCCTCCACCAGCCCCGCCGGGTCGATCAGGAAGCTGCGGATGATCGCGGGGTAGAGACTCTTGAAGTCGAGCACCAGCACCGAATCGTAGAGGCCGGGGCGGGCGTCCATGACGAAGCCGCCGGGGCTCTCGGCCGGCTGCCCTTCGCCGAGGTTCGGCGCCACCAGGCCCAGGCGGTGCAGGCGCGGCAGGTAAAGGTGGGTGAAGGCCGCCACCGAGCCGCCGCTGCGGTCGGCGGGAAGCCCCGTCACGCTGGCCCGTTCGAGCAGGAAGTCGAGGAGTTCGGTCGTCGCGAAGATCCGCGTCACCAGCTCGCAATCCCTGAGGTTGTAGCGTGCCAGCGCCGGCTTGTCCTCGGCGAACATGCGCAGGATATCGTCCAGCCGCTGGTAGGGGTTGTCGATGGCCTTGCCCTCGCCGAGCAAGGTGCGGGCGACATGCTCCAGGCTGAAGGAGGGAAACTGCCAGGTGGCCGAACGCAGCGCCTCGATGCCGTCGATGATCAGCCGCCCCGCCGCCGAGGCGACGAAGCGGTGGGTCTGGTGGCCATGGGCGCGCCACTCCAGCTCGGTCCCGCCGCGGCCCAGTCGCAGCGGCACACCAAGCCTTCGCGCGTGTTCCTGGAGGATCCGCAGGTCGAACTGCACCAGGTTCCAGCCGATGATTGCGTCGGGGTCGTGCTCAACGAACCACTGGTTCAGCCGCGCCAGCAGCGCCGAGCGGCTCGCGCAGTAGTCGAGGCGGAAGTCGAGCCCCTCGGTCGTGCCGTTGGGCGGGCCCAGCATGAACACCCGGCGCTGCCCGCCCCCTTCCAGGGCGATGGAATAGAGCTCCCCCGTGCCGCTGGTCTCGATATCCAGCGACACCAGCCGCAGCCGAGGGCGATAGTCCGGTTCAGGCCTGAGCCGCGCCGCCACCAGGCCGCCCTGCCCGTCCGGCTCACCCTCGACACTGACTGAGGCGGTGATAAAGCGCTCCATCAGGTAGCGCTCCGGCGGGCGGATGTCGGCCTCGTGGACCGTCACGCCGGCGTCCTCGAGGCGCCGCGCCAGGGCGACCAGCCGGCGGTGCTGCCGGCAGTAGAGGCCCAGCACCGGGCGCCTGTGGAAGTCGCACAGCGAGAGCGCGCGCAGCTCGACGCCGGCCTCGCCGCGCAGCACGGCCTCGGCCCGTTCCCGCTGCTGGGCCGGCAGGAAGGCCACCGACGACTGGGGCGGCATGCGCACTCGCACGGGCCCCTGGTCGGTGGCCAGCCAGAGTTCGACCTCGGTACCCTCGGGCGTTTCCTGCCAGTGCCGGGTCAGGATGAACCCCTGCCGTGACTCCAGCGCCGGAAGCGACCGGCCTCCGCGGAAGCGACCTCGATGAAGGTCGGACTGCTCCCTGGGTTGCATGGCTCCCCTCAGCCCCGCTCGATCAGCGCCAGGCGCACGCCCAGGCCGATGAACAGCGCCCCCAGGCCCTTCTCCATCCATGTCCCCAGTCGGCCCCGACCGCGCAGCGCCTCTGCCAGCCTGGCACCGGCGAGCACCAGCGGCGGCTCGATCAGGGCCGC
The DNA here is from genome assembly GCF_003966155.1 of Halomonas nitroreducens. Classification (GTDB taxonomy): domain Bacteria; phylum Pseudomonadota; class Gammaproteobacteria; order Pseudomonadales; family Halomonadaceae; genus Halomonas; species Halomonas nitroreducens. Next base: position 99,820 of record NZ_RXNS01000003.1, read on the forward strand.
CACCAGGATGATCAGCAGGCCATGGACCGCCAGCTGCAGGCTGGCCGGGCCGGCCGACGGCACCACGAACTGCGGCAGGAAGGCCAGGAAGAAGACAGCCACCTTGGGATTGAGCAGCGAGACCAGCACGCCCTGGCGATAGATCGCGCGTGCGCCGGGCACGACGTCGGGCCTCGGGGCCTCGCTGGCCCCGGGGCGCGCCAGCAGGGCCTGCAGCCCCAGCCACACCAGATAGGCCGCCCCGACCCACTTGACCACCGAGAAGGCCAGCGCCGAGGTGGCCAGGATCGCCGAGAGCCCGAGGGCCGCCATGGCCACGTGCACCCCGGCACCGCTCCACACGCCGAGCATGGCGGCCACCCCGCCGCGCCGGCCGTGCCGCGCCGTCTGGCCGAGCATGAAGGCCATGTCGGGCCCCGGGGTCAGGTTCAGCAACAGCGCCGCGGAGAGGAAGGCCATCCAGTGGGCCAGGGAATAGGTCAACATGGTACACGGGGCTTCATGAAACAGGGGGAACGCTCACGCTAGGCGATGGCGCCGACGACGTCCAGCCAGGCGTGGCACCGCAGACCGCCATGGCGACATCAAGCGACATAAAAAAGGCCTCCCGAAGGAGGCCAGGTGGAGCACGCCAGCTCACTGGTGATGTCGTCCGCCGTGCAGGAGTGTCACGCCGGGCGAGCCGATGACCGTCGGAGATAATGACGCGACTCGCGTCCTCGTCTTGCCGGCCACCTTATGCCGTTTCTCTTACAATCACCATGCCAGCTATCTTTCTTTCATATATATATCAATTAGTTAATAAATTACCCGTGAGGCTTCTATGCTGCATCGCCGCCGCTGGCGGCGGCACGCCGCACCAGCGCGGCCCCCACGCATGCCGCGATGCATCATGGCGGCGCACCGGGCGCCGGCCATGACTTGATGGAAATACCTTCCATCAAGCATGCTGTGGACTTCCCTGATCCTGCGGAGAGAGCCCATGTCCCACCCTCGCCTCGGCTTCATCGGCATCGGCCTGATGGGCGATCCCATGACCCGCCGGCTGCTCGTGGCCGGCTTCGACGTGACTGTCTGGAACCGCTCGGCGGACAAGACCGCCGGCGTGGCCGCGGCCGGTGCCCGGGTGGCCGGCTCGCTCGGCGAGCTGGTGGCCGGCGTGGACATGATCCTGATGTGCCTGGCCAACACCGCGGTCGTCGAGGCGGTGGTGTTCGGCGAGGACGGCGTGGCGGCTCATGCCCACCACGGCCAGCGGCTGGTCGACCTCTCCAGCAGCGACCCCGAGGCCACCCGCCGCTTCGCCGCCCGCCTGGTGGCCGATCACGGCGTCCCCTGGGTGGATGCCCCGGTCTCCGGCGGCGTGGCCGGCGCCGAGGCCGGGGAGCTGGCGATCATGTGCGGCGGGGCACACCAGGACGTCGAGGCGGTACGGCCACTGCTCGATCCCCTGGCGGCCCGGGTGACCCACATGGGGCCGGTGGGCAGCGGCCAGGTGACCAAGGTCTGCAACCAGATGATCGTCGGCTGCCAGGCGGCGGTGATCGCCGAGACGGTGGCCCTGGCCGAGGCCAGTGGGGTCGATGCCCACCGGCTCAGCGAGGCGCTCGCCGGCGGCTTCGCCGATTCCAAGCCGTTTCGCATCCTCACGCCACGCATGGCCGCCAGCGACTTCACTTCGCCCCCCTGGCACCTGCGCACCCTGCTCAAGGACCTCGACCTGGCCGTGGCCCAGAGCGGGCGGGTCACCAGCGCCACCCCGATGAGTGCCCTGGCCGCCCAGCTGATGCGTACCCATGCCGCCCGGGGGCATGGCGAGGCGGATCCGGCGACCCTGGTCGAGGCCTATCGCTGATCCCCTCGCGCCCCACTGCGCGGGACCTCAACTCCCGCCATCGCTCGGTGAGGACCTGAAGTCACTCACCCTGCGAGGTAGCGACGAACTGCGCCGAGGCGTTCTCGGCGACCGGCGCCGGGTCCGCGTCGAGCAGGGCCCGGGCCAGGCCGCCGAAGGCGGCGGCGAGGTGGGTCATCGTATGGCTCTCCTACGGTCACGGGTCGGGAAGACTAGCGGGCGTCAGAAGGCGGCGTCGCGGTAGACCTCCTCGCCGCCGAGCAGCGTCCACAGCACCCGCGCCTCGTCGAGGCGCGTCACCGGCAGCTCGAAGATATTGCGGTCCAGCACTACCAGGTCGGCCTGCTTGCCGACCTCCAGGGAGCCGGTGTCGTCCTCCTGACCCAGGACGTAGGCGGCGTCCAGGGTGTAGGCGCGCACCGCCGCCGCCAGGCTCGGCAGGCTCCGCTCGCCGAGGCTCAGGGCGCTCTGCATGATCCCCAGCGGCGACAGCGGATTGACGTCCCAGTCGGAACTCAGGGTCAACCGGGCGCCGGCGTCATGGAGTCGGCGCATCGGCAGCAGCTGACGGGCGCGCGCACCGATCAGCGGCCGATAGCCGTCGAGATAGGGCGTGGTGAAGTACTCGCTGGGCTGGAAGTCGGCGGTCACGTCCAGGGCGGCGAAGCGCGGCACGTCCTCGGGGCGCACCAGCTCGACGTGGGTCAGGCGGTGGCGCCCCTGGCCGTCGGTGGCGGCGATGGCGTCCAGGGCATCGCTCACCGCCTGATCGCCGATGGTGTGGATATGCAGGTCGAAGCCGGTGGCCGCCAGCTCCCGGGCATAGCGCTCGAGGCGCGCCGGGGTGAAGTAGTACAGGCCCCCCGGGTCGACCCCGGGCAGGCTCTCGTCGTAGGGCTCATGCAGCCGGGCGGTGGTGTTGTGGACGATGCCGTCCACGTAGAACTTGATCTGGCTGACGCTGAGCAGCTCGTCCTCGCCGGCGGGGGCATACAGTGCCTCGAGCCGGGCCAGCTGCTCGTCGTCGTCGAGCCCCGGGTAGGCCCACAGGCCGAGCACGGTGCGCGCCTTCAGGGCGTCGTTGCGCGCCGCCCGTTGCCAGGCCTCGAGGTGGCCGCGACGCCAGAACACCCGGGCATCGGCCACCGAAGTGATGCCGTGACGCGCCAGCTCGTCCTGGCCCGCCAGCACCGCCCGGTAGTAGGTCGCGTCGAGCACCGGCGAAGGGGTGAGCGCCGCGTCCAGCGCCAGGTCGCCGGCGTTGTCGAGCACCAGGCCGGTGGGCTCCCCCGCCGCGTCGCGCAGGATCACTCCACCGGCCGGGTCGGGGGTGTCGGCGTCGATGCCGGCCCGCCGCAGCGCCGCGGTGTTGAGCCAGTAGGCATGCGAGGTCTCCTCCATCATCGCCACCGGACGGTCGGGGATGACGCGATCGAGCAGCGCCCGCGGAGACTGCGCGTGCGCCAGCAGGGGGTGCAGGGCGAAGCCCGCGCCCAGCAGCCAGTCGCCGTCGTCCGTGGCGTTGCAGGCCGCCAGGTCGTCCAGCCACCGGGCCACGCCGTCCCGGGAGTCGAGCAGACAGTCGCCCTGGGCCGCGGAGGAGGCGTCCAGCACGTGGGCGTGGGTGTCCTGGAAGCCGGGCAGCACCAGGCGCCCCTTGAGGTCGACCCGCTCGGTGGCGGCATCGACGACATCGCTCATGTCCTCGGCGTTTCCCACCGCCAGGAGGCGGCCATCCTTGCCGATGGCCAGGGCGCTGGCCCAGGCGCGCTCGGCATCGACGGTGTAGATCTGGCCGCCGTGCAGCAACAGCGAGGCGGGACCGGCGGCGAAGGCCAGGGGGCTGACGAGCGCCAGGCAGCCGACGAGCGGTAGGGCGATGCGCATAAGCGATTCCTCTTCACGGCGTGAGACGACGGGGACAATACGGTGCTGACACTTGGCGACGGCCTCTGGGCCAGGCCGGCTGCTGTTGGGTGATGCAATGCACCTCGCCGCCGCCATGGGCCAGCTGGTTGACTCTTACCGGCACGATCTCGCGTCCCGGGAATGCCCTCTCCAGCACCTCGGTCGCTGCCCGGTCCGCGGCGACGCCGTAGGCAGGCATGATGATGGCACCATTGGCGAGGCAGCCGGACGACCTTGTGCTCTCCAGCAGGCGGGCGAAGACCGCCTCGATCTCGGCCTTGCTCACCCCCGCATTGCGGTTGGCGTTGAGCAGCACCGATTCGGTGGTGATCAGCGAGCACTCACCGTCCACGGCGATGCCGCCGCCCTCGTTGGCCAGCGGCGTGCCGAAGCATGCCAGGCCCAAGTCATTGAGGATGCGCCGGGCCAAGCCTTCGTCCAGGTCATGGGCCACCTTGCCGCCCCAGGCATTGAAGCGCCAGCTCACCCCGGCCAAACCATGACGCGGGTGACAGATGAAGCTCGGCCCGCTGTCCCGGTCCAACTGTCGTCCACCGCTTGCGGCACCAACTCGATGCCCGCGCCGCAGTGCTTCCGCGCGGAGCTCAGGGCCGAGGGATCGACCACCAGCTTGACCGGCTCGAAGCGGGTGATGGCGCGGACAACACCGGCGAACTCCTCCTGCACCTGGTGCGAGGCGCCCCCCAGTCGCCCTCCCAGAGCACCCGGCTGTGTGGCCAGACCGTCCAGGTGGCGGCATGCCGGCCCATTCCGCCGGCATCAACCAGCCATCTCAGCGTCCATCACACCGCTGCATGATGCCCCCTTAATTAAGCTCTGTTTATCATTGAAAGAACGCCGAGCCGGCGATACCTCCATGCTAGGCTTGATGAAAAAGGGCAACAAACGATAGATTCTGCCGCCAAATGATTAGTGAAACTTATCAATTATGCTCAAGCGCTGGCCGCCCCTGAACACCCTGCGCGGCTTCGAGGCCGCCGCTCGCCTGGGCAGCTTCCACCGTGCCGCCGAGGAGCTGCACGTCACCCAGTCGGCGATCAGCCAGCAGATCCGCAGTCTCGAGGCCTACCTCGAACAGCCGCTGTTCTTGCGCCACGGGCGCCGCGTCAGCCTCACCGATGCCGGCTGGGACCTTCTCAGCACCACCCAGTCGCTGCTGCAGCAACTGGCGATGGGCATTCACCGCCTGGAGCAGTACAGCAAGCCCAACCAGCTGGTGGTCAACACCACGTCGGCGTTCGCCCGTCACTGGCTGCTGCCGCGGCTCGGTGACTTTCACGCGCGTCATCCCGCCGTCGACCTGTGGCTGTTCACCACCGACGAGCCGCCGGACATGGCCAGCCAGACCATCGACCTGGCGATCCGCGACGACACCGGCTCCCAGGCCGAAGCCACTTCGAGGTGCTGCATGCCGACCGCCTCTACCCGGCCTGCCACCCCGCGCTGCTGGCCCAGCTCCCCGAACGCCGCACCACCCTGCACAGCGAGCGGGAGATGGACTGGAGTCATTGGGAGGTGGGGGCCGCTATCGACGTCGGCCAACGTCCCCATGGGCTCAACTTCTCCGACCCCGGGTTATTGCTGGACGCCGCCTGCGACGGCCTCGGCATCGCCCTGGTCAGCCGGCTGCTGGCCGGACGGGCGCGGGCCGAGGGACGCCTGGCGCCGCTGGCCGAGCGCTCCGTGCGCGGCCCCAACTGGGCCTGTCTGCTTCACCGTGACAGCGAGCATGACCCCATGGCGCGCGCCTTCTACGCCTGGCTGCTGGCGTGCCTGGCCGAGGACGAGAACGCCGACGCCCGCTGACCTCGCCGCCCTGCCCGCGGGTCGCTTCTTGCCCCACGCCTCCACCGACGGACGGCGCTTGTCAGCCCCGAGCACCGGTACACACTCGTCAAGCACTCTGGATACGACCCTCGACACCCAGCCCGGGCGCCTGTGGAAGGCATCTCGACCACGCTCGCGTGGGTACCCCTTCGCCATCGCCGGTGGCGGACCCCGCGGCAGCACCCTGACCACTACGTCTCACGCTTCTCACCCCTGGATCCGGCACCCGCTGGCCTGCGATGCCCCCGCTGCGACAATTGACGCGATGGTCGAGGATGCACGTCTCTTCTCTTCGAGCGGGTGGCTGCCAGCCGATCCGTGCCGACTATCACCGGCGCGGCGCGGGCGCCAAAAACACCGTGGCCCTGGCCGAGGCCAGCGGCGTCGACGCCACCCGCCTCACCGAGGTTCTCAGCCGCGGCTTCGCCGATTCCAAGCCGTTCCAGATCCTCACGCCCCGCATTGCCGAGAACGGCTCCAGCGCCGGCTGGCGACGCCGGCGCCTGAGGACCATCCTGAGGCGGCACCCCGCGTCCCGAGAGATCCCGGGCGGGGCGCCAGGAGGCCAGATGAACCCCACGGGCCAGGCACATATCGGCACCTCGGGCTACCAGTACGCTCACTGGCGAGGCGTCTTCTACCCGGACGCCTTGCCCCGTGAGCGCTGGCTCGGCCACTACGCTGAACACTTCGCGACCGTCGAGATCAACAACACCTTCTACCGGCTGCCCGAGGCCACCACCTTTCGCGCCTGGCGCGACGCGGTCCCCGACGGTTTCCGCTTCGCCGTCAAGTTCAGCCGTTTCGGCAGCCACATCAAGAAACTCAAGGATCCCCAGGCCACCATCGGCCACTTCCTGGACGCGGCCGGGCTACTCGGCGACAGGCTGGGCCCGATCCTGGTGCAGCTGCCGGGCCGCTGGCGGGTCAACGCCGAGCGTCTGGACGCCTTCCTCGAGGCCGCCCCGGCCGAGCATCGCTGGGCCCTAGAATTCCGTGACCCCTCCTGGCTGTGCGACGCTGTCTACCGCGTGCTGCAGGCCCATGGCGTCGCCCTCTGCTGGCACGACATGCTCCCCGACCATCCCAGGCGGCTCACCGCCGGCTGGACCTATCTGCGCTTGCACGGCGATCACTACCGGGGCAGCTACTCGCCCCAGTACCTCAGCGCCCTGGCGCAACGGGTTCGCGACCTGGCCGAGGACGGCCACGAGGCTTACGCCTACTTCAACAACGACGAGGCCGGCCATGCGGTCGAGAACGCCCGGCGGCTGCAACGCTACCTCGACCAACGGAGCCCCGGGCTCACGCCTTGAGCCAGCTGCCCGGTGTGAGGACGATTGTCCCGCCGGCGCCCCTTACGTACACTCGTTTGAATTTTCTCGACGACATTCACGAGGCGATCCATGGCATTCGACAGCACTTCCACCTATGTGGCCACCGAGGGCCTCAAGCAGGCGGTGAATGCCGCCGTGACCCTGCAGCGGCCGCTGCTGGTCAAGGGCGAGCCCGGCACCGGCAAGACCCGGCTGGCCGAGGAGCTGGCGGCTTCCCTGGAGACCCGGCTGATCACCTGGCACGTCAAGTCCACCACCAAGGCCGCCCAGGGACTCTACGAGTACGATGCGGTGAGCCGCCTGCGCGACTCCCAGCTGGGCATCGAGGGCGTGGAGGACGTGGCCAACTACATCCGACCGGGCAAGCTCTGGGAGGCCTTCACCGCCGACGAGCGGGTGGTGCTGCTGATCGACGAGGTCGACAAGGCCGACATCGAGTTCCCCAATGACCTGCTTCAGGAACTCGACCGCATGGAGTTCCATGTCTACGAGACCGACGAGACGATCCGCGCTCGCCAGCGCCCGGTGGTGGTGATCACCTCCAACAACGAGAAGGAGCTGCCCGACGCCTTCCTGCGCCGCTGCTTCTTCCACTATATCGAGTTCCCCGATCGCGAGACCATGCAGGCCATCGTCGACGTGCATTTCCCCGGGATTGCCCCGCGGCTGGTCGCCGAGGCCCTCGAGGTGTTCTTCGAACTGCGCGAGGCTCCGGGCCTCAAGAAAAAGCCCTCCACCTCGGAGCTGGTGGACTGGCTGAAGCTGCTGATGGCCGACGACCTGGCCCAGGAGACGCTCCACCAGCGCGATCCGGCCCGGGCCATTCCGCCGCTGGCCGGGGCCCTGGTCAAGAACGAGCAGGACACCGCCCTGCTCGAGCGGCTGGCCTTCATGATGCGCCGGCGGGGGCGCTGAGCGATGTTCATCGGCCTGTTCGAGACCCTGCGCCGCCATGAGGTACCGGTGTCGCTGCGCGAGCTCCTCGACCTCCACGCCGTGGTCGACCAGGGCGTGGTAGTCGCCGACCCAGAGGCGTTCTACCGGGTCGCCCGCACCGTGCTGGTCAAGGACGAGCGCCATTTCGACCGCTTCGACCAGGCCTTCGCCGCCTGGTTCGAGGGCATCGAAAGCCTCGACGCCGCCATCGAGGCGCTGATCCCCGACGACTGGCTACGTCGGGAGTTCGAGAAGCACCTCTCCGAGGAGGAGAAGGCGCGGATCGACTCCCTGGGCGGCCTCGAGCAGCTGATCGAGACCTTCAAGCGGCGCCTGGAGGAGCAGACCGAGCGCCACGCCGGCGGCAACAAGTGGATCGGTACCGGCGGTACCAGCCCCTTCGGCGCCTACGGCTACCACCCCGAGGGCATCCGCATCGGCCAGGACGGCTCGCGCCACCGCCGCGCGGCAAAGGTCTGGGACGAGCGACGCTTCCGCGACTACGACGACGACCGCCAGCTCGGCACCCGCAACCTCAAGATGGCCCTGCGCCGGCTCAGGCGCTTCGCCCGACAGGGCGCCGCCGAGGAGTTCGACGTCGACGCCACCATCCGCGAGACCGCCCGGGATGGTGGCCTGCTCAACGTGCAGATGCGCCCCGAGCGGCACAACGCGGTCAAGGTGCTGCTGCTGCTCGACGTTGGCGGGTCCATGGACGATCACGTGCGCGCCTGCGAGGAGCTGTTCTCCGCGGCCCGCGCGGAGTTCAAGCACCTCGAGCCCTACTACTTCCACAACTGCCCGTACGAGGGGCTATGGCGGGACAATGCCCGGCGCAGCCGGGAGCGCATTCCCACCCTGGACGTGCTCAACACCTACGGCGCCGACTACCAGGTGGTGGTGGTCGGCGACGCTGCCATGTCCCCCTTCGAGGTGACCCACCCCGGCGGCAGCGTCGAGCACTTCAACGAGGAGGCCGGGGCGGTCTGGCTGTCGCGCCTGGTGAGGGCCTTCCCCCGCCTGGCCTGGCTCAACCCCATGCCACGAAGGGCGTGGGAGATCACCCCGTCCACTCGGTTGATCCGCGAGTTGATCGACAACCGCATGTATCCCCTCACGCCGGCCGGGCTGGAAGCGGCCATGGGCGAGCTCGCGCGCTGACTTTAATAGCCTTATTTTGCTATATGGGTTTTTTATAGCCTTTTTGGGCTATTTTATTGATATATACCCATAAAAAGCTATGATTCAGGCGACATCACCGACCGGGAGAGGCCCATGAGGCAGCCCATTGCCGTGCTGACCGGCGACGTCGTCGCATCCCGACGGATCGCCGACACCCCGGCCCTCTACGGGGTGCTCGATGCCACCCTGGAGCGCCTGGCCGACCATTACGGCGGCCGCTTCGAGCGCTACCGGGGGGATGGCTTCCAGCTGGCCCTGCCTGCGGCCTCGGCGGCCCTGGATGCCGCCGTGGCGCTGCGCGCTGCTCTGATCATGCACTCCGACAAGCGGCGCTGGGATGCGCGGGTGGCGGTGGCCGTGGGCGACGACGACTGGCAGGCCGACCGGCCCCTGGCCTCGGCCGACGGGCCGGTGTTCGTGGCCTCCGGCCGGGCGCTGGATGCTTTGGCCGAGGGGGCGGCACACCTCGCTCTGGTCCACCCCGGCTCCCCCCGGGACGCGGCCCTTGACCTGCTGGTCCGCTATGTCGACGAGCTGGTCGATGGCTGGACACGCTGCTCCGCCGAGATCGCCTGGCTGCGCCTGTGGCATGATGAATCCCAGCAGGCCCTGGCCGAGCGCCTGGGCATCCGCCAGCCCAGCGTGCACAAGCGCCTGCGCACCGCGCGCTGGGCGCTGCTGGCCGAGACCCTGGACTTCTTCCGACACCGCCTGGCCACGGAGGGCCCGACCCCATGACCGCCCCGGAACTGGCGACCCTGCTGGGCCTGCTGCTGGCCCACCTGAGCGGCGACTTCCTGCTCCAGCCGCGACGCTGGGTCGACTCCCGACAGCGCCACAAGCGCCGCTCGCGGGCCCTCTACCTGCATGCCGGGTTGCATGGCCTGCTGGTGCTGCTGGTGCTCGGCCTCGCCGGGAGTGCGCCGGGCTTCGCCCTGGCCGGGGCCCTGCTGGTGGCTACCAGCCATGCGCTGATCGACCTGGGCAAGGCCCACCTGGACCCGCGCCGCCTGCGCTGGTTCCTGCTCGACCAGTTGCTGCACCTGGCGGTGCTGCTCGGACTGTGGCTCGCCTGGCTGGGCAGCCTGCGCCCGCTGGCCGAGGCCGCGGGATGGCTGGCCAGCCCGCAGACGCTGACCCTGGCCGGGGCCTACCTGCTGGTGACCCGGCCGATGGCCATCGCCATCGCCCTGGCCATGCGACCCTGGAGCGACGAGGTCACCGACCCGGGCACCCTGGTCGCGGCCGGGGCACGAATCGGCATGCTCGAGCGTTTCCTGGTGCTGACCCTGGTGCTGCTGGACGAGCTGACCGCCGTGGGCTTCCTGCTCACCGCCAAGTCGGTGCTGCGCTTCGGCGATCTGCGCGAGCGTCGCGACCGCAAGCTCACCGAGTACGTGCTGCTGGGCACCCTGCTCAGTGTGTCGGCCACCCTGGCCCTCGGCCTGCTGGTGCGCTCCGCGCCCTGGGGAGGCTGACGCCATGCCCGCGCGCCTGCTGGTCGTGCTGCTGCTGGGCCTGGCGATGAGCGGCTGCGCCCGCCAGGCGGGCATCACCTCCCAGGCCGGCTATGCCGTCGACACCCGCCACCCGGCCCCGTCGCACTCCAGCCGCGTGCACCACCTGGTCCTCCACTACACCGACGCCGACGAGGCCGAGTCCCTGACCATCCTGACCGGCCCGCGGGTCAGTGCCCATTACCTGCTGCCCCGGCCGGCACGCCACCACCGTGGGCAGCCGCTGGTCTACCGGCTGGTGGAGGAGTCGCGGCGCGCCTGGCATGCCGGCGACAGCGCCTGGGCGGGCCGCCGTCATCTCAACGACACCTCGATCGGCATCGAGATCGTCAACCCGGGCCCCGACCGCTCCTTCGCCGCGCTCGAGGCCGGCGAAGCGGTCCGCTGGGCGCCCTTCCCCGACGCCCAGATCGCGGCCCTGATCGCGCTGCTGCGTGACCTGATCGCCCGCCACGACATCGCCGCCACCGATATCCTGTCCCACGCCGAGGTCGCCCCCACCCGCAAGATCGACCCGGGTCCCGCCTTTCCCTGGCGCCGGCTCTTCGCCGCCGGCATCGGCACCTGGCCGGATGTGGCCCGCATCGCCCGCCATCGCCAGGCGCTGGCCGACCGGCCCCCGTCCCTGGCCACCCTGCAGCGGGCGCTGGCGGCCTGGGGCTACGCGGTCACACCCAGCGGCCGCCTCGATGCCGAGACCCGCGGGGCGCTGCGCGCCTTCCAGATGCGCTACCGGCCCGCCGACCATGACGGCGAAGCGGATCTCGACACCGCCGCGCGGCTCTGGGCGCTGCTCGAACAGTACCGGCCCGAGGCGCTGGCAGCGCTCGACGACCGCGACAGCGAGCGCTAACCGCCTGCCCCGCGGGGGAGTGGATCACGTCGTGGCAGTGCAGGGGGGGGCTCAGCGGGATTGCGATAGGCAGGGGGGGGGGGCGGACAGTCGCCGGCCTGGCGGTCATGCTGGCGGGCCGCCGTCCCTGACGGCGAGGTCGCCCTCGGCATGCTGGCCGTCGCCGAGGCGATTGGCGTCATGCCCGCCAGCTGCTAGGGTCCCCGGCGAGCGCCCCGATCCAGGAGACATGCCCATGACGGCCATCACCCTCACCACCCTGCAGGGGCGGGCCATCGCCCCGTACCTCGAAGCCCTGGCGCGGCTGCGCATCGAAGTCTTCCGCGACTACCCCTACCTCTACGACGGCGACCTGGCCTACGAGGCCGAGTACCTGGACCGCTACGCCCGCAACCCGCGCAGCCTCTTCGTGCTGGCCTTCGACGGCGATACCCTGGTGGGCGCCGCCACCGGCCAGCCGCTGGTCGACGAGGTGGACGAGTTCCGCGCCCCCTTCGCAGCCGCCGGCTATCGCCCGGCGAGCGTCTTCTACTACGGCGAGTCGGTGCTGCTGCCCAAGTACCGCGGCCAGGGCATCGGCAAGGCCTTCATGGAAACCCGCGAGACCCACGCCGCGGCGGAGGGATTCGGGGTCGCGGCCTTCTGCGCCGTCGAGCGCCCCGACGACCATCCCCGCCGGCCGGCCGACTATCGGCCGCTGCACGGTTTCTGGAACGCCCGGGGCTATCGCCGCACGCCCTCGCTGTCCACCACCTTCGCCTGGAAGGACCTGGACGAGGCCGAGGAGACTGCCAAGCCGATGGTCTTCTGGCTCAAGGCGCTGGACGCATGAGTCCGGCCCGCGAACGCCCGGTGACGGTGGCCACCGCCCAGTATCCCATCGAGGCCTTCGACGATCTCGACGGCTTCCGCGCCAAGGCGTCGCGCTGGGTCCAGGACGCCGCGAGCCGCGGCGCCGAGCTGCTGGTCTTTCCCGAGTACGGAGCCATGGAGCTGGCGTCGCTGCTGCCCGAGGGCGAGCGCGGCGACCTGGCGACCCAGCTGCACGGCCTGCAGCCGCTGCGCGAGGCCTTCGTCGCGACCTGGCGCTCGCTGGCCGTCGAGCATGGGGTGACCCTGCTGGCCCCTTCGCTGCCCTGGCGCCGGGGCGACGGTCGCTTCGTCAACCGGGCCTGGCTGTTCGGCCCCGAGGGTCGCGCAGGCCACCAGGACAAGCAGGTGATGACCCGCTTCGAGAACGACGACTGGGGCGTGGTCGCCGGCCACGGGCTGAAGGTCTTCGACACCCCGGTGGGCCGGCTGGGCGTGCTGGTCTGCTACGACAGCGAGTTCCCGCTGCTGGCCCGGGCGCTGGTCGAGGCCGGGGCCGAGCTGCTGCTGGTACCCAGCTGCACGGATACCCAGGCCGGCTACCAGCGCGTGCGGCTGAGTGCCCAGGCCCGGGCCATCGAGCAGCAGGTAGCGGTGGTGCACTCTCCCACGGTGGGCGAGGCGCGGTGGTCGCCGGCGGTGGACATCAACATCGGCCGGGCTGGCATCTACACGCCCTGCGACCATGGCTTCCCGCCGGACGGGGTGCTGACCATCGCCGGGGATGCCACCCCGGGCTGGCAGCTGGCCCGCCTGGACCTCTCGCGGATCAACGCCCTGCGGGCCCATGGCCAGGTCAACAACCATGCCGACTGGTCGCACCAGGCCGACCGCCTGGCACCGGGCATCGCCGCCGTGGCACTGGGCTGAGCCGGCCCCGGCGTTTTGCCGCCACTGGCGCTTGCCGTACAATGCCGGACATATCCCGCCACCAGGCGCCTGTCGGACGTACCAGCGATCTTCTGCGACTCCCCCGATGTCTCGCGTCGATCGGTCACACTCGACAAGCCCCCGGCGACCCGACCCGTTTCCCAAGACTCTTGCTCGAGGACACCCCGGACCCATGCGCGCCACGCAACTGTTGATCTCCACCCTGAAGGAAACCCCCGCCGATGCCGAGGTGGTCAGCCACCAGCTGATGCTGCGTGCGGGCATGATCCGCCGCCTGACCTCGGGGCTCTACACCTGGCTGCCGCTGGGCCTCAGGACACTGCGCAAGGTGGAGCGCATCGTCCGCGAGGAGATGGACCGCGCCGGTGCCCAGGAGGTGCTGATGCCCGCCGTCCAGCCGGCGGAACTGTGGCAGGAATCCGGCCGCTGGGAGCAGTATGGCCCCGAGTTGCTGCGCCTCAAGGACCGCCACGAGCGCGACTACTGCGTCGGCCCGACTCACGAGGAGGTCATCACCGACCTGGTACGCAAGGAGATCTCCAGCTACAAGCAGCTGCCGTCGAACTTCTACCAGATCCAGACCAAGTTCCGCGACGAGATCCGCCCGCGCTTCGGGGTGATGCGGTCCCGCGAGTTCCTCATGAAGGACGCCTACTCCTTCCATATCGATGAGGCCTCGCTGATGGAGACCTACCAGGCAATGTACGACGCCTACGTGCGCATCTTCACCCGCCTGGGCCTCGACTTCCGTCCGGTGATCGCCGACAACGGCGCCATCGGCGGGACCGGTTCCCACGAGTTCCACGTGCTGGCCGAGTCCGGCGAGGACGACATCGTCTTCTCCACCGAGTCCGACTATGCCGCCAACATGGAGAAGGCCGAGGCGCTGGCGCCCCAGGGCGAGCGCGCGGCCCCGAGCGAGGAGCTGCGCCTGGTCGACACCCCGGATGCCCGCACCATCGCCGCCCTGGTGGAGCAGCATGGCCTGCCCATCGAGAAGACCATCAAGACGCTGATGGTCCAGGCGGCCGAGGGCGGGCTGATCGCCCTGCTGGTGCGCGGTGACCACGAGCTCAACGAGGTCAAGGCCGAGAACCTGCCCGAGGTCGCCAGCCCGCTGACCATGGCCACCGAGGGGGAGATCCGCGCGGTGGTGGGCGCCGGCCCCGGCTCGCTGGGCCCGGTGAACCTGGACATGCCGGTGGTCATCGACCGCAGCGTGGCGATGATGAGCGACTTCGGCGCCGGCGCCAACGTCGACGGCAAGCACTACTTCGGCATCAACTGGGAGCGTGACGTGGCCCTGCCGAAGGTCGCCGACCTGCGCAACGTGGTCGAGGGCGACCCCTCGCCGGACGGCAAGGGCACCCTGGCGATCAAGCGCGGCATCGAGGTCGGCCATGTCTTCCAGCTCGGCCAGAAGTACTCCGAGGTGATGAACGCCACTGTCCTCGACGCCAACGGCAAGGCCGCGCATCCCTGGATGGGCTGCTATGGTATCGGTGTGACCCGGGTCGTGGCCGCCGCCATCGAACAGAACAACGACGACAGTGGCATCATCTGGCCGGACGCCATCGCCCCCTTCCATGTGACGGTGGTGCCGATGAATGCCCACAAGTCGCAGCGGGTCCGCGAGGAGAGCGAGCGCCTCTATGGGGCACTGCGTGCCGCCGGCTTCGATGTGCTGCTCGACGATCGCGACCTGCGCCCGGGCGTGCGCTTCGCCGACCAGGAACTGATGGGCATTCCCCATCGCCTGGTGGTGGGCGACCGGGGACTGGACAAGGGTGAACTGGAGTACAAGGGACGCCGTGATACCGACGCCACCATGGTACCCGCCGAGGAAATCCTCGACTTCCTGCGTGAGAAGATCGACGCCTGAGGGACGTCGACTGGCCGCCGCCCTGCTGGTGACGGCCTGGCTCGCGAGCCCGCCCGCCCTGGGCCAGGACGAGGCGGGCTTTCTCGCGGCGCTCTCCGCCACGCCGCCGCGCGAGGTGCCCGCCAGTGTCCGGGCCCTGCCCGAGATGCCGGCCTCGCTGCGCACCACCCTGGCCGATGTGCGCCAGACGCCGCGCTCCCCCGCCGAGATCTGGGCGACCCGCCAATGGGTCCGGGACATGACGCCACGCCTGGCGCGCTATGTGGCCGACGGCGATTACCGCCAGGCCCTGCTGGCCCGCATCCACCAGGAGGCGCGTCTCGCGGGACTGGCCCCGGAGCTGGTGCTGGCGGTCATCCAGGTGGAGAGCGCCTTCCGCGCCGACGCCGTGTCCTCGGCCGGGGCCACCGGCCTGATGCAGATCATGCCGTTCTGGATCCGCGAGTTGGGCCTGCCCGCCGACGACCTCAAGGACCCCTGGCGCAACCTGCGCTATGGCTGCACGATCCTCGCCCATTACCTGGCGGTGGAGGACGGCGACCTGACCCGGGCACTGGCCCGCTACAATGGCAGCCTGGGCAAGACCTGGTATCCCGAGCGGGTGATGCACGCCCTGTCGCGGCGCTGGACGCCCACCGGCGGCGACGCCGTGGAGCGGGCCACCGCCCAGCGCTGACGCTCGTCCCGGCCAAGCAACGGGGCCTGGGCAAGACCGGGGACGCCGAGCAGGGCGGCGCCAACCAAAAAAAAGCCGATCCAAGTGGATCGGCCTAGTGGGGGGATATTCCCCCCTCCCCTGACGACTGGTGGAGCGGCTGGCTCAGTGCTTGTGCTTGCCCTTGCGATGGTGGTCGCGAACGATGAACGCGATCCAGCCCCCCATGAAAGCGATCATCATGCCGACGGTGGCCAGTCCGAAGATTACGGCGTCATCCCAGTACATGGTGTGGTCCCCCCGTCTCGATGTGTTGAGTGCACTCTAGCGTGGCAGGGGGGAACGGGAGCTGACCTGAATCAAGTTTGCCGCCGGCCTCGCACCTGGAGGCCGGCGTGACTTGACACAGGTCAGATTCGGGCGTCCCGGAGGCCAGGAGCCCGCTAGGGAGCGTCGGGGGCAATCAGCCCCGTCGCCGCCAGGGTGGCGAAGAGGCACGCCACATCGCGGCCGAGGCGAGCGCGCCCGATGTCAGGGAAGCGCTCGGCCAGCAGCGTCGCCACCTCGGCGCTCGCCAGCGGCTCGAGCCCCAGCAGGCGCCAGATGCCGCCGGCCACGGCGCTGAGCCGGTGAACCCCGCCATGGGTGTCGACCAGGAAGTGTTCCTCGCCCAACGCATACTCCGCCTGCACCGGCAAGCGACGCCAGGCCGCGTCCGGGCCGGCGGCCGACCAAGCGTCTCCCATCGGGGCACTCGGCGCGGGGCTGGGGGCATCCACGATCGCCTGGTCCAGCCCCGCCGCCACCGCCTCCACGGCCGCCATGGGATCGTCGTAGCGCAGCAAGCCGCAGGGCAGGTCGTGCATCATCGGCATCAGCCGCTCGAGCAGGCCCGCGGGCTCATGGTCCTCCCCGGCGAGGCTCTGCCCCAGCAGGTGCAGCAGGCCGTCACCGGGGGGGAGCCGGGTCAGGCTCGCCCCCGGCGTGCCGGGCAGCCGATCCAGCATGACGATGGCGCCGATGGGGCGCGTCTCGCCATGGCCGGCGAGGTGGTCGCCGTCCAGGGCCAGGTAGCGGTAGCGGGCATCCGAGACACCATCATGGTCGGCGATGAAGCGCGCCAGCCCCGGCGGCAGGCCGGGCGGCAGTGGTAGCCGCAGCCGCGGCGCGATGCCCAGCGCCCGGCCCCGGCCGTCGTCGGTCAGCATCAGCACGTCGTCGCCGAAGACCCGGTAGCCGGCGGAGGCGAAGGCCGCACTGAGCAGGCTCTTGCCCGCCCGATGGGTGGCGGGGAACAGCACCAGCCGCCCCCCGACTTCCACGGCGGCACAGTGCAGGCCAACCATCCGGGGCCGGGCCACGAGGAACAGGGGGATGAGGTCGGCGACCAGGCTGCAGGCCGCCGTGGCCGGACCGGGCAGCCGTCGGGGCCGGGACCGCCCCGGCACGGCCTGGTAGTAGCAGTCGGCTTCCCGCCATGCCGCCAGTTGCCGGGACAGCGCCGCCGGCGCCGGCCAGCGGGCCAGTGGCCAACCAGGCATGGCCGTGCGCAGCGCTTCGGCGAGTCGCGGGGCATTCTCCAGTCGCAGGGTCACCCCGAGCCCCGAGGGCTGCAGGACCTCGATGCGCCGTCCCATTACCAGCGGCTGGGATGGCTGTGGCTGTGCCGGCTATGGCTGTGGCGACTGTGCTTCGAGTGCCGCTGGCCGTGATGGTGATGCTGGTGGTGGCGACGGCGGCGATGCTCGCGGTAATCGTCCACATAGCGCCGGTCCCGGGCATCCGGGTGGGTCTCGTAGACGATCCGCCAGCGGCCGTCGTCCCAGTCACCGGCCTGGGCCTGGCCCTGGCTGGAGAGCGTCGGGGCGGCATAGGCGGCGACCCCGACCAGGCCGAGGGCCGCCAGCAGCTTGCGACGGCGCGGGCAGGTGGTGGTGGTCTCGCTCATCGTCGGGCATCCCTGTGTGGCTGAACGATGCCCCTAGCCTATCGCGCCTTCGCCTCGACGCCCCCGCCCCTGCAGCCGTTTCCCCAGAGGCTGCAAATTGCTGGCCCCGTTGTCGCCCGACGACGACGCCGCGTCTCAGGGCAGCTTCTTGTCTTCCACCTCGCTGGCGGCAGTGCCGGGCGGCAGCGGATGGCCCTTGGCCAGCTCCGCGCGGGTGGCCTCGCGGACCTCGAGCACCTCGAGGCGATAGCGCAGGGTGTGGCCGGCGAGCGGGTGGTTGGTGTCGATCAGCACGCTGTCCTCGCGCACCTCGACCACGGTGACGATCTCCGGGCCAGCGTCGCCGGGGGTCTGGAAGCGCATGCCCGGGGCCAGGTCGGGCACCGGGAAGGCGCTGCGGCCGACCTCGCGCACCAGGGCCTCGTCGCGCAGGCCATAGGCCTCCGCCGGCATCAGGGTGACGCTGAGCTCGGCGCCGCTGGCCTGGCCCTCGAGGGCGCACTCCAGCCCGGCCATGATATTGCCGTGGCCATGCAGGTACTCGAGCGGCGTCTGGCGAGCACGCGAGTCGTCGAGGACGTTGCCGTCCTGATCACTGAGCACGTAGTGCAGGCTCACGACCCGCTGCGGGGCGATAGTCATGGGAATCTCCAAAAACGGGGAAAGCAGTCAGTCGCGCCGGCGCAGCTGGGCGACGGGCATCTCGAGGCGCTGCTGCTTGTGCAGCATGTTGAGCAGCACGATGGCGCGCTCCTCGCCCTTGTGGCTGGAGAAGACCGCCTGGAGGTCCTTGAAGGGCCCCTCGGTGATCTCCACCGTCTCGCCGGCACGGAAGTAGACGTTGACCGCGTCCTCGGTGTCCGGGCTGCCATGCTGGCGCAGCGTCTCCACCAGGGCGTCGCTCACCGGCACCGGCAGATCGACGCCGAAGGTGACGAGCTTGAGCACGCCCCGGGTCGAGCGGATCGGCCGCCAGTTGCTGACCAGGCGGTCGAGGCGGATGAACAGGTAGTAGGGGAACAGCGGCTCGCTGACCCACTCGAGCTTGCCGCGCCGCTTCTTCTGGACCTGCAGCACCGGGTGAAAGACCTCGTAGTCCTGATTGCCCAACTGCTCGGCGGCGCGGAAGGACTCGCCGCCCTTGCACTGGATCACGTACCAGCGAGGCACGGCATCGTCGGAATTGTCCAGGCGGATATCGTCGTCACTCATGGCGTTCCTGCTCGAGGTTCTGGCTGGTATCACTGCCGGGGCTCTGCAACAATCGGCACGCGTGCCGCCCGTGTCGCGAGTCGCCCGACCGCGGGGGCAATCTTACCACCGATGGCCTCGGCCCGTGGCCCCGGCCGAGGCGCGTGCCGCAAGGAGAGCTTACGCCATGCCGACCCCTTCCGTGCAGCGCAGTTGGCGTGACGCCCTGTCGATCTACCTGCGGGCGCCGGTCCTGACCATGCTGTTCCTGGGCTTCTCGGCGGGTCTGCCCTTCCTGCTGGTATTCTCCACCCTCTCGGCCTGGCTGCGCAGCGACGGCGTGGAGGTGGCGGCCATCGGCTTCTTCGCCTGGATCGGCATCCTCTACTCGATCAAGTTCTTCTGGGCGCCGGTGGTCGACCGCCTGGCGCTGCCCGGACTGACCCGCGCCTTCGGCCAGCGACGCGGCTGGATGCTGCTGGCCCAGCTGACGATCGCCGCCGGCCTGGTGGGGCTCGCCAGCCTAGACCCGATGAGCCCCCTACCACCGGTCGCCGCCGACCTGGCCTACTTGGCAGGCCTCGACCCGATGAGCCAGCTGCCGCTGGTTGCCGCCTGCGCCCTGCTGGTGGCCTTCGGTTCGGCCACCCAGGACATCGCCATCGACGCCTTCCGCATCGAGTCGGCCCCCGACGACATGCAGGCGGCCATGGCCTCTACCTACATCATCGGCTATCGCGGCGGGTTGATCGCCGCCGGCGCCGGTGCGCTCTACCTCGCCTCGCTGGTCTCCTGGCAGGCCGCCTACCTGAGCATGGCCGCCCTGGTGGGCGTGGGGGTCGTCACGGTGCTGGTGCGCCCGGAACCGGCCCGCCTCGCCCTCACCACCCAGCTGATCCACGAGCCCCGGGTCCGCGCCTTCCTGCGCGCCAGCCGCGGTCGCGCCACCTGGCAGCGGCGCCTCGGCGCCTGGGTCATCGGCGCGGTGGTCTGCCCGTTCACCGACTTCTTCACCCGCCACCGGCGCAAGGCGCTGTGGCTGCTGGTCTTCGTGGCGGTCTTCCGGATCAGCGACCTGGCCATGGCCTCCATGGCCAACCCCCTCTACATCGACCTGGGCTTCAGCCTGGCGACCATCGCCAATGTGACCAACGTTTTCGGCATCGCCATGAGCATCGGCGGGGGGATGCTCGGCGGGCTGCTGGTGGCGCGCTACGGCATCGGGCCGATCCTGGTCCTGGGGGCGGCGGCCACCGCCCTGACCAACCTGCTGTTCGTCGCCCTGTCGATGACCGGGGACAACCTGGCGATGCTGGTGACCACCATCGTCGGCGACAACCTCTCCAACGGCCTGGCCAGCGCGGTATTTATCGCCTTCCTGTCGAGCCTGACCTCGCGGGCCTACACCGCCACCCAGTACGCACTGTTCTCGTCGCTGATGACCCTGCCGGGCAAGTTCCTCAGCGGCTTCGGCGGCCTGATGGTGGCCGGCCAGGGCTATGCCGGCTTCTTCCTGCTGGCCTCGGCGCTGGGGCTGCCGGCCATCGCCCTGGCGATCTGGATCAGCCGCGATCGTTCGCTGGTACCGGCCGCCGAGGCCGCCTGAGAGCCACGGGGCTCACTCCAGCTGCTCGCCGAGCCATCCCAGGGCGCCCGGGGTGGCGCGCCACTGGTCGCGCATCAGGGTACGGTACTGCCAGGCCTCGGCCCGGGAGCCGGGCGAGGCGGTCCCCTGGTTGCCGGGACTCGCCGGCCGCGGATTGTCGGCACACAGCATGGCCAGGGCATGGGGGTTGTGGCGACGGGCCTGGGCCAGGGCCTCGGCGGCCTCGTCGCGCCGGCCGAGACGGAACAGTGCCAGCACCCGTCCCATCAGCATGCCCAGCAGGGCCTCCTGTTCTTCCGGCGCCGCCACGGCACGCTCGCTCAGGGCCAGGGCCTCGCGGTCGCGCCCCTCGCGCAGCAGCTGGTCGAGCACCAGCTCGCGCAGCCCCAGGCTGTCCTCGTCGTCGAGGGTCAACAGGGTCTCGGCGAGCTCTCGCGAATGCTGGCGGGCGCCGCGCTCCATGCCCACCACCAGGGCCAGGCCCGTGCGCAGCAGCACGGCGTTGTCCGCCACCTCCCAGCCCAGGGTCGCCTCGCCGGTGTGGCGGGCCTGGTCCAGCCAGCGTTCGAGGCGGTCGGCCAGGGGCTCGAAGAGGCTCGGCGCCATCCACGGCAGGCTGCCGAAGCGGCTGGTCAGCGCCAGGGCCAGGGACTGCACCACGGCGGGGGCGTCCAGCCATTCCGGGTGGGCACACAGGGCCGGCAGCCACTCCCCGGCCTGGGCCCAGGGATCGCTGTCGAAGCCCATGGGCGCCTCGCCCTCGACCTGGGCCTGGAAGACTGCCTGGAAGGCCGCGAAGAGGGTGTCCTCCCGGGCGCTGCGGTGATAGGCCAGGGCCCCGTCCTCGGCCCGCAGGTCGAGCGGCGGGGCGGTGGGCAGCGCCTCGAGCAGCGCCTGCAGGGAGACCAGTGGCTCCGCCAGGTCCTCCTCGGCGTTGAGCAGCTGTTCGGCGAGGGTGGCCCCGGGGTTCTCCGCCAGGTCGGCGAGGAACTGTAGCTGCTCGGGTTCCAGGTCGCCCTGCCGGGACAGCCGCCGGAACCAGAACCGCGAGCGCTCGGCCGCCTCCGCCTCGTGGCCCTCGTGGAGCAGCAGCATGGCCTCGATGTAGGCCAGGGTGGGCGAGTCGGGCAGCGCCTGCTGGGCGCGCACGAAGGCTGCCCGGGCACTGTCGAGGTCGTCGTTGTCGAGGTGCAGCAGGCAGAGGCGCTCGAGGGCCACGCCGCGCAGGAACAACGGGCCCCGGTCGAGCACCTCGTCGAGGAGCGCCTCGCGCTTGCGATGGAAGCCGCGCTCCTGGTACAGATCGACGAGGATCTCGAAGGCCGGCTCGGCCTGCTCCGGCAGCCGTGACCAGTCGGCGTTCTCGAACAACGACTCGAGGATCTGCTGGGCCCGGCCGCGCTGCCCCGACTCGGCAGCGATCAGGCCCGCCTCGAGCAGCGCCTGGGCCGGCGCCCGGCCACTGGCCAATGCCGCCTTGAGCGTGTCGCCCTTCCAGTCGCGCAGCGACAGCATCCACATCAGGTGCGAGGGGACATGGCCGGGCAGCGTCACGGCGCCGCAGCACTGCTTGGTCTTGCGCCCGGAGTCGCACCAGCAGGGTTCGTTGCGTCCCGGCCGGGCCAGCGCCTCGCAGGCGAAGCCGAGACGCGCCAGGGGCGTCTGCGACCAGAGTTCCGGGGCCAGCGCCTGGGCCAGCGCCAGGTCGCCGCCGACCAGGGCGGGACCTTCGCTGCGCGCCCAGGCCATCAGCGTTGGATAGCGTTCATCTTCACGAATGGCCGTGAGGGCTCCCGAGGCGAACCCCAGCAGCTGTTCCACCCATACCGCCAGCATTGCCGTCTCCACTACCGGAAAACCGTACAGTCTACCAGCCGCCGGGCATGTGGGCAGCCGCTTTCAGGCCAGGGCCCGCGCCATCAGGGGCCTCGCCCGCGCGGCCATGTCGAGGCGGGCGCCGAGGCGCACCAGGTTCCAGTAGTGGCCGTTGAGGGTCCGCGACAGCAGCAGGGTCTCCGCCGGCGGCTGCAGCCGGTCCATGGCCGCCCAGACCCGGGGGCTGAGCTCACGCAGGCGACGGTGCACGCGCACGTCGCCGAAGTCCCGAGGACCGGGGGCGAACAGCGGTGCCACGGCGGCCGCCGCCTCCTGGTAGAGCGCCAGGGGGGCTCCCTCCCCCTGGCGGCCACCCAGGGCCCGCATGGCCGAGTCCATGGCCATGGGATCGGCCGCCAGGGTCGCCTCGAGCAGCCGCAGCATGGCCGCGAGACGCTCGGGGGGGACCGGGATCACCGCCCCCAGATCGTAGATCACCAGCCGCCCCTGGTCGTCGGCGGCGAAGTTGCCGGCATGGGGATCGGCATGCAGTTCCCCGAAGGTGAAGAGTTCCTCGGTGAGCCAGTCGGCCAGGGTCGTGGCGATGCGCTGGCGGGTGGCGTCGTCGCTGGTCTCCAGCTCGCGAAGCGGCGTGCCCGGCACGTAGCGCATGGCCAGTACCCGCGGCCCGCACAACGCCGGCAAGGGCTCGGGAATCACCAGCGACGCGAGGTGGGCATAGCGCGCCCGGTAGCGCACCAGGGCCTTGGCCTCGGCGCGGTAGTCGAGCTCGCCACGCAGGCTGGCCGCCAGCTCCTCGAACAGCGCATCGAGGCGTGCCTGGGGAACCCGCAGCCAGCGACCCAGCCGCATCAGACGGCGCAGCTGGACGAGGTCGTCCTCCAGCACCTGGTCGAGCCCGGGATACTGCACCTTGAGCACCACGGTGTCGCCCTCCCGGGTGACGGCCCGGTGCACCTGGCCCATGGAGGCGCTGGCAAAGGGCCGGGGCTCGACGCTGGCGAAGACCCCGTCCAGGTCGTCGTACTGGGCATCCAGGGTGCGACGGATCTCCGTCCAGGGCATTGGCTCGGCCTGGCGCTGCAGGCGCGCGAGCTCCTCGACCAGTTCAGGGGGCAGCAGGTCGTCCCACTGGGCCATGATCTGGGCCAGCTTCATGGCCGGCCCCTTGAGCTCGGAGAGGCCCTCGAACAGCGCCTCGCCCAGGGCCCGCCAGTCGCTCTGCCCGCCCAGGCGCATCTTCAGCACCGCCCCGCCGGTGCGGGTGCCGAGCCCCAGCAGGCGCCGTGTCCGGCCGCGTTCACGCATGACGTCGTCTCCGCCGATAAACGTTACAGGACTTGTACATCAATAGAGCCATGTTACACCTGGCGAGCGCCGTGGAATACTGTAAGAATCCTCATGACTCCAACGGCCGCACGAGGTCCCATGCGCCTGATCATCGCCGAGAAACCCAGCCTGGCCCGGGCCATCGCCGACGCCCTGCCCGCGCCCAGCCGCCGCGAGGACGGCGCCCTGGTGGCCGGCGAGACCGTGGTCACCTGGTGCCTGGGGCACCTGCTGGAACAGGCCCCGCCCGATGCCTACGACCCGGCCTACAAGCCCTGGCGACTCGACCGGCTGCCGATCCTGCCCGGGCGCTGGAAGCTCACCCCTCGCCCCAAGGCCCGCAGTCAGCTGGCGGTGATCCGCAGGCTGCTGAAACAGGCCGGCGAGGTGGTGCACGCCGGCGACCCCGACCGGGAAGGCCAGCTGCTGGTGCAGGAAGTCATCGAGCACCTGGGCTGGACGGGACCCGTCGCCCGGCTGCTGATCAGCGACCTCAACGCCCCCGCGGTCAAGCGTGCCCTGTCCCGCCTGGAGGACAACGCCCGCTACGCGCCGCTCTTCCGGGCCGCCCAGGCGCGGGCCCGCGCGGACTGGCTCTACGGCATCAACCTGACCCGGGCCTGGACGCTGATCGGCCGCCAGGCCGGTCACGACGGCGTGCTCTCGGTGGGCCGGGTCCAGACGCCGGTGCTCGGCCTGGTGGTCCGCCGTGATGCCGAGATCCGCGACTTCGCGCCTCGCCCCTTCCATGTGCTGTGGGCCGACCTGGCGGTGGCCCGGGGCGGCCTGCGGGCCTGGTGGGTGCCGGGGGAGGCCCATCCCCTGGACGACCAGGGCCGGCTGCTCGCGCGGGCCCCCGCCGACGCCCTGGCCGCGCGACTGCCCGGGGCCGAGGGACGGTTGACCCAGCTGGAGCGCCGCGACAAGCGCCAGGCCGCCCCGCTGCCCTACTCCCTCTCGGCGCTGCAGGTGGATGCCGCCCGCCGGCACGGGCTCTCCGCCAAGGCGGTCCTGGACATCTGCCAGCGCCTCTACGAGCGCCACCAGCTGATCACCTATCCCCGCTCGGACTGCCGCTACCTGCCGGAAGAGCACTGGGCGGGCGCCCGGGCCACCCTGGAAGGCGCCTGCGGCGGCGACCAGACCCTGAGCCGCTGGCTGGCCGGCGCGGATTTCTCCCGCCGCTCCAGGGCCTGGAACGACAAGCATGTCGGCGCCCACCACGCCCTGGCGCCCACTGGCAAGACCGCCGATCCGGACCGGCTGTCCGGCCAGGAGGCGGACGTCTTTCGCCTGATCGCCCGCAATGTCCTCGCCCAGTTCTATCCCGCCCTGTCGACCCGCGAGGTCAAGGCCGAGTTCACCATCCTCGGGGAATGCTTCCGCGCTCGGGGCCAGGAGGTACTGGAGGCCGGCTGGAAGCCGCTGTTCACCACCCGGGAGGAGGTCCCGCCCCTGCCGCCCCTGGACGAGGGCGAGAGCTGCCGCGTCGAGGACGTCGGTGTGGAGGATCGCGAGACGCGTCCCCCCGAGCCCTTCACCGACGCCAGCCTGATCAAGGCGATGATGAACATCGCCCGCTACGTGGATGACCCGGCAATCCGGCGGACCCTGCGCGACTCGGACGGCCTGGGCACCGAGGCCACCCGAGCCGGCATCATCGAGACGCTGCTGGAGCGCGGCTACCTGGCCCGGGAGGGCAAGGCGCTCAAGGCCACCCGCCTGGGCAGCGCCCTGATCGCCTCGCTGCCCGAGGCGGTGGGGCGTCCCGAGCGCACCGCCCAATGGGAGCAGCGCCTGTCGGCCATCGCCGAGGACGGCGCTGCGCCCACACCTTTTCTGGATGGCCTGGTCGCGGACCTGCGCGAGCTGCTGGGACGCGCCGATGCCGATCGCATGCAGCGTGCCCTGGCCGAGGCCCGGGGCGTGGATGCCCGCGTTCCCCGGCGCGGCAAGGCGCAGCGCAAGCCGGCCGGCCGGCGCCAGGGCCAGGCCGGCAAGCGACGCGGTGGCGCCGGCCGTCAGCGGGGCAAGCGCCCGTGAGCCGCCAGCTGATCGTCGGCCCCGGGGCCCTGGGACGCCTGGTGGCGCTGCACCTGGCCGCCCGCGAAGGGGTGATGCTGCTCGGTCGCCGGCCGCTCCCGGCCCGCCAGACGCTGACCACGCCGACGGGCGAGACATGCACCCGCGAGATCCCCTGCCTGACCCTCGACGCCCTCGACCATGCGGTGGGCACCGACGTCGCCATCGTCCACCTTACCACCAAGGCCTACGCCGCCGAGGCGGCCTGCGCCGCCGTCGCCCCCTGGCTGCGGCCGGACACGCCCCTGGTGCTCTGGCAGAACGGCTATGGTGTCCAGGCAACCCTGACCGAACGCTGGACGGGGCCGGTGCTGTGTGCCACCACCACCGAGGGTGCCTTCCTGCAGGGTGACGAGGGCGTGGTGCATGCCGGCCGGGGCCGCACCCTGGTCGGGCATCTCCACGGCGGCCACGGCGCGCTCGCCAGCGAGGTCGCGACCCGGCTCGCCGCGGCCGGCCTGCCGGCCGCCGCCGTGTCCGACATCCGCGTGCGCCTCTGGCACAAGCTGGCAGTGAATGCGGCCATCAACCCCGTGGTGGCACGTTTTCGCATCCGCAACGGCCAGCTGCGCGACCGTCCCTTCCGGCCCATGGTGGACGCCGTGCTCGACGAGCTCGCCGCCGTGATGGCCGCCGAGGACCTGCCACTGCCCGCGGAGGGATTGCCGGGCCTGGTGTGGTCGGTGGTGTCGGGCACCGCCAACAACCGCGCCTCGATGCTGCAGGACGTGCTGCTCGGCCGGCCCACCGAGCACGAGGCGATCCTCGGTCCGCTGCTGACCGCCGGACGCCGCCATGGCCTGGCCACCCCGCAGCTCGCCGCCCTCTATCGCCACTTCGCCGAGAGCTGACCACGACCTGGCAGCCGGCAGTGTCGCCTGCTAGCCTCAAAAGGGATGAAAAGCGGACGGGTCTCCCGTGGGGGGCCGGTCCAAGGTCAGGGTACCCATGAATAACCAAGCGGTATGGCGCCCCCTGGTGGCTGCCATGGCAATGGTCATCGCCATGCCAGGCCTGGCCGGCACCGAACTCCCGGCCTTTTCCGGTCAGGCCACCGACCTCGCCCGACTCGACAACGGCCTGAGCCTGCAGGGCGACGACGTCGTCTCACCCGACGGAGTCACCTCGGGCTTTCGCCTGACCGCCGGCTTCTCTCCCCCCGGGCTGCCCCGGCTCGATCTCGGCGCCGAGGTCAGCTATCGCGAGAGCGACGACGTCCCCGTCTCGGCGGATGGCCAACAACAGATCCTCGACACTACCAGCCTGGGCGGCAGCCTGATGGCCGGCGTCCGCCTGGGCCGGCTCGGCCTGTATGCCAAGTCGGGGCTGGCGGGCTGGCAGGGCGAGGCCGTGACGGGCGTCGACGCCGCCACTGCCGACGGAGGCACGGCGCGGGTCAACGGCTTCGGCGCCCGGCTGCGCATGAGCCGGGTGGTCAGCCAGCTGGAGTACGAGAGCTTCGATGATCCGATGCTCTCGCACCTCAACCTGCTCACCGCCACGGTGCATATTCCCTTCTGAGCGATAAGCTGGAAGCTGGAAGCTGGAAGCTGGAAGCTGGAAGGCAGCTCAAATGAACCCGCCTCCGTGGCAAGGCCACGGAGGCGGTGTTTTTTCCAGCTTCCAGGCGCGAAGCGGCGCTCTTACAGCTTCAAGCTCCCGGGCGAAGCCCGGGCCTAGCCGGTATTGCGCAGGCCGGCGGCGATGCCTGCCATGGTCACCATCAGAGCCCGGGACAGATCGGCGCTGATCGCCCCGTCGGCATCGCGGTTACGCTGCAGCAGCTCCGCCTGGAGACCGTGCAGGGGATCGATATAGGGATTGCGCACCTCCACCGCCTGCCGGATCAGCGGCGTGCTCTCGAGCAACTCCTGCTGGTCGAGGATCTGCAGCACCACCTCGTGCAATCGACCGAAGCGCTCCCTCAGGCGGGCCCCCAGGGCCTCGAGGGCCGGCTCGTCCACCAGGCGGTTCTCGTAGTAGGTGGCGATACCCACGTCGGCCTTGGCCAGCAGCATTTCCAGCATGTCCAGATAGGTGCCGAAAAAGGGCCAGCGGTCGCGCATCTCGCGCAGTACTTCGAGGCCGCCCTCTTCCTCCAGCCGCGTGGCGAAGGCCTCGCCACTGCCCAGCCAGGCCGGCAGCATCAGGCGGGTCTGGGTCCAGGCGAAGATCCAGGGGATGGCGCGCAGGGTCTCCACGCCAC
Source organism: Halomonas nitroreducens (assembly GCF_003966155.1). Lineage (GTDB taxonomy): Bacteria > Pseudomonadota > Gammaproteobacteria > Pseudomonadales > Halomonadaceae > Halomonas > Halomonas nitroreducens. The sequence goes on from NZ_RXNS01000003.1 coordinate 127,752, forward strand.
CGTCCTGGCGCCGCTTGGCCGGCCGGGACCCCAGGGGCAGGCGCCCCAGCGCCCCTTCCGGGGTCACCGAGCGGAAGTAGGGCACGAAATCGGGATCCTCGCGCACCACGCCCACATAGGCAGTGTGGGCGATCCCGGCCAGCCGATCCATCTCCTCCCGCCAGGCCGGCTCGGGGGTCGGCGGCGGCAGCAGCGAGGCCTCGAGTACCGCACAGGCATAGATCTCCATGGAACGCAGGGCGATCTCGGGCTGGCCGAACTTGAAACGGATCATCTCCCCCTGCTCGGTCACCCGCAGGCTGCCGTTCACCGAGCCCGGTGGCTGGGACAGGATGGCCGCGTGGGCCGGGCCCCCGCCACGGCCCACGGTGCCCCCCCGTCCGTGGAACAGTGTCAGGTCGGCGCCATGCTGCCGGCATACCTCGACCAGCGCTTCCTGCGCCCGGTACTGCGCCCAGGCCGCGGCCAGCTGGCCGGCATCCTTGGCGGAGTCCGAGTAGCCGATCATCACCTCCTGGCGGTCGCCGGCCAGGGCGCGATAGCCGGGCAGCGCCAGCAGGCGGTCGATGACGTCGCCGGCACGGTTGAGATCGTCCAGGGTCTCGAACAGCGGGGCGATGGGCAGGCTGACGTTGCCGCCGACCTCCTTCATCAGCAGCGCCACGGCCAGCACGTCGGAGGGCTGGGCAGCCATCGAGATGATATAGGTGCCGAGCGCCTCGGCATGTTCGGAGGCGATGACCCGGAAGGTATCCAGGACCTCGCGGGTCTCCGCCGAGCATTCCCAGCGGCGCGGAATCAGCGGGCGCCGCGAGCCGAGTTCGTCGAGCAGGAAGGCCTGACGTTGCTCCTCGCTCCAGTCACGATAATGGCCGAGGCCGAGCCCCTCGGTGAGCTCTTCCAGGGCCTGCTCATGACGACTGGCCTCCTGGCGAAGGTCCAGCTTGGTCAGGGTGACGCCGAACACCGCCACCCGACGCAGGGTGTCGAGCAGCACGCCATTGGCAATGGTGTCGAGGCCCGCGTCGCACAACGAGCGGTAGCAGGCCAGCAGGGGCGCATAGAGCTGGTCGCGGGTCTCGATGATCGGGCCGCCATCGAAGCTCTTGCCGTCGAGCTGGGCCTTGGCCCAGTCCCGGGTGGCCTCGACCTTGACCAGCAGCCGCTTGAGCAGCTCCCGGTAGGGTTCGGCGACATCCCCCACCTCCGCCTTGAGGGCGCTGTTGGCCTTCCACATCGACAGCTCGGTCTTGAGCTGCTCGAGATCCCGGTGATAGAGATCCGCGGCCATCCAGCGGCCCAGCAACAACACCTCCCGAGTCACCTTGGCGGTGACATTGGGGTTGCCGTCACGGTCCCCGCCCATCCAGGAGGCGAAACGCAACGGGGCGGCATCCAGTGGCAGCCGCTCACCGGCGGTCTCCAGCAACAGGTTGTCCAGGTCGCGATGGAAATCGGGCACCGCCTGCCACAACGAGTTCTCGATCACCGCGAAGCCCCACTTGGCCTCGTCCACCGGCGTCGGACGCTCATGGCGAATCTCGTCGGTGTGCCAGGCCTGGCTGATCAGTTCCTCGAGGCGCCCCTGGGCCCGGGCACCGCGCTCGGGGTAGTCGGTGGAAGACTCGATGGCGGTCAGGCAGTCATCGATGGCGTCGTACTTCTGGATCAGGGTGCGGCGTATGACCTCGGTGGGATGCGCCGTCAGCACCAGCTCGACCCGCATGTTGGCCAGCGCCTCGACCAGCTGGCGCGGTGTATGGCCCTCGCGCTGGGCACGCGTCAGCAATTCCCCGAGCACCGGCTGGGCCCCGGGCTTGTAGTCCTCGACCCGGCGGAAGCGGGCCCGATAGTGCTGCTCGGCGATATTGGCCAGGTTGAGGAACTGGTTGAAGGCCCGAGTCACCGGCAACAGGTCGCTGTCGGGCAGCCCGCGCAGGTACTCGATCAGCTGGCGACGACTGTCGGCCTCGCCCTGACGACCGCGCTTGGCAATCCCGCGGATGGTCTCGATGCGGTCGACAAACCCCTCGCCCAGGTCATCGGCGATGGTGCGTCCCAGGCTGTCACCCAGGATGCGGACGTTGTCGCGGAGTGACTCGTGCAGGTCGTGACTCATGGCCGGGATTCTCCTTCCGTGCTTGTTGTGGATGTGGATTCCTGACGCTTGGCCGCCTGCCAGTGGTGTTCCATGCGCGCGAGTCCGGCCTCGGCCAGGGGGGTATCCTCCGCGGCCAGGGCGGCTTCCACGTGACGGAAGCGACGCTCGAACTTGCCGTTGGTGGCGCGCAGGCAGCGCTCGGGGTCGGCGCCGAGAGTGCGGGCCAGGTTGACGGTGGCGAACAGCAGGTCCCCGACCTCCTCGGCGGCATGCTCCTGGTCACCCTCGGCCAACGCCGCCTCGACCTCGTCGAGCTCCTCGCGCAGCTTGGCGATGACGCCGCGGCTGTCGGGCCAGTCGAAGCCCACCCGGGCGGCCCGCTTGGACAGCTTGGCGGCGCGGGACAGGGCCGGCAGGGTGCGCGGAACGTCATCCAGCACCGAGGCCGCGGGGCTGTCGTGGACCGCGCGGGCCGCTCGCGCGTCGCGCTCCTCGGCCTTGAGCGCCTCCCAGCGGGAATGCACCTGGCGGGTCTCGACCTGGGTGGCGCTCACGCCCTGGCGTCGCGAGGCCAGGGTGCCATCGGGAAAGACATGGGGGTGGCGGTGCAGCATCTTGGCGGTGAGGGTGTGCACCACGTCATGGAAGTCGAAGCGCCGCTCCTCGGCGGCGAACTGGCTGTAGTAGACCACCTGGAAGAGCAGGTCGCCGAGCTCGCCGGGGAGCTCGTCATAGGCCCGCCGCTCGATGGCGTCCGCCACCTCGTAGGCCTCCTCCAGAGTATGCGGGACGATCGTGTCCCAGTCCTGCTTGACGTCCCAGGGACAGCCCTGATCGGGATCACGCAGCACCGCCATCAGGGTCAGCAGGTCATCGAGGCCGTATTGTCGCTCATTCATGCCCGCTTGCTCCCGCGCTTCTTCTTGCCCTTGGCGCCGGCCCGCAGGCGACGCACCTCGATCACGTTGGGTAGCTGCTGGATGCGCGAGAACAGCCGCCCCAGGCTTTCCAGGCCATCCACCTCGAGGGTGATCGCCATGCGGGCGATGCCGTCGTCGGTATCGGTCAGGGTGTTCACCGACAGCACGTTGACCCGCTCGTGGCTGAGCACGCCGGTGACATCGCGCAGCAGGCCCGAGCGGTCCCAGGCCTGGATCTCGATATCCACCGGGTACTGGGTGCGGGCCCGCTCCCCCCACTCCACCTCGATGACCCGCTGGGGCTCGTCGAGGCGCAGCTGCAGGATATTGGGGCAATCCTCACGGTGCACGGTGACACCGCGCCCCTGGGTGATGAAGCCGACGATGGCCTCACCGGGCACCGGATGGCAGCAGTTGGCCATGCTGGTCTTGAGGTTGCCGACCCCGAGCACGGTGATGTCGCCGCTGCCGCCCTTGTCGGGGGCCCTGCGCGGCTTGGCCAGCAGCTTGTCGAGCTGCTCCTGGTCGTCGGTTTCGCCGAACAGCTGCTGGGCCTGGTGCAGCACCTGGCCAATGCGCAGATCGCCGGCCCCGAGCGCCGCATACATGTCATCGGGGCTGGTGTAGTTGACCTTGTTGGCGAGCCGGGTGAGGTCCATGTCCTCGACATCGAGGCGCTTCATCTCGCGCTCGAACAGGGCTCGCCCCTCCTCGAGGTTGCGATCCCGGGCCTGGTGCTTGAACCAGGCCTGGATCTTGGCCCGGGCTCGCGAGGTGCAGACGTAGCCGAGACTCGGGTTGAGCCAGTCGCGGCTGGGCCCCCCCTTGCTGGCGGTGAGGATCTCCACCTGCTGCCCGGTCTTGAGGCGATAGGTCAACGGCACGATGCGACCATTGACCTTGGCACCGCGGCAGCGGTGGCCCACCTCGGTGTGCACCCGATAGGCGAAGTCGATGGGCGTGGCCACCCGCGGCAGATCGATGACATGACCGTCCGGGGTGAACACGTAGATGCGGTCGGGGGCCACGTCGCTGGACAGCCCTTCGCGGATGTTGCCAAAGTCGCCGACCTCTTCCTGCCATTCCAGCACCTGCCGCAGCCAGGCGATCTTTTCCTCGTAGCTGGCGCTGCGGGCACTGGTGTCATGTCCCTTGTAGCGCCAGTGGGCACAGACCCCGAGCTCGGCCTCCTCGTGCATGGCGAAGGTGCGGATCTGGATCTCCAGCACCTTGCTCTCCGGGCCGAAGACCGCGGTGTGCAGCGACTGGTAGCCATTCTTCTTGGGGTTGGCGATGTAGTCGTCGAACTCGTTGGGCACGTGATGCCAGCGGGAATGCACGAGGCCGAGCACCGTATAGCAGTCGCTGACTTCCGGGACCAGGATACGCACTGCCCGGATATCGTGGACCTGGGAGAAGTCGATGCGCTTGCGCTTCATCTTCCGCCAGATCGAATAGATGTGCTTGGCCCGGCCATCCACCTGGTAGCGATGGATGCCCTGGGCGTCCATCAGCGACTTCAGGGTATCCACCACGTCGTGGATGTAGCGGTCGCGGTCGAGACGCTTCTCGGCCAGCTGGCGCGCGATGGCCTTGTAGTCGTCCTCGTGGAGATAGCGGAAGGACAGGTCCTCCAGCTCCCACTTGAGGTGGCCGATGCCCAGCCGGTGGGCCAGCGGTGCATAGATGTCGAACACCTCGCGGGCCACCTGGAGGCGCTTCTCGCGGGGGGCGTCGCGGACCTGGCGCAACGCACAGGTCCGCTCGGCGATCTTTATCAGGGCCACGCGCACGTCGTCGATCATGTTGACCAGCATCTTGCGCAGGTTGTCCTGCTGGTCGTGCTGGATCAGGCCCTGGCTCGGCGTCTGGGAGGTGCTGATGGCGGCCATCTGCAGCACCCCGTCGATCAGGCCGGCGACTTCCGCACCGAAGCGCTTGCCGACTTCCTGCAGGTCGATCAGCCCCTCGCGGACCGCGCGATACAGCACGGCGGCCTCGAGGGCCGGCTGATCGAGGCGCAGTTCGCCGAGGATGTCCGCCATCTCCAGGCCCATGCGAAAGCTCGAGCCGTCCTTGAGCCAGGCCTTGTGGGGCCTGTCGGACTCCCGCTCCAGGCGCTGGGCCAGCTCACAGGCGGTGCGCATCTCGTCCGGCGCGGGCAGCTTGACGTCTTCCCGCAGGCGCTCGACCCACAGCTCGATGTCGACCCGGCCATCCTCGGCCAGCGGCTGGTCTTCCCGCACTTTAACCATCGGTTGACGCTCCTTGGCGCGACTGCCCGGCGTGGGGACTCTCGAGCAGCAGCATGGATTCCAGGTGGGCGGTATGGGCGAACATGTCGGCCACCGCCCACCGGCTGACGACATAGCCGGCCTGTACGAGATGCACCGCATCCCGAGCCAGGGTGGCCGGATCGCAGGAGATGTAGAGCACCCGGGGCACCGCATGTTCTGCCAGCAGGCGGCAGACCGACTCCGCACCGTCCCGGGGCGGGTCGAGGACGACCGTCCCGGGGACGGCAGCCTCGAGCAGCGACCGGCAGGCAACGATGTCGTTGAGGTCCGCCTGGCGGGCCTCTACCACCAGGCCGTTGCACCGGGCATTCTCGGCAAGACGCTCGACCATGGCCGGGCTGCCCTCCACGGCCCGCACTCGCGCCCCCTGCGCGGCCAGCGGCAGGCTGAAGTTGCCGACCCCGGCGAACAGGTCCAGGACCCGCTCCCCGGCGGCGAGCGGCGACAGCCAGGCCAGGGCGGTAGCCACCATGCGCTGGTTGACGGCCTCGTTGGCCTGCAGGAAGTCCCCGGGGGAGAAGGACAGGGTGATCTCTTGCGACGCGACCTGCAAGCGACTGGAGAGCGCCGGGTGCGGGGTCAGCCACTCGAGCGCCGGCGCCTCGCGCCCGATCCAGCGCGCCAGGTGCAGGCCGCGAGCCTCGGCGAAGGACCGCCAGCGGGCGGTATCGGCTGGATTGTCGCGCAGTTGGCGCACCACCAGGGTCACGCCTGCATCGCTGGCCGAAAGCTCCAGGTGTCCCACCTGGCGCGGGGCCTGGAGCCCCTCGACGAGGCGGCGCAGCGGAACCAGCAGGGCCGACAGCGACGGCACCAGCACCGGGCAGGCCGCGATATCCACCAGCCGGTGGCTGTGCCGGGCCCGGAACCCCAGATGGACACCGCCGTCGGCATCGACCTTGACGCCGAGCCGGGCACGGCGCCGATAGCCCTCCCCGGCATCAGCGAGCAGTTCGGGCGTCCCCGCCGGGGCGATACCCTGCCGCGCCAGCTGCTCACACAGCACCGCCTGCTTGTGGCGCCGCTGGCCGTCGAGACTCAGGTGCTGGAGGTCACAGCCGCCGCACTGGGCGAAATGGGCGCAGGGCGGCGAGACCCGCTCCGGCGAGGCCTCGACCAGGGTGCGTACATGAGCCTCGTCATAGCGCTGCCGGGTGCGATGCACCGCGAACTCGACCCGCTCCCCGGGCAGCGCGCCCTCGACGAACACGGTCTTGCCGGCCGCGGTGCGCGCCACCCCGCGGCCGTCATGGGCGAGGCCCTGGATGGTCAGGATCGCCCCCTCGCCGTTGTCCGGAGGCGACACGGGCGCCTCGCGCCGCCGCTCCTGGAGACCGGACACGCCGGTGCGGGGCCGGGGGGGGCGTCGCTTGCCGAGCGCCGCCACCTCAGGACTCCGGAGCAAACAGGCCGGTGGACAGGTAGCGGTCGCCGCGATCGCAGACGATGAAGGCGATCACCGCGTTCTCGACTTCCTCGGCCACACGCAGCGCGCCCGCCAGGGCACCGCCCGACGAGACCCCGGCGAGGATGCCCTCCTCCCGGGCCAGGCGCCGCATATGGACCTCGGCCTCCTGCTGGCCGATATCCAGCACCCGGTCGACCCGGTCCGGCTCGAAGATGCGCGGCAGGTAGGCCTCGGGCCAACGGCGGATCCCGGCGATGCTGGCACCATCCTCGGGCTGCAGGCCGATGATCTGCACCTCGGGGTCGCGCTCCTTGAGATAGCGGGAGACCCCCATGATGGTGCCGGTGGTGCCCATCGAGCTGACGAAGTGGGTGATGGTCCCGCCCGTCTGCTCCCACAGCTCGGGTCCCGTGCCCCGGTAATGGGCCAGGGGGTTGTCGGGGTTGGCGAACTGGTCGAGTGGCTTGCCCTGGCCCCGGGCAATCATGGTTTCGGCCAGGTCCCGTGCGGCCTCCATGCCCCCTTCCTTGCTGACGCCGATGAGCTCCGCGCCATAGGCGGCCATGGCCTGCTTGCGTTCGTCGGAGGCGCTCTCGGGCATGATCAACACCATCTGATAGCCCTTGATGGCAGCCGCCATGGCCAGGGCGATGCCGGTGTTGCCGGACGTGGCCTCGATGAGGGTGTCCCCCGGGGCGATGCTGCCACGGCGTTCGGCCTCCTGGAGCATGGACAGCGCCGGGCGGTCCTTCACCGAACCGGCCGGGTTGTGGCCCTCGAGCTTGGCCAGCAGGGTGTTGTTGCGCCCGGCGGTGATACGCTTGAGGCGAACCAGCGGCGTGTGGCCGATGGTTTCCTCCAGGGTGGGGAAATGCATGCAACCGTCCTAGTGGAAACGTCTTTTCGCCATTATATCCTTGGCCGACCGCACTGGACAGGCATGCCCCTCGGCTGTGGCATACTGGCTCCGACACGCCGCCACCCGACGAGCCTCGCCGATGTCACTCAAGACCCGCCTGATGCTGGCCACCCTCGCCCTGCCGCTGTTCCTGCTGACCCTGGCGGCGGCCGTGGTGATCGAGCTGGAGGACCGCCGCCATCACCAGATGATGCGCGATCACCTGACCCGGGCGGCGGAGCTGCTGGCCCCGACCCTGGGCGAGGCCCTGGCCGACGGCGACCGACAGGCCCTCGAGGCCACCGCCGGCCGGCTGCTCGATCTCGAGGAGGTGCGCGCCCTCGGCGTGCAAGACGCCGAGGGGACACGGCGCCTGGAACTCGGGCGCCTGCGCCCCCTTGACGCGGCGCCCGAGGCCACGCAGGGCCTCGGGCTGGCCACCCAGGGTCGCCAGTGGCTGCTGGCCGTACCCCTGCCGGGCACGCCGGGGGCTCGGCTGCTGCTGGACATCGACGCCTCCGCCCTCCCGCTGGCCTACTACCGCCAGCTCGCCACCGGTGGCCTGGTGCTGCTGATGGCCGGCCTTCTGCTGTTCCTGGTGGCCTATTCCACCACCCGCCGCGTGGCCCAGCCCCTCGACGAGGCCAGCCAGACCCTCGAGCAGTTGATGGCCGGACACTCCCCGGCTCCCCTGCCGGTCCCGTCCGAGGCCGAGATGGCCAGGCTGGCCCGGCGCCTCAACGACCTCAACGAGCACTTGGCGTCGGCCCGGGACGACCTGCAGATCCAGATCGAGCAGGCCACCGGCGAGCTGCAGGAATCCATGGAAACCATCGAGGTCCAGAACATCGAGCTGGACCTGGCCCACCGCCGGGCCCTGGAGGCCAACCGCGCCAAGTCGGAGTTCCTGGCCAACATGAGCCACGAGATTCGCACGCCGCTCAATGGCATCATTGGTTTCTGCCGGCTGCTGCACCGCACGGAGCTGGCACCTCGCCAACGCGAGTGGCTCGACCATGTGCAGCGGGCCTGCGACAACCTGCTGATGCTGGTCAACGACGTGCTCGACTTCTCGAAGATCGAGGCCGGCTGCCTCGAGCTCGAGCATACGGCCCTGGACATGCTGGCACTGGTCGACGAAGTCCTCGGCCTGCAAGCCCCCCAGGCCCAGCAGAAGGATATCCAGCTGCTCGGCCTGGTCTATGACGACGTCCCGGAGGCGCTCAGCGGCGACCCGCTGCGCATCCGCCAAGTGCTGACCAACCTGGTGGGCAATGCCGTCAAGTTCACCGACGCGGGCGAGGTCATCGTCAGGGTGATGGTGGAACAGCAGGCGCCGGGGCACGTGATGCTGCGCGTACTGGTCACCGATACGGGCATCGGCCTGTCCGAGGAGGCGCAGCGCCGCCTGTTCCAGGCCTTCCACCAGGCCGACGCCAGCCACCAGCGGGAGTTCGGGGGCACCGGGCTGGGCCTGACCATCAGTCGCCAGCTGGTCGAGCAGATGGGCGGCGAGATCAGCGTCGACAGCACCCCCGGGGAGGGTTCGACCTTCGCCTTTACCCTGCCCCTGGCCTGCCAGGCCGAGGCGGTACGCCCCCCGGAAATGCACCTGGACGACACCCTGGTCGTTCTCGACGAGCCGCACCTGCCCACCCGGCGTGCGCTGCAGCATCTGATGACCCGCTGGGGCGCCCGTGTCAGCGGTCTGACGGGACGCCCGGGGGCTACCCCGGCCCTGGCCGTGATCGGCCTGGCCGCCGAGGACCTCGATCCGGCGGGCCTGTCGCGCTGGCAGCAACGGCTCGACGCCCTGGGCTGCCCGACCCTGCTGCTGGTCAATGCCAGTCCGCCGGACCTGCCCGACCTGCCGCTGCCCCATGGCGGCGAAGTCCTCGGCAAGCCGCTCTCCCGCAAGGGCATGGTCGCAGCGGTGAGACGCACCCTCGACGGTGCCCGGCAGGAGGGTGCGGTCCTTCGCCCCGCCCGGCCGGCGAGCACCCGGCTGCGGCTGATGGTGGTCGATGACACCGAGTCCAACCGGCTGCTGCTGAAGGAGCTCGTCCAGGGCCCGGCCCTCGAGGTGACCCTCGCCGCCAGCGGCGAGGAGGCCCTGGCGATGGCGCAGGAGACGCCCTTCGATGTGGTGCTGATGGACATCCGCATGCAGGGCATGGATGGGGTCGAGACGACCCGAGCGCTACGCGCCCTGGGTGGCCACTGGCGCAGGCTGCCGATCATCGCGGTTACCGCCCATATCCAGAGCGAACAGCGCCTCGAGCTGCTCGAGAGCGGACTGGATGGCGTCCTGGAGAAACCCCTGGATGTCACCGAGCTGTCGAGCCTGTTGCGCCAGCACCTGGGCGTGGGGTTGGCGATGGAGGAGGCGCCGGCTGCCGCTAGCGAACCGGCCGGCAACGACGCGGAACTGGCAGAAGTGGACCTGGCCCTCGGCACCCAGCTGGCCGGCGGACGCGAGGCGCTCGCGCGCCAGTTGCTGGGCCAGCTGATCGCCTCCCTGGACGACAGCGAGGCCGCTATCCGCCAGGCCAGCGGGCATCGCGACGCAGAGGCGCTGCTCGATGCCCTGCATGCGCTCAACGGCGCCTGCCGCTATTGCGGGGTACCCCGCCTGGGGCTGCTGGCAGAGACCCTGGAGACCCGCCTGCGTTCCCGGGGCCTCGATGCGGTCAGCCCGCTGCTGCCGGATCTCTATGCCGCCATGGCTGGCCTGAGAACCTGGCAGGCGGCTCAGCCCTCCAGCACCACGAAGGCCACGGCGAACGCCTCCTCGTCCGACAGCGAGAGATGAAGGGCCTTGACGCCGGCCGCCTCGGCCAGGTCATGGGCCTGGCCGGACAGCAGCAGGGAGGGGCGGCCCATGGCATCGTTGACCACCTGGATCTCGGTCCAGCGCATGCCGCGCCGCAGGCCGGTACCCAGCGCCTTGACGAAGGCCTCCTTGGCGGCGAATCGCTTGGCCAGGTAGGCCACCGGCCGGCCCCGCGCCTGGAACAGGGCCAGCTCGTCGTCACCGAGCAAGCGATGGGCGAAGCGCTCGCCATGGCGCCCCATGGCGCGCTCGAAGCGTGCCACCCGGGCGATGTCGGTCCCCACCCCGATGATCATCCGCAGCAATCACCCTCGTCGTCGTGCGCGTGGTCATGCTCGTCGAGCGCTGCCAGCAGACCGGCCTCCTGGCCGGCGATCGCCAGGCGCTTCATCTCGGCCACCGCCTCCTTGAGGCCGACGAACAGCGCCCGGGCGATGATCGCATGGCCGATGTTGAGCTCGTGCAGCCCGGGAATCGCGGCGATGGCCTCGACATTATGATAGTGCAGGCCATGACCGGCATTGACGGTCAGGCCCAGCTCGCCGGCCATCTCTGCCGCCGCCACCAGTCGCGCATGCTCCCGGGCAGCCTCGGCGCCACACGCTTCGGCATAGGCCCCGGTATGCAGCTCGATCACCGGCGCGCCGGCCCGGGCCGCCGCCTCGATCTGGCTGGGCTCGGGGTCGATGAACAGCGAGACCTCGCAACCCGCCTCGGCCAGCCGATGACAGGCCGAGGCGACGACGTCATATCCCCCGGCCACGTCCAGCCCCCCTTCGGTGGTCAGCTCCTCGCGTTTCTCGGGCACCAGGCAGACATGGGCCGGATGAATCTCTTCAGCAAGCGCCAGCATCGGCTCGGTGACCGCCATCTCGAGGTTCATGCGAGTGTTCAGCACCTCGGCCAGCAGGCGCACGTCGCGCTCCTGGATGTGGCGGCGATCCTCGCGCAGGTGCACGGTGATGCCGTCGGCGCCGGCCTCCTCGGCCAGCAGGGCGGCCTGGACGGGATCGGGATAGCGGGTGCCACGGGCCTGGCGCAGGGTGGCGATATGATCGATGTTGACGCCGAGCAGGATGCGGGGGGGATACATGGGAACTCTCCAGGTCCGGAATGCGGGGAATAAGGGCATCAAGGGTAAGCGTAAGCGACCGAGCGGCCAAGCCGAGATACGAGGTGCGAGGTGCGAGGTGTGAGCAGGTGACTTTGCCCGATGCCCGGTGATTACGACGTCTGGCCGGCCCGGCGACGCTCGGCAAGTCGGTGCATCCATTCGCGGGAACGCAGAGGGCGGCTACCCAGCAGCGGGGCCATGGCCGCCCGGGTGACGGCCTTGGCCGGGCCGGCAAGGCCCGGCGCACGCCAGTCGCCCGCGGCGAGCAGCTTGAGGGTGCGGCCATCGATGCCGCGCTCATCGGGCACGAAGGCTCGGGAGGCCGGCTCGAAGACATAGCGGCCCTGGGGGTCCAGGGCTTGGCCGTCGGGGCCGCAGAAACGCGGCTCGGCATCCAGTGCCTCGAGCAGCGAAAGCTCCAGGCGGCGCAGCACGCCGGCCCGGGCTGCGGGGCGTGGCAGGGCCTCGAGGGTGGCGGTATAGAAGGCGAAGACCTCGGACACCGGCAGCTCCACCGGCAACAGCCGGGTCAGCAGCTCGTTGGCATAGAGGCCACAGAGCAAGCCCTCTCCGGCCAGCATCGCCGCCGGGCCACGGGATTCGATCAGGCTCAGGCGCTTGAGCTCGCCGCCCCCGCTCCAGGTGACATGCAGGGGAGCGAAGGGCTGCAGCGAGGCTCGCGTCCGGCTCTTGGGCCGCTGCACGCCGCGCGCCACGGCCCTCACCCGGCCGTGGTCCAGGGTCAGCAGCTCGACCAGCGCACTGGTCTCGCGGTAGGGACGCTTGTGCAGCAGGTACGCCGGTTGAGGCGTCATGAGCGTTAGGCCCTTCAGGCTAGCGGGAAGAGGTTCGAGATGCGAGGTGCGAGGAAACCGTGTGAGGCTGGTGTGAGGTGCCATGAGCTTCCTTACTCCTAACCCCTCACTCCTTTTCCCTCGCCCCTCGACCCTGTCAGTCCAGATCGTAGCCCAGGCTCTTCAAGGCCCGCTCATCGTCGGACCAGCCGCGCTTGACCTTGACCCAGAGGTTGAGCATGACCTTGGCGCCGAGCGCCCGTTCCATGTCGAGCCGCGCCTCGCGGCCGATCTTCTTGATCCGCTCGCCGCTGTCGCCGATCAGGATCTTCTTCTGTCCCTGGCGCTCGACCATGATCAGGGCACTGATGTGGATCACCCGGCCCTCGTCACGGAACTCCTCGATCTCGACGGTCATCTGGTAGGGCAGCTCGTCCCCGAGCTGACGCATGACCTTCTCGCGCACCAGCTCGGCGGCCAGGAAGCGCTGACTCTTGTCGGTGACCTGGTCCTCGGGGAAATAATGGACGCTCTTCGGCAGGTGCTTGGCGACCTCGGCCTCGAGTTCGGCCACGTTGGTGCCGTGCTTGGCGGCAATCGGCACGATGGCGGCGAACTCGCGCCGGGCGCCCACCGACTCCAGCCAGGGCAGCAGCTCCGCCTTGTCCTTGAGGCGATCGACCTTGTTGACCGCCAGGATCACCGGCGCCTCGACGTTGGCGAGGCGCTCCAGCACCACCTGGTCCTCGGGGGTCCAGCGGGTTCGGTCGATGATGAAGACCACACAGTCCACGTCACGCAGGGCCTGGGTGGCCGCCTGGTTCATGAAGCGGTTGATGGCCTTGTTGCGATCCTTCTCGAGGATATGGATACCCGGGGTGTCGACGTAGATGAACTGGCTGTCGCCTTCGGTCTTGATGCCCATCACCTGGTGGCGCGTGGTCTGCGGCCGGCGGGAGGTGATGGAGATCTTCTGGCCGAGGATACGGTTCATCAGCGTTGATTTGCCGACGTTGGGGCGACCGACGATGGCCACGAAGCCACAGGTCTGGGTCATGAGCGGGCTCCCTGGGATTCGAGCCGCGCCAGCGCCTGCTGGGCGGCCTGCTGCTCGGCATGCCGGCGACTGGAGCCGATGCCGAGGGTGTGTTCCTCGAGCATTTCGACATGGCATTCGACGGTGAAGGTCTGGGCATGGGCCTCCCCTTCCACCGAGACCACCTCGTAGCGCGGCAGCGCCACCTGGCGCGACTGCAGGAACTCCTGCAGGCGTGTCTTGGGGTCCTTCTGGGTATCCTGCAGGTTGATGGCCTCCAGGCGTTCGGCGTACCAGGCCAGCACCCGGGACCGGGCGGTATCCATGCCGGCGTCCAGGTAGATGGCGCCGATCACCGCCTCGACCGCGTCGGCGAGGATCGAGTCGCGGCGATGGCCGCCGCTCTTCATCTCGCCCGAGCCCAGGCGCAGGCACTCGCCGAACGCCATCTCCCGGGCCAGCTCGGCCAGGGTCTGCCCCTTGACCAGGCGGGCGCGCAGGCGCGACAGCTGGCCCTCCCGGGCCTGGGGGAAGCGCTGGAAGAGGTCCTCGGCGATGACGAAGTTGACGATGGAGTCACCGAGGAACTCGAGGCGTTCGTTGTTGCGGCCGCCGTAACTGCGGTGGGTCATGGCCAGCTCGAGCAGATCGGGCTGCGCGAAGTCATGGCCGATGCGACGGCTGAAAAGTGTCAGGGAATTGCTCACGAAGCTCCTGCTATGTCATGACAGACGATGCCGTTCCTGGCAGTCATTGGATACGACGCACGCTGGTGAAGCTCGGCAGCCCACCGTCCCAGTGCATCCAGACGGCGAAGGCCTTGCCCACGATGTTCTCCTCCGGCACGAAGCCCCAGTAGCGGCTGTCGTTGGAGTGGTCGCGATTGTCGCCCATGGTGAAGTAATGCCCCTCGGGCACCACCAGTTCCCGCATCTGCGGACCGGGGTCGCGAGGGTTAGTGTAGATAGCGTGGGCGACGTCGCCCAGCTGCTCCTGCAACAGCAACTCGTCGGGCTGGGTCGGCGGGCCCGCCTCGACCAGGCGCTTGGGCACCGGCTCGCCGTTGACATAGAGCTGCTTGTCTTCGTAGCGAATATGATCGCCGGGCAGCCCGATCACCCGCTTGATGAAGTTCACCGACGGCTCGCTGGGGAAGCGAAACACCATGACGTCGCCGCGCTCGGGCTCGCCCAGCTCGACGACCTTGCTGTTGGCCACTGGCAGGCGTAGCCCGTAGGCGAACTTGTTGACCAGGATGAAGTCGCCCACTTCCAGGGTCGGTCGCATGGACCCGGAAGGAATCTGGAAGGGCTCCACCACGAAGCTGCGCAGCACCAGCACCACCAGCAGCACCGGGAAGAAGGAGCGCGCGTAGTCCACCGGCCAGGGATCCTTGAGGGCCTTTTCCCGGGCCACCGGATCGAGCCCTTCGGTGGTCCCCGCCTCGGTGTTGGCCAGCAGCCGCTGTCGCCGGGCAGGACGCCACCAGACGATATCCAGCAGCCAGACCGCGCCGGTAACAGCGACCGCCACCACCAAGAGGAGTGCAAAATCCATTGTCGTCGTCCTTCCCTAGTCGTTCACCTTGAGCACGGCGAGGAAGGCATCCTGGGGAATCTCCACCCGGCCGACCTGCTTCATGCGCTTCTTGCCCGCCTTCTGCTTTTCCAGCAACTTCTTCTTGCGGGTCATGTCACCGCCGTAACACTTGGCCGTGACGTTCTTGCGCAGCGCCTTGACGGTGGAACGGGCCACCACCTGCCCGCCGATGGCCGCCTGGATGGCCACATCGAACATCTGCCGCGGGATCAGTTCCTTCATCTTCTCGACCAGCACGCGGCCACGGGAGTGGGCATGGTCACGGTGGATGATCACGGCCAGGGCATCGACCCGATCGCCGTTGATCAGCACGTCGAGGCGGACCAGCTTGGCCGCCTCGAAGCGCTCGAAGTTGTACTCCAGGGAGGCATAGCCCTTGGAGATCGACTTCAGGCGGTCGAAGAAGTCCATCACCACCTCGCTCATGGGCAGCTCGTAGGTGAGCTGGATCTGACTGCCCAGGAACAGCATGTCGAGCTGGGTCCCCCGGCGCTGCTCGCACTCGGCGATGACGTTGCCGACGAAGTCCTGGGGCACCAGGATACTGGCCCGGACCACCGGCTCGCGCATCTCCTCCACGTCGGCCATGTCCGGCAGCTTGGAGGGATTGGAGACGTAGCGCAGCTCGCCGTCCTTCATCAGCAGCTCGTAGACCACGGTCGGCGCGGTGGTCAGCAGGTCCAGGTCGTACTCGCGCTCGAGCCGCTCCTGGACGATCTCCATGTGCAGGGTGCCGAGGAAGCCGACCCGGAAGCCGAAGCCCAGGGCGTCGGAGTTCTCCGGCTCGTAGTCCAGGGAGGCGTCATTGAGCGCCAGCTTCTCGAGGGCGTCGCGAAAGTCCTCGTAGTCGTCGGCGCTGACCGGGAACATGCCCGCATAGACCTGGGGCTTGACCTTCTGGAAGCCCGGCAACCGCTTGACGTCAGGGGTCTTGGCGTGGGTGATGGTGTCGCCCACCGGCGCGCCGTGGATGTCCTTGATGCCGGCCACCACGAAGCCCACCTCGCCGGCCCGCAGGACATCGGTCTGGCGGCGCTGCGGGGTGAAGATACCCACCTCGTTGGCCTGCCAGTCGCGGCCGGTGGAGGTGATGCGGATCTTGTCGCCCTTCTTCAGGGTGCCGTCGAAGATCCGCACCAGCGAGACCACGCCCAGGTAGTTGTCGAACCAGGAGTCGATGATCAGCGCCTGGAGCGGCGCCTCGCGGTCGCCCTTGGGCGGCGGGATGTCGCGCACCAGGCGCTCGAGCAGTTGATCGATGCCCAGGCCGCTCTTGGCCGAGACCTGGCAGGCGTCGGTGGCGTCCAGGCCAATGATTTCCTCGACCTCGTGGGCCACCTTGTCGGGGTCGGCCTGGGGCAGATCCATCTTGTTGAGCACCGGCAGCACCTCGAGGCCCTGCTCGATGGCGGTGTAGCAGTTGGCCACCGACTGGGCCTCGACGCCCTGGGCGGCGTCCACCACCAGCAGAGCCCCCTCGCAGGCATACAGCGAGCGGGAGACCTCGTAGGAGAAGTCGACGTGCCCCGGGGTGTCGATGAAGTTGAGCTGGTAGACGTTGCCGTCCTGCGCATGGTAGTCCAGCGTCACCGACTGGGCCTTGATGGTGATGCCGCGCTCGCGCTCGAGGTCCATGGAGTCGAGGACCTGCTCCTTCAATTCGCGCTCGGTGAGGCCACCACAGGTCTGGATCAGGCGATCGGCCAGGGTCGACTTGCCGTGATCGATGTGGGCGATGATCGAGAAGTTCCGTATCCCGTTGATAACTTTACGGTTGTCGCTTTCTGCCATTCAGGGTAATCCGTTTCATGAGCGCGCCGGGGAGCCGAGATCGATGGACTGTCCGGACCGGGGCGTCGTGTGAGATGGCGGCATTGTAGCGAGATGCGCCGGCCAGATACAGCGACCCGACGGCCTCGGCCGTCGGGTCGCGGCGCTCCTGGACGGCCTCAGTCGGAGGCGAGCCGCAGCGCCACATAGTAGGAACGGCCATCACGATAGAGCCGGACCGGCACCACGCTGCCCTCGGGGAGCGCGGCGACCAGCTCGCCGAGCTGGGCCGGGCTCTCCACCGTCCGCTGGCCGATGCTGACCAGGATGTCGCCGGGGCGGATCCCCGCGGAGGCGGCGATGCCGTCGGGGGCCAGCTCGGTGACGCGCACGCCGTGCTCGAGCCCCAGCTTGCGCCGCTCGCCCTCCTCCAGGGACTGGACGACCACGCCCAGGCGGGCCGGCGCCGCATTGTCACCGTTGCCGCCGGCCAGGACGGGCTTATCGGGCCAGGCGCCCACGGCCAGGCGGATCGTCCGGAGCTCACCGTCGCGCAGCACGCTCAGCTCCACGTCGTCGCCCGGCGCGACGCGGCCGATCAGCCGCGGCAGGGTGCTCGAGCGCTCGACCTCCTGGCCGTTGACCTCGAGGATGATGTCACCGGCCTGCAGGCCACCCTCGGCCGCCGGGCCCTCGGGGTCCAGATCGGCGATCAGCGCCCCGCGGGGATTGTCCATGCCGAAGGATTCCGCCAGTTCGCGGGAGACCGGCTGGATCATCACCCCGAGCCATCCGCGGCTCACCGAGCCGTCGGCCTGCAGCTGGTCGGCGACGTCCATGGCCACGTTGATGGGAATGGCGAACGACAGTCCCATGAAGCCACCGCTGCGGGTGAAGATCTGGGAGTTGATGCCGACCACCTCGCCGTCCAGGTTGAACAGCGGGCCGCCGGAGTTACCCGGGTTGATGGCCACGTCCGTCTGGATGAAGGGCACATAGACATCCCGCGGCAGGGTACGATTGATGGCGCTGACGATACCGGCGGTCACCGAGTGATCGAAGCCGAAGGGCGAGCCGATGGCTGCCACCCACTCGCCCACCTCGAGCCGGTCGGAGTCGCCCAGTTCGAGTGTCGGCAGGTCGTCGGCATCGACCTTGAGCAGCGCCACGTCGGTCTTCTCGTCGGCCCCCACCAGCTCGGCCTCGAGCTCGCGACGGTCGTTGAGACGCACCAGGATCTGGTCGGCGGCGTCGACCACATGGGCGTTGGTCATGATGTAGCCATCAGCGTCGATGATGAAGCCGGAGCCGAGCGACTGACGCTCCTCGCTGCGTCCACCGCCTCCCGGGGGCACCGGCATGCGGTCACCGAAGAAGTGGCGGAAGATCTCGGGGATATCCTGGCCACCGAACTCGCCGAAGGGCGAGCCGGGACGCTCGACCACCCGGGAGGTGGAGATATTGACCACCCCGGGGGCCGCCTCCTTGACCAGCCCGGTGAAGTCCGGCAACTCCCGAGCCAGGGCGGACTGGCAGGCAAGGACCGCCAGGGTCAGAAGCATCCACAGGGAGAACTGTCGCGTCATGCGTGTCATGAAAGACTCCTGTGACGAGGGTGTGATTAAAGGCAATGCAGTTTTATTACCGCGCTAACAGCAAAAGGTTCAGCCCGGGGGCCAGTTCACGGCGAGCAGTTGCGGCCGGTAGCGCCGGGCATGACGCTTGATGTGCCGGCGCAGCAAGCCGCCACCGGCCACCAGCCCGCCGACGAAGGCCAGCGCCACCAGAGGTTCGGACAGGGTCAGGCGGTCGGCGAGCAGAGCACCGCCAAGTGCCAGCCCCAGCGGCAGCCCGTAGGCCCAGAGACTGGCACGGGCCACTGCCTCGGCGGGCAGCCCGAGGGACACGATATCGCCGACGGCCAGCGGCTGGGCCGCATCGATGGCCACTCGCATGGGACGCGAGGCCTGCCAGCGAGCCATGGCCCGGGTCCCGCATCCCTGGCGGGCGTGGCAGGCACCGCAGGCCGACTGGCGGCCGACCTCGACCCAGGCGCCCCCCGCGAAGGGCTCGACGACACGGCCCTGCTCGACGAGCAGCGAGGCCGTCCCGGCAGTGATGGCACTCATTGGCTCGCGGCCTCCGCCGTAGCCGAGGCCCCGTCGCCGACCACGTCCCGCCACTCCACGGCCTCGATCACCCGGCGCAGCACCCGTGGCGGCAGCTCGCCCATGGCCACCACCTGGCGGGGCCGTCCGCCCAGCTCACGGTGCTGTACTGCCGCATGGGAAACACCCAGCCGGTGCACGCCGGGGATCAGCAGATCCTGCCCTTCGAGGGGCTCGACGAAAATACTGAGCGTGGCCAGGCCGTCACCATAGACACGATGGTCGACCCCCGGGCGCCGCGTGCTGCGGGTCTTGACCGGCTGGGCCACGAAGCCTTTCGGCAGCCAGCCGGGCCGCCAGCGATACTCGCGGGATGCCTGCCCGGGGGCAAGGCCGACCTGGCCATGGTGGAGCTGCGGGTCGCGCAGCTCGGTGACCTGGAAGGTTTCCACCACCCGCCCCTGCTCGTCGAGCAGCATCTGCTTGAGTGGCAAGGCGGAGCGGGCATCCAGCCAGAGGCGATGACCGTAACGCATCTCGTCCAGCGGCTCGATCTCGAGGCGCAGGGTCCGGCGGCCGGCGATGCGATCCTCCCCGGAGAGCTGCAGGCGATAGAGGCCGTCGAGGTGCTGGACGATGGCAGCCGGCGAGGCCAGGCTGGAACCGGCGGCCATGCCGTTCAGCCGGGCGATGCGCCCCTGACGTTCGAAGACCACGGGGGGACCATCGAGGAAACGGGCCACCTCGCGCTCGACGCCGTCGCGAATCTCGTGGGACAGCGCCAGGGTGCGCACGCCGTCCACCCCGATGCGCACCGCCCGGGCCTGGAAGACATAGCAGTGACCTGCCCACAGGCTGCGTTCGAACCAGCCCCTGGCCGACTCGGGATCGGGCTCGTCGGCCAGGGTGGTGCAGTCGAACTGCTCCTCGCTGGCTGCCATCGGGGCGTCCTGGGCCACGGCGACCGACATCATCGCGGTGCCGGTCAGCACCAGGGCCATCAGCTGGCATGAGCGTCTCCGCCAGCCAGCCATCAGTGCTGACCCAGCGGCTCGCTTCCGGAGGCCCGCAGCAGCGGCATCCAGACGTCCCCGCCAGTGGCGGCGGCGCCCTCGGCGTGGCGGTCGAGATAGGACTGCAGCAGCAGCGCCTGCTGGCGATCCATGCGCAGGGACTGTCGCGGGGTCGGCGACATGAACATCGGCGTGCTTTCCCCGGTCCCCACGGTCATCAGGCCCTGCGGGTTCCTGGCCGGCTGCGACTGGAACATTGGCAGGTCGACCAGCGACGGCGCCTGCACGCTCGGGCCGGCCCCCTGGCCGGAAACGTCGGCGGTGGACGCCACGGGGTCGCTGCCCGAGGGCGTGCCCAGCGGCGAGGCACCGTTGTAGAACTGCACCCCGGTGATCACCATCAGCGAGACCGCCGCGGCGATGCCGGCGCTGCGCACCAGCGGCAGGGAACGGCGCGTGGCGGGCCCCTCGTCCGAGGCCGCCGGGGCCGGCTCGTCCTGCAGCCGGGCCATCACGCCCGCGGAGAGGTCGGTGGACACATCGACCTCCGTCTCGCGACGCAGCAGGGATCTCATCAGGTGGTAACGGCGCCAGGCTTCCGCCGCATCGGGCTCGTCGTCCAGCGACTTCAGCAGGCGTCGCAACTCGAGCTCGTCACCTTCGTTGTCCATCAGCGCAGAAAGCGATTCCCGTGCGTTCTGACTCATTCTTCACACCCTCACACTCGTCAAGACTTATCCGCCTTGCATCCATAGGAAGCCCGGTATCCCGACCTCGATGCCCACGCCCTCGGCGCTGTCGGCACGCAGCTGACACGCAGCTGGCAAGCCGGTCACCGCATATGACGTCAGCGGCGCCCGACAGTTCAGCCAATCGACAAAAACGATGAAAATTCGGCTCATTCGGTCAGCGCTTCCTGGTTCCGCGACGTGGTCACCAGGGGACGAATATGCTGATCCACCGCCTCGCGGGCACGGAAGATGCGCGATCGCACCGTGCCCACCGGGCAGTCCATGATGTTGGCGATGTCCTCGTAGGAGAGCCCATCGAGCTCACGCAGGGTGATGGCCGTGCGCAGGTCATCGGGGAGAGCCTCGATGGCCTCGAAGACGGCATCCTGCAGCTGGTCACGGGCGATGGCGGCCTCGGGAGTCTCGATATCGGCCAGCCGGCCGCTGTGGTCGACGATCTCGGCATCGACGATATCCAGGTCACTGCCCGGCGGGCGGCGCCCCTTGGACACCAGGTGGTTCTTGGCGGTATTGATGGCGATGCGGTACATCCAGGTATAGAAGGCACTCTCGGCGCGGAACTTGCCCAGCGCCCGGTAGGCCTTGATGAACGCCTCCTGGGCCACGTCCTGCACCTCGGCATGGTCGTGGACGTAACGGCCGATCAGGCCGATGATCTTGTGCTGGTACTTCTTGACCAGCAGGTCGAAAGCGCGGGTATCCCCTTTCTGGGCGCGCTCGACGAGTTGCTGGTCGGTCTCCCGAGTGCCCATTCAACGCCTCCCCGCGGCGCGAGCTGGACGCGGCGTTGCGGCGGAACGTCGCGATGAGACTGGTGTCGCTTCCATATGTATCAACCTAGACCCTGGGGTGAGCGTGCGCCGATGTCGGCAGGTGCCCAAGTGTTCCTGTTTCTCGGGCAGGCATCAAGCGCTGGTCATGGCCCGGACGCGCCCACGAGGGCGTCTCCCCGAGCACGCGCCGTCAACGCCGGCGGTGTGACAAGCACCACCGCCCGAGGGTTCCGTCTGCGATTGAATTTGCCTGGCACGCGGGCGATAGTAGACGTCTCACGCCGAATCAGCGCTGACACGACACAGGTAGCAAAGCAAAATGTCCGAGCAACAGGTCAACAACCTCAACGTCCTTTCCGAGGACGTCCTCATCACCCCGGCAGCCCTCAAGCAGGAGATCCCCCTCTCCGACGAGGCCGAGCGGACGGTGATCGAGGGGCGCAACACCATCCAGGCCATCCTCGATGGTCGCGATCCCCGCCTGCTGATGGTGGTCGGCCCCTGCTCGATCCACGACGTGGACGCCGCCCTGGACTATGCCCGCCAGCTGCGGCGCCTGGCGGATGAGGTGAAGGATAGCCTGTATATCGTGATGCGCGTCTATTTCGAGAAGCCGCGCACCACGGTGGGCTGGAAGGGCCTGATCAACGATCCCCACCTGAACGGTTCCTTCGAGATCGAGGAAGGCCTGCACATCGCCCGCCGCCTGCTCGTCGAACTGACCGAGATGGGGCTGCCGCTCGCCACCGAGGCCCTGGACCCGATCTCGCCGCAGTACCTGCAGGACTGCATCAGCTGGTCGGCCATCGGCGCCCGGACCACCGAGTCCCAGACCCACCGCGAGATGGCCTCCGGCCTGTCCTGCCCCGTGGGCTTCAAGAACGGCACCGACGGCAGCCTCGACGTGGCGGTCAATGCCCTGCAGTCGGTGGCCCATCCACACAACTTCCTGGGTATCGACCAGGCCGGCAAGGTGGCGATCATCCGCACCCGCGGCAACGCCTATGGCCACGTGGTGCTGCGCGGCGGCAACGGCAAGCCGAACTACGACAGCGTGAGCGTGGCGCTGGCCGAGCAGGAGCTGAACAAGGCCGGTGTCACGCCGAACATCATGATCGACTGCTCGCATGCCAACTCCAACAAGGACCCGGGGCTGCAACCGCTGGTACTGGAGAACGTCACCAACCAGATCCTCGAGGGCAACCACTCGATCATCGGGCTGATGGTCGAATCCAACCTCGGCTGGGGCAACCAGAAGATCCCCGAGGATCACAGCCAGCTGATCTACGGGGTGTCCGTCACCGACGCCTGCATCGACTGGGCCACCACCGAGAGCGCCTTCAAGGGCATGAACGAGAAACTGGCCCCGGTGCTGGCCAAGCGCCGCCAGGCCGCCTGAGCGCCTTCATCTCACCAGCTCTCTCGCGAACGGGCCCGCCGATTGGCGGGCCCGCTGCGTCAGTCGCCGCAACCGCCTGACGGTATCAGCGATGCGCCCCGTGAATCAGCTCGCAAGCCCAGCTGATCGCCTCGGGATAGGCCTCAGCGTCCAGCACGAACTCCTGCCCCCGGGCGACGGCCTGTAGCTCGACGCGGTCGGCATGCCGCTGCCAGCGCCGTGGGTCGGCATGATAGGACAGCGGCGGCCGCCCCGCTCCCGGATGGAACCAGGCCGGGAGCTCCCAGGCGGAGACCTTCCCGGCACCGGAGGCCGTCAGACGCTGGCGCGGCGAGGCACGCGGGAAGATGCCGGCGCCCGGCAGCCCGGTGTCCCGCCCCGCGAGCGTCAGCCGGGGAGAGGCGATGTAGAGCATGTTGTGACGCGTGTCGAGGCGCTGGCAGTGCGGGTGGTCGTGTGCCCACGCAACGCCCTCGGGCATGGCCTCGCCCAGCAGCAAGGTGTCTCCCACCTGCATCCAGCCCCAGAGCACATGGCAGGGCCGGGCGTCCCGCACGAAGCGGCAGGCGCCATCAAGGCGTTCGACGCGACGAAACAGTCCGAAGAACAGGAACAGGTCTCCCGGTCCGACGCCCTGGTTGTACAGGTGGCTCTGGGCCTGCCCCATCTGGCCGAACAGCGGCCGCCAGCCCGGCCGGCGCGGCAGCTGGTCCGCCACGAGGTCGGGATCCAGATGCGCGCCGGCCTCCGGGGCGATCCGCCCCCGGGTGAGATCGGACACCAGCGGCCCCAACGGCTCGCCCTGATGGGTGATCGCCGTGTAGGGAATCACCGAGCGGCCATCCGGGATCGGCAGCGCGATCAGCCGGCCATCGGGCAGGATCGGGTTGGGCACGCCGCCGGCGGCGGTATCGAAGCCCTTGCGGCTGAGGATCAGTTTCATTCGCTCTCCTCATCGTCCGAGCGCTTCTCCCGGCCCTCGTCCCGTCAGTGTCGGGAGGCGGTTTCCCGCTTCGGGGCCCCGGCAGCCGTCAGACAAGGCAGGTCCCGGCATTCCTCCCGAACATGGTCGATGAGCCGGGAGGCCCGATGGGTCAGCAGCTGGCGACGATACCAGACCGCGAACAGCTCGCGGCTGACACCCTGCCAGTCGGCCAGCACCGGCACCAGCTCGCCACTCTCGAGCTCGTCCCGGATCTCGGTGAGGGGCAGCAGCGCCACCCCCAGGCCATCCAGGACGAAGTTCCTGGCCACCCGTAACTCATTGGTGGCGACCCTGGCCCCGTCGGGCACGAACTCGACCCGCTCTCCCGTCGTGCGATGCTGGAGCCTCCAGCGGGCGATGGGCGTGACAACGATCGACCGGCACGCCCGCAGGTCCTCGGGCGTGCCGGGCGGGCTCGAGAGGCCGGCCAGGTAGCCCGGCGTGGCCACCACCCTCAGCGGGATGTCCCCCAGCTTGACCTGGCTGAGCTCGGAATCCTCCTGGGGCCCGACCCGCAGGGCGAAATCGGCCCCCGAGGCCAGGAAGCGCGTCAGCTCATTGCTCAGTTCCAGCTGCAGCTCGATGCCGGGGTTGGCCTCGAGAAAGCGGGTGAACATGGACTGCAGGGTGCTGATGGTGAGGCTCAGAGGCGCCAGCACCCGGATCTTGCCGCGGGAGCCGGAGACCTCATCCTGGAAGACGGCCAGACGCGCCTCCAGGGACTCCACGAAGTAGGCACTCTGCCCATAGAGCTCCTCTCCCTCGTGAGTCAGGGTGAACTGGTGGCTGCTGCGATGGATCAAGCGACACGACAGCGCCTGCTCGAGCTGCTTGAGGCGCCGACTCACCGTCGCCTGAGGCAGGCCCAGCACCCGGGCCGCCTCCTTCAGGCTGCCGGCCTTGACGATATGCACGAAGAGGGCAGTGTCATCGAACATCCTGGATTCCATAAATGGAAATTACGCTTTCATTTTGCGCTATGGATTCCAGTTTCGTCACCTCCTATCGTGGAGCTCGATCCTGAAACCACGCCGATCAAGGTGTCACCATGAAGCATCGCATCGTCTCCACGCTCATCATGTCCTTCTTCCTGTCGTCGCTGATGAGCCTCTGGGTCTCCTTCCTCAACCTGGGCCTGAGCGAGATCTTGCTGAGCCAGTGGGGGCGCGCCTTCACCCTCGCCTGGCCGGCGGCCGCCGTCATCGCCTTCTTCTTCGGCCCGCTGTCCCAGAAGATCACGGCTCGGTTGCTCGGCTAATTGCCTGGCTGGAGTTACCCCGATCCATTTGATCGTCGCCCGCGCCGGCCGGACCTGCCGAGACTGGCACACCCTCGAGCGCATCCGCATGCCCGGCGCCGCCGGGCATTCGCGTGCCGATGGTCCCCGGGGCGACTCAGCCGCCCTGCCCCACTCCGTCGATCTCGCGGGCGAAGGGCGGCAGGGCATCGAGCAGCGCGCGGCCATAGCGGCGGGTGAGCACCCGCCGATCGAGCAGGGTAATGCGGCCGGCGTCGGCTTCCTTGCGGATCAGCCGCCCGCAGGCCTGGACCAGCTTGATGGAGGCGTCGGGGACGCTGATGCGCATGAAGGGGTTGCCGCCCTGGCTCTCGATCCACTCGGCCAGCGTCGCCCCGACCGGGTCGTCGGGCACGGCGAAGGGCAGTCGCGTGATCACCACATGGGTCAGGTAGTCGCCGGGCAGGTCGATGCCCTCGGCAAAGCTCGCCAGGCCGAACAGGATGCTGCCCGCGCCACTGTCGACCCGGGCCCGGTGACGCTCCACCAGCTCGCGCTTGGGCAGCCGGTCCTGGGCCAGCACCCGCGCGCGGCACGCCGGCGTCAGGCCCTTCTCCACGGCGCGCAGCTGTGCCCGCGAGGAGAACAGCATCAGTACCGCCTCGTCATCGCCCAGGGCCTCGACGAAGTCGACGATGGCCCGCTCGTGGCCCTCGCGGTCGGCGGGGTCCACCGCCTCGCGGGGCACGCTGAGCACCGCCCGGGAATAGTCGAAGGGACTCGGCAGGCGCTGGTAGCGATAGCGGTTGGCCAGCCCGGCACGCTCCTGCAGGCGCTCGAAGCGGCCCAGGGCCGTCAGGGTCGCCGAGGTCACCACCGCCCCGAAGCAGCGCCCCCACAGCGACCTGGCCAGGGTATGGGCGGCGGAGACCGGGCTCGCCGAGAAGGTCAGCTCCGGCTCGCCGCCAAAGCGCTCGAGGGTCAGCCAGCGGGCCCGGGGCGGCTCGCCCTGAGGATCGGGCTCGGCGAAGGCCTGCCACAGGGCATGGGCCTCCAGGGCACGGCCATGGAGCAGCGCCACCAGCGGCAGCCAGGGCTCGGCCTGCTCCCGGGGCAAGCCGGTGGACTTCTCGGGATCGAGGCTCTCGCGGAGGATATCGCTCATCGATTCCAGGGTGCGCGACAGCTCGGCGAAGATCGTCACCAGGCCGTCGGCCTGTTCGCGCAGGGCCGACGGCACTCGGCCCATCTCGAAGCGATGCTGCCCCCCCTCCTCGCCATCGCCAAGCCCCTCGGGCCGCCCCGCGAGCTGGTGACCGAGGGCAAAGGCCTCGCCGAGGCGCGGCTCCAGGGCCTCGATCGCCTGGGGCAGCCCGGCCAGCAGCCGGGCCAGGGTCGGCTGCACGGCCAGGGCCTGATTGAGCTCGGTAAGCGACTTCTTCAGGGTGCGCAGCCAGCGCAGGGCGCCCCCCACCGCGAAGCGGTGGGTGAAATGGCTGAGGGCCTTGTCGGGCAGGTGGTGCCCCTCGTCGAAGATGTACAGGCAATCGGCCGGGTCCGGCAGCACCACCCCGCCCCCCAGGGCCAGGTCGGCCAGCACCAGGTCGTGGTTGGCGACGATGACGTCGGCACTGTCGAGGTCGCGACGGGCACGGAAGAAGGCACAGGCCCCGAAATGGCCGCAGCGGCGATTGGTGCACTGGCGGTGGTCGACGGTGAGCTTGCGCCAGTGGGCATCGTCGATGGCCTCCGGCCAGCTGTCGCGATCGCCGGCCCAGCGGCCGTTGCCGTAGGCCTCGCCGAGGGACTGCACCAGGGTCTGGAAGTCGTCGCCGCCGCTGTCCAGTGCCTGCTCGAAGAGCGACAGGGTGGGGTTGTCCTCGCCCCCGTCCATGGCCTGGTCGAGGCGTGCCACGCAGACGTAGCGTCCCCGCCCCTTGGCCAGGGCATAGTCGAAGGCCAGGCCGCTGTGGGCCTTGAGGGCCGGCAGGTCCTGGTGCAGCACCTGCTCCTGCAGGGCCACGGTGGCGGTGGCCACCACCAGTCGCTTGCCGCGGGCCTTGGCCACCGGCAGCGCGGCCAGCAGGTAGGCCAGGGTCTTGCCGGTCCCGGTGCCGGCCTCGAGCACGCAGACGTGCTCGTCGCTGACGCGCCGTCCGGCGTCGTCGACCTCGATGCCCGCAAGGGTGCGGGCGATCTCGGCGATCATCAGCCGCTGGCCGTAGCGCGGCGTCAGCTGGAGGCCGTCGAGCACACGCCGATAGGCGTTCTGGATCTCGCCCTTCAGGGCCTCGTCAAGCATGCTGCTATCCATCATCTAAGGCCGCGGGGCCAACCCTGCCGGCATTACCCGGGCCACTTCTTTAGAGACCGGGGCTATCCCGGCGGCAGGCCTCCGCGAGGGCGCTGTGAATCCCTCCCTGGACGCTACTTTTGCCCTGCGGCACTCTCGCATCCTGCTTCGCTTGCAGGACCGGTGTCGGCCGTCCATGGCCGCTCCGTTCGGCGAGCATCGCCTCACCCCTGGCAAAAGACCCTCGCCGCGCCCTGCCCCCCGCGCCCCTGAGCGACGCGACTCACGCGTCCACGGGACGAAGCGGTCTATCTTCAAGCGGCGTAGCCGCGTCTTCCCGCTTCCAGGCGCGAAGCGCCGCTCTGCAAGCTTACAGCAGCCCCTCGGGCGGATGCTCGCAGGGCAGCTTGTCGTTGATGAAGCGCTCGATCTCCGGCAGGGAGAAGGCATCTTCCTCGCCCACGAAGCTGATCGACACGCCCTTGGCGCCGGCGCGGCCGGTGCGGCCGATGCGATGGACGTAGTCCTCGGGATCCTCCGGCAGGGTGTAGTTGATCACGTGGCTGACATCCTCGATATGGATGCCGCGGCCGGCCACGTCGGTGGCCACCAGCACCTGGATCTCGCCCTCGCGGAACTGCTCGAGGGTGCGGATGCGCTGGTTCTGGGGCACGTCACCGGAGAGCATGGCGGCGTTGATGCCGGCCTGCTTGAGCTGCTCGTCGAGCTTGCGCACCAGGTCGCGGCGGTTGCCGAAGACCATCACCCGGTCAAAGCTCTCCTGCTGCAGCAGCTTGACCAGCAGGCGCTGCTTGTCCTCGTCGCTGACCAGGTAGACCCGCTGGTCGATGTCGGCGGCGTTGTCGACGGTGACCGCGATCTCCACGTGGGCCGGCTCATGGGTCCACTGGCTGGCCAGGTTGAGGATGTCCTCGGTGAAGGTCGCCGAGAACAGGAAGGTCTGGCGCTCTTCCTTCTTGGGCGTATGGCGAATGATCCGCTTGACGTCGGGGATGAACCCCATGGAGAGCATGCGATCCGCCTCGTCGAGCACCAGCACCTCGACCTGGGTCAGGTCGACGTCGCGCTTCTGGTGGAAGTCCAGCAGCCGACCCGGCGTGGCGACGAGGATATCGAGCCGCTTGCCCAGACCCTCCAGCTGCTTCTGGTAATCCATGCCGCCCACGACGCTGGCGACGTTGAGCTGGGTGAAGCGCGCCAGGGCCTTGGCGTCCTTCTCGATCTGCAAGGCCAGCTCGCGGGTCGGGGCCACGATCAGCGCCCGGGGCGCGCCGGGCTTCTGGCCGTCCGGCGCCTCCTCCTCGAGGAAGTAGGCGAGGATCGAGATCAGGAAGGCGGCGGTCTTGCCGGTTCCGGTCTGGGCCTTGCCGACCACGTCGCCGCCGAGCAGCGCGTGGCGCAACGCCTCGGCCTGGATCGGGGTGCAGTACTCGAAGCCCTGGGCGTGGATGGCACGCATCAGCGGCAGCGGCAGATCGAAGTCATGGAAGCGCCACTTGCCCGCGACGGCGGGAACCTGGAACTGGCGCAGGTCCCAGTTCGACTGGCGGCGGCGCGGCTTGCGACGGCGACGCTTGGGCTTGCGGTTCTCGGTCTTGGCCGGTGCTGTGGTCTGTTCCGACTCGCTCATAGGCTGTGCTGTCTCGTCCATGTAGTGGATGGAAGCGTCTCGGGAGGTGGTGTGACGCAAACGACCATTGTACCAGCCTCTGGCGGCCAGGGCCCGCCCGCTGTCGAAGCGGTGGCCGCGGCTGGTAGAATGGCAGCCATTATCCAAGGAGCATGCGTCATGACACGCAGAAAGAAGACCCGATCGCTGGCCGACAAGGTGACGATTCGCACCGGCCGGCGCAAGGACTACAAGAAATGGCGCCACGAGAACCCCGACGAGGTCACCTCGTCGCGGCGCTTCACCCAGAAGAAACGCCAGCAGCGCAAACTGCAGGCGGCCCGCAAGCTGGCCCGCCAGGAAGACGGCCAGTCGATCGACATCCACCCCGACCAGCCCGAGAACAAGGACGACTGACCGATGCGCCTGGTGTCATTCAACATCAACGGCATTCGTGCCCGCCTCCACCAGCTCGAGGCGCTGATCGAGGCGCACCGCCCGGCGGTGATCGGCCTGCAGGAAACCAAGGTTCAGGACAGCGAGTTCCCGGTGGCCGCGGTCGAGGCGATGGGCTACCACGTCTTCTTCCATGGCCAGAAGGGCCACTACGGCGTGGCCCTGCTGTGCCGGGACAAGCCCGAGGCGGTCTATCGCGGCTTCCCCGACGACGGCGAGGACGCCCAGCGCCGACTGATCGGCGTGCGCCTGCGCGGCGGGGATGGTGAGCCGCTGACCGTGTGGAACGGCTACTTTCCGCAGGGCGAGAACATCGACCACCCGGTGAAGTTCCCTCACAAGCGGGCGTTCTACGCCCAGCTGAGCCGCCTGCTCGCCGAGCAGCACTCCCCCGAGGAGCGCCTGGCGATCATGGGCGACTTCAACATCTCCCCCGAGGACATCGACATCGGCATCGGCGAGGCCAACCGCAAGCGCTGGCTGCGCGAGGGCAAGACCAGCTTCCAGCCGGTGGAGCGAGAATGGCTCGAGGGCATCAAGGCCTGGGGACTCGCCGACAGCTATCGGCTCTGCCACCCCGAGGCGGACGACCGCTTCAGCTGGTTCGACTACCGCTCCCGGGGCTTCGAGCGCGAGCCCAAGCGCGGCCTGCGCATCGACTACATCCTGGTGACCGAGCCGCTGGCCGGGAAGGTCCGGGAGGCCGGGATCGACTACGCGCTGCGCGGCATGGAGAAGCCCTCGGATCACGCCCCGGTGTGGACCGAGCTCGACGACTGACCGCGGTCGACGGACCGCCCTGCCCCCCCCTGCCCTTCGTCGCGCCTGCCGGGCAGGCTTGCCAGCCAGGCATCCGCCTGGGACATGCCCAGCGACGCGGCGCGCGTCAGGGCCCGGTCGGCGAGCGCCCAGCGCCCCCAGCCATGGGCCAGCTGGCCCAGCCGCAGCCAGTCCTCGCCGTCCTGGCTGCGCTCGGCCACGCTCCGCCAGGCGTCCAGCGCCCGGCCGCGATCACGGGCCGCCTGCCAGGCCCGGGCCAGCAGGCGCCGGTGCGCCAGGCTATCCTCGAGGGTCCCCGCCTGCAGGGCCGAGCGCAGCAGCTCGGCGGCCCGCGCCGGGGTACCGCCGGCCAGGTGCAGGCGGATGCGTCGCAGCAGGTCCTCGCGGCCGGCCAGCACGCCACGGCGCCAGCCCGCCTCCCATAGCGCCGCCGCCCGGCCGGGCTCGCCCAGCCGTTGGGCCAGGGCCGCCGCCCGGCGCCAGGCCTCGGGGTCCTGCTCGGCGCCCTCCAGCCGGCGCTCGAGCACGGCGAGCGCCGCCGCGTCGTCGCCAGCGCGCTGCAGGACGCTGGCGGCCAGCGTCGCCCGCGCCCCGGCCGGCGGCCCGCCGGCCTCCAGGGCCCGCCTGACCCAGCGCGCCGCGGCCTCCCAGTCCGCCTCGGCGGCCAGCAGCCGGGCCATCCGCCAGTGGTCATCGGTCGTCCCGGCATGCCGGGACAGCCAGTCGGCAAGCAGCGGGCGGGCCTGGCCGGACTGGCTGGCCTGGAGACGCAGGCCGGCCTCCTGGTGCAGCCAACGGTCGGCCTGGCCAGGCTCGATGCCCTCGATGGTGCGGGCCTCGGCCAGGTGCCCGGCGGCGGCCCTGGCGTTGCCGAGGCGCGCCTCGGCAACGGCGGCAAGCTGCAGGTAGAGGGCCTGCGCCCAGCGGTCGGCGGCATTGCCGCCGGCCAGGCGCTCGGCCTGGGCCAGGGCCTGGCCGCGCACCTCGGCGGCGTCGCCCTGGAGCCGCTGCTCCAGGCTCTTAAGGTCGCGGATGATGCCGCCCGGCAGCGAGGGGGCGGCCTGGGCGGGGGCAGCCAGCGCCAGCCAGGCGCCGGCGATCAGCCCGGCCAGGGTGAACGTTCGGGTCATGACCTCACCTCAACTGGAATTCCAGGCGCTGCCGCGCCCGGCGCCGCCCGTCGGCCTCGGCGAAGCGCCAGTCGGCGATGGCGCGGCGGGCCGCGCGGTCGAAGACTCCGCGGGGGTCGGCCTCGACGACCGTGATGCTGCCGGCCTCGACCCGGCCATCGGGAGCGATGATGAACTGCACCACCACATGGCCCTGAAGGCCGCGGCGACGGGCCCGGGACGGATACTCCGGGGGCACCCGACGGGTCGCCTGGGCCGAGGTCCCCACGTCCACCGGCTCCCGGGAGGCGGCCTGTGGTGCAGCCGGCGATGCGGCGGCGGCCTCACTGGCCGGTGCCGGGCTCGGCGCGGGGTCCGGCGCCGGTTCGGGTTCGGGCGACGGCTCGGGCCTGGGCTCGGGCGGCGTCTCGGTGAGCTCCGGCAGGGACTCGTCAAGGGGCACCTCGGGCACCTCCATGGGCGGCAGCTCGGGCTCGGGCAGGGCGATGGCGCTGTCCACGGCAGGCGCCGGGGCCGGCTCCGGAGGCGGGGTCGGGGCGCTGGGCGGCGGGGGCGGCGCGGCGGAAGCCGGGACTGGCTCCGGCGCCGGCTCGGCCGGCACCTCGGCGAGCGCCAGGGTCAGCTCCTGACGCGGCTCGGGCTCGGCCTGGGGCGGCACCACCAGTAGCGCCAGCAGCAGGAACAGCGCCAGCGTCAGCGCCGTGCCGGCGAGCAGCGAGACCGGCAGCCGCATCAGGCGCCGCCTCGCTGGGCGGCCACGGCCACCTGCTCGACGTCGGCCTCGCGCAATCGGTCCATCACCTCGATCAGCACGCCGGTGGCCGCCTCGCGATCGGCCTGGATGACCACCGAGCCGTCGTCGCTGACCAGGCCGGCCACCCTGGGCCCCACCCGGTGCAGGTCCACCGGCTCGCCGTCGACCCAGACCGCCCCTTCCGGGGTGATGGCCACCAGCACCTGGACGTCCGGGCGCGGGGTCGCGGCGCTGGACTCCGGGCGCTCGATCTCCACCCCGCTCTCCTTGATGAAGCTGGTGGTGACGATGAAGAAGATCAGCATGATGAAGACCACGTCCAGCATCGGAGTCAGGTTGACCTCGCTGCTCTCCTCGCCGGCGGTGGCCAGTCGGCGTCTACGCATGGGCGTCCTCCGCGGCACGTGCCAGGCGGTCATGCAGCCGCTGGTCCTCGCGCCGGATGATGTGTTCGAGACGAGTGATGAACAGCAGCCCCACCACCGAGACCGCCATGCCGCTCAGCGTGGGCAGGGTGGCGCGGGCCACGCCGTCGGCCATGGCCCGGGCCTGGTTGACCTCGCTGACGGCCAGGCTGTCGAACACCGTGATCATGCCGGTGACGGTGCCCAGCAGGCCGAGCAGCGGGCAGACCACCACCAGCAGCTTCAGCCAGGGCAGCGGGCCGCGAAGCCGGGCGATCAGCTCCCGGGCCCAGACCTCACGCAGGGTCAGGGCGCTCCAGCTGACGTGGTCGGCCCGCGCCACCCAGCGCGCCACCAGCGCCCGGCGCGCCGGGCGGTAGTGGAGGCGGAAGAACCACCAGCGCTCCAGGGCCAGCGAGAACAGCAGCACGGCCACGCCGACAATGACCACCAGAACGGGGCCACCGGCCTCGACCAGCCGCGCCAGGGGCTCAAGCCAGGGCATCGGCATGGTGCGGCGCCACGGTCGGGGAGGCGGGCCGGCCGGCCTCCAGAGTGTCGGCGAGCACGGCGCTGGCCCGCCCCTCCAGGGTGCCGATCAGCGCGCGGCTGCGGCTGGACAGCGCCGTGTGGGCGAACAGCAGCGGCACGGCGGTGATCAGGCCGAGCACCGTGGTGACCAGCGCCTGGCTGATGCCGCCGGCCATCAGCTGGGGGTCACCGGTGCCGAACACGGTGATCGACTGGAAGGTCACGATCATGCCGGTAACCGTCCCCAGCAGGCCCAGCAGCGGCGCCACCGCGGCGAGCATCTTGACCAGGCCCTGGCCGCGCTCGAGGCGCGGCTGCTCGGCGAGCAGCGCCTCGTCGAGGCGGGCCTCCAGGGCCTCGGGGGCGTGGCCGGTACCGAGGGCCTGGAAACGCTGAAGCGCCCGGCCCAGCGGGTTGTCGCCGCGCAGCCGCTCGAGGTCGCCCAACTGGCGGCGCAGGGTCACGGTGACCCGCAGCAGGTAAAGATACTGGCCGAGCGCCACCAGCAGGCCACCGACCCCCAGGGCCACCACCACATAGCCCACCGCACCGCCCTGCCGGAAGCGCTCCCAGAGCGTCGGCTGCCGCGCCAGGGCCTCGAGGACCCGGCCGTCGGCCGGATCGAAGGACACCACCTCGCCCTCGCCGGCCTGGAAGGCCTGCAGGCGCTCGGCCACACCGGCCGGGGTATGCGACAGCACCGTCAGGCGGCCATCCTCGCCGGCGCGCTCCAGCAACTGGCCGTCGCTGGCCGCCAGCAGGTCGCCGAGGCGGATCACGGTGCGCTCCGCCACCTCTCCGTCGGCCCCGGCTACCGGCGCCTGCAGGCTGACCACGCGGGCGGTCTCCCGGGTCAGGCCCATTACGCTGTCGGCCAGGGTGGCAAGCTGCTCGGCGCGCAGGATGCCGTCGGTGTCCAGGCGCGGCGGCAAGCCGGCCTCGGCGCCCAGGGTCAGCCAGCCGGCGCGCAAGTCGTCGCGCAGCTCGCCGCTGACGCCGGCCACCTCGTCGAAGACTGCCTCGAGGTCACCGCCCTGCTCCTGACGGCGGGCCTGGAGGGCCTCGAGTTCGGCAGCCTGGGCCTGCTGTCGGCTGTCCAGGGTCGCACGACGCTCTCGAACCTCGGCCAATTCGGCACGCGCCTGTTCGAGGGCGGCATCGAGGGCCTGCTCATCGTCGACCAGCTCGGCCAACCGTGCCCGATCCCGATCCTCGGCGGCCTCTCGCTCGGCGCGCAGGGTCTCGAGAGGAGCGTCCGTCGCCGCGGCATCTTCCTGGGCCTGGACCAGCAATGGCATTCCCGTCAGCAGCAGGCCGGCCAGCGCGGCACGCAGGGCAAGATTCCGGATCATCAGGCGTCCTCCCGGGGTTGCGAGACGGGCAGGTCCAGCAGGGCCGGGGCGCGCTGCTCCCGGGCAATGGCCATCCCCTTGCGGACCTCGGCCAGGGCGGTCTCGCCCAGGGGGCGCCACTCGCCTGGCGCGGCCTGCCAGACACCGCCCTGACGGCCGTCGGGGGTCAGGTAGTACCAGCCCACTCGGCCCAGGCGCAGGAAGTCCACTTCCCGCGGGGGCTCTCCGGGCAGCTCGCCGCGCCAGGTATCGAGCTCGCGGCCGTAATCGAGTTCGGCATGCCAGGCGGCCAGCACCCGCTCCAGTTTCTCGGCGGTATCGAGCTCGGGGTCGGCCAGCAGGGTCTCGAGGCTGTCCACCCGGGCCAGGCGCTCGTCGCGCAGAAAGGGCATATCGTCCTCCACCCAGGTGCGCAAGCGCACGACCATGCCGCGCATCAGCCCCGGCAAGGCCTCGCGGGTCTGGGACAGGGTGTCGAGGGCCTCGCGGCGGGAGGTCAACGTCGCGGCCTGGCGCTCGACCAGGGGCGCCAGCTCGGCGTTATAGCGGCTCAGGCGCCGGATCTCTTCCCGGGCCTGGCGCAGGGCCAGGAGCTTGTCGCGCACCGCCTCGTCGGCGGCATCGATGCGCGCCTGCAACTCGGCCTGGGCGCGCTGTGCGTCGAGGGTCTCCTCACGCAGCGTCGGCTCGGCCGCCGCGGCAGTGGCCATGACCAGGGCGACTCCGGCCAGGCTGCGTCGAATCCATGGATGAGGACAGGGCACACTGATCTCCCGAAATGGTGCACGAAGTGACGGGCACCCTACCCTGAACAAGAATAATTATCAATATCTTGACCATCCTTCGCCCGGGGGGAGTGCCGGCACGCGTACGCTACCGCGGCTCAAGGCGGCCCAAACGGCACAGGGCCGGCCTCCGCGAGGGAGGCCGGCCCTGTCTGTCGGCCGAACGTGAGGCTGGCTTGTGCTTGATTTCGAGCCCTGGCTGGGACGCGAACGACTCGCCGAGGAGACCATCGCTCCTCGGGAACGCCAGCGGGGCGACCAGCCCTTCTGCCCTCGAGCGTCTAGAGCTTGCTCTCGAGCTCCGGCAGGATCTCGAACAGGTCGCCCACCAGGCCATAGTCCGCGACCTGGAAGATCGGGGCCTCTTCGTCCTTGTTGATCGCCACGATCACCTTGGAGTCCTTCATGCCCGCCAGGTGCTGGATGGCCCCGCTGATGCCCACGGCGATGTAGAGTTCCGGGGCGACGATCTTGCCGGTCTGGCCGACCTGCATGTCGTTGGGCACGAAGCCGGCGTCCACCGCGGCGCGCGAGGCACCGATGGCCGCCCCCAGCTTGTCGGCGATGCCCTCCAGCAGCTTGAAGTTGTCGCCGCTGCCCATGCCACGGCCGCCGGAGACCACCACCTTGGCGGCGCCCAGCTCGGGCCGGTCGCTCTCGGCCAGCTCCTCGCCGACGAAGCTCGACAGGGCGTTGTCGACCACGGCCTCCACCGCCTCGACGCCGGCACTGCCGGTCTCGCCCACGGCGTCGAAGGCGGTGGCGCGCACGGTGACCACCTTCAGGGCATCCTCGCTCTGCACGGTGGCGATGGCGTTGCCGGCATAGATCGGCCGCTTGAAGGTGTCGGCGCTCTCCACCGCGATGATCTCGGAGAGCTGCGCCACGTCCTTGAGCGCCGCCAGCCGCGGCATGACGTTCTTGCCGGTGGTGGAGGCCACCGCCAGCACGTGGCTGTAGTCGTCGGCCAGCCCGGCCAGCAGCTCGCCCATGGGCTCGGCCAGCTGGTGGGCGTAGACGGCGGCGTCGGCGACGCGCACCCGGCTCACGCCGTCAAGCTTGGCGGCCGCCTCGGCGATGGCGCCGACGTTCTCGCCCGCCACCAGGACATCGATGTCGCCGCCGATCTGCTGGGCCGCCGCGACCACGTGGGCGGTGGCACCGGCCAGTTGACCGTCGTGATGTTCGGCAAGGACCAGAATGCTCATGAGATCACCTTGGCTTCGTTCTTGAGTTTGTCCACGAGCTCGTCCACGGAGCCCACCTTGACGCCACCCTGGCGCTCGGCCGGCGGCTCGACCCTGACCAGCTTGAGCCTCGACGCCACCTCGACGCCCAGCTCCTCCGGGGTCTTGACGTCCAGCGGCTTCTTCTTGGCCTTCATGATGTCGGGCAGCTTGGCATAGCGCGGCTCGTTCAGGCGCAGGTCGGTGGTGACGATGGCCGGCAGCGCCAGGGACACGGTCTGCAGGCCGCCGTCGATCTCGCGAGTGACCTTGAGGGCGTCGCCCTCGACCTCGACCGCGGAGGCGAAGGTCCCCTGGGCGCGACCGGTCAGGGCGGCGAGCATCTGGCCGGTCTGGTTGTTGTCGCTGTCGATGGCCTGCTTGCCGAGGATCACCAGCTCCGGCTGCTCCTCCTCGACCACCTTGGCCAGCGCCTTGGCGGCGCCCAGGGACTCGACGCGCTCGTCGGTCTGGACGTGAATGGCGCGGTCGGCGCCCAATGCCAGGGCGGTGCGCAACTGCTCCTGGGCGGCCTTGGGCCCCACGGTGACCGCGACCACCTCGGTCGCCACGCCTCGCTCCTTGAGCCGCACCGCTTCCTCCACGGCGATCTCGCAGAAGGGATTCATGGCCATCTTGACGTTGGTGAGATCGACATCGGAGTTATCCGGCTTGACCCGGATCTTGACGTTGTAGTCGATGACGCGTTTGACCGCGACGAGTACCTTCATGTTGTCCTCGCTTGGTTCAGTTTCGGAACCTTGGGTGACGGAAACGGGTATCACGGCACCGCGGCGCGATTCCCGGCCCTCTTAGAACCTACCGACATGCTCTTATTTGTTTCATGCAAGCGTTTGATAGGCGCCGCACCGAAAAACCCCTCTAATGTGCCACAGCCCGGGCAATCACAACAATCCTCGCCATGCCGGGAAAACGGCTCCCTCGGCGCCTCCGCCCATCGTAAGGGGTGACCCTTTGACGATATTATGCCTATCATGGGTCATGGCTAGAAGCAAACGACCGTTTTAAAACCTATCGACGTTAGTGGTACCCCCGGGACCCGGGCGTCGTCGCCGTGGGAGGAGACACATCCGATGACTGAACAAGTAGAGCGCGACTCCATGGACTTCGACGTGGTCATCGTCGGCGCCGGGCCCGCCGGCCTCTCGGCAGCCTGTCGCCTGATGCAGCAGGCGAGCGAGGCCGAGCGGGAGCTGACCGTGTGCGTGGTCGAGAAGGGCTCCGAGGTGGGCGCCCATATCCTCTCCGGGGCGGTCTTCGAGCCTCGCGCCCTCCAGGAACTCTTCCCCGACTGGCAGGAGCGCGGCGCGCCCCTGACCACACCGGCCGTGCGCGACGAGCTCTACCTGCTCAAGGATGCCGAGAAGGCCCAGAAGCTGCCCAATGCGCTGGTGCCCAGGACCATGCACAACACCGGCGGGGACATCACGCGCTACGTGATCAGCGCCGGCAACCTGTGCCGCTGGCTGGCCGAGCAGGCCGAGGCGCTCGGCGTGGAGGTCTTCCCCGGCTTCGCCGCCCAGGAGGTGATCATCGAGGATGAGGTGGTTCGGGGGATCATCGTGGGCGACATGGGCGTGGGCGCCGATGGCCAACCCAAGGATGGCTACATGCCGGGCATGGAACTGCGCGCCAAGTACACCCTGTTCGCCGAGGGCGCCCGGGGCCACCTGGGCAAGCGGCTGATCGAGCGCTTCGACCTGGCGGCCGGCAAGGACCCGCAGCACTACGGCATCGGCCTCAAGGAGCTGTGGGACATCCCCGCCGACAAGCACGAACCCGGCCTGGTGCTGCACGGCTCCGGCTGGCCCCTGGACAAGGCCACCCACGGCGGCTGGTTCCTCTACCATGCGGAGAACTCGCAGGTGGTGGTCGGCCTGATCATGGACCTCTCCTACCAGAATCCCTGGCTGTCGCCCTTCGACGAGTTCCAGCGCATGAAGCACCATCCGGTGCTCAAGCAGCACCTGGAGGGCGGCTCGCGAGTCGCCTACGGCGCCCGGGCCATCGCCAAGGGCGGCCTCAACTGCCTGCCGAAGATGACCTTCCCCGGCGGCCTGTTGATCGGCTGCGACGCCGGCACCCTCAACTTCGCCAAGATCAAGGGCCTGCACACCGCCATGAAGTCCGGCATGGTGGCCGCCGAGAGCGTCTTCGAGGCCATCGCGGCCGGCGACGAGGGCGGCGCGGAGCTCACCGCCTTCGAGGGCAAGTGGCAGGCCAGCTGGGCCTACCAGGAGCTCGACGAGAGCCGCAGCTTCGGCCCGGCGATCCACAAGTACGGCACCATGGGCGGCGGCGCCTACAATTTCCTCGACCAGCTCGTCGGCGGCAAGCTGCCGACCCTGCACGATACCGTGCCGGACCACGCGACCCTCAAGAAGGCGGCCGAGTGCGAGAAGATCGACTACCCCAAACCCGACGGCAAGCTGTCCTTCGACAAGCCCTCCTCGGTGTTCCTGTCCAACACCAACCACGAGGAGGACCAGCCCTGCCACCTCAGGCTGACCGACCCGGACCTGCCGATCCGTGACAACCTGCCGGACTACGACGAGCCAGCCCAGCGTTACTGCCCGGTGGGCGTGTATGAGGTGATCGAGGACGACGCCGGCAATCCCAGGTTCCAGATCAACTTCCAGAACTGCATCCACTGCAAGACCTGCGACATCAAGGACCCGGCCCAGAACATCACCTGGGTGGCGCCGGAAGGCGGGGGTGGACCCAACTACCCGAATATGTAAACGGCCCGCGTCGGGCGTCGCCCGACGCGGAAGCTCGAAGCTCGAAGCTCGAAGCTCGAAGCTCGAAGCTCGAAGCTCGAAGCTCGAAGCTCGAAGCTCGAAGCTCGAAGCTCGCAACATAAATGAAACCGCCCCACGGCAAGCGCCTGGGGCGGTTTTTTCTTCCAGCTTCAAGCTTCCAGCCGCGAAGCGGCGCTCTTCCAGCTTATGGCTTCCGGGCTCAATCGCCGGTGGCGACGGGCCGGGCGGGGTCGCGGATCCATTCGCTCCAGGAACCGGCATACAGGCGCGGCAGGGGCCGGCCGGCGACAGCATAGGCGAGAATGTCGTGACAGGCGGTGACCCCGGAGCCGCAGTAGGCGATGACGGCCTCGCCTTGGGGCAGCTCGGCCTCGAGCACGTCGGGCGCCTTGAAGCGGCCCCTCTCGTCGAGGTTGTCGGCACTGGGACGACACACGGCCCCGGGGATATGCCCTGCCACCGGGTCCACGGGCTCGGCCTCGCCGCGGAAGCGCTCCCGGGAGCGGGCATCCATCTTCAGGGCGCGACCGGAGAACACCTCGTCGGCCTCGACCCGGACGGCGTCGCGGTAGGCCGGCGTCCAGTCGCTCGGACGCGGCGCTGGTTCGCGACCCAGCGGCAGCTCGCCGCCGACGTCCTGCCAGGCCCGCAGGCCACCGTCGAGCACGCGCACCCCGGGATGGCCGGCCCAGCAGGCCAGCATCCACCAGGCCCGGGCCGCGGCCAGCTGGCCACCCTGGTCGTCGTAGACCACCACCACACGCCCGGGGACGATACCCAGCCGCTGAAGGATCGCGGTAAAGGCCGCCGGCTCGGGCAGCGGGTGACGACCACCCGCCCCGGCCGGCGCGGCCAGGTCCCGGTCGAGGTCCAGGTGCAGGCTGCCGGGCACATGGCCCTCGCGCCACAGCCTGTCGCCGGCATCAGGGTCGCCCAGCCGCGCCCGGCAGTCCAGTACCACGGGCGGGGTGGCTCCCTGGAGGGCCCTGGCCAGCTCGCTGGCCTCGATCAGTACCCTGCTCATGCACGTACTCCTTCCAGCAGTTCGATGGGCGCCCGCCGGGCGATCAGCCGGCGTCGGCCGGCCTGGCGGAACCGCACCTCGATCACGGGGTTGTCCGGGTCGCCCTCCACCACGCTGATCTCGCCCTCGCCGAACACGGCATGGGTCAGGCGCTGGCCGACCCGATAGTCGGCCGCCTCAGCGACCCGGGGCGTCGGCGCCGCGGCCTCGATGGGCAGCGGCCGCCCCAGGGCCACGACATAGCGGTGCACCAGGGTCGGATGCGCGACGGCCAGCGGGGCCTCGCCCTCCCCCGCCAGGTGCTCGGCGACACGCAGGCCATCCTGCCAGGCGGTCTCGTCGAGAAAGCGGCTGGGACGGTGGTCGCCGCCGTCATGCAGCATGGCCAGCCGCTCCCGGGCCCGCGTGATGGCCACGTAGAACAGTCGCCGCTCCTCCTCGAGGCGCGCGAGCGTCAGGGGATTGTCCCGGGTGTAGTGGGGGAAGTCCTCCTCGTTGAGGCCCGCCAGCACCACCAGCGGCCACTCCAGGCCCTTGGCGCCATGCACCGTGGTGATCAGCACCCCGTCATCGCGGTTCTGCACCGGCCGGCGCAGCAGCTCGATGAAGGCCGCCAGGTCCGGTGCCTCTTCGGCCTGCTCGACCAGCACATCGAGCAGGCGCACGTCTTCCTCGCCCTTGTCGCGTCGTGCGGCGGCGCGCTTGAGGACCTTCTCCGCCTCCACGCTCTCGATCACGTGCTCGAGCAGGCGGGCGGGCGCCCAGCCGGCATGCCGTGGCAATTCGCAGAGCAGCGCCCAGCGACGCTTCAGGGTCCGCCGCTGGTGTGGCTTCAGGCTGCTCAGCAGGGGGTCGTGACGCTCCGGCCAGCGCTGGGTCTCGGCCAGGCGGGTGGCCAGCGCCGCCAACCGCTCCCGGGCGACGAAGGGGGTGGGCTGGGCGAGCAGGGTCAGCAGGTGGCCGGGATCCTGCAGCAGGCCGGCATCCAGTGCCAGCATCAGGTAACCCGCCAGGGCCTCCACCAGAGGCAGGCGAAACACGAAGCGGTCCTCCCGGGAAAGCCGGAAGGGCACCCCCTCGCGAAGCAGGGCCAGCTGCAGTGGCACCGACAGGGCCCAGCTGCGTACCAGCAGGCAGGCCTCGTCGAGTTGCCGGCCCTGGCGCTGCCAGTCGGCGAGCTCGCCAAGCAGCCCCTGGGTCCCCTGCCCCACCGCCAGCCGGGTGGCCGGGTTGTCGGGCGCTGCCAGGCAGAGCTGGTCGGGGCGCCGCCGGTTGGCGGCGATGGCGTGGTTGGCGGCCAGCGCCAGGGCATGACCGTGGCGGAAGGTGGTGGACAATGGATAGTCCCGCGCCTCGCCGAAGGTGGCGGTGAAGTTCTCGAGCATGGTGTCGGGATGCGCCCCACGCCACTCGTAGATGCACTGGTTGGCGTCGCCCACCGCCATCACCGCCGCCTGCCCGCCGGCGAGCACGGCCAGCAGGCGCTGCTGGGCCTGGTTGATGTCCTGGTACTCGTCGATGATGACGTGGTCCAGGAAGCCCTGGACCCGGCCCCGCAGCGCCGGATCGGCCTCCAGCGCCAGCAGCGGCCGGTACAGCAGATCCGAGTAGGTCATCAGGCCCTGCTCGGCCAGCAGGATCTCGGCGTGCTCGAAGGCGGCGACGAAGTGCTCGGTATCCTCGCCGAAGTCGAGCCGGGCGTAGAGCTCGGCGGGACTCGCCATCTCCGCCTTTACCAGCCCGCAGAAGTGGGCCAGGGCCTCCAGCTTCTCGGCCTCCAGTGCCGCCTCGCCGGGCTCGGGCAGGTCCTGCAGGGCCCGCTGGGTGGCATGACGCAGCAGGCGCTCCAACTGCCAGTCGGCGGTCAGCAGCTGCCGCGGGGCGAGCGCCCCCCAACGGGTCAGGCTCCCGGACAGGCGATGCCCGAGGGAGTGGAAGGTACGCACGTCCGGCAGCGGCTGGCCGGCCGGGGCCATGGTCGTCAGCCGGGCCTGGAAGTCCTCCCGGGCGGAGCGGTTGAACATCAGCACCAGGATCCGGCTCGGTGACACGCCCTGCTCGAGCAGGTCCAGGACCCGGGACACCATGGTGGTGGTCTTGCCCGCCCCGGCCACGGCCGCCACCCGGGCATGGCCGCCCCGATGGCCGACCACGGCCCGCTGTTCCGGCGTCAGCCTCATGACGCCGCGTCATCCAGCCGCCCCAGCGGTTGCCAGGCGCCGCCGCTGGTCAGCCCGAGCGTCTCGCCGCGCCGTTCGGCGAGGTCGGCCAGGCGGTAGAAGACGTTGCGTCCCAGGCGCGCGGCGAGACCGAAGCGGACCGGCACCTCGGGCACCGCTTCGCCACGCGGCGTGGTCGTGACGGTCAGGCAACGGGCCTCGTCGAGGCGCAGCCTGTCGCCGACATTGGTGGTGAGCCACCAGTCGCCGTGAGTGTCCGGTTCGGCATCGACGATGACGAACGGATGATCCTCGACGCGAATGCGCTGCTTCTCCACGGGAGTCACCAGGTAGTAGTCACCATCGGCTTCGCGGCGCAGGATGGTGGAGAGCAGGCGCACCAGGCGTGGCCGGCTGATCACGCCGCCCTCGTGGATCCAGCGCCCGTCAGCGGCAATCAGGAGGTCCATCTCGCCGACCCCCTCGGGCGCCCAGCGCTCCAGCGGGGGAATCTCGCCCTCCGGCTCGATGCCGGCCAGCAGGGTCTCCAGGTTCATGCTGCCCTCCTCGCGTGTGACGCACGCCGCTAGCCCACCAGGCCGGCCTTGGCCAGGGTCTCGCGGATCTCGGCCGGCGCCTCCGGGGCGGCGGCCCGGAACAGGTGGTAGAAGTTGGCGGTGGTCTGCATGGCCACCTCCTCGACGCTGATGGCCCGTTCGGCGGCGATGCACTCGGCCACCTCGACCACCCAGGCCGGCTCATTGGGCTTGCCACGGTGCGGCACCGGAGCCAGGTAGGGGCTGTCGGTCTCGATCAGCAGGCGATCCAGCGGCAGGCGCCGGGCCAGTGCACGGATCGCGCTGGCGTTGCGGAAGGTGACGATGCCCGACAGCGAGATGTAGAAGCCGTGGGCGACCGCTTCGCGGGCCATGTCCAGGTCCTCGGTGAAGCAGTGCAGCACCCCTCCCACGCGGGGATCCACATGCTTGCGGATCAGTGCCAGGGTATCCTCCCGAGCCTCCCGGGTATGGATGATCACCGGCAGCTCGAGTTCGGTGGCCGCGATCAGGTGACGGCGGAAGCGCTCGTGCTGGACCTCCCGGGACACGCCCGTGTAGTGGTAGTCGAGGCCGGTCTCACCGATGGCCACCGCCCCGAAGCGCTCGGCGCAGTCCTTGATGGCCGCCACGCTGGGCTCCTCGGGGACCTGATGGAGGGGGTGGACCCCGGCCGAGATCACCACGTCGTCGTGACCTCGGGCCAGGTCGGCGAGCCCCGGCACCTCCTCCAGGGTAACGGCGATAGCCAGGAACTGGCGCACGTCGCGGGCCCGGGCGGCGTCC
Source organism: Halomonas nitroreducens (assembly GCF_003966155.1). Lineage (GTDB taxonomy): Bacteria > Pseudomonadota > Gammaproteobacteria > Pseudomonadales > Halomonadaceae > Halomonas > Halomonas nitroreducens. Next base: position 171,439 of record NZ_RXNS01000003.1, read on the forward strand.
AGGGCTGCGGCGACATCGCCGCCATGGGTGCGGGGATCGAGGCGATCGAGATGGCAATGGGAATCGATGAACATGCGAATCTTCGGCTGTGGGTTGGATCACGATACAAGAAGACAGAGGGAAGAACGCGGCTACGCCGCTAGTAAGAGGGAAGACAAGCATACAGCCTGTCTCCTTCCCTCTTCCCTCTTCCCTCTTCCCTCTTCCCTCTTCCCTCTTCCCTCTTCAGAGGGTGTAGGTCGCGGTGCCCTTGTCCAGCTGGCCGGCCAGCAGGTTCTCGATATGGTCGCGCACGCCCTGGTCCTCGGCACTGAAATGGATACCGATGCCCGGCACCCGGCGACCCGAGACGCCCTCCGGAGAGACCCACACGACGCGGCCGGTCACCGGGACCCGCTCGGTCTCGTCGGGCAGGGTCAGCAGCAGGAAGACCTCCTGGCCGAGCTCGTAGCGCTCCCGGGTGGGCACGAAGATGCCACCACGCTCCAGTGCCGGCATATAGGCCGAGAGCAGGGTCGGGATATCCTGGATGGTCAGGGACAGGGCTTTCTGTGCGGCCATGTGGCCTCCTTCGTCAAGAACGCAGCAACGCGGACCAGCGGACCAGCCAAGCCTCGAGAACCAGCTGAGGGTTGGGGTTGCCGCCCTCGGCCAGCAGGCGTCGTTGTTCGCGAGCATAGTCCAAGAGCCGGAACCAGTCGCGGACCCGGCCATTCTTGACCGCCTGGCGATACAGCGGCAGCAGGTCGGGATTGCGCAACTCCTCGGCAGCCCCGGACAGGCCCAGGCGAATCAGGTCCTCGAGCCAGGCGATACCGTACCACAGGATCGCATCGATGGACTGGCGATCCAGGCGGGCGGCCTCGGCCACCGGCTCGGCCCCACGGACCAGGGCGTCGAAGGTCTCGTGCAGCTGCTGGCGCAGCCCCCGGGCATCCGGCTCGGCGAGCTCCAGTGCACGCAGCGGCAGACCGCCGGCGGCCTGGAGCCAGAAGCGCGCCTCCTCCTCGCCGCCGAGGCGTTCGGCAAGCCAGTCCAGGCAGTCGGCCTCGGCGGGGGGCGCCAGGCTCCAGTGCTGGCAGCGAGAGCGGATGGTCGGCAGCAGGTGCGAGGGAATATCCGAGAGCAGCAGGAAGAGGGTCCGCCCGCCGGGCTCCTCCAGGCTCTTCAGCAGGGCGTTGGAGGCGGCCACGTTCATGGCCTCCGCAGGGCTGATGACAATCACCCGATAGCCGCCCTGCTGGGCGGTCTGGGCGACGAAGCCGTTGACCTCGCGGATCGGGGCGATGCGGATCTGCCGCTTGCCCTCCTCCGGGGCGACCCGCAGCAGGTCGGGATGGTAGCCGGAGGCCAGCATCTGGCAGGCATGGCAGCGGCCGCAGGCGAACTCGCCGGGCGCGGCACACAGGGTGCGGGCGATCAGTGCCTCGGCCAGCGAGGGCTTGCCGACGCCATGGGGACCCGAGAACAGCAGGGCATGGGGCAGGCGCCCGGCATCGGCCAGGCGCACCAGCTTGCGCCAGCGTGGCGCCAGCCAGGGCAGCGGGCGCGCCTCGCTCATCGCCAGCTCTCCAGGCAGTTATCGAGTAGCCGTGACAGCTCGGCCTGCACCTGCCCCAGGGGGCGGTCGGCATCGACCACGGCGATGCGATGGGGATCCTCGGCGGCCCGCGCCAGGTAGGCCCGGCGCACGGCTTGGAAGAACTCGCCCCGTTCGCGCTCGAAACGATCCCGGGCGCCGCCGTCGCGGCCGAGACGGCCCTCCAGGCGCCGCTGGGCGGCCTCCATGGGCATGTCCAGCAACAGCGTCAGGTCCGGCTGGAGTCCCTGCTGGACGAAGGACTCGAGTTCGGCGATGCGCCTGGCCGGGATGCCCCGGCCACCTCCCTGGTAGGCGAAGGTGGCATCGGTGAAACGGTCGCAGACCACCCAGGCGCCGCGGGCCAGCGCCGGGCACACTACCCGGGCCAGGTGCTGGGCCCGGGCGGCGAATACCAGCAGCAGCTCGGCGTCAACGTCCAGCGGCTCGTCATCGGCGGGGTCGAGCAGCAGCTGGCGGATGGCCTCGGCCCGGGGCGTGCCGCCCGGCTCCCGAGTGCGTACTACCTCGAGGCCGCGATCCATCAGATGGTCGGCGACCCAGGCCAGGTTGGTGGACTTGCCCACCCCTTCGCCCCCTTCCAGGGTGATGAAACGTCCGCGGCTCGACATGCTGGCTTCCCGATGCTGGATGAATGTCTTAACGATTTCGAATGTAGCGATTGACGGCGTTGTTGTGCTCGCGCAGCGAGCGGGAGAAGTGGTGGGAGCCGTCGCCCCGGGCCACGAAGTAGAGCGCCTTGCCCTCGGCCGGCGACACGGCCGCCTCCAGGGCGGCCCGCCCCGGCAGGGCGATGGGCGTGGGGGGCAGGCCGTCGATCACGTAGGTGTTGTAGGGCGTGGCCGCCCGCAGGTCGGCGCGAGTGATATTGCCGTCGTAGTCGTCCCCCATGCCGTAGATCACGGTGGGATCGGTCTGCAGCCGCATGCCTCGCTCGAGACGCCGCACGAAGACTCCGGCGATGCGCCGGCGCTCCTCGGGCACCCCGGTCTCGCGCTCCACCAGGGATGCCAGGATCAACGCCTCATAGGGGGTCTCGATGGGCAACCCCTCGTCGCGCCCGGCCCAGGCCTCCTCGAGCATGGCGTCCATGCGCCTCATCGCCTGGTCCAGGATCTCGAGGTCACTGACGCCCTTGCGGTAACGATAGGTATCCGGGAAGAAGCGCCCCTCGGGGTGCTTGCCCTCGCGGCCCAGCATCGCCATCACCTCGGCGTCGCTCAGCCCGCGGGTGCGGTGCTCGAGCTTCACCGCCTCGTCGAGTGCCGCGCGCATCTGAGCGAAGGTCCAGCCCTCGGGCACCGTCAACGGGTAAGTGACCACCTCGTGGCGGTCCAGCAGCCCGAGCATCTCCCGGCCGGTCATCCCCGGGGTCAGGCGGTACTCCCCCGGATGCAGGTCGGGCACCGCCCCGGGCTCGAGCCGGATCAGCAGGCGATAGGCCCAGTCGTCGGCGATGATGCCTTGCGCAGCGAGATCGGCGATCACCCGGTGGAAGCCCGCCCCGGCCGGCACCTCGTAGAGGGTCGGCGAGGCGATGTCCAGCGGAGCCTCGAGCCGGGTCTCCCAGTAGCGGTATCCCCCGCCCAGGGCCAGTGCCAGCAGGATCACCAGCAGCGGCAGGAGCTTGATCACACGGGGCATGCGTTGTCCTCGTTCACTCGGTTGAATCGCCCGCATGGCGCGGGTAGCCCAGCAGCCCGTGGGCCTCGGCCTGGAAGGCCCGGTGGCGGACGCCCGGCGACCAGCGGGCCAGCGGGCGCCCCTCGGCATCCTCGAGGCGGGTCAGCGGCCAGACCCCCTGTACGGAGTTGCCCAGGCACACGGCCTCGCTGCTCGCCAGCACCTCGGGGGAAGCGTCCACCTCGCGGATGTCCAGGCGGGTCAGCAGCGCCTCGCGCAGGGTCCCGGCCACCCCGCAGCGGTGCAGGCGGGGGGTTTCCCAGCGCCCCTCGCGCCACCAGAAGAGGTTCATGCAGGTGGCCTCCACCAGTCTTCCCTCGGCATCGCAGAGCAGCCCCTCGGCGATCCGGGGATCGGACCACTCGGCCCGGGCCAGCACGTTTTCCAGGCGATTGAGATGCTTCAGGCCCGCGAGGCGCGGCTGGATCGCCAGGGAGAGATGGCAGTGGCGGATCGCCACGCCCCGCCAGCGGGACAACGAGGGCGAGAAGGGTGCAGCCTGCCAGCGCAGACGGGGCGTCGGCGCCTCGGGGGGCAGGTAGCCCCGCCCGCCGCTGCCGCGGGTCAATACCAGCTTGAGCACGGCAAGGCCCTCGCCGGCGCGGGCCGGCAGGGCCTCGAGGGTCGCCCGGGCCGGCAAGGGAATGCCCAGCGCCTCGCCGCCCCGCGCCAGCCGGGCAAGGTGCTGCTCCCACAGCAGCGGCACGCCGTCGCGCACCAGCACGGTCTCGAAGAGGCCGTCACCGTAGGCCAGTCCCCGGTCGTCGAGGGGGACGCCCTCGCCGGGCACGGGCTGTGCCGGCGTCCCGCTCACACCCTGGAGAAGACCAGGGTGCCGTTGGTGCCACCGAAGCCGAAGGAGTTCGACAGGCTGACGTCGATCTTCATCTCCCGGGCGGTGTGGGGCACGTAGTCCAGCACGCAGCCTTCCTGGGGGTTGTCGAGGTTGATGGTCGGCGGCGCCACCTGGTCACGGATGGCCAGCACGCTGAAGACCGCCTCGACGGCCCCGGCCGCCCCCAGCAGGTGGCCGATCATCGACTTGGTGGAACTCACCGCCACGTCCCGGGCAGCGTCGCCCAGGACCCGCTCGACCGCGCGGCTCTCGGCGAGGTCGCCGGCCGGCGTGGAAGTGCCGTGGGCATTGATGTAGTCCACGGCCGACGGATCGAGACCGGCATCGCGGATGGCATTGCTCATGGACATGGCGGCGCCCCGGCCGTCTTCCGGCGGTGCGGTCATGTGGTAGGCGTCGTCACTCATGCCGAAGCCGGTGAGCTCGGCGTAGATGGTCGCGCCCCGCGCCCGGGCGTGCTCGAGTTCCTCCAGGACCATCACGCCGGCCCCGTCGGAGAGCACGAAGCCGTCGCGGTCACGGTCCCAGGGACGGCTGGCCGCCGCGGGATCGTCGTTGCGCGTGGACAGCGCCCGCGCCGCGGAGAAGCCGCCCAGACCCAGCGGGGTGGTGGCCATCTCGGCGCCACCGCAGACCATGACGTCGGCGTCACCGTAGGCGATGGTCCGGGCGCTGTAGCCGATATTGTGGGTGCCCGTGGTGCAGGCCGTGGTGATGGCGATGTTGGGCCCGCAAAAGCCATGCTGGATGGCCAGGTTGCCCGAGATCATGTTGATGATCGAGCCCGGCACGAAGAACGGCGAGATGCGCCGCGCGCCGCCCTTCTGCAGGGCATTGTGGTTGTGCTCGATCATCGGCAGGCCACCGATGCCGGAACCGATGGCCACGCCGATGCGATGGGCGTTGTCCTGGGTGCACTCGATGCCGGCATCGCTGATGGCCTGGGCACCGGCCGCTACCCCGTATTGGATGAACAGGTCCATCTTCCTGGCATCCTTGGGGTTCAGGTAGGGGCTGATGTCGAAATCCTTCACCGAGCCACCGAAACGGGTATTGAAGCCACTGGCATCGAAGTGCTCGATGGGGGCGATACCGCTCTTGCCGGCCAGAATGTTGCCCCAGCACTCATCGACGGTGTTCCCCACTGGCGTGACCAGGCCCAGCCCGGTCACTACAACCCTTCTACGAGCCATCAGCTTTCCTCCAGACATCCGTAGTGACACGACCCTCTCAGGGCCTTCGTTGCGCGCATTATACCCGAGTCTACCCTCGCTGTGACCGACGAAGGACAGCCCCATAGCACGAGAGCCGCCCTGCGCGGCAGGACGGCTCTCACCGGGGCTCGCTGCCCCGGATACACCTCAGCAAGCGGTGTCAGGCACCCTTACTGGTGGGTGTTGACGTAGTCGATGGCTTCCTGAACGGTGGTGATCTTCTCGGCTTCCTCGTCGGGAATTTCGGTGTCGAATTCCTCCTCGAGCGCCATCACCAGCTCGACGGTATCCAGGGAATCGGCGCCGAGGTCTTCGGTGAATGAAGAAGAGTTCTGGATGTCTTCTTCCTTGACGTTCAGGCGCTCGGCCACAACCTTCTTCACGCGCTCTTCGATGGTGCTCATTATGACGTACTCCAGTCGTTCACGTTAGCCGTTCTGATGACCAGCCGTTTCAAATCCGCAAGCCATAAGCTGCGGGGTAGTTTATAGACCGCTCAGGGTCGACGCAACCGCCGCATGACGCGGCATTACCGCATGTTCATGCCGCCATTGACGTGCAGTGTTTCGCCGGTGATATAGCCGGCTGCCTCGCTCGTCAGGAAGCCCACGGCAGCGGCGATCTCCTCGGGCTGACCAAGCCGCGACAGCGGGATCTGGCCGAGCAGGGCCTGGCGCTGATCCTCCGGCAGGGACTCGGTCATGTCGGTGGCGATGAACCCCGGCGCCACCGCATTGACGGTGATGGCGCGGGACGCCACCTCGCGGGCCAGCGCCCGAGTGAAGCCTTCCATGCCGGCCTTGGCCGCCGCGTAGTTGGTCTGGCCCAGGTTACCCATGGTCGCCACCACCGAGCTGATCGACACGACCCGGCCGAAACGGGCCCTGGTCATGCCCCGCAGGCAGGCCTTGCTGACCCGGTAGACCGATTTCAGGTTGGCGTCCATGACCGCATCCCACTCGTCTTCCTTCATGCGCATGAGCAGGTTGTCGCGGGTGATACCGGCATTGTTGACCACGATGGTCGGCGCACCGAACTCCTCGCCGATGGCCTTGACCAGCGCGTCCACGCTGGCCTGGTCGGTGACGTCCAGGCGGCGCCCCGCTCCCTCGATTCCCTGGGCCTTGAGGTCGGCATCGATGCGCTCGGCGCCGGCATCGCTGGTGGCCGTGCCGATCACGATGCGCCCCTGGCGCCCCAGCTCATGGGCGATGGCGCGGCCGATGCCGCGACTGGCCCCGGTGATCAGGGCGACTCTACGCTCGGTTGTCATGATCTCTTCCGTTCTCGTCCAGGAGATGGGTCAGCCGTTGGCCGACGGTGACTGGCCGGCCGCTTCACGGGCCAGCTCCAGAGCCGCCGAGAGGCTGTCGGGGTCGTTGACCGCCAGCCCCCGGCTGCCCCGGGCAATACGCTTGTTGAGCCCGGTGAGCACCTTGCCCGGCCCACACTCGATGAATACCTCGGCCCCCTGGGCAGACATCGCCTCGATGCACGAGGTCCAGCGCACCGGCTGGTAGAGCTGCTCGATCAGGCGCGTGCGCAGCGTCTCGACGTCGGCATGAGCCTCGGCGTCGACATTCTGAAACACGGTGTAGCGTGGCGCGCGCAGCTCGATACGGTCCATGGCCTCGGCCAGGCGTTCGGCCGCCGGGCGCATCAGATCGCAATGGGATGGCACCGACACCGGCAGCGGCATGGCGCGCTTGGCCCCGGCCTCCTGGCAGGCGCCGATGGCGCGCTCCACGGCAGCCTTGCTGCCGGCGATGACCACCTGCCCGGGGGCATTGTAGTTGACCGCGGCCACCACGTCGCCTTGGGCGGCCTGGGCGCAGGCCTGCTCCACGGCGGCATCGTCGAGGCCGAGGATGGCGGCCATGGCGCCCTCGCCCATGGGCACGGCCGCCTGCATCGCCTCGCCGCGCAGCTTGACCAGCCGTACCCCGTCGGCGAAGGTCAAGGCACCAGCACAGACCATGGCGCTATATTCGCCCAGACTGTGCCCGGCCATGGCCCCGGGGCGCGGCCCCTCGAGCTCCTGCCAGACGCGCCATATCGCCACGCTGGCCGTCAGCAACGCCGGCTGGGTACAGGCCGTGGCATTGAGCGACTCGGCGGGACCTTCCTGGACCACCTGCCAGAGGTCATAGCCCAGCGCATCGGCGGCCTCCTCGAAGGTCGCGCCCACCACGCTGTAGCGTTCCGCCAGCTCGCGCAGCATGCCGACCTGCTGGGAGCCCTGCCCGGGGAAGATGAGGGCAAGGGGTTGTGTCATGTCGATCACCTTTACTCTTGTTGGCTTGCATCGTCCCCGGCCACGTCCGTGACGCTCGGGGCAATGATCCTGGATCCGCTGTCGACTCGGTCATCGACGACGGCCGAGTCGACGGCGGACCGCCGGTGGTCGAGCTCCATGGCGAGCCGGTCCGGCAGGCCATGGCGTACCTCCTGCACCGCTCGCGCCACCGCAAAGTGGAACCCTGCCGCATCGGCACTGCCGTGGCTCTTGACGACGATACCCGCCAGCCCCAGCAGGCTGGCGCCGTTATAGCGCACCGGGTCCAGCTCCCGGCGCAGGCGCGCCAGGGCGGGCCTGGCCAGCAGGCCGACCAGCCGGCTGGACCAGTGGGCCTCGAAGGTCGCCTGCACCCGACGCACCAGCATCCGCGCCAGCCCCTCGCTGGCCTTGAGCACGGCGTTGCCGACGAAGCCGTCGCAGACCACGACGTCGACCTCGCCGGAGAAGATACCGTCACCCTCGATGAAGCCGACGTAATGCATGCCGGGGAGCCGCCGCAGCACCTCGTCCGCGCGCTGCACGCTGGCGGTCCCCTTGGTGCCCTCCACCCCGACGTTGAGCAGGGCAACCCGCGGTCGGGCGAGGCCGTCGACATGACGCGCCATGACCTCGCCCATCAGGGCGAAGTCGACCAGACGGGCCGCTTCGACGTCGACGTTGGCGCCGAGGTCGAGCAGATAGCAACGCCCCTCCTCGCGGGTCGGGATGGCCGTGCTGATCGCCGGACGCGGCACGCCGCCGACCGTCCCCAGCGCGCGCCGGGCCAGGGCCATGAGGGCACCGGTATTGCCGGCGCTGACCCCGGCCTCGGCCCCGCCTGCGGCGAGGCAGTCGAGCATGGCAGCCATGCTGGTGTCTCGGCCATGGCGCAGGGCCTGGGCGGGACGCTGGTCCTCGCGCACCACGGCTGGGGCATCCTCGATCCACAGATGCGACGACGCCGCGGCCAGTGGCCGCGGCAGCCGGGAGATCTCCTCGTCCAGCTGGCGGGCAGGGCCGAACAGCCGGATCTCGAGATCGGGGTCGGCCATGACGGCACTGGCAGCACCTACCACGGTGGCGCGGGGACCCAGATCCCCGCCCATGGCATCCACGGCTATCCGCATATCAGCGGCAGGCGTCACGGCAAAGGGGGCGCCGTCGCCTCAGGCGTCGACGACCTTGCGACCGCGATAGAAGCCGTCCGGAGAGACATGGTGACGCAGGTGAGTGGTGCCAGTCTCCTTGTCCTGGGACAGCGCCGGGCCGGTCAGGGCGTCGTGGCTGCGACGCATGCCACGCTTGGAACGGGTCTTGCGGTTCTGTTGAACTGCCATGAGAAATCACTCCAGAGTGAATCGATGAGTATCAGGTTTTGCCCTTGAGGTGCTTGAGCACATCGAAGGGACTCTTGGAGGGCGCGTCCGACGCGTCGGAGCCCGCCCCACTGCTCAGCTGGTCGCGCGAGACCGCGCAATCGGCCTCGTCGTGGTAAACCACCTGGGGCAGGCTGAGGATGAGCTCATCCTCCACCACTCCCAGCAGGTTCAGCTGGTCGTGTTCCACCAGCACCGGCTCGTGGGTGCTCGGCAGATCGGCCGCCAAGGCATCGCTGGTGACCATGCCCAACAGGAAGTCGCTGGCGACATCCTGAGCCATGGGCGAGAGGCAGCGGCGACAGGGCAGCTGCAGCTCGGCCTCGAGATGACCGCTGATCACTCGACGCCCCTGGGCATCGATGGTGAAGTCCAGCCATACCCGGGCATCACCCTGCTGCGCCCCGACCTCCTCGGCGAGCCGCGGCAGGTCGGCCAGCGCAACCAGGCCTTCGAGATGTTCGGCATGCGCGGCGAGCTTGTAAGGCTCGACCCTGCCAGGGAGTCGTGAGGTCAACATAGGCGCGCAATGATAGGCACTCCCCCTGCCCCTGTCAAAGCCACCTTGATTCGAGGTTACAATGCCCGCGGGGCGCAGGGTTGCGCCCTCGCCACAGCAGCGTTCGACCATCCCCAGGAGGACCTCCCATGCCACGCCTGGTGCTCGCTTCGAGCTCCCGCTTCCGCCGCCAGCTGCTCGACCGGCTGGCGATTCCCTATGCCTGGGACAGCCCCGACATCGACGAGACGTCGCGCCCCGGGGAATCCCCCCAGGCCCTGGTGCATCGCCTGTCCCTGGCCAAGGCCGAGCGACTGGCCGACAGCTGGCCGGACCACCTGATCATCGGCTCCGACCAGGTGGCGGTCTTCGACGGCGAGACGCTCGGCAAGCCCGCCGACGAGGCCGCCGCCCGCACCCAGCTGGCCCGCTTCTCGGGGCGCCGGGTCAGCTTCTTGACCGGGCTGGCGCTGATCGACACGCGTCACGCCAGCCACCGGGTCTGCCACGAGCGCTACGACGTGGTCTTCCGTCGCCTCGGCGACGACGAGATCGCCCGCTACGTGGCCCGGGAGCGCCCCCTGGACGCCGCCGGCAGCTTCCATATGGAAGGGCTCGGCATCAGCCTGTTCGAGCGACTCGAGGGGGACGACCCCAACACCCTGGTCGGCCTGCCGCTGATCCGGCTCTGTGCGCTGCTGCGCGAGGCCGGGCTCGACCCTCTGGGCGAGCGGTAAGCTGGAAGCTGGAAGCTGGAAGCTGGAAGCTGGAAGCTGGAAGCTGGAAGCTGGAAGGCAGCATGCCACATCCAGAACCGGGCCAAGGGAGTTCTTCCAGCTTCGAGCTTGCGTCCGCGAAGCGGACGATCTTCAAGCCCCCTAGGGGGCGAGCTGATAACGCAGCGGCGAATCGGCCCGTGGCACCCCGACCCACTCGGCGACGACGCGCCCGAAACGCCGTGACAGCCGCTCGAGGGGGTCGAGCCGCGGAGTGTAGTCCTTGACCCGCGGCGTCCCCAGGCGGGCCCGGGCGATGCCGTCGAGGCTATCGAGGTCATCCACCAGCCCCAGCGTGCGAGCCTGCTCGCCGGTCCAGATCAGGCCGCTGAATAGCCGCTCGTCATCGGCCAGCCGCTGCCCCCGGCCAGCCTTGACGTCCTCGATGAACTGCCGATGGGTGGTGGCGAGCACCTCCTGCCAGAATGCCCGCTGGTCGGCCGAGATGTCCGAGAAGGGATCGAGGAAGGCCTTGTTGTCGCCGGCCGTGAAGACCCGTCGCTCCACGCCGAGCCGGTCGATGGCCTCCCCGAAGCCGAAGCCGGCGTGGATCACCCCAATGGAACCGACCAGGCTGGCCGGGGCGGCGATGATCTCGTCCGCCGCGGCGGCGATATAGTAGGCGCCACTGGCGCCGATATCCTCGATCACCGCAATGATCGGTTTGTCGCCCGAGGCGCGAAGACGCATCAGCTCGTCATAGATGCGCTGGGACTGGACCGGACTGCCGCCGGGACTGTCGATGTGCAGTACCACGGCCTCGGCCCCGGGAGCCTTCCAGGCCCGCTCGACCCCGTCGAGGATCCGCTCGGCGCTGGCCGGAGACTCGCGGTCGATGACACCCTCCACGCGCACCACCCCCAGGTGCGGGCCCTCCGCCCCCACCGGCCCCGGCACCAGGAAGAGCCCATAGAAGGTAGTGGCCAGCGAGGACAGGATCAGCAGGGCGAAGAAGAAGCGAAAGAACAGCTTCCAGCGCCGCGAACGCCGCTGCTCGGTGAGCACCCCCTCGATCCAGCGATCGAGCATCGCCTGCTGGGCGAGGCGTCGGCGCTCGCGCAGTGTCTCGGCATCCTCCGCCGCCTCGCCCGGCGCCGGCTGAGCATCCCCGGCCTGGCGAGCCTGCTCGGCGGTGAGCTCGGGCCCCTGAGTCCACTTGTCGTCACGTCGGTCGTCGGCCATGAAATGCTTGCCTCCCTGCCGCCGTTCAGGCGTGCAGCCAGTCGATGAGTTCGGGAAAGGCCTCGGCGGTGAACACCGGCCGGCTCGCCGCCAGGCGCTGCGGCGCGTGAACGCCATAGGTCACGGCCACACGATCCATGCCCAGGGCCCGGGCCATCTCCAGGTCATATTCGGTGTCGCCGATCATTACCGCCTCCTCCACCGCCACGCCGAGCTCCTCCAGCAGCTCTTCCAGCATCCGGGGATGAGGCTTGGAGCGGGTCTCGTCGGCGGTGCGGCTGGCATGGAACCAGTGGCCGCAATCGCTCTCACGGAAGATCCGGTCCAGCCCGCGGCGGCTCTTGCCGGTCGCCACCGCCAGGCGGGACGCGTCATGGGCACGCAGCCGGGCCAGTCCCTCGGCGACCCCGGGATAGAAAGGTGTCGGGGTGACATCGCCCTCGACGAAGTGGTAGGCATAACGCCGCCGCAAGGCCTCGGCACGCTCGGGGTCGATGCCCGGGCAGAGCCGCTCGATGGCCTCCGGGAGGCCCAGGCCGATGATGTCTCGCACGCTGTCCTCGCCGAACTCCCCCCAGCCGATATCACGGCCCGCGGCCTGCATGCAGGTGACGATGCGAGCCACCGAATCCATCAGGGTGCCGTCCCAGTCGAAGATCATCAGTCGATAGCGCATGGGCACTCCCTCAGCGAGTCTGGCGGGCGCGAGCGAGCACCGCATCGAGTTCCTCACCCAGGGGGGCGCGAATCTTCACGGGCTTGCCGCTGGTGGGTTCGGGAAAGGTCAGCGCGGCGGCATGCAGGAAGAGCCGCGACAGCCCCAGCCGGGCGGCGAGACGCCCACCTTCCCGGCTGCCGTACTTGTCGTCGCCGAGCAGGGGGTGGCCGGCATGGGCGGCATGCACCCGGATCTGGTGGGTACGGCCGGTGATCGGCTCCGCCTCGACCAAGGTCGCGCCGGCGAAGGCCTCGCGCACGGCGAAGCGGGTACGGGCCACCTTGCCGGCCGGCTCCACCCGCACCCGCCGCTCACCGTTGCCGGCGTCGAAGCGATCCAGCCGCGCGCTGACGAAGTCACGCCGCGCCGGCCAGCGCCCGGCCACCAGCGCCAGGTACTGCTTGGTCATCTCGTGCCCCTTGAGCGCAGTGTTCAGGGTCAGCAGAGCGGGGCGCGACTTCGCCAGCAACAGGCAGCCCGAGGTATCGCGATCGAGTCGATGGACCAGCTCGAGAAAGTCCAGGTCCTCGCGAACCTGGCGCAGGGCCTCGATCAGGCCGATCTTGACCCCGCTGCCGCCGTGCACGGCGAGCCCCGATGGCTTGTTGATCACCAGCCAGTCACGGCCTTCCAGCAGCACGCTGCCGGCCAGCAGGTTGCGCAAATTGTCGCTGACTTCGCGCACCGCTTCCCGAGGGGCCAGCTTGAGCGGCGGAATGCGCACCACGTCGCCCAGCGCGAGGCGGGTGTCAGCCTTGACGCGCTTCTTGTTCACGCGCACTTCGCCCTTGCGCACGACACGATAGATCAGCGCCCGGGGCGCTCCCTTCATGCGCGTTATCAGGAAGTTGTCGACCCGCTGACCTACTTGGCCCTCGGTCACTTCCACCCACTGTACTTCGCGGCCCTCGGCCATGCCGACACTCCACTGGCAACCTGCGTAAAAGCCGCATTCTATCGCAGTACACGCCATCCTGCCGCCCAATTGCTGGCTACCCCCTTTACTGTTATATTGCCAGCTCGCTCCAGTGGGCCGACTCTGGCCCGTTCGAGCGCCTGCACGACAGACACGCAGGCCGGGGCGAAAAGATCAGGCCGCGACGACACTCAACGACTCGAGGTCCCGCCGCCGACAAGCAAGCGATACAACGCCACGCCCGCCCCGCCCCGATGAACGGGCGGCGTCACGGGATACGTACAACATCGTGCCGGAGGCCGGCGTTGGCGAATCGATGACTGCCAGGTGTTGGCGGTGACCGCAGGGCCGGATGGGCGAAGACCCGCCGAGACACGTCCTGCCTCCGCCCCGTACTCAACATGATCACGCCGTGCCGGGCGGCCTCCTCCGGAGCCTCGACACGGCCGGGCGCAGATACGCATCCGCGACATGCGCTGAGCACAAGCACGCAGCACCCAGCGGTTCGCCTTCGCCGATGCACGGAAGCCTCTCGGGCTTGACCGATTGCCGTGAGAGGCCTGGATTTCGAGACAAGTTTGGTGGTCCCCGAGACGAATAGCACGCTATCGAATAATCGGGATCGCACGACATTGGCCGGAAACCGGGCCTCGCCACCGGTCGGTATCAGGTGAGAGAGGCTCCCTGGGCGCCCACCGGCGCGTCCATTTTGCGAGACGACATGAAACGGATGCTCATCAACGCGACCCAGCCCGAAGAGCTGCGCGTCGCCCTGGTCGATGGACAACGCCTCTACGACCTGGACATCGAATCCGGTGCCCGGGAGCAGAAGAAAGCCAACATCTATCGCGGCAAGATCACCCGCGTGGAGCCCTCCCTCGAAGCCGCCTTCGTCGATTTCGGCGCCGAGCGCCACGGCTTCCTCCCCCTCAAGGAAATCTCACGCGAGTACTTCGTCAAGGAGCCCTCGGGCCGCCCCAGCATCAAGGAAGTGCTCAAGGAAGGCCAGGAAGTCATCGTCCAGGTCGACAAGGAGGAGCGTGGCAACAAGGGGGCGGCCCTGACCACCTTCATCAGCCTGGCCGGCCGCTTCCTGGTGCTGATGCCGAACAACGCCCGGGCCGGCGGCATCTCCCGGCGCATCGAGGGCGAGGAGCGCAGCCAGCTCAAGGAAGCCATGAGCCAGCTGACCGTGCCCGACAAGATGGGCCTGATCGTGCGCACCGCCGGCATCGGCCGTTCCACCGAGGAGCTGCAGTGGGACCTCGACTACCTGGTGCAGGTGTGGGAGTCGGTCACCGAGGAGGCCGGCAAGCGCCCCGCCCCCTTCCTGATCTATCGGGAATCCAACGTCATCATCCGCGCCATGCGCGACTACCTGCGCCAGGACATCGGCGAGGTGCTGATCGACAGCGAGCAGGTGCACCAGGAAGCCCTGGCCTTCATCCGCCAGGTGATGCCCTCCTACCAGCAGAAGATCAAGCGCTACGCCGACGAGGTGCCGCTGTTCTCGCGTTTCCAGATCGAGTCCCAGATCGAGACCGCCTACGAGCGCGAGGTCAAGCTGCCCTCTGGCGGCTCCATCGTCATCGACCACACCGAGGCACTGGTCTCCATCGACATCAACTCCGCCCGGGCGACCCGCGGCAGTGATATCGAGGAGACGGCCCTGCAGACCAACAGCGAGGCCGCCGACGAGATCGCTCGCCAGCTGCGCCTGCGCGACATCGGCGGCCTGGTGGTCATCGACTTCATCGACATGAGCCCGGCGCGCAACCAGCGCGAGGTCGAGAACCGCATGCGCGACGCCCTCAAGCTCGACCGCGCCCGGGTGCAGATCGGCCGCATCTCGCGCTTCGGCCTGATGGAGATGTCCCGCCAGCGCCTGCGCCCGTCGCTCGGCGAGACCAGCGGCGTGGTCTGCCCCCGCTGCGACGGCCAGGGTACCATCCGCGACGTGCGCTCCCTCTCGCTGTCGGTCATGCGCCTCATCGAGGAGGAGGCCATGAAGGAGCGCAGCGCCCAGATCCGCGCCATCCTGCCGGTGCCGGTGGCCACCTACCTGCTCAACGAGAAGCGCGCCGTGCTGGCCGAGATCGAACGCCGCCAGGGCGTGCGCGTGGTGCTGCTTCCCAACCCGGACATGGACACCCCCCATTTCGACGTGCAGCGCCTGCGTGACGACCATGTCGACGAGGAAGGCACGACAGGTGCGTCCAGCTTCGAACTGCCCACCGAGACCGAGATCGGCAAGGAGCCCGAGGCGGCCTTCGGCAAGCCGGTCAAGCGGGACGAGGCGGCGGTCAAGACCGTGGTTCACCACGAACCGGCACCCGCCTCGCTGCAGCAGGAGCCCCCCGCCAAGGGGGCCGACGAGAAACCGGCCGCGGCCGCCAGGCCAGCCCCGGCGCCCCAACCTGCCCCGGCCAGCCGGGAAGGGGTACTGGGCCGTCTGGTGAAGGGCTTCACCCGCCTGCTCGGCGGCGAGGAGCCCAGTGGGTCGGCGGCGGCCCAGCCGGCCACGCCGCGCCAGGGCGAGGAGCGCAAGGCCCGGGATTCCCGCCCCGCCGGCGGCGCCCGGGAGCGTGACGACAAGGCCCCCGGCGGCAATGGCCGCCAGCGGCAGCGCCGTGGCCAGCGCCCCGAGCGCGGCGAAGGTGGCCGCGACGACAGCCGGTCGCCCAAGGGGCGTCAGGTCGCCGAGGAAAAGCCGGAGCAGGCGGAGAGCCAGGGCCGCGGCAACCGCGGCGGTCGCGGTCGTCGTCAGGATGACAGCCGCAAGCCCCAGGACGCCCGCAAGTCCCAGGAGGCCCGCAAGGGCCAGGATGGCCGGGGCAAGCCCCAGGAGGCCCGCAAGCCCCAGGACACCGCCGGGGAACGCGCCAAGGCCGACACCGCGGCCACTTCGGCCCCCCAGAAGGCCGAGGCACCGACAGAAGCCGCCAGCGCCGATGCCAAGCCCAGGCGCACGCGCAACAACCCGCGTCGGCGGAGCCGCCAGCATGCGCTGAACCCCCAGGCCGAAGCCGAGCAACAGCGCCTGCAGGCCGAGGCTGACCAGGCCGCCACCGGCGAGGCCGAGGCCCCGGCGAAGACCGGGCAGCAGGCCGAGCCCAAGGCAGAAGCCAAGCCCGAGCCCAAGGCAGAAGCCAAGCCCGAGCCCAAGGCAGAAGCCAAGCCCGAGCCCAAGGCGGAAGCCAAGCCGGACGCCAAGGTCGAGGCAAAGCCGGAAGCCAAGCCCGAGGCCAAGCCGGACGCCAAGGTCGAGGCCAAGGCCGAGGCCAAGCCGGAAGCCAAGGTCGAGGCCAAGCCGGAGCCCAAGGCCGAGGCAAAGCCGGAACAGCCCAAGCCGGAGCCCAAGGCCGAGGCCAAGCCGGAGGCCAAGGTAGAGGCCAAGCCGGAACAGCCCAAGGCCAAGCCTGAGCCCAAGCCGGAGGCCAAGCCGGAGGCGAAGGTAGAGGCCAAGCCGGAACAGCCCAAGGCCAAGCCTGAGCCAGAAGCCAAGGTAGAGGCCAAGCCTGAGCCCAAGGCAGAAGCCAAGGTCGAGGCAAAGCCGGAACAGCCCAAGCCGGAGCCCAAGGCCGAGGCCAAGCCGGAACAGCCCAAGCCGGAGCCCAAGGCCGAGGCCAAGCCGGAACAGCCCAAGCCGGAGCCCAAGGCCGAGGCCAAGCCGGAACAGCCCAAGGCCAAGCCTGAGCCAGAAGCCAAGGTAGAGGCCAAGCCTGAGCCCAAGGCAGAAGCCAAGGCCGAGTCGCAAGAGGCAGCGGCCAAGAGCGAGGAAAAGCCGGCCGAGCGTCGCCGTCGCCGCCGTGCCCATAATGACCCGCGGGAGATCCGCCGGCGCGAGCAGGAGGCGAAACGCCAGGAGGGCAACAAGGGCTGATCGCGGCCCTGTCCGGCGATGACAAGCGCCCGTGGCCAAGGCCACGGGCGTTTGTCGTTACAGGGAGCGCTGTCGCGTCGAGCCGCGCCTGGCTAGCCGGCGCGAGCCTCGGCCAGGCGCGGCTCGCGCTCGAGCGCGATGCCGAAGCGCGCCCGCACCTCCGCGGCCACGGCGTCGGCGAAGCGCAGCAGTTCCTCGGCACTCCCCCCGCCGTGATGGACCAGGACCAGCGCCTGACGATCGTGGACCCCGAAGTGCCCGCGGCGCCAGCCCTTGAGCCCGCAGCGGTCGATCAGCCAGCCGGCGGCGAGCTTGACCCGGCCTCTCGGCTGGGGAAAGTGCGGCAGGTCGGGGTGGGCCTGCAGCAGGCGCTCGGCCTCGGCCGACGACACCACTGGGTTCTTGAAGAAGCTGCCGGCGTTGCCCAGCGAGGCGGGGTCGGGCAGCTTGTCGCGGCGCACGGCGCAGACCGCCTCGGCCACCTCGAGGGGCGTCGGCGCGGCCCCGACCCGACTCGCCAGATCGCCGTATGCCAGGCGGGGGGCCGCCCGGTGCGAGAGGCGCATGATCAGCCGGGTGATCACCACCCGCCCCGCCAGGGCCTGCTTGAAGACGCTGTCACGATAACCGAAGGCACAGTCCTCGGGGCCCAGGACGGCCTCGCGGCCATCGTCCAGGTGCACCAGGTGCACGGCCTCGAGCACGTCGCACAGCTCCACGCCATAGGCGCCGATGTTCTGGATCGGCGCTGCGCCGCAATGCCCGGGAATCAGCGCCAGGTTCTCGAGGCCCCAGAGGCCGCGCCTGGCCAGGGCCATGACCAGCTCGTGCCAGACCACGCCGGCCCCGGCATGCACCCTGCCCCCCCCGGCGCCGTCATCCTCGAGCCACCAGTCGGCCATGGCGGGGCGCAGCACCAGGCCTGGGAGGCGCTCGGGGAGGATCAGGTTGCTGCCGCCGCCGAGCAGCAGGGTTGGCCAGTCCCGGGCCTTGGCCAGGTCCAGCGCCTCCCGCAGCTGGGGCAGGGTCCGCGGCGCCGCGACGCGCTCGGCGATACAGGGCAACCCCAGGGTGTTGGCCCCGGCGAGATCGACCTCGCGCTGCAGCGCGAGGCTCAAGAGTCCGCCTCCAGGCGCCGGCGCACCGCCTCCACCAGGCCCAGGGACGCCGCCTCCACCAGGTCGAGCACCTCCTCGAAGCCCTGGTCGCCACCATAGTAGGGGTCGGGGACCGCCCGGCCCAGCAGGCCGGCGAAGTCCAGGAAGAGGCCGATATGGGCGCCACAATCCGCCGGCCGCCGGGCCCGGAGTTCACCAAGGTTGTCCTGGTCCATGGCCAGCAGGTAGTCGAAGCGGGCAAAGTCGGCCGCCTCCAGCTGGCGGGCTCGCTGGGTGGAGAGGTCGAGGCCGCGCTCGGCGGCCGCCAGCTGGGCGCGGGAGTCCGGCGCCTTGCCTACGTGCCAGGGACCGATGCCGCAGGAGTCGACCTCGACGCGCGCGGAGAGGCCCGCCTCGGCGAGGTGGCGACGGAACATGCCCTCGGCGGTGGGCGACCGGCAGATGTTGCCGAGGCAGACGAAAAGCACGCGCATCACCGACCTCCCCCGGCGGCCCGGACCGCCTCGCGGACCCGCTCCAGGTCCTCCTTGGTATCGACGCCCGCCGGATGCGGCTGGCTCGCCAGGGCGACCTGGATGGCATGGCCATGGTGCAGGGCGCGCAGCTGCTCGAGCTGCTCGAGCTGCTCCAGGGGCGACGGCGACCAGTCCCGATACTCGGCGAGAAAGCCCGCGCGATAGGCATAGAGGCCGATATGGCGCAGCCAGGCATCGGTCTCGAGCAGCTCGGGCCGGGCGGCGAAGGCATCACGGTCCCAGGGGATGGGTGCCCGGGAGAAGTAGAGTGCGCGTCCCGACAAGGCGCGGACCACCTTCACCGCATTGGGGTTGAAAAGCGTCTCGACATCGCTGATGGGCTCGGCCAGGGTGGCGATCGAGGCGCCGGGATCCTCGAACAGCCGACTCGCCACCTGGTCGATCAAGGCCGGCGGCAGCAGAGGCTCATCACCCTGCACGTTGACCAGTACCGCCTCGTCCGCCAGCCCCAGCCGCTCGGCCACCTCGGCCAGGCGATCGGTCCCCGACGGATGGTCGTCGCGGGTCATCACCACCTCGGCACCAACCTCGACCACCGCCTCACGGATGCGCTCGTCGTCGGTGGCCACCACCACCCGAGCGGCAGCACTGGCCTGGGCCTGGCGCCAGACATGGGCGACCATCGGCTCCCCGGCGATCTCGAGCAGCGGCTTGCCGGGCAGGCGCGTGGAGGCGAAGCGCGCCGGGATCACGACGATGAAATCCTGCATGAGTCCTCCTCAGGCCTCGCCGTCGCGGCCGGCCGACGGCGGCAGTTTCTCGTCCACGTCCAGCGCCCGGGCCTCTTCCGGCAGCATGACCGGGATACCGTCACGCACCGGGTAGGCCAGACCGTCGAAGCGACAGATCAGCTCCTGGGCCTCGCGATTGTATTTCAGCTTGCCCTTGCACAACGGGCAGACCAGCATCGCCAGCAGTTCCTTGTCCATGTGTCACGCCTCCGTGATCAGAGTCGGCGCCGCCGGTACGACGTGCGCCCGAATGTTCATAGCGCCGCCAGGCGCATGTCGAGCCAGTCGACGAAGCCCGGCTCGGGGGCTGCCTCGACCTCGAGGACCCAGATTCCGGGACCGGCCAGGTCGCGGCACTTGACCGCGTCCTTGGCCGTCATCACCACCGGCAGGTCATCGCCGAATGCCAGGTCAGCGGCCGTGAAGCGATGGTGGTCGCCGAAGGGATGGGGATGCACCTCGAGCCCCAACTCGCGCAGGGTGGCGAAGAAGCGCGCCGGACGGCCGATACCGGCCACGGCATGCACCTCGCCGTCAAACGGCGGCGGCGAAACCGGGCGCCGCGCGCCGCCGGCCAGCGGCCGCCAGGCGGTCGGCTCCAGGGTCATGGCATGCCCGGCAGTGGGCAGCGGGCGACGCAGTTCGCCGTTGATCACCACCGCATCCACCGAGGCGAGGCGCCCCGCCGGCTCGCGGAGCGGCCCGGCCGGCAGGCAGCGGCCGTTGCCCAGCCCCCAATGGCCATCCACCACCAGGATCTCCAGGTCGCGCCCCAGACCGATATGCTGCAGGCCATCGTCACTGAGCAGCATATCGCAGCCCTTCTCCAGCAACCGCCGCGCCCCCCGGGGACGATCCGGGTCCACCACAACCGGCACGCCGGTCTGGTCGGCCAGCATGCGCGGCTCGTCGCCACTGGCCGCGGCCGGGGTCTCGTCGGTCAGGCACAGCGGGTAGTGCGCCGAGCGACCGCCATAGCCCCGCGACAGGATGCCGGGCGACCAGCCCCGCTCCTGCAGGTGGCGGGCCAGCCAGGCCACCAGCGGCGACTTGCCGGTGCCGCCGAGGGTGATGTTGCCGACCACCACCACCGGCACCGGGGCCCGCCAGACGTCGCGGCGGCCCTCGGCGTAGGCCCGGGCCCGACGGGCCACGGCGAGGCGATAGAGCGCCTCCAGCGGCCGCAGGGTCCGTAGCCAGGGCGCACCGGCATAGGCTGCCCGGAGCCAGCGCTCGCCGATTCCCACGCTCATGCCGGCTGGGGATCCTGGAACTGCAGGCGGTGCAGGGCCGCATAGGCGCCGTCACGGGCCAGCAGCTCGGCATGGGGGCCCTGCTCGACGATCTCGCCCTGCTCCATCACCAGGATGCGGTCGGCGCGCTCGATGGTGGAGAGCCGGTGCGCGATGACGAAGGTGGTGCGGTCCCGGCAGACTTGCTCGAGGGCCGCCTGGATATGCCGCTCGGACTCGGTATCCAGGGCCGAGGTGGCCTCGTCGAGGACCAGCAGCGGCGCGTCCTTGAAAATCGCCCGGGCGATGGCCAGTCGCTGCCGCTGGCCGCCGGAGAGCATCACGCCGTTCTCGCCCACCACGGTGTCGTAGCCATTGGGCAGCCGTTCGATGAACTCGTGGGCGTGGGCGGCCCGTGCCGCGGCCTCGATGGCTCCCGGCGAGGCGTCGTCCACTCCATAGGCGATGTTGGCGGCGATGCTGGCATTGAACAGGGTCACCTGCTGGGACACCAGGGCGATCTGCCGGCGCAGCGGCAGCAGGCGATAGTCCTCGAGGGACACGCCATCGATCAGGATACGGCCGGCGGTCGGCCGGTAGAACCGCGGCAGCAGGCCCATCAGGGTCGACTTGCCGCTGCCGGAGCGGCCGACGATGGCGACCATCTCGCCGGGTGCCACCTCGAGGTCGATGCCCTTGAGCACTTCCGGCTGGTCCTCGCCGTAGGCGAAGCGCACACCCTCGAAGCGCACCCGTCCCTCGAGGCGCCCCGGTTCCACGGTGCCCCGATCCTCCTCCGGCGGCTGCTCCAGCAGACCGAAGAGTTCGCCGGCGGCGGCGATGCCCTTCTGGATGGTGGCGTTGATCTCGGTGAGCTGGCGGACCGGCTTGGCCATCAGCGATGCCGCAGTGATGAAGGCGACGAACTCCCCGGGAGTCATGTCCGCCATCAGTGCGGGCGACATGGCCAGCCACACCAGCACCGCCAGCGACAACGCCACCAGCAGCTGGATCACCGGCGTGCTGGTGGCCTTGGTCAGGGCCTCTTTCATGCTCTGGCGACGATTGATCTCGCTGGCCCGGGCGAAGCGGGCCTTCTCGAAGGCCTCGGCGCCGTGGGTACGCACCACCCGGTAGCCGGACAGCGCCTCGGAGGCCACATGGGTCACCTCGCCCATGGAGCGCTGGATGCGCCGGGAGATCCGCCGGAAACGCTTGCTGGCATAGCTGACCACCCCCCCGATCAGCGGGGTGACCGCCAGGAACAGCAGCGTCAGCATCCAGTTGGTCCACAGCAGGTAGGCGACCAGGCCGATCACGAAGAGCCCCTCGCGCAGGAGGATGGTGATGGCCTTGGTCGCCGCGCCGGTGACCTGCTCGACGTGATAGGTGACCCGGGAAATCAGGTGTCCCGACGAATGTGCGTCGAAGAAGCGCCCCGGCAGGTGCAGCATGTGGTTGAAGACATCGCAGCGCAGGGCGTGGACCAGGTTGCGGGCCACGTTGCTCATGAAGTAGGTACCGAGGAAGGTGCCCAGGCCCCGGGCGGCGAACATGCCGACCACGAACAGCGGCAGCATCATCCGGAAGCTGGCGTCGGGGTTCTGGATGCCGTCAATCAGGCGCTTCATCATCTCGGCCAGAGCCGTGCTCGAGGCGGCATAGATGACGTAGCCGAGGATGGCCAGGGCGAACGCCTTCCAGTGGGGCCTGACGTAGCCCAGCAGGCGCTTGTAGAGGGTCCAGCCGGAGTGTTCGATCACGGTGTCTCCGCTTCAGTGGGTGTCGCCTCGGCGGTGGCAATGCGGACCTGTCGAATGCCCAGGGCACCGGCTCGGTCGAGGACGTGCACCACCGCGGCATGGGCGGCACGGCCATCGGCTTCCACCACCAAGCCCTGCTCCCGGGCGCGCTCGGCCTCGCCGGCCAGCACCTGAGCCAGCTCGTCAGGCGCCAGGTCCCGCTCGCCCAGCCGGTAGTCGCCGCTGGCGGTGACCACCACGGTGACCGGCGAGACCTCCGCGGCCACCCCGGTCTCGCTCTTGGGCAACTCGAGCTCCAGGGCCTGGCGGGTCTCGAAGGTGGTCGAGACCATGAAGAAGATCAGCAGCAGGAAGACCACGTCGATCAACGGGGTGAGGTTCACCTCCACCGGCTCGCGTCGCGTGCGAGGGACCCTCATGAGGGCTTCACCCGCGGCGCACGGCGTCCGTCGGCTTCCTGCCGCTCGTCCTCCTGGGGCTCGTGGCGCTCCGCCAGGGTCAGGTCCCCCGGGTAATGCGCCAGGAACTCCACCACCTGCCCGGCCTGCTCCTCGATCCGCACGGTGATATCCTCCACACGGCGCTGGAAATAGCGATGGAACATCAAGGCGGGAATCGCCACGGTCAGGCCGGCGGCGGTGGTCACCAGGGCCTGGGAGATGCCGCCGGCCAGGTCGGCGGTCCGCTCGACGCCGTCGCTGGCGACGATCACCGCGAACACCTCGATCATGCCCACCACCGTGCCCAGCAGGCCGATCAGGGGGGTGATCGAGGCGATGGTGCCGAGCGGGCTCAGGAAGCGCTCCATGTCGTGCACCACCGCAGTGGCCGACTCCTGGAAGCGCGCCCTCACCTGCTCGTGTCCCAAGCGGGCATTGCGCAGGCCGGCCGCCAGCACGCCGCCGAGGGGCGAATGGCTCTCCAGCCAGTAGAGGTTCACCTGCCCCCGGTCGACCAGCGCGCAGACCTCCTGGCCGAGCCCCTGTGGAGCGATGCGCGCGGCCCTCAGGGTCCACAGTCGCTCGATGACGATCACCATCGCCACGACCGAACACCCCAGCAACGGCACCATCAGCCAGCCCCCGGCGATCAGGGCCTCCATCATGTTCATATGGCGGTCACCTCCCTCGCGCCCTCACCGGCGAATACCCGGTATCGATGGGGGCGATTCTACCGCAAGGCAGCCGCCTCCGACACCGCCGTGCCGCCCGGCCGGTGGCCTCTCGGCCCCCACCATCACCCCCTCCCGGTGGCCCAGGCGCAGGGTCACCGCCCCGTCCCGGGCCGTGCTCCACAGGCAGCTGCCCGCCCGGCGGAAACGGCGGACCACCTCCGGGTCGGGATGGCCGAAGGGGTTGTCCCGGGCGGCGCTGAAGATCACCTGGCGTGGCGATACCCGACGCACGAAACCGGCCCCGGAGCTGGTGCGGCTGCCGTGGTGGCCAGCCACCAGCACCGTCACGGGGCCGTCCAGGCCGGGCAGCAGGCTGCGCTCCACCCGTCGCCCGGCATCGCCGGTGACCAGCAGGCGGTGGGCGCCGGCCGTGACCAGCAGTACGCAGGAGCGGTCGTTGTCCGACAGGCCCGCGACCTTCTCGGGCGGCCACAGCACCCGGAACTCTACGCCGTCGCGTCGCCAACGGCGCCCCGCGATGCAGGGCGTCGTGGCCACCGGCAGGGAGCCGCCCGGGGGCGCCAGGTAGCGGTCGACCCGGTGGTTAGCGACCAGGCCGGGGAGGCCGCCGGCATGGTCCCGGTCGGCATGGCCGATAATGACGTCGTCGAAGTGCTGGCCCGACGGCCACAGCGAGGTCAGCGGCATGAAGCCCGAGCCGAAGCGCGGCCCAGTGTCGACCAGCGCCCGATAGCCGGTGGTGCGCAGGCTCACCAGCTGGCCCTGGCCGACATCGTGGACGCGCACCCACAGCGTGCCGGGCGCCGGAACCGGCGCCGCCAGCCACAGCGGCAGGGTCGCCAGCAGGCCGCTGCCGACCAGGCGCAGGCGACGCTCCAGGCCGGGCAGGGCCCACAGCAGGCTGAGCAGTCCCAGGCCGAGGGCCAGGGGCAGGCCCCAGGCGGCCGGCGGATGCCACAGGGGCAGGAGTTCCACGATCCGGGACAGGACCACGGCCAGGCCCGACGCCAGCTTAGCGAACAGCCACCAGCAGGCGTCGCCCAGGAGCGGCACCCAGGCCAGCAGCCAGCCGGCGAGGCCCAGCGGCACCATCAGGCTGCCGACCAGCGGCACGGCGAACAGGTTGACCAGGGGGCCGGCCGGGGCGAGGCGACCGAAGGCCAGCAGCACCGCCGCCGCCATCAACGGCGCCAGCAGCAGCTGGGTGCGCCCCAGGGCCCATACCCAGCCTCGCCAGCCGCGGGGGCGCGCTCGCCCCTGCCAGGCGATAATCAGCAGTGCCACCGCCACGAACGACAACCAGAGTCCCGGTCGCCAGGCCGACAGCGGATCGGCCACCACCACCAGGCCGAGCGCCAGCCACCAGGCCTGCCAGGGGCCCGGCGCATGGCGCCCGCTGGCCACCCAGAGTCCCACCAGGGTCATGATCATGGCGCGCAGCGCGGGGGGCTCGAGCCCGGCGAGTGCGGCATAGCCCACCGCCATGGCCGCGGCGATCCACCAGGGCCATACGGCCATGCGCCAGCTCGCCGGCGTCAGGCACCACGCCAGGGCACGGCTCAGCCACAACGCGAAGCCCGCCACGAGCCCCACGTGGAGCCCCGAGATCACCATCAGGTGGGTGGTGCCACTGGCATTGAGCAGCTCCCAGTCCGCCGCCGCCAGGCGCTGGCTGGCACCCAGCGTGAGGGCCGCCAGCCAGCGGGCCGGGCGCGGCGGCAGGTCGCGGCCGTCGAGCCAGACCAGCGCCCGCTGCCGCCAGGAGGGTGAGGCCGGCAAGAGTCGTCGAGGCGAGGGGGCGCGGCGCACATAGCCGGTCGCCTGGATGCCTTCGCGCCACAGCCAGGCCCGATAATCGAAGGCGCCGGGATTGGCAAAGCCGCTGGGCGGTCGCAGGCGCACGCCCAACTGCCAGGTCGCTCCGGCCCGGAAAGCGCGAGCCGGCGGAATGGTTCCCGCGAAGGCACTGAGCCGGACTCGCGACAGTCCGCTGCAGCTCGGCAAGTCGGCCGCCAGGGGCCGGCAGTCACTGACCGCCAGGTCCAGGCGCCAAAGGCGTCCCTCCCGCGTGGCAGCCAGCAGGCGCCCCTCGAGCCGCAGGTCCTGGCGGCTCAGCCCGGGGGGCAGCTCGCCGCCACGTACCTCCAGGAGCTGGACGGCCACCGCCAGCATGACCAGCACCAGCAGCGCCTCCCGGCCGCGCCGGGCGGCCGCCAGTCCCAGTAGCAACAGGCCCAGCGCCTGAAGCAGCACCGTCGCGGCCAGGTGGCCCGTGAACACGCCCCCCAGGGCGGCGAGGGCCAGGGGCATGGCCAGTCCGCATCGCATGGCATCGTCCCTGATCGGCACCATGGCACGTCCTCGTTGACGCACGGCATGGCGAGGCAGTCGGCTTGTATGGATAATAGCGCGGGTATCGAAGCCGCGAGCCCGATCCCATGCCGCGCCGAGTCCTGCAGCGCTACCTGCCCCACCCCGAGACCCTCAGGCGCCAGCGCTCCCTGCGCTTTCTCCGGCACCTGATCGGCAACCCCTCGCTATGGATGCTCTCCCGGCGAAGCGTGGCCAATGCCTTCTTCGTGGGCCTGTTCAGCGCCCTGCTGCCGATCCCCTTCCAGATGGCGGTGGCCGCCCTGGGCGCCTGGGGGCTGCGCTGCAACCTGCCGCTCTCGGTGGGCCTGGTGTGGATCACCAACCCCCTGACCATGCCCCTGATTTTCTATGGCAATTACCGCCTCGGCGCCTGGCTGCTGGACCTTCCCGTGCGCGAGGTCCCCGAGCGCCTGTCCACTCACTGGATCGCCGAGCAGATGCTCGACATCCTCCCGGCCCTGGCGCTGGGGTCGCTGATGGCCGCAGTGCTGGCGGGTCTCGCAGGCAGCTTGGTGATCCGGCTGATCTGGCGCTGGCAGGTGGCGCGCAGCTGGAAACGACGCGCCCTGCGTCGCCGCCGCTGCCAGGCCGGCGAGCGCGCCTGAGCGCCGGGCCCGCCGGCAGCGGGGGGAAGGATCAGCCCTGGGCGGACTGGGGAGAGAGACGACCGCCGTCCAGGCGCAATACGCGGTCCTGGTGAGCCGCCAGGGCAGGGTCGTGGGTGACGATGACGAAGGCACAGGCGGCACTGTCGGCCAGCTCGTCCATCAACGCCAGGATGCTGGCGGCCGTGGTCTGGTCGAGGTTGCCGGTGGGCTCGTCCATCAGCACCAGGCTGGGGTCGGTGACCAGCGCCCGGGCGATGGCCACCCGCTGGCGCTCGCCGCCGGAGAGTTCGCCGGGCTTGTGATCGGCCCGCCCTTCCATGCCCACCCGGGCCAGCAGTTCCAGGGCCCGGGCTTCGGCGGTCTTCTTGCGCTGCCCGCGCACGATCAGCGGCAGGGCGGCATTCTCCAGGGCGGTGAATTCCGCGAGCAGGTGGTGAAACTGGTAGACGAAGCCGATATGGCGATTGCGGAAGCGTCCCAGGTCGGCATCGCCCATGGCCAGCAGCGACTGGTCGGCGATGCGCACCTCGCCATGGCTGGGCCGGTCGAGCCCCCCCAGCAGATTGAGCAGGGTGGTCTTGCCGGAGCCCGAACTGCCGACCACGGCCACGCGTTCGCCGGCCCGCACGCTCAGCTCGAGCTCGTCGAGCACGGTGAGGTCCCGGGGCCCTTCCCGGTAGATGCGGGTCAGCCCGCGACACTCCAGCATCACCTCACCCTGCAGCGGCTGGCGATCGAGGGTCGGGGTCATGGCGGTATCATTCATAGCGCAGCACCTCGGCGGGCTGGACCCGGGCCGCACGCCAGGCCGGGTAGAGGGTCGACAGGAAGGTCAGCACGAAGGCCGCGGCGATGATGTTGCCCACATCCGACCACAGCAGCTGGGACGGCAGCTCGCTGATGAAGTAGACCCCGGCGTCGAGGAAGCTGATGCCCAGCGTGGACTCGAGGAAGCCGATGATGTCGGCGATGGTCAGCGCCAGCAGCACCCCGAGGCCCACGCCTACCAGGATGCCGATCACGCCGATGGCCAGCCCCTGGACCATGAAGATCCCCATGATCGAGCGAGGCGTGGCGCCGATGGTGCGCAGGATGGCGATGTCGGCGTGCTTGTCGGTGACCACCATCACCAGGGTCGAGACGATATTGAAGGCCGCCACGGCGATGATCACGGTGAGCAGCAGCGCGATCATGCGCTTCTCCATCTGGATGGCCTGGAAGAGGTTGCCCCGGGTGTAGGTCCAGTCCAGGCCGCGGTACCCCGGCCCCAGGTCGTCGATGATCGCCCGGGTCACGCCACCGGCCTGGAAGAGGTCGTCCAGCTCGAGGCGCAGGCCACCCACGGCGTCACCCATGCGCGCCAGGGTCTGCATGTCCTCGATGTTGGCGTAGGCCAGGCTCGCATCCAGGTCCGCGCCGACGCTGAAGATGCCGCTCACGGTAAAGCGCTTGAGGCGGGGAAAGACCCCGGCGGGGGTGATCGAGGCCTCGGGCACCAGCAGGGTCACGCGGTCGCCCACGCCGACCCCGAGCTGGCGTGCCAGCAGCGAGCCGAGCACGACGTTCCACTCCCCGGGCGCCAGGTCATCGAGGCTGCCTCGCTGCATGTGCTCGTCGACGATCGACACCCGGCTCTCCCACTCGGGCTCGATGCCGTTGACCATCGCCCCCTGGTTGCGACCGCCCACCGAGAACATGCCTTGCTGCTGGATATAGGGCGCGGCGCCGATGACGTGCTCGCGCTGGGTCAGCCGCTCGGCCAGGGGTTGCCAGTCGGTCAGGCCGGACGGCACCTCGATGCGGGTATGGGGGACCATGCCCAGCACCCGGGTGCGCAGCTCGCGGTCGAAGCCGTTCATCACGGACAGCACCAGGATCAGCACGGCCACGCCCAGGGTCAGTCCCAGCATCGAGGTCAGGGAGATGAAGGAGATGAAGTGGTTGCGACGCTTGGCGCGCACGTAGCGCAACCCGATCAGGAAAGGCAGACGGTCCAGCATATGATCGTTCCTTGTCGGCGGGCGCTCATGGTACGGTTTTTTGCCAGGCACTGCATCGCCGTCGGGAGGGATTTGCGTGATCCTTGCATCATCCGTCCCGCCGGCCTAAATTCGCGGCTTTCATGACACGCGACGAGACCCTGCCGATGGCCAAACGCCTGCTGCCCGAATGGGCCCCCCAGGACGCCGTGCAACTCACCTGGCCCGGCCCCGACAGCGACTGGGCCCCCCTGCTGGCGTGCATCGAGGCCACCCTCGAGAGCCTGGTCATGGCCATCGGCCGCTACCAGGCGGTGCTGGTCGCCGTGCCCGATGCGGCGACCCGCGCCCGCCTGGCCGAGCGGTTCGCCCGACGCGGCTTGCCCGCCGGGCGCCTGCGGCTGGTGGTCGCCGAGGCCGACGATACCTGGGCCCGGGACCATGGCCCGCTCACCGTGATGCAGGACGGCGCGCTCCGGCTGCTGGACTATGTCTTCACCGGCTGGGGCGGCAAGTTCGCCGCCGCGCGCGACGACAGCCTGACCCGCCGCCTGGCCGAGGCCGGCGCCTTCGCCTGCCCGCTGGTCTCCCGCGACCTGGTGCTGGAAGGCGGGGCCATCGACACCGATGGCGAGGGCACCCTGCTCACCACCGAGGCCTGCCTGCTCAACGACAATCGCAACCCCGGCCTCGACCGCGCCGCGATCGAGGCCCGACTCGCCGCCGACCTCGGCGTCTCCCGGGTGCTGTGGCTGCGCCACGGCTACCTGGAGGGTGACGACACCGACAGCCATGTGGACACCCTGGCCCGCTTCTGCGACCCGTCCACCATCGCCTACGTGCACTGCGACGACCCGGCCGACCCCCACTACCCGGCGCTGGCCGCCATGGAGGCCGAGCTGAGGGCCCTGCGCCGCGCCGACGGCGCGCCCTACCGGCTGGTCGCGTTGCCCTGGCCGGCCGCCTGCCGCGACCCCGAGGATGGCCACCGGCTGCCGGCCACTTACGCCAACTTCCTGATCATCAACGCTGCCGTGCTGGTGCCGGTCTACGGCGACCCCGCCGACCGCCGGGCCCTCGACGCCCTGGCCGGCGCCTTTCCGGACCGTGACATCGTGCCCATCGACTGCTCGACCGTCATCCGCCAGCACGGCAGCCTGCACTGCCTGACCATGCAGCTGCCCCGGGGCACCCTGGCCCCGGCCCCCGTTCCCGCCGAAGGAGAAAGCCCATGACCCGCACCCTCAAGGTCGGTCTGGTCCAGCAGTCGGCCTGGCCCGACAAGGCCCGGAGCCTGGCCGAGAGCGAGGCCGGCATTCGCGAGCTCGCCGCCGCCGGCGCCGAGCTGGTGGTGCTGCAGGAGCTGCACGCCACCCACTACTTCTGCCAGCACGAGGCCGTCGAGCTCTTCGACCTGGCCGAACCCCTGGACGGCCCCACCGGACGCCACCTGGCGGGGCTGGCGGCGGAGCTCGGCATCGTGCTGATGGGCTCGCTGTTCGAGCGTCGCGCCGCCGGCGTCTACCACAACACCGCCGTGGTCTACGATCGCGAGCGGGGCCGGGTCGGCCACTACCGCAAGATGCATATCCCCGACGACCCGGGCTTCTATGAGAAGTTCTACTTCACGCCCGGCGACCACGACGCCGCCCGGGGCCAGGGCTTCGAGCCCATCGACACCTCGGTGGGCCGGCTGGGCGTGCTGGTCTGCTGGGACCAGTGGTACCCGGAGGCCGCGCGGCTGATGGCCATGGCCGGCGCCGAGCTGCTGCTCTACCCCACCGCCATCGGCTGGCACCCGCCCGATGACGATGACGAGAAGGCCCGCCAGAAGGAGGCCTGGACGCTGATCCAGCGCAGCCATGCGGTGGCCAACGGCCTGCCGGTGGTGGTGGCCAACCGGGTCGGCCACGAGCCCGACCATTCCGGGGTCAGCCCCGGCATCGACTTCTGGGGCGGCAGCTTCATCTGCGGCCCCCAGGGCGAGATGCTGGCCCACGCCGGCGACGAGGCCGAGCGCCTGCTGGTGACCCTGGACATGGACCGTGGCGAGGACGTGCGGCGCATCTGGCCCTACCTCAGGGATCGTCGCATCGATGCCTATGGCGACCTGACCCGGCGCTACCGGGACTAGGGGCGAGGAGGGAGGTGCGAACCTCGAACCTCGAACCTCGAACCTCGAACCTCGAACCCAGGATCATCCCCAGAAACAGCAAACCCTCCGAGGCCACACCTCGGAGGGTTTTCTTACGGCTTCCAGCTTACTCGGCTACTTCCAGAAATCGCGGATCGAGGCGATCCCCTGGGCGCCCACGGCCCGCGCATGGTTGGCGTCGAAGCGAGTCATGCCGCCCAGCGCGAAGACCGGCATCCCGGCATGCTCGACCAGCTGCTGGAAGTCGTGCCAGCCGATCGGCGCCACTTCCGGGTGCGAGGGCGTGGTGCGCAGCGGCGAGAGGGTGACGAAGTCGCAGCCGATGCGCTGGGCCTGGATCAGCTGGGCGCGGTCGTGGGTGGAAGCGGACAGCCACTTGCCCTCGGGCACGGGACGCCGATCGAGGCTCATCAGCCGCTCGCTGGTCAGGTGGATGCCGTCGGCATCCAGGCCGTCCAGCAGCTCCGGCTCGCCGTTCAGTATCAGCCGCGCTTCGTGGCGACGGCACAGCGCCAGGGCCTGTTCGGCACGCGCCAGGAAATCGCCCCGGTCCAGGTCCTTGGCACGCAGCTGCACCAGGCGGACGCCATCCTCGGTCAGGGCCCGCTCCAGGCGGGCCTGAAAGCCGCCCTCCTCGCCCTCCTCGCCGGTGATCAGGTACTCGGTGGGGAGCATCACTGCCCGCAGGATCGGCAGGTTGGCCGCCGGGAACGGGTAGTTGACCAGCTCCTCCATGGGCACCCAGCGCACCGCCTGCCCCTCGCGGCCGAAAGGCTCGCCGGCGAAGTCGTGCACTTGCCAGACATCGAGCAGGATGTGCTTGTCGGAGTACTCGTGATGGATGCGGATGAGCGGCTGGGCGCGCCGGATCTCCACGCCCAGTTCCTCGTGGAGTTCACGCTTCAGGGCCTCGAGCCCGGTCTCGTAGGGTGCCAGCTTGCCGCCGGGGAATTCCCACAGGCCGCCGTGATCCACGTTGGACGGACGCCGGGCGAGCAGCACCTCACGACCGTCGGCACTGATGATGGCGGCAGCCGCCACGTGCACCCTTCTCTTCACCATTGCGTTCATTCACCTTTCCAACTTGTCCACGCACTCGGCGGTGCGGGGGGTTCTCTACTGACTCCGACCGGCCTGGTGCCGCCCCCTGGCGGGGTCAGCTGCGATAGTCGGCATTGATGGCGACATAGTCCCGGGTCAGGTCCGTGGTCCACACGGTGGCGCTCTCCTCGCCGCGTCCCAGGCCGATGCGAATGGCGATCTCTTCCCGGGCCATCACCTCGCTGCCGGCTTCCTCGGTATAGCCGGCGGCCCTGCCGCCCTGCTCGACCAGGCGCACGTCGCCAAGATCGATGGTCACCCGGGACACGTCGAAGCCTTCCAGCGGCGCGCGGCCCACGGCGGCGAGGATGCGCCCCCAGTTGGCATCGCTGGCGGCCAGGGCGGTCTTGACCAGCGGCGAGTGCGCCACGGTGAAGGCCACGTCCAGCGCCTCCTGGCGGGTCACCGCCCCCTCCACCTGCAGGCTGACGAACTTGGTGGCGCCTTCGCCATCGCGGACGATGGCCTGGGCCAGCTCGGTCATCACCCGCTGCAGGGCGTTGCGGAACACCGCCAGGCGTTCCTCGTCGGCCACCGCGGCCCCGCGCCCGGTACTGATCAGCATGCAGGCATCGTTGGTGGAGGTATCACCGTCCACCGTGATGCAGTTGAAGGAACGCTCCACGGTTTCCTGCAGCAAGGCCTCCAGCACCCGAGGCTCGATGGCCGCATCGGTGGCCACGAAGGCCAGCATGGTGGCCATGTTGGGCTTGATCATGCCCGACCCCTTGCTGATGCCGTTGATGGTCACCGTCTCGTCGCCCAGCGGCACGGTTACGCTGGCCCCCTTGGGTCGGGTATCGGTGGTGAGGATGCCCTCACCGGCCGCGGCCCAGCCGGCGCCCCCCTCGTCCAGGGACCGCAGCGCCTCGGGCAGCCCGCCGAGAAGCCGCTCCATGGGCAGGGCCTCGCCGATCACCCCGGTGGAGAACGGCAGCACCGCGTTCGCCGGCACCCCGGCCAGGCGCGCCAGCTCGGCGCAGGTGGCCCGGGCATCGCGCAGGCCGGTCTCGCCGGTGCCGGCATTGGCATTGCCGGTATTGATCACCAGGTAGCGGGGGGGCTGGCCACGGGCGGTGCAGGCGGCCAGGTGCTCCCGGGCCACCGTCACCGGAGCCGCACAGAAGGCGTTGCGGGTGAAGCTGCCCGCTACGACGGCTCCCTCGGGCACCTCGATCACCACCAGGTCCCGGCGTTCGGCGGTCTTGATGCCGGCACGGGCCGTGCCCAGGCGCAGCCCCTCGATCCTCGGCATGTCCGGAAAGCTTGCTTGACCCACAGCCATCGCTGGTCTCCTGTATCGAATCGCGTTGCGGTACGAGGTTCGAGGTTCGAGGTTCGAACAGAGACTCCCCTGTCACCTCGGCGCCGGTATTCTCCGCCACCCTACCCCTTGCTCCTCGCACCTCGCCTCTGCTCGCAGCCGGTTAACTGAGCTTGCCGCAGCACTGCTTGAACTTCTTGCCCGAGCCACAGGGGCACGGATCGTTGCGCCCCACCTTGGGCCCCTCACGGCGCAGGGGCCGGCCGTCGCTGCCCGGGGCCGGGGCGGCCGCCGCCGGCTGCTGACCAGCCTCCTCGGCAGCGGCCTCCGGCGCATCGTGGCGGCTGGCGGCCGCGGCCTTCTCGCGTTCCAGCGACTCGCGGCGCTGGCGCTCCAGGGCCTCGACCTCCTCGGGGCGACGGACCTTCACATGGCTGAGGATACGGGTCACGTCGGCCTTGATGTTGGTAAGCAGCATCTGGAACAGCTCGAAGGACTCGCGCTTGTATTCCTGCTTGGGGTTCTTCTGGGCATAGCCGCGCAGGTGGATGCCGCGACGCAGATGGTCCATGGACTGCAGGTGTTCCTTCCAGCGGGTATCCAGCACCTGCAGCATGACCTGCTTCTCGAAGCGACGCATCAGCTCGGGGCCGGCGACCTCGGCCTTCTCCTCGTAGACCCGGCGATGCATCTCCTGCAGGCGCTCGCGCAGCTGCTCCTCGTGGAAGCGCTCGTCCTGTTCGGACCACTCCACCACCGGCGCCTCGAGGTTGAACTCGGTCTTGAGATGGGCCTCCAGGCCAGCCAGGTCCCACTGCTCGGGCAGGCTCTGGGGCGGCACGAACTCGCTGATCGCCTCGTCGAGCACCTCGGCGCGGATGCCCGCGACGTTCTCGGAGACATCCTCGGCGGCGAGGATCTCGTTGCGCTGCTCGTAGATCACCCGGCGCTGGTCGTTGGCCACGTCATCGTACTCGAGCAGCTGCTTGCGGATATCGAAGTTGCGGCCCTCGACCTTCTTCTGGGCCCGCTCCACGGCATTGGAAACCATCTTGTGCTCGATGGCCTCGCCACGCTCGAGCCCCAGCGCCTGCATCAGGCGCTGCACCCGGTCGGAGCCGAACAGGCGCATCAGGTTGTCTTCCAGGGACAGGAAGAAGCGGGTCGACCCCGGGTCGCCCTGGCGGCCGGCGCGGCCACGCAACTGATTGTCGATGCGCCGCGACTCGTGGCGCTCGGAACCGACCACGTGCAGGCCGCCGGCCTCGAGCACGGCGCTATGGCGCTCCTGCCACTCGGCCTTGAGCCGTTCGACCTGGGCCTCGCTGGGGGCCTCGAGCTTGGCGGCCTCGGCCTCCCAGTTGCCGCCCAGCACGATGTCGGTGCCGCGGCCGGCCATGTTGGTGGCGATGGTGATGGCCCCGGGCTGCCCGGCCTGGGCAATGATTTCGGCCTCGCTCTGGTGCTGCTTGGCATTGAGCACGTTGAAGCTCAGACCGGCGCGCTTCATCAGATTGGCCAGGTACTCGGACGTCTCGATGGAGGCCGTACCCACCAGCACGGGACGCCCGGCCTCGGTCTGCGTCTTGACGTCCTCGATGATGGCCTCGAACTTCTCCTCGGCGGTGAGGTAGACGAGGTCGTTGAGATCGGCACGGATCAGCGGCTTGTTGGTGGGGATGACCACCACGTCGAGGCCGTAGATCTGGCGGAACTCGAAGGCCTCGGTATCCGCCGTGCCGGTCATCCCGGACAGCTTGTCGTAGAGACGGAAGTAGTTCTGGAAGGTCGTCGAGGCCAGCGTCTGGCTCTCGCGCTGGACGGTCACCCCTTCCTTGGCCTCCACCGCCTGGTGCAGCCCCTCGGACCAGCGACGGCCGGGCATGGTACGGCCGGTATGCTCGTCGACGATCACCACCTGGCCGTCGTTGACGATGTAGTCCACGTCACGATGGTAGAGGTGCCGGGCGCGCAGCGCCGAGTGCATGTGCTGCAGCAGATTGAGGTTCTGGGCCGCATAGAGGGAGTCCTCTTCGCCGAGTTGCCCCTCGGCACGCAGCAGCTCCTCGACCCTGTGATGGCCACCCTCGGTGAGCTCCACCTGCTTCTGCTTTTCGTCGAGGGTGAAGTCACCGCTCTCCGGGTCCTCCTCGTCGGTGCACTGGCTCAGGTTCACCGCCAGGCGGTCGATGACCCGGTAGAGCTCGGTGTTCTCGTCCACGGCCCCGGAGATGATCAGCGGCGTGCGCGCCTCGTCGATGAGGATGGAGTCCACCTCGTCGACGATGGCGAAGTGCAGCCCGCGCTGGACCTTGTCCTCGAGGGAGAAGGCCATGTTGTCGCGCAGGTAGTCGAAGCCGAACTCGTTGTTGGTACCGTAGGTGATGTCGCAGCCGTAGGCCGCCCGCTTCTCCTCGGGGGTCTGGCCGGCATAGATGGTGCCCACCGAGAGGCCGAGGAATTCGTAGAGGGGGCGCATCCACTCGGCGTCACGGCAGGCCAGGTAATCGTTGACCGTGACCACATGCACACCCTTGGCCGGCAGGGCGTTGAGGTAGACCGCCAGCGTCGCCACCAGGGTCTTGCCCTCGCCGGTCTTCATCTCGGCGATGCGCCCGTCGTGGAGGGTAATGCCGCCGATCATCTGCACATCGAAATGGCGCATGCCCATGACCCGCTTGCCGGCCTCGCGCACCGTGGCGAAGGCCTCCGGCAGCAGGGCATCCAGGGACTCGCCGCCCTCGAGACGTTCACGAAAGGCCGCCGTGCGGGCCTTGAGGGCCGCATCGTCGAGGCTCTCGAAATCGGCTTCCAGGGCGGTGATCCGTCCCACGGCGCGGCCCATGCGTTTGACTTCGCGGTCGTTCTTGGAGCCGACGACCTTGCGCAACAGGTTATTGATCATGAAGGGTCCCGAATTTGCGTGTGGCATCCTGCCGGGGAATCCCCGGCCTCTCGTCGTTCAACCTCGACGAGCGGATGGCGGGCCACGTCGTGTCAGGACATCGTGGGCGGCCACGGCCCGCCGCAACGGGCACCGGCCAATGGCGGGCCGGGCCGGGCGGACCGGCATGCTGCAGCGCCGGGGTCCCGGCCAGCGGCGGCGGGCCCGACGCCGGGCCTGCAGGCGCGAACTGGCCCGAATCAGCGCGGGGGCCAGGATGCAGATCTGGATGACACGCTCGACGGGGCGCGACGCCTCCAGCTGGGCGAGACCGGCCGGCAACAGGCAACCGACCAGCAGGCCCGCCAACCACCAACGGGTCGGGCGGCGCTCGATCGGGCGACGCTCCGTGGCGCGAATGTCCGCGGTGAGGCTGGCCATGCTGTCGAGGGACTCCCTTGCGTGTGCTAGGCTTGCGATCAGGGGTCGCCGGCGCCGGCGGCCGACGGCCAATGTCAGGGGTTCGTCCCCGAGAATCAAGCTGATGAGTATAAAGGTTAAGCGGTTCCGAGCACAGCCCATGTCCCGGCTACTGGAAGGCCGTGGGGAGCTGGGGACGCTGATGCGCATGGCCCGACTCATCGAGCGGGCCCAGCAACACCTGCGCGACCACCTGCCCACCGAACTCGCGGACCACCTCTTCGTCGGGGGCTTCCACGACGGACGCCTGACGATCATTACCGACCGGGCGGTGTGGCTGACCCGCCTGCGCTACGAGCAGGCTCGCCTGCTGTCGCTGCTCCACGAACTCCCCGGTTTCGAGGCCGTGAACGGTTTCGACTTCAAGGTGCGACCGGTCCGCCCTCCCAAGGCACCGCTTCGCCAGACTCGCCGACTGCCCGCCAGGGCTGCCGACGAGCTGTCCAGCTGCGCCGCGGACGTGGAAGACCCCCGGCTCAG
Organism: Halomonas nitroreducens; assembly: GCF_003966155.1. Classification (GTDB taxonomy): domain Bacteria; phylum Pseudomonadota; class Gammaproteobacteria; order Pseudomonadales; family Halomonadaceae; genus Halomonas; species Halomonas nitroreducens. Next base: position 208,259 of record NZ_RXNS01000003.1, read on the forward strand.
GCGAGCCCTGGAGCGCCTCGCCTCCCACGCCGAAACCTGACCCCGAAGCACAACCACAACCGCCGCACCTCGTGGAGGTGCGGCGGTCGACGACTGCAGTGACGGACGGGGAGTGGCGAATCAGGCCATGGCCGGGGCGGCGTAGGAGATGGGCGCCTTCTGGGCGTCGTCCTCGAAGGTGACGATTTCCCAGCATTCCGGCTGTTCCATCAGCGCACGGCACAGCTGATTGTTGAGGGCATGCCCCGACTTCACGCCGCGGAACTCGCCGATCAGACTGTAGCCCAGCTGGTAGAGATCGCCGATGGCGTCCAGCACCTTGTGCTTGACGAACTCGTCGTCGTAGCGCAGGCCACCTTCGTTCACGATGCGATAGTCATCGACCACGATGGCGTTGTCGAGACTGCCGCCGAGGGCCAGGTTGTTCGAGCGCAGATGCTCGAGATCGCGCATGAAGCCGAAGGTGCGGGCACGGGACACTTCCTTGACGAAGGAAGTGGTGGAGAAATCGACCACCGCGGTCTGCTTCTGATCCTCGAACACAGGGTGGTCGAAGTCGATGGAAAAGGACACCTTGAAGCCCTGATGGGGCAGGAAGATGGCCTCCTTGTCGTCCTCGCGCACCATCACCTCGCGCTTGATGCGGATGAACTTCTTGGCGGCGCTCTGCTCGGCGATGCCCGCGGACTGGATCAGGAACACGAAAGGCCCGGCACTGCCATCCATGATCGGCACCTCGGGGGCGCTCACGTCCACATAGGCGTTGTCGATGCCCAGGCCGGCCAGCGCCGACATCAGGTGCTCGACGGTGGCCACCTTGACGCCATCCTGGGACAGGGCCGTGCACAGGGTGGTGTCGGCGACATTCGCGGCGCGGGCCGGGATCTGCACCTCGGGGTCCAGGTCGGTGCGCACGAAGATGATGCCGGTGTCGACCGGGGCCGGCCGCAAGGTCAGGTAGACCTTCTTGCCGGAGTGCAGGCCGACGCCGGTGGCGCGAATGACGTTCTTGAGGGTGCGTTGTCTGATCATGGGCAGTCGCCAGGCAGTCGTTGGTTATCAAACACCGTTCACTATAACACCGAACGGGTGTTTCAACAAAACTTCCATCTCCTAAGGCTGCCTATGCTGGCGATAGCGCCACTCAATCGGCCTGACGCCGCAGAAACGCCGGAATATCCAGGTAGTCGTCCAGGTCCTGGGACCTGCGCGACTCCGCCTGGGGACGCGGAGCGTCCTGGGATTCCGCCTTGGGCGCGGCCGCGGCGGCGCGGTTGACCGAGGCCTGCGGCCGGGCGGCGGCCGGCTGGCGCTGGCGGTACTCCCCGCCGGCGGCATCGGCACGGCGCGCGGTCTGGCTGGCCGCCTTGGCCTGACGCTGCCCCTCGAGACCGGCCGCCACCACGGTGACGCGCAGTTCGTCGGTCATCTCCATGTCGATGGAGGTACCGACGACGATGGTGGCGTCCTGGGAGGCAAACTCCTGCACCGTGGCCCCCACATCGTTGAACTCGCCGATGGACAGGTCCGGGCCGGCCGTGATGTTGACCAGGATGCCACGGGCGCCGTGCAGGTCGATGTCCTCGAGCAGCGGGCTGCGAATCGCCTTCTCGGCGGCCTCGCGGGCACGGTTCTCGCCGGTGGCACCACCGGTCCCCATCATCGCCATGCCCATCTCGGACATCACGGTGCGCACGTCGGCGAAGTCGACGTTGATGATGCCGGGGCTGGTGATCAGCTCGGCGATGCCTTGGACGGCACCCAGCAGCACGTCGTTGGCGGCGCTGAAGGCCGTCAGCAGGCTGGCGCTCTTGCCGAGCACCGACAGCAGCTTCTCGTTGGGGATGGTGATCAGGGAGTCGACATGTTCGGAGAGCTCCTTCATGCCCTCCTCGGCGGCGCGCATCCGCTTGGGCCCCTCGAAGGGGAAGGGACGCGTGACCACCGCCACGGTCAGGATGCCGAGCTCCTTGGCAACCTGGGCGACCACCGGGGCACCGCCGGTGCCTGTGCCGCCGCCCATGCCGGCGGTGATGAACACCATGTCGGCACCGCCGAGCAGTTCGGCGATACGCTCGCGGTCCTCCATGGCCGCCTGGCGTCCCACATCGGGGTTGGCACCGGCGCCAAGCCCCTTGGTAATCTCGCTGCCGAGCTGGAGAACGGTCTTGGCCGCCACCCGCTTCAGCGCCTGGGCATCGGTGTTGGCACAGATGAATTCCACGCCTTCGATGCTGCTCTCGACCATGTGATTGACGGCATTCCCGCCGCCACCACCGACACCGATGACCTTGATGACCGCACTGCTAGAGGGTGCGCTATCTACAAGTTCGAACATTAGCCCCGTCTCCTGGACCGCGTGCGCGGCCCTGTCAGAAATTTCCTTTGAACCAGCCTTTAAGCCTTACCAGCGCCGGAATCCCTTCCTCTGGTCCGCGCCGGGAGACGTCACCACGCCTCGGTTGCGCCGAGATGCTGCTACCCTGCCCCTGAGAGCCTTGATGGCCATGCCCCTGACGGGCCTCCTGTAGAGCGTAATGTAGCAAACCGACTCCCGTCGAATAAATCGGGTTGCGCACCACATCGGCGAGTCCTCGCACGCTCTGTGGGCAGGCGATTCGCACCGGCATGTGGAAGATCTCCTCGGCCAACTCGACTACCCCTTCCATGCGCGACGTGCCCCCCGTGAGGACAACACCTGCAGCGACTAGATCCTCGTAGCCACTGCGACGCAACTCGTCACGTACCAGGGTGAAGAGTTCCTCGTAGCGGGGCTCGACCACCTCGGCAAGGGACTGGCGGGACAGGTCCCGGGCCGGCCGGTCACCGACGCTCGGCACCTTGATCATCTCGTCGCTGGCGGCGAGTTGGGTCAGCGCACAGGCATACTTGACCTTGATCTCCTCGGCGTGCTGCGTGGGCGTACGCAGCGCCATGGCGATGTCGTTGGTGACCTGGTCACCGGCGATGGGAATCACCGCGGTGTGGCGAATGGCGCCCTCGGTGAAAACCGCGATATCGGTGGTACCGCCGCCGATGTCGACCATGCAGACACCCAGCTCCCGCTCGTCCTCGGTGAGTACGGCATGGCTGGAAGCCAGCTGCTCGAGGATGATCGCATCCACCTCCAGGCCACAGCGCCGCACGCACTTCTCGATGTTCTGCACGGCATTGAGGGCGGCCGTCACCAGGTGGACCCTGGCCTCCAGGCGCACCCCGGACATGCCCAGCGGCTCGCGGATGCCGCCCTGGGTATCGATGGCGAACTCCTGGGGCAGCACGTGCAGGACCCGCTGCCCCTCGGAGATGGCCCGCGCACGGGCAGAGTCGATGACACGGTCGATATCGGAAGGGGCGACCTCGCGCTCCTTGATGGCGACCACACCATCGGAGTTCATCGAGCTGATATGGCTGCCGGCGATGCCCACATAGACGGAGTGGATATCGCAGCCGGCCATGAGTTCCGCTTCCTCCACGGCGCGCTGGATCGATTGCACTGTGGACTCGATATTGATTACCACGCCTTTCTTCATCCCGCGGGAGGGATGAGAGCCGATTCCGGCAATTTCAATACCACCATCGTCGGTGGGTTGCCCCACGATCGCCACGACCTTGGACGTTCCGATATCCAGCCCGACTACCATATTGGACGCATTGGATGGACCTGACATGAGCCGGGAAATCTCCTCGAGCCTGACCCGCTAGGGGAAATGCATGTTTGAAACGAAAAAAACCTGGGCCAATTATAGGAACAACTCACCGTGATCCACCAGCCCATGGGAAGAAACATCCGTCACGATACGGCGATTTTCTTCCGAAAGGAACACCTCGGTGCCCCGGGCGCCGGGCAATTCACCATGAAGTGCCGTTCATCCCTGACCACTGGTGACATCGTCCACCGGCTCGGTTTGTCCATGCCAGGCCACGGCCACGCCATTGGGGTAACGTAGATCAATGTAGCGGATATGCGACGCCGTCTCGCCGAGCTCACGCTCCCAGGCCGCCAGGAAACGCGCCAGCCGCTCGTCCCGATGATTGCGCCCGAGCATCACCCAGAGCCCGCCCTCCAGCTGGAACCGCCAGGCGCCGCGAGCCTCGAGGCGCACCTGGCGCAGGAACAGCCCCTGGGGCGCGAGCAGCGCCGACAGGGCGTCGTGATAGGCCAACACCTCGGCGCCGCTGTCCGCCGGCCCCGAGAGCATGGGCAGCTCGTCGGGCACCGCGAGGGGCGCATAGTCGAAGGGCTCGCCGGCCGGGTTGAGCAGCCGATCGTCGTTCCAGCGTGCCACGGGCACCTGCTCGACCAGCTCGAACACCAGTGCATCGGGCCACTCGCGGCGGATGCGGACCTCGCTCAACCAGCCGATATCCCGGGCCCGCTCGCGCAACTCGCCCAGGTCCACCGACAGCCAGGTCCGGCCCCGGACGAGGGGCGCGAGCCGGCTGCGCAGGTAGTCGGCCCCGGCATGATGCAACTCGCCGCGAATCGATACCCGCTCGATCGGGCGATCCAACCACAACCACAGGGCACGGCCACCGGCGCCGACCAGCAGCGCCAGCAGCAGCACACCGAGCAGGGTTCCGCGACGCGCCATGGCCTAGTCTCGCCCGGCGGTGTCGAGGATGCGCATCACCAGCGCATCGAAATCGATGCCGGCATGGGCCGCCGCCTGGGGGACCAGGCTATGGTCGGTCATGCCCGGCACGGTGTTGACCTCGAGCAGCCAGAAACGCCCCTGGGCGTCGCGCATCACATCGACCCGCCCCCAGCCGCTGCAGCCGATGGCCTCGAAGGCCTCCCGGCACAGCGATGCCAGGCATTGCTCCTCGGCCTCGGCCAGTCCACAGGGCAGGTGGTAGAGGGTCTCGTCGGAGAGGTACTTGGCCTCGTAATCGTAGAAGCCACTGGGCACCTCCACGCGAATCGCCGGCAGCACCCTGTCACCGAGCAACGACACCGTGTACTCCTCGCCGCGGATGAAACGCTCGGCCATCACCCGGGCATCGAAGCGCACGGCATCGCGGTAGGCCGCCTCCAGGGCCTCTGGACTGTCGACGATGGTGATGCCCAGCGTCGAGCCCTCGTGGACCGGCTTGACGATCAACGGCAGGCCGAGCCGCTCCACGACCGACGCCCAGTCGGCATCCGGACCGAGCATCACGCTTTCCGGCGTCGGCAGGCCCAGCGCCTGCCACACCAGCTTGGTGCGTTGCTTGTCCATGCCCAGCGCCGAGGCCAGCACGCCGCTGCCGGTATAGGGGATGCCCAGCAGCTCCAGCGCCCCCTGGAGGGTCCCGTCCTCGCCGCCCCGGCCATGCAGGGCGATAAAGACCCGGTCCGGCCTGAGGGCTTCCAGGCCGGCCAGGCCGCCCTGCTCGGCCGGATCGAAACCGATGGGAGCCACCCCGCCACGTTCCAGCGCGGCGATGACCGCCGCCCCACTCTTCAGCGAGACGTCCCGCTCGGCGGACTCGCCGCCGTAGAGCACCACCACCCGGCCATGGCCGGTCCTGTCCGCCGTCATAGCGCCACCTCGTCGAGATCCAGTCGAGCATCGGCCAGTCGCTGGGCGATCCCTCCCACATCGCCGGCACCCTGAGTGATCAGGATATCACCGGGACGCAGCACCTTGGCCAGCAGCCCCGGCAACTCGGCCTTGTCCTGCACGAAGATCGGGTCGACCTCGCCACGCTGGCGGATCGAGCCGGCCAGGGTCCGGCCGTCGGCGCCGGGCAGCGGGGCCTCGCCGGCGCTGTAGACATCCAGCAGCAGCAGGGTGTCGACCCCCGCCAGCACCCGCACGAAGTCCTCGTAGAGGTCGCGGGTACGCGAGTAGCGATGGGGCTGGTAGACCATCACCAGGCGGCGCTCGGGCCAGCCGTCACGTACGGCCTTGATCACCATCTCGACTTCCCGGGGATGGTGGCCGTAGTCGTCGACCAGCATGACCTCCCCCGCCTCGGCGGGAGCCGGGAAATGGCCATGCACCTGGAAGCGGCGGCCGACCCCGGCAAAGCCGGCCAGGCCGCGCAGGATGGCCGCGTCGTCGACCCCGGCATCACTGGCCACGGCGATGGCGGCCAGGGCATTGAGGGCGTTGTGACGCCCCGGCATCGCCAGACGCACCGCCAACGGCGCCAGACCGTCGGGACGCCGGACAGTGAAGCGCACCTCACCGGCCTCCTGGACGAAGTCCTCGAGCCGATAGTCGGCATCGGCGCTGAAGCCATAGGTGACAAACTGGCGGTTGACCCGCTCGATCAGCCCGCGAACATTGGCGTCATCGATGCACAGCACCGCCAGGCCGTAGAACGGCAGGTTGTGCAGGAACTCGATGAAGGTGCCCTTGAGGCGCTCGAAGTCACCGCCGTAGGTGGCCATGTGGTCGGCATCGATATTGGTGACGATGGCTACCATCGGCTGCAGGTGCAGGAAGGAGGCATCCGACTCGTCGGCCTCCGCCACCAGGTAATCCCCCTCTCCCAGGCGGGCATTGGTGCCGGCACTGGTCAGCCGGCCACCGATCACGAAGGTGGGATCCAGGCCGCCCTCACCGAGCAGGGTGGCGGTCAGGCTGGTGGTGGTGGTCTTGCCATGGGTGCCGGCCACGGCGATGCCGTGGCGGAAGCGCATCAGCTCGGCGAGCATCTCGGCGCGACGCACCACCGGCAGGCGATGCTCGTGGGCCCAGCGGATCTCGGGGTTGGTCTCGTCCACCGCGGTGGAGACCACCACCACGTCGGCGTCGCGGGCGTTCTCCTGTGCATGGCCGATGGCCACAGCGATGCCGCACTTCTCCAGCCGGGCCACCACCGGCGAGGCCTTCAGGTCGCTGCCGCTGACGCTGTAGCCCTGGTTGGCCAACACCTCGGCGATGCCGCACATGCCGGCTCCGCCGATGCCGACGAAGTGAATGCGCCGGATCCGGCGCATGCCCAGCCCGAGGCCGGGACGCGGGGGCGTGGCTTGGCCGGGAACCGGCCCGAGGGTCTCGTCACTCAAAAGCTGTCTCCATGCATCCGGCCACCAGGCGCTCGACGGCATCGAGGTGCGCACAGCGTCGTGCCTGCGCCGCCATGGTGGCAAGGGCTTCGGGGTCGAGCAGCGGCGTCAGGCGATCGGCCAGCGCCGCTGCGGTCATCTCGTTCTGCGGTATCAGGTCGGCGGCGCCCTCCCCCACCAGGGCCGCGGCGTTGGCGGTCTGGTGGTCGTCCACCGCATGCGGGAAGGGGACGAAGAGCGCCGGCTTGGCCGCCGCCGCCAGCTCGGCCACGGTCAACGCTCCGGCTCGGCAGACCACCAGGTCGGCCCAGTCGTAGGCCGCCGCCATGTCGTCGATAAAGGCGGTGACATCCGCTGCGACGCCTTGCTGCGCGTAGGCCTCACGGGTCGCCGCGTCCTTGTCGCGGCCGGCCTGGTGGCGCACCTCGGGACGGCTCGCTGCCGGCAGTCGCGCCAGGGCCTCGGGCAGGCGCTGGTTGAGGGCCAGGGCCCCGAGGGAGCCCCCCACCACCAGCAGGCGCAGGGGGCGCTCGCGCATGGCGGCGGCCGGCCGCGGTGACTCGCCCAGGGCGGCGATGTCGCCGCGCACCGGGTTGCCGACCACCTCGGCCCGGCCCGGGAAGGCCTGGGGAAACGCCGCATAGACGCGACGCGCCAGGCGGGCCAGGGCGCGGTTGGTGAGGCCGGCCACGGCGTTCTGCTCGTGGATCACCAGCGGGCGTCGCTTGAGCCAGGCGGCCAGGCCACCCGGGCCGCTGGCGAAGCCGCCCAGCCCCACCACCAGCTGCGGATCGACGTCACGGATCACCCGAGCGGCCTGCGCCACGGCGCGGGCCAGCCGCCAGGGCGCCAGCAACCAGCCGGCCAGGCCGTTGCCGCGCAGGCCGCTCACCGCGATATGGTGCAGGGGGATGCCGGCGGCCGGCACCAGGCGATTCTCGATGCCCTGGGGGCTGCCCAGCCACTCGACCTCGACCCCGGCGGCTGTCAGCCCACGGGCCAGGGACAGGGCGGGGATGACGTGGCCGCCGGTGCCACCGGCCATGATCAGGGCGCGGCGGCCCTTGCATCGACTCATGATCCGCTTCCTTGTGTCTTGCCTGACGGGGCCGCCCGGGGGGCCGTGGGCCGGGCACGACGCACCGCCTGGCGGGTCTCGATATCGGCCCGCAGCAGGATCGCCATCATCACGCAGCTGATCACCAGGCTCGAGCCGCCATAGCTGAGCAGCGGCAGCGTCAGCCCCTTGGTGGGCAGCATGCCGGTGCTGACGGCGATGTTGATGAAGGCCTGGGCGCCGATCACCAGGGCGATACCGTAGCTGACATAGGCGGCAAACGGCAGCTTGGCCAGCTCGGCGCGCCGCCCCACTGCCATGGCCCGCCAGACCAGCAGGGCGAACAGCCCCACCACGGCGACGGCGCCAACCAGGCCCAGCTCCTCGGCCAGCACGGCGAAGACGAAGTCGGTATGGGCCTCGGGCAGGTAGAACAGCTTTTGCACGCTGTTGCCGAGCCCCATGCCCAGCCAGTGCCCCCGGCCGAAGGCGATCAGGGCCTGGGTTAGCTGGTAGCCGCTGGCGAACTGATCGGCCCAGGGGTCGGCGAAGCTGGTCAGGCGCGCCATGCGATAGGGCTCGGCGATGGCGGCGACCGTGCCAAGGGCCGCCACCAGCAGCATCAGCAACAGAAAGCGCCCCCAGGGCGCCCCCGCCATCAGCAGCATGCCCATCACGCAGCCGGTCATCACCACCACCGCCCCGTAGTCGGGCTCCAGGATCAACAGCCCGCCCATGACCGCCATCACTGCCAGCGGCCGGAGGAAGGCGCCCCACTCCCGGCGCACCTGGGGCAGGAAGCGCTCGAGGTAGCCGGCCAGGTAAGTGATCAGGCATAGCTTGGCGACTTCCGAGGCCTGCAGGTTGAAGGGCACGCCGGGCAGCGACAGCCAGCGCCGGCTGCCGTTGACCTCGCGGCCAACCACCAGCACCAGAGCCAGCAGCACCATGCCCACCAGCAACAGAAAGGGCCCGTTGGCCTTCCACCAGCCCAGGGGCACCCGCAACGCCAGGGCCGCCAGGGCCAACGATACCAGCAGGAAGGTGCCGTGGCGCAGGCTGAAGTACCAGGCATTGCCGGTGAGGCTGGAGGCGACCTCGGTGGAGGCCGAGGTGACCATCACCCAGCCGATCAGCAACAGCGCCAGCGCCGCGAGCAGCAGCCAGCCATCGAAGGGCTGTTCGGCGGTGGACAGGCGCTGCCTCAGGCGCGACAGCCGGCTCATGATGCCCTCTCCCCACGGCGCCGCTCGACGGCCTGGCGGAATGCCTCGCCCCGCGCCTGATAGTCGCGGAACTGGTCGAGGCTGGCACAGGCCGGCGACAGCAGCACGCAGTCCCCCGGCTCGGCGATCTCCGCGGCCCGGGCCATGGCCGCCGCCAGGTCCGTTACCCGCCGCAGCGGCACGGCATCGCCCAGCGCGGTCGCCAGGCGCTCGGCATCCCGGCCGAAGAGGATCGCCTCGCGACCATGGCGGGCCAGCGGCGCGGCCAGGGGGGTGAAATCGGCCCCCTTGCCGACCCCGCCGGCCAGCAGGATCAGGCGCCCCGCCAGGGTCGAGCCCAGGCCGGCGATGGCAGCGAGGGTGGCCCCCACGTTGGTGCCCTTGGAGTCGTTGATCCAGCGCACACCGCCGATCTCGGCCACCAGCTCGCCGCGATGGGGCAGGCCCGGGAAGCGTTCCAGCACCCGGCGCATGGCCGGCAGCGGAAGCCCCAGGTGATGCCCCATGGCCAGGGCCGCCAGGGCATTGGCCTGGTTGTGCCGCCCGGGCAGGCGCACCGCCTCGGCGGGCATCAGCGGTGAGGCGCCATGCAGCAGCCAGGGCCGGGGGCCCAAGCCCTCATCATGCTCGCCGATGCCCCATTCCCCCGCCTCGGGCGGACGCGTGGAGAAGCGGTCCAGCGCCGGCAACGGCGCGGCCGGCCAAGTGGCGGGATCCTCGGCGTTGACCACCCCATGGCGCGCCCCGCGAAAGATCCCCAGCTTGGCGGCGCGGTAGCCGGCCAGGTCGCCGTGGCGGTCGAGGTGGTCCTCGGAGAGGTTGAGGAAGGCGGCGGTCTCGGCACCGAGACAAGGCGTGGTCTCGAGCTGGAAGCTCGACAGCTCGAGGACGAAGAGTTCGCTGTCGGGCCGCTCGGCAAGCAGGTCCAGGGCCGGCGTGCCCAGGTTGCCGCCCACCGCCACGCGCACCCCCGCCTCGGCCGCCATCTCGCCGAGCAGGGTGGTCACCGTGGACTTGGCGTTGGCCCCGGTAATGGCGGCGATGGGAGCCCGGCAGGCCCGCACGAAGAGCGCCATCTCGCCCACCACCAGGGGCTCGCCCTGCATCCCGCGGCGGCCGGCCAGGGCGTCAAGGCCCGGCGCACGGGGATCGACCCCCGGGCTCACCACCACCTCCCGCGCCGCGTCCATGTCGAGCTCGGTAAGCGGCCCGCAATGCACCTCGACCCCCGGATGAGCGGCGCGGAAGGCCTCGAGGCCGGGCGGCTCGGCCCGGGTGTCGGCGACCATGAAGGGGCGCCGACAGCGCTGCAGGTGACGACAGATGGCCCGGCCGGACACGCCGAGCCCGACCACCAGCGTCATTCCCTTGGGCACCTTGACCATCAGCGGCTCCTCGCGTGGACGGCGAATGTCGGGCTCCTGGGGGAGCGTCAACGGATCTTGAGAGTGGCGAGTCCCAGCAGCACCAGTACCACGGTGATGATCCAGAAGCGCACGATGACCCGCGGTTCCGGCCAGCCCTTGAGCTCGTAGTGGTGATGCAGCGGGGCCATGCGGAAGATGCGACGCCCGGTAAGCTTGTAGGAGCCCACCTGCAGGATCACCGAGACGGTCTCCATGACGAAGATGCCGCCCATGATGAACAGCACGATCTCCTGGCGCACGATCACCGCCACCACCCCGAGGGCGGCCCCCAGCGCCAGGGCCCCCACGTCGCCCATGAAGACCTGGGCCGGATAGGTGTTGAACCACAGGAAGCCGAGCCCGGCCCCGGCGATCGTCGCACAGAACACGGCCAGTTCGCCGGCGCCCGGGATCATCGGGATCTGCAGGTACTCGGCAAACACCACGTTGCCGCTGGCGTAGGCGAACACCGCCAGGCCCATGGCCACCAGCACGGTGGGCATGATGGCCAGGCCATCGAGACCGTCGGTGAGGTTCACGGCGTTGGAGCTGCCGACGATCACCAGGTAAGTGAGCACGATGTAGAACACCCCCAGCGGCAGCACGAACTCCTTGAACAGCGGCACGATCAGGCTGGTCTCCACCGGCGACGCCGCGGTGGCATAGAGGATGCCGGCGGCCGCCAGGCCGATCACTGACTGCCAGAAGTACTTCCAGCGGGCGGGCAGCCCCCGGGGATTCTTCTCCACCACCTTGCGATAGTCGTCGACCCAGCCGATGGCACCGAAGCCCAGGGTCACGGCCAGCACCACCCAGACGTAGTGGTTGGTCAGGTCCCCCCACAGCAGGGTGCTGACGGCGATGGCCATCAGGATCATGGCCCCGCCCATGGTCGGGGTCCCCGCCTTGGAGAGGTGCGACTGGGGACCATCGTCGCGCACGGCCTGGCCAATCTGGCGTTCCACCAGCCGGCGGATGACCACCGGTCCCAGCCACAGGCACAGCACCAGGGCGGTCAGGGTCCCCAGGATCATGCGCAGGGTCAGATAATTGAAGACGTTGAAGGCGCTCTGGAATTGCGCCAGCAGTTCAGCCAGAAAAAGCAGCATTGTAGTGCGTTACCTTGATGCATCCGAGCGCAGTGCGGCCACCACGGTTTCCATGCCGACACTGCGCGACCCCTTGACCAGCACGCTGGCCCCCGGCGGCAGATGGTGGAGGACGTGGCGCGTCAGCGCCTCCCGATCGTCGAAATGGCACCCCGCGTCGCCGAAGGCGTGGCTGGCAGGCCGCGCCGCCTCGCCGAGGGTGCCGAGGAAGTCGATTCCCTGTTCTCTTGCGTAACGCCCGACCTCGGCATGCAGCCGGTCAGAGGCTTCGCCCAGCTCTCCCATGGCTCCCAGCAGGCACCAGCGCGGCCCCGGCAGGGTGACCAGCAGGTCGAGGGCGGCCTTTACCGCCCCGGGGTTGGCGTTGTAGGTGTCGTCAAGCAGGCGCGACGCCCGGATTCCCGCCACGGCGCTGAGCCGCCCCGGCATCGGGGCCACGGCCGCGAGCCCGGCCAGGACATCCGCCTCGTCCAGTCCCATGGCCAGCGCCGCGCCGGCAGCGGCCAGGGCGTTGGCCACGTTGTGGCGCCCCAGCAGGGCCAGCTGGACCCGGCCGAGTTCGCGGCCGTCCAAGGACAGCGTGAAAGCATAGCGCCCGAGGGCATCGCAGGCCAGTGTCTCGGCGCGCAGACGCGCCTCCCGGGCGAAGCCGAAGTCCAGCACCTCCCGGGGCGCGGCGAGACTCGCCCAGGTGGCAAAGTAGCGGTCGTCCCGGTTGAGCACTGCCACCCCGTCGCCAGGCAGCGACAGCAGGATCTCGCCCTTGGCCTGCGCGATCTGCCCCGGCCCGCCGAACTCGCCGACATGGGCCCCGGTGACGTTGGTGATCACTGCCACACGGGGCTCGGCGAGGCCGGTCGTCCAGGCGATCTCGCCGAGGTGGTTGGCGCCGAGCTCGACCACCGCCTGGCGATGGCGTAACGACAGCTCGAGCAGCGTCAGGGGTGCGCCGATGTCATTGTTCAGGTTGCCGCGGGTGGCCAGGGTCTCGCCGCGGCGGGCGAGCAGCGTGGCCAGCATCTGCTTGACCGTGGTCTTGCCGCTGTTACCGGTGACGGCCACCAGGGGACCGCCCCAGGCACGGCGCCGCGCACGCCCCAGCAGGCCCAGTGCCAGCCGCGTGTCGGCCACCTCGAGCTGCGGCAGGGTGTCGTCGACGCGCCGCTCGACCAGCGCCGCCACGGCGCCGGCTTCGCGGGCCTGGGCGAGGAAGTCATGGGCGTCGAAACGCGCGCCGCGCAGGGCCACGAACAGTGCCCCCGGGACCAGGCGGCGGGTATCGGTGACGATCTCGCTCACCGGGGCATCCTCCGCGGGCGGTGCCAGGCCGAGCGCCCGCGCCACCTCGCCCAGCGAGTCCAGGCCGACGCCGCTCATGGGGTCCCCTTCGCCGCACGGGTCGCCAGGGCGGCCTCGGCCTCGGCGAGGTCCGAGAAGGCATGGCGCACGCCGGCGATCTCCTGATAGGTCTCGTGCCCCTTGCCGGCGATCAGGATGACGTCCTCGTCGGCGGCCTCGCGAATCGTCTCGCGGATCGCCGCCGCGCGCCCGTCGCGCGTCCAGGCGGCATGGCGCGCCTCGGCCGAGAGGCCGTCGAGGATCTGTTCGCGAATCGCCGCCGGCGACTCACCGCGGGGATTGTCGTCGGTGACCACCAGGCGGTCGGCATGGCGCTCGGCGGCGGCGGCCATCAGCGGCCGCTTGCCGCTGTCGCGATCCCCGCCACAGCCGAACAGGCACCATAGGCGCCCGCTGCCGGGCAGGTGGGCGCGCAGCGCCGCCAGGGCGTTCTCCAGGGCGTCGGGCGAATGGGCATAATCGATGACCACCACGGGCCCCGCCTCGGTGGGTACGGCCTGCATGCGGCCGGGTACCGGGCCCAGCTCGGCGGCGGCGGCGAAGAGCGCCTCGAGGTCGGCACCGAGACCATAGAGGGTGGCCATGGCCAGCAGGACATTGGTGAGGTTGAAGCGCCCCATCAGCGGCAGCTCGAGCACCCGCTCGCCATCGGGGGTGGCCACGATGGCCCGCTGCCCGCCGGGGTAGGGATCGGTATCCACCACTCGCAGGGTGACGGCCTCGTCCTCGCCCACCGCCAGGACGCGCACGCCCCCGGACAGGCCGGCCAGCATCAGCCGTGCCAGGGGATCGTCGGCGTTGACCACCGCCAGCTCCAGCTCCGGGCGGCGGAAGAGCCGCGCCTTGGCCGCGGCGTAGGCGGTCATGCTGCCGTGATAGTCGAGATGGTCGCGGGTCAGGTTGGTGAAGACCGCGGCCTGCAGACGGCAGCCGTCGAGGCGCCCCTGCTCCAGCGCATGGGACGACACCTCCATGGCTACCCGCGTGACGCCCTCGCCGGCCAGCTCGCCGAGGGCGGCCTGCAGCGCCAGGGGACCCGGCGTGGTCAGCGCCCCCTGGTGCAGCGCCCCCGGGCGACCGTGGCCGAGGGTGCCGACCATGCCGGCATCGCGGCCCAGGGCCCGGCTAAGGGCGGCGATATAGTGAGTCACCGAACTCTTGCCGTTGGTGCCGGTGACGCCGATCAGCTCCAGGGCCTCGGGGACGGCGAAGAGGGCCCCGCCAAGCTCGCCGAGTCGCTGGCGCAGGTGCGGCAGCCACAGCACCCGGGGATCGCCGGCCGCCGCGCCGCGGGCGGCACCGTCGTCATGGGCCAGCACCAGGGCGGCCCCCGCCGCCAGGGCGGCGGGCACGAAGTCACGGCCGTCGGCCGTCACCCCCGGTACTGCCAGGAAGACATCGCCCGGGGCCAGTGCCCGGCTATCCAGGCACAGCGACAGCCGCGCAGGCAGCTCGAGGTCGGCCAGCACCGCCCGGTGGTCCGGCCAGAACCGGGCCAGCTCGGCGATCAGGCGGGAGGCAGTCAGATCCATGGGCGTCTCTCGTCACGGGAAGAAAGGAAGGAATCAGGTGGCATCGTCGACCGGCTCCCGGTCACCGGCCACCCGGTCGGGCGGCACATCGAGGATCCGCAGGGCGTTGCCGGCCACCCGGGAGAACACCGGGGCCGCGATCGCGCCGCCGTAGTAGGCGTCGCCGCGGGGGTGGTCGATCATCACCACGGCGATCAGGCGGGGATCGGAGACCGGGGCGATGCCGACGAACAGCGAACGGTAGGCGTCCTCCTGATAGCCGCTGCCGCCGGTCTTGCGCACCGTCCCGGTCTTGCCCGCCACGCTGTAGCCGGGCACCAGGCCCCGCCGGGCGCCGGTGCCGGGAGCCACCACCTCATCCATCATGCCGAGCACGCGGTCGGCGACGTCGGGCCGGATCACTGGCTCGCCGCGGGGCGGCTGGGCCAGGCGCAGCAGGGAGGGCGGCAGCCGCTCGCCGTGGTTGGCGATCGCCGTGTAGGCACTGGCCAGCTGCAGGGCCGAGACCGACAGGCCATAGCCGTAGGAGAGCGCCGCCCACTGGCTGCTGGACCAGCGCACCGGCGCCGGCAGGCTGCCGGTGGCCTCCCCCGGGAAACCGGTCCCGGGGGCCTGGTCGAAGCCCAGCGCCCGGTAGCGCTCCGGGACCACCGGGTCGTCGAGCTGCAGGGTCAGCTTGGCCATGCCGATGTTGGACGACTTGCGCAGGATCCCGGCCAGGCTCAGCTCGCCATTGTTGGAGACGTCCTTGATGGTGAAGCGGTCGATACGCATCCAGCCCGGCGAGGTGTCGACCACGGTGTCGGGCGGAAACTGGCCGGTCTCCAGCAGGGCCGACATCGCCAGGGGCTTCATCACCGACCCGGGCTCGAAGACATCGACGATGGCCCGGTTGCGCAGGCCCTGGGGGTCGATGCCGGCACGGTTGTTGGGGTTGTAGGATGGCTGGTTGGCCATGGCCAGCACCTCGCCGGTCTTGGCATCCATCATCACCAGCACGCCGCCGTCGGCGTCGTTCTCGTCCACTGCCGCCTTGAGCTCGCGGTAGGCCATGTACTGGAGCCGCTGGTCGATGGCGAGCGTCAGGTCACCGCCGGGCTCGGCCTCGCGGAGCACTTCGAGGTCGCGGACCAGCCGGCCCCGGCGGTCCTTGACCACGCGTCGCCGGCCGGGCACACCGGCCAGGTAGGGCTGATAGGCCAGCTCGAGGCCCTCCTGGCCCTGGTCATCGACGTTGGTCACGCCGATCAGCTGGGCGATCACCTCGCCGGTCGGATAGTAGCGCTTGTATTCCTCGCGCTTGTGGACACCGGGCACGCGCAGGTCGAGCACGCGCTGGGCGGCCTCGGGCGTCATGCGCCGCCGCAGGTACATGAACTCGCGATCCCGATAGCGCTCGATGCGTGCGTTGAGGGCGTCCAGGTCCTGCCCCAGGGCGCGAGCCAGCTGCAGGCGCTGAATGCCGTCCTCGGGCAGGTCCTGGGGGTTGGCCCAGAGGGTTACCACCGGCGTGGAGATGGCCAGGGGATCGCCATGGCGGTCGGTGATCATGCCCCGGTGGGCCGGGATCGCGTCGACGCGCAGGGTCCGGGCATCGCCCTGGCCCTGCAGGAAGGAACGGTCGAAGACATGCAGGTCGACGATGCGCCCGGCCAGCAGGGCCAGGCCGACCAGCACCAGGGTCATCATCACCCGGTAGCGGGCCTTGCCCATGGGCGCCATGGGCGGCGGCTTGCGCGGTGACACGGCCGGGCGCGGGGACTGGCTCATGGCCGGATCACCTCCACTTCGTCGATCTCCGGCAGGCGCATCTCCAGGCGCTGGGTGGCCAGGCGCTCGATGCGCGCCGGGGACGACCAGGCACCCTCCTCGAGCAACAGCTGCCCCCATTCGGTCTGCAGCTGCTGGTGCTCGCGTTCGAGGTGCTGGAGGCGTGCGTACTGGTCGCGGGTCAGGTGGCTGGTGGCAATCACCGTCAGCGCCGAGCCCAGGCACGCAAGCAGCAGCACGCCGTTGCCGATCAGCGCCAGGCTGGGACGCAGGCGCAGCGGCCAGGCGAAGGCGGAGGCGTGTCGTCCCTGAGCCATGGCGAGCCTCAGTAGCGTTTGCGCGCCGCGCGCATCACCGCGCTACGGGCGCGGGGATTGGCCTCGACCTCCGCCGCGCCGGGACGGCGCGCCTTGCCCAGGGCCTCGAGGCGGCGCTGGATCTGGTCATCGCGCAGGGGCACGCCACGTGGCAGGTGGGTATCGCCACGCACATGGTCGCGGATGAAGCGCTTGACGCGGCGATCCTCCAGGGAATGGAAGCTGATCACCACCAGGTGCCCCCCCGGGGCCAGGGCCTCCAGGGCCGCTGTCAGGGCGGCGTCGAGCTGGTCCAGCTCGCCGTTGACCTGGATACGCAACGCCTGGAAGGCCCGGGTCGCCGGGTGCTTGCCCTTCTCCCAGGCGGGATGGGCGGCCTTGATCACCTCGGCGAGGTCCGCGGTGCGGGTGAAGGGCCGCTCGCCGCGGCGCGTGACGATGGCCCGTGCCAGCCGGCGGGCGAAGCGCTCCTCGCCGTAGGTCTTGAAGACCCGGGCGATCTCGCCCTCGTCGGCCCGGGCGAGCCAGTCCGCAGCGCTCTCGCCTCGGGTCGGGTCCATGCGCATGTCGAGGGGACCATCGCGCAGGAAGCTGAACCCGCGCTCCGGGTCATCCAGCTGGGGCGAGGACACCCCGACATCGAGCAGGATGCCGGCGAGCCGGCCGTGGAGGTCATGCTGGCGGGCGAAGTCTCCCAGGCGGGCGAAATCGCCGCGCTCGATGGCGAAGCGGGGATCAGCGATGGCCGCCGCCTCGGCGATGGCCTGAGGATCGCGATCGATGGCCAGCAGGCGCCCCTCCGGCGCCAGGCGCTCGAGGATCGCCCGGGAGTGACCGCCGCGCCCGAAGGTGCCGTCGAGGTAGGCGCCGGTCGGCTCATGGACCAGGGCATCGACCGCGCCGTCGAGGAGCACGCTGGCATGGCGAAAACCGCGGGCGGGGTGTTCGGGAGCGGATGACGGCATGCACTTCTCGTTGGCGGCTGGCAGGGACCGTGCGCGACGGCGAAACAAAGATGGGGGAGTCGGCCGATAAGCCGGGTTCTGTCGAGGACAGTCATTCCTCTAGGGACGACGTCACCGTCGTCCTCAAGCAACCTACCCGAACCCAACGCGGGCCACGCCATGGGGTTCCTATTTGGTCTTGCTCCGAGTGGGGTTTACCGTGCCACGCACTGTTGCCAGGCGCGCGGTGCGCTCTTACCGCACCCTTTCACCCTTACCGGCCTCCCGGGGGAGACGTAGGCGGTCTGCTCTCTGCTGCACTTTCCGTCGGCTCACGCCGCCCAGGCGTTACCTGGCACTCTGCCCTGTGGAGCCCGGACTTTCCTCCCCTGCCCGATCCGAGAATCGAGGCAGCGGCGACTGTCTGGCCAACTCCCGCGGCAAGCATACCAGCGCCTCGACCCCCTCTCAATCCCCGTCCTTGAGCGCCTGGGCCCGGGCATACCAGGCCTTCTTGGCGCCGCCCAGGGTACGTGCCGCCACCGCGGCGGCCTGCTTGACCCCGACGCCCTCGGCCAGCAGGGCCGCGAGCAGCGCGTCGGCCTCGATGGCCGCGGCCTCGCCGGCCTCCCGCGGTGCGGCCCCGGCCACCATGATCACGAACTCGCCACGGGCCTGGTCCGGGTCTTCGGCCAGGCGCTCCAGCAAGGCCTCGGCACTGCCCTCCAGAAAGGTCTCGAAGGTCTTGGTCAGCTCCCGGGCCAGCACTACCCGACGCGCCCCCAGGGTGGCGGCCAGATCGGAGAGGGTGTCGCGGATGCGGTGCGGGGACTCGTAGAACACCAGGGTCTCGTCACGCTCGGCCAGGGCCTCGAGGCGGGCCCGGCGCGCCCCGCCCTTGGCGGGCAGGAAGCCGCTGAACAGGAAGCGGTCCGTGGGCAGCCCGGCTGCGGACAGCGCCGCCACCAGGGCGCAGGCCCCGGGCACCGGCACGATCCGCCGCCCCCGGGCGCGCAGCTCGCGCACCAGCACGAAGCCGGGGTCGCTGATCAGCGGGGTGCCGGCATCGCTGACCAGGGCGACGGCCTCCCCGGCCACCAGCCGGGCATCGAGCTGGTCGACCCGGGCGGCCTCGTTGTGCTCATGCAGCGACAGCATGGCCGGCGCGATGCCCAGGTGGCGCAGCAGCCGGGCCGTGTGGCGGGTGTCCTCGGCGGCCACCAGGGCAACCTCGGCCAGCACCCGGGCGGCCCGGGGGCTCAGGTCATCCAGATTCCCAATCGGCGTGGCGACCACGTACAATATCCCTTCATCGGCGTCTGACATTTCGGCTCCCTGGGATGCATTCCGGACATGAGGACAAGGAAGGATTCATGAAGATCTCGTCACGCGGCCCCCTGGCCGCTGCGCTTATGGCGCTGCTTCTCGCCGGCTGCGGCCTGCAGCCCGGCATCACCCAGCGTGCGCCCGTCGGCGACCCGGACCAGCTGCTCCAGCAGGCCGAACAGCAGGCCCCCGAGCAGGCCGCCCTGTCCCGGCTCGAGGCGGCGGACATCCTAGCACGCCAGGGACGTCGCCCCCAGGCGCTGGACGTCGCCAAGGAGATCGACGACGCGCGCCTGCCGACCGAGGCCCGCCGCCGCTGGGCCCTGTTGCTGTCCGACCTCGGCGAGACCGAGGACGACCCCTGGGCGGTGATCCAGGCCACCCAGCTCCTCGACGAGGTCGAGCTGCCCCGCGAGGCAGCCAACCGGCTACGCGAGCGCCAGGGCCGCGCCCTCGGCCAGGTCGACGAACCCCAGGCGGCGGCGGGAGTGCTGATGCGCCTCCAGGCCGACACCGACCGCCGGGACCTCAACGACCCCATCTGGGAGCAGCTCTCGCGACTCGCCCCCGGCAGCATCGCCGAGCTGCGCGACGGCGCCGACGAGGCGACCCTCGCCTGGCTCGACCTAGCCGACCTGGTGCGCACCAGCAGCGGCGATATCGAGCGTCTCTTCACGCGTCTCGATGTCTGGCGCAACCGCCACCCGGAGCACCCGGCCGCCCGCCGCCTGCCCGCGGACATCCTGGCCCTGCGTGAACTGCGCGGACAGGAGGTCCGCCATATCGCGGTCTTCCTGCCCGAGTCCGGCCCCCTGGCCGGCGTCGCCGACGCCATCGAGGAAGGCCTGCGCGCCCACCACCTGAATGCCGTGAACAGCGGCGCCAGCGGCACCCAGCTGACCTTCCTCGACTCCGCCCAGGGGGGCCTCGACGCCCTCTACCAGGAGGCTCGGAACCGGGGCGCCCAGGTGGTGGTCGGGCCGCTGGACAAGGAAGCCGTCAGCGCCCTCGAGCGCCGCGACCGGGTACCGATGCCGACGCTCGCGCTCAACTATGGCGAGGCCGAGCGCAACGGCGCCGAAGGGCTCTTCCAGTACGGCCTCTCCGCCGAGGACGAGGCCCGCCAGGTGGCGGCCCGCGCCCGCCTCGACGGGCATCGAACGGCCTCGCTGCTGGTGCCGGACAACGCCTGGGGCCGGCGGGTCGGCGAGGCCTTCGCGACCGCCTGGCAGGACCGCGACGGCGACATCGCCAACGCCGTACGCTACAACCCGGGCATTCCGGCCACCGAGAGCACCCGCCGCGCCCTGGGCGAGAACCGGGCCGACCTGCTCTTCCTGCTCGCCCTGCCCGACTACGCCCGCCAGGTCCCGCCGACCATCGATTACTATGCCTACGAGCAGGGCCTGCCGGTGTACGCCACTTCCCATCTCTACGAGGGACGCCCGCAGCCGCGCCTGGACCAGGACCTCAATGGCGTGATGTTCGTCGACATTCCCTGGCAGATCCCCGATGCCGCCGTGGGCGGGGAGGACGCCCTGCCCTTCCTGGCGAGCTACCGTCAGCTGCGCGAGGAGTCCGATCCGACCATGTTCCGGCTGATGGCCATGGGCGTCGATGCCTACGAGCTGGCCCGCCGTCTGCCGCAATTCCAGGCGATCCCGGGCAGCGAGCTGTTTGGCGCCACCGGCACGCTGAGTGCGGGGGAGGACGGCCGCATCCATCGCAGCCTGCCCTGGGCCCGCTTCGTCGACGGCGTTCCCCAGCCGGTGCTCGGCTCGCGGTTGCTGGACGATGAAGAGCCCCGTTGACGCCCACGCCCGCGGGGCGCAGGTCGAGCGCCTCGCCGCCGACTGGCTGGCCGCTCGTGGCCTCATCCTCGAGGCCCGCAACCAGCACGCCCACGGTGGCGAACTCGACCTGGTGATGCGCGATGGCGAGACCCTGGTCTTTGTCGAGGTACGCCACCGCACCGACAGCCGCCATGGCCATCCCCTCGAGACCATCACGCCGGCCAAGCAGCGCCGCCTGATCCGGGCGGCGCGTTTTTATCTCCAGCGCAACCGGCTATCATGTGCCTGCCGCTTCGATGTGCTGGCCGTCACCGGCACGCCGCCCCGCCTCGAGTTCGAGTGGGTGGCGGGCGCCTTCGAAGCGTTCTGACCGCCCAAGGACCAGGAAGCCAAGATGGATTTCCAGACCCGCATTCTCGGACACTTCAACGCCAGCATCGATACCAAGACCTACGCCAGCGAGGTGCTGCCGCCCTTCATCGAGGTGGCCAGCCAGATGATGGTGCAGAGCCTGGTCAACGAGGGGAAGATCCTGGCCTGCGGCAACGGCGGCAGCGCCGGCGACAGCCAGCACTTCTCGTCCGAGCTGCTCAATCGCTTCGAGCGCGAACGTCCCAGCCTGCCCGCCCTGGCACTGACCACCGACACCTCGACGCTGACCTCCATTGCCAACGACTACAGCTACAACGAGGTCTATTCGAAGCAGGTACGCGCCCTGGGCCAGCCCGGCGACGTCCTGCTGGCGATTTCCACCAGCGGCAACTCGGGCAATGTCATCCAGGCCATCCAGGCCGCCCATGACCGCGAGATGACGGTGGTCGCGCTGACCGGCCGCGACGGCGGCAACATGGCCTCGCTACTGGGCCAGGATGACTGCGAGATCCGCGTCCCGGCGACCTCCACCGCCCGCATCCAGGAGGTTCACCTGCTGGTGATCCACTGCCTGTGTGACCTGATCGACGAACAACTCTTCGGCGCAAGCGAGTGATTTCATGACCTACAAGTCCCTGCTGTTCACCCTGTCCCTCGGCCTGCTGCTGGCCCTGACCGGCTGCACCTCGATGACCGCGGCCACGACCCCCGGCACCATCCAGGAGAACTACGGCGAGCGCACCCTGGGCACCCGGGTCGAGGACCAGAGCATCGAGACCAAGATCGGCCACAACCTCGGCCGCACCGATGCGCGACTCAGCGATGCCCGCATCAACGTCGACAGCTTCAATGGCGTGGTGCTGCTGACCGGCCAGGTGCCCAGCCAGGAGCTCAAGAACATGGCCGAACAGGTGGCGGGCCAGGTACGCAACGTGCGCCGGGTCCACAACGAACTGACCGTCGCCGCCAACCTGCCCGCTGGCCAGCGGCTCAGCGACACCTGGATCACCGCCAAGGTGCGTACCGCGCTGGCCACCAACGAGGCCATCGACGCCAGCCGGCTGCACATCGTGACGGAAAACGCCAGCGTCTACCTGATGGGCATCGTCAGTCGCGCGGAGGCCGAGCGCATCGTCTCGGCGGTATCCAACGCCGGCGGCATGCAGCGCATCGTCAAGGTCTTCGACTACCTGGACTGATCCCGGGCCGACCGCGCTCGCGACGTAAAGCAAACGGCAGGCCGAATGGCCTGCCGTTTCCCTTGGCGCGAGGTGCAAGGCACCGGACACGCCGATCACCCGGCTGCGGATGTCACTTGACGACGCGCAGAGAGGGACGCCCCTTCCGGGACGCCTCACTGCGCTCGCCCTCCTCGGCATCGCCGCCGGGGCTCTCGACGCCGGACAGCGACGGACCGGCCGGCGCCTCGGACTCGTCGGACTCGTCGGACTCGGCCGCAGCCGGCATGACCGGCTCGTGGCCGAAGACCATGCCCACGCCGTTCTCGCGAGCATAGATCGCGATCAGCGCTTCCATGGGCACCATCACCTGCATCGGCTGCCCGCCGAAACGGGCGGAGAAGACGACGGCCTCGTTCTCCATGGACAGGTCGCGCACGGCGGTCACGCCGAGGTTGAGTACGATCTGGCCGTTCTGCACGAACTGCCGCGGCACTTCGACGCCCTCTTGCTCGGCGTCGACCACGATATAGGGCGTCAGCTCGTTGTCCAGCAACCACTGGTACAGGGCCCGAGCGATATAGGGACGGCTCGACTGCATTGGTTGGCCCTCCTGGGTTGGCGCCCCGGCGAGACCGGGGCTTGGCATTAAGGGATGATCAGGGGCGCATCTCGCGCTCGCCCTCGCTCAGCGCGGCCTTGAAGCCCTCGCGATCGAAGACCCGCTCCATGTAGCCCATCAGCGGCTTGACCTGCTTCTCGGGCAACTCGATGCCCAGCACCGGCAGGCGCCACAGGATCGGCGCCAGGCAGCAATCGACCAGGGTGAACTCATCGCTCATGAAGAACGGCATGTCTTCGAAGATCGGCGAGATGCCGATCAGGCTCTCGCGGAGCTCCTTGCGCGCCTTGTCGGCTTCCTTCTTGGGCCCCTGCTGGATCTGCTCGACCAGCGGGCACCACTCACGCTCGATGCGATGCATCCACAGCCGGCTCTGGGCACGGGCCACGGGGTACACCGGCAATAGCGGGGGATGCGGGAACCGCTCGTCCAGGTACTCCATCATTACCTTGGACTCGTAGAGCACCAGGTCGCGATCCAGCAGCGTGGGCACGCTGTTGTAGGGGTTGAGATCGGCGAGCTCCTCGGGGTGGCTCTCCTCGGTGACCTCGACGATGTCTACGGCCACGCCCTTCTCGGCGAGCACGATACGCACCCGATGACTGTAATGATCATCGCCCCCGGAGTAGAAGATCATCGACGACCGCTTGGCCACTACACCCATGAAACAATCCTCGCATCAATTCGTGCCGAGATGATAACACGACACCCCCCTCCCGGGGGCGCCGCAAGCTTGCCCGTGACCGGGCACAGACCATAGGGGGCGCATGGCTCGAGCCATGCGCCCCCGCACTCTCCGTCGAGGACGGATCAGTGGATATCGCGCCAGTATTCGCGCTTGAGCAGGTAGGCGATGACCCCGAAGATAAAGATGAAGATCAGCACCTTGGGGCCCAGCGCCTGGGCCTGGAGCTTGGAGGGCTCGCCGACGTAGGCGAGGAAGTTGGTCAGGTCATAGACCGCATCCTCGAACTCCTCGGGCTCCATTTGCCCCGGCTGGGTGACCTGAAGGGTCTCGCAGGACTGGTACTTGCCGGTCAGCGGGTCAAGCTCGGCCCCCTCGATCGGCTGGTCGGAGGCCGCGCAGACCTTCTCCTGCACCCCCTGCAGCGGCTCCAGCACGTTGGGCATGGCCACCAGCGGGAAGACCTTGTTGTTCACGCCAGTGGGCCGCGACGGGTCCTTGTAGAAGCTGAGCAGGTAGGAGTAGACCCAGTCGGTACCGCGCAGGCGGGCCTCGAGGGTCAGGTCGGGCGGCGCCGCGCCGAACCAGTTCTCGCCATCCCCGCCGCGCATGGCGTTGTGCATCTGGTCATTGAAGCCGAGTTCCTCGGCGAAGATCAGGTTGTCCTCGACCAGGTCCTGGGGGATCCCCAGGTCCTCGGCGGCCCGCGAGAAGCGCTGATGCTCGAGGGAGTGACAGCCCATGCAGTAGTTGACGAAGAGCTTCATCCCGTTCTGCAGCGACGCCTTGTCATGGAGATCCGGGTTCATCTCCTGCAGGTGCACGCCACCGCCGCCGGCGGCGAACCCGACCATCGGCACCAGCGCGAAGAGCAGTGCGAACAGTTGCTTTTTCATTAGCCAGTCACCCTTTCCGGAACGGGTTTGGTCTTCTCCAGCCGGGTGTAGAACGGCATCAGCAGGAAGAAGGCGAAATAGATGGCGGTGCACACCTGGGCAACGACGGTGCGCGCCTCGGTGGCCGGCAGCACGCCCAGCACGCCCAGGATGACGAAGCTGATGGCGAACAGGACCAGCATCACCTTGGAGATCCAGCCCTTGTAGCGCATGGAGCGCACCGGGCTACGATCGAGCCAGGGCAGCACGAAGAGGATGGCAATCGCCGCCCCCATCACGATGACGCCCAGGAACTTGGCGTCGAGGCCGAACAGCGTGAAGGTGATCGCGCGCAGCATCGCGTAGAAGGGCGTGAAGTACCATACCGGGGCGATGTGATCCGGCGTCTTCAGCGGGTTGGCGGGCTCGAAGTTGGGCTTCTCGATGAAGTAGCCGCCGCCCTCGGGGAAGTAGAAGATCACCACCGCGAACACGAACAGGAAGACGGCGACGCCGACGATGTCCTTGACCGTGTAGTAGGGATGGAACGGGATGCCGTCCAGCGGCTTGCCGGTCTCGTCCTTCTTCTTCTTGATGTCGATGCCATCGGGGTTGTTGGAGCCAACCTCGTGCAGGGCGATGATGTGCAGCACCACCAGCGCCAGGATCACGATCGGCAATGCGACGACGTGCAGGGCGAAGAAGCGGTTCAGGGTAATGCCGGAGATCAGGAAGTCGCCGCGCACCCACTGGGCCAGGTCCGGGCCGATGGCCGGAATGGCGGAGAACAGCGAGATGATCACCTGGGCGCCCCAGTAGGACATCTGGCCCCACGGCAGCAGGTAGCCCATGAAGGCCTCGGCCATCAACGCCAGGTAGATGGCCATGCCGAAGATCCACACCAGCTCGCGGGGCGCCTTGTAGGAGCCGTAGAGCAGGCCACGGAACATGTGCAGGTAGACGACCAGGAAGAAGGCCGAGGCCCCGGTGGAGTGCATGTAGCGGATCAACCACCCCCACTCCACGTCACGCATGATGTACTCCACCGAGGCGAAGGCGCCTTCCGCGGAGGGATTGAAGCTCATGGTCAGCCAGACGCCGGTGAGGATCTGGTTGACCAGCATCAGCAGGGCCAGCGAGCCGAAGAAATACCAGAAGTTGAAGTTCTTCGGCGCGTAGTACTTGGACAGGTGCTCCTGCCACATCTGGGTGGCGGGGAAACGGTCATCGACCCAGCGCATGAAACCGCGCTCCGCCTTGGCCTTGTTCGGATTACCCATCAGGCAGTCTCCTCATCTTCGCCGACGACGATGACGTCGTCGCTCTCGAAGAAATACGGGGGAACTTCGAGGTTCAGCGGAGCCGGAACATTGACGAACACGCGGCCCGCCAGGTCGAATCGCGACCCGTGGCAGGGGCAGAAGAAGCCGCCCGGCCAGTCGTCGACCCCGACCCCCTCGGCATTGGGCTCCGGCTTGAACAGCGGCGAGCAGCCCAGATGGGTACAAATGCCGATGATCACGCCGATCTCGGGCTTGATGGAACGCAGGGGGCCGTTGGCGTAGCTCGGCTGCTGCGGCTTCTCGGATTCAGGATCGAGCAGCCGGTCGGCGCCGAGCGCCTCGGTGCGCTCGATCATGTCCGGCGTACGATTGAGGATCCAGATGGGACGTCCGCGCCACTCGACGGTCATGCGCTGCCCGGGTTCGAGCTTGGACACGTCCGCCTTGACGGGTGCGCCCGCCGCCCTTGCCCTGGCACTGGGCTGCCAGGAAGCCACAAAGGGAACCGCTACCCCGACAGCGCCCGCCGCACCTACGACGGTGGTCGCGCCCACGAGGAAACGGCGCCGCCCTTTGTTCACGCCGTTATCTGCCATCTTCAGGTTTCTCCCATCAGCTTACCCGCTGTTCCATCACGAGCTCCGCATGGCCCGCGACCACGGATTTTGAAATGCGTTATATGGTAAAAAAACGGATCGTCCCGCACAAGGACAACCCCCTCGCCTGGGGGCGAAACTTGGCGGCAAATAATTGACCCAGAACAAAAAAACGCCCAGGTCTGGGACCCGGGCGTTTTTTCGTCGTATAGACGTCCGTCTTAACGCTTGGAGAACTGCGGGCGACGGCGCGCCTTGCGCAGGCCGATCTTCTTGCGCTCGACCTCACGGGCGTCACGGGTGACGTACCCGGCTTCACGCAGCGGCTTGCGGAAGTCCTCGTTGTACTCCATCAAAGCACGAGTGATGCCGTGACGGATGGCGCCGGCCTGGGCGCTGCCGCCGCCACCCTTGACGGTGACGTAGACGTCGAACTGGCCGAGGGTCTCGGTCAGCTCGAGGGGCTGACGGACCACCATGCGACCGGTGACGCGACCGAAATACTCGTTGAGATCACGGCTGTTGACGGTGATCTTGCCGGTGCCCGGCTTCAGGAAGACGCGCGCGGTAGAGGTCTTGCGGCGCCCGGTACCGTAATACTGCTGTGTCATGGCGAAGACTCCCTCAGATGTTCAGTTCTTGCGGCTGCTGGGCGGCGTGCGGATGCTCGGTGCCGGCGTAGACCTTGAGCTTGGAGTACATGGCACGACCCAGCGGGCCCTTCGGGAGCATGCCCTTGACCGCGGACTCGATGACGCGCTCGGGGGCGTGAGCGATCATCTTCTCGAAGTTCATGGAACGCAGACCACCCGGGTAGCCGGTGTGGCGATAGTAGTTCTTGGCGCTGGCCTTGTTGCCGGTAACCTTCACCTTCTCGGCGTTGATCACGACGATGTAGTCGCCGGTGTCGACATGCGGGGTGTATTCCGGCTTGTGCTTGCCACGCAGGCGGCGAGCGATCTCGGTGGCCAGACGGCCGAGCGTCTTGTCCGCAGCGTCGACGACGTACCAGTCGCGCTGGACGGACTGCGGTTTGGCAGTGAACGTCTTCATGGGTGAATCACCAAATCGATGTGTTGGGTCCTGCCGCCGGCAAGCCGGTGGGGACCATCCCTATTCTTCTTGGTTGCCGCCACGGGGGCGACAACGGTCGAGCGAGCGCGCATTCTACACGACCCGCCACCGGCAAGGCAATGCCGGCGCACCAGCTGGAAGCTGGAACCCGATGACTGCGGGGTCAAGGGTTTTCTTCCAGCTTCCAGGCGCAAAGCGCCGCTCTTCAAGCTGCTGGCCCGGCCGGCCGCGCTGGCCGGGTCAAGGCTTGTGCGGCAGGGCCAGATACTCGTGGGACTGCATCTCCTGCAGGCGCGACAGGGTCCGCTGGAACTCGAACGCCAGCCGGCCGTCCTGGTACAGCGCCTCGGCCGGCGCCTCGGCAGACATCAGCAGCTTGACGCCGCGGTCATAAAACTCGTCGACCATGTTGATGAAGCGCCGTGCCTGGTCGTCGGTGGCGCCGCTCATGCGGGTCACATTGGAGACCAGCACACTGTGATACTCGCGGGCCAGCTCGATGTAGTCGTTCTGGCTGCGCGGCCCGTCGCAGAGCTCGGTGAAGTCGAACCACACCACATCGTCGTGGAGCCGACGGGTATGCAGCACCCGGCGGTTGATCTCGATGGGCGCCCCTGCCTCGCCCTCGCTGCCGGCAATCTCGCGGAAGCTGCGCGCCAGTTCCGCCTCGGCCTCGGCGTCCAGGGGCGAGTGGAAGATCTCGGCGCGCTCCAGGGCGCGCAGCCGGTAGTCGATGCCCGAATCCACATTGACCACCTCGCAGTGACGCTCGAGCAGGTCGATGGCGGGCAGGAAGCGGGCCCGCTGCAGGCCGTCCTTGTAGAGTTCGCCGGGCACGATGTTGGAGGTCGCCACCAGCACCACGCCGCGGGCGAAGAGCGCCTCGAGGAGGTTGGCCAGGATCATCGCGTCGGTGATGTCCTTGACGAAGAACTCGTCGAAGCAGATCACCCGAGCCTCGTCGGCGAACTTGTCGGCGACCAGCGTCAGAGGATTGCGCTCCCCCTTGTAGTGCTCGAGCTCGTTGTGCACCCGCTGCATGAAGCGGTGGAAGTGGGTGCGCATCTTCTCGGCAAAGGGCAGTGCCTCGAAGAAGGTGTCGACCAGATAGGTCTTGCCGCGCCCCACGCCACCCCAGAAGTAGAGCCCGGCCACCGGCGGCATCGCCGGCTCGGTCGGCACCTCGCGCCGACCGAACAGGCCGGCGACCCGCGATTTCAGCCCCTTGCCAGGACTCGCGGCTCGCGGCTCGCGAGGTCTGGCCACCAGCTCATCGTAGAGTCGCTGAAGATGCTCCACGGCCCGCTCCTGAGCCGGGTCATAGTGGAAGTCATCGCGCTCGAGGTCGGCACGGTAGCGCGCCAGCGGCGGGGCCGGCCGGCGCTCGTCTGGGGCATTCGGCATCCTGTGGCGTTCGGTCTTCGGCATACCTGGCGACCTGTCCTCGGCTTCCATCGGAACCGGCATTATACGCACCGTGAGGCCGCTTGGCATCGCCGGCCGGCCGTTGACCGCGCCGACGGCCTCGGCCCTATAATGGGCCGCCGGCCCCGCCCGGCCACCGGCACCGGACCGACGGCCGGGCCGACCGACAGCTCAGGGAGACAGACGTGGAAGAAAGCAATATCAACTGGGTGCTGGCCATCGCCTGCCTGCTGGCCGGCGTGGGCATCGGCGCCTTGGGCTATCACCTGCTCAACGCCGGCGCCGGCAACGTCCAGCGGCTCCGCCAGCGCCTCGCCGAACGCGACCGCCAGCTCGCCGAGCTGCGCGAAGGCCTCGGCGAGCACCTGGAGCGCGTCGGCGCGCTCGCCGAGGCGCTGAACCGCGACGGCCAGGCGCTACATCGGGAGATGGCGGAAGCCAGCGCGACCCTGGGCGCCAACCCGCCACGCAAGCCGGACTTCTCGCCCACCGCGCCAGCACAGGCGGAGGGCGGCGAGGACACCCCGGCGGCCCCCCGCGACTACGCCGACGGCAATCGCGGCACCCTCTCCGAGGACTTCGGCCTGAAACCCGGGGAGGACAGCGCCCCCCAGCCGCCCCGCTACTGAATGCCGACGGCGCCGACGAGGCGCCGTTGCGTGCCGACCTCAGGCCGGGTTGTCGATATCCACGAAGCGATGCTCGACCGCGAAGGTCTCGGCGAGCCAGCTCCCCAGCGCCTGGACCCCGTAACGCTCGGTGGCATGGTGCCCCGCGGCAAGGTAATGAATCCCCATCTCGCGGGCCAGGTGGGTGGTCCGTTCGGAGATCTCGCCGGAAATGAAGGCGTCGGCCCCCGCCTCGGCAGCCGGGATGATCATGTCCTGGGCGCCCCCGGTGCACCAGGCGACGCGCCGCACCTCGCCGACGCCCGGGGCCTCCACCAGCAGTGGCGCACGCTCCAGGCGCGCACCGACGTGAGCAGCCAGTTCGCCGGCGCCCATCGGCGCCGATGGCGCGCCCAGCCAGACCAGCCCCTCGCCCAGCTCGCCGTCGGCACAGCCCTGGACCTCGAAGTCCAGCCGACGCGCCAGGGCGGCATTGTTGCCCAGGGTCGCGTGGGCATCCAGCGGCAGATGGTAGGCCAGCAGGCCGATGTCATGGGTCAGCAGGGTGGTCAGCCGGCGCCGCTTCATGCCGGTGATGTTGACCGGTTCGTTCTTCCAGAAGTAGCCATGATGGACCAGCAGCAGGTCGGCCTGCCAGGCCACCGCCTCGTCGAGCAGGGCCTGGCAGGCGGTGACACCGGTCATCACCCGACCGATGCGCTCGCGACCGCCGACCTGCAGGCCGTTGACGGTGTAATCCTTGAAGCGTTCGGGGACCAGCAGCCGGTCACAGGCCGCCAGCAGTTCGTCGCAAGTCGT
Organism: Halomonas nitroreducens; assembly: GCF_003966155.1. GTDB lineage: Bacteria > Pseudomonadota > Gammaproteobacteria > Pseudomonadales > Halomonadaceae > Halomonas > Halomonas nitroreducens. Next base: position 238,638 of record NZ_RXNS01000003.1, read on the forward strand.
CATGTCGCCTCCGGGCGTGCTCGGGGATGCAATGTTACAATTCGCTCATTCTACCCGGCGCCCTCCCGCCCCGCGACCACGCACCACCGACAAGGAACACCGCCGCATGCGACGCGCCCTCCCCTACCTCTGGCCCGCTCTGATCGGCCTGCTGGTGGCCATCGTGCTGCTCAATGCCTTTCCGCAGCTGCTGGGGCGCCGGGCCGTCCAGCCGCCGCCCCCGGCCCCCGAGCAGCAGGCCCGGCCCCCGGAACCGGTATCGCGACCCTCCCCCGAGTTGCGCGAGGCTGCCCCGATGACCCGGGACCAGGGGCCGGTGAGCTATGCCGAGGCCGTGGAGCGGGCCGCCCCGGCGGTGGTCAACATCTATTCGTCGCGGGTCGTCGAGCGGGAGGGGCACCCGCTGATGTCGGACCCCTTCTTCCGCCAGTTCTATGGCGACGACATGCCCCGCCGACAGCGGATGCTGTCGAGCCTCGGCTCCGGGGTCATCGTCAGCGAGGACGGCTATGTCCTGACCAACCATCACGTGATCAGCGGCGCCGACCAGATCCAGGTGGCCCTGCGCGACGGACGCGAGACCCTCGCCGAGGTGATCGGCACCGACCCGGAGAGCGACCTGGCGGTGCTGCGCATCGACCTGGATGACCTGCCGGTCATCGAGCTCACCGACTCCACCCAGGTGGCGGTGGGCGATGTCTCCCTGGCCATCGGCAACCCGTTCGGCGTGGGCCAGACCGTGACCATGGGCATCATCAGTGCCACCGGCCGCAGCCACCTGGGGCTCAATGCCTACGAGGACTTCATCCAGACCGATGCGGCGATCAACCCGGGCAACTCCGGCGGCGCCCTGATCAACCCCGAGGGCGCCATGGTCGGCATCAACACCGCCATCTTCTCCCGCTCCGGCGGTTCCCAGGGCATCGGCTTCGCCATCCCCACCAACCTGGCCCGCAACATCCTCGAGGAACTGGTGACCCAGGGACGGGTGATCCGCGGCTGGCTGGGCATCGAGGCCCAGGAGCTCAACCCCGAACTCGCCGCCTCCTTCGGCCTCGAGGCCCCCACCGGGGTGATCATCGCCGGGGTGGTGCCGGAAGGCCCCGCCGACCAGGCGGGCCTGCAGGCCGGGGATGTGCTGCTCGAGGTGAACGGCCAGCCGATTCTCGATCCCCGCCAGACCATGAGCGAGATCGCCGCGGTGACGCCGGGCAGCCAGCTGCCGGTGACGGTGGTGCGCGGCGGCGAGACCATGCGGGTGACCCTGGAGGTCGCCGAGCGCCCCACCCCGCGGCGGCCCGCCCCAGCCCCTGCCGAGACGCCCTGACCCCCCGCCCACAACGACCACGGCCCCGTCGCTGACGGGGCCGTGGTCATGGCATCGCGACACGACGCTCAGTCGCGGATGCGGTACTCCGCGCTGCGCGCATGGGCGGTCAACGACTCGCCCCGGGCCAGCACCGAGGCAGTGCCCCCCAAGGCGGAGGCACCCTCGGCCGAGCACTGGATCAGCGAGGAACGCTTCTGGAAGTCGTAGACGCCGAGCGGCGAGGAGAAGCGGGCCGTGCCGGAGGTCGGCAGCACATGGTTGGGACCGGCACAGTAGTCGCCCAGGGCCTCGGCGGTATAGCGTCCCATGAAGACGGCGCCGGCATGGCGCACCTCGGGCAGCCAGGCCTCGGGATCCGCTACCGAGAGCTCCAGGTGCTCGGGAGCGATGCGGTTGAGCAGCTCGACCGCCTCGCCACGGTCGCGACAGTGAATCAGTGCGCCGCGTGCAGCCAGCGAAGCATGAATGATGCCCTCGCGCTCCATGGTCGGCAGCGCCCGGGCCATCGCCTCGGCGACGGCCTCCAGGTGGTCGGCGTCCCAGCTCACCAGGATCGACTGGGCGTCCTCGTCATGCTCGGCCTGGGAGAACAGGTCCATGGCCAGCCAGTCGGGATCGGTGCCGCCGTCGGATACCACCAGGATCTCCGAGGGACCGGCGATCATGTCGATCCCCACCTGGCCGAACACTGCCCGCTTGGCGGTGGCCACATAGATGTTGCCGGGCCCGACGATCTTGTCGACCCGCGGCACCGTCTCGGTACCGTAGGCCAGGGCGGCCACCGCCTGGGCCCCGCCGATGGTGAAGACATGATCGACGCCGGCCAGGTGGGCGGCGGCCAGCACCAGCTCGTTGAGTACGCCATCGGGGGTCGGCACGACCATGACGATCTCGCGCACCCCGGCCACGTGGGCCGGCAGCGCGTTCATCAGCACCGAGGACGGATAGGCGGCCTTGCCGCCGGGCACATAGATGCCGGCCCGGTCCAGGGGCGTGACCTGCTGGCCGAGCACGGTGCCGTCGGCCTCGGTGTACTGCCAGGACTCGGGCTTCTGGTGCTCGTGGTAGCGGCGCACCCGCTCGGCGGCGGTGGACAGCGCCTGGCGCTGGGCCTCGGGCAGGCCCTCGAAGGCCTCGCGCAGGCGCGCCGGCCCCAGGGTCAGCTCCGCCATGCTCGCCACCGCGAGGCGGTCGAAGCGGTTGCTGTACTCGACCAGGGCGGCGTCGCCGCGAGCCTTCACCGCCGTCAGGATCTCGTCGACGCGTCCCTGCACCTCGCCGCTGGAGACGCCCTCCCAGGCCAGCAGGGCATCGAGGCGGGCGGTGAAGTCAGCGTCCGCGGTGGACAGCCTGGCGAGCTCGACGCCGGAAGAGTCAGTCATGGCCATAGGATCCTCTCGCAAGGGATGGAATCGGGGCGGGCCCGCCCGCCGCTAGGCGGTGGCCTCGCTGCGGCGGCCTTCCACGGCCTCGCGCAGGCGATGCAGGAGCGGCTTGAGGCGCGCGTGCTTCATGGTCATCGCAGCCTTGTTGACCACCAGCCGGGTACTGATCGGGGCGATCAACTCGCGGGGCTCCATGCCGTTGGCCCGCAGGGTGTTGCCGGTGTCGACGATATCGACGATCTCGTCGGCCAGGTTCATCAACGGGGCCAGCTCCATGGCGCCGTAGAGCTTGATCACTTCGGCCTGGATGCCCTGCTCGGCATAGTAGCGCTTGGCCACGTTGACGAACTTGGTGGCCACCCGGCGCCGCGCCCGGGCCGGCTCGGCGCCGGTGATGCCCGCGGTCATCAGCTTGCAGCGGGCGATCTCCAGGTCCAGCGGCTCGTAGAGCCCCTCCGCGCCATGCTCCAGCAGCACGTCCTTGCCGGCCACGCCGACGTCGGCGGCGCCGAGCTGAACATAGGTGGGCACATCCGTGGCGCGGATGACCACCAGCTTGACGTCCGGCAGGTTGGTGTCGAACAGCAGCTTGCGGCTGGCACCCAGGTCCTCGGCGGGCGTGATGCCCGCCTCGGCCAGCAGCGGCAGGGTCTCGTCGAGAATACGGCCCTTGGAGAGGGCCAGAATCAGTTGCTTGCTCATGGTCTCGCCTGTTGTCGGCTCAGCCCGGAATACGCCGTATCTTGGCACCCAGCAGCTGCAGCTTTTCCTCGATGCACTCGTAGCCACGGTCGATGTGGTAGATGCGGTCGACCAGGGTCTCGCCCTCGGCCATCATCGCCGCGATCACCAGCGAGGCCGAGGCCCGCAGGTCGGTGGCCATCACCGGGGCACCGGAGAGGCTCTCGACGCCGGTGACGACGGCGGTATTGCCCTCCAGGGCAATGCTCGCCCCCATGCGGTTGAGCTCCTGGACATGCATGAAGCGGTTCTCGAAGATCGTCTCGACCACCCGGGCGGTCCCCTCGGCGACCGCGTTCAGCGCCACGAACTGGGCCTGCATGTCGGTGGGAAAGGCCGGATAGGGGGCGGTGCGCACGTTGACCGCCCTCGGCCGCCGGCCCTGCATGTCGAGCGCGATCCAGCCGTCGCCGGTGGTCACGGTGGCCCCGGCCTCCTCCAGCTTGGCGAGCACCGCCTCGAGGATGTCGGCGCGGGTGTTGCGCACCCGGACCCGCCCACGGGACAGGGCGGCGGCCACCAGGAAGGTGCCGGTCTCGATGCGGTCGGGCATGACATCGTGCTCGGCGCCGTGCAGCCGCTCGACGCCCTCGACGACGATGGTGTCGCTGCCATGGCCACGGACCCTGGCGCCCATCTTGATCAGGCACTCGGCCAGGTCGACCACCTCCGGCTCCCGGGCGGCGTTCTCGAGCACCGTGGTGCCCTCGGCCAGCACCGCAGCCATCAGCAGGTTCTCGGTGCCGGTGACGGTGACGGTGTCGAAGAAGATGGTGGCGCCCCTGAGCCGCCCATCGACACGGGCGCGGATATAGCCACCCTCGACACGGATCTCCGCCCCCATGGCCTCGAGGCCGCGAATATGCAGATCGACCGGACGGGAGCCGATGGCACAGCCGCCGGGCAGGGAGACGTCGGCATGGCCGAAATGCGCCAGCAGCGGGCCCAGCACCAGGATGGAGGCCCGCATCTTCTTGACCAGCTCGTAGGGCGCGTGACAGTCGCTCACCTGGGAGCCATCGAGCTGGATGCTCATGCGCTCGCCCATCACCGGCTCCACCCCCATATGCCCGAGCAGCTCGAGGGTGGTGGTGATGTCCTGCAGGTGCGGCAGGTTCCCGATGGTCACCGGCTCGTCGGCCAGCAGGGTGGCGCAGAGGATGGGCAGGGCGGCGTTCTTGGCGCCGCTGGCCCAGACCTCGCCGTCGACGGGGCCGCTGCCGGTAATGATCAGCTTGTCCATGGTGGCTAGAGCCTCAGGCCCCCTTGTTCTCGGCGGCGGACTGCCACTGCTCGGGGGTATAGGTACGGATGGTCACGGCATGCAGGGCGCCGGAGGCGATCTCCCCGGACAGGGCGCCGTAAATCAGCTGCTGCCGCTTGACCCGGGACAGCCCTTCGAACACCTCGCCCACGGCGACCACCTGGAAGTCACAGCCCTCGCCCTGGATATGAAATTCGCAGCCGTCGAGTCGGCTCTCGAGCAGCGCCTTGACCTCACTGGGATGCATCGAACCCTCGCTTGTGTGTTGGACCGGTGAATGCGCCAGACGACGGCTGCCGCCGCTGGCGGGACAACTGGAGACGCCATGGTAAAGAAAAGCGGCGCGCTTGGCGACGGGCGCGTGGCCAAGGGGGAGAGGCAAGAGAGCATAAGCCCCCTCACACCTCGGCAGTATCGGCGGGCGCCTCCACGGGCAACAGGGTGTCGAGCCCGGCCACCTGGGTGAGTCGCGCCAGGGGGCGTGACAGGCGTACCACCTCGAGCTCGAGCCCCCGGGCCCGAACCTGTCGGGTCCATTCGAGCAGCACGCTGATCGCCGCACTGCTGACCCGGTCGACACCGCACAGGTCGAAGGTCACCGACGCGCCCCGGGGCCGGTCGGCGAGCCAGGCGCGACCGGCCGCAGCCAGGGCCGCCGCCCCATCGAAGTCCACCTGACCGGTCACCGCCAGGCTGGTCGCGCTGGCCTCGAGACGGTTGTCGCCATTCTCGAGCAGCACGTTCATCCCTGGCCGCCCTGCTCCAGCTCCTCGACTTCCAGCTCCGGGGCCCAGCCCTGGATCACGGCATCATAATCGCGGTTCTGGGCGCGCATGGCCTCGTCGAACTGGTTGCGGAATGTCAGGCCGAGGTTGATGCCATTGACGATCACGTTGACGACCTGCCACTGATCGTCGTCCAGGCGCAGGGTGTAGCTGACCGGGTAGACGGCGCCATCGTTGGCGACGACCTCCATGGCCACGCTGGCCTGGTCCTCATAGCGGCTGGCGTCCTGATTGTCGAGGACCCGTACCTCGCGGTAGTCGAAGGTCACCAGGCCCTTGGCGTAGGTGTCGATGAGGGTCTGGCGGAAGGTCTCGACGAAGCGCGAGCGCTGCTCGGGGGTGGCGTTACGGAAGTAGCGCCCCATCACGCTGGCCCCGATGTAGCGGAAGTCGGCGATGTCGGCGAGGCTGTCGTCGACGATGGCCTCGAGCTCCTCGGTGTGCTCGGCGAAATAGCTCTCGCGCCCCTCGATGCGCGACATCAGCTGATTGACGCTGTCACGGATCAACTGTTCCGGCGAGGTCGCCTCCTGGGCCAGCGCCGGCAGCGCGGCCAGCATCAGCACCAGGACAAGGAGCCCGGTACGACACCGGGCGAACGGGGATGGGAGGGTCATCGTCATCACTCCTTGACCATATTGGACACGAACTGCTGGATGAGTTCTTCCAGCACCAGGGCCGACTGGGTGTCGCGGATGCGATCCCCGTCGTCCAGCGTTTCGGGGGCGCCGCCGACGGAGAGGCCCACGTACTGCTCGCCGAGCAGCCCCGAGGTGAGAATCGCTGCCGTGCTGTCCTCGGGCAGCGCACCCTCGAGCTCGGCATCGAGCTCCATGACCACCCGGGCGTCATACCACTCGGTGTCGAGCTCGATGGTCTCGACACGACCCACGGTGACCCCGGCCATGGTCACCCGGGCCCGCGGCTTGAGGCCGCCGACATTGGCAAAACTGGCCTCCAGACGAAAGCTGTCACCGGGTGCCTCCAGGCTCAGGCCGCTGACGCGCAGGCCGAGGAATATCAGGCCGAGGATTCCGGCCAGCATGAACAGGCCGACTCCCAGCTCCATCGTCTTGCTGCGTTTCATTCCATGTCTCCAAAAAGTCGCAACGCACCGGACGCCCCCGCCCCGCCGGGACGATGCGCCATGGTGGCGAGCCTCGGGCCTCGACAGCCGCCCGCCATCAGGACAGCTCCCCGAACATCAGCGCGGTCAGCACGAAATCCAGCCCCAGCACCGCCAGGGAGGCATAGACCACCGTGCGGGTGGTGGCCCGCGAGATGCCTTCCGAGGTGGGGATCAGGGCATAGCCCTGATACACCGCGATCCAGGTCACCACCAGGGCAAACACCAGGCTCTTGATCAAGCCATTGGCGACGTCGTCGAGGAAGTCGACGCTGGCCTGCATGTTGCCCCAGTAGGAACCCTCGAACACGCCCAGCCACTGCACCCCCACGAGCTGCCCGCCCCAGATACCGATCACGCTGAAGCCGATGGTCAGCAACGGCAGGGCCACGAAGCCGGCCCACAGCCGGGGCGCCACGACACGCCGCAGGGGATCGACGCCGATCATCTCCATGCTGGTGAGCTGCTCGGTGGCCTTCATCAGGCCGATCTCGGCGGTCAGGGCCGACCCCGCCCGGCCCGCGAACAGCAGTGCGGCCACCACCGGCGCCAGCTCGCGCAGCAGCGACAGGGCGACCATCTGGCCAAGGGCATCCTCGGCGCCGAAATCCACCAGGATGGTGTAGCCCTGCAGCGCCAGCACCATGCCGATGAACAGCCCCGAGACCAGGATAATGGCCAGCGACATCACCCCGACGAAGTGCATCTGGCGCAGCCACAGCCGGATGCCCTCGGCCGAGGGCAGGCCGGCGACCGACAGCCCCAGGAAGATCGCGGCCCGGCCGAGGCCCTCGAGGACTTCGCAACCCAGCCGACCGAGATGGCGGATACGCTCGATCATCGCGGCCCTCCCGTGCCCAGCAGGTCGGCATGGAAGTCCATGGCCGGGTAATGGAAGGGCACCGGGCCGTCGGGCTCGCCGTGGATGAACTGGCTGACCCGCGGGTCGCGGTCCACGTCGAGGCTCTGCGGGGTGCCATGAGCCATGACCTCGCCATCGGAGATGACGTACACATAATCGGCGATGGACAGGGTCTCCTTGATGTCGTGGGAGACCACCACGGCGGTCAGCCCCAGGGCATCGTTGAGACGCCGGATCAGCTGGACCAGCACCCCCATGGAGATGGGATCCTGGCCGACGAAGGGCTCGTCGTAGAGGATCAACTCGGGATCCAGGGCGATGGCGCGGGCCAGCGCCACGCGGCGCGCCATGCCCCCGGACAGCTCGGAAGGCATCAGCTCACGGGCCCCCCGCAGCCCGACCGCCTGGAGCTTCATCAGCACCAGGTCACGGATCATCGTTTCGGGCAGGTCGGTGTGGACACGCAGGGGAAAAGCCACGTTCTCGAAGACGTCGAGATCCGAGAACAGGGCTCCGCTCTGGAACAGCATGCCCATGCGCCGCCGCAGCCCGAACAGCGCCTTGCGCGACAGGGCGTGCACCTCCTGGCCATCGATGCGCACCCGCCCGGCGTCGGGGGTCAACTGGCCGCCGATCAGCTTGAGCAGGGTGGTCTTGCCGGTGCCGCTGGGGCCCATGATCGCCGTGATCTTGCCCCTGGGCACGGCCATGTCGATGCCGCGAAAGATTTCCGTTTCTCCGCGGGAGAAGCGCAGGCCCTCCACTTCGACGAGAGGGGAATCGGTCATCCACTAGCCTTCCCTGTAAAATTATCGAACATCGTATCTTAACGGGGTCCCGGGGCGCCAGCGCCGCAGTGCCGCGGCTTGCGCCGACCGGACGCAACAGGTTCAATGGGCGCCCCTTTCAGCCACCGGACGCCCCCTCCCTCCATGCTGGTTCCCTCTCTCACCGTGCTTCTCGGCTTCCTCGGCCTGCTGTGGAGCGCCGACCGTTTCGTCGGTGCCGCCGCCGCCACCGCCTGGCGCGCCGGCATGAGCACCCTGCTGGTGGGCATGACCATCGTCTCCATCGGCACCTCGGCGCCGGAGATCGTGGTCTCGATCATGGCGTCGCTGGACGGCGTGCCGGACCTGGCCACCGGCAACGCCCTGGGCTCCAACATCGCCAATATCGGCCTGGTGCTGGGCATCACCGCCCTGGTCGTGCCGATCCCGGTGCACTTCTCCATTGTGCGCAAGGAACTGCCGCTGCTGCTCGGCGCCACGGGCCTGGCCGGCTACGCCCTGGCCAACGGCCACCTCGACCGGTGGGATGGCCTGCTGCTGGTGGTGCTGCTGGTGTTCAGCCTGTGGTGGCTGTTCCGCGCCGATGCCCCGGATCCCGCCGACGGCGAGGGCGAGATCCCCGACATGCGCCTGGCGCGCGCCCTGCTGTGGCTGGTAGCCACCCTGGCGATCATGGTGGCCAGCTCCCGCGCCCTGGTATGGGGCGCCAGCGAACTGGCCCGGGGGCTCGGCATCAGCGAACTGGTCATCGGCCTCACCGTGGTAGCCATCGGCACCAGCCTGCCCGAGCTCGCCGCCTGCGTGGCCAGCGCCCTCAAGCGTCACCACGACCTGGCCATCGGTAACGTCATCGGCTCGAACCTCTTCAACATGCTGGCGGTGCTGCCGGTGCCGGCCCTGCTGCAGCCGGGCATCACCGACCCGGCCGCCGCCGGCCGCGACTACCCGGTGATGCTACTGCTGACCCTGGCACTCGGCATGCTGCTGCTATGGCAGCGGCGCGGCCGGGTCACCCGCCTGCCGGGCGCCCTGCTGACCCTCACCTACCTCGCCTACCTGGCGTGGCTGGGTGGCGCACAGACGCTTGTCGCCACCTGACCCCTTGAGACTCTACCTGCAACGGGCAACAATCACCGCCATGACTGACGACACTTCCCTCCCCGCCGGCGGCCTGCGCAACAGCGCCGTACGCACCCTGACCCTGGAACAGCAGGCCATCGCCGCCCTCATCGAGCGGCTGGATGGCGACTTCGAGCGGGCCTGTGAACTGATCCTGGCCTGTCGCGGCCGGGTGGTGGTCACCGGCATGGGCAAGTCCGGTCACATCGCCGGCAAGATCGCTGCCACCCTGGCGAGCACCGGTACGCCGGCCTTCTTCGTGCATCCCGGCGAGGCCAGCCATGGCGACCTGGGCATGATCACCCCGGGCGACGTGGTCCTGGCGCTGTCCAACTCCGGCGAGACCGCCGAGGTCACCGCCCTGCTGCCACTGCTCAAGCGCCTGGGCACGCCGCTGATCAGCATGACCGGCCGGCCCGACTCGACCCTGGCCCGGCATGCCGACGCCCACCTCGACGCCGGGGTCGAGCGTGAGGCCTGCCCGCTGGACCTGGCGCCCACCTCCTCGACCACCGCCTCACTGGCGCTGGGGGATGCCCTGGCCGTGGCGCTGCTCGAGTGTCGGGGCTTCACGGCCGAGGACTTCGCCCTTTCTCACCCCGGCGGCAGCCTCGGCAAGCGGCTGCTGCTCAGGGTCTCTGACCTGATGCACCAGGGCAGCCGCCTGCCCCGGGTGACCCTCGGCAGTCCGCTGCGCGATGCGCTGCTGGAGATCACCCGCCAGGGCCTGGGCTTCACCTGCGTGGTGGACGACAACGGCCGGCTGGCCGGTGTCTACACCGACGGCGACCTGCGCCGCACGCTCGACCAGCACAGCGACCTGACCGGGCTCGCGGTGGATGCGGTGATGACCGTGCCCGGCAAGCGCGTGGCCCCCGACATGTTGGCCGCCGAGGCGGTACGCATCATGGACGACAACCGCATCACGGCCCTGGCCGTGGTGGACGACGAGGGACGCCCGGTCGGCGCCCTGCACATGCATGACCTGCTCGCCAGTGGCGTGATCTGACCCCCAAGGAGACCCCATGACCCTCGACGCCCCCCTGATGGACCCCGGCCTCGTCGACCGCCTGCGGCGCATCCGCCTGCTGGCCATGGACGTGGACGGTGTGCTGACCGATGGTCGCCTCTACTTCCAGTCCGACGGCGGCGAGACCAAGGCCTTCCATACCCTGGACGGCCATGGCATCAAGCTGCTGCACCGCGCCGGCATCGAGGTCGCTCTGATCACCGGGCGCGACTCGCCCATGGTCAGCCGCCGCGCCGCGGCCCTGGGCATCCAGCACCTCTACCAGGGCATCGAGAAGAAGCTGCCGACACTGCGCCAGCTGTGTACCCGCCTGGGCATCGGCCTCGAGCAGGTCGCCTACTGCGGCGACGACATGCCCGATGTGGCCGCCATCCGCCAGGCCGGCGTCGGCATCAGCGTGCCCGGTGCACCAAGCTATATCCGCCAGCACGCCGACTGGGTGACCGAGCGCGAGGGCGGTCATGGCGCGGTACGCGAGATCTGCGACACCCTGCTGCAGGCCCAGGGGCACTGGGACGCCGTCCTCGACACCTACCTGCACGGCAAGGCCTGAGCCCATGCGCCTGCCGCGCCCCGGTTTCCGGACCTGGCTGTTGCTGCTGCTGCTCGCCCTGGGCGGCGGCCTGGCGCTGCTCGACCAGCGCGACGCCTCTCCGCCGGGCGCGGTGCCCCGAGATGCCGCCGGCGAGCCGGACTACTTCCTCGAGGACGCACGGCTGACCCGCTTCGATGCCCAGGGCCGCCCCCACCAGCGCCTGGAGACGCCGCGCCTGGTGCATACCCCCGACGATGACGTCACCCGCCTCACGACCCCCGAGGTTCGGCTGCGCGACGACAGCGGTCGGCGCTGGCTGGCCAGCGCCGACCGCGGGCGCCTGGGCGCCGGCGGCAATCCCCTGTTGCTGGAGGGGGACGCCCGGCTCACGGCGCCCCGGGAGCGCTGGCACCTGGAAACCGAGACCCTTCACTACGACGCCGACACCGGGCACGCCTGGAGCGAGACGCCAGCCCTGCTGCGCCAGCCCCCCCAGCAGATGCGGGGCGAGCGGTTCGATGCCTGGCTCCATGACAATCGGGCCCGGCTGACCGACAATGTGCGCGGCCATCACCCGCCGACCACCCCGGAGGACCCCGAGCCATGATGCGACCGCCCCTCGCGCCCCTGCTGGCCCTGAGCCTCGCCGCCCTGCCCCTGGCCAGCGGCCCGGTGCTGGCCCTGGAGGGCGATGCCAGCGCCCCCATTCAGGTCGAGGCGGATCGCCTCGACCTCGACGACCGTGCCGGCACCGCCGTCTACCGCGGCGCCGTGATGATCACCCAGGGCAGCATGCAGCTGACCGGCGAGCGCGTCGAGATCCGTCGCAACACGGCCGGCCAGCTGACCCAGGCTACCGCCATCGGGGAGCGGGCCTACATCGAGCAGAAACCGGCCCCCGACGAGCCGTTGGTTCGCGGCTGGGGACGCACCGTGGTCTACCACGTGGCCGAGCGCCGCATCGAGCTGATCGACCAGGCCGAGCTGCACCAGGGGGGCGATACCTTCGACGGCGGCTACCTGGAATACTTCCTCGACCGCCGTGTGGTCCAGGCTCGCTCCGCGGCCGAGGGGGTCGAGGACCGCCAGCGGGTACGCATGACCCTGGAGCCGGAACAGCAGGACGCCCCATGAAGACCCTCAGCGCCCGCCACCTCGCCAAGAGCTACAAGCGTCGCCGCGTCGTCCATGACATCAGCCTGGAGATCGAGCAGGGGCGCATCGTCGGTCTGCTCGGCCCCAATGGCGCCGGCAAGACCACCTCCTTCTACATGATCGTCGGCCTGGTGCGGGCCGATGCGGGCTCGGTGGCCATCGACGATCGCGACCTCTCCGGCACCGCCATGCACGAGCGCGCCCGGGCCGGCATCGGCTACCTGCCCCAGGAGGCGTCGATCTTCCGCAAACTCTCCGTGGCCGACAACATCATGGCCATCCTCGAGACCCGCCGGGACCTCGACCGGGCCGGCCGCCAGGCCCGCCTGGAGCAGCTGCTGGAGGACTTCCATGTCACCCATATTCGCGACAACCCGGGCATGAGCTTGTCCGGCGGCGAGCGCCGGCGGGTGGAGATCGCCCGCGCCCTGGCCACCGAACCCGACTTCATCCTGCTCGACGAGCCCTTCGCCGGGGTCGACCCGATCTCGGTAGGCGAGATCAAGGGCATCATTCGCCAGCTGAAGGCCCGCGAGATCGGCGTGCTGATCACCGACCACAACGTGCGCGAGACCCTCGACATCTGCGATGGCGCCTACATCGTCGGCGACGGCCAGATCATCGCCGAGGGCGATGCCGAAGCGATCCTCGCCAACCAGAAGGTCCGCGACGTCTACCTCGGCCAGGACTTCCGCCTGTGACTCGGTCTTTATTGGTAAGTTACTGATATAAGGTCGCCGTGCGGCGACAGGCACGCCAATTGCCGTTGGCACGCTAATTGCTAGCTTGAGGGCTTGCATGCCTCCCTCCGGCACACTAGGGTGAGGGCTTCATCGCCAGTCGAACGGATCCGCCCCATGGCCATGAAGGCTTCCCTGCAACTCCGCGTCGGCACCCAGCTGACCATGCCCCCCCAGCTGCAGCAGGCCATCGCCCTGCTGCAGCTCTCCACCCTGGACCTGCGCCAGGAGATCCAGCAGGCCCTGGAGGCCAACCCGATGCTGGAGATGGAGGATGAATTCGGCGAGCAGGCCGTCAGCGAGGCCGCGGACGACGACTGGGCCAGCGATATTCCCGACGAGCTGGCCGTGGACAGCGACTGGACCGACACCTTCCAGGACGCAGGCTCGGGCAGCGGCGGCGAAGCCCCGGACTTCGAGCGCCAGGCTGCCGGCCAGAGCCTGCAGGGCCACCTGGCCTGGCAGCTGGCCATGAGCGGCCTGGACGAGCGCGAGACGCGCATCGCCGAGAGCCTGATCGATGCCGTGAATGGCGACGGCTACCTGGAGCAGTCCCTCGACGAGCTGCGCGACGGGCTGCGCACCCAGGGCCTGGAGGGCCTGGCCACCCGCGAGGTGGAGGGCGTGCTGCTGCGTCTGCAGCAGTTCGAGCCCACCGGGGTCTTCGCCCGGGACCTTCGCGAGTGCCTGCTGCTGCAGCTCGCCGCCCTGCCCCAGGACACCCCTCTGCTGCCCCAGGCCCGGCGCCTGGTTCGCCAGTTCCTCGAGGCCCTGGCCGGCAACGACCAACGCCTGCTCAAGCGCCGGCTGGGGCTCGACGATGCCGTGCTCGACGAGGTGATCGCCCTGATACGGGGTCTCGATCCGCGCCCGGGCAGTGCCTTCGCCGCCGGCGACAGCGACTACGTGATCCCCGACCTGATCGCCCGCCACAGTGAGCAGGGCTGGCGGATCGAACTCAATCCGGAGGCGCTGCCGCGACTGCGCATCCAGCCCGACTATGCGGCCCTGATCAAGCGCGCCGACAAGAGCCAGGACAACCAGTTCCTCAAGGACCACCTCCAGGAGGCACGCTGGCTGCTCAAGAGCCTGACCAGCCGCAACGACACCCTGCTGCGCGTCGGCCGCGAGGTGATGGCCCGCCAGCTGGACTTCCTGGAGCGCGGCGAGGAGGCCATGAAGCCACTGATCCTCGCCGATATCGCCCAGGCCGTGGAGATGCACGAATCCACCATCTCCCGGGTCACCACCCAGAAGTTCATCCACACCCCGCGGGGCGTGTTCGAGCTCAAGTTCTTCTTCTCCAGCCAGGTGGGCGGTGGTGACGACGCCCATTCCAGCACCGCGATCCGCGCCCGCATCCGCAAGCTGATCCAGGAGGAACCACCACGCAAGCCGCTGTCGGACAGCCGGCTCGTCGACCTGCTCGCCGAGGAAGGCATCGAGGTGGCCAGGCGTACCGTGGCCAAGTACCGCGAGGCCATGCACATCCCCTCGTCGAGCCAGCGCAAGCGCCTCGCCTGACCCGGCGAGGCCAGGTGGAGGGCAGCCTGCCGCGGGCCGCCGACGGGGGGTTTGCACGACACCAAAAAGGGTTACAATCGAGGCACCACTCAAGGAGCAAGGAGCGTGTCATGCAAGTCAACCTCACCGGCCACCACGTGGAACTGACCGACCCCCTGCGTGACTATGTTCAGGAAAAGCTCACGCGCCTGGAACGCCATTACGACAACATCACCACCGTGCAGGTCACGCTCTCCGTCGAGAAAGAACGCCAGCAGGCCGCTTGCACCCTGCATGCCGCCGGTGCCGACCTTCATGCCGAAGCCATGGACGGCGACATGTACGCCGCCATCGATGCCCTCGCCGACAAGCTGGACCGCCAGCTGGTCAAGCACAAGGAAAAGACCCAGGCTCGCGCTCAGGGCGCTGCCGGCGTCCGTTGAGCCGCCCCATGTCACTGGAAACCATCCTGCCCCCCGAGCGCACGCTCTTCGCGGTGCCCGGGGGGAGCAAGAAGCGGGTGCTGGAATTCTTCAGCACCTTCATCGCCCAGAATACCCCGAGTCTCGACAGCCAGGAGGTCTTCAGCCGGCTGATCGGCCGCGAGCGCCTCGGCAGCACCGGCATCGGTCACGGGGTCGCCATCCCGCATGCCCGCAACCCTCATTGCAAGGCGCCCATCGCCGGCTTCCTCAAGCTCGCCGAGCCAGTGGACTTCGATGCCGTTGACGGTGATCCCGTCGACCTGGTGTTCGTGCTGCTGGTGCCCGAGGAGGCCGACGACGCCCACCTCGCGCTGCTCGGCCAGGTGGCCGGGGTGATGAACGATACCGAAACTCGCAGCGCCCTGCGCCATGCCGAGAGCCAGCAGGAGCTTCACGAACGCCTTACCGAGGCCATCCGACGACAGGCACCGGCCGACCACAACGGCTAGCCCCGGACCAGCCGGTCCCGACCAGGAGATCTCTCATGCAGCTCGTGATCATCAGTGGCCGCTCCGGCTCGGGCAAGTCGATCGCGCTGCAGGCCCTGGAGGACCTCGGCTACTACGCCATCGACAATCTCCCGGCCATGCTGCTGGGCCCCCTGGTAGACGAACTGCGCAGCGGTCAGTCGTTGCGCAGTTCCATCGCCGTGAGCATCGATGCCCGCAACCTGCCCCACGCCCTGAAGCGCTTCCCCGCGCTGCTCGAGGATGTTCGGGCCCGCAACATCCACTGTCAGGTGGTCTATCTGACCACCGACGCCCGCATCCTGCTGGAGCGCTACTCGGCGACCCGCCGCCGCCATCCGCTGACCCGTGACAGCCAGATGACCCTGGCGGAGGCCATCGACTGCGAGGAGGCCGCCCTGGCGGAAATCCGCGACCTCGCCGACCTGGTGATCGATACCTCGCGGCTCTCGGTGCACGATCTCCGGGGCCGCATCACCGACCAGGTGGCCGGTCATCGCCGCGAGGGGCTGACCCTCACCGTGGAGTCCTTCGGCTTCAAGCGCGGTGTGCCCCTGGATGCCGATATCGTCTTCGACGCCCGCTGCCTGCCCAACCCCTACTGGGATCCCCAGCTGCGTGACGCCACCGGCCGCGACGACAGCGTGATCGCCTTTCTCGACAGCTATCCGATGGTCGCCGAGATGGCCGCGGATATCCTGGCCTGGGTCGAGCGCTGGCTGCCTCGCTACCAGGCCAGCCAGCGCAGCTACCTCACCGTCGCCATTGGCTGCACCGGCGGCCAGCACCGTTCGGTGTACCTCGCCGAACGGCTGGCCCACCGCCTGGCCGCAGCCTACCCCGGGGTCCGGCTCCGCCACCGCGAGCTCGGCCTCCAGCGCAACCTGCCCGCCCCCGACACCGACGAGGACCGTTGAGACGTGCCGAGACGCAAGCTCACCCTGACCAACAAGCGCGGCCTGCACGCCCGCGCGGCGACCCGCCTGGTGCAGTGCTGTCAGCCCTATGCCTCGCGGGTCACCGTCTACCATGGGGAGCAGCAGGCCGATGCGGCCAACATCATGGCCCTCTTGATGCTGGCCGCGCCCTGCGGCAGCGAGCTCACCCTGGAGGCCGAGGGCGAGGATGGCGAAGCGGTGCTGGACGCCCTCGAGGCGCTCTTCCATGCCCGTTTCGAAGAAGAGGCCTGACAGCTGGAAGCTGGAAGCTGGAAGCTGGAAGCTGGAAGCTGGAAGCTGGAAGGCAACATAAATGGAACCGCCCCCGTGGCAAGCCACGGGGGCGGTTTT
Organism: Halomonas nitroreducens; assembly: GCF_003966155.1. GTDB lineage: Bacteria > Pseudomonadota > Gammaproteobacteria > Pseudomonadales > Halomonadaceae > Halomonas > Halomonas nitroreducens. Next base: position 255,242 of record NZ_RXNS01000003.1, read on the forward strand.
TCTTCAAGCTTCCAGGCGCGAAGCGCCGCTCTTCCCTCTTCAAGCGGCGGAGCCGCGTCTCGGGCGCTACGCGCCCGCGACCGTCATTTCGTCGATCAGCCAGCTGCCGGAATGGATGCTGCCGCGGGTGTCGATATCCTCGCCGACGCCGACCAGCCCCTTGAACATCGCCTCCAGATTGCCGGCGATGGTGAACTCCTCCACCGGGTACTGGATCTCGCCGTCCTCGACCCAGAAGCCCGCCGCGCCCCGCGAGTAGTCGCCGGTGACGCCGTTGACCCCCTGGCCCATCAGCTCGGTGACCAGTACACCACGCCCCATCCGCTCGAGCAGGGCATCCCGAGAGGCGAGCGGCGCGTCGATGCGCAGGTTGCGGGCCCCGCCGGCGTTGCCGGTGGTCGCCATGCCCAGGCGCCGGGCACTGTAGGCGGAGAGCATGTAGCTGGCCAGCCGGCCGCGCTCGATGAAGACATTGTCGCGGGTCTGGACGCCGTCGTTGTCGAAGGGGCTGCTGGCCATGGCGCCGACCTCCATGGGCCGCTCGTACAGCGAGAACCACTCCGGGAAGAGACTCGCGCCGAGCCGCTCGCAGAGGAAGGAGGACTGGCGGTAGAGGGCCCCGCCGGCGATCGCCCCCATCAGGTGACCGACCAGGCCCGCGGCCAGGGTCGGATCGAAGAGTACCGGCAGGCGACCGGTGGCCGGGCGGCGCGCCCCCAGCCGTCGCAGGGTCCGCCGCGCTGCGCTCTCGCCCACCATTTCCGGGGCCAGCAGGGTGCGCGGATCGCGCGCGCTGGTGTAGTCGTAGTCGCGCTGCATGCCCCCCTCGTCCTCGGCGATCAGCATGCAGGACAGCGAATGGCGGCTGCCGCGCTGGCTGCCCAGGAAGCCGTGACTGTTGGCGTAGACGCGCACGCCCTCGCCGCTGGAGAGGCCGGCGCCGTCGGAACTCTTGATCCCGGCCATGCGGCGGCCGGCCCCCTCGCAGGCCAGGGCCAGGTCGATGGCCTGCTCGGTGGTCAACGGCCAGGGGTGGTGGACGTCGAGGTCCGGCAGGTGTTCGGCCATCAGCGCGGCATCGGCCAGCCCCGCGGCCGAGTCCTCGCCGGTGTGGCGAGCGATGGCCAGGGCCTTTTCCACCACGTCGCGGATCGAGGCCTCACCGGCGTCCGTGGACGAGGCACTGCCCTTGCGGCTTCCCACGTAGACGGTCACCGCGATGCCCTGGTCCCGGGACAGCTCGACGGTCTCCACCTCGCCCTCGCGCACGTTGACGCCGACCCCCTGGTCGACGCTGGCCCCCACCTCGCAGGCGTCGGCGCCCAACCGGCGTGCCAGCGCCAGGGCCGCCTCGGCGCGGGTTTCCAGCAGCGACTGCTGGGCGGCGGCATCGAAAGCCTGTGTCATGGTCTCTCTCCTTACTCGACCGGCCCGCGGGCCGATGCTCCAGAATATGGCATTCGTCCAGCCCGACGCGACGGGCTGGTATACTGGGCCGGTAGCCCCGACCCGATCTTCACGACCCAGGACGCAGCATGACCCAGGATGATCTTTCCCCGGCCGATGAGCGGCCCAGCAAGTCCCAGCTCAAGCGCGAGATGCACGCGCTGCAGGCCCTCGGCGAGCGATTGATCGCCATGAGCGAGGCCGAGCGGGCCCGCTTCCCCCTCTCCGACGACCTGCTGGCGGCCATCGAGGAGACCGGGCGGATTCGCGCCCGGGAGGCCCGCCGGCGCCACATGCAGTACGTCGGCAAGCTGATGCGCCGCGAGGACCTCGCCGGCATCCAGGCGGTGTTCGACGAGATCGACCAGGAGCAGCTGCGCCGCGACCACGCTTTCCACCGCCTGGAGAAGTGGCGCGACCGGCTGATCGACGAGGACGACGACGCCGTCGAGACCTTCATCGCCGAGTTCCCCGACGTCGACCGCCAGGCGCTGCGCCAGCTGATCCGCAACGCCCGCCGCGAGCGCGAGCAGGGCAAGCCGCCCACCAATGCCCGCCGGCTGTTCCGGCTGATCCGCGACACGGCCAACCTCTGAACCTCGTCTCCTGTCTTCCCATGGCTCGAGAAGCCAGCGAGCGAAGACGAGGCAAGGCGGCGGCGAACGAGCCAGCGGAGTTTAGTCGCTTCTAAATGAGCATGGCGAGTTCGCCGCCAACACCGCCTCGTCGAGCGCAGCGGCTTCCCCTCAGGATTGCGTGCCGCCCACGGTCAGCTCGTCCAGCTTCAGCGTCGGCTGGCCCACGCCCACCGGCACGCCCTGGCCTTCCTTGCCGCACACGCCGATCCCGGTATCCAGCTCCAGGTCGTGGCCGATCATCGAGACCCGCCCCATGGCCTCGGGACCATTGCCGATCAGGGTCGCCCCCTTCACCGGCGCAGTGATCCGGCCGTCCTCGATCAGGTAGGCCTCGCTCGCCGAGAACACGAACTTGCCCGAGGTGATGTCCACCTGGCCGCCACCGAAGCTGACCGCATAGAGCCCCCGCGAGACGCTCTTGATGATATCGGCGGGATCGTCATTGCCGGCCCGCATGTAGGTGTTGGTCATGCGCGGCATGGGCAGGTGGGCGAAGGACTCGCGACGGGCATTGCCGGTGGGCGCCATGCCCATCAGCCGGGCGTTGAGCTTGTCCTGCATGTAGCCGGTGAGGATGCCGTCCTCGATCAGGGTCGTGCACTGCCCCGGCGTGCCCTCGTCGTCGACGGTCATCGAGCCGCGACGGTCGGCCAGGGTCGCGTCATCGACCACGGTGACACCGGGCGCCGCCACCCGCTGGCCCATGCGACCGGCGAAGGCCGAGCTGCCCTTGCGGTTGAAGTCCCCTTCCAGGCCGTGGCCCACGGCCTCGTGGAGCAGGATGCCCGGCCAGCCGGCCCCCAGCACCACCGGCATCTGGCCGGCCGGGGCGTCCACGGCGTCGAGGTTGACCAGGGCCTGGCGCACCGCCTCCCGGGCATAGCGCTCGGCGACGTTCTCGTCACGCAGCCGCGCCATGGGATAGCGGCCGCCGCCGCCGGCGCTGCCGCGCTCCCGGCGGCCGTCGCGCACCGCGATGACGCTGACGTTGAGGCGCACCAGTGGGCGGATGTCCGCGGCCAGGGTACCGTCGCTGGCCCGCACCAGCACCACCTCGTAGACCCCGGTCAGGGAGGCGCTGACCTGGCTCACCGCCGGGTCCGCCGAGCGGGCCACCCGGTCGGCCAGCTTGAGCATGGCGATCTTGTCGTCGGCGGACAGCCCGGATAGCGGGTCGATGCCGGCATAGCGACTCGCAGGGCCGGCCAGCACCTGCGGGGCCGCCGCCAGCCGGGCGCCGCTGCGGACGATGCCGGCAGCGGTGCGCCCGGTCTCGGCCAGGGCATCGGCGGTGATCTGGTTGGAATAGGCGAAGCCGGTCTTCTCGCCGGCCATGGCCCGCACCCCGACGCCGCCGTCGATGTTGTAGCTGGCCTCCTTGACCTCGCCGTCCTCCAGCACCCAGCCCTCGTGCCAGCTGCGCTGGAAGTAGAGATCGGCGTAGTCGATGCCGGGCCCCAGGGCATGGCCAAGGCCGGCGTCCATGGCCGCGAGGTCGAGCCCACCGGGAGCCAGCAGCACCTCGGCGGCCTGGTCGAGCAGGGAGTGGGTCTGTGATGTCATTCGGCACTTTCCAGTGAGATGCGCGGCGAGGTCCAGGGCCCCTGCACGCGATAGTGAATTCGTGTCACCCGGTCGATGGCATCGCCGAAGATCTTGTCGGCGATGAACAGCGCGCCGCCCACCACAGGGGCGCCGGCGATCACTGCCGCCAATGGCAGGTTGTTGCTCACCGGGACTGTGACGCCAAGCCGCTGATCGAGTTCCCGTCGGGCCAGGTCGACGCTGCCCTCGAGGGTGAAGCGGGTCGCCGGCCCGTCGATGGTCACCGGCCCGCGAGTCTCCAGCACGCCACCATACAGGGTAGCCGCCCCGCTGACACGATCGAAGGCGGTGCCCCGGCCGGTAATGTCGGAGAAGTCCAGGGTCAGGCGACGCAGCAGGTTGTCGACGTTGAGCAGGCCGATCACCCGGGCGGAGGGCGACTCGAGGTTGACGAAGCGTCCGTCGCGCAGCTCGACCTCGAGGCTGCCCCGCGACCGGGCCAGGGCGAACTGCCAGGGAGCCCCGGGCCAGGCCAGCTGGCTGTCGACCCGGGTCTCCTCGCTGCGTACCGCCACCGGCTGGCCGAGGGCCTCCAGGGCGGAACCCAGGTCGCGCCCATCCAGGGCCAGCCGCGCGCGGGTCAGGCTGGCCCCGTGGCCGGTGGCCTCCCAGGTCAGGTTGCCGTGGGCCGAGATCTGCCCCAGGGTCAGGCCCACCGGGTCCACCACCAGCTGCTCGGGGGAGGCCCGCCAGTAGGCGGTGAAGGGGCCGAGGCGCCGGGCCCGCCAGTGGATGTCGGCCACCCGCAGGCGCCCCGACGGCAGCTCGCCGAGCCACGCCGGCATGGGCACCGGCTCCGGCGCCGTCTCGAGCTCGTCGAGGAGCTCGCCGCTGCCCGTGGCCTCGCCGGGCAGCCAGCCATCCAGCGACAGGCTGCTCAAGGACACATCCAGCGGGATGGCCTGGCGCTCGCGATAGGCGACCTGGCCGGCCAGCAGGGTGCCGTCGAGGGCCAGGTCCCAGCCCCCGGAGACCGGCCGGCCATCAATGATCAGCGAGCCGAGACAGCGTGCCTGGACACTCAGGCAGTCGGTGTCCAGGGTCACCCGGGCCAGGCCCTGGCCGCCGCCCGGCGCCCCGAGGTCCCCGGCCAGGGGCGAGAGCTGCCGCACCCAGTCGCCGAGCGCCAGCCGCGGCAGGTAGGCCTGCACCGACCAGCCCGGCTCGACCGGCCAGGCCGTGGGCCCGCCCCCGCCCAGCCACACCTGGCCCTGGCCACCGCCCTGCTCCCGCCAGCGCAGCCCGAGTTGCGCCCCGAGACGCCCGGATACGCGCAGCGTCTCGCCCAGCTCGGCGGACAGCCGCAGCGGCCGGATCTCGTCGGCCGCCTTGCCAAGCGGGGCCGGCAGGGCGATGGCGGTGCCCTTGAGGGCGCTCTCCAGTGTCAGGCTCGGCGGGCCCTCGCCGAGCGCCAGGCGTGCCTGCCAGGGCAGCCGCCCCGAAACGACCTGCTTCACCCCGGCCGGCGCGCCCAGGTCGAGCAACGTCGCGACGTCGGCGGTCCCGGACATCGCGATGCCCTCGCCGCCGGTGTCGATGTCGGCCTCCAGGGGGCCGCCCAGCAGGCGCCCGGCGAGCCGTCCCTCGAGGCCCCCGGTCTCGCCTTGCTGATGCCAGGCCAGAGGCCCCTCCAGGGACTCGATGACCAGGCCAGTGGGCGCATGCACCAGGCGCGGCAGCGTCGCCTCGCCGCTGATGTCCAGTGACAAAGCCTCGGCCTCGGCCAGCGGCAGGGCCAGGGCCAGGCGACCGGTCACCTGGCCATCGCCTTGCCAGTCGGCGGCCATCGAGGTGCCGTCGACGGGCATCGCGGCGAGGTAGCGGATCAATGCCGGGACATCGGCGGTCAACGGGGACTCGACCTCGAGGGTCTCGTCGGCCATCCGCACCACGGCATCCCGGGCCTGGACCCCCAGGCTCTCGGCACGCGTCACTCGGGCCGTGAGACGCTCCCCCTCCAGCTCGAGGCGACCGTCGACGGCGTCCACGGCCGGCCAGCCGGGAGCGAAGGGCAGGTGACCGTCGCGAACCTCGAGCGCCAGGCGTAGCGCCGGGGCGATCCTGGCGGCCACGGCCTGGGGGGATCGCGACACGGGCACATGCAGGCGCAGCGCTCCCTCCGGGACCCGACCGGCCAGCCCTCCGGCCAGCCACTCGGCGAGCTCGGAGTCGACCCGCTCGCGCAGCAGCGGCATGGGCAGCCAGTCCGTGAGGGGCCGCGACACGGCGTCCACGTCGTGGAAGTCCAGCTGCAGGCCGAAGCCCCCGCGCCCCGGACCGCCGATGGACAGACCGAAGCCGCCCTCGATCTCGGCCCCCTGCCAGCCGACCGCCAGCTGACGGCCGCTGACGAAGCTGCGGGGCCCGTCGTACACCCAGTCGACCCGGCCGCTGGCATGCTCGAGGGCCAGCGGCGCGGTGAAGATCTCGGGGAACACCAGCTCGGCGTCGGCGCTGTCGACGAAGCGCACCCGCCCGCGGGTACCGTCGGCCTCCACCCAGATATCCAGCGGCCCGCCCCCCGGGGCCTGTTGCCAGGGATCGACGGCGACATCGGTGGCACTCACCCGGGCCCGCCACTGGTCATCGCGCCGGCCCAGGCCGAGCGCCGTCACCCGGCCCCGGGGGGCAAGGCTGGCGACGGCACGGGACAGCCCCTCGGGCAACGGCAGCCGCTCCCGCCAGGCGGCCAGCGCCCCCAGGTCGAAGGCGCTGGCATTGAGCCACCAGCCGTCCGGCCGGCTCTGCAGGTGCCAGTAGCGGGGCACGGGGGGGCCGGCCGTCGGGTCGACGCTGCCGGTGGCATTGCGGGCGTCGCCCTCCAGCCAGGCCTGCCAGCCCTCACCGGCCTCGTCGCGCAGCCACTGCCCCTGCAGCACCGTTTCCTCGAGCACGATCCCGCGCTCGGCGCCCGCCTCGGGCGGCGGCGCCTGCTGGTTCAGCACCAGGCGCGAGGCCTCGACCTCCAGGCGAACGTCGGCAAGGCGACCGCGGGTCCAGCGCCCCCAGAGGCGTGCCTGACCTTCGGCCTCGTCGACACTCACCAGGTCCTCGTAGCCCAGCAGCGAGGACAGCCCGATCAGGCTGGCCAGCGGCATGTCCGCCTGCAGGGCGGCGCCGAAGTCATCCAGTCCCTGGTCTCCCGGCACCACTTCCATCACCACCTGGAAGGCCTGCCCCGGGCGATCACGGCGGTGGACCTCGCCTTCCAGATGGGCGCTGCGCGCGTCGCCGACCATCAGCAGCCGGGGCGCCTCGAGGACCGCCTCGCCCTTGCGCCCATGCAGCACCACCCGGACATCCTCGACCCAGGCACGCTGCCGCAGCAGCACGCCGACCCAGAAGTCCAGGCGCGAGAGATCGAACTCGCTCTCGGGAATCAGTTCGGGGGGCAGTTCGGCCGGTGCCGGCCACTGCCAGCTCCGGTCCGCGGCCTGGTAGAGGTGCAGGGTGATCCCGCTGAGGCGCGCGTCCGCCACCACCGGCATGCCCTGGCGCAGGCTCGCCGCGGTGTCCAGGCGCAGGTGCGCGGACTCCATCTCCAGCAGCGGCAGGTCGCCCAGGTCCGGGCGGGCCTTGATATCCAGGTCGGCCACCTGGAGCCGGGGGTCCAGGCCGGCCAGGTCGCCCTCGATGCCGCCCAGCACGACCGCCGCCTCGAAGCGGCTGGCGAGCAGGGCCTCGAGACGCGGCGTCAGCCGATCGGTCTGGCCGAGCAGCAGTTGCACCACGAGCACCAGCATCGCCGCCAGCGTCAGTAGCAGGGCCAGCAGCGTCAGCGACCAGCGAATGACCAGACGGGTCGGCGACATGGCTCACATCAGCACGATGTCGTACTGCTCCTGGGAATAGTGGGACTCCACCTGGAAACGAATGGTCTTGCCGATGAACTCCTCCAGGTCCGCCACCGCCGCCGACTCCTCGTCGAGCAGCCGGTCGACCACCGACTGCGAGGCCAGCACCGTATAGGTCTCGGCGCTGTAGGCGCGCTCCTCGCGCAGGATCTCGCGGAAGATCTCGTAGCACACCGACTCGGGGGTCTTGAGCGTGCCGCGACCGTGGCAGGAGGGGCAGGCCTCGCATAGTGTCTGCTCCAGGCTCTCCCGGGTGCGCTTGCGGGTCACCTGGACCAGGCCGAGCTCGGTGACGCCGGTGCACTTGGTCTTGGCATGGTCGCGTTCCAGCGACTTCTCCAGCACCCGCAGTACCTGACGCTGGTGCTCCGGATCTTCCATGTCGATGAAGTCGATGATGATGATGCCCCCCAGGTTGCGCAGCCGCAGCTGGCGGGCGATGGCGGTGGCGGCCTCGAGGTTGGTCTTGAAGATCGTCTCCTCGAGGTTGCGATGCCCCACATAGCCGCCGGTGTTGACGTCGATGGTGGTCATCGCCTCGGTGGGATCGATGACCAGATAGCCCCCCGACTTCAGCTGCACCTTGCGGCCCAGCGCCTTCTGGATTTCGTCCTCGACGCTGAACAGGTCGAAGATCGGGCGCTCGCCGGCATAGTGCTCGATGCGCTCCACCGCCGAGGGCATGAACTCCTCGGCGAATTCCAGCAGCTTGACGTGGTTCTCCCGGGAGTCGATGCGCACCTTCTCGATATCGTCGCGCATCACGTCGCGCAGGGTGCGCATGAACAGCGGCAGATCATCATAGATGACGCTGGGTGCCGGGGCGGTAACCTTGCGCTCGCTGACCTTGCGCCAAAGCCGCAGCAGGAAGTGCATGTCGCCGGCCAGCTCCTCCAGAGTGACGCCCTCGGCGGCAGTCCGCACGATGAAGCCTCCGGTGACCTCGAGACTCTGCTCCGCGGTGGCCGCCTCGACCAGCTCCCGCAGCCGCTCGCGCTCGCCGTCGTCCTCGATGCGCTGGGAGACGCCGTGGTGAGGCGAGTCGGGCATGTAGACCAGGTAACGGGACGGCACCGAGAGGTGGGTGGTCAGGCGGGCGCCCTTGGAGCCGATCGGGTCCTTGGTGACCTGGATGACCAGGGCCTGGCCCTCGTGGAGCAGCTGAGCGATCGAGACCTGCTCGTCGGCGGGGGTGCCCGGCGGCATCACCTCATGGGCATGGATGAAGGCCGCGCGGTCGAGGCCGATGTCGACGAAGGCGGCCTGCATGCCCGGCAGGACGCGGACGACCCGCCCCTTGTAGATATTGCCGACGATGCCCCGCCGGCGGGCCCGCTCGATGAAGGCCTCCTGCAGCACGCCGTTCTCCACCACGGCGACGCGGGTCTCCATCGGCGTCAGGTTGATGAGTACTTCACCGCTCATGCGGAAATCCTTGTCCAGAGGAAACTCGGGCCATTATGACATAGCCGGCGACGGCCGCGACCGGTTCCACAGCGGCACGCCCTGGCGCGACAGCAGCTCGGCCGTCTCGAACAGCGGCAACCCGACCACCGCCGAGTGACTGCCCTCCAGACGCGCGACGAACACCGCGCCTCGCCCCTGGATGGCATAGCCGCCGGCCTTGTCGGCGGGCTCGCCGGTGGCCCAGTAGGCGGCGATCTCCTCCTCGGCGATCTCGCGCATCGCCACTCGCGTGGCCACGCAGGTCGAGAGCCGCCCCGCCGGGCCGGTCAACGCCACGGCCGTCAGCACCTCGTGGGAGCGACCCGACAAGGCGCGGAGCATGCGCGCCGCCTCGTCACGGTCGCGGGGCTTGCCGAAGATGGTCTCGTCGCAGACCACGGCAGTGTCGGCCCCCAGGGTCGGCAAGGCGCCCAGGGCGGCTCCCGCCCGGGCCTTCTCCTCGGCCAGGCGCAGCACATAGGCCTCGGCGGCCTCGCCGGGCAGCGGCGTCTCGTCGATACCCACCGGGCGCACCTCGACGGGCACGCCGATGGACGCCAGCAACTCGCGACGCCTCGGCGAGGCCGAGGCCAGACAGATCAGCGGGGAAGCGGCAGGCATGGCGTCTCCAGGGTCAATCGCCGGCGGGGCGGCGGCGGAAGACCCGAAACAGCGTGGTCAGCCAGGGCCAGAGCACCGCCCCGATCAGCGAGGGCAAGAGGAAGGAAAGGTGGATCGAGAAGGGCCCGAGCAGAGTCCGCAGCCATTGCTCGACGAGCTGTACCGTGCCGAGCAACACCAGGATCAGCACCGCCTGCTGGAGCAGGGAATAGGCCCGGAAGCGGGGATAGACCAGGGCGCAGAGGAAGGCCAGCAGCGACAGCAGCAGGGCGTTCTGGCCCAGCGGCGCTCCCTCGATCAGGTCGAGCAGGATCCCCAGCACGAAGCCATGGAAGACCCCGACCCGCTGTGGCGCCTTCATGCACCAGTAGATCAGCATCAGTCCCAGCCAGTCGGGCCGCCAGATCTGCCAGCCATCGGCCAGGGGCATCACCTGCAGGCACAGCGCCAGCAGCAGCGTCAGCCAGATCCACGGCAGACTGGCGGGAGACGGGGCGGCCATCAGGGCACCTCCTCGAGAGGACCGGCGGCTCCCAGCGCGGCGCGGATGGCGACGGGGTCGAGCCGCACCGTCCAGCCGCCCCGTCCGGGAGCCTCGGGGGGCTCCGGGGGAAACAGCAACAGGAAGTGGCGCGAGCGCTGCAGCTGGGCCACGGGGCGCGCGTCGACCCGCGCGAAGGGCTCGCCGGGGTCGTGGACCACCTGGGTGACCCGGGCGACCGGATAGCCGGAGGGGAAACGCCCCGCCAGTCCCGAGGTCACCAGCAGGTCCCCCTCGCGGATATCGGCGGTATCGGGCACATGCAGCACGCTCAACGCCTCGTACTGGCCGGTCCCCTGGATGATGAAGCGCAGGCCGTTGCGATTGACCTGGATCGGCAACGCATGGCTGGCGTCGGCCACCAGCAGCACCCGGCTGGAATAGGCCGACACGGCCGTGACCTGCCCCACCAGCCCCGAGGCATCCATCACCGGCTGGCCGACGAAGACGCCGTCGCGGCGACCGCGATCAATCACCATGCGATGGGTGAAGGGATCCGGGTCCAGCGAGAGCAGCTCGGCGGTGATGAAGGGAATGTCGTGCTCCCGGGTGGCGTCAAGCAGCTCGCGCAGGCGCACGTTCTCGGCGGTGAGACTGGCCATGCGCTGCACCCGGTGGGACAGGGTCAGGATCTGCTCCCGCAGGCGCCGGTTCTCCTCCACCAGCGCCCGCTGGTCCGACAGCGCCAGGGCTCCCCAGTTGAGCACGTCGCTGGGCAGGCTGACGACCCACTGGATCGGCGCCACCAGGGTGGAGAGCTGGGCCCGCACCGGCTCCATGCGCGTGAAGCGCAGGTCGACGAACATCAGTGCAGCGGCAAGGACCGCACACAACAGCATGCGATAGCCCGGCACCGATCCGTGCGAGAACAGCGGCTTGATAGTGTCCCCCCCTGCGCAATCCCTGGTCGTCGATCAGTCGCTGGACAGCAGTTCGAAGGTATGCTGGTCGATCATCTCCAGGGCCTTGCCGCCGCCGCGTGCCACGCAGGTCAGCGGGTCCTCGGCGACCACCACCGGCAGGCCGGTCTCCTCGGCGATCAGCTTGTCCAGGTCGCGCAGCAGGGCGCCGCCGCCGGTCAGCACCAGGCCACGTTCGGCGATGTCGGACGCCAGCTCGGGCGGCGACTGCTCCAGGGCACTCTTCACCGCGGCGACGATGGAGCCCAGGGTCTCCTGCAGGGCGTCGAGGATCTCGTGGGAATTCAGGGTGAAGCTGCGCGGGATGCCCTCGGCGAGGTTGCGGCCGCGCACGTCGATCTCGCGCAGCTCGCCGCCGGGGTAGGCGCAGCCGATCTCTTCCTTGATGCGCTCGGCGGTGGACTCGCCGATCAGGCTGCCATAGTGGCGACGCACGTAGGCGATGATCGCCTCGTCGAAACGGTCGCCGCCGACGCGAATGGATTCCGAGTAGACCACGCCGTTGAGCGAGATGATGGCAATCTCGCTGGTGCCGCCGCCGATGTCGACGACCATGGAGCCCTGGGCCTCCTCGACCGGCAGGCCGGCGCCGATGGCCGCGGCCATGGGCTCCTCGATCAGGAACACTTCACGGGCGCCGGCGCCCTCGGCCGACTCCTTGATGGCCCGGCGCTCCACCTGGGTCGACATGCAGGGCACGCACACCAGCACCCGCGGGCTCGGCGTCAGGAAGGTGCTCTGATGGACCTTGCGGATGAAGTACTGGAGCATCTGCTCGGTAACGGTGAAGTCGGCGATGACACCGTCCTTCATCGGCCGAATGGCGGTGATGTTGCCGGGCGTGCGCCCCAGCATGCGCTTGGCGTCGGCACCCACGGCAGCCACGCTGCGCATGTTGCCGGACTGACGGATCGCCACGACCGACGGTTCGTCGAGCACGATGCCGCGCCCGCGGACGTAGATCAGCGTATTGGCGGTCCCCAGGTCGATCGATAGATCGCTGGAGAACAGCCCCCTCAAACGTTTGAACATGAAGTCGTTACCTAGTGCAGACCGGGAACCCTGTGCGGGGGCAAACGGTATCACTGCACCCCCCGAGCGGCAAGCGAAACGCCCGTCGGCGGGATGCAGCGGGCCTGCCAGCGCGGGCGCGAATGTGGTACCTTTTGCGGTCTTTTCGCCACCCCCTTCGAGGACACCCGATCATGGCGCTTGAACACGCAGACGTTCTCAGGGCCGCCCACCTGGCCCGACTCGGCCTGGACGAGAGTGAGGCCGCCCACTACCTCGACGACCTGGGGCGCATCCTGGAGATGGTCGACCAGCTGCAGGGGCTCGACACCGAGGGCGTCGCCCCGCTGGCCCACCCCCTCGACGCCACCCAGCGCCTGCGCGCCGACGAGGTCACCGAGACCGACCAGCGCGACACCTTCCAGCGCTGCGCGCCGGCGGTGGAAAACGGCCTCTACCTGGTGCCGCGGGTCGTCGAATGACCTCCTCGCCCTCCTACGTCAACGGCAAGTCTTCACGGAGCCACGGGCCCATGCACGACAAGACACTGACCGAGCTCGCCGCCGGCCTGGCCGCCGGCGAGTACTCCAGCCGCGAGCTCACCCAGAGCCTGCTGGCACGCATCGAGCGCCTCGACGGGTCGCTCAACAGCTTTATCACCGTCACCGGCGAGCAGGCCCTCGAGGCCGCGGACCGCGCCGATGCGGCCCGCGGCAAGGGCGAGGCCGGCCCGCTCACCGGCCTGCCGCTGGCCCTGAAGGACATCTTCTGCACCCGCGGGGTGAAGACCAGCTGCGGCTCGCGGATGCTCGACACCTTCACCGCTCCCTATGACGCCAGCGTGGTGGAGAAGCTCGCGGCTGCCGGCATCGTCAGCCTCGGCAAGACCAACATGGACGAGTTCGCCATGGGCTCGTCCAACGAGAACAGCTTCTATGGTCCGGTGAAGAACCCCTGGGACCTCGCCGCGGTGCCCGGCGGCTCCTCCGGGGGCAGCGCCGCCGCGGTCGCCGCGGGCCTGGTGCCGGCGGCCATGGGCACCGACACCGGCGGCTCCATCCGCCAGCCCGCCGCCTTCTGCGGCATCACCGGCCTCAAGCCCACCTATGGCCGAGTGTCCCGGTACGGCATGATCGCCTATGCCTCGAGCCTCGACCAGGCGGGGCCCATGGCGCGCTCGGCCGCCGACTGTGCCCAGCTGCTCGGCGCCATCGCCGGCCACGACCTGCGCGACTCCACCTCGGTGGCCCGCGGCGTGCCGGACTATGCCGCCGACCTCGACGCGCCGCTGTCCGGGCTCAAGATCGGCCTGCCCCGGGAATACTTCGGCGACGGCCTGTCCCCCGAGGTGGAAGGCGCGGTGCGCGAGGCGATCAAGGTCTACGAGTCGCTGGGCGCCACGGTGCGCGAGGTCAGCCTGCCGCACACCCACTACGCCATCCCGGCCTACTACGTGATCGCCCCGGCAGAGGCCTCCTCCAACCTGTCGCGCTTCGATGGCGTGCGCTTCGGCCATCGCTGCGAGGCGCCCGCCGACCTGATCGACCTCTACAAGCGCTCCCGCGCCGAGGGCTTCGGCGAAGAGGTCAAGCGGCGCATCCTGATCGGCACCCACACCCTCTCCGAGGGCTTCTTCGATGCCTACTACAAGAAGGCTCAGCAGGTCCGCCGGCTGATCCGCCAGGACTTCCTGGATGCCTTCGAGGAGGTCGACGTGCTGATGGGCCCGGCCTCGCCGACGCCGGCCTTCGACCTGGGCGCCAACAAGGATCCGGTGTCGATGTACCTGCAGGACATCTACACCATCGCCGTCAACCTGGCCGGCATCCCCGGCATCAGCGTGCCGGCCGGCTTCGCCGGCGGCCGCCCGGTGGGCCTGCAGATCCTCGGCACCCACTTCGCCGAGGCTCGACTGCTCAACGTCGCCCACCAGTTCCAGCAGGCCACCGACTGGCACCTGCGCCGTCCCGCTCTCGCCGAGGAGTCCGCCTGATGCAATGGGAAACCGTGATCGGCCTGGAAGTCCACGTCCAGCTCGCCACCCGTTCCAAGATCTTCTCCGGCGCCTCCACCGCCTTCGGCGCCGAGCCCAACACCCAGGCCTGCGCCGTGGACCTGGGGCTGCCCGGGGTGCTGCCGGTGCTCAACGAGGCCGCGGTGGCCATGGCCGTGCAGTTCGGCCTGGGCATCCACGCGGAGATCCCCGAGGTCTCGGTATTCGACCGCAAGAACTACTTCTACCCGGACCTGCCCAAGGGCTACCAGACCAGCCAGATGTACCAGCCCATCGTCGGGCCCGGCGAAGTGGAGATCACCCTGGAGGACGGCAGCACCAAGCGCATCCGCGTGCACCACGCGCACCTGGAGGAGGACGCCGGCAAGTCGCTCCACGAGGACTTCCACGGCATGACCGGCATCGACCTCAACCGCGCCGGCACGCCGCTGCTGGAGATCGTCTCCGAGCCGGACATGCGTAGCGCCAAGGAGGCGGCGGCCTACCTCAAGGCGATCCACTCGATCGTGACCTATCTCGGCATCAGCGACGGCAACATGGCCGAGGGCTCGATGCGCTGCGACGTCAACGTCTCGGTACGCCCCGCCGGCCAGGAGGCCTTCGGCACCCGCGCCGAGATCAAGAACGTCAACTCCTTCCGTTTCGTCGAGCGCGCCATCGCCTTCGAGGTCGAGCGCCAGATCGAGCTGATCGAGGATGGCGGCGAGGTGGTCCAGGAGACCCGCCTCTACGATCCCGAGGCCGACGAGACCCGCAGCATGCGGACCAAGGAGGAGGCCAACGACTACCGGTACTTCCCCTGCCCCGACCTGCTGCCGGTGGTACTCGACCAGGCCTACGTCGATCACCTGCGCGACAACCTGCCGGAGCTCCCCGCCGAGAAGCGCGCCCGCTTCGAGGGCGAGCTCGGGCTGTCCGCCTACGACGCCGGCGTGCTCTCGGCGAGCCGTGCCATGGCCGAGTACTTCGAGGGAGTCAAGGACGTCTGCGGCGATGCCAAGCTGGCCGCCAACTGGGTCCAGGGCGAGCTCTCCGGCGCCCTCAACCGGGAGGGACTGGCCATCGACGACAGCCCCGTCTCGGCCGTCCAGCTGGGCGAGCTGGTCGCCCGGGTGAAGGACGAGACCATCAATGGCAAGGCGGCCAAGCAGGTCTTCCAGGCCCTGTGGCATCACGAGGGTGACTCCGCCGATGCCATCATCGAGGCCAAGGGCCTCAAGCAGGTCACCGACACCGGGGCCATCGAGGCAATGATCGATCAGGTCATCGCCGACAGCCCCGCCCAGGTGGCCCAGTATCGCGATGCCGAACCCGACAAGCGTGGCAAGATGATCGGCTACTTCGTCGGCCAGGTGATGAAGGCCTCGCGGGGGACCGCGAATCCCCAGCAGGTCAACGCCCTGCTCAAGGAAAAGCTCGACGCCCTGTGCTGAGCACCGGGAGCGGGTGCGCCATGCACCCGCCCCCTCGATTTCAGAGGACGACCCATGGCAGACGATGTCGGCGCGCGCCTGCGTGCACTGCGTAACCTGAGGGGCATTTCCCAGCGCGAGCTGGCCAAGCGCTGCGGGGTGACCCATTCCAGCCTGTCGCTGATCGAGCAGGGCAAGGTCTCCCCCTCGGTCAGCTCGCTGAAGAAGATCCTCGATGCCATTCCCATGAGCGTCGGCGACTTCTTCACCATGGACCTGGAGAGCCGCGACCAGGTGTTCTACTCGGCCGACGAACTGGCCGATGTGGGCACCGGGGACGTCATCTACAAGCTGGTCGGCGGTAACCGCGCGAGCCGTGCCCTCAACTTCATGATCGAGACCTATCCCGCCGGCGCCGACACCGGCCGCGAGATGATCGCTCACCAGGGTGAGGAAGCCGGCGTGGTGCTGGAGGGCGAGATCGAGATCACCATCGGCGCCGAAACCCGGGTGCTGCAGGCCGGCGAGGCCTACTACTTCGACACCAACGTGCCGCACCGCTTCCGCAACGTGGGCGACGCCTCCTGCCGGCTGGTCAGCTGCGCCACCCCGGCCAGGACCTTTTGAGCCCCCTCGACACTGTCGCCGCTTCCCGACACCAAGCCGGCAGGAGGTGTCGCCCCCGGCGGACACGTTGCCGGATGCCTGCCCGACGCCCATGCTGACACCATGGCGGCCACCGCTCCCGCCGGGGGGCGAGCGGGCCGTGACAGCCTGTCGATCTTCACGAGGAGGGAGCCCATGGATATGCCCCAACGCGTCCTGCTGGTCCTGATGCTGGCCCTGCTGGCGCCGGCCGCCCTGGCGCAGGACCCGGTGGACGACCCGGACGACGTCGATGTCGTCGTGGTCGACGATGTGGAGGAACCCGACGACGACCCGGTCGATGATGTCGACCTCGATGATCCTGACGTCATCGTCGTCGAGGAGAGCGAACCCTCGATCACCCTGGAAGGCGTGAGGGAGACTGCCCCCGAGGCCGCCGACTTTGGTCTCGGCACCGCCCAGCAGGCGGTCGAGAACGGCGGCGTCGATGGCGCTGCGGTCAGCGACATCGCCAGCGACGACCAGCGCAGCGAGGCCCGGGCGGCGACCGAGGACCGCAGCGACCTCGGGGGGCGCGGCATCGGCGGCCGGGACGCGGACGCCGGAGGCGATGGCCCCGGTGGCGGCAATAGCGGCGGCCCCGGCGGTGGCAATGGCAACGGCCCCGGTGGCAACGGTGGGCCTGGCGGCAACGGCGGCGGCCCCGGCCGCGACTGACGGGGCGTCACCGGGTTGGCGGGCCGCTGCCGGCCCGGTGGCCATCCCGCCCCCGGCTCAGACTCCCTTCTGCCTGTCGATCGCTTCGCGCAGGGCCTCCGCCTCCTCGGTCAGGGAGGCGTTGGCGCGCATGTCGCCGTTGCGGGCGGCTTCCATGGCCTGTTCCAGCTTGCGCTCATAGTCTCGCTGCAGGCGCTTGGCGGGATCGCGTTTCAGCCAGCTCAGCATGACGTTTCTCCGGTGTCGGCAAGGTCTTCATCGTACAACAACTGCATAGCTTTTGTACAAGAAACTCCGACCGCGCGCTCTTTGACCACCGACGCCCACCCCGGGAATATTTCAAAAAATATTTCCATATGAAGGAGCGGCACATGCCGATCGTCAACATCCAACTGCTCGAGGGGCGCAGCGACGCCCAGAAGGAAGCCCTGATCGAGAAGGTGACCGCCGCCGGGGGAGCCCTCATGACACACCCGTCGCTACTTTTCCCCTAGGGAAATTGAGCCGCTGTGCAGGCTGCCACCATCCAGACTAAGCAGGCAAGGCACCGAAACGATCCAACGGGCTCATGCCGGAGCCGCGCACCTCCGGTGATCCCGAGGCAGATGAGGGACACCACCATGACAGCGCTCACCTATCGCACCCTGGATGGCGACCAGGCCGCCCTGCCGGCCGAGGCCGTCGACGACTTCGCGGCCAGCCTCAGGGGGCGCCTGATCACCCCGGCCGACGAGGATTACCCGCCGCTGCGACACGTCTGGAACGGCATGGTCGACCGTCACCCGGCATTGATCGCCTGCTGCCAGGGCAACCAGGACATCGTGCAGGCCATCGACTTCGCCAGCACCCGACGCATGTGGTTGAGCGTGCGGGGCGGTGGCCACCATATCGCCGGCAACGCCATCGCCGAGGGCGGACTGGTGATCGACCTCTCGGCCATGCGCTCGGTCCACGTGGATCCCCGGCAAGGCACCGCCCGGGTGGCGCCCGGCGCCCTGCTCGGCGACGTCGATGCCGAGACCCAGGCCTTCGGCCTGGCGACCCCCCTGGGCGTCAACTCCACCACCGGCGTGGCCGGCCTCACCCTGGGCGGTGGCTTCGGCTGGCTGACCCGCAAGTTCGGCATGACCGCCGACAACCTGCTCTCGGCCGACGTGATCACCGCCGACGGCCAGCGGCACCGCGTCTCGGCCGAGGACGAGCCCGAGCTGTTCTGGGCCCTGCGCGGCGGCGGCGGCAACTTCGGGGTGGTGACATCCTTCGAGTTCCGCCTTCACCCGGTGGGCCCGGAGGTCCATGCCGGGCTGGTGGTCTACCCCTTTGACCAGGCCCGCCAGGTGTTGCAGGCCTGGCGCGACTTCACCCACCAGGCGCCCGACGAGCTCAGCGTGTGGGCGATCCTTCGCGATGCCCCGCCCCTGCCCTTCCTCCCCGAGGCCGTACACGGGCAACGGGTGGTGGTGTTCGCCCTGATGCATTGCGGCGACCCGGCCCACGCCGAGCGCGACGTGGCCCCGGTGCTGGCGTTCGGCGAACCGGTCGGCCAGATGCTGGGCACCCAGCCATACGCCGGCTTCCAGGCGGCCTTCGACCCCCTGCTCGCCCCGGGGGCCCGCAACTACTGGAAGTCCCATGACTTCCAGGACCTCAGCGACGCGGCCCTGGAAGAGGCGATCACCGCGGCCGAGATGCTGCCGGGGACGGAGTGCGAGATCTTCCTGGCCCAGCTGGGAGGCGCCATGTCACGGGTCGACCCGACCGCTACCGCCTATGCCGGCCGCAATGCCCACTATGTGATGAACGTGCACGCCCGCTGGCAGGACGCCGCCGAGGATGATCGCTGCCGCGACTGGGCACGCGACGTCTTCCGCGCGCTCGCCCCCTTCGCCACGGGCGGCGGCTACGTCAACTTCCTGACCGAGGACGAGGGCGATCGCATCGCCAGCGCCTATGGCGTCAACTACGAGCGCCTGCAGGCGGTGAAACGCCGCTATGACCCGGACAACCTGTTCCGCGTGAACCTCAACATCCCGCCCGCCGCCGCCGAAGACGCCGCCTGACGGGCCCCCAACGACGCCCGGCGCCCATGTGAACTGACCCACAATCGTTGGACGGTTAGTTCACATGAGGGGGCGCCGGGCGACAGGCCGGCCGGGACCGCGTGGCGCGATCCCGGTCGTGGCGGGCTCAGGGGGCGAGCGACATCCACACGCTCTTGAGGTCGGAATACTCCTCCAGGGAGTGGTGGGACTTGTCGCGGCCGTTGCCCGACTGCTTGACGCCGCCGAAGGGCACCGTCTGGTCCATGGCCGCCCAG
>NZ_RXNS01000040.1 GCF_003966155.1 Halomonas nitroreducens
GACGCACGCCAGGCGGCGATAGCCATAGGAGGGGAACCGCTCCAGGGCCAGCTTCACCCGGGCCGCCAGGTCGGCATTGATGACACGCCGCCGCGCCTTGGGCTGGTAATACAGGCTTCGCAGGGGGAATCCCAGCCAACGACAGAGTTTGACGAGCGATACTACATGGCCTTCCTCGGCCATTTGCGCCTGCAGCGACCTTACGAGTTCTCGTCCTCGTCGAGCAGGCGCTTGAATTTTTTTAGTGCATAGATCTGCAGATGGGCCTCGCCCAGTGCCTCCTTGGTTTCCCGGAGCTCGGACTCGTACCGCTCACGGAGGTCCTTGGGGCGGGCCTTGAACCCGTTCTCCATGCTGCGCTGTGCCTCATCGATCCAGCCCTCGACCTCGGAGACGGTGAGGTCATGCTGGCGGGCCACCTCAGCGGCCGTGGTCTTTCCCTTGAAGATGTCCATGACCACGGCAGCCTTGCGCTTGGCGGTCCATCGCTTGATCGGGTTGTCGTCGCTCATCCTGTCCTCCTGATGGCTGCACTATAACCTGTGCAGCTCTGGAGGGGGGCACTTCAAGAGGCTGTTCTAAGGAAAATAACAGGTTAAAATGATGTTGTGCCTGGGGTTACACCACGTGATGAGTGCTACTCGGCAAAGCAAGGGGATTGCTCCAAAAACTATTTGGTGAATAAAGAAGATGAGGAAAGATATACGGATTTGGTCTTGAGAGAAGGCTTTTCTGGAGCATCTGAATTTCTTAAAGGGGTTAAGAAATTAGCTGCAAGTCATATGACCTACGATAGGATAAAAAATATCGTAGAAAGGAATGGGTCGAACATTAACGGTTTTTATATTTTTACAATTGATCGCCACCCTTATTCCTGGTTAATATCTCAATGTCTTTATAGTAATGAAAAATACAATTCTGGGGCATTAGAGATATCAAGCATAGGGGTGGAAGAAATAAATCGACGTGTCCTTGCGTTTTTAAAAAGAGGCAATGTTTCAGAGAGTATTAACATGGAGCATGTATTCAGATGACGAAGGAATCCTTGTTGATAATGTATTAAAGTATGAAGAGCTAAGCCAAGAGGTTGAAAGATTGATGGAGAGGATTGGAGTCAATATTCCTTGTGATCTTCCTGAGCTTAAGTCTAATGCGAAGCATATTGATGTATTTTCTGTCCTGGATGATAATGTTAAGAATGAGGCTGCGAAAGTTTTTTTATAAAACTTTTAGTTGTCTAGGGTGTTCAAGGTGAAGTGTGAGAGAGCTTAGTTCGGTTTCTATTTTTAATGTGGTTGTTGTTAAAAAGCCCCATGAGGTTATCAAAGTAATAGAATCTACTGGATTTTCCGCCATGGGCCGGAAGGACCTTCCTCCTCATCCCTTCACGCTACCTTTTAACTGGGCAGTTAATCCCTTTTCCGACGGAAATTGGATGTTCCAGCTGCATGGTTGGCGAATGCTGGATGCCTTCTTTAATCGTATGGCCCCTGAGGATGCTGCCTTTATAGGCGACGTCATGAGCGACTGGTGGCGGTTCTATCAGGCTGATCCTGAGGCGACGCCCTGGTTCTGGTACGATATGTCTACTGGGCTCCGCGCTTCGAAGATCGCCTATCTGGTGCACTGGTGCGAAGAGCAAGGTGAGCCGTTGCCGTTGGCAGCCGAGGTGCTGCAGGGCCTGGTGACGGAGCATGTCGCTCATCTTACCAATCCGGAAGAGCTCAACCATGGCAACCACGGCTTGTTCCAGCTCAATGGCCTGATGGCCTTGTTGGAAGTGATGGCGCAGACGGGGAGAGCGCTGCCCCGACAGGAAGCCGCTCGCGAGTTCGCAATAACCCTCATGCGCGAGATCCTGAAAAGTCAGCTGGGTGACGAAGGCGTGCATACTGAGAATTCACCGGACTACCACTTCTTTGCCTTGAACAAGATCCGTCAGATCCTGGAAGCGCCGTGGTGGCAAGGTGATGAGATGGCCGACATTCGCACCCTCTGTGACAAGGCCGAGATCGCAAAGGAGTGGTTGGTCACCCCCACACTGCATTGCCCCCCTGTCGGCGACTCTGCTGAAGCTCTCAAGCTCAAACGCTATGCCAGGCTGAACGAATGGCCGCACCAGGTACTGGGCAACAGCATGTTGGCACGCCTTGATGGCTATGGCGTGGTGCGTTCTCGGCCAGAGGTACCGCTTGAGCAGTCACACTACCTGTTTTTCCAGGGTGGCTTTTATCCGAGTGGACACCCCTATCTGTCAGCGTAGTTGTCACCTAAACGGATTGAGAGGTGATCAACATGCGTTACCCCGCAGAGCGGAAGGAAGCCATCCTTCAGAAGATGGCACCTCCGATGAGCCTGACCAT
>NZ_RXNS01000041.1 GCF_003966155.1 Halomonas nitroreducens
ACCCAAACAGTCTTTTGCTCTGGCCGATCAGGTAATTCATTGTGAGCACTTGCCGAGTGCCGGCGACGTCGTCGATTAAGGAGGTGATCCAGCCGCAGGTTCCCCTACGGCTACCTTGTTACGACTTCACCCCAGTCATGAACCACACCGTGGTGATCGCCCTCCGAAGTTAGGCTAACCACTTCTGGTGCAGTCCACTCCCATGGTGTGACGGGCGGTGTGTACAAGGCCCGGGAACGTATTCACCGTGACATTCTGATTCACGATTACTAGCGATTCCGACTTCACGGAGTCGAGTTGCAGACTCCGATCCGGACTGAGACCGGCTTTATGGGATTAGCTCCACCTCGCGGCTTTGCAACCCATTGTACCGACCATTGTAGCACGTGTGTAGCCCTACCCGTAAGGGCCATGATGACTTGACGTCGTCCCCACCTTCCTCCGGTTTGTCACCGGCAGTCTCCCTAGAGTTCCCGACCGAATCGCTGGCAAATAGGGACAAGGGTTGCGCTCGTTACGGGACTTAACCCAACATTTCACAACACGAGCTGACGACAGCCATGCAGCACCTGTCTGTGCGTTCCCGAAGGCACCAATCCATCTCTGGAAAGTTCGCACGATGTCAAGGGTAGGTAAGGTTCTTCGCGTTGCATCGAATTAAACCACATGCTCCACCGCTTGTGCGGGCCCCCGTCAATTCATTTGAGTTTTAACCTTGCGGCCGTACTCCCCAGGCGGTCGACTTATCGCGTTAACTGCGCCACAAAGGTCTCAAGGACCCCAACGGCTAGTCGACATCGTTTACGGCGTGGACTACCAGGGTATCTAATCCTGTTTGCTACCCACGCTTTCGCACCTCAGCGTCAGTGTCAGTCCAGAAGGCCGCCTTCGCCACTGGTATTCCTCCCGATCTCTACGCATTTCACCGCTACACCGGGAATTCTACCTTCCTCTCCTGCACTCTAGCCTGACAGTTCCGGATGCCGTTCCCAGGTTGAGCCCGGGGCTTTCACAACCGGCTTATCACGCCGCCTACGCGCGCTTTACGCCCAGTAATTCCGATTAACGCTCGCACCCTCCGTATTACCGCGGCTGCTGGCACGGAGTTAGCCGGTGCTTCTTCTGTGAGTGATGTCTTCCCTCTGGGGTATTAGCCCAGAGGCGTTCTTCCTCACTGAAAGTGCTTTACAACCCGAAGGCCTTCTTCACACACGCGGCATGGCTGGATCAGGCTTTCGCCCATTGTCCAATATTCCCCACTGCTGCCTCCCGTAGGAGTTCGGGCCGTGTCTCAGTCCCGATGTGGCTGATCATCCTCTCAGACCAGCTACGGATCGCGGCCTTGGTGAGCCATTACCTCACCAACAAGCTAATCCGACATAGGCTCATCCGATAGCGCAAGGTCCGAAGATCCCCTGCTTTCCCCCGTAGGGCGTATGCGGTATTAGCCTGAGTTTCCTCAGGTTATCCCCCACTACCGGGCAGATTCCTATGCATTACTCACCCGTCCGCCGCTCGACGCCTGGAAGCAAGCTTCCATCGTTTCCGCTCGACTTGCATGTGTTAGGCCTGCCGCCAGCGTTCAATCTGAGCCATGATCAAACTCTTCAGTTTAAAAGCTTGATAGTGCATTGAGTGCACCAAACTTGGCTCAAGGTTCAAACGTCTCGTTTGACGAGTCGCTTGCCTTGATATTCAGTGACTGGTCACCGACATCTCGACAAGCGCCCACATGAATTACCTGATCGATTGTTAAAGAGCATCTTGCATTGCCGTGCCGTCCGGCCCGGCGCCCTGCAAGGAAGGCGTATTCTACGTGATCGGCGCCGCGTGTCAACCGTGTGTGTCGATGGCTTCCGAGGAAGCGATCCGGCTGACCGAGCGATCATCTCGCAAACGAGGTGACGTCCGATCGAGTGGCGAGCATTCTACCGTTTCCGGCGAGCCTGTCAACCGGGTCTTTTCAAAAAACCCTCGAAGAAACAAGCACTTCTGCCACTCATCACCGCCTGCAACGTTGCCCGTCGCCGGCAGCGGATGCGTACTTTACGGATTCTCCG
>NZ_RXNS01000042.1 GCF_003966155.1 Halomonas nitroreducens
CCGGCCGATCCGCACTGGCCCGACCGCGACCGCTTCGTGCTGTCCAACGGCCACGGCTCCATGCTGCTCTACTCGCTGCTGCACCTGTCCGGCTACGAGCTCGGCCTGGAGGAGCTGCAGAACTTCCGCCAGCTCCATTCCAAGACCGCCGGCCACCCGGAATTCGGCTACGCCCCGGGCATCGAGACCACCACCGGCCCGCTGGGCCAGGGCCTGGCCAACGCCGTGGGCATGGCCATCGCCGAGCGCACCCTGGCCGCCCAGTTCAACCGTGACGGCCATACCATCGTCGACCACTACACCTACTGCTTCCTGGGCGACGGCTGCCTGATGGAGGGCATCTCCCACGAGGTGTGCTCGCTGGCCGGCACCCAGGGGCTGGGCAAGCTGATCGCCTTCTACGACGACAACGGCATCTCCATCGACGGCGAGGTCGAGGGCTGGTTCACCGACGACACCGCCAAGCGCTTCGAGGCCTATGGCTGGCACGTGGTGCCCAACGTCGACGGCCACAAGCCCGATGAGGTCAAGGCCGCCATCGAGCTGGCCCGCAGCCACGACGACCGGCCCAGCCTGATCATCTGCAAGACCATCATCGGCTTCGGCGCGCCCAACAAGCAGGGCAAGGAAGAGTGCCACGGCGCGGCGCTGGGCGAGGACGAGGTCGCCGCGGCCCGCGAGCAGCTCGACTGGCCCCACGCGCCCTTCCACGTGCCCGAGGAGATCTACCGGGGCTGGGATGCCACCGAGGCCGGCCAGTCCCGCCAGGCCGCCTGGCAGGCGCGCTTCGAGCGCTACGCCGCGGCCCACCCGGAACTGGCCCGGGAGTTCAACCGCCGCATCAAGGGCGAGCTGCCGACCGAGCTGACCAGCGAGGCGCTGATCGAGCAGGCCCAGGAGACGGGCGACAGCGTGGCCACCCGCAAGGCCTCGCTGGCCTGCCTCAACGCGCTCGGCCCGCAGCTGCCCGAGCTGCTCGGTGGCAGCGCCGACCTGGCGCCGTCCAACCTGACCTTCTGGAAGGGCGCCCAGACGATCTCCGCTCACGAGCCGGGCGGCAACTACCTGCACTACGGCGTGCGCGAGTTCGGCATGGCGGCGATCATCAACGGCATCGCCCTGCACGGCGGCTTCGTGCCCTACGGCGCGACCTTCCTGATCTTCATGGAGTACATGCGCAACGCCGTGCGCATGGCCGCGCTGATGGGCGTGCGGGCGATCCACGTGTTCACCCACGACTCCATCGGCCTGGGCGAGGATGGCCCCACCCACCAGCCGGTGGAGCAGCTGACCACCCTGCGCTCGACGCCGAACCTCTCCACCTGGCGGCCCTGCGACGCCGTGGAGACCGCCGCCGCCTGGGACGCCGCCATCAAGCGCCAGTCCGGCCCCAGCGCCCTGGTGCTGTCCCGCCAGGGGCTGCCCCACCAGGCCCGCACCAAGCAGCAGGTGGCCGAGATCCAGCGCGGCGGCTATGTGCTGAAGGACTGCGCGGGCACCCCCGAGCTGATCCTCATCGCCACCGGCTCCGAGGTCGCGCTGGCCATGGACGCCGCTACCGCCCTCGGCGAGACCGGCCGCGCGGTGCGGGTGGTCTCCATGCCGTCCAGCGACGTCTTCGACGCCCAGGACGCCGACTACCGCCAGCGGGTGCTGCCGGCGGAAGTGGGCAACCGCATCGCCATCGAGGCCGGCCACCGCGACTTCTGGTACAAGTACGTGGGCCTCGAGGGCCGCATCATCGGCATGAGCACCTTCGGCGAGTCCGCCCCGGCCGGCGACCTGTTCAAGTACTTCGGCTTCACCGTGGAGAACCTGCTGGCCGAAGCCGAGCAGTTGCTGGAGGATGCCGACGACTGATCGAGGCGTTCGGCACACGCACAAAGGGCACGGCGTCGGCCGTGCC
>NZ_RXNS01000043.1 GCF_003966155.1 Halomonas nitroreducens
CCTTGAAGATGTCCATGACCACGGCAGCCTTGCGCTTGGCGGTCCATCGCTTGATCGGGTTGTCGTCGCTCATCCTGTCCTCCTGATGGCTGCACTATAACCTGTGCAGCTCTGGAGGGGGTCACTTCAGCCTGGCACCTGCGCTGCGCGCACCGCACGCCGCGGTGGACTACGCAGTGGCCAGAATTAATAACCGTAAAAGCTTAATGACCCTATAAAAACTAGGGTTTTCGATGTAACAGCGCACGTCTACACTTGGCAATATTCCACAAGCGGCAGGAATCAGGGCATGAACGCAACTATAACCAGCTTATTAACTTTAATTCTAGGCTACATTATGGGCTCTTGGAAATTTAAGAGCGAACAAATGTGGGAAGCAAAAAACCAATACTACCAAGAAATAATTGAGCATTTCTCAGAAATATCAACATACTCTAGCAATCTATCAGCTCGCAGCATACCTGTTGGTGGCACTATAATAGACAGGCAAGACAAAGAAATGGCATCCACAATATTCTCAAACATAACAAGCATTAGAAAGAGAAGAAATATATACAGCATCTTTGTTTCAGCAAAATCTATAAAATCCATAGAAGAATATCTTGAAAAAGCACTCAGCCATCACTTCGATATGAGTGAAGAGCATGGAATGTGGTATGAAGGTGATTGGTTGGCAGAGATGGATTTTGAAACCAGAAACTGGAATGGACATCACGAACTCGCTGAAGATGCAATATATAAAATAACCCAAGAAGCCAAACACGACTTAAGCAACAACCCTTTTTTAAAAATAGCTTTAATGATAAAAAACTTGCTCAGAAGGATTAGAGAACTGACATCAACAACACAAAGAGAAGACCCATGAAAGAAATCATACTACTACTGTCCGGCATGGCGATCCCGTTTTCATTGAGCCTTGCGAGAGAGTGGCTCTTTGAAAGAAAGCTTCAAAACAAACTCCTGACAGAGTCAGTTAAAAATAACGCCGCAAGACTTGCAAAGGTCCAGGCAAGGCTTGACACATCATTCAAAACAGAAGCCATCCGCGGGCCGGATGAAAGTGGATTAACCAAGTCTAAAATTGGAGGAATAGAGGTAAACGACCATGAATTCGACAACTATAAATCAGAGTTCACCAAACTGCGCACAGAAGAAGAAACACTCACCAGACTCCACCTTGAACACAAAAGAAAAATCGATACCTTAATGAAGTACTTTGCCATTCAAAGAGAGAACCCTTTAACTAAGCACCACAGCGAAATGTATCAAAGATACATCAACAGATCAGGAACTATAAAAGAAATAAGTCCAGCACGAACAGTTATAACGCTACACCAAAAAGTAACAAGTAAATAAAACCACCTGACATGAATTGCCACGGATTTCCTACATCCCCGGCTCTCTCAAGCACCTAGTTTGATCAACAACGGGGAGGGTTCACCATGCCAGAGATCACACTGATGCCAGTCCCCATGGGGCGCTGGGTGATGATGTGTCCCTGTGGCGCCGTCGAGATCCGCGCGGAGGACGGCCGGAGCCTGTCAACATAGTTGGCACATGAAATGACTTCGGCTCTTTAAAATCCTGATGCCTGTGACATCGGGACCCGCTCGGGATTCAGGTGCACGATTTCCGGAGCCTGTCAACATAGTTGGCACATGAAATGACTTCGGCTCTTTAAAATCCTGATGCCTGTGACATCGGGACCCGCTCGGGATTCAGGTGCACGATTTCTGGCAAGCTGAGGTTTCG
>NZ_RXNS01000044.1 GCF_003966155.1 Halomonas nitroreducens
ACCCGGCTCTTGCCGTCTGTCATCGACAGACCGCTTGGGTGTTATATGGTCAAGCCTCACGGACAATTAGTATCGGTTAGCTCAACGCCTTGCAGCGCTTCCACATCCGACCTATCAACCAGCTGGTCTTGCTGGGTCCTTCAGGAGGCTCGAGGCCTCGGGGAGATCTCATCTTGAAGGGGGCTTCCCGCTTAGATGCTTTCAGCGGTTATCCCGTCCGTACATAGCTACCCGGCAATGCCATTGGCATGACAACCGGAACACCAGAGGTACGTCCACTCCGGTCCTCTCGTACTAGGAGCAGCGCTTCTCAAATCTCCAACGCCCACGGCAGATAGGGACCGAACTGTCTCACGACGTTCTAAACCCAGCTCGCGTACCACTTTAAATGGCGAACAGCCATACCCTTGGGACCGACTTCAGCCCCAGGATGTGATGAGCCGACATCGAGGTGCCAAACACCGCCGTCGATGTGAACTCTTGGGCGGTATCAGCCTGTTATCCCCGGAGTACCTTTTATCCGTTGAGCGATGGCCCTTCCATACAGAACCACCGGATCACTAGAACCTACTTTCGTACCTGCTCGACGTGTCTGTCTCGCAGTTAAGCACCCTTATGCTCTTGCACTCATTGCACGATTTCCAACCGTGCTGAGGGTACCTTCGTGCTCCTCCGTTACGCTTTGGGAGGAGACCGCCCCAGTCAAACTACCCACCACACACGGTCCTCGATCCGGATCACGGACCTGAGTTAGAACGCCAATGATGCCAGGCTGGTATTTCAAGGTTGGCTCCACCGCAGCTGGCGCTACGGTTTCCAAGCCTCCCAGCTATCCTACACAAGCAACATCAGCGTCCAGTGTGAAGCTGTAGTAAAGGTTCACGGGGTCTTTCCGTCTAGCCGCGGGTACACAGCATCTTCACTGCGATTTCAATTTCACTGAGTCTCGGGTGGAGACAGCGTGGCCATCATTACGCCATTCGTGCAGGTCGGAACTTACCCGACAAGGAATTTCGCTACCTTAGGACCGTTATAGTTACGGCCGCCGTTTACCGGGGCTTCGATCAGGAGCTTCGCCGAAGCTAACACCATCAATTAACCTTCCGGCACCGGGCAGGCGTCATACCCTATACGTCCGCTTACGCGTTTGCAGAGTACTGTGTTTTTAATAAACAGTTGCAGCCACCTGGTATCTTCGACCGCGTCGGGCTCTGGGAGCCAGTCCCTTCACCCTAATGCGGCGTGCCTTCTCCCGAAGTTACGGCACCATTTTGCCTAGTTCCTTCACCCGAGTTCTCTCAAGCGCCTTGGTATTCTCTACCTGACCACCTGTGTCGGTTTGGGGTACGGTCCCACAGTATCTGAAGCTTAGAGGCTTTTCCTGGAAGCGTGGCATCGATGACTTCCAGACCGTAGTCTGTTCGTCTCGTCTCTCGGCCTCAGGGGTCCGGATTTGCCTGAACCCCCAGCCTACTGACTTTCACCAGGACAACCAACGCCTGGCTCACCTAGCCTTCTTCGTCCCCCCATCGCAATACTGTGAGGTACGGGAATATTGACCCGTTTCCCATCGGCTACGCTTTTCAGCCTCACCTTAGGGGCCGACTCACTCTGCTCCGATTAGCGTCGAACAGAAACCCTTGGTCTTCCGGCGGGGGAGTTTTTCACTCCCCTTGTCGTTACTCATGTCAGCATTCGCACTCGTGATACCTCCAGCCTGCCTCTCGACAGACCTTC
>NZ_RXNS01000045.1 GCF_003966155.1 Halomonas nitroreducens
CCCTATCTGTCAGCGTAGTTGTCACCTAAACGGATTGAGAGGTGATCAACATGCGTTACCCCGCAGAGCGGAAGGAAGCCATCCTTCAGAAGATGGCACCTCCGATGAGCCTGACCATCCCGGAACTCGCCGAACAGGAAGGCATCTCAGCAGCAACCCTCTACAATTGGCGAAAACAGGCCAGAGCACGAGGACAGGTTTTGCCATCACGATCCACCCAGCCTGATCAGTGGACCAGCCAGGAGAAGTTCCGCATCGTCCTGGAAACCGCCCCGATGAACGAGGCGGAGTTCGCGGCCTATTGCCGTGAGCGTGGGCTCTACCCCGAGCAGGTGGAGGCCTGGCGGGATGCCTGCATGAACGCCAACGCGGATGCGGCAGAGCAGTCCAAACAGCAGCGCCAGGCCCGCAAGGAGGAGCAGAAGCGGCTCCGCAAGCTGGAGCGTGAGCTTCGCCGCAAGGACAAGGCGCTCGCCGAGACGGCGGCACTGCTGACCCTGTCAAAAAAGGCAGAGGCGATCTGGGGCACGACCAACGACGAGGACGACTGACCAGCCTCCCGGATCGTCAGCGTATCGTGACCCTGGTGCAAGACGCCCAGCGTGACGGTGCTCGGCTGGCCAAGGCCTGTCAGGTGATGGGCATCAACGTGCGGACCTACTACCGCTGGGTCGCTGAGGGCGAGGTAACGGCGGATCGCCGCCCCGACGCTGACCGCCCGGAGCCCGCCAACAAGCTGTCTCCCGAGGAGCGTGAGGCGGTTGTAGCGCTGTGCAACGCCCCGGAGTATCGGAGCCGTCCTCCGGCCTTCATCGTGGCCGATCAGGCGGACAAGGGCCGCTACCTGGCCTCAGAGTCGACGATGTACCGAGTTCTTCATGAAGTCGGCCAGCAACATCACCGGGGCCGCCAACAGGCCCCGCAGCGCAAGCGCTCGCCGACCACGCACCAGGCCACGGCGCCTAATCGCCTTTGGTGCTGGGACATTTCGTGGCTGCCTGGCCCTGCACGCGGCACCTGGTGGTACCTGTACCTGATCATGGACGTCTTCAGCCGCAAGATCGTCGGGCACGAGGTCTACGAAACCGAAAACGGCGAACTGGCGGGCGAGCTGATCCAGAAAGCCTGCTGGCGAGAGCACCTGACGGATCGCCACAAGCCCCTGATTCTGCATTCGGATAACGGCAGCCCGATGAAGGCGGCGACCTTCCTGGAGAAGTTGTACGACCTGGGCATCATCCCGTCGTATAGCCGGCCAAGGGTCAGTAACGACAACGCCTTCGCCGAGTCGGCCTTCAAGACGCTGAAGTACCGGCCGGGCTTCCCCGTGGACGGCTTCGCGACCCTGGTCGAGGCGCAGAGCTGGGTCCAGCAATTTACCGA
This sequence comes from Halomonas nitroreducens, assembly GCF_003966155.1. GTDB lineage: Bacteria > Pseudomonadota > Gammaproteobacteria > Pseudomonadales > Halomonadaceae > Halomonas > Halomonas nitroreducens. Next base: position 1,384 of record NZ_RXNS01000045.1, read on the forward strand.
GTGGTACAACCATGAGCACCGGCACAGCGCTCTTCGCTACGTCACCCCAAGCCAGCGTCACAGCGGCGAAGCCGAGGACATTCTGGCGAGGCGCCGGGACGTCTTTGAGGCCGCGAAGCAGCGCCATCCTGAGCGCTGGGCGGGCGATATCCGAAACCTCAGCTTGCCAGAAATCGTGCACCTGAATCCCGAGCGGGTCCCGATGTCACAGGCATCAGGATTTTAAAGAGCCGAAGTCATTTCATGTGCCAACTATGTTGACAGGCTCCG
>NZ_RXNS01000046.1 GCF_003966155.1 Halomonas nitroreducens
GAGCGACATCCACACGCTCTTGAGGTCGGAATACTCCTCCAGGGAGTGGTGGGACTTGTCGCGGCCGTTGCCCGACTGCTTGACGCCGCCGAAGGGCACCGTCTGGTCCATGGCCGCCCAGTTGTTGACGAACACCTGGCCCGAGCGCAGCCGCCGGGTCACGCGCATGATGCGGTCGATGTCCTGGCTCCACAGCCCCGCCGCCAGGCCGTAGTCGCTGTCGTTGGCGAGCCGCACGGCCTCGTCCTCGCCATCGAAGCCGAACACCGCGAGCACCGGGCCGAAGATCTCCTCGCGGCCGATGGCCATGGCCTCGGTGACGCCGTCGAACACCGTCGGCGGGATAAACAGCCCGGGGCCTTCGAGGGGGGCGCCGCCCGTTCTCAGCTGGGCCCCCTCCTCCACGCCGCGGCGGATATAGTCCAGTACCCGCTCGTACTGGGCCTGGTCGACCATCGCGCCCATGAAGCTTTCCGGGTCCAGCGGGTCGCCGGGCTGCATGCGCTCGGCGGCGGCCAGCACCTTCTCCACGAAGGCCTCGCGGATCGCATTCTCCACCAGCAGCCGGGAGCCGGCGATGCACACCTCGCCCTGGTTGTGGAAGATCGCCGCGGCGGCGTGCTCGGCCACCCGATCCAGGTCCTTGCAGTCGGCGAAGACCAGGTTGGGGCTCTTGCCCCCGCACTCCAGGAAGACCTTCTTGAGGTTGGACTGGCCGGCGTACTGCATCAGCTGCTTGCCGACCGCGGTGGAGCCGGTGAAGGCCAGGCAGTCGACGTCCATCGACAGCGCCAGCGCCTTGCCCACGGTGTGGCCGTAGCCCGGCAGCACCTGGAAGACGCCGCGCGGCAGGCCGGCCTCCCGGGCCAGGCTCGCCAGGCGCAGCGCGGACAGCGGCGACTTCTCCGAGGGCTTCAAGATGACGCTGTTGCCGGCGGCCAGCGCCGGGCCGATCTTCCAGGCGGTCATCATCAGCGGGAAGTTCCAGGGCACGATGGAGGCCACCACCCCCAGCGGCTCGCGCAACACCAGGCCCAGGGCATCGTCGCCGGTGGGCGCCACCTCGCCGTAGAGCTTGTCGATGGACTCGGCGTGGTGGCGGAGACAGGCCACGGCGCCGGCCATGTCGCCCAGCGCGCTTGTCACCGGCTTGCCCATGTCCAGGGTGTCGAGCAGCGCCAGCTCGTGCCGGTGGGTCTCCATCAGCGCGGCCAGCTTGAGCAAGGCACGTTTGCGCTTGCCCGGGGCCAGGCGCGACCAGGCGCCGCCGTCGAAGGCGTGCCGGGCGGCCGCCACCGCGACCTCGGCATCGGCGGCGTCGCAGCTCGCCACCTCGGCGAGGACCTCGCCGGTGGCCGGGTTGGTGGTGGTCAGGATCGCGCCGCCCTGGGCCTCGACGAAGGCGCCGTCGATATAGGCGCGGGTCTCGACGGACAGCGAGGCGGCCAGCGCCTGCCAGTCG
>NZ_RXNS01000047.1 GCF_003966155.1 Halomonas nitroreducens
TTCTCCAGCAGCCGCACCGGCTTCTTCAGGGCGTCGCGGCGGAAGGGGTCGCCCAGTTCGCGGGTGCACATGATCTCGAGGATGCAGGTCTTGCCCTCGTTCATCTGCAGGTCCACCGCCTTCTTCAGCGCCGGGCCCACGTCCTCCAGGCGGTCCACGGTGATGCCCTCGGCGCCCATCGCCCGGCCGATCTCGGCGAAGCTCTGGTTGTCCAGCTCGCCGGCCACGAAGCGGCGGTTGTAGAACTCCACCTGGTTCTTCTTCTCCGCGCCCCACTGGCGGTTGTGGAACACCACCGCGGTCACCGGGATGGCGTGCCGCACCGCGGTCATGGTCTCCATCAGGCTCATGCCCCAGGCCCCGTCGCCGGCGTAGGCGATCGCCGGGCGCTCCGGCGCGGCCACCTTGGCGCCGATGATGGTCGGCAGTGCATAGCCGCAGTTGCCGAAACTCATCGGCGCGAAGAAGCTGCGCGGCTTCTCGAAGCGCAGGTAGCTGTGCGCCACGGCATTGATGTTGCCGATGTCGGTGGAGACCATCACGTCCTCGGGCATGGCCTTCTCCAGCTCGCGCAGCACCTGGCGCGGGTGCAGGTACTCGCCGCCGGAGAACGGCGTCTCGCCCTCGGCCTCGTCGATGGCGTCGAGGCTGAACGGGTCCTTCTCGTGGGTCCACTCGTCCAGCTCGCGCTCCCAGGCGGCCTTCTCGCTGGCGATCAGCTCGGCGCGCTTGCCCTGGGTGGCGTCACACACCAGCTCGCGACCCGCCAGGCGCTCGGTGATCGCCTCGGCGGCCTCCCTGGCGTCGCCGCAGATGCCCACCGCGATCTTCTTCACCAGACCCAGCATCTTGTGGTCGGCGTCGATCTGGATGATCTTGGCGTCCTTCGGCCAGTAGTCCAGACCATGCTGCGGCAGGGTGCCGAACGGCCCCAGCCGCGTGCCCAGCGCCACCACCACGTCGGCCTGGGCGATCAGCTTCATGCCGGCCTTGGAGCCCTGGTAGCCCAGCGGGCCGCACCACAGCGGGTGGCTGGCCGGGAAGGAGTCGTTGTGCTGGTAGCTGTTGACCACCGGCGCGCCCAGCCGCTCGGCCAGCGCCTGGCAGGCGTCCACGCCATCGGCCATCACCACCCCGCCGCCGGAGACGATCACCGGGAACTCGGCGTTGGCCAGCAGCTCCGCCGCCTCGTTGAGGGTCCGGGTGCCGCCCGGGCCGCGATCGAGGCGCGCCGGCTCGGGGATCTCGGCCTCGATCTCGCCATAGAAGTAGTCCCGCGGGATGTTCAGCTGGGTCGGGCCCATCTCCGACATCGCCCGATCGAAGCAGCGCCCGGTGTACTCGGCCATCCGCGCCGGGTGGGTCACGTGGCCCTGGTACTTGGTGAACTCCTGGAACATCGGCAGCTGGTGGCACTCCTGGAAGCCGCC
>NZ_RXNS01000048.1 GCF_003966155.1 Halomonas nitroreducens
AGCCTTCCCACATCGTTTCCCACTTAACCAGGATTTCGGGACCTTAGCTGACGGTCTGGGTTGTTTCCCTTTTCACAACGGACGTTAGCACCCGCTGTGTGTCTCCCACGCTGCACTCACCGGTATTCGGAGTTTGCCTCGGGTTGGTAAGTCGGGATGACCCCCTAGCCGAAACAGTGCTCTACCCCCGGCGGTGATACGTGAGGCGCTACCTAAATAGCTTTCGAGGAGAACCAGCTATCTCCGGGCTTGATTAGCCTTTCACTCCGATCCACAAGTCATCCAAATCTTTTTCAACAGATCCTGGTTCGGTCCTCCAGTTGATGTTACTCAACCTTCAACCTGCTCATGGATAGATCGCCCGGTTTCGGGTCTATTTCCAGCGACTGGTCGCCCAGTTAAGACTCGGTTTCCCTACGCCTCCCCTATACGGTTAAGCTCGCCACTGAAAATAAGTCGCTGACCCATTATACAAAAGGTACGCGGTCACCGAACGAGTCGGCTCCCACTGCTTGTACGCACACGGTTTCAGGATCTATTTCACTCCCCTCTCCGGGGTTCTTTTCGCCTTTCCCTCACGGTACTGGTTCACTATCGGTCAGCCAGGAGTATTTAGCCTTGGAGGATGGTCCCCCCGTCTTCAGTCAAGGTTTCACGTGCCCCGACCTACTCGATTTCACGGGATCAGATTTTCGGCTACGGGACTATCACCCTGTATCGTTGAGCTTCCCAGCTCATTCGCCTAATCAGTCACCCGCTTAAGGGCTAGTCCCCGTTCGCTCGCCGCTACTGGGGGAATCTCGGTTGATTTCTTTTCCTCGGGGTACTTAGATGTTTCAGTTCCCCCGGTTCGCCTCCCACACCTATGGATTCAGTGTGAGATACCCAGGTTACCCTGGGTGGGTTTCCCCATTCGGAAATGTCCGGGTCACAGGTTGTTTGCCACCTCGCCGAACCTTATCGCAGGCTTCCACGTCCTTCATCGCCTCTGGCTGCCTAGGCATCCACCGTATGCGCTTCATCGCTTGACCATATAACCCCAAGGGGTCTGATCCGCGATGACTCTACGACAATTGCCGGATACGCTTGAGACGTATCTCATGTCCTTTCTTTCGAAAGGAACTTGTCAGCATGATTCACATTGTTAAAGAGCGACTGT
>NZ_RXNS01000049.1 GCF_003966155.1 Halomonas nitroreducens
GCGGCCATGCTGCTCTGCTCGGTGGTCTCGGTCTCGCTCGGCACCTCCTGGGGCACCGTGGGCACCGTGGGCCTGGCGCTGATGGGCATCGGCGCGGGCTTCGAGATCCCCATGTACTGGACCGCCGGCGCCGTCGTCTCGGGCGCCTTCTTCGGCGACAAGGTCTCACCGCTGTCGGACACCACCAACCTCGCCCCGGCCGTCACCGGCACCGACGTCTTCTCCCATATCAAGAACATGATGCCGACCACCATCCCGTCGATGCTGATCGCCTTCGTCATCTACCTGGTGGCGGGCTTCACCCTGATCGACGGAAATGCGGCGTCCTTCGACAAGATCAATGCCATCACCGCCGCGCTGGAGGCCAACTTCACCATCTCGCCCTGGCTGCTGCTGCCGGCGGTGCTGGTGATCGGGCTCGCCGTCAAGCGCATGCCGCCCATTCCCTCGCTGTTCGCCGGCGTGCTGGCCGGGGCGGTGACCGCCCTGCTCGTGCAGGGGGTCGGCGTCCATGAAGTGGTCACCTACGCCAACAGCGGCTACGCGATCGACACCGGCATCGCCACCATCGACAGCCTGCTCAATCGCGGCGGCATCCAGTCGATGATGTGGACCATTTCGCTGGTGCTCATCGCCCTGGGCTTCGGCGGCGCGCTGGAGAAGACCGGCTGCCTCGAGGCGATCATCCGCGCCATCATGACCAGGGTACGCAGCTTCCGCGGCGTGCAAACCTCGGCGGTGCTGACCTCGGTCTCCACCAACCTGGTCGCCGGGGACCCCTACCTCTCCATCGCCCTGCCCGGCCGCATGTACGCCCCCACCTACCGGGGCCTGGGCTACTCGACCCTGAATCTGTCCCGGGCGATCGAGGAGGGCGGCACCCTGGTCTCCCCGCTGATTCCCTGGAACGCCGGCGGGGCCTTCGTGATCAGCGCGCTGGGGCTGGGCATCGTCGAGGGCAATGTCGTGAACCTGCTGTATATCCCGCTGGCCTTCGCCTGCTGGCTGTCGCCGGTGATCGGC
>NZ_RXNS01000004.1 GCF_003966155.1 Halomonas nitroreducens
GGCGAGCCTGTCAACCGGGTCTTTTCAAAAAACCCTCGAAGAAACAAGCACTTCTGCCACTCATCACCGCCTGCAACGTTGCCCGTCGCCGGCAGCGGATGCGTACTTTACGGATTCTCCGGGGGTGGCGCAAGCCCTGCGGAGGAAAAAGTTTCAGGGGCGTGTCGGCGCCATGAAGCCGCGATGACAACCACCCCCACGCCAGACTATCCACAGCCGGTCTCGACCAGCACCCGTTGTGGATAGATCGCTGCTTCCGCCAGAGACACGAACGCCCGCACGGAGCGGGCGTTCATCGACGTCGGGCGCGACGCCGTCAGGTGATGGTCACTCGGGCATAGCGCTTCTTGCCGGCCTGGATGACATAGCTGCGCCCGCCGTCGAGCATGTGGTCCCGGGCCACCACCTGGCCATCCACCTTGACCCGACCGTTGCCGAGCATGTCCTTGGCCTGGGCACTGTTCTTGGTCAGCCCGGCCCGGTTGAGCACCGCGGCGATGGGCGCCTGGGCGTTGCCCTCGAAGTCGACCTCCACCTCCGGCAGGTCCTCCGGCAGCTCGCCCTCGGCCAGCTGGTTGCCGGCACTGCGATGAGCCGTGGCCGCGGCCTCTTCGCCGTGGTAGCGGGCGATGAGCTCCCGGGCCAGTTCCATCTTGATGTCGCGGGGATTGGCGCCGCCCTCGACGTCGCGCTTCAGGGCATCGATCTCCTCGTTGCTCTTAAGGGACAGCAACTCGTAGTAGCGCCACATCAGGCTGTCGGGCATGGACACCAGCTTGTTGAACATGGTGCCAGGCGCCTCGTCGACGCCCACGTAATTGCCGAGCGACTTGGACATCTTCTGCACGCCATCGAGGCCCTCGAGCAGCGGCATGGTGATGACCACCTGGGATTCCTGGCCAAAATGCTTCTGGATCTCGCGCCCCATCAGCAGGTTGAACTTCTGGTCGGTACCGCCCAGCTCGACATCGGCCTCCAGGGCCACGGAGTCGTAGCCCTGGACCAGCGGGTAGAGGAACTCGTGGATGGAGATGGCCTGGCCGGACCTGTAGCGCTTCTCGAAGTCGTCGCGCTCCAGCATGCGGGCAACAGTGCTCTGGCCGGCCAGCTCGATCATGTCGGCGGCACTCATCGCGGCGAACCACTCGGCGTTGAAGCGCACCTCGGTCTTGTCGCGATCGAGGATCTTGAACACCTGCTCCTTGTAGGTCTCGGCATTGGCCTTGACCTCGGCCTCGGTGAGCGGCTTGCGGGTGACGTTCTTGCCGGTGGGGTCGCCGATGCGCCCGGTGAAGTCGCCGATCAGGAAGATCACCTCGTGGCCGAGATCCTGGAACTGGCGCATCTTGGTGAGCAGCACGCTGTGCCCCAGGTGCAGGTCGGGGGCGGTGGGGTCAAAGCCCGCCTTGATGCGCAGCTTGCGGCCGGAGGCCAGTTTCTTCTCCAGCTCGTCTTCGAGCAGGATCTCGTGGGTACCACGCTTGAGCAACGCTAGCGCGTCGGCGACATCGGACATGCTCTCCTCTCCACTCGACAGGGCGGCCCGTGTTCGGGGCGGCGATGGACTTTGGCAATGGCAGAGAATGTTATCATGCCAGCCATCGACGGTTGAGCCCTTCCCGGGAGTCCCCCATGCCCCTGTATATCGGCCTGATGTCCGGCACCAGCCTGGATGGCATCGATGCCGCCCTGGTCGACATCGCCGCAGACACCCCGCCATGCCTGGTGGCCACCCACGGTGCGGCGATGCCGGCCGAGCTTCGCGACGCCCTGTGGCAGCTGTGCCATGCCGAGCGCGTGAGTTTCGCCGAGCTCGCCGCTGCCGAGCAGACTTTCTGCGCGCTGCAAGCCGAGGCAGTGGCGGGCCTGCTGGCTGCCAGCGGCACTGACGCCTCGGCGATCGCCGCCATCGGCAGCCATGGCCAGACCATCGAGCATGCCCCCTGGGGGCATGGCGAGGGGCCGGCCTATACCCTGCAGCTCGACAACCCCAGCCGGCTGGCCGAGCTCACCGGCTGCCGGGTGGTCGCCGACTTCCGTCGCCGGGATCTGGCCGCGGGCGGTCAGGCCGCGCCGCTGGCACCGGCGTTCCATGAGGCGCTGTTCCGGTCTGCCGATGAGTGGCGCCTGGTGCTCAACCTGGGTGGCTTCGCCAACCTGACCCTGCTGCCCCCGGCCGGCGACGAGCGCCCGCCCCTGGGCTTCGATACCGGGCCAGCCAACGCCCTGCTGGACGCCTGGCATGGGCGCCATCGGGGCGGGCGCTTCGACGAGGGTGGAGCCTGGGCGGCCTCGGGCCGGGTCGACGAGGCGCTGCTCGAGCGCCTGCTCGGCGAACCCTTCTTCCACCGCCCGCCGCCGCGCAGCACCGGGCGGGAGGTATTCCACCTGGACTGGCTGACGGCGCGACTGTCGGGCGGGGAAGCGCCGGCGGACGTCCAGGCGACCCTCGCCGAACTGACTGCCGCCAGCGTGGCCCTGGGCATCGAGATGGCGCGAGAATCGCTGGCGGCGCCCCCCGCCGGGCGACTGATCCCGTGCGGCGGCGGGGCCCACAACCCCGACCTGCTGGCCCGCCTGGCGCGCCGCCTCCCCGAGACGCCCCTGGAGGACAGCCGCGACCTGGGCTGGCCCGCCGACTGGCTGGAGGCCGCGGCCTTCGCCTGGCTGGCCTGGCGCCGCCTCGAGGGGCTGCCGGGCAACCTGCCCTCGGTCACCGGCGCCGCCGGGCCACGCGTGCTGGGGGGCGTCTACGCCCCCTGAGCGACCGCTCCCTGCCTAGTAATCGTCCTCGCCGCGCAGCGACAGATGGCTGGCCGCCTCCTTGGCCTCGGCCAGCCCCTCGCCCCGCTCGTCGCCGTACTTGATCATCATGCGCAGGTCGTTGGCCGAGTCGGCGTGGACCAGCGCCACCTCCTCGGTGATGCGTCCCTGCTTGAAGAGGTCATAGAGGGCCTGGTCGAAGGTCTGCATGCCCTGGTCCCGGGAACGGGCCATGATGTTCTTGACCTCGGACACCTCGGCCTTGCGGATCAGGTCGCCGATCAGCGGCGACTTGAGCATGAGCTCGATGGCCGGGCAGCGCCCACCATCCATCGTGGGCAGCAGCTGCTGGGCGACGATGGCGCGCAGGTTCAGCGACAGGTCGAGCCAGACCTGCTCATGCCGCTCGTGGGGGAAGAAGTGGATGATCCGGTCCAGTGCCTGGTTGGCGTTGTTGGCGTGCAGGGTCGCCAGGCAGAGATGGCCGGTCTCGGCGAAGGTCAGGGCATGCTCCATGGTCTCCCGCGTACGGATCTCGCCGATCAGGATGACGTCCGGGGCCTGGCGCAGGGTGTTCTTGAGCGCCACCTCGTAGGACTCGGTGTCGATGCCCACCTCGCGCTGGTTGATGATCGCCTTGCGGTGCGGGTGCACGTACTCGATGGGATCCTCGACGCTGATGATGTGGCCACCGATGGTCTCGTTGCGCTGCTGGATCATCGAGGCCAGGGTGGTCGACTTGCCGGTGCCGGTGCCACCAACCACGAACACCAGGCCGCGCTTGTGGTTGGCCAGATCGCCGAGCACCGTGGGCAGCGACAGTTCCTCCAGGTGCGGAATCTCGAAGGCGATGCGGCGGATCACCATGGCCGGCTGGTTGCGCTGCTGGAAGGCGCTGACCCGGAAACGGCCCCGCCCCTCCAGGCTGAGCGCGAAGTTGGCCTCGTGCTCGTTGATGAAACGCTGGCGAGGCACCTCCGGCATCGAGGCCGTCACCAGCTCGGTGACCTGGGCGATGCTCAGCCCCTGGTCGCCCATGGGCGTCAGCTTGCCGGCCATCTTCAGGGTCGGCGGCGCCGCCACGGAGATCAACAGGTCCGAGGCATCCTTCTCGATCATGATGTCCAGCAGCTGGTACAGCCATTCTTTTGCGGTCATGTCAGGACTCCTTGCCGGTCACCCGCTTCAGCTCGCCAAGACGGCCTTGGCCTTGGCCTGGGCCTCTTCCCGGGCCACCACGTTGTCGGCCACCAGGCGCGCCAGGGAGGCATCGAGGGTCTGCATGCCCAGGTTCCCGCCGGTCTGGATTGCCGAGTAGATCTGCGCCACCTTGTCCTCGCGGATCAGGTTGCGCACCGCGGCAGTGGCGATGAGGATCTCGTGGGCCGCGACCCGGCCGCCGCCCTGGCGCTTGAGCAGCGCCTGGGAGATCACCGCCTGCAGCGACTCGGAGAGCATCGAGCGCACCATGGCCTTCTCGTCGCCGGGGAAGACGTCGATGATCCGGTCGATGGTCTTGGCCGCCGAGGTGGTGTGCAGGGTGCCGAACACCAGGTGGCCGGTCTCGGCCGCGGTCAGCGCCAGCCGAATGGTCTCCAGGTCGCGCATCTCGCCGACCAGGATGACATCGGGGTCCTCGCGCAGGGCACTGCGCAAGGCAGGGGCGAAACCGTGGGTGTCGCGGTGCACCTCGCGCTGGTTGACCAGGCAGCGCTTGCTGCGATGGACGAACTCCACCGGGTCCTCGATGGTCAGGATGTGCTCGAAGCGGTTCTAGTTGACGTAGTCGATCATCGCCGCCAGCGTGGTGCTCTTGCCCGAGCCGGTGGGGCCGGTCACCAGCACCAGCCCCCGAGGCAGCATGGACAGGCGGCGGAAGACGTCGCCCATGCCCAGATCCGCCATGGTCCACACTTCGGAAGGAATGGTACGAAACACCGCGCCGGCGCCACGCGCCTGGTTGAAGACGTTGACACGGAAGCGCGAGACGCCCGGGACCTCGAAGGAGAAGTCGGTCTCCCAGAACTCCTCGAAATCCCGGCGCTGGCGATCGGCCAGGATGTCGTAGATCAGCTTGCGGACCTCGCGGTCCTCCATGGCCGGCACATTGAGCCGGCGAATATCGCCATCGACACGGATCATCGGCGGCAGACCCGCCGACAGATGCAGGTCCGAGGCGTTCTGCTTTGCCGAGAATGCCAGCAGTTCGGTAATATCCATGCGTTTCCCCTGCTCCCGGGATAAGGTGTTCTTAGTATGACAGACCTCGCGACATGACGGATCTGGTACTTTCCGATTCCTTGACCGCGGCCCGCCGCCGCCTCGAGGCGGCGCTGGCCGATGCCGGCCGTGCCCCCGACGCGGCGCGGCTGCTGGCGGTCAGCAAGACCAAGCCCGCCGCCCTGATCCGCGAGGCCTGGCGGCTCGGCCAGCGCGAGTTCGGCGAGAACTACGTCCAGGAGGCCCTGGACAAGCAGGCCGAGCTCGCCGACCTGGACGACATCGTCTGGCATTTCATCGGCCCCCTGCAGTCCAACAAGAGCCGAGACGTGGCCGCCCATTTCGCCTGGGTACATAGCGTAGACCGCGAGAAGATCGCCCGGCGTCTCAACGATCAACGCCCGGCGGGCATGGCGCCGCTGAATGTCTGCCTGCAGGTCAACATCAGCGGCGAGGCCTCGAAGTCCGGGGTCACCCTCGCGGCCCTGCCCTCGCTGGCCGAGGCCGTGCTGGCGATGCCCCGGCTCTCGCTGCGCGGACTGATGGCGATCCCGGCCCCGGCCCAGACCCCGACGGCCCAGCGCGCGCCCTTCGCCCGGCTGCGCGAGGCCCTGGAGGCACTACGCGCGCGCTTCCCGGACGCCGAGCTCGATACCCTCTCGATGGGCATGAGCGGCGACCTGGAGGCCGCGGTGCAGGAAGGCGCCACCCTGGTACGACTCGGTACGGCCATCTTCGGCGAACGCCGTCGGCCTGATACCAACGACTGATAGCCCACGACGCCGCCGGCCCGCCGGCGGCTCCACTCGTCGACCCAGACAGGACAACACCATGGCAAGCCAAGTCACCTTCATCGGCGCCGGCAACATGGCCAGCGCCATCATCGGCGGGATGATCGACAGCGGGTATCCCCGCGAGGCCATCACCGCCACCTCGCCCAGCGACGACATGCTCGCTCCGGTCCGCGAGAAGCTCGGCATCCACACCGAGACCGACAACGCCGCCGCGGTGGCGAATGCGGACGTGGTGGTGCTGGCGGTCAAGCCGCAGATCATGCACGACGTGTGCAGCGCCATGCGCGACGCCGTACAGGCCCGCAAGCCGCTGATCCTCTCGGTGGCGGCCGGTCTGCCCGCGGAGACCCTGGAGAGCTGGCTCGGCGGGGAACTTGCCGTGGTGCGCTGCATGCCCAACACTCCCTCGCTGGTCGGCGCCGGGGCCGCCGGCCTGTATGCCAACCCGCGGGTCAGTGAGGCCCAACGCCGCCTGGCCACCGAGCTGCTCGAGGCCGTGGGCCTGGTCGAGTGGGTCGAGGAGGAGGCCCTGCTGGAGGCCGTGACCGCCGTTTCCGGCAGCGCCCCGGCGTATTTCTTCCTGATGTTCGAGGCCATGGAAGAGGCCGGCGCCAGGCTCGGCCTGCCCGCGGACACCGCCCGGCGACTGGCCATGCAGACCGCCTTCGGCGCCGCGCGCATGGCGATGGCCAGCGACAAGCCGCCCGGCGAGCTCAAGCGCAACGTGATGTCGCCGGGCGGCACCACCGAGCGCGCCATCGAGCACCTGGAAGACGCTGGCCTGCGGGACATCATGCAGCAGGCCATGACCGCCTGCGCCGAGCGCGCCCGGGAGATGGCCGAGGAACTCGGCAAGCGCTGAGCCGGCAAGCATACACGCGACATGGAGGAGCCCTGATGGGCAGTCAACTGGGAAATGCCGGCCTCTTGCTGGTCAACACCCTCGTCAATATCTACCTGTTCCTGCTGATGCTGCGCTTCCTGCTGCAGGCGTCACGGGCGGACTACTACAACCCCATCAGCCAGTCGGTGGTGAAGATCACCCAGCCGGCGGTACGCCCCTTCCAGAGCTTTCTGGGGCCGGTGATGGGGCGTTTCGACCTGGCCACCCTGGCCTGCGGCTTCGTCATCAAGCTGGTGGCCATCATCGCCATCCTGCAGATCGCCGGCTACGGCATGGCCCCGGTGGACGACCTGGCCATCGGGGCCGTGGCGGCGCTGGCCAACGCCATCCTCAAGATCTACTTCTTCGCGCTGATCGTGATGATCATCCTCAGCTGGGTGGCGCCCCGTGCCAGCCATCCGGGGGCCATCCTGGTCATGCAGCTGGTGGAGCCGATCATGGCCCCGGTGCGGCGGGTGATCCCCCCGCTCGGCATGCTCGACCTCTCGCCCATCGTGGTGTTCATCGCCATCAGTCTCATCGATGGTATCGTGGTGGGCTCGCTGATCCGTGCCGCCGGTATCGTCGGCGCCCTGGTCGGCCTCTAAGACAACGCCACCACAACGACTGGACACGACACGCCCGATGACCGAGCTTCCCCGCGATTCGGTCGGCCTGGTGTCGCCCGAGACGGCGCACTTCGACGACCCGCTTGCCCTGGCCTGCGGCAGGACGCTGCAGGCCTATGACCTGGTCTATGAGACCTACGGCACCCTCAATGCCGAGCGCAGCAACGCCATCCTGATCTGTCACGCCCTGTCCGGGCACCACCACGCCGCGGGCTACCACTCGCGGGATGAGCGCAAGCCCGGCTGGTGGGACGCCCACATCGGCCCCGGCAAGTCCATCGACACCGACCGCTTCTTCGTCGTCTCGGCGAACAATCTCGGCGGCTGCCATGGCAGCACCGGCCCCACCAGCCTCAACCCCGAGACCGACGAGGCCTGGGGGCCCGACTTCCCGATGATGACGGTGAGCGACTGGGTACACAGCCAGGCTCGGCTGGCCGACCGCCTGGGCATCGAGCGCTTCGCCGCGGTGGTCGGCGGCAGCCTGGGCGGCATGCAGGTGCTGCAGTGGACGCTGAGCTACCCCGAGCGCATCGCCAACGCCGTGGTGATCGCCGCGACGCCCAAGCTCTCGGCCCAGAACATCGCCTTCAACGAGGTGGCCCGCCAGGCCATCCGCTCCGACCCGGACTACTTCGATGGCCACTACGCCGACCACGGCGCCCTGCCCCGACGCGGCCTCAAGCTGGCCCGCATGGTGGGCCACATCACCTACCTGTCGGAAGACGCCATGGGCAGCAAGTTTGGCCGCGACCTGCGCAGCGAGGACCTCAACTTCGGTTATGACGTGGAGTTCCAGGTGGAGTCCTACCTGCGCTACCAGGGCGATACCTTCTCGACGTCCTTCGATGCCAACACCTACCTGCTGATGACCAAGGCACTGGACTACTTCGACCCGGCCGCGGCCCACGGCGGCGACCTGGCGGCGGCCGTGGCACCGGCCGACTGTCCCTTCCTGGTGGTCAGCTTTTCCACCGACTGGCGCTTCCCGCCGTGGCGTTCCAAGGAACTGGTCAACGCCCTGATCCGTGCCGGCAAGTCGGTCAGCTACGCCAATATCGACTCGCCCCACGGTCACGATGCCTTCCTGCTGCCCGAACCGCGCTACCAGGCGGTGTTCGCCGCCTTCATGCAGCGCGTGGCCCGCGACCAGGGACTGGAGGACCGCCCATGATGCGCGCCGACCTGAAACGGATCCACGGCTGGGTGCCCGAGGGCGCCCGGGTGCTCGACCTGGGCTGCGGTGATGGCACCCTGCTGGCCGCGCTGGCCCGCGACAAGGGCGTCACCGGCTACGGGCTGGAGATCGACCCCGAGGGCATCACCGCCTGCCTGGCCCGCGGCGTCAACGTCATCGAGCAGAACCTCGACGAGGGCCTGGCCAACTTCGAGGACGATGCCTGTGACCTGGTGGTGATGACTCAGGCCCTGCAGGCCCTGCGCCGCCCCGACCGCATGCTCGACGAGATGCTGCGGGTCGCCGGGGAGTGCATCATCACCTTCCCCAACTTCGCCTACTGGCGGCACCGCGCCTATCTGGGTCTGCGCGGCTACATGCCGGTCTCCAAGTCGCTGCCCCATGCCTGGTACGACACGCCCAACATCCACCTGTCGACGTTCAACGACTTTGAACACCTGTGCCGGGACAAGGGTCTGATAATCGTCGACCGGGCAGTGGGCATCGGCGACCATGAGGGGCACTGGACCTCGCGGTGGTGGCCTAACCTGTTCGGCGAGATCGCCATCTTCCGGGTCGCCCGCCACCCGGGCTGAGCCGGGGATGACGCACGAGGACCGATTTCGCGACAGGAGGGCAGACGGCATGACGATTCGACAGACCCTGGGTGCGATGGCCACCAGCCTGCTGCTGGCCGTGCCCCTGGCCCAGGCCCAGCAGTTCGAGCAGGTCGGCGACTACCAGATCCACTACAACGCCCTGAACACCAGCTTCCTCGCCCCCGAGGTGGCAGCGGCGGCGGGTATCCAGCGCAGTCGCGTCACCGGGATGCTCAACGTCAGCGTGCTGCAGGAGCAAAGCGAGGGCGCGCCGCGCTCGGTGAACGCCCGGGTCGACGGCCAGGTCAGCGGCCTCACCGGCCAGCCGCTGTCGCTGCGCTTCCGGACCGTGCGGGATGGCGACAGCATCTACCATATCGCCACCTTCCGCATCCACGAGGGCGAGCCGATGCGCTTCGAACTCGAGGTGGCCCCCGACCGCAATGCCGCCCCGGTCGATGTGAGCTTCATCCAGCGCTTCTATATCGACCGTTAGTGGCCTGAGCTAGCCCGGGAAGCGTCGCTCGAGATCGACCGGCAGGGCCTCGCCGAGCGCGACGCCCCGGGGGCGACCGTGCTCCCGGTCGAAGCGGCAGGCCCGCGCCAGCACCTCCACGCCCTGGGCGGCGACCCGCCGCAGCGCCTCGGCATAGGCCGGGTCCAGGTGACTCGCGGGGGCCACGTCGCCGATGCCCTCGTGAGCCACGCAGAACAGCAGCACGGCGCGCTGCCCCGCGGCGGCGAGCCCCGCCAGCGTCTCGAGGTGCCGGCGCCCCCGCGCGCTGACCGCGTCGGGGAAATAGCCGTGGCCATCCGCCTCGCGCAGGGTCACCTGCTTGACCTCGACATAGGCCGCCGCGCCGTCCGCGTCTCCCAGCCGGAAATCCAGTCGGGCGCGATGGGCGCCCCCGATCCGGGCCTCGCGCTTCAGCGGGCCCAGGCCCGCCAGTTCCCCGATATCCCCGGCCTCAAGCGCCTCCTCGACGATGCGGTTGGTCCGTCCGGTGTGCACCGAGGCCAGCGCCCTGGCGCCCTCCGGCTGCGGCAGTTCGATCAGCTCCCAGGTCCAGGCCAGCTTGCGCCGGGGATTGTCGCTGGGCGACAGCCATACCCGGCAGCCCGGGACGTCGACCGCGCGCATGGAGCCGGTATTGGGGCAGTGGGCGAGCACCTCGCGCCCGTCGTCGAGCCGCACGTCGGCCAGGAAGCGCTTGTAGCGCCGCAGCAGGGTGCCGGGCACCAGCGCCGGATAGCGCATCAGCCGCCCTCCTGCCGGGCCAGGAAGCGTCCGAGGCGCGCCACCGCCTCCTCCAGCCGGGCGATGTCGGTGGTGAAGGCGATGCGCACATGGTGCTCGCCGCCGTGCACGGCGAAGTCGGTGCCCGGGGTGATGGCAACGTTCTCCTCCTCCAGCAGGCGCCGGCAGAAGGCCTCGCTGTCGCGGCTGTAGCGGGCGATGTCGAGCCACAGGTAGAAGGCCCCCTGGGGCGGCAGGTCCGGCGCCAGCCCGAGGCCCGCCAGGCCGGCGAGCAGGGCGTCGCGGCGACGCTGTAGCTCGCCGCGGCGCGCCTCCAGCAGCTCACGGCACTCGGGACTGAAGGCCGCCAGGGCGGCATGCTGGGCCGGCGTGGGGGCGGCCAGGAAGACGTTCTGGGCCAGCCGGGTAAGCGGCTCGACGGCCGCCTCGGGGGCCACCAGCCAGCCCAGGCGCCAGCCGGTCATGCCGAAGTACTTGGAGAAGCTGTTGACCACGAAGGCCTCGGGCGCGACGGCGGCGGCCGAGAGCGGCGCCAGCTCGTAGCAGAGCCCCTGGTAGATCTCGTCGACCAGCAGCGCCCCGCCGCGGCCCGCCACGGTCTCGGCCACCGCCGCGAGTCCCGCCGCGTCGAGCATGTGGCCGGTGGGGTTGGAGGGCGAGGCCAGCATCGCCAGCCGCGTGGCCTCGCCCCAGTGGCGGGCCACCAGCTCGGCGTCCAGCTGCCAGCCGCTCGCTGGCCCCACCGGCACGACGTCGACCTCGGCCCCGGCCAGCGCCATGAAGTGGCGATTGCAGGGATAGGTGGGATCGGCCATCAGCACCCGGTCACCGGCCTCCACCAGCAGCTGGCTGGCCAGCAACAGGGCCCCGGAGGCCCCGGGGGTGACCAGGATTCGCTGTGGGTCGACCTCGGCACCGAAATGGCGGGCGTAGTGCCCGGCGATGGCCTCGCGCAGGGCCGGCAGTCCGGCGGCCGGAGTGTAGCGGGTCTGGCCCCGGGCCAGCGCCTGCTGGCCCGCCGCCAGCACCGGCGCGGGGGTGGGGAAGTCCGGCTCGCCCACTTCCAGGTGAATGACGTCATGACCCGCGGCCTCCCGGGCCTGGGCGCTTTCCAGCAGGCTCATCACGCGGAAGGGAGCGACGGCATCGAGGCGCGAACTCCAGGGCATGGGGGTCTCCTTGCACGGTGCGGCCGGCCCGTCGACGACACGCCGGCGTGGCGGGCATCTTTCTGGCCTGCCATAGTCAAACTTTGCATGTTACGACTTTTGGAGTGCCGACGCAGTCCTCACTCAGGGAGGTGTTGCAAAGCCCGAGTTTTTTCGCTAAACAAGCATCCCTTTGGCGTGAGATACCTTAGCACCGCGGCGGGTATTGATCAGCAGTCACTCAAGTAACGAGGCAGTCCCATGCCAGTAGCAGAAAAGAAGATGGAAGCGCCCAAGAAATTCACCCCGTACGAGCCGGCTCCGGGTGAAGAGTACATGAACGAGAAGCAGCTCGAGCACTTCCGACAGATCCTGCTGGGCTGGAAACAGGAACTGATGGAGGAAGTGGACCGCACGGTGCGCCACCTGCAGGAGGAGGCGAACAACTACGCCGATCCGGCCGACCGGGCGACCCAGGAGGAGGGCTTCAGCCTCGAACTGCGCACCCGCGACCGTGAGCGCAAGCTGCTGAAGAAGATCAACGAGACCATCGAAAAGATCGACGAGGACGACTACGGCTTCTGCGACGCCTGTGGCGTCGAGATCGGCATCCGCCGCCTCGAGGCCCGTCCCACCGCGACCCTGTGCGTCGACTGCAAGACCCTGGCCGAGCTCAAGGAGAAGCAGCTCGGCGGCTGAGGTCTCGCGCCGAGGCCAGCCTCTCGACGGGCACCCCCGGGTGCCCGTTCGCTTGTTCGTCCTCTCGCCCCGGAGCCGTCCATGAACGCCTACCGCGGCCGCTTCGCCCCGACGCCCTCGGGGCCCCTGCACTTCGGCTCGCTGATCGCGGCCCTGGCCAGCTTCCTCGACGCCCGCCACCGCAACGGTCACTGGGGGGTCCGCATCGAGGACATCGATCCGCCGCGCTGTCCTTCCGGCGCCGCCGACACCATCCTGCGCCAGCTGGAGGCCTTCGGCCTGCATTGGGACGGCCCGGTGACCTGGCAGCACGACCGTGATGCCGCCTATGCGGCGGCTCTGGCGCACCTCGAAGCCAAGGGCCTGGCCTATCCCTGCAGCTGCTCGCGCAAGCAGTGGCGGGATTACCCGATCTACCCCGGCTGGTGCCGCAGGGGCGTCCGCGAGCCCGGCAAGCCGGTGGCCTGGCGGCTGCGCAGCGACCTGGGACTGCGCCCGGTGATCTGGCAGGACCGGCTGTTCGGCCGCCAGAGTTTCGACCCGGCCACACTCGGCGACGTGGTGCTCAAGCGCAAGGACGGCCTCTGGGCCTACCAGCTGGCCGTGGTGGTGGACGACGCCGACCAGGGCATCAGCGACGTGGTGCGCGGCGCCGACCTGCTCGACAACACCCCCTGGCAGCGCCAGCTGCAGGAGGCCCTGGGACTGCCGGTGCCCCGCTACCTGCACCTGCCGTTGATCCTCGGTGGCGATGGCCAGAAGCTGTCGAAGCAGAACATGGCCCCCGCCCTGCCGGAAGCGGACGCCGCCGTGCGCCCCCTGCTGCACCGCGCCCTGGACGTCCTGGACCAGGCCCCGCCCGCCGAGCTGGCCATCGCCCCGGTGGCGGAGCAACTCGACTGGGCCATCGCCCGCTGGGAGCCGGAGCGCCTGCGTGCCGAGTTCGAGCGCCGCCTGCCGGATGATGCCGCCACGCCCTGAGGAGAGGCCCTTGTACGTCTATCGCATCATGCTGTTCCTGGTCTTCGGCGGCTACCTGCTCTCGCCGCTGCTGATGAGCGGCTGGGGCAGCCCCGGGGTCGCCTGGTACCGCCCCTTCGTCATCTGGGGGGTACTGATCGCGCTGACCCTGTGGCTGGAACAGAAACGCAAGCTCGACGAGCGGCGCTAGTGGCCTGTTTCGGAGCTTCGTTGAAGAGATGCCGAGCGCTTCGGGCCGTCTGGCCAGGCGCCGCGACGCGGCATAGCAGCGCTATGGCGAGGAGTGGCAACGCCGCCTGGCGGCCCGAGGGGCCGCCGGAGTGCTACCGTCAACCGCTGAAACAGGGCACTTGGGAGACACCTCGATGAGCACCAGCCTTGCCAGCCTGCTGGCCCTCGGTGTCGGCTACCTGCTGCTGCTGTTCCTCTGTGCCGTGGCCGTGGAACGCGGCTGGCTGCCGACGCGCCTGGTCCGCCACCCGGCGGTCTATACCCTGGCGCTGGGCGTCTATGCCAGCGCCTGGGCGGTCTACGGCAGCATCGAGCAGGCCAGCCGCAGCGGCTTCGGCTACCTGGCCTACTACCTGGGCGTGGCGGGAGCCTTCCTGCTCGCCCCGGTACTGCTGGTGCCCATCCAGCGCATGACCCGGACCTACCAGCTGGCCTCGCTGGCCGACCTCTTCGCCTTCCGCTTCCGCTCGCGCTGGGTCGGGACCCTGATCACCCTGGTGAGCCTGCTGGCGGTGCTGCCCCTGCTGGCGCTGCAGGTGCAGACCATGGGCAACGCCATCCACCTGCTGTCCGGGGCCGGCTCCCCGGAGTGGCTGGCGCTGGCCTTCTGCTGCCTGATCGCCCTGTTCGCGATCCTCTTCGGCGCCCGGCACAGCCACCTGAACGCCCGCCACGACAGCCTGCTGGCAGCCATCGCCTTCGAGTCGGTGGTCAAGCTCGGCGCCATGCTGGCCCTCGGCGCCTTCGCCCTCTACGGCATCTTCGACGGGCCCGCCGACCTCCAGGCCTGGCTCGACGGCCCGGGCCACCCTGCCCAGGCGGAGACCGCCCACCTGGACCCCGCCCAGTGGCGCACCCTGCTGCTGCTGTTCTTCGCCGCGGCCTTCCTGATGCCGCACATGTTTCATATCACCTTCGCCGAGACCCTCAACCGGCGCACCCTGCTCCAGGCCGGCTGGGCCCTGCCGCTGTTCCTGCTGCTGATGGCGCTGCCGGTGCCACTGATCCTGTGGGGGGCCCAGCGGCTGGGTGTCGACATCGGCAACACCAGTGCCGCCTACCTGGCCTTCACGCTCTCCTCATCCTGGTGGGTAGGGGCGCTGGCCTTCATCGCCGGCCTGGCCGCAGCCAGCGGCACCATGATCATCATCTCCCTGGCGCTGTCGGGGATGATCCTCAACCACCTGGTACTGGTGGCGCACCCGCCCATCGCCCAGCCGGACCTCTACCGCTGGCTGCGCTGGCTGCGCCGGGGACTGATCGCCGCGGTGATCTTCGGCGGCTGGGTGTTCTACCGCACCGTGGGCGTGCACCACGACCTCTCGACCCTGGGCCTGGCCTCCTTCATCGGCATGGCCCAGTGCCTGCCCGGCATGCTGGCGCTGCTCTACTGGCCCGGGGCCAACCGCAAGGGGATGGTCTCCGGCCTCGTGATGGGCGTGCTGGTATGGCTTGCCGGGCTCTGGGTGCCGCTGCTCAGCCAGCTCCCGCCCCTGGTGATCCTGCCCCCGGGGCTCGAGGTGCTGGCCGGCGATCCCGACTGGTACGTCGTGACCCTGGTCTCGCTGGCCGCGAACATCCTGACCTTCATCCTCGTCTCCCTGGCCACCCGCACCTCGGCCGGCGAGCGCGCCGCCGCCGAGGCCTGCTCGGTGGACGCGGTGATCCGCCCCATGCGCCTGCCGCTGGTGGCCGCCAACGGCGAGGAGATCAAGCACCACCTGGCCCGCGCCCTGGGCGAGGAGGTCGCCAACCGCGAGGTGGACCGCGCCCTGGCGGCGCTCAAGCTGTCGCCCCTGGACGGCCGGCCCTATGCCCTGCGCCGCCTGCGCGACCGCATCCAGGCCAATCTCTCCGGCCTGATGGGGCCCTCGGTAGCCCAGGACATCGTCGACCGCTTC
Source organism: Halomonas nitroreducens (assembly GCF_003966155.1). Classification (GTDB taxonomy): domain Bacteria; phylum Pseudomonadota; class Gammaproteobacteria; order Pseudomonadales; family Halomonadaceae; genus Halomonas; species Halomonas nitroreducens. The sequence continues at coordinate 15,284 of NZ_RXNS01000004.1, forward strand.
CTGCCCTATCGGCAGGACGGCCCCGATGCCACCGAGGACATCCACTTCGTCGAGAGCCGCCTGGAAGCCTATCGCTCGCGGCTCACCGGCCTGGCAAGGGAGCTCGACGGCCTGCGCCGCTATCACCGGCGCACCCTGACCCGCCTGCCGGTGGGGCTATGCGCCTTCGGCGAGGATGGCGAGCTGCTGATGTGGAACGATGCCCTGGCCGAACTCTCCGGCATCGAGGGCGAATCGGTCATCGGCGCCCACCGCGACTACCTGCCGCCGCCCTGGAACGCCCTGCTCGGCCAGATCCTGGCCGAGCCCGCGAACCACCTCTACAAGCAGCCGGTGACCCTGGCCAAGGGCCTGCGCTACCTGAGCCTGCAAAAGGCCGAGCTGCACGAGGACCAGCACGAGCCCGGCGGCAACGTCATCCTGGTCGAGGATCACAGCGAGATGAAGTGGCTGGAGGACGAGCTGGTCCATGCCGCCCGCCTGGCCTCGATCGGCCAGCTGGCCGCCGGCGTGGCCCACGAGATCGGCAACCCCATCACCGGCATCTCCTCGCTGGCCCAGAACCTGCGCTATGACACCGACGACCCCGCGCTGCTGGAGACTGCCGACCAGATCCAGCAGCTCACCGACCGGGTCTCGCGAATCGTCGGGTCGCTGGTGGGCTTCGCCCATGGCGGTCGCCATGTGGCCGGCACGACCTTCGCCCCGGTGTCGATGGCCGCCGTGACCGACGAGGCCCTGCACTTGATCCACCTCGCCCGCTCGGGGGAGGATGTCCACTACGAGAACCGTTGCCCGCCGTCCCATGAGGTGCTCGGCGACAGCCAACGCCTGCAGCAGGTGATGATCAACCTGATCGGCAACGCCCGGGACGCCAGCGATCCGGGCGGCTGGGTGATCATCGATGCCGCGCCCCGGGGGGGCTGGCTGCTGGTCAGCGTCACCGACGAGGGCCATGGCATCGACGAACGGGTGCGCGACCACCTGTTCGAGCCCTTCACCACCACCAAGCCAGCCGGTGAGGGCACGGGCCTCGGCCTGCCGCTGGTCTACAGCATCGTCGCCGAGCATGGCGGCCAGATCGAGATCGAGTCTCCTCCCGCCGAGCAGGCAACCGGCACCCGCATCCTGCTGTGGCTGCCGCTCAACCAAGAGGATGGTGAAACCCCCGATGAGCCGGATTCTGATCGTTGAAGACGAAGCCATCATTCGCAGCGCCCTGCGGCGGCTGCTGGAGCGCCATGACCACACGGTCAGCGAGGCGGGCTCCGTGCCCGAGGCGCTGGACCTCGACCCGCAGCGCTTCGACCTGGTGATCAGCGACCTGCGCCTGCCGGGCGAGCCCGGCACCGAACTGATCGCCCGGGCCGCGCCGGTGCCGGTGCTGATCATGACCAGCTACGCCAGCATGCGCTCGGCGGTGGAGGCCCTGAAACTCGGGGCCGTGGACTACGTGGCCAAGCCCTTCGACCATGACGAGCTACTCGAGACCGTCGCCCGGGTGCTGCACCAGCAGGCCACCCACCGCGCCGAGCCGCCCGACATCACCGAGCCCGGCGGCCAGCGCCAGACCATGATCGGCAACTGTCCGGCCATGCAGGCGGTCTACACTCGCATCCGCAAGACCGCCCCGGCCGACGTCACCGTACTGATCCAGGGCGAGTCCGGCACCGGCAAGGAACTCGTCGCCCGGGCCATCCATCAACAGAGCAAGCGTGCCGCGGCCTCGCTGGTCTGCGTCAACTGCGCCGCGATTCCCGAAACACTGATCGAGTCCGAGCTGTTCGGCCACGAGAAGGGCGCCTTCACCGGGGCCAGCGCCGCGCGCACCGGCCTGGTGGAGGCCGCCGACGGCGGCACCCTCTTCCTCGACGAGATCGGCGAGCTGCCCCTGGATGCTCAGGCCCGCCTGCTGCGTGTCCTGCAGGAGGGCGAGATCCGCAAGATCGGCTCGGTGGAGACCCGCCACGTGGACGTGCGCCTGATCGCCGCCACCCACCGCGACCTGCGCGCCCTGTCGAAGACCGGCGAATTCCGCCTCGACCTCTATTACCGCCTCAACGTGATGCAGATCGACCTGCCACCGCTGCGCGACCGCGAGGACGACATCCTGGAGATCGCCGATGTACTGCTCGACAAGGCCTGCCAGCGACATGACCGGGAAGGACTGCGCCTGTCCCGCGCCGCCCGGCGGGTCATCCGCGACTTCCCCTGGCCGGGCAATGTCCGTGAGCTGGAGAATGCCCTCGAGCGCGGGGTCATCCTTGCCGAGGGTCACCTGATCCACCCCGACGACCTGGGGCTCTCCCCGGGGCCGCGGCCAACCCCGGCGCCCCGCCCTCCCGAGCCGGCGGGCCAGACCCCCGGGCCGTCGACATCCAGCGGCGACTCCGACGGCGAGGAGGAGCCTGGACTCGACGAGGAGGATCTCTCCCTGGAGGACTACTTCCAGCACTTCGTGCTCGAGCACCAGGACCAGATGAGCGAGACCGAGCTGGCCCAGAAGCTGGGCATCAGTCGCAAATGCCTCTGGGAACGCCGCCAGCGCCTGGGGATACCCCGCAAGAAGGGGCCGAGGCGCAGCGCCAGCTGACAGCCCACGCGACGTGATGCCGGCGTCAACCCGACCAAAGTGCTAGCACCCGCGGCTCCTGCCGCGGGTGCGCTTTTTGAGGTCTCGGCGGCCTCGCCTGCACCATCTGTTACCTTCCCACACACCCCCTGCCCCATGATGGCGCCGACGGGGTAACACATCGCCCGACTGCTCGTCGCACTCATCGGCCAGCAAAACCTAAGCCACTGTTTTTATGATTTTTTCCATATCATGGCACAGCCTCTGCAATATCTAGGGCAAGAAAAACAATTTCCGGATGTCACCCTCGACTCCCAACAACAACAAGGTCGACGCGAGGTGACTGGGGCCCGAACCAGCAACAACAACAAGACGCCGGGCCCGCGACTTTTGAGCGCGATGTCGACAACAAGAACAACGGCGACACAGAGCGCGAGTCCTTCGAGGTCAACAACAACAACACGCTCGAAGCCCGGAACCAGGACGCGACGCACCACCAACGGCCACGAACAACAACAAGGGCCGGCGAGGTGCACCCCCGTCAACAAGAACAAGACGTCGGGGGAAGGTATGACACCATGCCGTCGTGGTTGGATTATTGTTTTGAATACGAGGCGGTCGCCGTCAGGAACGTCAACAACGACAACAACATTGCTTGCCTGAGAACTCCTTGGTGACTGTGGTGCGTATTCAAGGCGATGCGCCATCACGAAGAAGAACCAGCAGCAGGGATGCTGCACCTTGCTTGACGGGGGAGGCCAATGGCCTCCCCTTTTGCTTGTGCGGCCCCGATGCCAGAGGCGCTCATCCTTTGCAAGGTGTCGGCCGTCCGCTACACTCAACGCTTTTCGTACCCCCGCGAGTCGATAACGCCGCATGATCAAAGGTTTTACCCGCTTTCTGCAGAGCCCGGGCGAGCACATCAGGTCGCTGTTCGGCCCTCAGGATGCGTCGGCCGGCAACCCCGTGCTTCGCATCATCCCCCGCCAGGAGCATCCGGTATCGCGCCAGCACTTCAGCGATGCCGCGCTCAAGGTGCTCTACCGGCTGCACAACGCCGGGCACGAGGCCTTCCTGGTCGGTGGCTGCATCCGCGACTCGCTGCTGGGCCGCATGCCCAAGGACTTCGACGTGGCCACCGACGCCACGCCGGAAGAGGTCCGGGAGCTGTTTCGTAACTCGCGCATCATCGGCCGCCGCTTCCGCATCGTCCACGTCCGTTTCGGTCGCGAGGTGATCGAGGTCACCACCTTCCGCGGCAAACCCGGCGACGACCATGGCGACCATATCGCCCAGCAGTCCAACGACGGCATGCTGCTTCGCGACAATGTCTGGGGCAACATCGAGGAGGACGCCCTGCGCCGCGACTTCACGATCAATGCCCTCTACTACAATATCGCCGACTTCTCGATCCACGACTTCGCCGATGGCGTGCGCGATATCGAGACCCGCACCCTGCGGCTGATCGGCGACCCGGCGACACGCTATCGCGAGGACCCGGTGCGCATGCTGCGCGCCGTGCGCTTCGCCGCCAAGCTCGACTTCCACCTGGACCCCGCCAGCGAGGCACCGGTCCACGAGCTCGCCCCCCTGCTGCTCCAGGTACCGCCGGCCCGGCTGTTCGACGAGGTGCTCAAGCTGTTCATGAGCGGCCACGGTGTCGAAACCTTCCGGCTGCTGCGCGACTATGGCCTGTTCGCCATGCTGTTCCCCGAGGCCGACGAGGCCATGGCTCAGCTGGAGTGGGCCGAGCCGCTGGTGGAGCGAGCCCTGGCCAGCACCGACCGGCGCATTCACGAGGAACGCCCGGTGACCCCGGCCTTCCTCTTCGCGGCCCTGCTGTGGGGGCCGGTACAGTTGCGCCAGCGGGAACTCGAAGACGACGGCATGCCGCCGATCCCGGCCCTGCAGGCGGCCTCCCAGAAGGTCATCTCGCGCCAGCTCCAGCACGTCGCCATCCCCAAGCGCTTCAGCCTGCCGATGCGCGACATCTGGGACCTGCAGCAGCGCCTGCCGCTGCGCCGCGGCAAGCGGGTCTTCCAGACCCGCGAGCACCCGCGCTTCCGCGCCGCCTACGATTTCCTGCTGGTCCGCGAGGCTGCCGGCGAGCTGGCGCCCGGGCTCGGCGACTGGTGGACCGCCTTCCAGGACGCCGACGAGCACGAGCAACGCCGCCTGCTGAGCAAGGTGGGCGCCGACCCGGCCGGCACCAACGCGCCCCGCAAGCGTCGCCGCCGCCGCCGCAAGCCGCGCAAGCCTCCGACCGACGAATGAGCCCTGTGCATATCGCCTGGATCGGCCTGGGCAGCAATCTCGACGGCCCCCACGACCATGTCGAGCGCGCCCTGGACGAGCTCGACGCCTTGCCGCTGACCCGCCGTCGGCGGGCCTCGCGACGCTATGCCAGCCGTCCGGTCGGTCCCGCCGACCAGCCGGACTTCGTCAATGCGGTGGCCGAGCTGGAGACGCGCCTATCACCACTGGCCCTGCTCGACCAGCTGCAGGCCCTGGAGCAGCATCACGGCCGGGTCCGCGCCCGTCGCTGGGGTCCCCGGACCCTGGACCTCGACCTGCTGCTGTTCGATGACCGGCAGCTGTCGACGCCGCGGCTGACCCTGCCCCACCCGGAAATGGTGCGGCGCGCCTTCGTGCTGGTGCCCCTGGCCGAGCTGGCCCCGGAACTGCGCCTGCCGGATGGTCGCTGGATCGAGGCGTTGGCCGCGTCCCTGGACCGACGTGACCTGCAGCAGGTGTTACCCTCGCCCTGAGGACAGGGGGATGGGTGTTACCTATCGACACTCTCACCCGGTTCGGGTAACAATTGCGGGTTACACATGGGGCCCGGTGCCCCACCGACGACACGAGAGCACGCCATGAAAACCGTCACCCTGAGCACGCTGCAGGCCTTCAAGCGCGCCGGTGAGACCTTCAGCTGCCTGACCGCCTATGACGCCACCTTCGCCCACGCCGCCCGTGAGGCCGGGGTCGAGGTGCTGCTGGTCGGAGATTCCCTGGGCATGGTCCTGCAGGGGCACGCCAGCACCCTGCCGGTGACCCTGGACGACGTCTGCTACCACACCCGTTGCGTGACGCGTGGCAAGGGGGCGAGCCTGTTGATGGTCGACCTGCCGTTCATGAGCAACACGAGCACCGAGCGCCTGCTGCAGGACGCCGGGGCCCTGATGCGCGCCGGGGCCGAGCTGGTCAAGGTGGAGGGCGAGGCCTGGATGGCCGATGGCATCCGTGAGCTGACCCGCCGCGGCGTCCCGGTCTGCGCCCATCTGGGACTGACCCCGCAGACCGTCTATCAGCTGGGCGGCTACAAGGTCCAGGGCCGCGATGCCGACCAGGCCAGCCGCATCCTCGAGGATGCCCGTGCCCTGGTCGAGGCCGGCGCCTCGGTGATCCTGCTCGAGTGCGTGCCGGCGAGCCTGGGGCGCGCCGTGGCCGAGGCCCTCGAGGTGCCGGTGATCGGCATCGGCGCCGGACCGGACGTCGATGGCCAGATACTGGTGATGCATGACGTGCTCGGCGTGACCGCCGGGCGCAGCCCGCGGTTCGTGAAGAACTTCATGGCGGAGGCCGATGACATCCAGGGCGCCTTCCGGCGCTACCACGAGGACGTCAAGGCGCGGCGCTTCCCCGCCGAGGAGCACTGTTTCTGATGCACACCCTGCACGAGATCCCGGCGCTGCGCGAGCGTCTGGCGGCCCACCGCCGCGCAGGCCGCACCATCGGCCTGGTGCCGACCATGGGCAACCTCCACGATGGCCACCTGGCACTGGTCGACGAGGCGCGGCGCCGGGCCGACGTGGTGGTGGCGACCATCTTCGTCAATCCCATGCAGTTCGGTCCCGGGGAGGACCTGGACGCCTATCCGCGCACCCTCGCCGAGGACCAGGCTCGGCTCGAGGCGGCCGGCTGCGAGCTGCTGTTCGCCCCCGACGAAGCCACGCTCTATCCACGAGGCCTCGCTGCCCAGACCCGGGTCAGCGTGCCGGAGGTCTCGGAGGGACTGTGCGGCGGGGCGCGCCCCGGCCACTTCGACGGCGTGGCCACCATCGTGACCATGCTGTTCAACCTGGTGCAGCCCGACGTGGCCTGCTTCGGCGAGAAGGACTACCAGCAGCTGGCGGTGATCCGACGCCTGGTGAGCGACCTGCACCTGCCGGTAGAGGTGGTCGGCGTGCCCATCGTGCGCGCCGCGGACGGGCTGGCCCTGTCGTCGCGCAACGGCTACCTGAGCGAGGCCCAGCGCGCCGTGGCGCCCCGCCTGCAGCAGACCCTGGTCGAGCTGCGCCAGGCACTGCAGGCCGGCGAGGCGCCGGCCCCGACCCTCGCGGCCGGCCTCTCGCGCCTGCGCGAGGCCGGCTTCGCCCCCGACTACCTGGAACTTCGCGCCGCCGACCTGGGCCCGGTCGTCGAGACGACGCGCGAGGCCGTACTGCTGGTTGCGGCGCGCCTGGGCCCGACCCGATTGATCGACAACCTGTCGCTGACCCTCCCCCGCTGAGGGCCCGGCCACCGCCAAGCAAGAGAGGAGTTGCTCCCATGCTGACCATCATGCTCAAGGCCAAGCTGCACATGGCCCGCGTCACCCACGCCGTACTGAACTACGAGGGCTCCTGCGCCATCGACGGCGAGTTGCTGGACCTGTCCGGCATCCGCGAGAACGAGCAGATCCAGATCTACAACGTCGAGAACGGCCAGCGCTTCACCACCTACGCCATCCGCGCAGAGGAAGGCTCCAAGGTGATCTCGGTGAACGGCGCCGCCGCCCACCTGGCCAGCGAAGGCCAGCGGGTGATCATCTGCAGCTACGCCCAGTACAGCGAGGCCGAGCTCGACAGCCACGAGCCGGCGCTGGTCTACCTGCAGGAAGGCAACGCCATCAGCCACACCAGCAACGCCATCCCGGTGCAGCTGGCCTGAGCCTCGCCGGGGCGCTGCCCCGGCCCCTCCCTCCTCGCCTATACTGAAGTTCCGCGCTTTTCACTCCACCGGGGATTGCCGCAGTGCACAAGCGTCCCCTATGCTGAACGGACGCCCGTCCGTTGAACTTCAGGAGTAACCCCCATGCAAGAAGTGGTGATCGTTGCCGCGCGCCGTACCGCCGTCGGCACCTTCGGCGGCTCCCTGGCCAGCGTCCCCGCCAGCGACCTCGGCGCCCATGTCATCAAGGACATCCTCTCTGGTACCGGCGTGGCACCCGACCAGGTGGATGAGGTCCTTCTCGGTCAGGTACTCACCGCAGGCACCGGCCAGAACCCGGCGCGCCAGGCCTCCATCAAGGCCGGCCTGCCCGATGCCGTGCCCGCCATGACCATCAACAAGGTCTGCGGCTCCGGCCTCAAGGCCCTGCACCTGGCCACCCAGGCGATCCTCTGCGGCGATGCCGAGCTGATCCTGGCCGGTGGGCAGGAGAACATGTCGCTGTCGCCGCACGTGCTGCCCAACTCGCGCACCGGCCAGCGCATGGGGGACTGGAAGGCCATCGACTCCATGGTCCACGATGGCCTGTGGGACGCCTTCAACGGCTACCACATGGGCATCACCGCGGAGAACCTGGCCGAGAAATACGGCATCACCCGCGAGGCGATGGACGAGTTCGCCGCCGCCTCCCAGCAGAAGGCCGCGGCCGCCATCAAGGAAGGCAAGTTCAAGGGCCAGATCGTCCCGGTGGAGATCCCCCAGCGCAAGGGTGACCCGCTGGTCTGCGACACCGACGAGGGGCCCCGCGACGTGACCGCCGAGAAGCTCGCCGGCATGCGCCCGGCCTTCAAGAAGGACGGCACCGTCACCGCCGGCAACGCCTCCTCCATCAACGACGGCGCCGCCGTGGTCATGCTGTGCTCCGCCGAGAAGGCCAAGGCCCTGGGGCTCGAGCCGCTGGCCCGCATCAAGGCCTACTCCAACGCCGGCGTCGACCCCTCGATCATGGGCATCGGTCCGGCCCCGGCGACTCGCCGCTGCCTGGAGAAGGCCGGCTGGAGCCTCGACGACCTCGACCTGGTCGAGGCCAACGAGGCCTTCGCCGCCCAGGCCCTGTCGGTCAACAAGGAGCTCGGCTGGGACACCTCGAAGGTCAACGTCAACGGCGGCGCCATCGCCATCGGCCACCCCATCGGCGCCTCCGGCTGCCGCATCCTGGTGACCCTGGTCCACGAGATGATCGCCCGGGATGCCAAGAAGGGTCTGGCGACCCTGTGCATCGGCGGCGGCCAGGGCGTGGCGCTGGCCATCGAGCGCTAGGCCGACCTGACGAGGCGGGGCGCCCCCCGGCCCGCCCCACGTCATGTCCTCACGGAAGGCCCCCGCATCGCGGGGGCCTTGTCGTGTTCAGGACCGTCCCACCACCCGTGACGGCGTACCGGCCACGATCCCCGCGGCGAGGGCGAACAGGCCGCCGGCGGCCCACAGCACGCCCGACAGGTCGATGCTGTCCACCACCCGGCCGCCGGCCATGGCGCCGACCCCGATGGCCAGGTTGAAGACGAAGGCCATCAACGCGGTGGCGGCCTCGGCATTGGGCGCACTCTTGAGGATCCAGGTCTGCAGGCTGACCGAGATGCTGCCGAACACCGCCCCCCAGAGCATCAGCAGGGCGATCGCCGTGGGGGCCTGGCGACCCAGCCAGGGGAAGGCCAGGGTCGCAACGGCGAGCAGCAGCGGGATGACCAGCACGGTGAGATAGGGATACCGCCCGGCGGCGCTGCCGGCGAGGAAGTTGCCCGCCAGCCCCGCCCCCCCGTAGAGCAACAGCAGGCCGCTGACGCTGGCCAGGGGAATTCCGGCGATGTCCTGCAGGATCGGACTGATGAAGGTATAGGCGGCGAAATGACCGACCACGATCAGGGCGGTGACGGTCACGCCGACCCGCACGCCGCGACTGGCGAACTGGCCCGCCAGGCTGGCCAGGCGCACCGGCTGTCGGGCCGGCAGGCGCGGCAGCAGCGCCCACAGGGCCAGGGTCACCGCCAGGCTCAGGCCGGCCAGGGCGGCGAAGGCGATGCGCCAGTCGGTCTGCTCGCCGAGCCAGGTGCCCGCCGGCACGCCCAGCACCGAGGCACCGGCCACGCCGCTGAAGATCACCGCCATGGCCCGCGGCACCTGCTCCAGCGCCACCAGCCGCGAGGCCAGCCCCCCGGCGATGGCCCAGAAGCCGCCGATGCACACCCCCACCAGCACCCGGGTGGCCAGCAGCACGGCGAAGCTGCCGGCCACGGCGCCCGCCAGGCAGGCCAGGGTCATCAGCGCCATCAGCCCGGTCAGCATCAGGCGGCGATCCAAGCGCCCCACCGCCACCGGCAGCAGCGGGGCAGCGAAGGCCGCCACCACCCCCGGTACGGTGATCAGCAGCCCGGCGATGCCAGGCGTGACCGATAGCGCGCCAGCCACCTGGGAGAGCAGGCCGATAGGCAACTGCTCGGCGGTGACCAGCAGGAAGATGCCGACCATCACCGCCACCACGCCCAGCCAGTCGCGGCGTGCGGTGATGGCCTTGGCGACGGGTGTCGGCTCGCTGGGTAGCGTCTCTGTCATATCCCTTCCCTGCCCCGTGACGGGCCCGTCCCGGGCCCCAGACAAGAACGCCCCCGTGGCGTGAGCCACGGGGGCGTTCGGCTCATGAGCGTACGATCAGAGGGCGGTCTCGGCCTCCTCGGCCTCGAACGCCGCCTTTTCCTCGTCGGTCATCTCCTTGATGGTGAGCTTGACGCGATTGCGGTTGTCGATGTCGAGCACCTTGACCACGATCTCGTCGCCCTCGTTGAGGTAGTCGCGTACGTCGTTGACCCGCTCGGGCACGATCTGCGAGATGTGCACCAGGCCGTCGGTGCCCGGCATGATGTTGACGAAGGCGCCAAAGTCGGCAATGCGCACCACCTTGCCGCGGTACAGCTTGCCGATCTCCGGTTCGGCGGTGATCGCCAGCACGGTATCGATGGCCGCCTTGGCCGCGGACTTGTCCTCGGCGTAGATGCGCACGGTGCCGTCGTCGTCCAGGTCGATGGAGGCGCCGGTGTCCTCGCAGATCTTGCGGATGGTGGCACCGCCCTTGCCGATGACGTCGCGGATCTTCTCCGGGTCGATCTTGATGGTGGCCATGGAGGGCGCGTTCTCGGAGACCTCGGCACGGCTCTGGTCGATCACCGCGTTCATCTGCTCGAGGATGTGCAGGCGGGCCTCGTGAGCCTGCTGCAGCGCCTGCTCCATGATCTCCTCGTTGATGCCCTCGATCTTGATGTCCATCTGCAGGGCGGTGACCCCCTCGGAGGAACCGGCGACCTTGAAGTCCATGTCACCGAGATGATCCTCGTCGCCAAGGATGTCGGTGAGCACGGCGAAGCCGTCCTCGTCCTTGACCAGGCCCATGGCGATGCCCGCCACCGGCGCCTTCATCGGCACGCCGGCATCCATCAGCGCCAGCGAGGAGCCGCACACGGAGGCCATGGAGCTGGAGCCGTTGGACTCGGTGATCTCGGAGACCACGCGGATGGTGTAGGGGAAGTCGTCCTCGGCGGGCAGCATGGCCTGGACACCGCGGCGTGCCAGGCGGCCGTGGCCGATCTCGCGACGCTTGGGGCCGCCCATGAAGCCGGCCTCGCCCACGCTGTAGGGCGGGAAGTTGTAGTGCAGCAGGAAGCGGTCCTTGCGCTCGCCTTCCAGCGACTCGATCAGCTGGGCGTCGCGCAGGGTGCCCAGGGTGGCGATGACGATCGCCTGGGTTTCGCCGCGGGTGAAGATCGCCGAGCCGTGGGTCTTGGGCAGGGTGCCGACCTCGATCGACAGCGGCCGCACGGTCTTGAGGTCGCGGCCGTCGATGCGCGGCTCGCCCTTGACCACCCGGGAGCGCACGACGCGCTTCTCGAGCCCGGCGAAGGCACCCTTGACGTCGTCGGCGTCGAACTGGCCCTCTTCCTCACCGGCCAACGACTCGACCGCCTCGGCCTTGAGGGCGGACAGGGCATCCTGGCGGGCCATCTTGTCGGTGATGCGGTAGGCCTCGCCGACCTTGGCCTCGAAGCCGCGCGCCACGGCGTCCTTGAGGGCGGTGTTCTCGGCAGGCGCCTGCCAGTCCCACTTGGGCTTGCCGGCCTCGGTGGCCAGCTCGTTGATGGCGGCGATGGCCACCTGCATCTCCTGGTGGCCGTAGAGCACGGCGCCGAGCATCTCGTCCTCGAGCAGCTCGCTCGCCTCGGACTCGACCATCAGCACGGCCTTCTCGGTGCCGGCCACCACCATGTTCAGCTCGGAGCCGGTGAGCTCCTCGACGGTGGGGTTGAGGAAGTAGCCCTTGTCCTCGGTAAAGCCGACCCGCGCCGCGCCGATGGGGCCATTGAACGGCACGCCGGAGACCGCCAGGGCCGCGGAGGTACCGATCATGGCGGCGATGTCCGGATCATGGTTGCGGTCAGTGGACAGCACCGAGCAGATCACCTGGACCTCGTTCATGAAGCCCTTGGGGAACAGCGGGCGGATCGGGCGATCGATCAGTCGCGAGGTGAGGGTCTCCTTCTCGGTGGGACGCCCCTCGCGCTTGAAGAAGCCGCCGGGAATCTTGCCGACCGCGTAGGTCTTCTCCTGGTAGTGGACGGACAGCGGGAAGAAGGGCTGGGCCGGGTTGGCCTCCTTCTTCGCCACCACGGTGCACAGCACCACGGTGTCGTCCATGGTGACCATCACGGCACCGGTGGCCTGGCGGGCGATGCGCCCGGTTTCCAGGGTGACGGTGCTGCGACCGTACTCAAACGTTTTCTTGACCGGGTTCACGGCGACTTCCTTCAACTTTTCGATTCATGTTCGGGTCGTTTCGACTCGGCGACCATTTTAGGGGTTGACGCCCGCGAGGGCCACCGGTTAAGCGCCTTGCCGGCCACAAACGCAAAACGGGCAGCCCCGAGGGGCTGCCCGTTTCACGGCGTCCTGGCGGGCGTCGCTTAGCGACGCAGGCCCAGGCGCTGGATCAGTGACTGATAGCGCTCGAAGTCCTTGCGCTTCAGGTAGTCCAGCAGCTTGCGACGCTGGTTGACCATGCGGATCAGGCCACGACGGGAGTGGTGATCCTGCTTGTTGGTCTTGAAGTGATCCTGCAGGCCGTCGATGTTCGCGGTCAGCAGGGCCACCTGCACTTCGGGGGAACCGGTGTCGTTATCGCCACGGCCGTATTCCTTGACGATTTCGGACTTCTGTTCAGCGGTCAGTGCCATCTGTCTCTCCAGTAAGCAATATGCCTGAATGATGAATGTCGGAGACCACGCATATTTGCAGTCTCCACGCCTGCCCGATGGGCGGGTTTTATGCCGAGCCCGCCGAGACGGCGGTGCTCAGTAGGCGACGGGGCGCGATTTCCCCCACCGCCCGGACCACGCCGAGTCCCAGGAAGGCCTCGTCGTGGTAGAGTCGCGCCAGGCCGTCGACGGGCAGCTCGCCCGTGTCGAGCCTGGCGGTCTGGCCATGCCGCAGGCGGCTCGCCGCCTGGGCATCCAGCGCCAGTCGCGGCAATCCCGCCACCAGCACATCCACCGGCAGCAGCACGGCCTCGCGGGCCGCCTGGTCCGGCAGGGCCTCGAGCGCATCAAACGTGACCATGCCCGCGGCCTCGAAAGGGCCGGTCTTGAGCCGCCGCAGAGCGCTGATGTGGGCGCCACAGCCCAGTGCCAGGCCGATGTCCTCGGCCAGGGTGCGGATGTAGGTGCCCTTGCTGACGTGCACCTCCATCTCGAAGGCAGTGCCCTCGAACGCCAGGAGGCGCGCATCATACACCGTCACGCGGCGCGCTGCACGCGTAACCGTCTTGCCCTCGCGGGCCAGCTCATAGAGCTTGCGCCCCTGGTGCTTGAGCGCCGAGTGCATCGGCGGCACCTGGTCGAGCTCGCCCCGGAAACGCGCGAGCACGCCCTCGAGGTCCGCCACGGACAGCGCCGGCACCTCGCGGCGCTCGAGCACCTCGCCCTCGGCGTCACCGCTGTCGGTGAGCACGCCCAGCTCGACCCGGGTGCGATAGACCTTGTCCGCCTCCAGCAGGTAGGCGGAGAACTTGGTCGCCTCGCCGAAGAGCACCGGCAGCAGGCCGGTGGCCATGGGGTCGAGGGTACCGGTGTGGCCGGCCTTCTGCGCCTGGAACAGGCGCCTGGCCCGCTGCAGTGCGTGGTTGCTGGACGCGCCCTGGGGCTTGTCCAGCAACAGCACGCCGTCCACCGGCAATCCGCGACGCCGACGCGCCATCAGTCCCGCTCTCCCTCGCCGCGCTCGCCTGCATCGCCCTCGTCGTCATCGCCGTGACGGTCGCGATCGCTCGCCACCGCCTCGTCGATCAGCGAGGACAGGCGCTGGCCGCGAACCACGCTCTCGTCGAAGTGGAAGCGCAGCTCCGGAACATGGCGCAGCTTGATGCGCCGCGCGATCTGGCTGCGCAGGAAGCCGGCGGCACGCTTGAGCACCGTCAGGTTCTCCTTGATGCGCTCGGCGTCCTGCTCGCCCAGCAGGGTCACGTGGACGTCGGCATAGCCGAGGTCACGGCTGACCGTGACCCCGCTGACGGTGACCATGCCCAGCCGCGGATCCTTGATCTCGCGCTGGATGAGCACCGCCAGCTCCTTCTGGAGCTGGTCGGCCACCCGGTCGGTACGCTTGAACTCGCGCATGATCGGCTCCTCGAGCGGTTAGAGCGTCCGCTCGACCTTGACCTGGTCGAAGACCTCGATCTTGTCGCCGACCTGGACGTCGTTGTAGTTCTTCACGCCAATGCCGCACTCCATGCCGTTGCGCACTTCCTGGACGTCGTCCTTGTAGCGGCGCAGCGACTCGAGTTCGCCCTCGTAGATGACCACGTTCTCGCGGAGCACGCGGATCTTCTTGTGGCGATGGACAGTGCCCTCGACCACCATGCAGCCGGCGACGGCGCCGATCTTGGGTGCGCGGAAGACGTCGCGGACCTCGGCCACGCCGACGATCTCTTCCTTCCACTCCGGCTCGAGCATGCCGCTCATGGCCTGCTTGACCTCGTCGATCAGCTGGTAGATGACGCTGTAGTAGCGCAGCTCCAGGCCTTCACGCTCGATGATCTCGCGGGCCGCGGCGTCGGCACGCACGTTGAAGCCGATCACGATGGCCTCGGAGGCCAGCGCCAGGTTGGCGTCGGTACCGGTGATGCCGCCCACCCCGGAAGACACCACGGAGACCTGCACCTCGTCGGTGGAGAGCTCTTCCAGCGCGCCCTTGATGGCCTCCAGGGAGCCCTGGACGTCGGCCTTGAGCACGATGTTGAGCTTGGCCGCCTCTTCCTGGCCCATCTGGCTGAACATGTTCTCCAGCTTGGCCTTCTGCTGGCGGGCCAGACGCACCTCGCGGTACTTGCCCTGACGGAAGTTGGCGACCTCGCGGGCCTTCTTGTCGTCGGCCACGACCATGAAGTCATCACCGGCCTCGGGCGTCCCATCCAGGCCCTGGACCTCCACCGGCATGGACGGGCCGGCCTCGTCGACCTGCTTGCCCAGCTCGTTGGTCAGGGCGCGGACGCGGCCGTAATGCAGGCCGGCGAGCACGATATCGCCCTTCTTCAGGGTGCCGTTCTGGACCAGCACGGTGGCCACCGGGCCACGGCCCTTGTCGAGGCGCGACTCGACCACCACGCCCTTGCCGGGCGCCTCGGGGACGGCCTTGAGCTCGAGCACCTCGGAGACCAGTTGGATAGCCTCCAGCAGCGTCTCGATGCCTTCGCCGGACTTGGCGGAGACATGCACGAACTGGGTGTCGCCGCCCCACTCCTCGGAGATCACGCCGTGCTGCGAGAGCTCGTTCTTGACGCGATCCGGGTCGGCGCCCGACTTGTCGATCTTGTTGACCGCGACCACCATCGGCACGCCGGCGGCCTTGGAGTGCTCCACGGCCTCGATGGTCTGGGGCATGACGCCGTCGTCGGCGGCGACCACCAGGACCACCACGTCGGTGGCCTTGGCCCCGCGGGCCCGCATGGCGGTGAACGCCGCGTGGCCGGGGGTGTCCAGGAAGGTCACGCCGCCATGGTCGTCCTCGACGTGGTAGGCGCCGATGTGCTGGGTGATGCCACCGGCCTCGCCGGTGGCCACCTTGGCCCGGCGGATGTAGTCGAGCAGCGAGGTCTTGCCGTGGTCGACGTGGCCCATGACGGTCACGACCGGCGAACGGGTGATCTCGTCGCCCTCGTAGGAGATGGCCTCGAGGACCTCGGTCTCCAGGGCATCGTCCTTGACCAGCTTGGGCTTGTGGCCCATCTCCTCGACCACGATGGCCGCGGTGTCCTGGTCGATGGTCTGGTTGATGGTCACCGCCGCGCCCATGGTGAACATCGCCTTGATGACCTCGTTGGCCTTGATCGACATCTTGTCGGCCAGGTCGGCGACGCTGATGGACTCGGGGATCGAGACCTCGCGGACGATCGGCTGGGTCGGCTTCTGGAAGCCGTGCTTGCCGCCACCCTGGCTGCCCCCGCGGCGGCCGCCGCGGCGCTCGGCGCGCTTGGCCTTCTTGCCGCCGCGGCGCCGTTCCTCGCGGTCGCCACGGTCGTCGTCACGATCGTCGCGGCCCTTCTTGCCGGCCTTGCCGCTGGCCTTCTTGACCGCGGCGCGGCGCGGCTCGGCACGGCCTTCCTTGGGCGGCGCGGGCGCCTCCTCGGGGCTCGGCGCGGCGGTCTCGAGCTCCGGCACCGGGATCTCGGGCTCGGTCGGCACGGCCTGGGCCTTCTCGGCCTCGACCTTCTCGGCCGCCTGGCGAGCGGACTCCTCGGCGGCGCGACGCTTGGCCTCCTCGGCGGCCTCGGCCTCGCGCTTGGCCTCGGCCTCGGCCATGTCACCGACCAGCTGGCGCGGGCCATGATCCTGAGCCTTGGGCTCCTCGGCGGGCTTCTCTTCCTCACGCTTGACGTAGGTACGCTTCTTGCGCACCTGCACCTCGATGCTCTTGCCGCGATCGCCGGACTTGATGCGACTGCGCGTCTTGCGGGTCAGGGTGATGCGATTCTTCGCCCCGGCACCGGCGCTGCCGCCATGGCTCTTGGTGAGATAGTCGAGCAGCTGCCGCTTGTCCTCCTCGGACACGGCGTCATTCTCGGCCTTCTGGCCGAGCCCGGCTTCTTTCATCTGTTCCAGCAGGCGGGGAACGTCGCGCCCCACCTTCACTGCAAAATCCTTAACGGTCATTTCTGACATTACGACCCTCCTCAGCCCGTGACCCGTTTTACTGTTCGCTCTCGAACCATGGCGCACGGGCAGTCATGATCAGTGCCGCGGCGCGCTCCTCGTCCAGCCCCTCGATGTCCGTCAGGTCATCGACGGACTGCTCGGCGAGGTCCTCCATGGTGACGATGCCTCGACTGGCCAGAATGAAGGCCAGGTGACGCTCCATACCGTCCATCTCCAGCAGGTCGTCGGCCGGCTGGGCACCATCGAGTTCCTCCTCGGAGGCGATGGCCAGGTTCAACAACTCGTCCTTGGCGCGAGCGCGCAGCTCTTCGATGAGATCCTCGTCGAACTCCTCGACTTCCAGCATTTCCTCCACCGGGACATAGGCGACCTCCTCCAGGGAGGTGAAGCCTTCCTCGACCAGCAGACGTGCCACGTCCTCGTCGATGTCCAGGTGCTGGATGAAGTGTTCGACCAGGCTGTCGATTTCCTGATCGCGCTTGGCCTCGGCTTCATCCTCGGTCATGACGTTGAGACGCCAGCCGGTGAGTTCGGAGGCCAGGCGCACGTTCTGGCCGCTACGGCCGATGGCCTGGGCCAGGTTGTCCTCGGCGACGGCCACGTCCATGGCGTGGGCGTCCTCGTCGACGAGGATAGAGGCGACATCCGCCGGCGCCATGGCGTTGATCACCAGCTGGGCGGGGTTGTCGTCCCACAGCACGATGTCCACGCGCTCGTTCTGCAGCTCCGAGGACACCGCCTGGACCCGCGAGCCGCGCATACCCACGCAGGCACCCACCGGGTCGATGCGACGGTCATTGGTCTTGACCGCGATCTTGGCCCGGGAACCGGGATCACGGGCCGCCCCCTTGATCTCGATGAGCTGCTCGGCGATCTCCGGCACCTCGATCTTGAACAGCTCGATGATCAGTTCCGGACAGGTCCGGGAGAGGATCAGCTGGGCACCGCGTGCCTCGGGGTCGACCTTGGTCAGCAGGGCACGGACGCGCTCGTTCATGCGGTAGCGCTCACCGGGAATCATCTCGCTGCGCGGCAGGAACGCCTCGGCGTTCTCGCCCAGGTCGATGATCAGGCCGTCGCGGGTGGTCTTCTTGACGATGCCGGCGACCAGCTCACCCTCGCGGTCAGCGTAGAGACGCACCACCTCGGCGCGCTCGGCCTCGCGCACCTTCTGCACGATGACCTGCTTGGCGGTCTGGGCGGCGATGCGGCCAAAGGAGGCGTTCTCGATCTGCTCCTCGACCACGTCACCCAGCCCCAGGGGCGGATCACGGCGCTCGGCGAAGGAGAGCTTGATCTGGGCATCGGGGCCGTCGAAGTCGTCATCCTCCACGACCTCCCAGCGCCGGAAAGTCTCGTAGTCGCCGGTTTGCCGGTCGATATGCACCCGCACGCTGGCTTCCTCGTCCTCGAAGCGCTTGCGTGACGCACTGGCCAGCGCCGCCTCGACGGCCTCGAAGATCACCTCGCGGGGGACCCCCTTCTCGTTGGAGATCGCGTCGACGACCGCCAGAATCTCTTTACTCATGCCTTAGCCTCACCAGAAAACCCGTCCGTTTGCACCGACCTCACTGACCGAACTGCGGAACGACCCGCGCCTGGTCGATGCTCTCGATGGGAAAGCAATATTCCTCGCCGTCGAGCTGCAGCAGCACCTCGTCGCCCTCGATGCCGGCCAGCAGGCCCTGAAACTTGCGCCGCCCGTCGAAGGGCACCCGCAGCTTCACGGCCACCACATGACCGGCATAGCGTTCGAACTGCTCGAGAGTGAACAGCGGCCGGTCCATGCCCGGGGACGACACTTCGAGCCGGTACTCGCCGGCGATGGGGTCCTCGACATCGAACACGGCGCTGACCTGGCGACTGACATCGGCGCAATCATCCACGCTCACCCCGTCCTCGTGATCGATGTAGATCACCAGCCGGGAATGTTTACCCTGGGACAGGTAGTCGATGCCCCACAGCTCGAAGCCCATGGCCGAGACCACCGGTTCGATCAGCGCATGTAGCGCAGCATCCTTGATTGCCACGGAAGAAAGCTCCTACAGCCGTTGCATCAGGCACCTGGCCGGGAGTGAACAGGAAAGTCAGGTGGCTGATTGGCGTTGCCCGGATCAGCATCGCCGGCATCGACCGGCGGGCTGGCCGCTAACAAAAAGCCCCTTCACAGGAAGGGGCTTTTACAAGAAACCTGTATACCACTTCGGCTCTCTGACATGCCCCGAAAACAACCTGCATGCCTGCCTCGAAGATGGTAGCGGGGACCGGATTTGAACCGATGACCTTCGGGTTATGAGCCCGACGAGCTACCAGACTGCTCCACCCCGCATCAATCTAGGTCGGTGATTGTATGCCTGCCTGACTCTTGCGTCAAGTGACAAAGCACCGCTCCGCCAATCCTGCTGTTGAAGGCTCGACCCGTGGCGAAAACCACCGCGCCGACTTCAAATGGTGCCGAAGGCGGGACTTGAACCCGCACGACCGTAAGGTCACTACCCCCTCAAGATAGCGTGTCTACCAATTCCACCACTTCGGCATCAGGGGAGGCCGGATCCGCGACTCAGTTGCCGCTTTCCTCCAGCACTGGCGCTGCATTATCCATACCGTTGCCCTCGTCGTCAAGGGTCGGCACGGCATTCTGCTGCTCGATCAGCTCGGCATCGGGAATGCCCGCTTCCTCCGGCGCCTGGCCGGCCTGGGAGGCGAAGTAGGCCAGGGTCAGGGAGGTGGCGAAGAAGGCCGCGGCCAACACGCCGGTGGCGCGCGACAGAAAGCTGCCGCTGCCCCGCGAACCGAACACGGTCTGGGAGGCGCCGCCACCGAAGGAGGCACCGGCATCGGCGCCCTTGCCCTGCTGCAGCAGGATCAGGACGACCAGGGCGATGGCGATCGCCACGTGGATCATGAGAATGGCAACTTGCATGGGTTCAACCTGCTGACTGACAAATGGCTAGGAAATCGTCGACCTGAAGGGACGCGCCGCCCACCAGGCCGCCGTCGATGTCCGGCTGGGCGAGCAGCTCGGCGGCGTTGGCGGCCTTCATGCTGCCACCGTAGAGAAGCTGCATGCCCTCGGCGAGGCCGGCGTCGTAGGCCGCCAGGCGCGTGCGGATGGCGGCGTGTACCGCCTGAGCCTGTTGCGGGGTCGCGGTGCGTCCGGTACCGATGGCCCACACCGGCTCGTAGGCAATCACCAGGCGGGTCCGCTCGTCGGCCGCCAGCGCATCACACACCGCCTCGAGCTGGCCGAGCACCACGGCCTCGGTACGCCCGGCATCGCGCTCCTCGAGGGTCTCGCCGAGGCACAGCACCGGCCGTAGCCCCACGACCAGGGCGGCCCGCACCCGGGCCAGCACCGCGGCGTCATCTTCGCCGAACAGGGTGCGCCGCTCGGAATGGCCGACCAGCACCAGGCCGGCGCCGAGCTCGCGGAGCATCTCGCCGCTGACCTCGCCGGTGAAGGCCCCGGAGGGCTGATCGCTCAGCGTCTGGGCGCCGAGAGCCAGCCGAGAGCCAGCGAAGGCCCGGCCCGCGGCCTGCAAGAAGGGGAAAGGCACCATCAGCGCCATCTCCACACCTTCCGGCAGGTCGGCATCGGCGAAGGCCTGGCCGAAATCCTCGACCAGGGTCAGGGAGCCGTTCATCTTCCAGTTACCGGCGATCAGCGGCGTGGGCATGGAGGTTCCTCTTTCAAGGTGGAGCGGAATGGTATAGGAGCGGCCCTGTCAAGACAACCAGGGCCCGAACCCTCAGGACAGCAGCCCCTGGACGTCGTCGGCCAGGCGGCGCGCCAGGCCGCCCACGTCCAGGTGCGGCCGGCCCTCGACCATCACCCGGATCAGCGGCTCGGTGCCGGAGGGCCTCAGCAGCACCCGGCCCTGGTCGCCCAGCTCGGCTTCCACCGCTGCCACGGCGGACTTCAGCGCCGGGGCCTCCATCAGCGACTTGGCGTCGGCCCCCGGCGTCAGACGCACATTGACCAGCATCTGCGGCGCCTTCTCCAGGCCGTCCAGCAGCTCGCCCAGCGGCCGGCCCTCGCGCACCATGATCGACAGCACCTGCAGCGCGGAGACGATGCCGTCGCCGGTGGTCTGCACATGGCCACAGACGATATGCCCGGAGGACTCGCCGCCCAGCTGCCAGCCATTGGTCGCCAGGCGCTCCATGACGTAGCGGTCGCCGACCTTGGCCCGCTCGAAGGGGATCGACATGGCCTCCAGCGCGGCGGCC
Source organism: Halomonas nitroreducens (assembly GCF_003966155.1). GTDB lineage: Bacteria > Pseudomonadota > Gammaproteobacteria > Pseudomonadales > Halomonadaceae > Halomonas > Halomonas nitroreducens. The sequence goes on from NZ_RXNS01000004.1 coordinate 36,266, forward strand.
AGGCCGAAGTTGCTCATCAGGGTGCCGACCACCCCGCCGCCCAGGTCGCCCCGGCCATGGCGGTCCCGGGCGATCAGGTAGAGGATGTCATCGCCATCGATCTCGCGGCCGTCGGCGTCGACCATCAGCACCCGGTCGCCGTCGCCGTCGAAGGCCACCCCCAGGTCGGCCCCCTGCTGGATGACCGCGGCGCGCAGCGCCGCGGGGTGGGTGGAGCCCACCTGGTGGTTGATGTTGAGGCCATCCGGTGCGGCACCGATCACGCTGACCTGGGCACCCAGCTCGCGGAACACGCTGGGCGCGATGTGATAGGTGGCACCGTGGGCGCAGTCGATGACCATCTTCAGGCCGTGCAGGCTGACCCGCTCGGGCAGGGTCGACTTGCAGAATTCGATATAGCGGCCGGCGGCGTCGTCCACCCGCCTGGCCTTGCCCAGGGCATCCGGTGCCACGGTGGTCAGCGGCTCGTCGAGCATCGCTTCGATGTCGGCCTCGACGGCATCGGCCAGCTTGACCCCCTCGGCGGAGAAGAACTTGATGCCGTTGTCGGCGAAGGGGTTGTGGGAGGCCGAGATGACGATGCCGGCATCGGCCCGGAAGGTCCGGGTCAGGTAGGCGATCGCCGGGGTGGGCATGGGGCCGAGCAGGATGACGTCGACGCCGGCGGCGGACAGCCCGGCCTCCAGGGCCGACTCGAACATGTAGCCGGAGATCCGCGTGTCCTTGCCGATCAGCACCCGGGCCTGCCCCGACTCGCGGGACAGCACTCGGCCGGTGGCCCAGCCCAGCTTGAGCATGAAGTCGGGAGTGATGGGCGCCTCGCCCACCGTGCCGCGAACCCCGTCGGTACCGAAATAGCGTCTAGTCATTCTCGCACCCTTCCTTGAGGACGGCCCAGGTCATGTTCACCGCATCCACGTGGGGGGCCACGTCGTGGACGCGCAGGATTCGTGCGCCCCGCTCCACCGCCAGAGCGGAGAGCGCCAGGCCACCGGGGAGGCGCTCCTCCACCGGCCGGTCCAGCACCTTGCCGATCATGCTCTTGCGGGACATGCCCACCAGCAGCGGCAGGCCGAGGCGCTCCAGATGGTCCATATGATGGAGCAGGCGCAGGTTGTGCTCCACGGTCTTGGCGAAGCCGAAGCCCGGATCGAGGAGCAGGCGCTCGCGACGCAGTCCCGAGGCCTCGCAGTCGGCGATGCGCTGCGCCAGGAAGTCGGCCACTGCCTCCTCCACGGGGCGATCATAATGAGGCGCGTCCTGCATGTCGCCCGGCTCGCCGACCATGTGCATCAGGCACACCGGCAGGCCGCTGGTAGCAGCCGCCATCATGGCGCCCTCGCGGCGCAGGTTGCGCACGTCGTTGATCATCCCCGCCCCCTTCAGCGAGGCTTCGCGCATCACCTCGGGCGTGCTGGTATCCACCGAGACGAGGGCATCCAGCTCGCGCACCAGCGCCTCGACCACCGGCACCACCCGGTCCAGCTCCTGGTCGGGCGAGACCGGCGCGGCGCCGGGCCGGGTGGACTCGCCGCCCACGTCGATGATCGCCGCGCCCTCGGCCAGCATCTGCTCGGCGCGCCACAGGGCATCGTCGAGGGCCACATGGCGGCCGCCATCGGAGAAGGAGTCGGGAGTGACGTTGAGGATCCCCATCACGCGGGGAAAGGAGAGATCGAGCCGGTGCCGGCCGCAGGGCAGCTGTGTCGCGGGTCTGGTGTGCATCATCGTCCTGAAGGGCGTCGTTGAGGGGCAAGGGCCGAACGGCCCTCTCCACGGCGAAGGCGCCCCGCAGGGCGCCCGATGGTCACGTCACGGCGGATCAGCTGCCCGCCGGCCCCCCGAGGGGGTCGGAGGGCCGACGGCTCGGCTCCTCCCCATCCTCGCCGTCGCCGTCCTCGGCGACGTCCGAGGGCGAGGGCTCGCTCTCGGTACGGCCGGCCGAGGGCGAACCACCACTGGGATCGTCCCAACCCTCGGGGGGACGCGGGGCGCGCCCCTCCATGATGTCCTTGAGCTGGGTCGAATCGATGGTCTCGTACTGCATCAGCGCCTCGGCCATGGCATCCAGCTTGTCGCGGTTGTCCTCGAGGATCTGCCGGGCCTGCTGGTAGCAATCGTCGATGATCCGGCGCACCTCCTTGTCCAGCTTGGTGGTGGTCTCGCCGGACTTGAGCTTGCCGCCCTGTCCCGCGCCACCCATGAACTGGTGCGACTCGTCCTCGTCGTACATCACCGGGCCCATCTCGTCGGACAGCCCCCACTTGGCCACCATGTTGTGGGCCAGCTCGGTGGCCCGCTTGATGTCGTTGGAGGCCCCGGTGGTGACGCCGTTCGGCCCCAGGGTCATCTCCTCGGCGATGCGGCCACCGAACAGCGAGCAGATCTGGCTGATGATCTGCTGGCGGGACAGGCTGTAGCGGTCCTGTTCGGGCAGGAACATGGTCACGCCCAGCGCCCGACCCCGGGGGATGATGGTCACCTTGTAGACCGGGTCGTGCTCCGGCATCACCAGGCCGATGATGGCGTGGCCCGACTCGTGATAGGCGGTGTTGAGCTTTTCCTTCTCGGTCATGACCATGGAGCGGCGCTCGGCGCCCATCATGATCTTGTCCTTGGCCAGCTCCAGCTCTTCCATGCCCACCAGGCGCTTGTTGCGCCGGGCGGCGAACAGCGCAGCCTCGTTGACCAGGTTGGCCAGGTCGGCGCCGGAGAAGCCAGGGGTGCCACGGGCGATCAGCGACGGCTTGACGTCATCGGCCAGCGGCACCTTGCGCAGGTGCACGTTGAGGATGTGCTCGCGGCCGCGGATGTCGGGCAGCGGCACCACCACCTGGCGGTCGAAGCGGCCCGGACGCAGCAGCGCCGGGTCGAGCACGTCGGGACGGTTGGTGGCGGCGATGACGATAATGCCCTCGTTGGCCTCGAAGCCGTCCATCTCGACCAGCAGCTGGTTGAGGGTCTGCTCGCGCTCGTCGTTGCCGCCGCCCATGCCGGCACCACGCGAGCGGCCCACGGCGTCGATCTCGTCGATGAAGATGATGCAGGGCGCCTGCTTCTTGGCCTGCTCGAACATGTCGCGCACGCGGGAGGCGCCCACGCCGACGAACATCTCGACGAAGTCGGAACCCGAGATCGAGAAGAACGGCACCTTGGCCTCGCCGGCGATGGATTTGGCGAGCAGCGTCTTGCCGGTGCCGGGCGGCCCCACCATCAGCACGCCGCGGGGAATGGTGCCGCCCAGGCGCTGGAACTTGGTGGGGTCGCGCAGGAAGTCGACCAGTTCCTCGACCTCTTCCTTGGCCTCGTCGCAGCCGGCGACGTCGGCGAAGGTGGTCTTGATCTGGTCCTGGGAGAGCAGCTTGGCCTTGGACTTGCCGAAGCTCATCGGGCCGCCCTTGCCGGCGCCACCGCCCTGCATCTGACGCATGAAGAACATGAAGATGGCCAGGATCAGCAGGATCGGGAAGCTGGCGATCAACAACCGCGTCCACAGGCTCTGCTCCTCGGGCTTCTTGCCGACCACGGTGACGTTGTGGGCAAGCAGGTCATCCATCAGCTTGGGGTCTTCCGCCGCCGGCCGGATGGTCTGGAACTGGGAGCCATCGGTGCGTTCGCCGCTGATGGAGTAGCCATCGATGGTCACGCTCTCGATCTGCTGGTTCTGCACCTGTTCGACGAACTGGGAGTAGTTCATCGTCTGGGGTGCGTTTTCGACGCTGAAGTTGTTGAACACCGTCAGCAGCACTGCCGCGATGACCAACCACAGAATCAGGTTCTTCGCCATGTCGTTCAAGGGACTACCCTCATTGCAAGAATCTGTCGGCCGAACACGCCTTTGCTTTCGACACTACATCAGCAGCACATGTTCAGCCAGCATGGGGGCAGGCCGGGCCCACCCGTGGCTATGGCATTCACTGTGACACAGACACGCCCTCGTGTCCGGCCATCGGATCGTTAGCCTGTGACTATCGGGATGCCGCGGCACCCACGGCGGCCGCGCCGGGACACCGGCTCAGCCGCGAAAACCCTCCGCCAGCAGGTAGACCTCTCGAGAACGGGCGCGGGAGGCCTCCGGCTTGCGGGTCACCACCCGCGTGAAGTCGCTGCGCAACTCCTTGAGGTAGGCGTCGAAACCTTCGCCCTGGAAGACCTTGGCCAGGAAGATCCCCCCGGGGGACAGGGTCTGGCGTGCCAGATCCAGCGCCAGCTCCACCAGGTACATCGCCTGGGGCTGGTCGATGGCGGCCATGCCACTCATATTGGGGGCCATGTCCGACATCACAAGGTCCACCGGCCGCTCACCGAGCCGGGCGAGGATCGCCTCGAGGACCGCCTCCTCGGTAAAGTCACCCTGCACGAAGTCGACGCCGGCCAGGGCGTCCATCTCGAGGATGTCGGAAGCGATGACCAGGCCCCGATCGCCGACCTTCTCGGCGGCCACCTGGCTCCACCCGCCGGGGGCGGCCCCCAGGTCGATGACCGTCATGCCGGGACGCAGCAGCCTGTCCTTGTCGTCCAGGGCCAGCAGCTTGTAGCTGGCACGGCTGCGATAGCCGTCCTGCCAGCTCTGCTGCACATAGCGGTCGTCGAAATGCTCCTTCAGCCAGCCGGCGCTGCTCTTGCTGGCGCCGCGCCGATTGGGGCGGGAATCTTGGGAACGTGCCACGGCATCACCTGTGAATGATCCTGGATGACAGGCGGTCGAGCGGTTTCCGGAATAGACCTGGGACGGGGTGCTGACCTGCGGGCCCGGGGTGACTGGAGGCAGGCGAGGCTGGCCGCGCTTTCGCCGCGGAGCGATTCACCGTACCATGTGCGCTGCGCGCCAACCGGGAAGAGTCAAGATACCATGAGCTTGTCACAGGCACAAAAGAAAGCATTCCGCAGCATCGGGCATCACCTCGACCCCGTGGTCACGGTGTCCGAGAACGGCCTCTCCGAGGGCGTGATCGCCGAGCTGAACCGCGCCCTCTCCGACCACGAGCTGGTCAAGGTCAAGCTGGCCCTCCCCGAGCGCGACGATCGCACCGCCATGCTCGAGGAACTGGTCGCCGCGAGCGGCGGCGAGCTGGTACAGAAGATCGGCAAGGTCGCCCTGCTCTATCGCCATAACCCCAAGGGCAACCCCAAGCTCTCCAACATCAAGCGCTTCGAGGAGCACCACGGCCGGCGCTGAGCTGGCGCTCAGAGCTTTAAGCCGTAAGCTGTAAGTCAAGCCGAAACACCCCCCGAGGTTCTGCCTCGGGGGGTGTTTTCTTACAGCTTAAAGCTTATGGCTTACAGCTGCCCGAAGGACTACAGATGCTCGACCTTGCCGATCTCGTACTCGACGTCGCCGCCCGGGGTACGCACCAGCACCACGTCGCCCTCTTCCTTGCCGATCAGGGCGCGGGCGATGGGCGAGGTGACGGAGATCTGGCCGGCCTTGATGTCCGCCTCGTCCTCGCCGACGATGCGGTAGGTCACCTCATCGTCAGTCTCCAGGTTGATCAGCTCCACGGTCACGCCGAAGATCACCTTGCCGGTCTTGGGCAGCTTGGTGACGTCGATGACCTGCGCATTGGAGAGTTTGCCCTCGATCTCCTGGATCCGCCCCTCGATGAAGCCCTGCTGCTCGCGAGCCGCATGGTATTCGGCGTTTTCCTTGAGGTCGCCATGCTCGCGGGCCTCGGCGATCGCGGCGATCACGTTGGGGCGTGCCTCGCTCTTGAGTTCCTCGAGCTCCTTGCGAAGACGCTGCTCACCGACGACGGTCATCGGGACCTTGTTCATTGACTGACTCCTGCATGCAGTTCCTGTAACCGCCGCACGGTGATGGCGTTGCCGTATTCGAGCGCCAGACAAACGGCATTGGCCCCGGCCAGGGTGGTGGCATAGGGAACCTTGCGAGCGAGTGCGGTGCGGCGGATCACCGAGGAATCATTGATGGCCTGGCGGCCCTCGGTGGTGTTGACGATATAGGCGACCTCGTCGTTCTTGAGCAGATCGACGATATGCGGACGACCTTCATATACCTTGTTGACGATCTCCACCGGCAGGTCAGCCGCCTCGAGGGCCGATGCCGTGCCACGGGTCGCACATAGGGTGAAGCCCAATTTTAACAGAGAACGGGCCACCTCGATAACACCCGCCTTGTCCGGATCGCGCACCGAGAGGAAGGCCTTGCGCTCGCCATCCAGCCGCGGAATCGCCTCGCCGGCGCCCAGCTGGGCCTTGTAGAAGGCCTCGGCAAAGGTATCGCCGGAGCCCATGACCTCGCCGGTGGACTTCATCTCCGGCGACAGGATGGGGTCTACGCCCGGGAACTTGGCGAACGGGAAGACCGCCTCCTTGACGCTGTAGAAATGCGGCACCCGCTCGCTATCGAAGCCCTGGTCGGCCAGAGTGGTGCCGGCCATGCAGCGGGCCGCGATCTGGGCCAGGGAGGTGCCGATGCACTTGGAGACGAAGGGCACGGTGCGCGAGGCCCGCGGATTGACCTCGATGACGTAGATCTCGCCGCCCTGCCAGGCCAGCTGCACGTTCATCAGGCCCTTGACGCCGAGCTCCACGGCCATGCGCTTGACCTGCTCGCGCATCTCGTCCTGCACCTCGGCGGGCAGCGAGTAGGGCGGCAGCGCACAGGCAGAGTCGCCGGAGTGCACGCCGGCCTGCTCGATATGCTGCATGATGCCACCGATCACCACCTGCTGACCGTCGGAGACGGCATCGATGTCGATCTCGATGGCGGCGTTGAGGAAGTGGTCCAGCAGTACCGGCGAGTCGTTGGAGACCTTGACCGCATGGGTCATGTAGTTCTCCAGCTCGGAAGCGTCGTAGACGATCTCCATGGCCCGGCCGCCGAGCACGTAGGAGGGCCGCACCACCAGCGGGTAGCCGATGGCCTGGGCCTTGGCGAAGGCCTCGTCGAAGCTGCGCGCGGTGGCGTTGGGCGGCTGCTTGAGCCCCAGCTTGTCGATCATCTGCTGGAACCGCTCACGATCCTCGGCGCGGTCGATGGCATCCGGCGTGGTGCCGATGATCGGCACCCCGGCGGCCTCGAGCTCGCGGGCCAGCTTGAGCGGCGTCTGACCGCCGAACTGTACGATCACCCCGGCGGGCTGTTCCTTGTCGGCGATCTCCAGCACGTCCTCGAGGGTCACCGGCTCGAAGTAGAGGCGATCCGAGGTGTCATAGTCGGTGGAGACGGTCTCCGGGTTGCAGTTGACCATGATGGTCTCATAGCCGTCATCGCGCATGGCGAGCGCGGCATGCACACAGCAGTAGTCGAACTCGATGCCCTGGCCGATGCGGTTCGGGCCGCCACCGAGCACCATGATCTTCTGGCGATCGGAGGCCTCGGCCTCACACTCCTCCTCGTAGGTGGAGTACATGTAGGCGGTATCGGACGCAAATTCTGCCGCGCAGGTGTCGACCCGCTTGTACACCGGGCGGATGCCGGCCTTCTGGCGGGTCTTGCGGAACTCCTTCTCGGCGACACCGAGCAGCCTGGCCAGGCGGGCATCGCTGAAGCCCTTGCGCTTGAGCGCATAGAGCTCGCGCGGCGTGAAGTCCGACAGCGAGCGCCGGGCGACCTCGGCCTCGCTGCGCACCAGGTCCTCGATCTGCACCAGGTACCAGCGGTCGATATTGGTCAGCGCGAAGATCTCGTCGACGCCGAGACCGGCGCGCATGGCGTCGGCGACGAAGAAGATGCGTTCGGCGCCGGCGGCCTGCAGCTCGCCCTTGATGTGCGCCATGGCCTCCTCGGTGAAGGCCGTGACCTTGGGGTCGAGGCCATCGTTGCCGGTCTCCATGCCACGCAGCGCCTTCTGCAGCGACTCCTGGAAGGTCCGGCCGATGGCCATCACCTCGCCCACCGACTTCATCTGGGTGGTCAGGCGATCGTTGGCCTGGGGGAACTTCTCGAAGGTGAAGCGCGGGATCTTGGTGACCACATAGTCGATGGACGGCTCGAAGGACGCCGGGGTGCGGCCGCCGGTGATGTCGTTCTGCAGCTCGTCCAGGGTATAGCCCACGGCCAGCTTGGCGGCGATCTTGGCGATCGGAAAGCCGGTGGCCTTGGAGGCCAGCGCCGAGGAGCGCGACACCCGCGGGTTCATCTCGATGACCACCACGCGCCCGGTGCGCGGATCGACGCCGAACTGGACGTTGGAACCGCCGGTCTCGACGCCGATCTCGCGCAGCACCGCCAGGGAGGCGTCGCGCATGATCTGGTATTCCTTGTCGGTCAGCGTCTGGGCCGGGGCCACGGTGATGGAGTCACCGGTGTGCACGCCCATGGGATCGAAGTTCTCGATGGAGCAGACGATGATGCAGTTGTCGTTCTTGTCGCGAACGACCTCCATCTCGTATTCCTTCCAGCCCAGCAGCGACTCGTCGATGAGCAGCTCGTGGTTGTTGGAGAGCTCGAAGCCGCGGGTGCAGATCTCCTCGAACTCCTCCTTGTTGTAGGCCACGCCGCCGCCGGAGCCGCCCATGGTGTAGGAAGGCCGGATGATCACCGGGAAGCCCAGCTCGCCCTGGATCGTCCAGGCCTCGTCCATGGTGTGGGCGACCTTGGCCTTGGGGCACTCCAGGCCGATGCGCTTCATGGCCTGGTCGAAGAGGTCGCGGTCCTCGGCCTTGTTGATGGCATCGGCGTTGGCGCCGATCATCTCCACGCCGTGCTTGGCGAGCACGCCGTGCTTGTCGAGGTCCAGGGCGCAGTTCAGCGCGGTCTGGCCGCCCATGGTGGGCAGCACGGCATCGGGCTGCTCGGCCTCGATGATCTTCTCCACCGCCTGCCAGGTGATCGGCTCGATGTAGGTGGCATCGGCCATCACCGGGTCGGTCATGATGGTGGCCGGGTTGGAGTTCACCAGGATGACCCGGTAGCCCTCCTCGCGCAGGGCCTTGCAGGCCTGGGCGCCGGAGTAGTCGAACTCGCAGGCCTGGCCGATGACGATGGGGCCGGCGCCGATGATCAGGATGCTCTGGATGTCGGTACGTTTGGGCATGACGGTTCCCGCGGCTAATCGGTGTAAAGATGGACTCGATGGTGACTGAGGATCAACGCTTAGCGGCGTTCCTTCATCATGGCAATAAAGCGGTCGAACAGCGGCGCGACGTCACGCGGGCCGGGGCTCGCCTCCGGGTGCCCCTGGAAGCTGAAGGCCGGCCGGTCGGTGCGCTCGATGCCCTGCAGGGTCCCGTCGAACAGCGAGCGATGGGTGGCCCGCAGGGTCTCGGGCAGGGTCGACTCCTCGGCCGCGAAACCGTGGTTCTGGCTGGTGATCATCACCTGGCCGGAATCGAGGTCCTGCACCGGGTGGTTGGCGCCATGATGGCCGAACTTCATCTTCACCGAGCTCGCCCCGCTGGCCAGCGCCAGCAGCTGGTGGCCCAGGCAGATACCGAAGATCGGCACCCCGGTCTCGAGCAGCTCGCGGATGGCGGCGATGGCGTACTCGCAGGGCTCCGGGTCGCCGGGACCGTTGGAGAGGAAGATGCCGTCCGGGGCCAGTGCCATGACCTCGCTGGCCGGGGTCTGGGCCGGCACCACGGTCAGGCGGCAGCCGCGGGAGGCCAGCATGCGCAGGATGTTGCGCTTCACCCCGTAGTCGTAGGCGACGACATGGTAGGGACGCTCGGCCGCGGCGGCGTCGGCATAGCCCTGCCCCAGGCTCCACTCGCCCTCGGACCACTCGTAGGGCGACTGGCAGGAGACCACCTTGGCCAGGTCCATGCCCTTGAGCCCCGGGAAGGCGCGTGCGGCCTCCAGGGCACGCGCCTCGGCGTCAGCGCCCTCGGCCTCGCCACCGGCGAGGATGGCGCCGTTCTGGGCGCCCTTGTCGCGCAGGATGCGGGTCAGCCGGCGGGTATCGATGTCGGCGATGCCCAGCACGTTCTGGCTGGCCAGGTAGTCGGAGAGTGTCTGCTCGGAGCGGAAGCTGCTGGCCAGCAGCGGCAGGTCGCGGATCACCAGGCCGGCGGCGGCGATGGCCCCGGACTCCACGTCCTCGGCATTGACGCCGGTGTTGCCGATGTGCGGATAGGTCAGGGTGACGATCTGGCGGGTATAGGAGGGGTCGGTAAGGATTTCCTGATAGCCCGTCATGGCCGTATTGAACACCACCTCACCGCTGGTTTGCCCATCGGCGCCGATGGCGGTGCCATGAAACACACTGCCATCTTCCAAGGCCAGTATCGCGGGTTTGTTCAACGCAACGTCCTCCCATGCTCGTCAAGGAATACTTCTTCGGCTGGCGCCCGACAGGCCGGGTGAGCACCCGTCGCCTCCAGAAACACCCGGCCACGCAGGGCGCGACCGGGTCGTAAAAAAGCGGGACGAAACCCGACAGAAGACCGGTTTCATCCCGCTTGTTGTCATTCGCTCGGAATGCTGGGCCGACGCAACAAGCGCTTGCGCGGCAATGGAGTGCCGGCGCCCGGCCAAAATTTTTGGAATGTTACAGGATCAGCGCCGCGCCGGCTACCCCCTCGACTCAGGCCAGGCCGATCACGTCCTGCATGTCGTAGCGCCCCTTGTCCCGGGCGGCCACCCAGCGGGCGGCGCGCACCGCCCCCTTGGCGAAGGTCATGCGGCTGGAGGCCTTGTGGGTGATCTCGATGCGCTCGCCCTCGGTGGCAAACATCACGGTGTGCTCGCCGACGATGTCACCGGCGCGCACGGTGGCGAAGCCGATCTCCTCGGCGCTGCGCGGCCCGCACTGACCGACGCGCTCGAAGACGCCATGCTCCTTGAGGCTGCGGCCCAGGGACTCGGCGACCACCTCGCCCATCTTCAGCGCCGTGCCGGAGGGGGCGTCGACCTTGTGGCGGTGGTGGGACTCGATCACCTCGATGTCGTAACCCTCGTCGCCCAGTGCCTTGGCGGCGGTCTCGAGCAGCTTGAGGGTCAGGTTCACGCCGACGCTCATGTTCGGGGCGAAGACCATCGCCAGCCGCTCGCCGTAGCCGTCCAGCTCGGCCAGCTCATCGTCGGAGAGGCCAGTGGTGCCGATCACGATGCGCTTGCCGTGGTCGGCACAGAACGCCAGGTTGGCCAGGGTCACCTGCGGGGCGGTGAAGTCGATCAGCACGTCGAAGTCGTCGACGATGGCCGCCAGGGAGTCGGCGGCGGCCACGCCCAGCTTGCCGATGCCGGCCAGTTCGCCGATATCGGCGCCGGCGAGCGAGCTTCCCGGCTCGACGATGCCGCCGGCCAGGGTGGCCTCGGCGTCCTGCTGCACGGCGTTGACCAGGGTGCGGCCCATGCGGCCGGCGACACCGACGATGGCGATACGGGTCATGCGGGCTCCTGAGGTTCGATGGCATGAAGTGCCGAGAGTATACCAGAGGCCGCCCCGGTCGGGGCCCCGCGCCTTGGGGCCGGAAGGCGATATCGCCCACACTGGAGCTATCCGCCCAGGAGATGCCGCGCCATGCCGGAACCGACCCCGCTGCCCGCCGACCACCCACTGCTGGCGCTGCTGCGCCGCCACCAGCGGGTGCTGCTGGCCGGCGCGCCGGGCACCGGCAAGACCACCCTGGCCGCCGCGGCGGCCACCGCCCTGGCGCGCCGGGGCGTGGTCTGCCGCTGCCTGACCGCCGACCCCGGCCTGCCCGGGTTCGGCCCCCCGGGGGCCGTGGCGCTCGGGGTGTGGCGGGGCGCAGGTTGGTACACGGAGCGGCTGGCCGCGCTGTGCAGCCTGGATGCCGCCCGCTTTCGCCTGCCGCTGGTGGATGCCCTGCGCCGGCTGGCCGCCCACTGCCCGCCCGGGCCGCTGCTGATCGATGCCCCCGGCGTGGTGCGCGGCGCCGGGGCCGCCGAGCTGCTGCTGGCCCTGGCCGGGGTCGGCGACGCCCGGGCACTGGCCCTGCTGGTGCCGGAGGGCGCCGCGCCTCCCCTCGCCGACGAATGCCGCGCCCTGGGGCTGCCCTGCCGTCGCCTCGCCCCCGCCGCCGAGGCGCGCCATCCGGGCAAGCTGGCGCGCAAGCAGCGCCGCACCGTGGCCTGGCAAGCCTGGCTGGACGGCGCCGGCGAACAGGCCCTGGCGCTGGACGGCCTCGCGATGCTGGGCACCCCACCGCCACGCTCGGCCCCCGAGGCCTGGCGGGGCCGCCAGGTCGGCCTGCTCGACGCCCACGGCGAGACCCTGGCGCTGGGCGAGGTGGTCGCGCTGACGCCGGACTGCCTGCGGGTGCGCGTCGCGGCCCCCTCGGCCGCAGTGGCCGCGGTGGTGATCCGCGACGCCCACCGCGACCGCGACGGCGTGCTGGGGACCGCCCCCCGCCATCGGCACATCCGCGCGGCCGGGGCCTTGCCGGAACTGACCCACAGCCTGCCGCCGGCGACGGCCGACGGCGGGCCGCGGCCGGTGGTGCGCCTCGAGCGGGCCGTGGCCACCCTGGTCAACGGCGTGTTCGGCGACCCCCTGCTGCACCTGCGACTACGCCACCAGCGACGCAGCCTGCTGTTCGACCTCGGCGACGCCGGGCGCCTGCCGGCGCGGCTCGCCCATCAGGTCAGCGATGTCTTCATCAGCCACGCTCACTTCGACCATATCGGCGGCTTCCCGTGGCTGCTGCGCTCGCGCATCGGCGACTACCCGCCATGCCGGCTCTATGGTCCGCCGGGGCTCGCCGAGCACGTGCGGGGCCTGATGAGCGGCGTGCTCTGGGATCGGGTGGGCGACAAGGCCCCGCGCTTCGAGGTGGCGGAGCTGCACGGTGAGCGGCTGGTGCGCCACGCCCTCGTGGCGGGCCGCGCCCCCGAGGCACTACCGACCCGACGTGCCGAGGGGGGACGGCTCCTCGAGGAGCCCGGCTTCGGCGTGCGAGCGACGACCCTCGACCACGGCACACCGGTACTGGCCTTCGCCTTCGAGCCTCACGCCGAGGCCAGGGTACGCAAGGCACGGCTGGCGGCGCGAGGCTGGCCGCCCGGCCCTTGGCTCGGCGAGCTCAAGCGACGGATGCTGGCCGGCCAGGCCGACGCCCCGATCCAGCCGCCCGGCGGCACGCCCTTGCCCGCCGCGACCCTGGCGGCGGAGCTGCTGGAGATGCGCTCGGGCCAGCGGCTGGTCTATGCCACCGACCTGGGCGACACGCCGGACAACCGGCGCCGCCTGCAGGCCCTGGCGAGGAACGCCGACGTGCTGGTCTGCGAGGCCCCCTTCCTCGAGGCGGAGGCCGACCAGGCCCGCCGTACCGGCCACCTGACCGCCCGGGCCTGTGGCGAGATCGCCAGGGCGGCGGGCGTGGCGCAACTGGTGCCCTTCCACTTCTCGCGCCGTCATGCCGCTGACCCGCGCCCGCTCTACGACGAGATCCGTCCCCACTATCCCGGCCTGGCGGTACCGACGGCGGACTAAGCTTTGTCTGAAAAGGCGGCGAGCGATGGCCAGACAAGGCAAAAATCGGCGAAAAGACGGAGTTTACACGGTGTAAATGAGTACTTTGAGCCGAGTTTTAACGCCGGATGGGCGAGCGCAGGCAGTTTTCAGACAAAGCGTAGGCTCAGTCGGCCGTCGGGTCATGGCGCAGCAGCAGGCCGATGGCCAGCAGCACCAGGGCGCTGCCCGGCAGCCAGGACCAGCCGAGGCGCGAGGGCGTCTCGATGAACAACAGCAGCATCGAGACGAAGGGCACCAGGTAGCCATAGGCGGTGATGGCGCCGGGAGTCAGCACCGCCGTGGCCCGCTGCATCAGCCAGAAGGTCAGGGCGCTGGAGGCCAGCCCCAGGTAGACCAGCAACAGGCCATCGCGCCAGCTCATGGTGGCGAGCCGGCCCACCGGCTCCACCGCCAGACCCAGCAGGCCGATGAGCACCCCGCCGAGCCCCAGGCTCCAGAAGGTGCGCACCGCCGCCGAGGCGGGCAGCACGCCCCGGGTCAGCCCCCACTTGCTGAGCACCGGATAGAGGGCCGAGCACAGGCAGCCGAGGAAGAATACCGCCTCGCCCACTCCGAAGCGCAGCGCGCCACCGCGCTCCAGGGCCTCGGCGAAGGCCAGCCCCAGGGCCCCCGTCGCGCCCAGGGCGAGGATCGCCGGCAGTCGCCAGGCCAGCCGCTCGACGCCGGCCCCCAGCCCCAGGCCGTAGGCGAGCAGGGGCACCGTTACGTAGAGGGTGGCCATGGACAGCGCCGTGGCATGATGGGCCGCCCAGAACATGGCACCGAAGAAGCCGGCCAGGCACAGCCCCATGGCGGCGAACAGCGGCAGCGACCGCCAGCCCGGCCAGGCGCCCGGCACCCGGCGCACCAGCAGGGCCAGGCCCAGGCAGGCGATGGCGAAGCGCAGCGCGGTGAGCGAGAGCGGTGGCAGCGCGCTCATCAGCCCCACGGCGGGGAACGACAGTCCCACCAGCGACGCCCACAGCAGCATGCCCAGGTGGGCGGTGCGAACCGTCGGCGTCTCGGCGCTCAATTTTCCCAGACGATCTGCAGGGCCTCGTCGCCGGCCATGCGCTCCAGGTGACTGGCGACCACGCCTTCCAGGCGGTCGAGCCCCTCCTCGTCCAGGGCCTCGACGGCCACCTGCAGCTTGTCCGGCTCGGCCCACAGCAGGCAGGAGCCATCCTCGAAGCTGACCCGCCCCTCGCTGCCCTGCTGCTCCACGTCCTGATTGTGGGCCCAGTGCTTGCACAGCCGCTTGAGCAGCTTCTCGCCGGACTCGGTGGCGATCTCGGCACGTGAAATCGGCATGGTGATCTCCGCTTTCCTTGAAGGTGAATCTCCAGCCTATGACGTGCGCCCCCCGAAGCGCCAGAGTGCGATTCGCGACAGGCGCTGCGTTGGCGCCGCGAGTCGAGCCGCGCCGGGCGGTGGGACTATGCTCATCCCTGACGGACCCGTTCACCTGCCAGGAGGGACGCCGCGATGATCGTCAACTGCGTGGCCTACGAGCAGGGGCACCGACTGCGCGATATCCGGCCAGCCGACATCGCCGACTACATGGCCCGGCCGAACTGCTTCGTGTGGGTGGCCTTGCACAACCCCGACAAGGAGGAGCTGGCGCCCTTCGAGACCGTCTTCGACCTGCATGAACTGGCCGTCGAGGACGCCCTGCACGGCGAACAGCGTCCCAAGGTCGAGGAGTACGGCGAGGCGCTGTTCGTCACCATGCACATGATCACGGTCGCCGACGGGGAGCTCGTGTCCGGTCAGGTCGCGGTGTTCGCCGGCCCCGGCTACGTGCTCTCGGTGCGCCAACATCCCGGCCAGGGCTTCGCCGGGGTGCGCAAGCGCTGCGAGCACGAGCCGGAACTGCTCAAGCAGGGCCCCTCCTTTGTGCTCTATGCGCTGATGGACGTGATCGTCGACCGCTACTTCCCGGTGGTCGAGGCGCTGGAGGCCGAGCTCGAGAGCATCGAGGACCAGATCTTCGTCCGCGGCACCGCCCGCTCGAGCCTCGAGCGCCTCTACCAGCTCAAGCGCCAGACCATGCAGGTCAAGCATGCCGTGACCCCGCTGGCCGAGGCCAGCGCCCACCTTTTCGGCGGCCGGGTACCGGCGCTGTGCCTCGACACCCAGGAATACTTCCGCGACGTCTACGACCATCTGCACCGCATCGAGATGGCCGTGGAGACCGTCCGCGAGACCATCATCACGGCGATCCAGGTCAACCTGTCGATGGTGGCCATCGACGAGAGCGAGGTGCACAAGCGCCTGGCCGCCTGGGCGGCGATCTTCGCCGTGGCCACCATCCTGGCGGGGGTCTGGGGGATGAACTTCGCGCATATGCCGGAACTCGACTGGCGCTTCGGCTACCCCCTGGCGCTGGCGCTGATGGGGCTGGCCTGCGGCGGGCTCTACCGGCGCTTCCGGCGCACGGGCTGGCTGTAAGCTTGGGTCATCGGCCTGCAAACGTTTTATATAAGTGATATAGGATGGTCACTCGCCAGAGCAGTATGCCGCGGCGGGCTTGTGTGAGCCCCGCGGAAGCGGCCTCGGGAACGCAACCAAGGAGGGCAGATGGATTCGCGGCTTGACTGCCTGACACGGCTCAAAGTCGACCGGAGCAAGGGGCGGCCCGCGCCTCATCAGCCCTGCCTCCTGCTGGCGATCATCTGCGAGATTCAGGCAGGCCATGTCGTCTCCCCCCATATCGCGATCGATACCCGCCTGATCGCTCGCTACCACGACATTTTCGAGACAGCGACGGGAGAAAGACATCGCGCCCGGCCGTGGATGCCGATGTGGGCCTTGAGAAATCGGGAAGGCCCCTCCGGCAAGCTCTGGCGCCCGGAGTATGTCAGGCCGTGCAAGGGATGGCCGACCAGATGGGGCAACCCAAGTCCCTGAACCAGCTTCGCGAGCGCTTCACCTCGGCACGGCTCGACAACCAGCTGTTCGCTGCCTGGCAGAATAGCGATCTGGCCAGACAATCCTGCACGCTACTGGCCCACCGTTATCTCGCCCCCGATGGTCACCCCGCGAAACGTCTCGAGGCGTATCTCGAGACTGCGCTGGCCAGCGGTGACTATCAGCGGCATCCGGAGCGCCTGGCCGCGGGTATCGAGGAAGCCGGCCAAAGATACGCCCGCTCTGCCGCCTTCCGAGCCCTGGTGCTGGAAGCTTACGACTATCGATGCGCCGCTACACGGCTGCGATGCATCACCCCGGACTACCGCTACCTGGTGGAAGCCGCCCACCTGATCCCCTTCTCCGTCAGCCAGGATGATCACCCGACAAACGGCCTGGCACTCACGCCGAATCTCCATTGGGCCATGGACAACCACCTGATCGCCCCGGGGCCCGATCACCGCTGGCATGTCAGCCCCACCGTCGACGCCCTGGTGCCGGACAATCGCTGGCTCTGCGAACTGGACGGCACCCGGCTGGTGTTGCCCAGAGAATTGCGCTGGCAGCCCAGTGCCGACGCCCTCGCCTGGCGTCAGGCGCACCTGCAGCGCTGACCCGGCAACGACAAGGCCCCGCCTCCCTGGGGAGTGCGGGGCCCTGGCGTGCCGGCGAGGCGAGCCTTACGGCTTCATGTCCTCGAAGAACTTCTTCACGCCGTCGAAGAAGCTGGTCTTCTTCGGCGAGTGGTGGCTGTTGCTGCCCTCCAGGCTCTCCTGGAAGCGGCGCAGCAGCTCCTTCTGCTCCTCGCTGAGCTTGACCGGAGTCTCGACCACGACCTTGCACAGCAGGTCCCCGGGGGGGCCGCCGCGCACCGGCTTCACGCCCTTGCCCTTGAGGCGGAACATCTTGCCGGTCTGGGTCTCGGGCGGGATCTTCAGCTTGACCCGGCCGTCCAGGGTGGGCACCTCGAGCTCGCCGCCCAGGGTGGCGTCG
This sequence comes from Halomonas nitroreducens, assembly GCF_003966155.1. Lineage (GTDB taxonomy): Bacteria > Pseudomonadota > Gammaproteobacteria > Pseudomonadales > Halomonadaceae > Halomonas > Halomonas nitroreducens. The sequence goes on from NZ_RXNS01000004.1 coordinate 53,551, forward strand.
ACGAAGTTGATCGGCACCTCGCACTGCAGGTGGCGGCCTTCGCGCTCGAAGATGTGGTGCGGCTTGATGGCCACCTGGACGTAGAGGTCCCCGGGTGGGCCGCCGTTGATCCCCGCCTCGCCCTCGGCGTTCAAGCGAATGCGGTCGCCGGTGTCGACGCCGGCGGGAATCTTCACCGAGAGGGTGCGGGTCTCGCGCACCCGGCCCTCGCCATGGCACTTGTGGCACGGCACCTTGATGTGCTGGCCGCTGCCGTGGCAGGTCGGGCAGGTCTGCTGCACGGCGAAGAAGCCCTGCTGCATGCGCACCTGGCCGTGGCCGGCACAGGTCGGGCAGGTCTCCTTGCTGGAGCCCGGCTCGGCGCCGTCGCCGTCGCAGCGCTCGCACTCGATGTGCCGCGGCACGCGGATATCCACGCTGGTGCCGGCCACCGCGCTCTCGAGGTCGAGCTCGAGGTTGTAGCGCAGGTCGCTGCCGCGCTGCGGGGCGTTGGGATTGCGCCGCGCCCCGCCGCCGCCGAAGATGTCGCCGAAGACATCCCCGAAGATATCGCTGAAGCCACCGGCCCCGGCACCACCGAAGCCGCCGGCCCCGGCCTGGCCGTCGACGCCGGCATGGCCGAACTGGTCGTAGGCCGCACGCTTCTCGCTGTCGGTCAGGACCTCGTAGGCCTCGGAGACCTCGCGGAACTTCTCGGCCGCGGTCTCGTCTTCCGGATTGCGGTCCGGGTGGAATTTCTGGGCCAGGCGTCGGTAGGCCTTCTTGATGTCCTTCTGGTCGGCCCCGCGCTCGACGCCCAGTATCTCGTAGTAGTCACGCTTGGACATGTGTCTGTCCGCCTCCGTAGCGACTCTGCGGAAACACCAACGCGGGAGTCGTGCCCCCGCGCTGGCGTCGTCCGTGATTCAGGCGTCGTGGTTACTGCTTCTTCTGGTCGTCGTTGACTTCCTCGTACTCGGCGTCGACCACGTCGTCTTCCTGCTTGGCACCGGCCTCGCTGCCGGCCTCGGCGCCCTGGGCCGCCTCGCCCTGCTCGGCGTACATCTTCTGTGCCAGGTTGCCGGAGGCCTCGGTCAGCGTGTCGAGCTTGGCCTGGATGTCGTCCTTGTCGTCGCCCTTGAGGGCTTCCTCGAGGTCGGACGCGGCGCTCTCGATGGCCTGCTTCTCCTCGTCACTGGCCTTGTCGCCGGCTTCTTCGAGGGTCTTGCGGGCGGCGTGGACCATGCCGTCGGCCTGGTTGCGCAGCTGCACCAGCTCCTCGAACTTCTTGTCCTCGTCGGCGTGGGCCTCGGCGTCCTGGACCATCTGCTCGATCTCGTCCTCGGACAGACCGCTGGAGGCCTTGATGACGATGGACTGCTCCTTGCCGGTGGCCTTGTCCTTGGCGGACACGTGCAGGATGCCGTTGGCGTCCAGGTCGAAGGCGACCTCGATCTGCGGCACGCCGCGCGGCGCCGGCGGGATGTCGCTGAGGTCGAAGCGGCCGAGCGACTTGTTGCCGCTGGACTGCTTGCGCTCGCCCTGCAGCACGTGGATGGTCACGGCGGTCTGGTTGTCATCCGCGGTCGAGAAGGTCTGGGTCTTCTTGGTCGGGATGGTGGTGTTCTTCTCGATCAGCGGCGTCATCACGCCGCCCAGGGTCTCGATGCCCAGGGTCAGCGGGGTGACGTCGAGCAGCAGCACGTCCTTGACGTCACCGCCGAGCACGCCGCCCTGGATCGCCGCGCCCACGGCCACGGCCTCGTCCGGGTTGACGTCCTTGCGGGCGTCCTTGCCGAAGAACTCGGCGACCTTGGACTGGACCATCGGCATGCGGGTCTGGCCGCCGACCAGGATGACGTCGTCGATCTCGGAGGCGGACAGGCCGGCGTCGGCCAGCGCGGTCTTGCAGGGCGACAGGGAGCGCTTGACCAGCTCCTCCACCAGCGACTCCAGCTTGGCCCGGGTCACCTTGACGTTGAGGTGCTTGGGGCCGGTGTTGTCGGCGGTGATGTAGGGCAGGTTGACCTCGGTCTGCTGCGCGCTGGAGAGCTCGATCTTGGCCTTCTCGGCGGCTTCCTTGAGGCGCTGCATGGCCAGGTTGTCGCCGGACAGGTCGATGCCGCTGTCGGCCTTGAACTGGTCGACCAGGTAGTTGATCAGCTTGAGGTCGAAGTCCTCGCCGCCCAGGAAGGTGTCACCGTTGGTGGCCAGCACCTCGAACTGGGTCTCACCGTCGACGTCGGCCACCTCGATGATGGAGATGTCGAAGGTACCGCCGCCCAGGTCGTAGACCGCGATGGTCTTGTCGCCGCGGGCCTTGTCCATGCCATAGGCCAGCGCCGCCGCGGTCGGCTCGTTGATGATGCGCTTGACCTCCAGGCCGGCGATGCGGCCGGCGTCCTTGGTGGCCTGGCGCTGGCTGTCGTTGAAGTAGGCCGGCACGGTGATGACCGCCTCGGTGACGGTCTCGCCCAGGTAGTCTTCCGCGGTCTTCTTCATCTTCTTGAGGACTTCGGCGCTGACCTGCGGCGGTGCCAGCTTGTTGCCCTTGACCTCGACCCAGGCGTCGCCGTTGTCGGCCTCGGTGATGGTGTAGGGCACCATCTTGATGTCCTTCTGCACCACGTCGTCCTTGAAGCGACGACCGATCAGGCGCTTGATGGCATACAGGGTGTTCTGGGGATTGGTCACCGCCTGGCGCTTGGCCGCCTGGCCCACCAGCGTCTCGCCATCGTCGGTGTAGGCGATGATGGACGGGGTGGTGCGCGCGCCCTCGGCGTTCTCGATCACCTTGGCGCTGTCGCCGTCCAGCACGGCCACGCAGGAGTTGGTGGTCCCCAGGTCAATACCGATGATGCGTCCCATAGGAAATCCTCGAAATTGCGTTGCAGATTCGTCGTATGCGGCGTTTGCCGCGGGGTTGCCGTCTATCTGGGGGCCCTCGACGTCTTTTCAAGACCCTGAGCCGCCTTTGTGTGCGAAAGAATGCGTGCGGCTCAGCCGGCGGCCTGGCTGACCACCACCATGGCCGGGCGCACCAGGCGACCGTTGAGCAGGTAGCCCTTCTGCATCACCTCCATGACGGTATTGGGCTCCATCTCGGGGTTGGGCACCATCGCCATGGCCTCGTGGTACTGCGGGTCGAAGGGCTCGCCCTGGGGCTCGATTTCCTCGACGCCGAACTTGGCCAGCACGTCGCGCTGCATCTTCAGGGTCATCGAGACGCCCTCGCGGTGGGCCTCGGTGGCATCCTCGCCCATGGCCTCCAGCGCCTTCTCCAGGCTGTCGACCACCGGCAGCAGCTCCTTGACGAACTTCTCCAGGGCGAACTTGCGCGCCTTCTCGGCTTCCTGCTCGGCCCGGCGCCGCACGTTCTGGGCCTCGGCCGCGGTGCGCATCGCCTGGTCCTTGGTCTCGGCCAGCGTCTGCTCGAGCTCCTCGACCCGTGCGGCCAGCACCTCGGCCTCGGGATTCTCCGCGACCTCGGCGGCTTCCTCGACGCCTTCGACGACGTCTTCCACCTCGCCCTCGACGGTCTCCGGCTCGACCTGGGTGTCGGCCTCCTCTTGCTGACGAGCGAGCTCGTCGTCCAGCGGGGTCTGCGAGTCTTTGGCCATGCCTCTCTCCTGAATGGCAACCGGCGGCCACGGGGCCGCCTGCAGGACTGAATGTCGATGATCAATCGGTGATGCGGGGTATATGGGGCTGGCCGCGCCGAACTCAAGGCATGCGATGGCGGCGATTCGGCCCGTGCGTTGTTCCGCCCCCTGAACTACTGTATAAACGCACAAGGCATTGGATGAATAACCAGTAGATTCGGACAGGCCCCGGGGAGGCATCATGCTGACAGAGCTCGCCATTCGTGACTTCGCCATCGTCGACCACCTGGAGCTCGAGCTCGCCGGGGGCATGACCGCCATCACCGGCGAGACCGGGGCCGGCAAGTCCATCCTGCTCGGTGCCCTGGGCCTATGCCTGGGCGAGCGCGCCGATGCCGGCAGCGTCCGCCACGGCGCCGAGCGCGCCGACCTCAGCGCACGCTTCGATGTCGCCGCCCTGCCCGCCGCCCGGGACTGGCTGGCCGAGCGCGAGCTGCCCGTGGATGACTGCCTGCTGCGCCGGGTGGTGACGCGTGCCGGCCGCTCCAAGGCCTGGATCAACGGCCAGCCCGCCACGGTCGCCGAGCTCAAGGCGCTGGGCGGCCACCTCATCGAGATCCACGGCCAGCATGCCCACCAGGCCCTGCTCAGCGAGGAGACCCACCTGCGGTTGCTCGACGACTTCGCCGGGCACGGCGAGGCGGTGGCGAGCCTGGCCGAGACCTTCCGCGCCTGGCGCGAGGCCCGCCGTCGCCTCAAGCGCCTGGCCGAGGACGGCGACGAAGTGCGCGCCCGTCGCCAGCTGCTGCGCTACCAGGTCGAAGAGCTCGACCAGCTGGCCCTGGCCGAGGACGAGCTGGGCGGACTGGAGGCGGAGCAGGAGTCGCTGGCCCACGCCGAGGAGCGCCTGCGCGAGGCGCAGTTCGCCGTGGAGTGCTGCGACGGCGAGCAGGGCGGCGCCCTGCCGCTGCTCAACCAGGCGGTGAGCCGCCTCTCGGCGCTGCCCGGCAGCGACCGGGGAACCCTGGCCGAGGCCCTGGGCATGCTCAATGATGCCTGCATCCAGGTGGAGGAGGCCGGCCGTGAACTCAACCACTTCGCCGCCGGCGTGGAGCTGGACCCGGAGCGGCTGGCCTGGGTGGAGGAGCGCCTCGGCGAGGTGCACCGCATCGCCCGCAAGCATCACGTGCCGCCCGACGAGCTACCGGCCCTGCACCATGCCCTGGGCGAGGAGCTCGCCGAGCTCGATGGCGGTGATGGCGACCTCGAGGCCCTGTCCACGGAGGTCGAGACCCTCGAGACCCGCTGGCGGGAGCAGGCCGAGGCGGTAAGCGCGACCCGCCGCGGGGCCGCCCGGCGCTTCGGCGAGGCCGTCCAGGAGCAGCTGGCCTTTCTGGCCATGGGCAAGGCGACCTTCGAGGTGGAGCTGGCCGCCCGGGAAACCCCGGCACCGGAGGGGCTGGAGCGGGTGCGCTTCCTGATCAGCGCCAACCCCGGCCAGCCGGCCCGCCCGCTGGCCAAGGTCGCCTCCGGCGGCGAGCTCTCGCGCCTCAGCCTGGCCATTCAGGTCGTGGCCGCCCAGCATTCCACCATCCCCAGCCTGGTCTTCGACGAGGTGGACGTGGGCGTCTCCGGGGCCACCGCCGAGATCGTCGGCCAGCTGCTGCGCCGCTTGGGCGCTCAGGGCCAGGTGTTGACCGTGACCCACCTGCCCCAGGTGGCGGCCCAGGCCCACCAGCACCTGCATATCGCCAAGCAGGCCGAGCAGGACACCACCCTCACTCGCATGGCGCTGCTCGACGAGGCCGGCCGGGTGGGCGAGCTGGCCCGCATGCTGGGGGGCATGACGCTCACCGACCAGACCCTGGCTCACGCCCGGGAGATGCTCGACGCCAGCCAGCGCGCCCATCACTAGGGGCGTCGGCCCATCCGCCACAACGACGAGGGCCCCGATCCGCGGATCGGGGCCCTCGTGCATCATGCCAGGGTGCGCTTACTTCTTGGCGGGCGTCTCCTGGCGCGTGGCCTGGGATCCCTTGGGTCGCACATAGAGCACCAGCGCATGATCGACGAGCTCGTAGCCGTGCTCCTCGGCGATCTCCTGCTGGCGGCGCTCGATGGTGTCATCGAAGAACTCGATGATCTCGCCGCTGTCCAGGCACACCATGTGGTCGTGATGCTCTTCCTGGGTCAGCTCGAAGACGGCATGGCCACCATCGAAGTTATGACGGGTCACCAGGCCGGCGGACTCGAACTGGGTGAGCACGCGATAGACAGTGGCCAGCCCCACGTCCTCGCCAGCATCCAGCAGGGTCTTGTAGACGTCCTCGGCACTCAGGTGATGCTGGCCGGTGGCGCTCTCGAGGATATGCAGGATCTTGACGCGCGGCAGGGTCACTTTCAGACCGGCCTTGCGGAGTTCGTGGTTCTGGTCGGCCATGGTTGCTCTTCGCAGTATCAGGTAGGGTCGGTTATGATCGACCAAAACCACGATAGTGAAGAACAGGCGCAAATGCAAAAGCTGACCAGAATCGTCACCCTTTCCGTCGCCCTGATCCTGACCAGCGGCTGCAGCTACTTCGGCGTGTACAAGCGCGACCTGGCCCAGGGCAACCTGGTGACGCCGTCGATGAGCGAGCAACTGCGCCCCGGCATGACCCGCCAGCAGGTCGTCGACCTGATGGGCAGTCCCCTGCTCCAGGCCCCCTTCGAGACCAACCAGTGGGACTACCTGTATCGTCTCGACGAGGCCTACGGCGACGTCGAGCAGCGCCGCCTGACGCTGACCTTCGAGGGCAACCGCCTGGTGGACATCGAACGTGAGGGTGACTTCTCGACTCCACCGTCGCTGATCTCCGAGCGCGGCATCGGGCCCGCCGACGGCTCCAGCGGCGCCCGCGGCAACGTCCTCGAGGCGCTCCCGCTCGACAACGAGTGACCCCTCCTGCTGCTCAACGCCCCTTGCCGGCGTCGCGGGCCGCCCTGGCGGCCCGCGCAGCCTTGGGATCGATCTTGAGCGGCCGGTAGACCTCTACCCGATCGCCTTCGCGCAGCGGCTGGCGCTGCGGGTCGCGCAGCGCCTTGCCGAAGATCCCCAGGTCGGCCTCGCGGAAGGTGGCCGGCGCCACCTCGGGAAAGAGCTCCTCGAGGCGAGCCAGGGTCACCGCCTGGCGAGCGGTGGTGCCCTCGGGCACCGTCAGCTCGACGATGCGCTGCCGTTGCGGCAGGGCAAAGGCCACCTCGACCCGGATTCGGGGGGCCGGGTCAGCGGCCATAGAGCTCGTCGGCACGGCGCGTGAAGGAATCCACCAGCTGCCCGGCGACCTGCTGGAAGAGCTTGCCGAAGGCCATGCCCAGCAGCCGGCTGGCGAACTCGAACTCCATCTCCAGGCTCACCTTGCAGGCATCCTCGCCCATCGGCAGGAACAGCCAGCGCCCGCGCAGACGCTTGAAGGGGCCGTTGACCAGCGACAGCTCGATTCGCTCGGGCTCGTGCAGGTCGTTGCGGGTGGTGAAGCTCTGCTCGATGCCGGCCCGCCCGAGGGTCATCTCGCCAACCAGGTGCGCCTCGTCCCGCTCGAGCAGCCGGGCGCGCCGACACCCCGGCAGGAACTCCGGGTAGCGTTCGAAATCGTTGACCAGATCGAACATCTCCTGGGGGGTGTGCCGCACCAGGGCGGACCGATTGACCGTTGGCATTGACCTCTCCGCTGACTTCAAGGGGCCCAGGGCGTATCATGAGCGGTTATTTCGGCCTTGAATGGTATCACGCTTCCCCCCATATCGAAGGGGCAGGCCGCCACCGGCAAGACAGATCACGAGGTTCCATGGCCAACAAGAAAGGCAAGGGCAAGGGTCCCGGCAACAACGTCATCGCCCTGAACAAGAAGGCTCGCTTCGAGTACCACATCGACGAGACCTTCGAGGCCGGCCTGGCGCTGGCCGGCTGGGAGGTGAAGAGCATGCGGGCCGGCAAGGCGCAGCTCACCGACACCTACATCCTGGTCAAGAACGGCGAGGCCTGGCTGCTCGGCAGCCATATCACGCCGCTCAACACCGCCAGCACCCACGAGGTGGCCGACCCGACCCGGACCCGCAAGCTGCTGCTGCACCGCAAGGAAATCGCCAGGATCTTCTCGCGTACCCAGGACAAGGGGCACACCTGCGTGCCGCTCAAGATCTACTGGAAAGGCAACCTGGTGAAGTGCGAGCTGGCGCTGGTGACCGGCAAGAAGCTGCACGACAAGCGCGCCACCGAGAAGGATCGCGACTGGCAGCGGCAGAAGGGCCGGATCATGCGCGAACAAAACAAGGGATGAGGTGTCACAATATCGGCCATCCTGATAAGATGGCGGTGTAACGGGGGCGACATGGTTTCGACGCCGATGACAACCCCTGAGGTGCATGCCGAGAGCGTGATGTATCTCGTAAATCCAACATCACGATTAAATAGTCGCAAACGACGACAACTACGCTCAGGGCGCGCTGGCAGCCTAAAGACTGCTAGCTTCTAGCCCGGCCCGAACGCGATGTGCCCATTCATCGCCGACGGGATACGAGCCAAGACTGATGGGATCGCGGCTGGCTTCGTCCTCGCGTCAGCCGTTAAAACTTAGAGGAATCGCGTCGCTGGATCCTGCCCGTCGGAGCCAGAGGCGTTAAAGCAAATGACGGAACTAAGCATGTAGAGCCAATGGGCGAGTGTCGGCGGACGCGGGTTCAATTCCCGCCGCCTCCACCAAACAAGTCGACGAGAGAAGCACCCTGCGGGGTGCTTCTCTCGTTTGTGCAGGAGCGCTTTGCCGACCCATGTCGGCGCTTTCTCGACGATCAGGGGTTACCTCCCGCCGCCCCCACCCGACGGTCGCCGGGATCACGGCCACCCGGCATCCGCGCCGCCTCCCGCTACGGACCAATGGGCCATGAGATTGGCCTTCCGACGACTCCCCACCCGATAATGAGCCCAGTCACCCACCCAGACGCCGAGGCCCCATGTCCAGTGCCGCGCTCCTACCCGCGATTCCCCAGCATGCCGAACCCGACTGGGCGGCGGTTGGCCGCCTGCCCATCGCCGGCAGCGACGAACCCCTGGTGCCGGTAAGCCTGGCGCCGCCGCCGCTCAAGGCCTATCCGGCCTATGCGCGACTCGGTATTCCCGGCGCGGTGAACGACTGCCATGTGCGCGAGACGGTCTATCGCCGCCTGCTCGCCGTGGCCCGGGCGCTGCCGGACGGGCTGACCCTGCTGGTGCTGGACGGCTGGCGCCCCTGGCGGGTGCAGCAGTACCTGTTCGAGACGCTCCAGGACATCCTCCACGAGCATCACCCCGAGCTGCCCCCCGGCGAGCTCGACGCCCGCACCCGGGAGTTCGTGGCCGAGCCGAGCCGCGCCCCCGACCGCCCCAGCCCTCACCTCACCGGTGGCGCCGTGGACGTCACCCTGTGCGATGCCGACGGCCTGCCCCTGGACATGGGCACGCTGTTCGACGAGGCCGTACCGGCCTCCCACACCGCCGCCCTCGAGGCGCTGGCCACCCCCGACGAGCGGCAGCGGCGGGCTCGTGACAACCGCCGCCGGCTCTATCACACCATGCGGGCCGAGGGCTTCACCAACCTGCCCAGCGAGTGGTGGCACTTCGACCTCGGCGACCAGCTGTGGGCCCACTATGGCGACCACGGCGTGGCGCACTACGGCCCGGCGGAGCTGGACACCATCGAGCACCGTTGGCGTCGCCAGCTCTGACCCTGAACACGACGACGCCGGGCCACTGGCGTGGCCCGGCGTCGCTCGCAGGCAAGCACGGCGCGCATCAGGCGGCGTTGCGTTCGCCGTTGCAGGCGGCCTGCATGGCCAGGGCGGTATCCAGCATGCGGTTGGAGAAGCCCCACTCGTTGTCATACCAGGCCATGACCTTGACCAGCTTGCCGTTTACCCGGGTGTGGTTGGCATCGAAGGTGGAGGAGTTGGCGTCATGGTTGAAGTCGATGGAAACCAGCGGCTGGGCGTTCACCGCGAGTACCGGCGAGGCCGCGGCGGCCTCCGCGACGATGGCATTGATCTCGTCCCTGGTGGTCTCGCGGCCGGCATTGAAGGTCAGGTCCACCAGCGAGACGTTGATCAGCGGAACGCGCACCGCCAGGCCATCGAAGCGGCCATCCAGCTCCGGCAGCACCAGGCCTACGGCGGCGGCGGCTCCGGTCTTGGTCGGGATCATCGAGTGGGTCGCGCTGCGGGCCCGGTAGGGATCCTTGTGGTAGACGTCGGAGAGGTTCTGGTCGTTGGTGTAGGCGTGCACCGTGGTCATCAGGCCATTCTCGATGCCCACCGCCTCGTGCAGCGCCTTGGCCACCGGCGCCAGGCAGTTGGTGGTGCAGGAGGCGTTGGAGACCACCCTGTGCTCGGGCTTGAGCACGTCCTCGTTGACGCCATAGACCACGGTGGCATCGGCATCGGGGCTGGGCGCGGAGATCAGCACACGACCGGCACCGGCCTCGAGATGCTTGCCGGCATCATCGCGCTGGGTGAACAGGCCGGTGCACTCCATCACCAGGTCCACGCCCAGGTCCTTCCAGGGCAGCCGCACGGGGTCGCGCTCGGAGAGGATCGCAATGCGGTCGCCGTCGACGCTGAGGCTACTCTCGTCGTGATCCACCTGGAAGGGAAAGTGACCGTGGACGGTGTCGTGGCGCAGCAGATGGGCATTGAGCGCCGGGTCGCCGAGATCGTTGATGGCGACGACCTGCACGCGATCGCGATACCCCCCCTCGTACAGGGCGCGAAACACGTTGCGACCGATGCGACCGAAACCATTGATGGCGATCTTGAGCGTCATGATGTCTTCCTCTCGATCCGGACGTTGCCGTCTTGGGGGATGGGCTGAGCCGAGTCGCGGCAGGGCACCGAAGCGTCCCGACATGCCCGCCGGGCGGGCCGACGGCTCCTTTGCCCCACAATGTGGCTGACGATGGCGTCGGAGACAAGCATGATTTCGTAATTTTACGACATTACATCCTATCCCGACATCCCCAATAACCTCCCAACAGACTACAAATAAAGGGGTTTTCCCAGGAAACGCCGCAATGCTGCCGCGACGTTAGACCTTCGTCTCAGCCCTCATCTTTAGTAATATCACAACCGATAGCGTATCTTGTCAGGCAGTCCCTCGGCCGCTCGCGCGAGCCCGCATTCCCACAGGAGAGCCCGGCATGACTCATCGCCCCATCCCCGTCCGTCGCACCAAGATCGTCGCCACCCTGGGTCCCGCCAGCGACCGGGAGGGCGTGCTCGAGCAGATGATCGCCGCCGGCGTCGACGTGGTGCGCCTCAACTTCTCCCACGGCTCGGCAGACGACCACCGCCGCCGGCTGGCCGCGGTGCGCGAGATCGCCGCCCGCCAGGGCCGTAGCGTCGCCGCCCTGGGCGACCTCCAGGGGCCCAAGATCCGCATTGCCCGCTTTCGTGACGGCGCTGTCGAGCTCGCCGAGGGCGCGCCCTTCGTGATCGACGTGGCCCTCGACGGCGAGGCCGGCGACGCCGAGCGAGTGGGCTGCGACTACCAGGCGCTGGCCTCCGACGTGGCCGCCGGCGACCGCCTGCTGCTCGACGACGGCCGGGTGGTGCTCGACGTCGCCCGGGTCGACGGCAGCGCCATCCACACCCGCGTGGTGGTGGGCGGCGAGCTGTCCAACAACAAGGGCATCAACAAGCAGGGCGGCGGCCTCTCGGCGCCGGCGCTGACCGACAAGGACAAGGCCGACCTGGAGACCGCCATCGCCATCGGCGTGGACTACCTGGCGGTGTCCTTCCCGCGCCATGCCGCCGACATGGCCGAGGCCCGCGCGCTGCTCGGCGAGGCTGGCTGCGAGATCGGCCTGGTGGCCAAGCTCGAGCGTGCCGAGGCGGTGGCCGACGATGCCACCCTCGACGGCATCATCGAGGCCAGCGAGGCGGTGATGGTGGCCCGCGGCGACCTCGGCGTGGAGATCGGCGACGCGGCGCTGATCGGCACCCAGAAGCGCATCATCAAGCGCGCCCGTCAACTCAATCGCGCGGTGATCACCGCCACCCAGATGATGGAGTCGATGATCGAGGCGCCGCTGCCCACCCGGGCCGAGGTGTTCGACGTGGCCAACGCCGTGCTCGATGCCACCGACGCGGTGATGCTCTCCGCCGAGACCGCCGCCGGCGACTTCCCGGTGGAGACCGTGGAAGCCATGGACCGGGTCTGCCTGGGCGCCGAGCGCGAGCGCAGTGCCCAGGAATCCGGCCACCGCATCCACGAGGGCTTCTCCCGGATCGACGAGACCATCGCCCTGTCGGCGATGTATGCCGCCAACCACCTGACCGGGGTAGCCGCGATCGCCTGCATGACGGCCACCGGCTACACGCCACTGATCGCCTCGCGGATCCGCTCCGGGCTGCCGATCGTCGGCTTGGCCCATAATCCCGTCGCCCAGCGGCGCATGGCATTGTATCGTGGTGTCATCTCGCTGCCCTTCGACACCAGTGAGATGGGGGCCACCGAGCTCAACGACCGCGCCCTGGCGCGGCTGGTGGCGCAGGGCATTGCCGTGCCGGGGGATCACGTCCTCCTGACCCGCGGCGACCACATGAACGCCCACGGCGGCACCAACACCCTGAGGATCCTCGAGGTGGAGACACGGCATGAGTGAGATCCGCCCGCGGCGGGACGTCCGCCGCACCCTACCGCCCCAAAAGCGCATCGCCCTGATCGCCCACGACGGCAAGAAGGACGAGATGCTCGACTGGGCCGGACGCTGGCAGGCGACCCTGGCCCGGCACCAACTGGTCGGCACCGGCACCACCGCCACCCGGATCGCCCGGCAACTGGGACTCGAGGTGGAGCCGCTGATGAGCGGCCCGCTGGGCGGCGATCAGCAGATCGGCGCCCGCATCGCTGAGCAGGGCCTCGACCTGCTGATCTTCTTCTGGGACCCGTTCTCGCCGCAGCCCCACGACCCGGACGTCAAGGCGTTGCTGCGCCTGGCCGCCCTGTGGAATATCCCGGTGGCCTGCAACCCGGCGAGCGCCGACTTCCTGATCAGTTCGCCCTGGCTCGATCAGGACTACGAGATGACCATTCCCGATGCCAAGGCCTGGGTCTCTACCCGTAACAACTGAGATCACTACCATCACAACTCGACAACAGCGCGAGGACTCGCATGTTTCAGCTCACTCGCAGCGTCACCTGGCAGGCGCTGAAGGATCTGCAGGCAAAGACCACCGACGACCGCATCAGTGATTACTTCACCGCCGATCCGCAGCGCTTCGACAAGATGAGCCTGCGCGTCGGCGGGCTCTTCCTCGACTATTCCAAGCATCTCATCTCCGATGCCGTGCTCGACAAGCTGCTCGAGCTGGCCGACCACTCGGCGCTGGTGCAGCGCCGCGCCCAGATGTTCTCCGGCGACATCATCAACGTCACCGAGAATCGGCCGGTGCTGCACACGGCGCTGCGCAACCTCGGCGAGGGCCCGCTGATGGTCGACGGCCAGGATGTGATGCCCGAGATCAACAGTACCCGAGAGCAGATTCGGCGCTTCTCCGATGAGGTCCGCAGTGGCGAATGGAAGGGCTACAGCGGCCAGCGCATCAAGGACGTGGTCAACATCGGCATCGGCGGCTCCGACCTCGGACCCAACATGGCCTGCCGGGCCCTGCTCAAGTACCGCCATTCCGAACTCAACTTCCACTTCGTCTCCAACGTCGACGGCACCCATATCCAGAAGGTGCTGTCGCGCCTCGACCCGGCCACCACCCTGTTCATCGTCTCCACCAAGACCTTCTCCACCCAGGAGACGCTGCTCAACGCCAAGACCGCGCGGCGCTGGTTCCTCGAGACCGCCGGCCCGGACGCCGACGTCGGCGCCCACTTCGTCGCCGCCTCCACCAACCGCAAGGCGGCCATGGAGTTCGGCATCCGCGAGGAGAATGTCTTCGAGTTCTGGGCCTGGGTCGGCGGCCGCTACTCCATGTGGTCGTCCATCGGCCTGCCCATCGCCCTGGCCATCGGCTTCGAGGGCTTCATCGAGATGCTCGAGGGCGCCTATGAAATGGACCAGCACTTCCTGACCGCCCCCAACGCCGCCAATATGCCGGTACTGATGGCGCTGATCGGCATCTGGTACATCAACTTCCAGGGCGCCGAGACCCAGGCCATCGTGCCCTACGACCAGGCCCTGCATCAGCTGCCGGCCTTCCTCCAGCAGCTGGACATGGAGTCCAACGGCAAGTCGGTGGATATCTTCGGCCGCCCGGTGGACTACAAGACCGGGCCTATCGTCTGGGGCCAGACCGGCTCCAATGGCCAGCATGCCTTCTTCCAGCTGCTCCACCAGGGCACGCGCTACGTGCCCATCGACTTCATCGCCTCGCTCAAGCCCGAGCCCGGCTTCGAGGACCACCACTTCGCCCTGTTGACCAACATGCTGGCCCAGGCCAACGCCTTCATGGAAGGCAGCCAGCAGGGCAGCGACCTCGATCCCTACAGCTGCCCGGGTAACCGTCCCTCCAGCACCCTGCTGCTCGATGAGCTGACGCCGAAGAACCTCGGCGCGCTGCTCGCACTCTACGAGCACAAGGTGTTCGTCCAGGGGGTGATCTGGAACATCAACTCCTTCGACCAGTGGGGCGTACAGCTCGGCAAGCGCATCGCCGGCGAGATCAGCAGCCGCATCGACGCGCACAGCCAGGACTTCGACACCTCCACCCAGGGGCTGCTCCAGCTGGTGCGGGCGCACTTCCCCGATCACGGCCCCGCGAGGCAGGAGGTCCCGGCCCCCGAATCCGGCAAGCCCCGGGGCAAGCGCCGCAAGGCCTCCTCCTGAACCGCCATTATCGCGCGCCGTGCCTCCAGGCGTGCTCCGATGGCTCGGCGAGCGAGGGCCGGGGCCGGGCCGCGCCTCAGCGGGCCGGGCGCCCGGCCCGCTGCCCCAGCCAGGCCGCGGCGAGCCATAGCGGCACACTGCCCAGGCCATAGGTCAGGGCCAGCCAGGGTTGCGAGGCCTCCAGCAGGTGGAGCGTCTCGAGGCCGAACAGCGAGAAGGTGGTGAAGCCGCCGCAGAAGCCGGCGACCAGGAAGGGCTGCCAGCGGGCGGCGCGCCCGGTGATGCGATGGGAGGCCCGAGCGACGAAGGCCGCGATCAGCCAGGAGCCGGCCAGGTTGACGGCCAGGGTGCCCCACAGGAAGGCGCTTCCCAGCCACTGCAGCATGCCCAGCGAGACCAGGTAGCGCAGCACCGCGCCCAGGCCACTGCCCAGCCCCACCGCCAGGTAGCCCTGCCAGCTCGTCATGCACCACCTCCCGCCAACCACCAGCCCATGGCGGCAGCGAGGACCCCCAGCACCAGAGTTGCCAGGCCATTGGCCAGTGCCGCCGTGCCGCGGCCTTCCTGCCAAAGGCTGAGAGTCTGCAGGCTGAAGGAGGACACGGTGGTGAAGCCACCCAGGCCGCCGACCGCCAGGCCCAGCCAGGCTGGCGAAGCGCCGGGTGGCCCGCCCAGGCGCGCGGCCAGCGCACCGATGGCCAGGGTCCCGCTCAGGTTGACCAGCAGGGTGCCCCAGGGAAAGGCCCGCCCCAGCCAGCGCGCGGCCAGCTCGGTCACGGCCAGGCGCGCCATGCCGCCCAGCGCACCGCCCACCGCCACCAGTCCCAGGCTTGCCAGCCCCATGTCTCTGCCTCCCTGACGGATTCGCGCCCATGCTAGCCGAGCCGGCGAGCGGCCACAAAAAAAGCCACCCGGGAGGGTGGCGAGGGATCATGCTGGCCTTTCAGGGGGAACAGGACATCGGGGTCATGTCCTGAGGTTGAATATGACACAAAATCTCTAGCATGTACAATTCTCGTACACTTCCATGATGACGACCCGGGCCCGCCACCCCCGGCCATGTTAGCCTGACGATGACACCATCGCCCTTTCCACGCCCAGACACGGAGGCCAAAGCGTGAGCTACAGACGATTCCTCTCCCGGGCCAGCGGGTGGCTGCTGGCCATCCTGATGCTCGCCACCCTCCCCGCCATGGCCCAACCGTCCGGTGGCGGAGGACAGGCCCCGGCCAACGCCACCCTGGCCGACCTCCTCGAGAACCCCGAGACGCGCCAACAGCTGATCGACCAGCTGCGCGGGGCGGCCAGCGAGTCGGGAGCCGAGCAGGCCGCGACCGAGTCGCCGTCACTGTCGCTGCCCCGCCAGCTGGCCGAGACCACCAGCCGCATCGCCGGTGAGCTGGGCAGCCAGCTCGGCCAGGTCCTCGACGCCGTGACCGGCCTGTTCGCGGGCCCGCCGGGCACCTTTGACCTGGCCGCCTTCACCAGTGCGGCCATCAACCTGGGGCTGGTGATCCTCGCCACGGTTGCCCTGCTCATCGCCGTCCGCCGCCTGGCCCGCCCCCTGTTCACCCGGCTCAGCCAATGGTCGTTGACCGGCCAGGGGCTCCAGCCGTTGCTGAGGCTGGTGCTGTGCGTCGTCGTGGCGGCGCTGATCGACGCCCTGGTGGTGGCGCTGGCCTATCTCGGCGGCAATCTGGTCGCCACCTTCGCGGTGGGCGAGAGCGGCGAGCTGTCGACCCGTGCCTCGCTGTTCCTCAATGCCTTCCTGGTGATCGAGCTGCTCAAGGCCGCGGTGCGCATGCTCTTCGCCTCCCGCTACGAGGGCCTGCGCCTGCTGCCCATCGCCGCCGCCGACGCTTCCTACTGGAACCGCTGGATCGCGCGCCTGATCGGGCTGACCGGCTATGGCCTGATGGTGGTGGTGCCGTTGGTCAACGCCTACGTGTCGCCGGCCCTGGGCGAGGGGGCCGGCACCCTGATCATGATCGGCGCCTATGTCTATGCCGTGGCCGTGGTGCTGCGCAACCGCCGCCGGCTGCGCGACGGGCTGAACCGCAAGGCCGGCCAGACTACCATGGCCGCCAGCCGGGTATCGCTGCAGCTGTTCGCCCGCACCTGGCACCTCTTCGCCCTGGCCTACTTCACCGTGGTGCTGGTGCTGACCCTGACGCGCCCCGAGGAGGCCCTGCCCTTCGTGCTGTTCGCCACCCTGCAGACGCTGGCTGCGGTGCTGGTGGGCATGCTGGTGTCGAGCTTCCTGACCCAGACCATCGGCCGGCGGATCCGCCTTTCCGATGACCTGCGCCGCAAGCTGCCGATGCTCGAGGCACGCCTCAACCGCTATGTCCCCAATGCCCTGCGCGTGATCCGCATGGTGATCCTCGCCGTGGTGGTGATGGTCGTGTTGAGCGCCTGGGGCGCCTTCGACCTGGGGGCCTGGTACGCCTCCGAGGCGGGACGCAGCCTGATCGGCAAGGGCGTGAGCGTGTTCGTGATCCTGGTGGTCGCCGCGGCCGTCTGGCTGGCACTGGCCAGCCTGATCGAGCACAAGCTCAACCCCGAGACCGGTGGCGGCGTGCCCTCGGCACGGGCCCAGACGCTGCTGTCGCTGTTTCGCAATGCCCTGGCCATCGCCCTGATCACCATGACGGCGATGATCGTGCTCTCCGAGATCGGCATCAACATCGGGCCGTTGATCGCCGGTGCCGGCGTGCTGGGCCTGGCCATCGGCTTCGGCGCCCAGAAGCTGGTGCAGGACATCATCACCGGGGTCTTCATCCAGGTGGAGAACGCCATGAACACCGGCGATGTGATCACCGTGGGGGGCGTCACCGGGGTGGCCGAGAAGCTCAGCATCCGCTCGGTGGGCATCCGCGACCTCAGCGGCACCTACCACATCGTGCCCTTCTCCAGCGTCGACACCGTCTCCAACTACATGCGCGACTTCGCCTACCATGTCGGGGAATACGGCATCGCCTATCGTGAGAGCATCGACGAGGCGATCCAGGCCCTCAACGAGGCCTTCGACGCGCTCAAGGAGGACGAGGAGTACAAGGCCTGTCTCCTCGAGCCGCTGGAGGTCGCCGGCGTGATCGCTCTGGCCGACAGCTCCGTGAACATCCGTGTGCGCATCAAGACCACGCCGGGAGACCAGTGGGCCGTGGGCCGTGCCTACAACCGGCTGGTCAAGCTGCACCTCGACGCGGCCGGCATCGAGATCCCCTTCCCCCATACCACCCTCTACTTCGGCGAGGACAAGGACGGCGGTGCCCCGCCGGCCAACGTGCGGGTCATCCGTCAGCAAGCGCGCGAGCGCGCCGCCAGCTCGGACGAGGCGCGTCACGCGCTGACCGCCGACACCCAGGCCCCCCAGGAGGTCCACAACCAGGAGGACTACGACGGCGAGTCATGATCGCCGTCACCAACGCAAGAGGGGCTGCCGACTGGCAGCCCCTCTTGTTGTGCAGGGCGGGTTCAGGCGTCGGCGACGCTCAGGATGCCGCCTTGGCCGTCTTCGCCGGCGTATCCTCCGGCTCGGTGGGCTGGGGCAGCGAGGGCAGCGACTTGTCGAGTAGCTCCACGCTCTGACGGTAGTAGAGCTGGCTCTTGTTGTGCTCGCCCAGGTTGGCGTAGAGCCGGGCCAGTTCGGCGCAGACCACGCCGCTGGGCCGCTGACGCTGGCTGGCCTCGAAGTATTCCTGAGCCTTGCCCCAGTAGGCGTTGCGCAGCGAGAGACGTCCCAGGGTGAGCAGCAGGTCCGGGTCGTTGGGCCGCTCCTGCAGCCACTTCTCGGCCACCACCAGCTGGCGCGCCGCATCCACCTCGAGCAGCCCGTAGCGCAGTACCAGGCGGCTGTCCCAGTGCTCCTTGAGCGAATGGCGCAGCAGCCGCTCGGCGATACCCTGCTCGTTGCCGCGCACCAGGGCCTCGGCATAGAGCACGATCAGATCGACGTTGCCGCGCAGGTGGTCGGGCATGTCGGCCCAGAGGTTGCGCACCCGCTCGATATCGCCGGGCTGGCGGGCCTCCTGGGAGATCAGTTCGCGATAGGCGCGCTGCTCGAGCTGCTCGCGCTCTTCCCGGGAAATCAGGTGCTGGGCGCCGAGGCGCGGCATCAGCCGGCGCAGGCCATCCCAGTCGCTGAGACTGATATAGGCCTGCTTGAGCTGCTTGAGCACCTGGGGATGGTTGGGCAGGTGGCGGTCGAGACGGGTCAGGATCGCCAGGGCCTCCTCGTACTGCTGGCGATCCAGCATCAGCTGGGCCTGCATCAGGCCCACCGCGGTGTCGGCGCCCTCGGTGCTGAGATGGGCGCGCTTGAGCAGGGTATCGGCCTGCTCGTAGCGGCCCTGGTAATGGGCCGCCAGGGCGGCGGAGAGGTAATTGACCAGCGGCGTGCTGGAGTCGTCGGCGGCCTTGACCAGGGCCTTCTCGGCACGCTTCCAGCGCCCCTCGGCCAGCGCCACCAGGCCGCGCACGGTGCGCCGCATGGCGGTACGGTTACGCGAGCGGCTGTTCCACACCTTGAAGCGGGTCACCGGACGCGAGAGGCGCATCAGCAGCCGCAGGGCGAAGTGCACCACCACGAAGGCCGCCAGCAGCAGCACCAGGCCGAACCAGAAGGAGGTCTGGAACGAGGTGTCGCCGACGCGCACCAGCCAGTAGCCAGGCACCGACATCATCAGCTGGCCGAACAGGGCCCCGATCGCGAGGCCGAGGACCACGATCAGAATCAGCTTTCTCATGCCTCATCTCCCTGGCCGCCGTTGCCGGCCTCGAAGCGGTGCTCGATGAAGCTCGCCAGCGCCTGCTGGGAGCCGCTGATGTCCGGCAGTTCCGGGCGGATGGTCCGTCCCTTGAGTTCCTCGAGACGCGACAGCACCGCCTGGACGCCGCTGTCGCCGGTGTCGTAGTAGCCCCGGATCAGGGTCAGGGCCTTCTCGAGGCTGGCCTCGAAGAGCGGCTGTTCCTCCTTGAGCAGCGCCAGCTGGGCCTGCTCCAGGACCAGGCGCACGCTCTGACGCAGGTAGGATTCCTGCTCCGGCGAAATCAGCGCCTCGAGCGCCGCGTCGTGCTGGCGAACCGTGACCAGGTCCTTGAGCTCCTCGCCGAAGCGCGCGAGCTGCGACTGCCAGCCACCGGTGGGCGCTTCCTCGATGGTCGAGTTGGCGGCGATCTCCTCGATGTCCTGGGCCAGCGGGCGGCCGGCGATCTGCTCCTGCTGGGCATTCAGCGCCAGGTAGAGGCCGGTGCGGTCCACGCGGGGCACCGATTCCAGCGCGGCCAGCTCGGAGGCGATCTCGCGGCGCACCGGCATCAGCGCCGGATTGTCGGCCTCGCGCAGCCGCTCGTCGGCGGTGCGCAGCAGGGCGGCGGCCCCCTGGACGTCACGTTCCAGCTGCAGGCGCTGGTTGGCCAGGCGCAGCAGGTAGGCGGCCTCGGCGTGCAGCCAGTCGCGCTCGTCGGTCTGCTGCTCGCTGGACAGTTCCTGCAGCACCCGGTCCAGGGTCTCGTCGACGCTCTGTCGATAGTCGGAGAAGTCGCTGCGCAGCGTGCTCACCGCCTCGTCCAGGGCGGCATTGCGCTGCTGCTCACCGCTCTCCAGGCGACTCGCCAGGTCATCCAGTCCCGACTGGCTGGCCGCTTGCGCCGGCAGGTCGGCCAGGCGCTGCTGCTGGGCGTCGAGCTTCTGCCAGACCTGCCAGCCGAACAGCGCGCCGCCCGCGCCCAGCAGGACCACCAGCCCCAGGGCAACCGCCCCGGACTTGCTGCCCTTGCCGGTGCCGCCCGAGCCGCCACTGCCGCCCGCAGCCCCGTGGGCGCCCTGGCCGGCGGACGCCTGCTGCCCCTTGGCATCACCGCCTGAGGCCTTGGCGGAGGAGGCTGAGCCCTTGGGGGGAGTGGAAGAGGCGGAGCCCTTGGGAGCCTCGCGCTTGGTGGAGGCGGTATCGGAGGCCTTGCCGGACGCGCTCCTGGACCCGGCGCTGGTGCCGGAGGCCTCGGCCGGGGAGGCAGATGCCGTGTCGGCCTCACCCTTGGTCGCCTCGTCAGGCTTGTCGCTGGCAGTGGCCGGAGTGGCCTGGCTTTCGCTCGAGGACGTCGTCGAAGAGGGCGCGGCATCGGCCTTCGCCTCGGCAGAGGCCGTGCTCGCCGCCGGGCCGCTGCCCTTGCCGCGACGCCGCGAGCGGCGCGAGGATGAGCCGCCGGCCTTGCCGGCCTCGGCACTCTTTCCCGTCGCCGCCGAGTCGGCGCCGCCCTGGGCTTCGCCGGACGGTGTCTGTTGTTCGTCCTGATCGTGTTGTTGCTTGCTCATGTGTCGCTAGCCCTTTTCGAGATCGTCATGATCGACATCGGCCCTCTCCGGGTCCCTGGCCCTGGCCACGGCGGCCGCCAGCGCGTCAGGCGTGGCGCCCGACGCCACGACGGGAAGACGAAACCCCAGTGTGCCGGCCAGTGTAGCCAACCGGGTACTGGACACGATTAGCGGTTGGTTCAAGGCGGCCTGTGAGCACCATCTTGCCAGATGTCCGAGGATTTCTCCGCTACTCACCACCAACGCCTGATAGTCGCCGCTCGCCAGCCGACGCCGCAAGGTCGGCGAGGGCTCGAGCAGGCGGCGCCGGTAGACCGCCAGGCGTGTCAGGCGAGCGCCCCGGGCGGCCAGGGTCTCGGCCATCAGGGCCCGTCCCCCCTCGCCGGCCACCAGCAGCAGGCGCTGCCCGGCGAGCCGCTGCAGCGAGCCGAGCGCCAGCAGTGCCTCGCTGGTGTCTGCCCCGCCCGGCGGCGGAAGATGCACCCGCACGCCCAGCTGGCGGTGCAGGGTGGCGGCCGTGGCAGCCCCCACGGCGTAATAGTCGATACCCACGGGAAGCTGCGGCCAGTAGCGGTCCAGCGCCTCGGCGAGACACTCGGCGGCGAAGGGGCTGACCACCACCACGCGCCGGAACTGGTCGAAATCCAGCCAGGCAGCGCGGTGTGCCGGGGTCTCCGGCAGCGGCTCGAGGGCCATGACCTCGCCCCGCTCGACGGCAAAGCCCTCGGCGGCGATGGCCTCGGCCAGCGCCGCGGCCCGCGGCCCGGGACGACAGATCAGTACCGGCGGGGTCGCCATCAGCCGGCGCCGTAGACCTCGGCGAGGATCTCGCCGGCGCCCATGTCCAGCAGCTCCTCTGCTACCCGAATGCCCAGCGCCTCGGGCTCGTGGATCGAGCCGCGCCCCTCGGCGCGCAGCACCTCCGTGCCCTCCGGATTGCCCACCAGGGCCCGCAGCCACAGGGTCTCGCCATCGTCCTCGAAGATCGCATGGCCGGCGATGGGCACCTGGCAGCCGCCCTCGAGGCGGGTGTTCATGGCACGCTCCGCGCGGACCCGGGTCGCGGTGGCCGGATCGTCCAGCGGCGCCAGCAGGGAGATCAGTTCGGCATCGTGCATGCGGCACTCGATGCCCAGGGCGCCCTGGCCGCAGGCCGGCAGGCAGACCTCCGGCGGCAGCTCCATGGTGATGCGCGCCTCGAGCCCCAGCCGCTTGAGGCCCGAGGTGGCCAGCAGGATGGCGTCGTACTCGCCGGCATCGAGCTTGCCGAGACGGGTCTGGACATTGCCGCGCAGGTTGAGCACCTGCAGGTCGGGGCGCGCCTCGCGCATCTGCAGGCCGCGCCGCAGGCTGGACGTGCCGATGCGCGCGCCCTCGGGCAGCGCGTCCAGGGAAGGGTAGTGGTTGGAAACGAAGGCGTCGGTGGGCTCGGCCCCCTCGAGGATCACCGACAGGCCGAGGCTCTCGGGGAAGTGCATGGGCACGTCCTTCATCGAGTGCACGGCGATGTCGGCACGCCCGTCGAGCATCGCCTCCTCGAGTTCCTTGACGAACAGTCCCTTGCCGCCGACCTTGGCCAGCGGCGTGTCGAGGATCTTGTCCCCCCGGGTGGCCATGGCCACCAGCTCGACCTTGAGCCCCGGATGGGTCGCCATCAGGCGGTCGCGGACATGTTCGGCCTGCCACATGGCCAGTTGACTCTTGCGCGTGGCGATACGCAGCGTTTCGATGGCTTGCACGTGGTTCTCCCCGTCCCGGTTCGCTTGCACTCGGCGCCCCTTGCGCCGGCGCCCGGTGATGTCTTGGTTTGCTGCCATCATAAAGGACCGGAGAGGTCAGGAAAAATCGTTACTGCCCGGCCGACCCGCCGCCCGGCGCCCCTCGCCTGGCCCGTGGACTCTGGTACACTTTCCCGCATGTCAAGCCAGCGCGGCCTCGCCGAGCTGCGGCCGGCGCGCCGCCGGCCCTCACCCACCGCACAGCCATGCAGGATGTCAGCCCGATGAGCCAGACCACCAACCAGTCCTGGGGCGGCCGCTTCAGCGAGCCCACCGATGCCTTCGTCGCCCGCTTCACCGCCTCGGTCGACTTCGACCAGCGCCTGGCCCTCCACGACATCCAGGGCTCGCGGGCTCACGCCACCATGCTGGCCCGGGTCGGGGTGCTCACCGAGGCCGAGCGCGACGCCATCATCAACGGCCTCGACGAGGTCCAGGCGGAGATCGAGGCCGGCACCTTCGCCTGGTCGGTGGACCTCGAGGACGTGCACATGAACATCGAGGCGCGCCTCACCGACAAGATCGGCATCACCGGCAAGAAGCTGCACACCGGGCGCTCGCGCAACGACCAGGTGGCCACCGATATCCGCCTTTTCCTGCGCGACGAGATCGACAGCGTGGCCGCCGAGCTGACCCGCCTGCGCGAGGGGCTGATCGAGCTCGCCGACCGCGAGGCGGCCACCATCATGCCCGGCTTTACCCACCTGCAGACCGCCCAGCCGGTGACCTTCGGCCATCACCTGCTGGCCTGGCAGGAGATGCTCGCCCGCGACCAGGAGCGGCTGCTCGACTGCCGCAAGCGGGTCAACGTGCTGCCGCTGGGGGCCGCCGCCCTGGCCGGCACCACCTACCCCATTGACCGCCATGTGACGGCCGAGCTGCTGGGCTTCGCGCGCCCCGCCGAGAACAGCCTCGACGCGGTCAGTGACCGCGACTTCGCCATCGAGTTCACGTCCTTCGCCAGCGTGCTGCTGATGCACCTGTCGCGGATGAGCGAGGAGCTGGTGCTGTGGACCAGCGCCCAGTTCGATTTCATCGACCTGCCCGACCGCTTCTGCACCGGCTCCTCGATCATGCCGCAGAAGAAGAACCCGGACGTGCCGGAACTGGTGCGCGGCAAGACCGGCCGGGTCTATGGCCACCTGATGGGCCTGCTGACGCTGATGAAGTCCCAGCCGCTGGCCTACAACAAGGACAACCAGGAGGACAAGGAGCCGCTGTTCGATGCCCTGTCCACCGTCCAGGACTGCCTCAAGGCGTTCGCCGACATGGTCCCGGCCATCGAGGCCAAGGCCGACAACATGCGCGAGGCGGCCCGCAAGGGCTTCTCCACCGCCACCGACCTGGCCGACTACCTGGTCTGTCGCGGC
Source organism: Halomonas nitroreducens (assembly GCF_003966155.1). Lineage (GTDB taxonomy): Bacteria > Pseudomonadota > Gammaproteobacteria > Pseudomonadales > Halomonadaceae > Halomonas > Halomonas nitroreducens. Next base: position 77,443 of record NZ_RXNS01000004.1, read on the forward strand.
GTGGCCTTCCGCGACGCCCACGAGATCGTCGGCCAGTCGGTGGCCTTTGGGCTGCGCGAGGGCAAGGACCTCTCGGAGATGAGCCTCGAGGAGCTGCGCCAGTTCTCCGACGTCATCGGCGAGGACGTCTTTGCCGTGCTGACCCTGGAGGGCTCGGTGGCGGCGCGCAACCATATCGGCGGCACCGCCCCGGACCAGGTGCGCGCCGCCGCCCAGCGGGCCCGCGAGGCCCTGGCGGCGCTGTCTTCCCAGGATGCCCAGGGGAGCCAGGGCTGATGCGTCGCGCCGCCCTGCTTGCGCTGCTGGCGCTCCCGCTGCTGCTGGCCGGCTGCGGCCAGAAGGGGCCGCTCTACCTGCCCGGCGACACCGCGGCGGAGGAGCGCTACGGCCCCCGCGACCCAGAAACGACCGACGCCGCGTCGGATGCCGACGCCCCCCGCCCCGTCGACGAGGACGACACCTAGGCATGGATCATTTCGAGTACCGCGATGGCGTGCTGTACGCCGAAGAGCTGCCGCTTCCCCGCATCGCCGAGGAGTTCGGCACGCCCTGCTACGTCTATTCCAAGGCCACCCTGGCCCGCCACTTCCGGGCCTACACCGAGGCGCTGGGCAGCCATCCGCACCTGATCTGCTACGCGGTCAAGGCCAACTCCAACCTGGCGGTGCTCAACCTGCTGGCCCGGCTCGGCGCCGGCTTCGACATCGTCTCGGTGGGGGAGCTCGAGCGGGTCCTGACCGCCGGCGGCGACCCTGCTCGGGTGGTGTTCTCCGGCGTGGCCAAGCAGGAGAACGAGATGGCCCGGGCGCTCAGCGTGGGCATCAAGTGCTTCAACGTCGAGTCCCGGGCCGAGCTCGAGCGGCTCGACGCCGTGGCCCGCGGCCTGGACCGGGTCGCCCCGGTCTCGCTGCGGGTCAACCCCGATGTGGACGCCGGCACTCACCCCTACATCTCCACGGGGCTCAAGGCCAACAAGTTCGGTATCGCGGTGGACGAGGCCCGGGAGGTCTACCGCCAGGCCGCGGCCATGGACAACGTGCGGGTGGTGGGTCTCGACTGCCATATCGGCTCCCAGCTCACCGAAACCGCCCCCTTCCTCGACGCCCTCGACCGGCTGCTGGTGCTGCTCGAGCGACTACGCGAGGACGGCATCGAGATCGAGCATCTGGACCTCGGCGGCGGCCTGGGCGTGCCCTATCACGACGAGCGTCCCCCGCAGCCCTTCGACTACGCCACCGCCCTGCTCGAGCGACTGTCGCGCTGGCCGGGCAGCGACCGGCTGACCCTGCTCTTCGAGCCGGGACGCTCGATCGCTGCCAACGCCGGCGTGCTGCTGACCCGGGTGGAGTTCCTCAAGCCCGGCGAGACCAAGAACTTCGCCATCGTCGACGCGGCCATGAACGACCTGATCCGCCCGGCCCTCTATCAGGCCTGGCAGGCCATCCTGCCGGTGGACACCACCCAGGCCCGTCCAAGCGGCACCTATGACGTGGTCGGCCCGGTCTGCGAGACCGGCGATTTCCTGGGCCAGGACCGGGAGCTGGCCATCGCCGCCGGCGACCTGCTGGCGGTGCGCTCCGCCGGGGCCTATGGCTTCGTCATGGCCTCCAACTACAACAGCCGCCCGCGGCCGCCGGAGGTCATGGTGGACGGCGACCGCGCCCACCTGGTGCGCCGCCGCGAGCGCCTGGCGGACCTCTGGGCCGGCGAGGCGACGCTGCCCGACGACAGCGCGGAGACGCCCTGATGCTGCTGCAGTTCACCAAGATGCACGGGCTGGGCAACGACTTCATGGTCGTCGACCTGATCACCCAGCGGGCGCGGCTGCGCGACGAGCAGATCCGTGCCCTGGCCGACCGGCGCTTCGGCATCGGCTTCGACCAACTGCTGGTGGTCGAGCCGCCCCGGGACCCGGACATGGACTTTCGCTACCGCATCTTCAACGCCGACGGCAGCGAAGTGGAGAACTGCGGCAACGGGGCGCGCTGCTTCGCCCGTTTCGTGCGCGACCAGCGGCTGACCCACAAGCGCGAGATCCACGTCGAGACCGCCGGCGGCCCGCTCACCCTGGTGGTGGGCGACGACAATCGCGTCAGCGTGGACATGGGAGCACCGCGCTTCGCGCCAGCGACGCTGCCCTTCGAGGCCGACGAGGACCGGGCCCTGCACGCCCTGGACGTCGACGGCCGGCGCCTCGAGGTCGGCGTGGTGTCACTGGGCAATCCCCATGCGGTGCTGCGGGTCGACGACGTGGACACCGCCCCGGTGGCCACCCTGGGGCCGGCCATCGAGGCCCATCCGCGCTTCCCGCGGCGGGTCAATGCCGGCTTCATGCAGGTGGTGTCGCCCCACGAGATCCGCCTGCGCGTCTACGAGCGAGGCAGTGGCGAGACCCTGGCCTGCGGCACCGGCGCCTGCGCCGCGGTGGCCACCGGCATCCGCCTGGGCTGGCTCGAGAACCCGGTCACCGTGCACCTGCCCGGTGGCGACCTGGAGATCACCTGGCCCGGCAGTGACGCCAGCCTGATCATGACCGGACCCGCGGAACGGGTCTTCGAGGGCCGCGTGCCCCTAAACTGAGCGTCGAGACGAGGAGAAGCGCATGACCCGAGCCGCCCCCGAGCCACGCAAGACCCTGGACCCGGATGTCGTGGCCCAGTGGCTCGCCCGTCACCCTGACTTCTTCGTCGGCCGCGAGGGCCTGCTCCAGCAGCTCAAGGTGCCGCACCCCGAGGCCCGCGGCGCCACCTCCCTGCTGGAACGGCTGGTGGCGGACCTGCGCACCCGCGCCGAGCAGGCCGAGTGGCGCCTGGAACAGCTGCTGGAATCGGCCCGCCACAACGAAGCCCAGTATCGCCGGACCCGGGAGCTGGTGCTGGCCCTGCTGGAGGCCGAGGACGGCGATGCCCTGGGCCAGGCCCTGGCCACCCAGTTCAGCGAGCGCTTCCAGACCCCGGCGCTGGCGCTGTGGTGCCCGGCCAGCCTCACCGACCGCGAGTCGCAGCCGCCCCAGGCCCCCCGCCAGGTGCTCGACGACCATGTGGCCCAGCGCCTGGCGGCCCTGCTGGACGGTCGGGCGAGCCGCTGCACCCGACTGACGCCCACCGACTGGAAGCGCCTGCTGCCCCACGCCCCGGCGCCGGACAAGGCCGGTTCCTGTGCGCTGGCCCGGCTGACCCTGGGCGAGCCGCTGGGCTACCTGGTGCTGGCGAGCCCCGACCCCGACCACTTCCGCGCCAGCATGGACACCCTGTTCACCGAGTACGTCGGCGACGTGGTGGCCCGCCTGCTGATGCGCCTGGCGCCGCCACGCCATGGCTGAGCCGACCCGGCTCGACGGCCAGCTGGCCGACTACCTGGCGGCGCTCTCCCGTACCGCCAGCGCGGCCACAGTGGCAGCCTATCGCCGCGACCTGGCCGCGCTGGGCGACTTTCTGGCCGCCAACGGGGTGGCCGACGGCGCCGCCCTGGACGCCGCCCTATTGCGCCGCTTCCTCGGTGGCGAACGGGCCCGGGGCCTGGCCCCCCGCAGCCTGGCCCGGCGCCGAGCGGCCATCTCCGGCTTCGCCGACCACCTGCGGGCCGCCGGCGTGCTGGACCACAACCCGGCCAGCCTGGTGCGCACGCCGCGCCTGCCCAGGGACCTGCCGCGACCGGTGGACGTGGATGCCCTGGCACGCTTTCTCGACACGCCCCACGACGGCTCGCCCCTGGCCTGCCGCGACCAGGCCATGCTGGAGCTGTTCTACTCCAGCGGCCTGCGCCTGGCGGAACTCGCCGCCCTGGACCTCGGCGACTTGCAGCCCCAGCGGGTGCGAGTGCTGGGCAAGGGCGGCAAGCCCCGCCAGGTGCCGGTGGGCCGTCGCGCCCGGGCGGCGCTGGAGATCTGGCTCGGCGTGCGCGGGACCCTGGCCGGTGACGGCGAGACGGCGCTGTTCGTGGGGGCACGCGGTGCCCGGCTCGGCCATCGGGCCATCCAGCAGCGCCTGGCAAACCTGGCCCGCCAGCGGGGCCTGGCCGAGCACCTGCACCCCCATCGGCTTCGCCACTCCTTCGCCAGCCATCTGCTGGAGTCCAGCCAGGACCTGCGGGCGGTCCAGGAGCTGCTGGGCCATGCCAACCTGGCCACCACCCAGGTCTACACCCGACTCGACTGGCAGCACCTGGCGGCCGGCTATGACGCCGCCCACCCCCGCGCCCGACGCCGCCGCCCCAACGACAGTGACTGAACCCATGACTCGCCTTCCCCTCCAGGCCCTGACCTTCGACCTCGACGACACCCTCTGGGACAACCGCGAGGTGATGACCCGTACCGAGCAGGGCCACTATGCCTGGCTCGATGACGCCCTGGCCGAGTGGCTCGCCGAGCGGGGCGAGCCCTCGCGCGGCCGCTTCGCCGAGCGCCTACCGATCACGGCCTACCAGCAACGCCGACAGGAACTCGCCGAGCGCCACCCGCTGCGCCGCGGCGACTTCACCTGGATCCGCGAGCACGCCCTGGCCTCGCTGCTGAAGGAGTTTGGGCTGCCCCATGAGGCGGCCTGGCACTGGGCGGCACGCGCCATGGAGCACTTCCACGACCTGCGCGTGCAGGTCTCCCCCTATCCCGAGGTGGAACCGATGCTCAGCGAGCTGGGGGCGCGCTACCGGCTGGGCTCCATCACCAACGGCAACCTGGCCTTCGACCGCCTGCCCCTGCGCCGCCACTTCGCGGTGGCGATCGCCGCCGGGGAGATCCACGCCCCCAAGCCCGACCCCCGCCCCTTCCTGATGGCGCTGGCCCGGCTCGACACACCGCCGGCCCGGGCGATGCACGTGGGGGATTCGTGGAAGGAGGACATCCTGCCGGCGATCCGGCTGGGCATGCAGGCGGCCTGGATTGCCGGTGATACGCCCCATGGCGCGCCGCTACCCGTGGGCGTCCATCGCCTGGCGCATATCCGCGAGCTGCCGGCCCTGCTGGAGAAGCTGGGGCAGCAGTGATACGGGCGGCCGAGCAATTCCGGCCGATCCGTCCAAACGCGGGGGGAAACGCGGCGCGCGAAGGCCAGGCTAGGCAAGCGGCGGTGACTGGCAGTCAATGAGCCTTCCCAGGCGGCGGTTAACGCCGCCTGGTCGAGCGCAGCCCGTTGTCACTGGCGTTCGGCGAACAGCCAGTCGTCGAGGCGCGCATGCACCTCCTCGATGCCCTGCTTCTTGAGGGCGGAGAACAACTGGACGCTCACCAGGTCTTCCCACTCGCGCAGTCGCGAGCGCACCTGGTGCAGGGCATTCTTCGCGGCGCCGGCCTTCAGCTTGTCGGCCTTGGTCAGCAGGATGTGCACCGGCATATCCTGGTCATCCGCCCAGCCCAGCATCGTCTGGTCGAACTCGGAGAGCGGATGACGCACGTCCATCACCAGCACGAGGCCGCGCAGGGAGGTGCGCCGCTGCAGGTAGTCCGCCAGGTGGCGTTGCCACTCGAGCTTGACCTGTTCGGGGACCTTGGCGTAGCCGTAGCCCGGCAGGTCGACCAGCCGGTGCGCGGTGTCCTCGCCCAGGGAGAAGAAATTGATCAGCTGGGTGCGCCCGGGGGTCTTGGAGGTCCGGGCCAGCGCCTTCTGGTGCGTCAGGGCATTGATGGCGCTGGACTTTCCGGCGTTGGAGCGCCCGGCGAAGGCCACTTCGGCGCCGCCATCGGACGGGCATTTCGCCAGGGTCGGCGCACTGATGAGGAAGCGGGAGGCCTGGTAGTTGAGTCGCGACATGGCGGGAGTTTCCTGACGTTGATCAAGGGTACCGCGGCTTGCATTCCCGCAGCACAGGTGTTCCGTTATAATGCAGTGACTTTTGTCTGCGACCCGGGGCGCGCAAGTATACCACCGTGCTCCCGCCGGCAGCGACCGACCAGGCTACGTCGACAGCTTCCGGCAGCAAGGCTCGCCCGCACCTCCCGGGCGGCACCCAGGGTACGTACCGGTCAACAACATAACGGCATAGTGGATTAGCGATGAGAAAGCTACTGGCAAGCCTGGCAATCACCATGAGCGCCGTCGGCGCCGCCCACGCGGACCTCCAGTCGGACGCGGATGCCGCCGCCGGCCGCGAGAAGGCACAGGCCTGCGCCGCCTGTCACGGTCAGGAAGGCATCAGTCCGTCCGGCGCCTTCCCCAACCTGGCCGGCCAGCAAGCCTCCTATCTCGCCAAGCAGATCATGGACATCCGCGACGGCAACCGTAACGTGCCGCAGATGGCCGGCCAGGTGGACAACTTCTCCGACCAGGATGCCTGGGACGTGGCCACCTACTTCGCCGAGAAGGACCCGGCCCTGGGTCAGGCAGACCCGGAGCCCGCCCTGGTCGAGCATGGCCGCGAACTGTACCGGGCCGGCGACCTGGCCAAGGGACTGCCGGCCTGTGCCGCCTGCCACAGCCCGACCGGCGCGGGGATCGGCAGCGCCGTGTATCCCGCGCTGTCCGGCCAGAAGAACGATTACGTGGTCGCCACCCTGCAGGCCTTCGCTGCCGGCGAGCGGGCCAACGACCCCAACGCCATCATGCGCGACATCGCCGCCAAGATGAGCGACCGTGACATGGAAGCCGTGGCCAACTACGTGCGCGGGCTGCACTGAACGCGTCCCGCATGGCTTCGGCATCACCGGTATTCGACGAGGGCGGCCCTGGGCCGCCCTCGGCGTCTCCGGGAACCCGGACGGCTGGCCACACTCCAACTCGGCGATGCCGTGCCCACGGCGCCCCCCTGGATCATGACACACTCAAGGAGAGCCCCTCATGTTCAAGTCCCTGATCGTCGCCCTGGCAGGCCTGGGCCTGTCCACCCTCGCCTCCGCGGCCAACCTGGTGGAGGGCGAGCACTACACTACCCTCGACGAGCCGGTGAAGACCCTAGTCGAGGAGGGCAAGATCGAGGTCACCGAGGCCTTCTGGTATGGCTGCCCCCATTGCTACAACCTGGAAGAGCCCCTCAATGCCTGGGTCGCGGAGCTCCCCGAGGACGTGGTCTTCCAGCGCCTGCCGGCCACCATGGGCGGCGCCTGGAACAAGCACGCCACGGCCTTCTATGCCGCCAAGGAGCTGGGCATCCAGGAAGACCTGCATGACGACTTCTTCGACGCCTATCATGAGCAAGGCCGGCGCCTGACCGAGGTCGAGGATATCGCCGCCTTCTTCAGCAACTATGGCGTCAGCGAGGAGGAGGCCAGCGAGGCGCTGACCGCCTTCGGCGTCAAGTCCCAGGTCAACCAGGCCCACGCCCGCATGCGCAACATGGGCCTGATGGGGGTGCCGGCGCTGATCGTCGATGGCCGCTATGTGGTGACCCCGAGCACCGCCGGCAGCCTCGACAACATGCCGCAGGTGGCCGGCGCCCTGGTGGACAAGGTGCGCGAGGAACGGAAGGACTGACATGACTTCGACGCTGGCCGATGCCAGATGGCCGCTGCGCGAACGCGGCCTGCTGAAACTGCTCACCTTCAACCTGCAGGTGGGCATCCAGACATCGGCCTACCATCACTACCTGACCCGCAGCTGGCAGCACCTGCTGCCCCATCCGCGACGCCTCAAGCGCCTCGACATGATGAGCGAGGTGCTGGGGCGCTTCGACATCGTCGGCCTCCAGGAGGTCGACGGCGGCAGTTTCCGCTCCGGGCGGGTCAACCAGGTGGAGTATCTGGCCCATCGCGCCGGCTTTCCGCATCATTACCAGCAGCTCAACCGCAACCTGGGCCAGCTCGCCCAGCACAGCAACGGGCTGCTGTCGCGCCTGCCCCCCTCCCGGGTCGAGGAGCATAGCCTGCCCGGCACCCTGCCCGGCCGTGGCGCCATCCACGCCCGCTTCGGCGAGGGCCCCGACGCCCTGCACCTGTTCGTCGCCCACCTGGCGCTCAGCCATCGGGGCCGGGTGCGCCAGCTCGACTACCTCAGCGAGATCATCGCCCCCCTGCGCCACGTGGTGGTGATGGGCGACCTCAACTGTACCCCGGACCAGCTCCATGCCCACTCGCGGTTTCGCGACTCGCTGCCGCTGCACCCGGTGCGCCCGCCGCTGAGCTACCCCTCCTGGCAGCCTCGCCGGGCCCTGGACCATATTCTGCTCTCGGATTCCCTGGAGGCCCACCGGGTCGAGGTGCTGGAGCACCTCTTCTCCGACCACCTGCCCGTGGCCATCGACGTCACCCTGCCCGAGGCCTGTCACGCCACCCTGGCCAAGAGGTAAGACCAATGTCGCCCCCATCGTTGTAACAGACGATGAACGATTCCCGTATAGTCTGCAGGGGGCCCCGCCGGCACCGCGGGGTCACGATTTCCTATGCTGACCATGGAACCCCCTAGCGAGACGCCCCATGCCTGATTCCCGCGAGCTTCCCAGTGCCCTGGCACGGCTCGACCGCTTGTCCGAATGGCTCGGCAGGAGCCTTTCCTGGCTGGTCCTGCTGATGATGCTGGTCCAGTTCCTGATCGTGGTGCTGCGCTACGCCTTCAGCGTCAACAGCATCCCCATGCAGGAATCGGTGATGTACATGCACGCCACGGTGTTCATGCTGGCCGCGGCCTATACCCTGCGCCACGATGGCCACGTGCGGGTGGACATCTTCTATCGGGCCATGCCGGCAAAGCGCAAGGCCCTGGTCGACCTGCTGGGTCACCTCTTCCTGCTGATGCCGGTGATGATCTTCGTGATCCTCGTCAGCCTCGGCTACGTCAGCAAGTCCTGGCGCATCTTCGAGGGCTCGCCGGACTCCGGCGGCATTCCCGGCGTCTTCCTGCTCAAGACCCTGATCCCGCTGTTCGCCGCCCTGATGATCCTCCAGGGCCTGGTCGAGGCCTGGCGCAACGTGCTCATCATGACCGGCCGCATCGCCCCCAAGGAAGAAGAACACCACGAGGAGCACCTGTAATGATGGAGTTCATGCCCCTGGTGCTGTTCGCCGTGATCTGCACCGTCCTGATGTTCGGCTATCCCGTCGCCCTGTCCCTGGCCGGCACCGCCCTGGCCTTCGCCGGCCTGGGCACGGGCCTGGAGGCACTGGGCATCGACGCCAACTTCGATGCCGGTTTCCTGTCGGCCTTCCCCAACCGCCTCTACGGCATCATGACCAATCAGACGCTGCTGGCGGTGCCACTGTTCGTGCTGATGGGCGTACTGCTGGAGAAGTCGCGGGTGGCCGAGACCCTGCTCGAGGCCATGGCCCTGCTGTTCGGCTCGCTGCGCGGGGGGCTCGGCATCTCGGTGACCCTGGTCGGCATGCTGCTCGCCGCCTCCACCGGCATCGTCGGCGCCACCGTGGTGACCATGGGCCTGATGTCGCTGCCGACCATGCTCAAGCGCGGCTACAGCATGCCCCTGGCCACCGGCACCATCTGCGCCACCGGCACCCTGGGCCAGATCATCCCGCCGTCCATCGCCCTGGTGCTGCTGGGGGACGTGTTGTCCTCGGCCTACCAGCAGGCCCAGCTGTCCATGGGCATCTTCAGCCCCAAGACGGTGTCGGTGGGCGATCTGTTCATGGGCGCCCTGGTGCCCGGCCTGCTGCTGGTGGTGTTCTACATCGCCTATGTCGCCGTTATCGCCTGGCTCAAGCCCAGCGCCGCGCCCGCCGTCGATCGCCGCGACCTGATGGAGGAGCTCGGTCACCAGGGTGGTCTCGGCCTGCTGCTGCTCAAGGGGCTGGTCCCGCCCATCGTGCTGATCGTGGTAGTGCTGGGTTCGATCCTCGGCGGCTTCGCCACGCCCACCGAGGCGTCGGCCGTGGGGGCCTTCGGCGCCCTGGTGCTGGCCCTGGCCTATCGCCGCCTGGACGTCGCCACCCTCAAGGAAGTGCTGCGCTCCACCGTCAACGTCACCACCATGGTGTTCCTGATCCTGATCGGCGCCGCGCTGTTCTCGCTGGTGTTCCGCGCCTATGGCGGCGAGCACCTGGTGACCGCGGTCTTCGAGAGCATGCCCGGCGGGGTGATCGGCGCGACCCTGGTGGTGATGCTGGTGATCTTCCTGCTCGGCTTCATCCTCGACTTCATCGAGATCACCTTCGTGGTGGTGCCCATCGTCGGGCCGATCCTGCTGGCCATGGGCCTGGATCCCGTCTGGCTCGGCATCATGATCGCCATCAACCTGCAGACCTCCTTCCTCACGCCGCCCTTCGGCTTCGCGCTGTTCTACCTGCGCGGCGTGGCGCCGGACTCGGTACCCACCTCGTCGATCTACCGCGGGGTCATCCCCTTCATCGTGCTGCAGCTCGGCATGCTGCTGGCCCTGTCCTGGTTCCCGGGGCTGGCCACCTGGCTGCCGGACCAGTTCTGACGTGAGCGTGGAATCGGCCGCCCGGGAGACCGGCAGCGGCCGTCTATAGTGACTCGACACAGGTTTCACCGGGAGGGCGGATGCCCTCCCCTGCCGACCGGTCCGACGCGGGCCACTTCCCAACAAGGCACACAACGAGAGGGAATCGCATGCAACCGAAAGCACTCGCCATGGCCATCAGCGGCGCCGCCGCCGGCCTGATGCTGGCCGCGGGAACCGCCCAGGCCCAGGACACCTACGAGTGGAAGATGGTGACCTCCTGGCCGAAGAACTTCCCCGGCGTGGGCCAGGGGCCCGAGCGGCTGGCCAAACTGGTCGACGAGATGTCCGATGGTCGCCTGACCATCGAGGTATTCGGTGCCGGCCAGCTGGTGCCCGGCTTCGAGGTCTTCGACGCCGTTGCCGAGGGCACCGCCGAGATGGGGCATTCCGCGTCCTACTACTGGAAGGGCAAGGCACCGGCGGCGCAGTTCTTCGCCGCCGTGCCCTTCGGCATGAACGCCCAGGAGATGAACGCCTGGCTGCACTACGGCGGCGGCCTGGAGCTGTGGAACGAGCTGTACGACGACTTCGGGGTGGACGTCATGGCCGCCGGGGCCTCCGGCGTGCAGATGGGCGGCTGGTACAACAAGGAAATCAACTCCGTCGACGACCTGGAAGGCCTGAAGATGCGCATGCCGGGGCTCGGCGGCGAGGTCATGAGCCGCATGGGCGTGGCGATCGTCAATATGCCGGGCGGCGAGATCTTCACCTCCCTGCAGTCCGGCGCCATCGACGCCACCGAGTGGATCGGCCCCTACAACGACCTGGCCTTCGGCCTGCACCAGGCGGCGGACTACTACTACTACCCCGGCTGGCACGAGCCGACGGTGATGTTCGAGGCCATCGTCAACGAGGAGGCCATGGCCTCGCTGCCGGCGGACCTGCAGGCGATCCTGCGCACCGCGGTGCGTGACGTGAATGCCGACGTGCTCGACGAGTACACCGCACGCAACAACGACGCCCTCGAGACCCTGATCAACGAGCACGACGTGGAGCTGCGTCGCCTCCCGGACGACGTCCTGGCCCAGGCCAAGGAGCACTCCGCAGACGTGGTCGCCGAGCTCGCCGAGTCCAGCGAGATGGCCCAGAAGATCTACGACTCCTACCGTGCCTTCCAGGACAAGGTCGTGAACTACCACGCCATCTCCGAGCAGGCCTACTACAACGCCCGCAACCCCGAGGGCGCCCCCACCAGCGGCGAGTGATCGCCGAGTGCCCCCGCGGCCCCCTGTGACGGGCCCGCGGGGGCACCCCCTCGCGCCGACGCGCCTCAGCCGCCGGCCAGCACACTGAGCTCGCGCACCCAGGCGATCATCGGCGCCGGGTAGACGCCCAGCAGGATGGTCACCAGGGCCAACCCTGCCACCACCACGCCCCCGGCCCGGCCGCCCCAGTCCACGGCGACGTCGCGGCGACGCATGCCCGGCTCCACCAGGTAGAGGGTGACCATCACCCGCAGGTAGTAGTAGAGCCCGATGGCACTGCCCAGCACGATGCCGGCCACCAGCCACCAGCGCTGGGCCTCGACGCCCAGGGCCAGCAGGTAGAACTTGCCGATGAAGCCGGCGGTGAAGGGGATCCCGGCCAGCGACAGCAGGCTCACGGTCAGCACACCGGCCAGGTAGGGATGGCGCCAGAACAGGCCCCGGTAGTGGTGCAGGGCGGCAGCATCCTCGCCGCCGTGGGGGCTCGACAGCAGAGTGACCACGCCGAAGGCGCTGAGCGTGGTGACCAGGTAGGTGACCAGGTAGACACCGCCACTCTCCACGGCCAGGTCGCCGGCGACGACCAGCACCAGCATCAGGTAGCCGAAATGGGCGATCGACGAGTAGCCCAGCAGGCGCTTGAGGTTGGCCTGGCGCAGGGCCAGCAGGTTGCCCACCAGCATGCTGGCCAGGGCCAGCGCCGCCAGGATGGCGCCCATGGCCTCGGCCTGGAAGGCCGGGGCGGTCGTCACCAGGCGCAGGACCACCACGAAGACCGCCACCTTGCTCGCCGTGGCCAGGAAGGTCGCGGCGGGGCCCGGCCCCCCCTCGTAGACGTCCGGCGTCCACAGGTGGAAGGGCACCACCGACAGTTTGAAGCCCAGCCCCACCAGCATCAGACCGGCCCCGGCCAGCCCCCAGCCCCCCGGCCGGCCGGCGAGGCCCGCCGTCAGGGCGGCCAGGTCCAGCTGCCCCGTCTGGGCATACAGCAGCGCCATGCCGAACAGCAGGAAGGCCGAGGCCGCCGCGGAGAGCAGCAGGTACTTGATCCCGGCCTCCAGCGAGCGGCGCTCGTGGTAGGCATAGGCCAGCATCCCGTAGAGCGGCATCGACAGCAGCTCGAGGCCCAGGAACAGCGATGCCAGGTGGCGGCTCATGGCAAGGACCATGGCGCCCGCGGCGGCGCTCAGCAGCAGCAGGTAGAACTCCTCGCGTGCCCCGCGGTAGTGCTCCAGGTAGGCATGGCCCAGGGTGGTGCAGGCCAGCGCCGCGACCAGAATCAGGGCCATCGCGAACAGCGCCAGGCCGTCGACCACCAGCAGCGGGGTGGCCAGCGGCGCCATCCGCCAGGCCAGCGGCAACACCGACAGCGCCAGGCCGAGGCCGACCCCGGTGACCACGGCCGTCGCGGCATGTTGGCGCCGCCAGGCGATACCCAGCAGTACCCCGAGGATGGTCGCGGCGACGATGGCCAGGGGCGACAGGGCCAGCAGCGCGGCCGGGGTCATGGACTCACCTCCCCGGCCAGGGCCGGCAACGTGGCGCTGGCCGCGAACAACCGCTGGACCGCACCCATGGCGTCCCCGGTGGTATCCAGCAACGGCTGGGGGTAGAGGCCGAACAACAGCACCAGGGCCACCAGGCCGAGCATCATGGCGTACTCGCGCCGGTCGAGATCGGCCCAGTCGCCCTCGCCCCGGGGAGCGCCGAAGTGCACCCGCTGCATCAGCAGCAGGGAATAGATGGCGGCCAGCACCAGGCCCGCGCTGGCGACCACCACCACGCCGGGCGCCACCGGGAAGCTGCCGAACAGGATCATGAACTCGCCTACGAAGTTGGCCGTGCCCGGCATGCCCAGCGAGGCCACGGCGAAGCACAGGGTGAAGGCCGGCAGGCTGCCCAGGCGTCCCCACAGCCCCCCCATCTCGCGCATGTCGCGGGTGTGCAGCCGCTCGTAGAGCTGGCCGCTGAGGATGAACAGCCCGGCCGCCGAGAAGGCATGGGCCACCATCATCACCACCACGCCCTGCAGGGCCAGCTGGGTGCCGGCATAGATGCCGATCAGCACGAAGCCCATGTGGGCGATGCTGGTATAGGCGATCAGGCGCTTGATGTCCTGCTGGCCACAGGCCAGCAGCGCGCCGTAGACCACCCCGACCAGTCCCAGCCCCATGGCCACCGGGGCGAAGGCCTGGGAGGCCTCGGGAAACAGCGGCAGGGCGAAGCGCAGCATGCCGTAGGCCGCGGTCTTGAGCAGGATCCCCGCCAGGTCGACGCTGCCGGCGGTGGGGGCCTGGGCGTGGGCATCGGGCAGCCAGCCGTGCAGGGGCACCACCGGCAGCTTGACCGCGAAGGCGACGAAGAAGCCCAGCATCAGCCACATCGCCAGGCCGTCGGAGAGTGGCGTCTCGCGCAGCACCGCATAGCTGAAGGAGTACTCGCCGCTATGGGCATGCTGGGCGAAGACCAGCCCGAGGATGGCCACCAGCATCAGCAGGCCGCTGGCCTGGGTATAGATGAAGAACTTGACCGCCGCCCGGATGCGGGTCCTCCCCGGCGCACCGCTGTGTCCCCACAGGGCGATCAGGAAGTACATCGGCACCAGCATCATTTCCCAGAAGAAGAAGAACAGGAAGAGGTCGATGGCCAGGAAGACGCCGACCACCCCGCCGAGGATCCACAGCAGGTTGAGGTGGAAGAAGCCCACCCGGCCGACGATCTCCCGCCAGGAGCACAGCACCGCCAGCAGCCCGAGCAGGCTGGTCAGGGCGATCAGCACCAGCGACAGGCCGTCCAGCGCCAGGTGCACCTCGATGCCGAAGCGCGGGATCCAGGGGACCCGCCACTCCAGCCCCCAGGCCGGGCCGGCCTCGACCTGCGGCAGGCGGTAGTCGCCGCCCCACCACAGCGCCAGGGTGATCGCCAGCTCGAGCGCCATGGCCGCCAGCGCCAGCCAGCGGGGCGCCACCTCGTTGACGCGCTCGGCCTGCCAGCACAACAGGCCGCCAAGGAAGGGAATCAGGATCAGCCAGACCAGGGTCATGGGCACGCTCGTTCCTCGCGTGATGGCATCACGTCACTCTCCTCAGTCGCCGAAGGTCAGTCCCAGCAGGACCAGGGTAGCGCCGACCACCATGGCAGTGGCATAGCGGCGCAGCCGACCGTTCTGGGTCCGTGACAGGCCGTGGTGCATCCACCAGGCCTGACCGGCGAGTCGCTGCCAGCCGGCGTCGATGGCATCGCCGTGCAGCCGGCGCACCAGCCCACGATAGGGCCGTGCCAGCAGCGCCTCGAAGAGCACATCGAAGCCCCAGGCCTCGTGCCACCAGTGCCACAGCCGGGCGCCCCAGCCCCGGGCGACGACACGCCCGAGCCAGGCCCGGCGCCAGCCCCACAGCCAGGCCCCCAGGGCGAGCCCCGCCAGTGCGGTCGCCGCGGCGACCGCCTCCAGCAGGCCGTGGCCGCCATGGGCGTCCGCTCCGGGGCTCGCCGGGAACAGGCCCGCCAGGGGCGGGGTGATCCCGGCGCCGACGGCCGTCGAGAGCACCGCCAGCACCCCCAGGGGCAGGCCATGCACGAGCCCCCGCCCTGGCCGGGCCTGGCGGGCGGCATCGCTTCTCGCCTCGCCGTGGAAGGTGAGCACGATCAGCCGCAGGGTATACAGGGAGGTCAGCAGGGCCCCCAGCAGGCCGGCCAGCAGCAGGCCACCGCGTCCCGCGGCCAGGGCCTGCCAGAGGATCTCGTCCTTGCTGTAGAAGCCGGCACTGACCAGCGGCAGCGCGGCCAGGGCCGCCCCGCCGATCAGGAAGCCGGCGTAGGGCAGCGGCAGGCGCCGCCACAGCCCGCCGAGCCGGCGCATGTCCTGCTCGTGGTGGCAGTTGACGATGACCGCCCCGGCGGAGAGAAACAGCAGTGCCTTGAAGAAGGCGTGGGTCATCAGGTGGAAGATCGCCGCCTCGAAGGCGCCCACGCCCAGGGCGAGGAACATGTAGCCGATCTGGCTCATGGTCGAGTAGGCCAGCACCCGCTTGATGTCGGTCTGGGCCAGGGCGGCGAAGCCCGCCATCAGCAGCGTCAGGCCGCCGATCACGCCGACCAGCAAGAGCACCGCCGGGGCCAGCACGAAGAGGCCATGCAGCCGGGCGATCAGGTAGACGCCGGCGGTGACCATGGTCGCCGCATGAATCAGTGCCGACACCGGCGTGGGACCGGCCATGGCATCGGCCAGCCAGGTATGCAGCGGCAGCTGAGCCGACTTGCCGAGCGCCCCGCCCAGCACCAGCAGCGCCGCCAGCGAGGCCATGGGGTCGCCGCGCGTCCAGGCCTCGGCGGCCCGGTCCGTGAGCGCGGCGATGTCCAGGGTGCCCAGCTCGCGAAACAGCAGGAACAGGCCGAGGGCCAGGAAGACGTCGCCGATACGGGTGACGATGAAGGCCTTGAAGGCCGCCCAGCCGTTGGCGGCGGTCCGGTAGTAGTGGCCGATCAGCAGGTAGCTGCACAGCCCCACTCCCTCCCAGCCGAGGAACAGCAGCAGCAGGTTGTCGCCCAGCACCAGCAGCACCATGCTGGCCACGAACAGGTTCATGTAGGCATAGAAGCGCCGGCTGCCGCCCTCGCCGCTCAGGTACCAGGCGGCGAACAGGTGGATCAGAAAGCCCACGCCGGTGATGACGCCGAGCAGGGTCAGCGAGAGGCCGTCCAGCCACAGGCCGATGGTCGGGCGGAAGTCGTCGACGGCGATCCAGGTCCACAGGGTCAGGCCGGCGGCCCCGTCCTCGACAAAGCGCACGGCCAGCCCGGCGGTGACCAGGGCCGCCAGCCCCACGCTGGTCACCCCGACCAGGGCACAGGCCCGCTCGCCGGGGCCGCGGCGCCACAGCGACAGCACCAGGGTGCCGGCCAGGGGCAACAGGAAGGTCAGGGGCAGCAGCGCCATCGGGACCTCCATCAGCCGCGCATCCGGTTGGCCGCATCGACATCCAGCGTGCGGAAGCGGTGCTGGAGCTGGATCAGCAAGGCCAGGCCCACGCTGGCCTCGGCCGCCGCCAGGGTGATCACCAGCAGGAACATGGCCTGGCCCTCGGGCTGTCCCCAGGCGGTGCCGGCGACGATGAACGCCAGCCCGGCGGCATTCAGCATGATCTCGAGGCTCATCAACACGAACAGCATATTGCGCCGCATCATCAGCCCCGCCAGCCCCAGAGCGAACAGGATCGCCGCCAGCGCCAGACCGTGCGCCATGGGGATGCCGCTCATGAGCGTTCCTCCCCCGGCGTGGTGCCGGCGCCGGCACGGCTCGCCAGGCGGCCCACATGGGAGGCGGTGACCAGGGCCGCCAGCAGCAGCAGCGCCGCCAGTTCCACGGCGATCAGCCAGGGGCCGAACAGCGTCATGCCCACCGCCTTGGCGGTCAGCAGCTCCCCCGCGATGGTTCGCCCGCCGTCGCTTCGCCACAGGTCGAAGGCAAGCACGCCCAGCAGCAGCAGGGCCAGCAGCGCCGGCCCCAGCCAGGTCGACGGCCGCAGCCAGGTCCGCTCCTGGGCAACGGCGGCACCGCCGAGGTTGAGCATCATCACCACGAAGACGAACAGCACCATGATCGCGCCGGCATAGACGATGATCTCCAGGGCCCCGGCGAAGGGGGCGCCGAGGGCGAAGAACACCATCGCCACACTGATCAGCGAGACGATCAGATACAGCAGGGCATGTACCGGGTTGGTGTGGGTGATGACGCGCAGCGTCGCCAGGATGGCGACCAGACCACTCAGGTAGAAGGCAGTTTCCATGGCAGTCTCCCGTGGCGAATGGTGGCTCAGGGCAGCAGGGTCCTGACGTCCACCGGGTCCCTCTCGTCGCTGGCCTGGCCCTTGTCCTTCCCGGCGATCGCCAGGCCCGCCACCTTGTAGAAATGGTAGTCGTGATCCTTACCGGGACCGTCGATCAGCAGGTCGGCCTTCTCGTAGACCAGCTCCTGCCTTCGGTACTCGCTCATCTCGAAGTCGGGGGTCAGCTGAATGGCCGAGGTCGGGCACGCCTCCTCGCACATCCCGCAATAGATGCAGCGGGAGAAGTTGATGCGGAAGGTCTCGGGATACCAGCGGCCGTCGTCCTTCTCGCCCTTCTGCAGGGCGATGCAGTCCACCGGGCAGGCCACCGCACAGAGGTTGCAGGCCACGCAGCGCTCCTCGCCGTCCGGGTCCCGGGTCAGCACGATGCGCCCCCGGTAGCGGGGGGGCAGGTAGACCTCCTCGTCCGGATAGTTGACCGTCTCGCGCCGGCGGAAGCCGTGCATGAAGATCATGTACAGCGTCCTGAGCTGCGATCCGGTGCCCTTGATCAGCCACATCAGCATCGTCTTTCCTCCTCTCAGGACGGGGCGGCGAGCAGGATCGCCGCTCCGGTCACCAGCAGGTTGACCAGGGTCAGCGGCAGGCAGACCTTCCAGCCGAAGCCCATCACGCCGTCGTAGCGCGGCCGCGGCAGGGCCGCGCGCAACAGGATGAACAGCGTCACCAGCACCAGCGTCTTGAGCGCAAACCACAGCCAGGGGGGCAGCCAGGGGCCCAGCCAGCCGCCCAGGAAGAGCGTCACGATCAGCGCCGAGACCAGCACGATGCCGATGTACTCGCCGATGAAGAACATCCCGAACTTCATGCTGGCGTACTCGATGTGGTAGCCGTCGGCCAGTTCCTGCTCGGCCTCGGGCTGGTCGAAGGGATGGCGGTGGGTCACCGCGATGCCGGCGACCAGGAAGGTCACGAAGCCGAAGAACTGCGGCAGGATGAACCACAGCCCCTGCTGGGCCGCGACGATCTCGCGCAGGTTGAAGGAGCCGGCCATGGCCACCACGCCCATCAGCGCCAGGCCCATGAACACCTCGTAGGACAGCGTCTGCGCCGAGGCCCGCATGGCGCCGATCAGCGCATACTTGTTGCCGCTCGACCAGCCGCCGAGCAGCACCGCATAGACGTTGATGCCGGCCATGGCGAGGAAGAACAGCAGGCCGATATGCCAGTCCGCCACCCCCCAGTCGGGAGTGAAGGGGATGATCAGGAACGACAGCAGCAGCGACGCCATGGCGATGGCCGGTGCCATCACGAACAGGCCGCGGTCGGCGAAGGGCGGGATCCAGTCCTCCTTGAAGAAGATCTTGAGCATGTCGGCGACCAGCTGCAGCGAACCGGCCGGCCCCACCCGGTTGGGCCCGTAGCGGTCCTGCCACAGCCCCAGCAGGCGCCGCTCGACCACCGTGAGCACCGCCCCCAGCAGCACCGCCCCGAGCAGGATCACCAGGGCCTGGAGCATGGCGACGAGCACCGCGACGACCTCGGGAGTGAACAGAGTCATGGGCGCCTCCGCTCGCCGGCCGGCTCGAGCCGGCCCCACTGGCCGGTGGCGAGGCCCGGCACCAGTCCCGCCGGCACGCCCACCAGGCCGGGCGCCAGGCCGGCCGAGCAGGACAGCGGCAGAGTCAGCCGGCCGGCCGGGGTGAGCAGGGTCAGCCGGTCGCCTTCGGCAAGCCCCAGCCGCGCAGCCTCGTCCCCCCCCAGCTGCAGCGTCGGGGCCGCCGCCCGGGCGGCGATCATCGGCGCCCGTCGCGAGGTCTCCTCGCCGCCGAACAGCCGCGGCAGCACCACCAGCTGCCACTCGGCGTCACGCCGGACGAAGCCCTCCGGGACCGCCCTGGCATAGGCGTAGTCCCCGGGCACGGGGCCCAGCAGGCGCCGCCCGGGATCGCCGGCGCGCAGATGGCCCCCGACCTCGTCGGTGAACTTGTTCCAGGCCTGGGGGGAGTTCCAGCCCGGGGCCCAGGCGAAGGCGTTCTCCTGCTGGGGTCGCCCGGCGCCGGCATAGCCCTCCATGGAAAAGGCAAAGGGCGAGTCCGGGTCCTGCGGCGGGCGTGGCTCGCTGACCGCCAGGTGGGCCCGCAGCGCGGTGCGGCCGCTGTAGCGGTGCGGCTCGCGGGCCTGGCGCAGCCCCTGGACACGGTGGTCGGCGTGGTCCGCGGCCTCGACGATGGCCGACAGGGCCGGATGCTGGCGGGCACAGTGGCGAGTCTCGTCGTCGAGCCGGGTCTCCCCGACCCGGCGACGCTGTACCGTCCCCTGCAGGGCATGCAGCCAGCGCCAGCTCTCGCGGATACGGCTCTCGGGACGCAGCACGCCCGGCTCGAACACCTGGAAGAAGCGCTGGGCGCGGCCCTCCAGGCTGACCAGGGTGCCGTCGCCCTCGGCGAAGCTCGCCGCCGGCAAGCCGAGCCCGGCCCGGGACCAGACGGCGGTGCGCTGGTGGTCCAGCACCACCAGGGTGGCCAGCGCCTCCAGGGCGCGCTCGAGTCGCTCGCCGGGCAGCCGGGCATGCAGGTCGTTCTCGAGCACCACCAGGGCGTCGGCGCGGCCTGCCTCGATCTCGCCGAGGGCCCATTCCAGCGGCCGGCCGCCGAGCATCGCCACCCCGGTGCTGTTGGCCTCGGCGCGGATCAGGCTGAGGCCGCCCGGGCGGGCCCGCCGGGCCAGGGCCCGGGCGACGTTGCCGGCCGCCTCGAGAACCGCCGTCGAGCCCAGGGCATCGCCGCTGACCACCAGCGGCCGCTCGGCGGCCAGCAGGGCCGCGGCGATGCGCCGGGCGGCGGCCGCCAGGGCCGGGTCGAGGCTCGCCACCTCGGGCGCCGCGGGGTCCAGGGCCTGGGCCACGGCGGCACCCAGCCGGGCGATGTCGTCCGGGGCCAGGCGCCAGCTGGCCTCGGCAAGGCCATCCAGGCCGGTTGCCGCCGGGTAGGCGATGAACAGCGGATGGCGCCGGTCCTGGGCCAGGGTCTTGACCGCCTCGGCGTTCCAGGCCGGAATGCCGCGCTCCGCGGCCAGCGCCTCGCGACGGCCGAGCACCGCCTGGCGCAGCGCGAGGCCCAGCCGGGCGGCGCTCGCCAGGGGGGCCTCGCCGAGCACCAGCACCGCGTCATGGGCCTCGACCTCGCGCAGGCTCGGGGTGGCCAGCCCACCCTCCCGCTGAAGCCGTTCCATGGTCGCCAGGCAGGCCTGCTCGGCAGCGGTGACGCCGAGCGAGAAGTGCTCCCCCCCGACCAGCTCGCGCAGCCGGTGGTTGCTCTCCAGGCTGGCCCGGGGGGAGCCGATGCCGATCACCCGCCGGGCACTGCGCAGCCGGTCGCCCGCCCGGTCCAGGGCGGCATCGACCTCCAGGGTCACCGCCGCGGCCCCGGGGGACTCGCGCCACTCGGGCAGCCGCGGGCGGTCGTCGCGATTGACGTAGCCGTAGCCGTAACGCCCGCGATCGCAGAGGAAGAAGCGGTTGATCTCGCCGTGGTAGCGGTTCTCCACCCGGCGCAGCTCGCCGTAGCGCTCGCCGGGGCTGATGTTGCAGCCCACCGCGCACTGGTGGCAGATGCTGGGGGCGAACTGCAGGTCCCACTTGCGGGTGTAGTGATCGCCCGGCGGGCGGTCGGTGAAGACGCCGGTGGGACACACCTCGCTGAGGTTGCCGGCGAAGGGGCTCTCCAGCGGGCCATCCCGGTGGCGCCCGAAGTAGATGTTGTCACCGGCGCCGAAGGCGCCCAGGTCCTCACCGCCGGCATGGTCGCGATAGAAGCGCACGCAACGGTAACAGGTGATGCAGCGGTTCATCTCGTGACCGAGGAAGGGCCCCAGATCCTGGTTGCGGTGGGTGCGCTTGGTGAAGCGGTAGCGTCGCCGGGCATGGCCGGTCATCACCGTCATGTCCTGCAGGTGGCAATGCCCGCCCTCCTCGCACACCGGGCAGTCGTGGGGGTGGTTGAGCATCAGCCACTCGATGACGCCGCGCCGAAAGGCCCGGGCCTCGGCGTCGTCGATCGACAGCCGCGTCCCGTCGGCGGCGGGGGTCATGCAGGCCATCACTAGGCTGCCACGGTCGTCGTCGGCATCGCGGTATTGCTTGACCGCGCACTGGCGACAGGCGCCCACGCTGCCCAGCGCCGGATGCCAGCAGAAGTAGGGCAGGTCGAGGCCGAGCGACAGGCAGGCGGCGAGCAGGTTGTCATCGCCGTCGACCCGGTAGGCGATGCCGTCCACGTGGATCGTCGCCATGCTCAGCCCTCCTCGCCGACGGCGCGCGGGGTACGGGACGGCGCGATGCCGGCCGTGAACTCGTCGCGGAAGTGAGCCAGGGCGCTCGCCAGCGGCATCGCCGCCCCCGGGGCATGGGCACAGAAGGTGCGACCGGGACCGAGATCCCGGGCCAGGTCCTCGAGCAGCGTGACATCGCCCGGCTCGCCCTCGCCACGCTCCAGGGCCGCCAGCAGCCTCACCGTCCAGGGCAGGCCATCGCGACAGGGCGTGCACCAGCCGCAGGATTCCCGGGCGAAGAAGGCCTCGAGGTTGCGCAACAGCGGCACCATGGGCTGGTCGTCGGGTACCACCGTCAACAGGCCGGTGCCCAGGCGGCTGCCGGCATCACCGATGGTATCGAAGTCCAGCGCCAGCGAGAGGTGCTCCGGCAGCAGGAAGCCGGTGCTGGCGCCCCCGGGCAACCAGGCCTTGAGGCGGCGCCCGTCGCTCAACCCGCCGGCGCGCTCCAGCAGCTCGCCGGCGGGCGTGCCCATGGGCAGCTCCCAGAGTCCCGGCCGGGCGACCCGGCCCGAGACCCCGTACAGCTTGGTGCCGCCGTCCTCGCTGAGCGACCCGGACAGCGCCTGATACCAGTCGGCGCCATGCCGCATCACGCCCGGGACATTGCACAGTGTCTCGACGTTGTTGACCACGGTGGGCTTGCCCCAGGCCCCGGACTGCCCGGGAAAGGGCGGCTTGGCCCGGGGGTTGGCGCGATGCCCTTCCAGGGAGCTGATCAGCGCCGTCTCCTCGCCGCAGATGTAGCGACCGGCGCCGGTGTGCAGGGCGATGTCGAAGTCGAACCCGCTGCCGGCGATATCCGGGCCCAGCCAGTCGGCGTCGCGGGCCTCCTCGAGGGCCCGAGCGAGGGCCCGGGCGGCCTCGCGGTACTCGCCGCGCAGGAAGATGTAGCCCTGCCGCGAGCGGTTGGCGAAGCCGCCGAGGATCATGCCCTCGATGAGCAGGTGGGGCAGCTGCTCCATCAGCACGCGATCCTTGAAGGTCCCGGGCTCCATCTCGTCGGCGTTGCACACCAGGTAGCCCCGGGGCAGGTCGTCACCGGTCAGGGTCAGGCTCCACTTGGTACCGGCGGAGAAGCCGGCCCCGCCCCGGCCGCGCACGTTGGCCGCCTTCATGGTGGCGATTACCGTCTCCGGCGTCCCCTCGCCGAGCACCTCGCGCACCGCGGCGTAGCCATCCCCGGCGAGGTAGTCGTCGAGCGTGACCCGCCGGCCATCCTCGCGCAGCCGCCAGGTCAGCGGATGGGACTCGGCACGGCGCTCGGCGGGCGTCTGGCGCAGGCGGCTGTGGTAGCGGGGGATGGGGCTCATGGATAGGCCTCCAGCAGGCTCGCCAGGTCGTCGGGGGACACCGGACCGTAGGTGTCGTCATCGATCATCAGCGCCGGCGCGCCGTCGCAGGCGCCCAGGCAGCACACCGGCAGCAGCGTGAAGCGGCCGTCCACGGTGGTCTCGCCCAGGCCGATCGCCAGCCGCGCCTCCAAGGCGGCGCGCAGCGCCTCGACGCCGCAGAGGAAGCAGGAGCTGCTGTCACAGACCAGGATCACGTGGCGGCCCACCGGTCGGCGGAAGATCAGGCTGTAGAAGGTCGCCACGCCTTCCACCTCGGCGACGCCGATGCCCAGCGCCTCGGCAATCGCCGGGATGGCGCCGTCGGGCACCCAGCCATGGCGGCGCTGGACGATCTTCAGCGCCTCGATGCAGGCCGCCTGGGGCTGCTCGTAGTGGTCGCGCTCGCGGCGCATGGCCTGACGGTCCGCGGTGTCGAGCGCGAAACCGCCGCCGTCGGAGGCGATGGGGGCACGGGGCGGGGGTGTCGGGGTCTCGGGCATGATCAGCGGTCCACGTCGGCCATCACGAAGTCGATGCTGCCCAGGTGGGCGATCAGGTCCGGCACGAAGCCGCCGCGCATCAGTGCCGGGATCTGCTGCAGGTGCGGGAAGCTGGGCGTGCGGATCCGGGTCCGGTAGCTGGTGGTGCTGCCGTCGCTGGTCAGGTAGTAGCCATTGATGCCCTTGGTGGCCTCGACCATCGCCAGCGACTCGCCGGGGGGCAGCACCGGCCCCCAGGAGACCTGCAGGAAGTGAGTGATCAGGGTCTCGATGTGCTGCAGCATGCGCTCCCGGGGCGGCGGCGTGGTCAACGGGTGGTCGGCCTTGTAGTCGCCGGCGGGCATGTGGTCGATACACTGCTGGAGGATGCGCAGGCTCTGGCGCATCTCCTCGATGCGCAGCCAGCCGCGATCGAAGGCGTCGCCGCGGCTGCCCAGGGGCACCTCGAAGTCGAACTGCTCATACCCGGAATAGGGGCGGCGCTTGCGCAGGTCGAAGTCCAGGCCGGTGGCTCGCAGGTTGGGACCAGTCACGCCCCAGGCCAGGGCCTCCGCGCTGTCGAAGGCGGCCACGTCGCGGGTGCGCTCGCGGACGATGGCGTTGTCCATCATCGCCCGCTCGTATTCCCGGAGCCGCTTCGGCATCCAGTCGACGAAGCCCTGCATCAGGGTGTCCCAGCCCCGCGGCAGGTCCTGGGCGACGCCACCGATGCGGTACCAGGCCGGGTGCATGCGAAAGCCGGTGATCGCCTCGATGACCTCGTAGGCCTTCTGGCGATCGGTGAAGGTATAGAACACCGGCGACATGGCCCCCAGGTCCTGGAGATAGGTCCCCAGGAACAGCAGGTGGCTCGAGATGCGGAACAGCTCGGCCATCATCACGCGGATGGTCGCCACCCGCGCCGGCACCTCGATGCCGGCCAGCTTCTCCACCGCGAGCACGTAGGGCAGGTTGTTCATCACCCCGCCGGTGTAGTCGATGCGGTCGGTGTAGGGGATGAAGCTGTGCCAGGTCTGGCGCTCGGCCATCTTCTCGGCGCCGCGATGGTGGTAGCCGATGTCCGGCACGCAGTCGACGATCTCCTCGCCGTCGAGCTGCAGGATGATGCGAAAGGCCCCGTGGGCCGAGGGGTGGTTGGGGCCGAGGTTGAGGAACATGAACTCGGTGTCCTCGCGCTGGCGGCGCATGCCCCAGGCCTCGGGGTCGAAGCGCAGGGCCTCCTGCTCGCGCCGCTGGCCCGCCACGGTCAGGGTGTAGGGATCGAACTCGGTGGCGCGAGCCGCGTGGTCCTTGCGCAGCGGGTGGCCCTGCCAGGTCGGCGGCATCAGCAGCCGCGTCAGGTGCGGGTGCCCGGTAAAGCGGATGCCGAACATGTCCCATACCTCACGCTCGTACCAGGCCGCGTTGGGGAACACCTCGACACAGCTGGGCACCTCGAGGTCGGCACCGTCCAGCGGCACCTTGAGCATCACATCGCGGTTACTCGCCACTGACAGCAGCTGGTAGAAGACCGTGAAGTCCGCCGCCGGCAGGCCCTCGCGATGGTCGCGCAGGCGCTCGTCCACCGCCGAAAGGTCGAAGAGCATGGCGAAGGACGCGGGCAGGTCGCGCAGCGCCGCCAGGGCCTCGAGGAGGCCGCCCCGGTCCAGCCACAGCACCGGCATGCCGGTCTGGTTGTCCGGCTCGACCCACACGCGGTCGCCGAAGCGCTGCATGAGGGTCTCGACGCCGGGGTCGGCCTCGCTGCGACTCGATGGCGACGCGACGCGCATGGCGGTGGATCCTCCCGTCTCGGTGATGGGGTGGCAGGCGGCTCAGACGCCGTCCGGCGAGCGCAGCTCGGTGGCCTGGATGCGCTGCTCCCGCCAGCGCTCGCGCTGGGAGGGCATCTCGGCCCGGTAGACCCCCTGGTCGCCGACCACCCAGGACAGCGGGCGCCGCTCCTGCTGGATCGCCTCCTGGAGCAGCAGCAGGCCCTGCAGGAAGGCCTCGGGGCGCGGCGGGCAGCCCGGCACATAGACGTCCACCGGCAGGAACTTGTCGACCCCCTGAACCACCGAGTAGATGTCGTACATGCCGCCGGAATTGGCGCAGGAGCCCATCGAGATCACCCACTTGGGCTCGAGCATCTGGTCGTAGAGCTGCTGGATCACCGGCGCCATCTTGAGGAAGCAGGTCCCGGCGATGACCATGACGTCGGCCTGCCGCGGCGAGGCGCGGATGACCTCGGCCCCGAAGCGGGCGATGTCGTGGGGGGCGGTGAAGGCCGTGGTCATCTCCACGTAGCAGCAGGACAGGCCGAAGTTGTAGGGCCACAGCGAGTTCTTGCGCCCCCAGTTGACCGCCGAGTGGAGGATCTCCTCGAGCCGGCCGGTGAAGACGCTGCGGTGCACCTGGTCGCGCAGGGGATCCGGGGTCGAGCGGCTCTCGCCCAGCGGATAACGGGCGCCGTCAGGCGGCTCGTCTGCCTCGGCGCGCGTCAACGTGTACTGCATCGGGCACCTCCCTCGGCCCGGCCGCCTGGCCGGGTCATGGCGACATCATGGAACGGATCAGGCGTCGGGCCGGCGCGCCGGGGCGGAGCGGCCCCGCCCCTTCGGCGCCCAGTCCAGCACTCCCACCCGGCTGTCGTAGAGCAGTCCGGCCAGCAGCACGACGATGAACAGCGCCGCGGCCCAGAAGCCGGCCCAGCCCACCTCGCGCACCGACACGGCCCAGGCAAACAGGAAGACGGCCTCGATATCGAAGATCACGAACAGCATCGCGACCAGGTAGAACTTGACGGAGAAGCGGTGACGGGCACTGCCGACGCCGGTCACGCCGGATTCGAAGGGGAGCGTCTTGCTAGGGCCGCGGCTGCGGCCGCCGAGCAGGCTGGAGAGACCCATCATCAGGGCACAGAGGGTAGCCACGGCAAGCACGAAGAGCCCGATGGCCCAGTGCTCGGCAACCAGTGCTATGGCGTCATGCTCCATGACAGGCCCCTCGCCGCCGGATCCCTGGCCGGTCACTCCGCACCGGCCCCGATCGCTCATCGCGGCCTGCCGTCGCCCGGCGTGGCCGCGCCGTATCGACAAGCCTAGAAGATGCTCGGGGTTTTGCGCGAGGCCGGAAAGCGCCTCATGCTCGGCATAGCGGCGCCAGCCAGGTCTCGGCGAGCCACAGCACGATGGCATAGCGACCGCCCTTGGCGACGACGATCAGTGCCGCCGCTCGCCACCAGGCCAGACGGAAGATCCCGGCCAGCACGGTCAGCGGATCGCCGATCACCGGGGCCCAGGCCAGCAACAGGCTCCACTCGCCGTAGCGACGGTACCAGCGCTCGCCGCGCGCCAGCCTCCCCGGCGAGACGGGGAACCAGCGTCGCGCCTGGAAGTGGCGCGCATAGCGTCCCAGGGCCACGTTGATCAGGCTGCCCAGGCTGTTGCCGGCGGTGGCCACCGCCCACAGCCCTGGCCAGCTCGGGTCCTGGCACCACTGCCGGGCCAGCCACACCTCGGAACCGCCGGGCAGCAGGGTGGCGCTGGCCAGCGCCACCAGGAACAGGCTCAGCATGGCCGAACCCCGGGCGGCTGCAGTATGCTGAGCGCCGAATCTCGACGACAAGATGACAAGCCGATGTCCTCCCTTCCCCATACCCTGACCATCGCCGGCTCAGATCCTTCCGGCGGCGCCGGCCTGCAAGGCGATCTCAAGACCCTGTCGGCGCTGGGCACCTATGCTACCAATGTCATCACCGCGGTGATCGCCCAGAACACCCGGGGCGTGGCCGCGGTGCACCCGGTCCCGGCCCCGGTGATCGCCGAGCAGCTCGACAACCTGCTCGAGGACGTGCGCATCGATGCGGTGAAGATCGGCATGGTCGCCGACCGCGAGGTGGCCGAGACGATCGCGGCGGCCCTGCGCCGGCATCGGCCACGCTGGATCGTGCTCGACCCGGTGATGGTGGCCAAGAGCGGCGACATCCTGGTGGATGCCGCCGGCATCGCCGCCGTGCGCGACGTCCTGGTGCCGCTGGCCGACGTCATCACCCCCAACCTGCCCGAGGCCGCCGTGCTGCTCGATACACAGGCCCCGCGCACCCCGGACGCCATGGAGGCGATGCTGCCCGCCCTGCAGGCGCTGAAGGCGCCCTACGTGCTGCTCAAGGGCGGCCACCTGAGCGGCGAGAGCTGCCCGGACCTGCTGGCCACGCCCGCGGGCAGCGCCTGGCTGCCGGCGCCCCGCATCGCCACCGACAACCTGCACGGTACCGGCTGCGCGCTGTCCTCGGCCATCGCCGCCCACCTCGCCCACCTGCCCCCGGACGCCTCGGGCGAGGCCATCGACGAGGCCATCGGTGAGGCCAAGCGCTGGCTGCATGCCGCCCTCGAGGCTAGCCGGCGCCTGGCCGTGGGCCACGGCCGGGGACCCGTGCATCACTTCCACGCCTGGTGGTAGCTCGTCCACCTTGCGCGCCGCGACGGGGCCGCCCATGCTGACAAGGTGCTCTCCGGCGTCCTGAGGGTTGTGCCATGTCCCGCACCCTGCTGTTTGCCTGCGACCTCTCGGCCGAGAATCGCGCCGCCTTCGCCCGGGCCATCCGCCTGGCCAACCAGACCGGTGCCCGCCTCGACATCGTCCACGTGCTCGACCCCTACCTGCCGCGGCGGGTGCTGCACGACCTCGAGGAGGCGGTGGTGGCGGACATCGCCGCCACCCTGACCGACATCCGCGAGGACTATGCCCTGGACGAGCCGGCCAGTCTGATCCAGACGGTGGCCGGCGAACCCTATGCCGAGATCATCCGCGAGGCCCATGAGCGCGAGGCCGACATGATCATCCTCGGCGCCCATCGCAAGCGCGGCCAGCCCGACCTGGTCACCGGCACCACCCTGGCCCGGGTGCTGCGCAGCGCGCCCTGCCCGGTGCTCTCGGTCAGCCACCCGCCCACCCAGGAATGGCAGGACATCCTGGTACCGGTGGACTTCTCGCTGACCTCCCGGCATACCTTGCGCGAGACCCTCAAGCGTTTCCCCGAGGGCCGCCTGACCCTGCTGCATGCCTGGAACATCCCCGGCGAGCGCGAGCTCGGTTCCGATACCGACTACGCCCGCTGGCGGGATCGCGAGGTGGAGCAGCTGCGCCGCCACCTCGAGCAGGAGACCGAGCAGCTGATGAGCGAGCTCGACGACGTCCCCGACCTGGAGCTGGTGCTGGAGCAGGGTGATCCCCTCGACGTGCTGATGACTCACCTGCGGCGCCAGCCGCCAGATCTGCTGGCCCTGGGCAGTCGCGGCCAGCTCGGCCGCCACAGCCAGATCACCGAGCGCCTGCTGGCCGAACCCCACTGCGACGTCATGCTCTGCCGTGCCTGGTAGGAGCGGCCAGAACCTATACAGAACCTCTACATAAAGACGGTGTCTTTACAGGATACCGTTCCCCGACGTGGAGGTGTCCCATGACGTTCGCCCGAGCCGAGCTCCCTCGCCTGCTGATCGCCCTGCTGCTGGCCGCCGCTCCCCTGTGCGCCCTGGCCAATGCCGTGGAGGTCAAGGGCGTGCGCTTCGACCGCAGCCTGGAGGCCCAGGGCCAGCGCTACCGGCTGATCGGCCATGGCCTGTTCCGTTACATGATCTGGGACGCCTATGCCGGCGCCTACTACCAGGCCGAGGGCTACCCGCGGCCCGCCCCCCAGTCGCCGGTGCCGCGGCGACTGGAACTCGCCTATTTCCATGCCATCGAGGCGGCCGACTTCGCCGAGGTCACCCGCGACAGCCTTCGCGACCAGCTCGGCGAGGCCGCCTTCCGCGAGCTTCGCCCGGCACTGGAGACCTTCAACCGCCACTATCGCGACGTGACCCCCGGGGATCGCTATGCCCTGAGCTGGACCGGCGAGACGCTGAGCCTGGCCCTGAACGGCGAGACTCTCTACGCCCGGGCGGAGCCGGCGCTGGCCGAGGCGCTGTTCGGCATCTGGCTCGGCGAGGCGCCGCTGGGCGAGGCTTTCCGCGACGCCCTGCTGGGGCGCTGAACTCCGGTCATGCTAGGCTCCCGGACTTTAGCCAGCGAGGGAGCCCCCATGAAAGCCCTGATCCAGCGCGTGCGTCATGCCAGCGTGACCGTGGACGGTCGCGAGACCGGTGCCATCGACCATGGTCTGCTGGCCCTGGTCGGCGTCGAGAAAGGCGACGAGGCGCCCCAGGTCGAGCGACTGCTGCACAAGCTGCTGCACTACCGGGTGTTCGGCGATGCGGACGGCAAGATGAACTGCAACCTGCAGCAGGTCGATGGCGGCCTGCTGCTGGTCTCCCAGTTCACCCTGGCCGCCGATACCCGCAAGGGGCTGCGCCCCAGCTTCTCCAGTGCCGCGCCGCCGGCCGAGGGGGAGCGCCTCTTCGAGCTGCTGGTGACACGGGCCCGGGACGCCTGGCCGAGGGTGGCCACCGGCGAGTTCGGTGCCGACATGCAGGTGGCGCTGGTCAACGATGGCCCGGTGACCTTCCTGCTGGAGAGCCACTGACCGCGACCTTGGTCGTCGATCGATAGAATGGAAATGGGTTGCAAGGGGTGGAAAAAGTACACAGGATAGATTGTGTACAAAAACAAGTGGTGATTGTCCCCATGTCTACCCCCCGCAACAGCACGTCCGTCTTCGACTTCCAGGGGCGGCCTGCGCTGGCCCGTGCCGTGCCCCTGTCACTGCAGCACATCCTGGCGATGATCATGGGTACCGTGACCGTACCCATCATCGTCGCCGGTGCCGTGGGCGCCTCCCTCGGCGACACCATGTGGCTGATCCAGATCTCGCTGCTCGCCTCCGGAGTCTCCACCCTGCTCCAGCTCTACGGCATTCGCCGCTTCGGGGCCCGCCTGCCCACCATCTTCGGCGTGGGCTTCGCCTACGTGCCGACGCTCACCGCGGTGGGCGCCCAGTACGGCATCGAGGGGATTCTCGGCGCCCAGGTGATCGGCGGGGTGGCGATGATCCTGGTCGGCCTGGGCATCCAGCATATCCGCCACTTCTTCCCGCCCGTGGTGGCCGGGACCGTGGTGCTGGTGATCGGCCTGTCGCTCTATGACATCGCCATCAACTACATGGCCGGCGGCATCGGCCAGGCCGGCTACGGGGAACCGCGGCACTGGCTGGTGGCGGGCGTCACCCTCGGCGTGGTGCTGGTCATCTCGCAGTTCGCCCGTGGCTTCCTCAAGCTCTCGGCCATCATCTGCGGCATCCTGGTGGGCTACGGCCTGGCCCTGGCGATGGGCCTGGTGGACTTCTCGCCGGTCCGCGAGGCCGCCTGGTTCAGCGCCCCGCGACTGCTGCCCTTCGAGCTGACCTTCCATCCCGCAGCCATCGTCTCGCTGGTGGTCATCTGCGTGATCAACTCGGTGCAGACCATCGGCGACCTCTCGGCCACCACGGTGGGCGGCATGGACCGCGAGCTGGGCCGCAAGGAACTCTCCGGCGGACTGCTGGGCAATGGCCTGTGTACCGCCGTGGGCTCGCTGTTCGGCGCCCTGCCCACCGCCTCCTACAGCCAGAACGTCGGCATCGTGGCGATGACCAAGGTGATCAGCCGTACCGTGCTGGCCCTGGCGGCCGGCTTCATGCTGCTGGCGGGCCTGGTGCCCAAGTTCGGCGCGGTGATGACCACCATTCCCTACCCGGTGCTGGGGGGGGCTACCGTCACCGTGTTCGGCATGATCACCATGACTGGCATCCAGCTGCTGACCCGGGACGAGCTGTCGTCGCGCAACATCACCATCGCCAGCCTGGCCCTGGCGCTGAGCCTGGGCATCTACGCGGCCCCGGAGGCGATCGCCGGGTTCCCGGAGATGGTCCGGCTGGTCATCGGTGGCTCGCCGATCGTGGTGGCGGCGCTGGTCGCGATCACCCTGAACCTGGTGCTGCCCCGCAAGAGCCTCGACGACGAGCGCCGCGAGCGCGAGGCCATCGCCGAGCAGATGCAGGAATCGCCCGACGCGACGGGCGGCAAGCCGGGCGAGGCGCGCCGGGCCTCGTCCTGAGCCAGGCTCCGGTCAGGACCCCTGGAGCTCGGCGGTGAGGCGCTCCAGGGCCTCCTCCGCGGCGAGCCACTCCTGTTCGAGGGCCTCGAGCCGCGCGGCCAGCTCGCCCTGCTCGGCGAGGCGCGCGGTGAGCTCGTCCTTGCGCCCCTCGTCGGTGTAGAGCTCGGCCTCGGCCAGCGTCGCCTCCACGCCGGCCAGGGCCTGCTGCACCGTCTCCATCTCGCGCTCGGCGCGGTCGCGGTCGCGCTTGAGCGGCCTGAGCTTCTCGCGCAGCTCGGCGGCGGCGCGACGCGCCGCCTTGCGATCCTCCCGCGGTGCCTCGCCGGCGTCCTGGCGCTCGGCCTTCTCCACCCGCGCCTCGCGGCGCTCCTGCTCGAGACGCGTCTTGAGCCAGGCCCGGTAGTCGTCCAGGTCGCCGTCGAAGGGAGTGACGCGGTGGTCGGCCACCCGCCAGAACTCGTCCACCGTGGCCCGCAGCAGGTGACGGTCGTGGGAGACCACGATCACCGTGCCCTCGAAGCTCGCCAGCGCCTCGGTGAGCGCCTCGCGCATCTCCAGGTCGAGGTGGTTGGTGGGCTCGTCCAGCAGCAGCAGGTTGGGTTTCTGCCAGGCCACCAGCGCCAGCGCCAGACGGGCCTTCTCGCCACCGGAGAAGCGCGCCACGTCGGCGAAGACGTCATCGCCGTGGAAGCCGAAGCCGCCCAGGAAGTTGCGGATATCGAGGTCGGCGGCCTGCGGCGAGAGTCGCTGGACGTGCATGAAGGGGGTGGCCGAGAGATCCAGCCCCTCCAGCTGGTGCTGGGCGAAATAGCCGATGGCCAGGTGCTCGCCGGGCACCCGGCGCCCGGCCAGCAACGGCAGCTCGCCGGTCAGCGACTTGATCAGGGTCGACTTGCCGGCGCCGTTGGGCCCCAGCAGGCCGATGCGCTGGCCCGGCTGGAGGGTCAGCCTGACGTGGTCGAGCTGCACGGTATCGCCGTTCTCACCGGCATAGCCGAGGGCGGCCTCGTCCAGCACCAGCAGGGGATGGGAGGTCTTGTCGGCGGCGGGGATGGAGAAGTGGAAGGGCGAGTCGGCATGGGCCACGGCGATGTCGCCCATGCGTTCGAGCATCTTCAGCCGGCTCTGGGCCTGGCGAGCCTTGGTGGCCTTGTAGCGGAAGCGCGCCACGAAGCGCTCGATTTCCTCCTTGCGGGCCTGCTGCTTGGCGGCCTCGGCCTGTTGTAGCGCCAGCTTCTCGGCGCGGGTGCGCTCGAAGGTCGAATAGTTGCCCCGGTAGAGCACCAGGCGGCGACGGTCGAAGTGCACGATATGGTCGCAGACGGCATCGAGGAAGTCGCGGTCGTGGGAGATCAGCAGCAGGGTCCCGGGATAGCGGGTCAGCCACTGCTCCAGCCACAGCAGGGCGTCGAGGTCCAGGTGGTTGGTGGGCTCGTCCAGCAGCAGCACGTCGGAAGGCATGAAGAGAGTGCGCGCCAGGTTGACACGCATCCGCCAACCACCGGAGAAGTCCGCCAGCGGCCGCGCCAGGTCGGCCTGGCCGAAGCCCAGCCCGACCAGCAGCTGGGCCGCCCGGGCCGGGGCGCTGTAGCCGTCCAGCGCCTCGATGGCGCCGTGCAGTTCCGCCTCGCGATGATCGTCGCCGCGGGCCCGGGCCGCCTCCAGGGCCGCCTCGGTGTCGCGCAGGGCCTGGTCGCCGTCGAGCACGTAGTCGAGGATGCTGCGCTCCAACGCCTCCACCTCCTGGGCCATATGGGCGATTCGCTGGCCGCCGCTCATCTCCAGCTCGCCGCGGTCCGGGGCAAGGGCGCCGAGCAGCAGGCCGAACAGGCTCGACTTGCCAGCGCCGTTGGGCCCCACGATGCCCGCCTTGTGACCGGCATGCAGGGTCAGCTCGGCGTCCTCGAACAGCGCTTGGGTGCCGCGTTGCAGGGAAACTTGGCGCAGTGCGATCATGCAGGCTCCACTCTGATTGGTGAGGCTGCCGCCATCGCGACGACAACCGTGTCATGAGCGACGATT
The DNA here is from genome assembly GCF_003966155.1 of Halomonas nitroreducens. Classification (GTDB taxonomy): domain Bacteria; phylum Pseudomonadota; class Gammaproteobacteria; order Pseudomonadales; family Halomonadaceae; genus Halomonas; species Halomonas nitroreducens. The sequence continues at coordinate 110,973 of NZ_RXNS01000004.1, forward strand.
CTACCGAAATGCCGTCGACTCTGCGGTCCCGGCTGGCCGCCACCCCGCTCTGGGACTTCGCCCTGGCCCTCTATGGCCGCCCCGGGGTAGAGGCCGCCTGCCTGCACCTCCAGGACGATGCCGGGGTCGACGTGGCCGAGCTGCTCTGGCGCTGCTGGCTCTATCACCACGGCCTGGCGACCGGCGAGGCCCCCGAGGCGGTCAGCCGCTGGCAGGCCGAGGTCACGGCACCGCTGCGCCGGCTGCGCCGTGCCCTGAAGGACGAGGCGCGCCACCGGGAAGGGGCCGCCGCCCTGCGCGAGCGCCTCAAGGCGAGCGAACTCGATGCCGAACGCGAGGCGCTCTTGCGCCTCGAGGAACACAGCCTCGCCGGGCACGCCCTGCGTCCCCTGTCGCGTCCCACCCCGGAACTGCAAGCCGCCCTGCCACTTCGTCCGCAACTACAGAAAAAATCGCACCTTTTTGCCTTGAGAACGTTGGAAAGCCAGCTTGACCCCTCCTGAGCCCCAAGCTAGCCTGATTTCATCTGCGACAATAAAACCATCGTTTGCGCCGGGCGATATCATCCTGATTTCTCCGGCCATAATCAGCAGAGGAAGCTATATGATGAAGTCACACAAGCTGTTGACCACCGCCGGCATCGGCGCCGTGGTGCTGGGCATGTCCACCGCCGCCTATGCGGACAACTGGCGCTATGCCCATGAGGAGTACGAAGGCGATGTACAGGATGTCTTCGCCCAGGAATTCAAGCGCTATGTGGAGGAAAACTCCGACCACAGCGTGCAGGTCTACCGCTTCGGCGAGCTCGGCGAATCCGACGACATCATGGAGCAGACCCAGAACGGGATCCTGCAGTTCGTCAACCAGTCGCCCGGTTTCACCGGCTCCCTCATCCCGGCGGCGCAGATCTTCTTCATTCCCTATCTGATGCCCACCGACATGGAGACGGTGCTGGAGTTCTTCGACGAGAGCAAGGCCATCAACGAGATGTTCCCCGAGCTCTACGCCGAGCACGGCCTGAAGCTGCTCCAGATGTATCCGGAAGGCGAGATGGTGGTCACCGCCGACGAGCCGATCACCGAGCCCGCGGACTTCGACAACAAGAAGATCCGCGTGATGACCAACCCGCTGCTCGCCGAGACCTACAACGCCTTCGGTGCCACCGCCACGCCGCTGCCCTGGGGTGAGGTCTACGGCGGTCTGCAGACCGGCATCATCGACGGCCAGGAGAACCCGATCTTCTGGATCGAGTCCGGTGGCCTCTACGAGGTCTCCCCGCACCTGACCTTCACCGGGCATGGCTGGTTCACCACCGCCATGATGGCCAACCTGGACTTCTACGAGGGCCTCTCCGAGGAAGACCAGCAGCTGGTGCAGGATGCCACCGATGCGGCCTATGGCCATACCATCGAGCATATCCAGGGCCTGGCCCAGGAATCGCTGGCCAAGATCCAGGAGGCTTCCGACGAGGTCACGGTGACGCGCCTCAGCGACGAGCAGATCCAGACCTTCAAGGAACGCGCGCCCCAGGTCGAGGACAAGTTCCTCGAGATGACCGGCGAGGACGGCAAGGCACTGCTCGAGCAGTTCAAGTCCGACCTTGAAGCCGTGGAGGGTCAGCAAGAGGGCTGATCCTGACCACGGCCGCCAGCACCCACGGGAGGGGGCAGCCATGCTGCCCCCGCTTTGTTTGCGGCCCCGTCCATCAGCGTTCACGCAACGTTGATCCCGCGGGCGCCCCGACACGGCGCGAGCCTTTACGCTGCTCGACAGGGATGCCGTTTTTCCGCCATGTCCGCTGCAAGGGAGTACGGCCATGACCGACGAAGAATCAGAGAAGCACTACCGCTCCGGGCTGCCGGGGTTCCTCGGCACCATCGATACCTTCATCAGCAAGCTCGAGGCGGTCATTCTCGCCGTCGGCGTGCTGCTGATGGCCGCCAATACCATTGCCAACGTCATCGGCCGCTTCGTGCTCGGCGAGAGCATCTTCTTCTCCGGCGAGATCAACCGCATCCTGATCATCATGATCACCTTCGCCGGCATCGGCTATGCGGCACGTCACGGCCGGCATATCCGCATGTCGGCCATCTACGATGCCCTGCCGGTGGGTGGACGACGAGTGCTGATGATCGTGATCTCGCTGTTCACCTCCCTGGTGATGTTCTTCCTGCTCTACTACTCGGTCCTCTACATCCTCGATCTGTACGACAAGGGACGCATCCTGCCGGCGCTCGGCTTCCCCATCTACATCATCTACGTCTGGGCTCCCCTGGGCTTTCTGATCACCGGCATCCAGTACCTGCTCACCGCCATCAAGAACATGACCTCCCGTGACGTCTACCTATCGACCTCGGTATTGGACGGCTACAAGGATACGGAAACGGAAGTCTGACGCAGGGCATCAAGCCCGGGGGAACGCAAGATGACGACAGTAATGGTTGTGACCATGATCGCCCTGCTGCTGCTGGGCTTTCCGATGATGATCCCGCTGATCACGGCGGCGGCCATCGGCTTCTACATGATGTTCAATGGCCTGGGGCAGATGGAGACCCTGATCCAGCAGATGATGGCGGGCATCCGCCCGGCCTCGCTGATCGCGGTGCCGATGTTCATCCTCGCCGCCGATATCATGACGCGGGGCCAGTCGGCCGACCGCCTGATCAACATGGTGATGTCCTTCATCGGTCACGTGAAGGGCGGCCTGGCGGTCAGCACCGCGGCCTCCTGCACGCTCTTCGGGGCGGTCTCCGGCTCCACCCAGGCCACCGTGGTGGCAGTGGGCTCACCGCTGCGCCCGAAAATGCTCAAGGCCGGCTATTCGGATTCCTTCACCCTGGCGCTGATCATCAACTCCAGTGACATCGCCTTCTTGATCCCGCCGAGCATCGGCATGATCATCTACGGGGTCATCTCCGGCACCTCCATCGGCGAGCTGTTCATCGCCGGCATCGGGCCCGGGCTGCTGATCCTGGTGATGTTCGCCACCTACTGCGTGATCTATGCGGTGGTGCGGGACGTGCCCACCGAGCCCCGCGCCAACTGGCGCGAACGCTTCACGGCCGTGCGCATGGCGCTCTGGCCGCTGGGCTTCCCGGTGATCATCGTCGGCGGCATCTACGGCGGCATCTTCAGCCCCACCGAGGCCGCCGCAGCCTGCGTGCTCTATGCGATCCTGCTGGAATTCGTCGTCTTTCGCTCCCTGAAGATCAACGACATCTACGCCATCGCCAAGTCCACCGGCCTGATCACCGCCGTGGTGTTCATCCTGGTGGCCGTGGGCAATGGCTTCTCCTGGATCATCTCCTTCGCCCAGATTCCCCAGACGATCCTCGAGGCCGTGGGCATCAACGAGGCGGGCCCCACCGGGGTGCTGATCGCGATCTGTATCGCCTTCTTCGTGGCCTGCATGTTCGTCGACCCCATCGTGGTCATCCTGGTGCTGACCCCGATCTTCGCCCCGGCCGTGGAAGCCACCGGCCTGGATCCGGTGCTGGTCGGCATCCTGATCACCCTGCAGGTGGCCATCGGCTCGGCGACGCCGCCCTTCGGCTGCGACATCTTCACCGCCATCGCCATCTTCAAGCGGCCCTACCTGGACGTGATCAAGGGCACGCCTCCATTTGTCTTCCTGCTGATCCTGGCCGCGGCCCTGCTTATCATGTTCCCTCAGATCGCCCTGTTCCTGCGCGACCTGGCCTTTCGGTAACTGACCCTGGAGCCTTGTCTGAAAAGTCGGCGAGCGCTGGCCAGACAAGGCAAAAATCGGAGAAAAGACGGAGTTTACGCGGTGTAAATGAGTACTTTGAGCCGATTTTTAACGCCGGATGGGCGAGCGCAGGCAGTTTTCAGACAAAGCGTAGGAGGAGGCGACGATGTTCAATAGGATCATGGTGCCGGTCGACGGCTCCAAGGGCGCCATCAAGGCACTGGACAAGGCCGTCGGCCTGCAGCGGCTGACCGGCGCCGAACTCTATCTGCTGTGCGTGTTCAAGCACCACAGCCTGCTGGAGGCCTCGCTCTCCATGGTGCGGCCCGAGAAGCTCGAGCTGCCCGATGACGTGCTCAAGGAATACGCCACCGAGATCGCGGTGCAGGCCAAGGCCCATGCCGCCGAGCTCGGCGTGCCGTCGGACAAGGTCCGCGCCTTCGTCAAGGGGGGGCGTCCCTCCCGCACCATCGTGCGCTTTGCCCGCAAGCGGGAGTGCGACCTGATCGTGATCGGCGCCCAGGGTACCAACGGCGAAAAGGGCCTGCTGCTGGGCAGCGTCGCTCAGCGAGTCGCCGGATCCGCCCACTGCCCCACGCTGGTCGTCTGAGACCGGCGCCCCGATACTGCCCCAGACCGGGCCGATTGCGCTTCCGTGCGACGGATGCGGAACCGGCCCGGCCCTGTTAGAGTCCCAAGGATTCCTCACACCCATGGCGCCAAGGCGCCGGAGCCCAAGGTTTTTTTCATGAAGAGACTGCTGACTACCGCTTCCCTGACGGCCCTGCTGACCGCCGCCCCGCTGGCCCTGGCCGCCGCCCCCGAGAACGACGCCGAGCGACTGGGCTACAGCCTCGGCGTGACCCTCGGCAAGAGCATCCAGCAGGATGTCGAGGACCTGGACGTCGATACCTTCACCCAGGCCATCCGCGATGTCTTCGAGGGCAACGAGCTGGCCATGAGCGACGAGGAAATGGCCGCCGCCCTGACCAAGTTCCAGCAGCAGGCCATGGAGGCCCGCGCCGCCGAGACCGAGCAGAAGGCCGAGGCCAACAAGGCCGAAGGCGAGGCCTACCTCGACGAGAACGCGGCGCAGGACGGCGTGGCCGTCACCGATTCCGGTCTGCAGTATCGTGAGCTCGAATCCGGCGATGGTGCCACGCCCGGCACCGACGATACCGTCGAGGTCCACTACGAGGGCCAGCTGATCGACGGTACCGTCTTCGACAGCTCCTACGAGCGCGGCGAGCCGGTCAGCTTCCGGGTCGGCCAGGTCATCGAGGGCTGGCAGGAAGCCCTGCAGCTGATGAGCGTGGGTGACACCTGGGAGATCGTGATCCCCGCCGACCTGGCCTACGGGGCGGAAGGTCAGGGCCCCATCGGTCCCCACGAAACCCTGGTGTTCAAGGTCGAGCTCCTCGACGTGACCGCCGCCGACGACCAATAAGTGCGGATGAGCGTTGCCACGCTACTGCTGGCGGCCAGTCTCGGCCTGGGGCTGGCCGCGCCGCTGCATGCCCAGGAGGCGCCCGCCGGCCTGCCCTCGCTCGGTGTCAGCAACGAGGCCACCAGCGTGATCGGCGTCTCCAGCGGTGGCTACATGGCGACCCAGCTCGCCGTGGCCTGGCCATCGCGCTTCAGCGGCCTCGGCGTGGTGGCCGCCGGGCCCTGGGCCTGTGCCCGGGGGAAACTCGGCCGGGCCCTGGGCCAGTGCATGTTTACCCGCCTCGGTCCTCCCGACCTCGAGACCATCCAGGCCCGCTACCGCGACTACCTGTCCCGCGACCTGGTGGGGGCCCCCGAGGCGCTGGCCGACCTTCGCGTCTTCGTCTGGCACGGCGGGGCCGACGGGACCGTGGCCCCGTCCCTGGGCCACGCCCTGGTCGATCAGTTCGAGGACTGGCTGGCAGCGCCGGACCGGCAGCTACGCTTCCGGGAAAGCGCGGACGTGGCCCATGGCTGGCCGGTGGGTGCCGACAGCGACGCTCCGGCGGATGTCCTGGCGAGCTGTGGCGAGGGCGGCGGCAGCCACCTGCTGGCCTGCGACCCGGATATCGCCGAGGCGGCGTTGACCTGGCTGCACGGCACGCCATCGCCCGGCGAGTCGGACGAGAGCGGCGGGAAGCTGGTGCGCTTCGACCAGTCGGACTTCGATGCCCGGGGACTCGCCGAGAGCGGCTATCTGTTCATCCCGACGGGATGCGAGAAGGGCGGCTGTGCACTGACCGTGGCCCTGCACGGTTGCGAAATGAGCGCGGCGGAGGGCGACGAGGCCTTCGTGCGTTACAGCGGCCTGAACGACCGGGCGACCGCCGACCGGCGGGTGGTGCTCTATCCCCAGGCCGCGGCGAGCCTCGCCAACCCCCAGGCCTGCTGGGACTGGTGGGGCTATGCCGAGAGCGCCTGGCAGCTCGACCCGCTGCATGACTCCCGCCGGGGGAGTCAGGTCGAGTCCCTGATGGGCATGGTCGACCGCTTGCAGGCCGCCCCGGCCGGCGACTGACGCCGGACCGCGGCTCAGCCCTCGCCGAACTCCGCGGCGAGGGCCGCCTCGAGCGGCCCCGGTGTCGGGGAGTGCAGGACCCGGCGGCGGATCTCGCCGTCGCGATCCACCAGGTACAGCGAGGCGCTGTGGTCGACGGTATAGTCCATGGCCGAGTCCGGCGTCTCGACCTTGCGCCACACCACGCCGTAGCGCTCGGCGATCTCCTCGAGCTGGGCCTGGCTGCCGGTGGCGCCGATGAAGTCCTCACCGAAGAAGGCCAGGTACTCCTCCAGCCGGGCCAGGGTGTCACGCTCGGGGTCCACGGAGACCATCAGCGGCACCACCCGGTCGCGCTGCTCGGGCGCCATCTGCTGCCGCGCCTGGTGCACCACCGCCAGGCTCATGGGACAGACGTCCGGGCACCAGGTATAGCCGAAGAACACCACTGCCAGCTGATCGTCGTCCAGCTGGGCCAGGGAGAAGTCACCCTGGGTCGAGGGCAGCTCGATGGGCCCGCCAACGGGCAGGCCCGCGTCGCCACCGGCCTGCTGCTGGTAGGCCCACAGGCCGATGACCGCCAGCAACAGGACGGCCCCCGCCGCCATCGCGCGTCGCCATCGTCGTGTCATGGTGCTCTCCTCGTCGCCTCGAAGTCGAACCAGCTGCCCAGGCGCCCCCCCGGCGTGTCCACCACGACCTCGGCTCGCCAGGGCATCACCGCCTGGGTACACAGCGCGACCTGCCCCTCGCCGCGGAACACCCCGCCACCGGCCGCCTCGAGGGGAAAGCGGTGGAGCCCCATGTCCATGTCGCGGCCGACGAAGGTCACCACCGCCGCGTCGGCCGACGTGCCCGCCAACTGCACCTCGAGGGGCAGCACTGTCAGGGCATGGATGGGCCCCTTGCCGGCGAGGTCCAGGGTCAGCGTGCGGCCGTCCCCGAGGGCGGCCCGGCAGGGCCCGGCCTGGAGGTCGCAGGGCGTCGTCGGCGGTACCCACCGGACATCGTCACCGTCCAGGGAATGCCGCGCCAGGTACCCTAGCGCCACGCCCAGGGTCAGCAGGGTCATGACGATCAGCAGGCGCAACAGCGGCGGCCGCAGGGCGCGCTCGGCGGGGGCGGAAGGGGCCATGGCAGTGAAGCGACGCCTCCATCGGTGGCAGGGTAGACTTGATCTTAACAGCATTCGCCCGCGGCGCCGTGTGCACGGATGTCGCAGGGCCGAGCCGACAAGGAGGCGTCATGGACGGCGTGGCACAGGCCCTGGGCCCATTGTTCCTGTTGATCCTGCTGGGGGCGCTGCTGGCCCGGCTCCAGCAACCCGGTGGCGACTTCTGGCCGCGCATGGAGCAACTGATCTACTTCCTGCTGTTTCCCGCCATGCTGGTCGCCACCCTGGCCGAGGCCGAAATCGACCAGGTCCCGCTGGGCCGGCTCGCCCTGGTACTGCTCGGGGCCATCGGCGTGCTCGGCCTGTTGCTGTGGGGCCTGCGTCACCGCCTGGGGCTGGCCGCGGGGGCCTTCACCTCGGTCTTCCAGGGTGGCCTGCGGTTCAACACCTATGTCGGCGTGGCCGGGGCCGCGGCCCTGCATGGCCAGGCCGGCGCCACGGTGGCCGCGGTGGCCGTGGCCCTGATGGTGCCGGTGATCAACGTGCTGTGCGTCACGGCCTTCATCGCCGCCGGCACCCTGGGAGCGGCCGGGCTCAGGACCAGCCTCGCCGCCCTGACACGCAACCCGCTGATCCTGGCCTGCCTGGCCGGCATCGCCCTGAACCTGTCCGGCATCGGGCTGCCCGGCTGGAGCCAGGACACGGTGGCCCTGCTCGGCCGGGCCGCGCTGCCGCTTGGCCTGGTGGCGGTCGGGGTCGCCCTGCGCCCGCCGGCCCTGCTGCGCCGCGATCGGGGCGTCTGGGCCGCCAACCTGGTCAAGCTGGTGCTGATGCCCGTGACGGTGCTGACCCTGGCCCGGCTGCTCGGCCTCGATCCCGTGAGCCGCGACGTGGCCCTGCTGTTCGCTGCCCTGCCCACCGCCACCTCGGCCTATATCCTGGCCCGCCAGCTGGGCGGCGACGCCGAGCTCATGGCCGCCCTGATCACCGGCCAGACCCTGTTCGCCATGCTCACCCTGCCCCTGTGGCTACGCCTCGCCGGCTAGACAGATAAAAAAAGTTCTCGTTTACGTTGACGAGGCAAATGAGAACGATTTACTCTTGGCACATGGCGTTGATGAGGCGCCATCCCGGTCAGGGAGCCTGCCAGTCCCTGTCCCGGTTTCTCCTCCTCATTGCTAGTCACGGTCTTTTCGCCGCCCTCCGGGGCGGCTTTCTTTTTTGTTCGTCACTCGCGCCGTCCCAGTCGCTGCTTCAACAGCTCGCCCAGCGCCTCCACCGCCGGCCAGGAAGCGGCGGTCACCCGGCGTCCGTAGTGCAGCTGGGCCTCGCAGGCCGGCAGGGGAGGCAGGCCCTCGGCCTCGCCCAGCTCGCGCATCGCCGGCGTCAACCGGTCTCGCTCGAGGATGCTCACGGCCAGCCCGGCCTCCACGGCCGTCTCCAAGGCATGGATGCTGGTGCTGGTGAACACCGCGTGCCAGGGGCGACCGCTGGCTTCCAGGGCCTCGACCCCCAGATGGCGATAGGGGCAGTCCACCGGGTGCAGGGCCAGCGGCAGCGGGTGGTCCGGCGCCAGGGCGAGTTCCCGCGCCCCTGCCCAGACCGGCGTGGTGCGCCACAGCGGCTCGCCGCCGATCAGCCGGTGCGGGCGGTCCAGGGCCACGATCAGCGACAGCTCGCCCCGCTCCAGCCGCCTCGCCAGGTCGCCGCTGGTGGCGGTCACCGCCTCCAGCACCACATCCGGGTGGTGGGCCAGGAAATCCGGCAGCAACCGCCCCACCAGACGGCTGGCATAGTCCTCCGGCAGGCCGAAGCGTACCCGGCCACTCAGGCCCCGGCCGCTGATCCGGGCCACCAGGCCATCGTGGTGACGCAGCAGTTCCCGAGCCTCGCCGAGCAGCGTGTCGCCGGCGGCCGTTGGCGTCATGCCGCGCGGACCACGCAGCAACAGGCGGGTCCCCAGCCGCGTCTCGAGCCGCTTGATCTGCATGCTCAGGGCGCTGACCGTGCGATGCCGCTGTTCGGCGGCCGCGGCCAGGGACCCGAGCCGTGCCACCGCCACGAAACTGCGCAGGGCTTCCAGATCCAGGGTGTCCGAAGAGCCTTCAGTCATATTGAACACTCGCTGAAAAAAGTTTCGATTCCCGAAAGACTCTAGGCGATCCAGACTCTCCCCCACAAGTCAGCGGCTGCCCGGGGAGGTGCCATGCGAGCCTTTTCACGCCTGTCGGCGCTAGCGGCTTGGCCGCGGTCGGGAGCCGCCCCCCTGGCCGGCCTCGCCGTGGCTGTCGGCTTCGTGCTGTGCTGGAGCAGCGGCTTCGTGGGCAGCCGCCTGGCCGTGGCCGTCGATACGCCGCCGCTGTCGCTCTACGCCTGGCGCTTCTTGCTGGCCACCCTGCTGGCGGGAAGCTGGTGGGCGTTGCGGGCCGCCCGACGCCAGGAACCGGGACCGCCGGCCCGCGTCCTGGCCCGCGACGCCCTCGTCGGCAGCCTGACGGTGGGGGGCTACCTGCTGGCCATGCTGCTGGCGGTGGAGGCCGGCGTCAGCGCCGGCGTGGCGGCCCTGATCGGCGCCCTGCAACCCCTCGCGGCCACCAGTCTGGCCGGCTGGTGGCTGGGCGAGCACACGCGCCCGGCCCAGTGGCTGGGCATGTCGGTGGCGACCCTGGGGGCCGGCCTGTGCGTGCTGGATGACCTGCAGGGCGCGGGCGGCGCGTCGGTCTGGGCCTACGGCCTGCCGCTGCTGGCGGTGGCGGCCGTGACCCTGGGCAGCGTGCTGGGCGCCCGGCGGCCGGCGGGCCTGGCAATGGAGGCCCGGCTGACCAGCCAGCTGGCGGCGGCGACACTGGTGTTCTGGCTGGCCGCCATGGTGCGGCAGGCGGGCTGGCCGGCACTGCCACCCCTCACCCCGGACACGCTGACGGCGCTGGCCTGGCTGATCCTGCTGGCCACCTTCGGCGGCTATGGCTTCTTCCTCGAGAGCCTGCGCCGTTTCGGCGTGAGCCGCAGCGCCGCCCTGGTTGCCCTGACCCCGGCGGTGACCCTGGGCTGGACGGCCCTGCTGTTCGGGGAGCTGCCGGGCGGACTCGGCGCCGCCGGCATGATGCTGGGACTGCTCGGCGCCGGGGCCGCCCTGGTGGCGGGCCGGCTCCACGGGCGCGGGGCCGGCGGCCACGCCGACACCGCAAGCCCCCTCAGTCGACGCGGCGGTAGATCAGATCCCAGACCCCGTGCCCCAGCCGCTCGCCGCGGGCCTCGAACTTGGTGAGAGGGCGAAAGTCGGGCCGCGGCACATAGGGGGCGGTCTCCGGCGAGGCGGTGTTGGCATAGCCGGGGGCCTCGTCCATCACCTCGGCCATCCACTCGGCGTAGGCCTCCCAGTCGGTGGCCATGTGCAGGGTGCCACCGGGCTTGAGCCGGGTGCGCACCAGCGCGACGAAGGCCGGCTGGACGATGCGCCGCTTGTGGTGCTTCTTCTTCGGCCAGGGGTCGGGGAAGAACAGCTGCAGGGTATCGAGGCTGGCCTCGGGCAGGCATTGCTCGAGCACGGCCAGGGCGTCCTCGCGATAGACGCGCAGGTTGGTCAGGCCGCGCTTGTCGGCCTCGTCGAGCAGCTTGCCGACCCCGGGGGCGTGCACCTCGATGCCGATGAAGTCGGTGTCGGGATGGGTCTCGGCCTGCTCGATCAGCGAGGCCCCCATGCCGAAGCCGATCTCCACCACCCGCGGAGCCTGGCGACCGAAGAGGGCATCGAGGTCCTGGCGGCCGTCGGCGAGGGTCAGCCCCAGTCGCGGCCAGACCTCCTCGAGTCCCCGGGTCTGGGCGGCGGTCATGCGGCCGGCACGCAGCACGTAGCTCTTGATGCCCCGGCGATGCAGCGGGGCGTCGGGGCCTTCCGGGCCGGGGGTCGAGGGGGTGTCGTCGTGGTGCGGTGCGTTCATGCGCGGCATCGGGTCTCGTGGGTCGGGGGAGAGGGCGTCAGGCGTTGATGCGGCCGGCCAGCGGCGAGGACGGCTCGGCGCTCTGGCGGCGCGGCATGCGCCCGGCGAGGAAGGCCTCGCGGCCGGCCTGGACCGCCTGCTTCATGGCGCTGGCCATCAGCAGCGGCTGGCGGGCGTGGGCGATGGCGGAATTCATCAGCACGCCGTCGCAGCCCAGCTCCATGGCCAGAGCCGCCTCCGAGGCGGTGCCGATGCCCGCATCCACCAGCACCGGCACAGCGGCCTGCTCGATGATCAGGCGAATGTTGTGGGGATTCTGGATGCCGTGGCCGGAACCGATCAGCGAGCCCAGCGGCATCACGGCGCAGCAGCCCAGGCGCTCCAGCTCGCGGGCGACGATGGGGTCGTCGCTGGTATAGACCATCACGTCGAAGCCGTCGTTGATCAGCGTCTCGGCGGCGGCCAGGGTCTCCACCACATCGGGATAGAGGGTGGTGTCGTCCCCCAGCACCTCGAGCTTGACCAGGTTGTGGCCATCGAGGAGTTCGCGGGCCAGCCGGCAGGTCCGTACCGCATCCTTGGCCGTGTAGCACCCCGCGGTGTTGGGCAGCAGGGTGTAGCGCTCCGGCGAGACGACGTCGAGCAGGTTGGGCGCGGCGGCGTCCTGCCCCAGATTGGTGCGTCGCACCGCGAAGGTCACCACCTCGGCACCGCTGGCCGCAATGGCCTCGCCGGTCTCGTCGAAGTCCCGGTACTTGCCGGTGCCCACCAGCAGCCGCGAGGCGAATTCACGGCCGGCGATGCGCAGTGGTGCATCCTGGAAGATATCGATCATGGTTGTTGTGCTCCTGTGGAAGCTGGTTCGCGGTACCGCCTCGGCATCTCAGCCGCCACCGATGGCGTGGACGATCTCGACCCGATCCCCCTCGGCCAGGCGCGTCTCGGCGTGGACGCTCTTGGGTACGATCTCCTCGTTGACCTCCACGGCGATGCGACGACCGGTCAGGCCAAGGGCCTCGACCAGCCGAGCCACCGAGGCATCGGCCTCCAGAGTGCGGGCCTCGCCATTGAGCTGGATCTGCATGGCTCTCTCCGGGACTGCGGATTCGCGGGCCCATATTGTAGCGCCTCAGGGCCGGGCCGGGTACGGTAACCGCGTGACGATCGCAGGAGACCCGAGATGCAGGACCGAGCCTGGTGGCTGGCGGCGGCGCTGTCCGGCGCCCTGATGGTGATGGCCGGCGCCTTCGGCGCCCATGCCCTGGAGGGCAGCCTGGCCCCGCGGCTGGTGGCGGCCGTCGAGACCGGGGTGCGCTACCAGGCCTGGCATACCCTGGCGATGCTCGGCGTGCTGGCCTGGCGCAGCGCCTGCCCGCACCCCGGGCAGCACCTGGTGCTGGGGCTGTGGGCGGTGGGCATGCTGCTGTTCTCGGGTTCGCTGTATGCCCTGGCCCTGTCGGGCCTGGGGCGGCTCGGCCTGGTCACGCCGCTGGGCGGCGTGCTGCTGATCGGCGGCTGGCTGGCGCTGGCAAGCTGTGTACTCCGCGCCCCTCGTTTTGACTCCGGGGAGCGCTGATTTATGTCGCGAGCGAGGAGAGGCGGGGGCGCCTAGCCTGGCCGACGCCGGAGCACAGTTCCCGGAGTGTAGCCTGCTACATGAGGAGAACGACCGGGCCGGCGCACCGGCACCGCCGGCGGTCAGGATGGCTAGGTTCGTTCACGACGAACCCACGCACTTCCCACTTCCCTGTGGGCCGTCGAGCGCAGCAGTAAAACCGTGCTTCCCGAAGGTCAGTCGCTGTCCGGCAGCACATAGGTGGCCGTGACCAGGGCCACCGGCGCCTCGTCGCCGGCGGAGAACAGCTGGACCTCGCCCACGGCGAGGCGACGCCCCAGCTTGAGCAGGCGCGCGTTGGCGATGATGTCGCGGTCGCCGCGGGGACGGCGCAGGAAGCGACAGTGCAGGTCGCTGGTCACCGCCATCGGCTCGGGGCCGATCTGGGCCAGGATGGCCACGTAGAGGCAGACATCGGCGAGCCCCATGAGGGTGGGGCCGGAGACGCTGGCGCCGGGCCTCAGGTGCTCGTCCTCGATGGCCAGGCTCATGGTGGCCCGCATCTCGTCGACGCCCTCGATGGTACCGGAACGCTGGGGGAAGACCTCGTCGAGGAAGTCCTCGATGGCGGCGGCGGTCATCACGGTCATGGGGCGCTCCCTGCGGCAATGGACGATGGCCCCCAAGATAGCCCAGCCACCCGGCGGCGCACAGTCCTCCAAGGTCGAGCCCGACGCGCGTCGCCCCCCGGCCTGGCGACCGGAGGGCGACCTGTCAGGGGGCGCCGGGGGCCGACTCAGCCGGCCTTGTGCACTGCACGCCAGTGATGCAGCAGCGGCTCGGTGTAGCCGGCGGGCTGCGCGAGCCCCTTGAAGATCAGGTCCGAGGCAGCCTGGAAGGCGTGGGAGGCGGAGAAGTCGGCGCTCATCGGCGTGTAGTCCGGGTCGCCGGCGTTCTGCTCGTCCACCACCTTGGCCATGCGCTCCAGGGTCGCCCGGACCCGGTCGGCATCCACCACGCCATGGTGCAGCCAGTTGGCCACGTGCTGGCTGGAGATCCGCAGGGTGGCGCGGTCCTCCATCAGGCCCACGTCATGGATGTCCGGCACCTTGGAACAGCCCACGCCGTGCTCGACCCAGCGCACCACGTAGCCGAGGATGCCCTGGCAGTTGTTGTCGAGCTCCTGCTGGATCTCCTCGTCGGACCAGTCCGGGGTCTCGGCCACCGGCACCGTGAGCAGCTCATCCAGGAAGTCCGGCTCGCCCTGGGCCTCCAGCTCGCGCTGCACCTCGGCCACGTTGACCTGGTGATAGTGTAGGGCGTGCAGGGTCGCGGCAGTGGGCGACGGCACCCAGGCGGTGTTGGCGCCGGCCTTGGGATGGCCGATCTTCTGCTCCAGCATGGCGGCCATCAGATCCGGCATGGCCCACATGCCCTTGCCGATCTGAGCGTGGCCGCGCAGGCCGCAGGCCAGGCCGACCTGGACGTTGCTGCGCTCATAGGCGGCGATCCAGGTGCTGTTCTTCATGTCACCCTTGCGGATCATCGGCCCGGCCTCCATGGCGGTGTGCATCTCGTCGCCGGTGCGATCGAGGAAGCCGGTGTTGATGAACACCACCCGGGAGGTCGCCTCGTTGATGCAGGCCTTGAGGTTGACCGAGGTGCGGCGCTCCTCGTCCATGATGCCCATCTTGAGGGTGTCCCGGGCCATGCCCAGCAGGTCCTCTACGCGGCCGAACAGCTCGTTGGCGAAGGCCACTTCCCGGGGGCCGTGCATCTTCGGCTTGACGATGTACACCGAGCCCTGGCGGGAGTTGCACGGCTGCGCTGCATCCTTCTGGAGGTCGTGCAGGGCGACCAGGCTGGTGACGATGCCGTCGAGGATGCCCTCGGGCAGTTCGTTGCCCTCGGCATCGAGCACCGCCGGGGTGGTCATCAGATGGCCGACGTTGCGCACGAACAGCAGGGCACGGCCCGGCAGGGTCACCTCGCCCCCCTGGGGGGCGGTCCAGGTCCGGTCATCGTGCAGGCGGCGGGTAAAGGACTTGCCTCCCTTCTCGATCTGTTCCTCGAGGTCGCCCTTCATCAGGCCCAGCCAGTTGGCATAGACCCCGACCTTGTCCTCGGCATCCACCGCGGCCACGGAATCCTCGCAGTCCATGATGGCGGTCAGCGCCGCCTCGACGACCACGTCCTTGACCCCCGCCGGGTCGGTCTTGCCGATGGGGTGGCCGGCATCGACCTGGATTTCCAGGTGCAGGCCGTTGTTGACCAGCAGGATGGCGGAGGGCGCGTCGGCTTCGCCCTGGTAGCCGACCAACTTGCCCGGCTCCTTGAGGCCGGTCTCGCGGCCGCCGTCCAGGGTCACCGTGAGGTGACCGTCACGCAGGGCATATTTCACCGCGTCGCCGTGCGAGCCGGTCGCCAGCGGCGCGGCCCGGTCGAGTACGCCACGCGCGTAGGCGATGACCTTCTCCGCGCGCTTGGGGTTGAAGCTCTCACCCTTCTCGGCGCCATCCTCCTCGGCGATGGCGTCGGTGCCATAGAGGGCATCGTAGAGGCTGCCCCAGCGGGCATTGGCGGCATTCAGGGCATAGCGGGCATTGTTGACCGGCACCACCAGCTGCGGCCCGGCCTGCACGGCGATCTCGCGGTCGACATCGCTGGTGGTGACCTGGACCTGGGCGGGCGCCTGCTCGAGGTAGCCGATCCGCTCGAGGAAGCCGCGATAGGCCGGCATGTCACGGACCGGCCCCGGGTTCTCGCGGTGCCAGGCATCGAGCTCGCCCTGCAGGCGGTCGCGCTCGGCGAGCAGTTCGCGGTTCTTCGGTGTCAGATCATGAAACAGGGCGTCCACGCCGCGCCAGAAGTCGTCGGGGTCGACCCCGGTGCCCGGCAGGGCCTGCTCGTTGATGAAACGGTCCAGCTCGGCGGCCACTTGAAGGCGGTGGCGGGTAATGCGTTGGGTCATGGGGTCGTTCTCCTATGCGTGGCGATCCGGCGCCCCCTTGGCACCGAACAGCCGGACAGGGAAAGGTGACTGCGTGACAAGATTTTGTGGAAATTGCTTCCACATGTAAACCCGAAGCCGGCGGACATCCCCGCAGGGTAGACCAAAAGACGAGAGCCGGTAGTCTGACTCCCATCATTAATGAACAGTGGTTCCGCTCTCAGCAAGGCGCTAGCATGAGCAGTCACTGCGGAGGACTCGATGAGCGATTTCAGCCCCCTACAGGCCCTGGGCCCGATTGCGCCGGCCGACCGAACCGGCCAGGATCTCGAGCGCTATCTCGGCCATTATGGCCTGGCGCCGCTGCTGGCCGAGCACGTGGGGCTCTACGTGGGCTACGTGGACGCTCACGGCTTCCGCCTGTGGACCCAGGTCTGGAGCCCGCCGGCCCCCATCGGCACAGCCTTCGTGGTGCATGGCTACTATGACCACCTGGGGCTCTACCGTCACCTGCTGGAGTGCCTGCTGGATCGCGGCTGGCGGGTGGTGCTCTGGGACCTGCCGGGGCACGGGCTGTCGAGCGGCACGCGGGCTTCCATCGGTGACTTCGACGAGTACGGCGACTGCCTGCGCAGCCTGCAACACTACCTGGCCACCCGGGACCTGGCTCCCCAGCCCTGGCTCGGCATCGGTCAGAGTACCGGGGCGGCAATACTCGCCACCGACGCCCTGCGCCGGGGCGATGATGGCCATTGGGCCGGCCTGGCCCTGCTCGCCCCGCTGGTGCGCCCCTGGGGCTGGTCCCAGTCGAGCTGGCTGCATCGCCTGGTAGGGCCCTTTGTCCGCTCGGTCCCGCGCCGCTTCCGCGACAATTCCACGGACCGCGACTTCGCCACCTTCCTGCGCGAGGGCGACCCGCTGCAGCCAGACCGCCTGGCCATGGAGTGGGTCGACGCCATGCGGCGCTGGATGCCGCAGCTGCTGTCCCTGCCGGCCAGCTCGGTACCGACCCTGATCCTGCAGGGCGAACAGGACCTGACCGTGGACTGGGAGTGGAACCTCGAGGTGCTGGAGAGCAAGTTTCCCAACGCCGAGATTCACCGCCATCCCGAGGCCCGTCACCACCTGGTCAATGAGGCCGAGCCGATCCGTCGCACGCTGTTCAATGAGCTGGAGCGGTTCATCGCCGGCCTCGAGCCCCATCGCGACGACCGGCCGTCGCTGGCATCGCGCCGGAGGCGCTCGGCCCCATGACCCGACGCCTGCCGCTGCTGCTTCTGCCCCTGCTGGTGCTCGCGGGTTGCGCCGGCGCCCCGGAACCCCCTCAGACGGTGCGCCAGGCGCTGCTGGGCCTCGGCAAGCGGGCCGCCGAGCAAGTGGCGACCACATCGGCGCTGCCCCGCCCCACCGCCGACCAGGTCCTGCTGCTGGCCATGCCCGAGGTCGATCCCGACCTCCAGGTGGACGACACACGCCTGCTCGAGAGCCTGACCCGGGCCCTGCTCGGCATCGAGCAGGGTCCCCAGGTCCTCGACTGGCAGCCGACCCTGTCCGAGGGCGCCGGCCGCAACCAGTGGCGCCTGGACAGCCGGCTGATGGCCACGGGCCCGCGACTGACGCTGTCCGACCGGCAGCTGCTCCCCTACCGCCTGAAGCTGGCCCTGCGCCGCCCCGGCGACGAAGGAGCCGTCTGGGAGTCCCAGATCGACGGTGCCCTGGATGCCTCCGCGCTCTAGGCAACGCCCTGCCCGCGCCCTCAGCCACCGTTGAGCAACCGATCGAGCTGGCGATAGCCGATGGCCTCGATCAGCTGCTCACGGCCAGGACGCGGCAGACCGGCCAAGTCGGCCAGGGTCAGGGCCACCCGCAGCACCCGGTGGTAGGCCCGCGCCGAGAACTTCAGCCGTTCCAGCACCCCGGCCAGCCAGACGCGGTCACCGGCGTCGAGGGCACAGGCACGCTCCAGCTCGCCCCCCGCCAGGTGGGCATTGAGCGCCCCCCTGGCCAGCTGGCGCTCGCGGGCCCCCAGCACCCGGGCGCGTACCGTCGCCGAGCCCTCCCCGGGCTCCCGGGAGGTCAGTTGCTCGGGCGGCAGCGCGGGCACCTCCACCTGCAGATCGATGCGATCCAGCAGCGGTCCCGACAGGCGCGCCTGGTAGCGCTGGATCTGGGCTGCGGTGCACTGGCAGGCCTGGCGGGGGTCCCCCAGGTGGCCACAGGGACAGGGGTTCATCGCCGCCACCAGCTGGAAGCGCGCCGGATAGCAGCGCTCGTGATTGGCCCGGGCGATGTGGATCCGTCCGGATTCCATGGGCTCGCGCATCACCTCGAGCACCTGGCGGGAGAACTCCGGCAGCTCGTCGAGGAACAGCACCCCGTGGTGGGCCAGGGAGATCTCCCCGGGTCGTGGTCGCGAGCCGCCGCCGACCAGGGCCACCGCGCTGGCGGTGTGGTGCGGGGCGCGGAAGGGCCGGCGGCCCCACTGCTCGGTGAGCGGCAGGCCACTCACCGAGCGCACCGCCGCCACCTCGAGGGCCTCGTCCTCGCCGAGCGGCGGCAGGATGCCCGGCAGCCGACTGGCCAGCATGGTCTTGCCGGTGCCGGGAGGGCCAGCGAACAGCAGGTTGTGGCCCCCGGCCGCCGCCACCTCCAGCGCCCGACGCGCCTGGTGCTGGCCGCGCACTTCGCAGAGGTCGGCTCCGGGGGCCTCGCGTGTCGCCGGCCGGCCCAGCCGGTGGGCGGGAATGGGCGCCTGGCCCAGCAGATGGGCCACGACCTCGAGCAGGTGGGCAGCGGGCAGCACCTCGAGTTCCCCGGCCAGCGCCGCCTCGTCGGCGTTGGCAACCGGCACGATCAGCCGGCGCCCGGCGCGGCGCGATGCCAGGGCCAGGGGCAGCACGCCGGTCACCGGTCGCAGGGCCCCGTCCAGGGCCAGCTCGCCCACGCATTCGGTCGCCTCGAGGGCCTCGGCGGGCACCTGGCCGGAGGCCACCAGCAGCCCCAGGGCAATGGGCAGGTCGAAGCGACCGCCGTCCTTGGGCAGGTCGGCGGGCGCCAGGTTGAGGGTGATGCGTCGCAGGGGGAAGTCGAAGCCGGCATTGATCAGGGCGCTGCGCACCCGCTCGCGGCTCTCCTTGACCGCCGCCTCCGGCAAGCCGACCAGGGTGATGCCGGGCAGGCCGTTGGCCAGGTGCACCTCCACCAGGACCTCGGGGGCCTCGAGGCCAAGCCCGGCCCGGGTGCGAATGATTGCTAGCGTCATCGGCGGTCCCTCGCGCGTTGCCTGCCCTCAGGCTAGCCCAGCACCGGGGGGACCGCTCGATGGCTTAGCGGCCGGCCTCGCCGGCGCTGGTATCCTCATCGGGCGCCTCGGGGGGCTCCGGTGCCTCGACGGCCGGGGCCGGTGCCGGTGCCTCGTGGTCGGCGCCCGGCCGGGAAGTCTCCAGCGCCTCTTCGAGGGCCGCGACCTGCTTCTCCAGGGCCTCGACCCGGCCGCGGGTACGCTGCAGCACGTCCATCAGGATGTCGAAGTCCTCCCGAGACACCAGCTCCAGACGGTCGAAGGCGCCCCGCACGACCTGCTGGATACCCTTCTGCACCTCCTCGGGAGCCTGGGACGCGCCCTGCAGGCGTTCGCCGATCTGCTGAGCCAGTCGACTGATGCGATCTTGGCTGACCATGGTGTCTCTCCTGAACGGTGGTGGAATGGCTGTCTGACAGGATACGCAAGGCGCTGGCGGCGCGCATTCCCCGCGCTCGCTTCTTCATGGCGCAGGCCCGCCGCGGATCGGCACCAAGACGGTGCATCGGCGCGACCCGGCCGCGCAGCGCCGGCGTGACCGTCCCCTTCACTATCTCTCCAACCCCATGAATTGGCGATTGTAATCAGCTTATTGGCATGGATTACGCAGGAGCTTGGTGACATGCACCGTGCGGCACCATGCCGCTCTCACTAGCTGCAGGGGAGATTAGGGATGAAGCTGATCACCGCCATCATCAAGCCATTCAAGCTCGACGACGTGCGCGAGGCGCTCGCCGACAACGGCGTGCAGGGCATCACCGTCACCGAGGTCAAGGGCTTCGGCCGCCAGAAGGGCCACACCGAGCTCTATCGCGGCGCCGAGTACGTGGTCGACTTCCTGCCCAAGGTCAAGATCGAGATCGCCGTGGACGACGCTCGCCTCGACAGCGTGCTGGACGCGATCTGCAGTGCCGCCAACAGCGGCAAGATCGGTGACGGCAAGGTCTTCGTGACCCCCCTGGAAGACGTCATTCGCATCCGCACCGGCGAGCGTGGCGGCGACGCCGTCTGATCACCGACCGCCTTTCCTTTTCCGACACGGAGAGAGAGCCATGACAGAACTTGCCGAGTTGAGCTATGCGCTCGACACCTTTTACTTCCTGATCTGCGGCGCCCTGGTGATGTGGATGGCCGCCGGCTTCTCGATGCTCGAGGCCGGACTGGTCCGCTCCAAGAACACCGCGGAGATCCTCACCAAGAACATCGCGCTGTTCGCCGTCGCCTGCACCATGTACCTGCTGGTGGGCTACGCCATCATGTACTCCAGCAGTGCCGGCGGCTTCCTGCCCAACCTGGGCATGCTGATCGGCGGCGAGAACCCGGTCGACGCCGTGCTGGCCGGCGGCGACGACGCCCCCTACTACTCCATGCGCTCCGACTTCTTCTTCCAGGTCGTGTTCGTGGCCACCGCCATGTCCATCGTCTCCGGGGCCGTGGCCGAGCGCATGAAGCTGTGGGCCTTCCTCGCCTTCGCCGTGGTCATGACCGGGGTCATCTACCCGGTCTCGGGCTACTGGACCTGGGGCGGCGGCTGGCTCGCCGAGGTCGGCTACTCCGACTATGCCGGCTCCGGGATCGTGCACCTGGCCGGGGCCGCCGCGGCGCTGGCCGGCGTGCTGGTCCTCGGGCCCCGCAAGGGCAAGTACGGCAAGGACGGCAGCATCTTCGCCATTCCCGGCGCCAACCTGCCGCTGGCCACCCTCGGTACCTTCATCCTGTGGATGGGCTGGTTCGGCTTCAACGGCGGGTCCGAGCTGAAGATGTCCGACGTGTCCTCCGCCAATAACGTCGCCCAGGTGTTCGTCAACACCAATGCGGCCGCCGCCGGCGGGGTCATCGCCGCCCTGATCCTGGCCAAGCTGTGGTTCCGCAAGGCCGACCTGACCATGGCCCTGAACGGCGCCATTGCCGGCCTGGTGGCCATTACTGCCGATCCGCTGTCGCCCAGCGCCCTGGGCGCGACCCTGATCGGCGGTGTGGGCGGCCTGCTGGTGGTGGCGTCCATCGTCAGCCTCGACAAGCTGAAGCTCGACGACCCGGTCGGTGCGATCTCCGCCCACGGCGTGGTGGGCATCTGGGGCGTGCTGGCGGTGCCGCTGTCGAATGCCGACGCCGGCTTCGGTGCCCAGCTGATCGGCATCCTCGGTATCTTCACCTGGGTGTTCGCCGCCAGCCTGGCCGTGTGGCTGATCATCAAGGCCGTGATGGGCATCCGGGTCAGCGAGGAAGAGGAGTACGAGGGCGTCGACCTGGCCGAATGCGGCCTGGAGGCCTACCCCGAGTTCACCGTCTCCAAGGTGCATGGCGGTGGCTCCGGCCGCGGTCGGCGCGAGGGCATCGGCCACTCCCAGCCGCTGACGTCGAGCGCCGAGTGACCCCGGCCACAGCCAACCTGGCCCCCGTTAGGGGGCCATTTTTTTCATCCGCCCGTCGCGGGTGTATCCTCTGGCACTAAGACCCATGCGGATGGCGAGCGTCGCCATCACACACAGACAACGCGAGGACAGGACCATGAAACTGGTGACCGCGATCATCAAGCCGTTCAAGCTCGACGACGTACGCGAATCGCTCTCCGAGATCGGCGTCCAGGGCATCACCGTCACCGAGGTCAAGGGCTTCGGCCGCCAGAAGGGCCACACCGAGCTCTATCGCGGCGCCGAGTACGTGGTCGACTTCCTGCCCAAGGTGAAGCTCGAGGTCGCCGTCGACGACGGCATGGCCGAGCAGGTGATCGATGCCATCACCCAGGTGGCCAACACCGGCAAGATCGGCGACGGCAAGATCTTCGTCATGGCGCTCGAACAAGTGATCCGGATTCGTACCGGGGAAACCGACAAGGACGCGGTCTGAGCTCGAAGCTCGAAGCTCGAAGCTCGAAGCTCGAAGCTCGAAGCTCGAAGCTCGAAGCTCGAAGCTCGAAGCAGAGTAGTATGCCGAGCTCCACTCCATGAACGTCAAACCCTCCGAGGCATCACCTCGGAGGGTTTGTCTTCCCGCTTCAAGCTTATGGCTTAGAACTCCCGGCGAAGCCGGGTCGCGCTTATTTCTCGACGAAGGCGCGCTCGATCACGTAGTCGCCGGGCTCGCCCATGCGCGGCGAGATGTTGAAGCCGAGCTCGTCGAGCAGGTCGCTGGTGTCGTCGAGCATCGCCGGGCTGCCGCAGATCATGGCGCGATCCTGCTTGGGATCCAGGGCCGGCAGCCCGGTGTCCTCGGCGAGCTTGCCGCTGCGGATATGGTCGGTCAGGCGTCCCATGGTGTGGAACTCCTCACGGGTCACCGTGGGGTAGTAGACCAGCTTCTCGCTGATCTCCTCGCCCAGGTACTCGTGGGCCGGCAGCTCCTTGGTGATGAAGTTGGCGTAGGCCAGCTCGCTGACGCTGCGCACGCCGTGCACCAGCACGATCTTCTCGAAGCGCTCGTAGGCCTCGGGATCCTGGATCAGGCTCATGAACGGGGCCAGCCCGGTGCCGGTGGAGAGCAGGTAGAGGTTGCGCCCCGGCAGCAGGTCGTCGGTAACCAGGGTCCCGGTGGGCTTGCGGCTGACCATGATCTGGTCGCCGACCTTGAGGTGCTGCAAGCGCGAGGTCAGCGGGCCGTCCGGCACCTTGATGCTGAAGAACTCCAGGTGGTCCTCGTAGTTGGGGCTGGCGATGGAGTAGGCCCGCATCAGCGGCTTGCCGTCCACCTCCAGGCCGATCATCACGAACTGACCGTTCTTGAAGCGCAGGCTGCGCTCCCGGGTGGTCTTGAAGCTAAACAGGGTGTCGTTCCAGTGATGGACGCTGAGGACTTCTTCCAGGGCGAACTTGCTCATGCCGGCTCCTATATATTCCCGAAACGCATAGTTGCGTCGATAAGTCTTTGCAGCTGATTCTAAGAGAAGCGACAATATCTGTTAAATGGGTTGTATGGATAAAGCTTATCTATACTACCGATATCAGTCTGTGGAGATCGCCGGATGCGCTATACCCTGCGCCAGCTCGAGGTGTTCGTGGCCGTGGCCCAGCACGAGAGCGTCTCCCATGCCGCCCGCGCCCTGGCGCTGTCCCAGTCCGCCGCCAGCACCGCCCTGGCGGAGCTGGAGCGCCAGTTCGACTGCCGCCTGCTCGACCGCATCGGCAAGCGCCTCAAGCTCAATGCCCTGGGCTTCCAGCTGCTGCCCAAGGCCGTGGCCCTGCTCGACCGCGCCGAGGAGGTGGAGGAGCTGCTGCGCGGCCAACAGGGCATCGGCACCCTCGACGTGGGCGCCACCCTGACCATCGGCAACTACCTGGCTACCCTGCTGATCAGCGACTTCATGCAGCACCACCCGGGCAGCCGCATCCGCCTGCAGGTGCGCAACACCCGCACCATCATCGAGGGCGTGCGCCACCACGAGCTGGACCTGGGGCTGATCGAGGGGCAGTGCGAGGAGGACGATGTCATCACCCAACCCTGGGTGGAAGACGAGCTGGCGGTCTTCTGCTCTCCGCGCCATCCCCTGGCCGACCAGGGGCCGGTGGAGCTCGACCGGCTGCTCCGCGAGGCCTGGATCATGCGCGAGCAGGGCTCGGGCACCCGCCTGACCCTGGAGCAGGCCGCCCGCCACCGGCGTGGTCGCTTCAACACCCTGCTCGAGCTGGAACACACCGAGGGCATCAAGCGCGCCGTGGAGTCGGGGCTGGGCATCGGCTGTGTCTCCAAGCTGGCCCTGCGCGATGCCTTCCGCCGCGGCAGCCTGGCGCCGATTCCGACCCCCGACCTGGACCTGAGCCGCCAGTTCGCCTTCATCTGGCACCGTCACAAGTACCTGGCACCGGGCATGCGCGAATTTCTCAAGCTCTGCCGGCAGATGACCGAGGGCATTCGCCGCAGCGACCAGATCGACCTGCCCTACTACTCCTGAGCATGGCCGAGGCCACCACAGGGCCGTGCGACCCCATGGCGGAAGCGTCGGGAAGGGAAGGCGGGTCAGCGCAGGTCGCTCACCGCTTCCTGGATATCGGCCAGGCTGGCCTTGGTGAGGTCCTTGGACAGGGTATGGATCACCCGCTTGGCAGTGGGGGGGTCGAGCTTGTCACGCAGCTGGCCGAGAAAGCGCGGGGGGGCGACCAGGATCAGCTTCTCCAGGGTGTTCTCGACCCGCGCACGATAGAGACGATCGGCGACTTCCCGGGCGAAGATCGTCTCATGATGCTGGGTCGCCACGCTCTCGCCGCCGGCGGAGCGCGCCGTCGTGGATGTCGACTCGTGGACATCCCCGCTGCGGTCGGTCACCAAGTCGCCCTCATGCAGCCGCCCTTCGGCATGCACCAGGCTGTCCTTCTCTTCAAGCTTCAGTGCATCCCGGGTGAACACCCGAGCCCTGGCTGCATCGGCCACCACGATATAGGTCGTCATAGTCGCTCCTTGATGCTGATAGGCACGCGAAGGACTCTCCGCCTGCCTCCTCAACATTGGCAAGGCACTCCCGGAGCGTCAACTGGCGGCGTGGAGCGACACCCGGCGTCGGCGTCCGCGGACACTGCCGCCTGCCCGTCGACTGGGGTAGGATGCCCGCCCACCGGCACGGATCGCCGGTGCATCGCCCGGCACGCCCATCCCCGCCGCCCCGGAGGATTCCCCATGCGCTCTTTTCTGTTTCCCCGTCATCCCCTGCCGCGACGCACCCTGTTGTTCTGTCACGCCGTCCTCCAGGTCGGCCTGCTGGCGGCCGGCGGCCTGTGGCTGGCCTCCCAGTCCCCCTGGCTCGCCGATACCGACTGGCTGACCGCCGCCCCCCGTCTCGCCCTGGGCGGCAGTGCCCTGCTGCTGGCCATGATCGGGCTTCGCCTGCTTGCCGAGCTGTGGCTGCTGCCGTATCACCTGGCCGACCAGCGCACCGGCTTCGCCCCCGCCGCCGTGGTCACCCGCTCCTTCGAGCGTCGTCCCGCGGTCCACGCCGCCGAGCAGGTCTGGACCTCGGCGGCACAGCCGATGGAGGCCGAAGACACCGTCCTCGGCAGCGCCCGGGTAACCCGCGCGGCGCCGCGCCGCCCGCGCGCCCAGGACGAGCCGACCCTCGACCTGGCCGGCGGCCAGGCGGAGCCGGTCCCGGAGCGCGAACCGCGACTATGAGCTCCGAGACGACGAACCCCGGCCGTGGCCGGGGTTCGTCGTTTTCGTGCTGCCCGAGGGCTCGCTCAATCCTCGAGAAGCCGGCGCATAAAGGGCGGCAGCGCCAGGGCCCCGCGATGCGCCGCGGCGGTATAGTAGTCGAGGGGCATCTCGCTGGTCGCCGCGGCGACTTCCCGGAAGCTCGTGACGTCGGCGCCCTTGCCGGCCAGGGTCACGCTCCACCAGCCCGACGGGTAGACCGGCTGGGGAAAGGGCAGCGTGGCCACGCTGTCGAAGCCGGCCTCGCCCATGTCGCGGCGCAGATCACGGATGATCGAGCCGCTGTGATAGAGCGGCGACTCGCTCTGCTGCACCATCACGCCGCCGGGGCGCAGGACGCGATGGCAACGACGCAGGAAGTCGGTCTTGAACAGCCCCTCGGCCGGTCCCACGGGGTCGGTGGAATCGATGATCAGCACGTCGACGCTGGCGTCGGCTGCCTCGTCGACCCACTTCACGCCGTCGGCGAACTTGAGCTCGGCGCGGGGATCGTCGTTGGATTCGGTCAGCGCCGGGAAGAAGCGCTCGGCGGCCCGGGTCACCTCCTCGTCGATGTCGATCTGGGTGACCTTGTCGACGCCGGGATGGCGCAGCACCTCGCGCAGGGTGCCGCAGTCGCCGCCGCCGATGATCACCACGCGCTTGGGGTCCGCGTGGGTGAACAGCGCCGGATGCGCGATCATCTCGTGGTAGAGGAAGTTGTCGCGGTCGGTGAGCATCACGCAGCCATCGAGGACCATCAGGTTGCCGAAGGTCTCGGTGGCATAGACCGCGAGGTGCTGATAGGGACTCTGCACCTCGTGGAGTTTCTCGGTGACCTTCAGCGAGAAGGCGCTGCCATGGCTGTCGAAGACTTCGGTGAACCAGCCGGAATCGAGAGACGTGCTCATCGGGAACCCTCAAGGTGACGTATGGAGTGCCGTGGCCGCCACATGGGGCGGCGGCCGGCACGGTAGCCTAAGCGCGCTCGGGAAGAAAGCCCCGGCGCAAGCCGGCGAGCGCCAGCACGGCGACCGCCGCCCCCAGGCCATTGGCCAGGACGTCCGTGACATCGCCACCGAAGCGCCCGGGGACGGGAATCTGGGCCAGCTCGATCGCCACGCCGTAGAGGACGGCGGCGAGGAAAGCCAGCGGCAACCGCACCCCGGCGAGCCCGGTCAGGCCAGCCACCCCGGCATAGCCGAGGAAATGGCTGGCCTTGTCCCAGGGCAGGGCCTGGGGCAGCTCGCTGGCGGGCGTCAGGCTGCCCCAGCCAACGACCAGGGCCGCCGCCACCGCCAGGCAGGCCCACAGCCGACGCCGGTCGTGCCAGCGCCGCAGCCAGTCCGTCTCAGGCATGGGCGATGTTGCGGTGATAGGCCGGGCTCAGTTCGTGCAGGGCCTCCATGAAGGCCGTGACGTGGTCCGGATCGGTGAACTGGCTGATGCCGTGGCCCAGGTTGAAGACATGGCCGGGGCCCTCGCCGTAGCTGTCGAGGATGCGGGCCACCTCGGCACGGATCGCCGAGGGCCGCGCGAACAGCACGTTGGGATCGAGGTTGCCCTGCAGGGCAATACGATGGCCGACCCGGGCCCGGGCGACGGAGAGCTCGGTGCTCCAGTCCAGTCCCAGGCCATCGGCCCCGGTCGCGGCCAGGTCCTCGAGCCACTGCCCCCCGTTCTTGGTGAACAAGATCACCGGCACCTTGCGCCCCTCGTGCTCGCGGATCAGGCCGGCGACGATCTGCTCCATGTAGCGCAGCGAGAACTCCAGGTAGGCCGGCGTGGACAGCGCCCCGCCCCAGGTGTCGAAGATCTGCACCGCCTGGGCGCCGGCGCGAATCTGGGCGTTGAGGTAGTCGGTCACCGCATGGGCCAGGGTATCGAGCAGCTGGTGCATGGTGTCCGGGGTGTCGTAGAGCATGGCCTTGACGTGACGGAAGTCCTTGCTCGAGGCGCCCTCGACCATGTAGGTGGCCAGCGTCCAGGGGCTGCCGGAGAAGCCGATCAGCGGCACCCGGCCGTTGAGCTCGCCGCGGATGGTCGAGACGGCGTTCATCACGTAGTCGAGGTCGCGCTCGGCATCCGGCACGGCCAACGCCGCTACCGCTTCCGGCGTGCGCACCGGCTTGCGGAATTTCGGCCCCTCGCCGGTCTCGAAATACAGTCCCAGCCCCATGGCGTCGGGGATGGTGAGGATATCCGAGAAGAGGATGGCGGCATCCAGCGGATAGCGCTCCAGGGGTTGCAGGGTGACCTCACAGGCCAGGTCGCGGTTGCGACACAGGTCCATGAAGCTGCCGGCCTGGGCACGCACCTCACGGTACTCGGGCAGGTAGCGGCCGGCCTGGCGCATCATCCATACCGGCGTACGGTCCACGGGCTGGCGCGCCAGGGCGCGCAGAAGGCGATCGTTCTTGAGTTCCATGCAGGCGCTCGTCCACGGAAAATGTCGGCGTCATTGTAACCCATCACGACGCCGCAGGCTGTGGTCGTGAGCCCGTCCCGGCTTCCTGATAGAATGAGCGGAATCCGACGGCCACGCCCGGTCTTCCATCGAGGTACATCGTGACGATTCGCTACATCGCCGCCTCCCGGCTGCCCACGCCCTGGGCCACCTTCACCATGCACGGCTTCGAGGACGAGGCCACCGGCAAGGACCATATCGCCCTGACCCTGGGCGAGGTCGGCGATGGCGAGCCGGTGCTGGGGCGCGTGCACTCCGAGTGCCTGACCGGCGACGCCCTCTTCTCGATGCGCTGTGACTGCGGCTACCAGCTCCAGGAAGCCCTCAAGCGCATCGCCGAGGAGGGCCGCGGGGTGCTGTTCTACCTGCGCCAGGAGGGCCGAGGCATCGGGCTGCTCAACAAGATCCGCGCCTACCACCTCCAGGACCAGGGCGCCGACACCGTCGAGGCCAACGAGCAGCTGGGCTTCGCCGCCGACCTGCGCCGCTACGACCTCTGCCTGCCGATGCTCGAGACCCTGGGCATCGGCTCGCTCAGGCTGATGACCAACAACCCGCGCAAGGTCGAGGCCCTGACCGGGGCCGGCGTCGACGTCAGCGAACGGGTGGCCCTGACCACCGGCCTCAACCCCCACAACGAGCACTACCTGTCCACCAAGGCCGGCAAGCTCGGCCATATGATGGCCCTGGGCGACTTCACCCAGGCCAGCGACGTGGACATCGAACGCAAGCCCTGAGCCCATGACGGGAACCTCCCCCTCGACGCCGCCGTCGAAGGACAAAGGGAGGACCCGTCATGCATCGGCCACCCGAGCACCCCGGCGACCCCGACTACTCGCTCCTCGAGGAGCTGCTGCACAGCGCCAGCCACGGCCTGGGGGCGATCCTCAGCGTCGCCGGGATGGTGGTGCTGATCGCCCTGAGCAGCCGCGGCGTGGAGTCCACACCCCACAAGGTCGCCGCCGTCTCGCTTTACGGCACCACCCTGGTGCTGCTCTATACCGCCTCGACCCTGTATCACGGCACGCGCCACCCCCGCCTCAAGCGGGCCTTCCGGGTGCTGGACCACTGCGCCATCTACACCCTGATCGCCGGCACCTACACCCCCTTCCTGATGGTCAACCTCCAGGACTCCCTGGGCGAGCCCCTGCTGGCGGTGATCTGGACCCTGGCCGTGGCCGGGATCGCCCTCAAGCTGTGGCGCCCCTGGGCGCTCGGCGGCCTGCACATGGCCATCTATCTGCTGATGGGATGGCTGATCCTGGTCGCCGCCGGCGAGCTCGATGACGTCCTCTCCCTCACCGGCCTCGGCCTGCTGATCGCCGGCGGCGCCTCCTATTCACTGGGCATCGTGTTCTTCGCGGTGCGAGCGATCCCCTTCAATCACACCATCTGGCACCTCTGCGTGATGGGCGGCAGCACCTGCCACTTCTTCGCCGTGGTCACCGACGTGCTGCCCTTCCCACCCTGAGCCAGGCGCCCGCACCACGCAAGAGGCCCCCGACGTATCGGGGGCCTCTTGTCATGGTTGGACGAACGTTGCGACGTTCAGTCGACCAGCGCCTCCCGCTGGCGGGGTGCGGGAGTCCACAGCAGGCGCAGGGCCAGCGCCGTGGCCACCAGGGCAACGACCCCGACGCCGCCGCCGACCAGGGCACTCCCCGAGAGCCCGGCGACGAAGAAGGCCAGGATGCCCGCCACGCCGGCGGTGATCGCATAGGGCAACTGGGTGCGCACGTGGTCGATATGGTCGCAGGACGACCCCGCCGACGACAGGATGGTGGTGTCCGAGATCGGCGAGCAGTGGTCGCCGAAGATGCCGCCGCTGAGCACCGCGGCGATGGCCAGCGACAGCGACAGGTCCATGGCCATGGCCACCGGCATGGCGATGGGGATCATGATCGCGAAGGTACCGTAGGAGGTGCCTGTGGTGAAGGCCACCAGTGCCCCGATCAAGAACAGCAGCACCGGCACCAGGCTCGGCGCGATATTGGCCTCGGCCAGGGTCACCAGGTAGTCGGCGGTGCCAAGCTCGGTGGTCACGCTGCCGATGGACCAGGCCAGGGTGAGGATGATGTAGACCAGGGTCATGCTCTTGATACCGTCCACCACGATGTCCATGGCCTCGCGGAAGTCGAACAGCTTCTGCGCCATGCCCATGGCGAGACCCACGGCCACCGCCATGAAGGTGGCGATCAGGATCGACTGGCCGCCGTTGGCCTCGCCCACCGCGGTGACCAGGTCGTTCTCGGGGAAGCCGCCGGTCCACAGGAACAGCGGCGGGATCATTCCCACCAGCACGCCGATGGGGACCAGCATGTTGCGCTTGCGCGCCTGATGCTCAGGTACCGTGGCCATCTCCTCGACTTCATGGCCCGAGGGCGGCTGGGCGCCCTCGGCCATCACCGCGCCGGTGGTGCGGGCACGCTCCTCCGCCCGGGCCATGGGGCCGAAGTCCCACTGGGTGACGACCATGAAGACGATCAGCCCCAGCGCCAGCCAGGCATAGAAGTTGAGCGGGATGGAGGACAGATAGATGAGGTACTCGGAGCCGTTGACGTCCATCGCGGCGAGCTGGGTGCCGATCAGGCCCATCACGAAGACCACCCAGGTGGAGACCGGGCCCAGCAGACACATCGGCGCCGAGGTGGAGTCGACGATATAAGCCAGCTTCTCGCGCGATACGCCCATGCGGTCGGTGATCGGTCGCATCACGCTGCCCACGGTCAGGGCATTGAAGTAGTCCTCGAAGAAGATCAGCACACCGAGGCCCAGGGTCGCCCCCTGGGCGCCGCGCCGCGAAGCCACCCGCGCCGAGATGGCCCGGGCGATGGCCTGGGCGCCGCCGGTGCGCTGCAGCACCCCGATCAGCACGCCGAACAGGCCACAGTAGATCAGGACGGTGACACTCCACTCGTCGCCGACGCTGGGGATGATGAAATCGCCGAAGCTATTGTAGAGGCCGGCGGCGGGGTTGCCACCCGCCAGCATGGTGGCACCCAGCCAGACGCCACAGAACAGCGCCGGTATCACGTTGCGTGTCGCCAGGGCCAGCACGATGGCCAGCACCGGCGGCAGCAGGGAAAACAGACCGAAAGACATCAGGGGATCTCCAGGGAATTCTTGTGTCCCCCCGTGCGCGGGCCACGGGGCCATCCGGCATCAGGGGTGGCGCCCGCCGCCGGCTGCGGCGGGCAGCCGGGCATCCTAGGCGGCCCGGGACGATCCGGCAACCATGATGTCCCATCGCGAAAAGCCGCGGCCGACGAGACGAAAGTCCGGCCGGCCGCGGCGGGAGGGCGACAATGGCGCTGGGTGTCAGGGGCCGGGGCGTTCCCGACAGGGGATCGACGCCGGCTCAGGCGGCGGCCCGGGCCTTGCGGATACGCTCGTAGGCGCTGCCGATCTCGCTGGTGCGCTCCTTGGCCATCTCGCGCATGCTCTCGGGCAGGCCCTTGGCAGCGAGCTTGTCGGGATGGTTCTCGCTCATCAGGCGACGATAGGCCTTCTTGACCTCGGCATCGCTGGCCTCGGGGTCGAGGCCCAGCACCTGATAGGCATCCTCCAGGGAGGGACCCTGCTCGCGGGCCGCCTCGGGGCCACCGCGCAGCATGGCCTCGATCTGGGCGATCTCGGCCTCGGAGCAACCCAGGCCACGCGCCACGCGCAGCAGCATGTCATGTTCGGCGGGATGCAGCTGGCCATCGGCGGCGATGGCCGCCAGCTGGACCTGCAGGAAGACCTGCAGCAGGGCACGCTGGCGACCCACCACCTGGCGGACCTTGGCCAGCTCCGCCTCCAGGTCGAAGTCGGCCCCCTTGCCGCGGGTGAAGGCGGCCCGGGCCTGGGCCCGCTGTGCCTCGTTGAGCCGCAGGCGATCCCACAGCTGCCGGGAGGCTTCCAGTTCGTCCTCGGTGACCCGGCCATCGGCCTTGCACATGCACCCCATGACCGCGAAGGTCGATTCGAGGAACTGCGCCTGGGCCCCGGCCAGCTTCCCCAGCAGGCTCTTGCGCAGCCGCCGTACCAGCCAGTAGCCGAGGCCGCCGCCGACCAGCAGCCCCAGGGGACCACCGATCAAGAAGCCGATTACCGCACCGATCAGCATGGCCATCAACATGGCATCTCTCCGTATCGCGTGAATCTCAGGCAGCCGTCAGGCGCGCCCGGATGGCGGCCTCGATGCCGTCGGCGTCGAGGCCGCATTCGACCAGCAGCTCGGCCGGCTTGCCGTGTTCGACGAAGGCATCGGGCAGGCCCAGGTTGAGCACGCTCACCCGCCGGCCCTCGGCCGCCAGCAGCTCGTTGACCCCGCTGCCGGCCCCGCCGGCGACCACGTTCTCCTCCAGGGTCACCAGCAGGTCATGGTCGTCGGCGGCCGCCATTACCGCCTCGCGGTCGAGGGGCTTGATCGAGCGCATGTTGAGGTGCGTGGCATCCAGGGCCTGGGCCACCTCCGCCGCCGGGCCGTTGAGGCTGCCGAAGGCCAGCAGCGCCACCCGAGGGCCGCCTCCCCCGGCCCGCCGACGCGTCTCGGCTTGGCCGATCACCAGGGGCTCGAGGTGGTCGGGGATCGCCACTCCGGGACCGGTGCCACGGGGATAGCGCACCGCCGCGGGACCGGGATGCTGGTAGGCGGCGCTGAGCATGGCCCGGCACTCGGCCTCATCGGCCGGCGCCAGCACCACGAGCCCCGGCACGCAGCGCAGGTAGGAGAGGTCCAGGGCGCCGTGGTGGGTGGGGCCGTCCTCGCCGACCAGGCCGGCGCGGTCGATGGCGAAGGTCACATCGAGCTCCTGCACGGCCACGTCATGGATCAGCTGGTCGTAGCCGCGCTGCAGGAAGGTCGAGTAGATGGCCACCACCGGCTTCATCGCCTCGCAGGCCATGCCCGCGGCGAGCGTCACGGCATGCTGCTCGGCGATGGCCACGTCGTAGTAGCGCTCGGGGTACTCCTGGGAGAAGCGGATCAGGTCCGAGCCCTCGCGCATCGCCGGGGTGATGCCGATCAGCCGCGTATCCGCCGCCGCCATGTCGCACAGCCAGTCGCCGAAGACATTGCAGTACTTGGGCGCCTTCTTGGGCGCCGGCGCGGTCGGCTTGAGCGGCGGCGGGGTGTCGCCGTTCTTCTCCAGCTTGGTGATCGCATGGTAGCCGATCGGGTCGGCCTCGGCGGGCAGGAAGCCGCGCCCCTTGCGGGTCTTGACGTGGAGGAACTGCGGGCCCTCCATGTCGCGCATGTTGCGCAGGGTGTGGACCAGGGCCGGCAGGTCATGGCCATCGATGGGCCCGATGTAGTTGAAGCCCATCTCCTCGAACAGGGTAGCCGGGCTGACCATGCCCTTCATGTGCTCCTCGGTCCGCCGGGCCAGCTCCAGGGCCCCGGGCAGATGCGAGAGCACTCGCTTGCCGCCCTCGCGCATAGTGGTGTAGGGCTTGCTGGCGAGGATCCGCGCCAGGTAGCTGGCAATGCCACCAACGTTCTCGGAGATCGACATCTCGTTGTCGTTGAGCACCACCAGCAGGTTGGCGTCGACATGGCCGGCATGGGCCAGGGCCTCGAAGGCCATGCCGGCGGTCAGGGCGCCATCGCCGATCACCGCGCAGACCCGTCGCGGCTCGGCCTGGGTGCGGGCAGCCAGCGCCATGCCCAGGGCCGCCGAGATGGAGGTGCTGGAATGGCCGACGCCGAAGGTGTCGTACTGCGACTCGGCACGCCGCGGGAAGGCCGCCAGGCCGCCGTACTGGCGGATCCGCGTCATCGCCTCGCGACGCCCGGTGAGGATCTTGTGGGGGTAGGCCTGGTGACCGACGTCCCAGACCAGCCGGTCGTGGGGGGTCTCCAGGGCATGGTGCAACGCCACCGTGAGCTCCACGACGCCGAGGCCGGCACCGAAATGCCCGCCCGAGACACCCACGCTGTAGAGCAGGTAGGCGCGCAGTTCATCGGCCACCTGGGCGAGCTGGGCATCGTCCATGGCGCGCAGGGCGGCCGGCGTCTCCAGGGTGTCGAGCAGCGGCGTCGCCGGACGCTCGACCGGAATGTCATCGAACAGCTTCATGTGGACTCTGTCTGTCAGGGAAACCGCACCGCAGCAGCGCTGCAGACTTCCTCAGTGGTCACGCTCGATCATGTATCGGGCCAGTTCGGCCAGGGGCGCGGCACTCGCGCCCAGGGGCGCGAGTGACGCCACCCCCTCCTCGACCAGCTCGCGGGCCTTGGCCCTGGCACCCTCGAGTCCCAGCAGGGTGGGGTAGGTCGGCTTGTCACGGGCGGCATCGGCCCCGGAGGCCTTGCCCAGGGTGGCGGTGTCGCCGGTCACGTCGAGCACGTCGTCATGCACCTGAAAGGCCAGGCCGATGGCGGCGGCATAGCGTTCCAGCGCCGCCAGCCGCGGGTCGTCCTCGGTCACCGCGACCAGGCCGCCCAGGCGCACCGCGGCACGGATCAGCGCCCCGGTCTTGTGACCGTGCATGGTGGCCAACGCCGCCACGTCGGGATGACCGCCAACGGCGGCCAGGTCCAGCACCTGGCCGGCGACCATGCCGTCGCGGCCGGCCGCCCGAGCCAGGGTGCCGACCATCGCCGGCAGCCGGGGGTGCGCGGTTCCCGCCAGCACCTCGAACGCCAGGGCCTGGAGGGCATCGCCGGCGAGGATGGCAGTGGCCTCGTCATAGGCGCGGTGCACCGTGGGCTGACCACGGCGCAGGTCGTCATCGTCCATGGCCGGCAGGTCATCGTGGACCAGCGAGTAGGCATGGATCAGCTCGAGGGCCGCCGCCGGGGCATCCAGGGCCTCGTCGGCGGCGCGCAGGGCGCGGCCGGCGGTATACACCAGCACTGGCCGCAGGCGCTTGCCGCCGACCAGCACGCCGTGGCGCATCGCCGCCTCGAGGCGAGGGGCCGGCGCCTGCCGGGTCTCGAAGAGGGCCTCCAGGCAGGCATCCACCCGGGCCCGGTCCGCGGCCAGTCGGGCCGCCAGCATATCAGCGTTCACCGTCGTCCTCCGCCGGCGGCGCGAAGGGCTGCAGGTCGACGCCGCCCCCCTCACCCTCGGTCAGGGTGCGCACCTTGAGCTCGGCCTCGTCGAGTCGCCGCTGGGCATCGCGGGTCAGGCGCACGCCCTGCTCGAAGGCCTCGAGCGAGCCCTCCAGCGATAGCTCGCCGGACTCCAGCCGCTCGACCAGCGTCTCGAGTCGCTCGACGGTCGCGGCGAAGTCCGCCGGCGCCTCATCGGCGTCGCCCTGGTGCTGCCTGTGCTGTTCCGCCATGGCTCCCCTCGTCGCTCACTCCCACCATGAGGGCGACAGTATACACGCTCCCCGGGGGGGGTCGTCTGCCCCATCGGCGCGCCGCGGCCGGCAGGCGTGGCGTCCAGGCATGCATGCGACTCATGCCCGCAGCGCAGCATTTTCATCTTGGGGCCGCCGGGCTGTGATACCATATGGGGCCTTGTTTCGAGCCTGACATCTGCCGGGACCCCGATGTTCCGCGCTGGCGGGCTCACCTTCCTGAACCGATAGCGGCGCGCACCGAAGAAGGGGTTGATTCGACCATGGCCAAAACGTCCCTGGACAAGAGCAAGATCAAGATCCTGCTGCTCGAGGGCGTCCACCAGAGCGCGGTGGACAATTTCCTCAACGCCGGGTACACCAACATCGAGCACCTACCGACCTCGCTGGACGAGGCCACGCTGATCGACAAGATCCGTGACGTCCACTTCATCGGCATCCGCTCCCGCACCCAGCTCACCGAGCGGGTCTTCGCGGCCGCCGAGAAGCTCGTGGCGGTGGGCTGCTTCTGCATCGGGACCAACCAGGTTGACCTGGGCGCCGCGCTGGCCCGCGGGATTCCAGTCTTCAACGCCCCCTACTCCAACACTCGCTCGGTGGCCGAGCTGGTACTGGCCGAGTCCATCATGCTGCTGCGCGGCATCCCCGAGAAGAGTGCCAGTGCGCACCAGGGCGGCTGGCTGAAGTCGGCCAAGAACGCCCACGAGGCCCGCGGCAAGATCCTGGGCATCGTCGGCTACGGCAGCATCGGCGCCCAGCTCTCGGTACTGGCCGAATCCCTCGGCTTCGATGTCATCTACTACGACGTGGTGACCAAGCTGGGCATGGGCAACGCTCGCCAGGTGGCCAGTCTCGAGGAGCTGCTGGCCCGCGCCGACATCGTCAGCCTGCACGTGCCGGACCTGCCCTCCACCCGCTGGATGATCGGCGAGGAACAGATCGCCCTGATGAAGCCGGGCAGCATCCTGATCAACGCCTCCCGGGGCAGCGTGGTGGTCATCGAGGCCCTGGCCGAGGCGCTCAAGGCCGGCCGCCTCAACGGTGCCGCGGTGGACGTCTTCCCGGTGGAGCCCAAGGGCAACAACGAGGAGTTCGTCAGCCCGCTGCGCGGCCTGGCCAATGTCATCCTCACCCCACACATCGGCGGCTCCACCCTGGAAGCCCAGGAGAACATCGGCATCGAGGTTTCCGAGAAGCTGGTCACCTACTCCGACAACGGCACCACCATCACCTCGGTCAACTTCCCCGAGGTCGCCCTGCCGGCGCACCCGGGCAAGCACCGCCTGCTGCACATCCACGACAACGTCCCGGGCGTGATGTCCGAGATCAACCGGGTACTCTCCGAGAACGACATCAACATCCTCGGCCAGTACCTGCAGACCAACGAGCGCATCGGCTACGTGGTCATCGACGTCGACAAGGACTACGGGCCGCGCGCCCTGGAGGCGTTGAGCCAGGTGGCCCACACCAAGCGCGTCCGGGTGCTCTACTCCGAGACCAGCTTCGAGGGCTGAATCGCGCTCTTGGCCAACGGACCTGCTGCCGCCGCGTTATCGACGCGGCGGTTTTTTTCGTGTTAATGATTCATTGACGACGTTTTTCCTGCCTGCCGATTCATCTTCTCAAGGACCTGCCATGCCGACCGGACCGGCGTATCTCGTCGTGGTGCTGGTGTGGGCCACCACACCGCTGGGCATCAAGTGGAGCGCCGAGGCCGGCGCGCCCATCGGCAGCGTGATGCTGCGCATGCTGATCGCCCTGGTCGCCGGGGCGCTGATCCTGGCCATCCTCAGGCGCGGCCTGCGTCGCGACCGCCGGGCGCTGGCCAGCTATGCCGCCGCGGTGCCCGGGGTGTTCGGGGCCATGGCACTGAGCTATCACGCCTCCCAGCAGCTGCCCTCGGGGCTGCTCTCGGTGATGTTCGGCATGGCGCCACTGATCTCGGGGCTGATCCTCCAGGCCCTGCCCGGCGCGCGCCAGCTGCGCCGCTGGCACTGGTTCGGCTGCGCCCTGGGCGTGGTGGGGCTCGGAGTGGTGTTCCTCGACAGCCTCGCCGTCGGAGGAGGCCAGCTCGACGCCCTGGCCATGATGCTCGGCGCGGTCACCCTGTTCAGCGGCAGCGGCATCGCCGTGCAACGTGTGGCGGCCGGCCTCGGCCCCCTGGAACAGACCGTCGGCGCCCTGGCGTTGAGCCTGCCCTGCTTCCTCGCCCTGTGGCTGACCAGCGGCGAGCCGCTGACTATCCCACTCAGCGAACGGGGCCGCTGGGCGGTGCTCTACCTGGCGGTGTTCGGCTCGCTGATCGGCTTTCTCTGCTACTACCTGATCCTCTCGCGCCTGCATGCCGCCACCGTGGCCCTGGTGACCCTGATCACCCCGATCCTGGCGCTGGGGCTCGGCATGGTGTTGAACCAGGAACGGCCCTCGGCCTCGATGCTCCTCGGCGCCGCCCTGATCCTGGTGGCCCTCGGTGCCTACCTGTTCGGCGATCGGCTGACCCGCCTCAAGGCCGCCTCGACGGGCTGAGCGGCAGGGGCGGAGACCCACCCTCAGGCGCCGGCTTGACAGGGGCGCAAAACCCTCTCATTTTGTACACAATCCATATTGATCATTGGATGACACACTGCGTACACACAACGTCGAAGGCACCTGAACCAAGGCTCTGGTCCGACGCGAGACTTGGGTAACCCTTTGCCCATGGCAGGGGCCGCCGCGCGCGGACACCCGGGAGGACAGCATGACCCCGCAGCAACAGACCCTATGGATCCGACACCCCCGCGCCTGCAGCGATGCCCGCGCCGCCGGCGGCGTGGTGGTCCGGGACGCCCGCATCGTCGAGGCGGTGCCCGCGGGCGACAGACCCGCCACCCCGATCGACGCCACCTTCGACGCCTCTGAGCATGTGCTGCTGCCGGGGCTGGTGAACACTCACCACCACTTCTACCAGACCCTGACCCGGGCCTACTCGCCGGCCTTGAACAAGGAGCTGTTCCCCTGGCTGACGACGCTCTACGAGGTCTGGGCGAACCTCGACGAGGCGCAGCTGGCGGTGGCCAGCGAGCTGGCCATGGTCGAGCTGCTGATGTCGGGATGCACCACCGTGGCCGACCACCACTACGTGTTCTCCGGGGCGCTCGAGCATGCCATCGACGTCCAGGTGGAGACCGCCCGACGGCTCGGCGTGCGCGCCGCCCTGACCCGGGGCTCGATGAGCGTGGGCCGCGACGACGGCGGCCTGCCGCCGCAGTCGGTGGTCCAGGACGAGGCCACCATCCTCGACGAGAGCGCGCGGCTGATCGACGCCTATCACCAGCGCGGCGACGGCGCCATGACCACCATCGCCCTGGCCCCCTGCTCGCCGTTCTCGGTGAGCCGCGAGCTGATGCAGGCAAGCGCCCGCCTGGCCGAGGACTGCGACGTACGCCTGCACACCCACCTCGCCGAGACCGAGGACGAGACGGCCTACTGCCAGCGGCTGTTCGGCATGCGCCCGCTGGACTACCTGGAGGCCGTGGGCTGGCTTACGGCGCGGACCTGGCTGGCCCACGGCATCCACTTCGACGACGCGGAGGTAGCCCGGCTCGGCGCCGCCGGCACCGGCATCGCCCACTGTCCCTCGTCGAATATGGTGCTGGGCTCGGGGCTGTGCCGCACCCTGGACCTGGAGGCCGCCGGCTGCCCGGTGGGCCTGGCCGTGGACGGCTCCGCGTCCAATGATCATTCCAACCTCGCCGAGGAGATGCGCCAGGCGCTGCTTCTCGGCCGGCTGCGCTACGCGCCGAGCCGGGTGACCCACGACGACGTGATCCGCTGGGCGACCCGGGGCTCCGCGGCCTGCCTCGGTCGCGACGACATCGGCGGCCTCGCCCCCGGCCAGCAGGCCGACCTGGCCCTGTTCCGCCTCGACGAGCCACGCTTTTCCGGCGCCGAGAACCCCATTGCCGCCCTGCTGCTGTGTGGCGCCCACCGGGCCGACCGGGTCATGGTCGCCGGACAGTGGCGGGTGACCGAGGGCCAGCCGGTGGGCGTCGACCTCGACGCCCTGCTGGCCCGCCATGACCAGGCTGCCCGGGCGCTGAGACGCGCCCGCTAGGGCGGCAGGACACACCACCGGGTTTCCAACAACGACAACAGGAGAAACCACCCATGTCGACGACCGACACCGCCACCGAGGTCACCTCGCCGAAGGTGCGCTCCACCCACGACGTCAATGCCATGCCGCCGCTTGGCCGGGCCATCCCGCTGGGACTGCAGCATGTGCTGGCGATGTTCGTGGGCAACGTCACGGTGCCCATCATCATCGCCGGGGCCGCCGACCTGCCGGCGGACCAGACGGCCTTCATGATCCAGGCCGCCATGTTCGTGGCCGGGGTGGCCACCCTGGTGCAATCCCTTGGCCTCGGCCCGATCGGTGCGCGCCTGCCCATCGTCATGGGCACCAGCTTCGGCTTCGTGCCGGTGCTGATTCCCATCGCCGTGGGCATGGGCCTGCCGGCGGCGCTGGGCGCGGCGCTGTGCGGCGGGATCGCCATGGCCCTGGTGGGGCTCTTCTTGCCCTGGTTCCGCTTCCTCTTCCCGCCGGTGGTCACCGGCACCTTCGTGATCATGCTCGGCACTCTGCTGATGCCGGTGGGCTTCGCCTATGCCGGCGGCGGCTTCGGTGCCGAGGACTTCGGGGCCACCCACAACCTGGTGCTGGCCGGGCTGGTCTTGATCGTCACCCTGGCCCTGCACCAGTATGGCCGCGGGATCTGGTCGGAGACCGCCCCGCTGGTCGGCCTGGTGGTGGGCTACGGCACTGCCGTGGCCTTCGGGCTGGTGAGCTTCGGCGAGATCGGCGCCGCCGACTGGATCTCGCTGCCGATGCCGCTGACCATCGGCCTGGAGTTCCACCTGGCCGCCATCCTGCCGGTGGTGCTGCTGGCGGTGGTGACCTGCGCCGAGTCCATCGGCGACATCGTCGGCACCACAGCCGGTGGCATGGACCGCGAGCCGACCCACAAGGAGCTCTCCGGCGGGGTGATGGCCGACGGCCTGGCCAGCGTCTTCGCCGCCATCTTCAACGCCTTCCCGCAGATCAGCTTCAGCCAGAACGTCGGCATGGTGGCCCTGACCGGCGTGGTCAGCCGCTTCGTGGTGGCCATCGGCGGCGTCTTCCTGCTGCTGGCCGGTCTGCTGCCCAAGCTCGGCGCCGTGATCTCGAGCATCCCCAACGCGGTGCTGGGCGGGGCGGTGCTGATCATGTTCGGCATGATCGCCAGCGCCGGCATCAAGATGCTGTCCCACATCGACTTCAACAAGCGCAACATGGTGATCATCGGCGTCTCGCTGTCGGCGGCGGTGGGCCTGCCGGCCCAGGAGGGCCTCTACGCCGGGCTCGCCGAGAACGTCCAGGCGATCATCGAGTCCGGCCTGATCCCCGGGGCACTGTGCGCCATCCTCCTCAACCTGGTGCTGCCCAAGCAGGACCGCACCTTCCGCGACGACATCTGAAGCGCCCGCCGACCGCCCCGCCCGGGGCGGTCAGAAGCAGGTGGCCAGGGTCTCGAGCACCGCGAGGTCCTGGTCCACCCGGCACAACCGCCGCCACTTGTCGAAGGTCAGGCAGGGGTGGGAGATGCCGAACGCCACCACATCCCCCACCGCCACGTCATCCGACGCCGCCGGCAGGGCCACGAAGGCATGCTGGTCCATCAGCTTCTCGACCCGCCAGCCGTCCACCGCCAGGGTCGCCCGGGCCGTCCCGCCTTCCCGGTAGCGACGCAGCGCCAGCGGCGGGCGGTCGCCGCCGACGTCGCGCCGCCCCATGGCGACGATGGCGAGCCCCGGCTCGGGCAGCGACTGGACCTGGGCGAAGACCTCCAGGGCCGGACGCAGCCCCGCACCGATATCGTGACGCCTCGCCAGCAGGCGGGCCTGGGCCTCGGCGTAGAGGCCATGGTCGTGGGTCAGGTAGCAGCCCGGGCGCATCACCCGATGCACCCGCTCGTCCAGGCCCGCATCGCGGAAGGCCTCGGCGATCAAGTCGTGCCAGGCCGAGCCGGAGGCGGTGACCAGCGGGCGGGCCACCGGCAGCCTGCCCGCGGCATCCAGGGCCTCGAGCGTGGCCACCAGGGTCCCGGCGTAGGCGGCCACCGCCGCCGCCGGGTCGTCGTCCCCCTCGGCCCGCACTACCCCCTCGTAACCCTCCAGGCCGGCCAGTTCCAGCGCCTGCGCCTGGGCCACCGCCTCGGCCAGCGCCATCACCTCGCCGCGGTCGCGGCAACCGCAGCGCCCGCCGGGCACGCCGAGCTCGACCAGCACCGGCAGCCGCAGCCCCCGCGCCCCGAAGAAGGCATCCAGCTGGCGCACATTGGCCGCGGAATCCACCAGCACGTAGAGCTCGGCGCCGGCCTCGATCAGTCCGGCGGCGATCGCCATGTTCGCCTGTCCCACCAGCTGGTTGGCCATCAGCAACCGCCTGGCGCCATGGGCGAAGGCCGCCCGGCACTGGGGGGCGGTGGCCAGGGTGATGGCCCAGGCGCCGGCGGCGAGCTGTCGCTGGAACAGCGCCGGCGCCATGGTGGTCTTGCCGTGGGGCGCCAGGCTGGCACCGTGGGCGGCACAGAAGGCCTGCATCCAGGCCAGATTGTGGGCCAGGGGCGCCTCGTGGAGCACTGCAGCGGGGAGGCTGACGTCCTGCAGCAGCCGCTTACCGGTCTCGGGCTGTCCCTTGTCCAGCGAAAGGTCGGCGACGGTCATGGCACTCTCCGAAGGTCATCTTTGGTCGCAAGCCTAACCGGGCCGGGGCAGCGGGCGCTAGGCTGAGGGTTTTGCCCCCAAGGAACCCGACCATGCAACACGCGGACGATGCCCCGGTGCTGCGCCACGACGCCGACGGCGTGGCCACCCTTACCCTGAACCGGCCCGAGCGCTTCAACATCCTCTCCGAGGAGATGCTCGAGGCCCTGACCGATGCCCTGGCTTCCCTGGCCGACGATCCGTCGCTGCGCTGCGTAGTGATCGCCGCCCGGGGCCGGGCCTTCTGTGCCGGTCACGACCTGCGCCAGATGCGCGCGCGGCCCGACGAGGCCTACTACCGCGACCTCTTCAGTCGTTGCGGAGCGCTGATGCAGGCCATCGTCGCCCTGCCGGTCCCGGTCATCGCCCGGGTACAGGGCCTGGCCACCGCCGCGGGCTGCCAGCTGGTGGCCAGCTGCGACCTGGCGGTGGCGGCACGCAGCGCCCGCTTTGCCGTCTCCGGCATCGAGGTCGGGCTGTTCTGCTCCACGCCGGCGGTGGCCCTGAGCCGCGATATCGGCCGCAAGCGGGCCCTGGAAATGCTGTTCACCGGGGAGTTCATCGACGCCGACCAGGCCCGGGACTGGGGGCTGGTCAACCGGGTTGCCGACGACGCCCGGCTCGACGAGGTCCTCGCGTCACTGACCGCGACCCTCTGCGCCAAGAGCGCCGTGGCGCTGCGCACCGGCAAGGCCATGTTCCAGCGCCAGCAGGAGATGCCGCTGTCCCGCGCCTATGACTACGCCGGCGAGATGATGGCGACCAACATGATGGCCGAGGATGTCGACGAAGGCATCGCGGCCTTTCTGGCCAAGCGCCGCCCGCAGTGGCGGCACCGGTGAGGCGCGCCCGCCAGGCTGCTATGGAAACCATTTCCGAAGGCAAGACAGTCGCTCCCTGACAGGGTATGCTGGGGGTTTGGGAGTCATCGACGCGGGAGAGCAGGCAGTGAGTGAAGGCAAGCGCAGAACGGCGGGACGCCCGGCATCGGGAAAGAGCAGTGGTGGCCACAGCCAGTCCTTGGTGCGCGGTCTCAACCTGCTCGAGCGCCTGGCGGGCAGCCCCGGCGGCCTGGCCCTGTCCGAGATCGCCGAGCAGTCCGAGCTCGCCCCCTCGACTACCCACCGCCTGCTCCAGGCCCTGCAGAGTCAGGGCTATGTCACCCAGGACAACGAGCTCGGCGTGTGGAAGATCGACGTCAAGACCTTCCGTATCGGCAACAGCTTTCTCGAGGCCCGGGATTTCGTCGGCACCAGCCGTCCCTTCCTGCGCCGGCTGACCGCGCTGACCGGGGAGACCGCCAATCTCGGCGTGCGCGACGGCAGCACCGCGGTCTTCCTGGCCCAGAGCGAGTCGCCGCAGATGATGCGCATGATCACCCGCCTGGGCTCCCGGGCACCGTTGCACGCCTCCGGCGTGGGCAAGGCCCTGATGGCCTGGCTGCCCGACGACGAGCTGGCACGGGTGCTGGAAGAACGCGGCCTGGCCCGGGTCACCACCAATACCCTGCACGACCCCGCGGCCCTGGACGCAAGCCTGGCCGAGATCCGCCGCCAGGGCTATGCCTGCGACCGCGAGGAGCATGCCATCGGCCTGCACTGCGTGGCGGCCTGCATCCACGACGAGCATGGCGTCCCGCTGGCGGCAATCTCCGTCTCCGGCCCGGTGGCGCGGATTCCCGAGGAACGGCTCACCGAGCTCGGCGAGCTGGTGTGTGAGGCGGCCGCCGAAATCACCGCCCGCCTGGGCGGCCGCATCCCCCTGGCGGACGAACTACCGGCCTGAACCGGCGCCCCGCGCCCCCTTGCCGAAGGCCGGCCCGGCCGAACTGCCACGCACCATGGCGACCTCGGCCGTGAATCGCGGCGCCGACACGGAGGCTGAAGCCGGCGGCCGCGGGAGGTACACTAGCGGCCGTCCACCAGCCGCCAGCCGAGGCCCGCGATGAGTTCCCACCTGCTCTCCATCGATTCCCTGTCACGCGATGATATCGATCACCTGATGCGCGTCGCGGCGCGCATGGAACCGATCGCCAGTCGCCGCAAGGTCACCCGGGTGCTGGAGGGCGCGGTGCTCGGCAACCTGTTCTTCGAGGCCAGCACCCGTACCCGGGTCAGCTTCAACGCGGCCTTCTGCCGGCTGGGCGGCACCGTCTGCGACACTACCGGCTTCACCTTCTCGTCCATGGCCAAGGGCGAGTCGCTCTACGACACCAGCAGGGTGATGAGCGGCTATTGCGACGCCATCGTCATGCGCCACCCGGAGCAGGGTTCGGTGGCCGAGTTCGCCCAGGCCACCAACGTGCCGGTGATCAACGGCGGCGACGGCCCCGGCGAACACCCCAGCCAGGCGCTGCTCGATATCTACACCATCGACAAGGAGTTCGCCCGCCAGGGCAAGACGTTGCAAGGGGCCCATGTGCTGATGACCGGCGACCTCAAGTACGGCCGCACGGTGCACTCGCTGATCAAGCTGCTGGCCCTCTACGGCCCCATGCGCGTCACTCTGGTGGCCCCGCCGGGCCTGGAGATGCCGCACCAGCTGATCGAGCGGGTGGCTCGCCAGGGCCTGGAGGTACAGGTCCGCGAGAGTCTGGCCAGCGACTTCGGCGACGTCGACGTGGTCTACACCACCCGCATCCAGAAGGAGCGCTTCACCGCCGAGATGAGCGAGGGGTTCAGCCTGTCGCGGGACTACACCGTGGACAAGGCCTTCC
Organism: Halomonas nitroreducens; assembly: GCF_003966155.1. GTDB lineage: Bacteria > Pseudomonadota > Gammaproteobacteria > Pseudomonadales > Halomonadaceae > Halomonas > Halomonas nitroreducens. Next base: position 155,398 of record NZ_RXNS01000004.1, read on the forward strand.
TCGACGGCCGCTGCAATGACCACACCATCGTCATGCACCCGCTGCCTCGGGACAGCCGGGCCGACGCCAACGACCTGGACGTCGACCTCAACGGCGACCCACGCCTGGCGATCTTCCGCCAGACCGACAACGGCATTCCCGTGCGCATGGCGATCTTCGCCACCCTGCTGCAGGTGGAGGACCTGGTGGAGCAGGACCTGCGCGACGTGCGCTGGTTCGTGCCCGGGACCTTCGGCGTGGACGACGCCCGGGACTGAGCGGCGCCTGTAGCGAACGTCAGCAGGGCCAGAAGGAAGCGGGCCGGCGAACGCCGGCCCGACGTCGTTCAGGGGCGGGGCGGCAACCCCTCGGTCCGGGCCAGCCAGGCCTCGAGGATCAGCACCGCTGCCAGGCCGTCGACGCTGTCCTCGCGGTAGTTGCCACGGTGGCCGGCCTCGCGGGCGATGGCCTTGGCCTCGCGGGTGGAGCCGCGCTCGTCGGCCATCTCGCAGGGGATGCCGTAGCGGCCGAACAGGCGCTTGCCGAACTTGCGCGCCCGGGTGCTCATCACGCTCTCGCTGCCGTCCATGTTGACCGGCAGGCCGACCACGAAGAGGTCCGGCTGCCACTCTTCCACCAGCCGTGCCACCCGCGTCCAGTCGGGGATGCCATCGCGGGCCGGCAGGGGCTCGAGGGCCCGGGCGCTGCGGGTCAGCTCGTTGCCCACCGCCACGCCGATGCGCCGCGTGCCGAAGTCGAAGCCCAGGATCAGACGCTGGCCCGTTTCCGCCATTAACTGTGGCCCGCCTCACGGGTCATCAGGTTCAGGTCGATGCCCAGCAGGTTGGCGCTGGCACCCAGGCGCTGCTCCGGCGGCACGTCGAAGAGGATGTCGGGGCGCCCCTCCACGGTCAGCCAGGCGTTGTCCTTGAGCTCGACCTCGAGCTGGCCGGACTCCCAGCCGGCGCAGCCAAGGCAGACCAGGAACTGCTCGGGACCGCCGCCGGCGGCCAGCGCCTGGAGAATGTCCATGGAGGTGGTCAGGGCGATGTCCTCGGCCACCTGGAGGCTGGAGTCCCAGGCTTCGCTGTCGCCGCGGTGGAGGATGAAGCCGCGGTCCTTGTGCACCGGGCCGCCGTAGTAGACCGGGGCGTTGAGGTGGGGGCTCTGGGCGGCCTCCAGCTCGAGCTGCTCGAACAGGGCATCCAGGGTCAGCTCCAGGGGACGATTGACGATCACGCCCATGGTGCCGTTGTCGTCATGGTCGCAGAGATAGCTGAGGGTGCCGGCGAAATTGGGGTCTTCCAGGTGCGGCATCGCCATCAGGAAGTGGTTTTTCAAGCTTTGCATGGGACTCCCCGGCGGAGCTAGTGCACGCCGTAGTGGTTGCCTTCGCCGAACCGCCAGACACGGGTGATGGACAGGCTGTCCAGATCGCCCATGCCCGCATCGAAGGGACGATAGGGCGCGGCGCCGTGGATGGTGTCCAGGGCGGCCTGGTCGAGCTCGGCATGTCCCGAGGATTGTATCACCTCTGCCCGGCGAACCTGACCGTCGCGGCCGATCACCACGCGAATCCGCAGCTGACCATCGAGCTCGCGGGGGGCGGGGTGCACTCGATTGCCGTAGTCCTCCACCCGCCGGGTCCAGTCGTCGATATAGCGGGCCTCGGCGGCCTGCTGGGCAGCCGGCCGCGGCCGCCCGGCGGCCTCCCCGGCATGGTCGGCGGACAGGCCCTGCTCGCGGATGCTGGAGGTGGCCTGGGCCAGCAGGTCGCGTCCTGAGGCGGAAGGCGCCGTGGCCGAGGGCGTGGCGGGGGTCTCGGCAGGCTGGGGCGCACTCTCCCGCGGGTCGGGGGTGACCTGGTCCTCGCTGGGCCGCTCGGCGGTGGGAGGCGCGGTCTCCTCGGGGGGCGCCTCGTCGGCCTGGCGGGCCGGGACCTCGGCTTCGGCCGGGGTGGCGGGATCCACGGCCCGCTCCGCCGCCTGGTGGTCGGGCAGGGTCTCCATCGGCGCGGCCCGGGCCTCGGCCGGCGGTGTCTCGGTGACCTCGCCGGCGGCCTGCTGGGCGGCCTCGGCCAGCGCCTCGGCCGCCACCGGAGCCTCGGTGGCACGGCTCACCAGTACCACGTCGAGACTGCTGCGCTCCGGCGGCGACGGCGCGAACTGGCGACTCGCCACCACGCCGATGATCACCAGGTGCAGCAGCAGCGATACCGACACCGCCAGCCAGCGCCGGTGGGGGCGGGTGACCGGCGCGTAGCGGATGGGGTCGCTGAGGGGGGCTGCCATGGCGGCCGGCCTCCCGGGTCAGTGCCGACGGCGCGCGACGGCGTCCATCAGCTGGCCGGCGATGTCGGTGCCGCGCTGGTCGTCGATCTCGCGCACGCAGGTCGGGCTGGTGACGTTGATCTCGGTGATGTAGTTGCCGATGACGTCCAGGCCGACGAACATCAGGCCCTTCTCGCGGATCATCGGCTGTACCTGGGCGATCAGCCAGTGGTCGCGGTCGGTCAGCTCACGACTGTTGCCCTGGCCGCCGGCCGCCAGGTTGCCGCGGGTCTCGCCGGCCATGGGCACCCGGGCCAGGCCGTAGGGCACCGGCTCGCCGTCCACCAGCAGGATACGGGTGTCGCCATCCTTGATTTCCGGCAGGTAGCGCTGGGCCATGACCTGTCGGGTGCCCCGCTCGGTGAGGGTCTCGATGATCGCCCCCAGGTTGCGGCCGTCGGGGAGGACGTGGAAGACGCCGCTGCCGCCCATGCCGTCCAGCGGCTTGAGGATGACGTCGCCATGCTCGCCATGGAAGGCCCGCAGCTCGGCCTCTCGGCAGGAGACCAGGGTCGGGGCACAGCACTGGGGGAACTGCTGGGCGAAGAGCTTCTCGTTGCATTCGAGCAGGGCACGGGTCGGGTTGACCACCAGCACGCCCTCGCGCTCGGCGAAGCCCAGCAGGTGCACGGCATTCAGGAAGTGGCCGTCCACCGGCGGATCCTTGCGCATGAGGATGACGTCCAGCTCGGCCAGCGGACGCGCCTCGGCCTCGCCCAGCGCATACCAGCGCTCGGCATCGCGGAACACCTCCAACGCGCTGAGGCGGGCATGGGCCCGGCCATCGCGCAGGAAGAGATCTTCCTGCTCCATGTAGTGCAGCGACCAGCCCCGATCCTGGGCGGCCCACAGCATGGCCAGGCTGGTGTCCTTCTTGTAGCTGAGGTCGGCGATGGGGTCCATCACCACACCGACCCTGAGGGGGCGTTCGCTCATCGGTCTACTCGTCTGCGCCGGGCATGCTCGGCAAGGAATGGAGGCCTGCAGTATGCCGCAGGGCCGCAACGGACTCCAAGGCGATCAATGTCGCGAAGCGCTGATCCGTCGGCAGGCCCCGGGGTGCCGGACCATCAAGGAGGTGCTGTAAACCCATCCCTGGGCGCTACCGACGCCCTGCGGCGCTCTCGCATCCTGCTCCGCTTGCAGGGCCGGTGCTGGCCATCCATGGCCAGCCCGTTCGGAGGAATCCTCCTCACCCCTGGCGTAGGACCTCCTTTACGGCCTGCCCCCGGCGCTCTTCGCTATGAGGCGCCGTGTGAGTCCTGGTCGCCACCGGGAGAAAAGCGGATACCGCCGGCCTCGATGGTGATCACGCGCTTCTTGTAGAGCCGGCCGATGGCCTGCTTGAAGGCGTTCTTGCTGACCCCGAGGCGCGACTTGATCTCGGCGGCCGGGCTGGCGTCGGACAGCGGCAGGTAGCCGCCGCTCTCGCGCAGCGCCTTGAGCACCGCCTCGCCCACCACGTCGAGGCGCGCCGGCCCCGGCGGCAGCAGCGACAGGTCCAGCCGGCCATCCTCGCGCAGGCGCTTGACGTACCCCCGAAGACGCTGGCCGCGGCGCAGTGGCCGGGTCACGTCGTCGCGGTACAGCAGCCCCCAGAAGCGGTGGTCGACCACCGCCTTGAAGCCCAGGTCGGTCGCCTCGGCGATGACCAGGTCCACGGCATCCCCGGCGGCAAGCCCCGTGGCCTGGTCGGCGAGATGGCGGTCCAGGCGCTGGGTGGCGACCGGCCGACCACGGTCGTCCTCGCGGACCATCACCAGCACCCGCTTGCCCACCGCTGGCCGGAAGCGCTGCTCGCCATAGGGCAGCAGCAGGTCCCGGGCATGCCCCCAGTCGAGGAAGGCGCCGGTGTCGTTGACCGTTACCACCGGCAGATAGGCCACCTCGCCGACGCGAGCCTTGGGTTCACGGGGGCGGCGCATGGGGTCCCGGCGGGGCGTGCCGGCGCGACGATCACGAGAGTCGGACATGGAGCGGGTTCCATAGGGAAGTATCCCGCCATTATGGGCGCGGGCCTTGGGCGGGAAAAGCGTCGATCACAGGTCGCCGAAGCGATCCTGCAGCAGGGTCAGCGCGACCACCGGGGCGGTTTCGGTACGCAGGATGCGCGGGCCCAGGGAGAGGGGCGCGAAGCCGGCGGCAGTGGCGGTCTCCACCTCCCCCGGCGACAGACCGCCCTCGGGGCCGATCAGCAGCGCCGCCGAGGGGGGCGCCGCCTGACGATCGAGGGCGCCGGGCGTCCCGGGATGCAGCACCAGGCGCAGGGCCTCCTCGCGCCCGGCCAGCCAGTCGGCCAGCGCCAGGGGCGGGTGCACCGGCGGCAGGGTGGCCCGGCCGCACTGCTCGCAGGCGCTGGCGGCTACCGCCTGCCAGTGGGCCAGTTTCCGGGTCTCGCGGTCGCCCTTGAGGCGCACGTCGCCATGCTCGGTATACAGCGGCGTGATGGCGGTCACCCCCAGCTCCACGGCCTTCTGGATGGCGTAATCCATGCGGTCGCCCTTGGAGATGGCCTGGCCAAGGTGGACCGCCAGCGGCGACTCGCTGCGGCCCTGGTACAGCGCCTCGACCCGGGCCACCACGCGCTTGCGGCCGGCCTCGACCAGCACCGCCTCGGCCTCGACGCCGGCGCCGTCGAACAGCACCAGCAGCGCGCCCTCGCCGAGCCGCAGCACCCGGGCGACGTGGCGCGCGGCCCCCTCGGGCAGGACGACGTCGCCGCCGGCGTCAAGCGCGGCGGCGACGTGGATACGCGGAGCCTTCATGAGCGGGCGCTTACTGGGTGGCCTGCTCGCCCTGCTGCTGGGCCTCGCGCTGCTTCTTCTGGGCGTAGATCGCCTCGAAGTTCACCGGCGCCAGCATCAGCGGGGGGAAGCCGCCACGGTTGACCAGGTTGTCGATGCACTCGCGAGCATAGGGGAACAGCACGTTGGGGCAGAAGGCGCCCAGGGTGTGATCCAGCTGCGCGCCCTCGATGCCGCCGATGCGGAACAGCCCGGCCTGCTCGATCTCGGCCAGGAAGGAGGTAGTGCCTTCCTCGCTGTGAGTCACCTGGGCGGTGACCTTGATCACCACCTCGTACAGTTCCTCGCCGACCTGCTGGTGGGTGGTGTTCAGGTCCAGGCCGACCTTCGGCTTGAACGGCTGCTGGAACACCGCCGGGGAGTTCGGCGCCTCGAAGGAAAGGTCCTTGACATAGATACGCTGCAGGGCGAACTGCACCTGGGGCTTGTCCTGCTGGCCGGCGGCCTGGCCGTTGGCGCCGCCGCTCTGGTTGTTGTCTTCCGCCATGGTAAAGGGTCCTTTGGGTCGGTGATGAGAGGGTGAAGGCGGTGGTTACTTCTTGACCACCGGCAGGCTGTCCGCCTGCCACTGGGTCATGCCGCCCCGGAGCTTGAAGACGCGCTCGAAGCCGGCCTTGGTCAGCTTGGCCAGGGCAACGCCGGAGCTCTGTCCATGCTTGCAGACCACGATGATCGGCTTGCTCTTGAACTTGTCGAGCTCGCCCAGGCGCTCGTCGAGCCGGCTCTGGGGAATGTTGCGGGCGCCAGCGATGTGGCCGGCCTTGAAGTCGCTGGATTCGCGGATATCGAGCACCACGGCATCCTCCCGATTGACCAGCTGGGTGGCCTCGCTGGCGGACACGCCACTGGCAGTGCTGTTGCGAACCTCGTAGAGGATCCAGGCAACCAGCACCAGCAGGAAGGCGCCCACCAGCAGCGGGTGGTTCTGCACGAATTCGAACAGCTGATCGATCATGGCTTGGGGTAACTCTTTGTCGGGTGCACGGTGAACGGGGCCGGCGGCCGCCGACGGGCGGCCAGTATACATGAAGCCCGCGGCCTTCGAGGACGGCCAAAATGACGCCCGGTGGGGCCGTGCGATATGATGCCGCAAGCTGATGCAAGTCGCGACCCCGTCGACGGCCGCCAGGTCGTCGCGGCGTCGCGCCCAATCAAGAGGCCCAGACCCCATGACCGACGCTCCGACCCCGACGCCCCGCCCGGTGGCACTGATCATCCTCGATGGCTACGGCTACAACCCCGACGCCGCCGACAACGCGATCCAGGCGGCGCGGACCCCGGTGATGGACCGGCTGTGGGCGCAGCAGCCCCATGCCCTGGTGCACACCGACGGCCGTTACGTGGGCCTGCCCGACGGCCAGATGGGCAACTCGGAGGTCGGCCACATGAACCTCGGGGCCGGACGCATCGTCTATCAGGACTTCACCCGCATCACCAAGGCCATCGAGGACGGCGACCTGGAGCGCAATGCGATCCTCACCGACGCCCTCGATGCCGCCGCCACCGCGGGCAAGGCCGTGCATCTGATGGGCCTGCTGTCGCCGGGCGGCGTCCACAGCCATGAGGACCATATCCTGGCCATGGCCGAGCTGGCCGCGCGCCGCGGTGCCCAGCGCATCTACGTGCATGGCTTTCTCGATGGCCGCGATACTCCCCCCAAGAGCGCCCTGGCCTCCCTGGAGCGCACCAACGCACGGCTCGCCGAGCTGGTCGGCCCCGACAACGGCTGCGTGGCCTCGATCATCGGCCGCTACTATGCCATGGACCGCGACAACCGCTGGGACCGGGTGGAGAAGGCCTACCGGCTGATCACCGAGGGTGAGGGCGACTACACTGCCGCCTGCGCCGAGCAGGGCCTGCAGCAGGCCTATGCCCGGGACGAGACCGACGAATTCGTCAGTGCCACCGCCGTCACCGTCGATGGTCGGCCGGTGACGGTCGCGGACGGCGACGCCGTGCTGTTCATGAACTTCCGTGCCGACCGCGCCCGTGAGCTGACCCGCGCCTTCGTCGAGGACGACTTCGCCGGCTTCACACGCCGGGAGCAGCCACGGCTCGCCGGCGGCAGCCTGGTGACCATGACCCAGTACGCCGCCGACATCCCCGCGCCGGCCGCCTTCCCGCCGGCCGACCTGCCCAACACCCTGGGCGAGGTGATGGAACGCCGCGGCCTCACCCAGCTGCGCATCGCCGAGACCGAGAAGTATGCCCACGTGACCTTCTTCTTCTCCGGCGGCCGCGAGGCGGAATACCGGGGCGAGACGCGCATCCTGGTGCCCTCCCCCCAGGACGTGAAGACCTACGACGAGAAGCCCGAGATGAGCGCCGTGGAGGTCACCGACCGCCTGGTGCAGGCTATCGAGTCCGGTGCCCACGACCTCATCGTGTGCAACTACGCCAACGGCGACATGGTCGGCCATACCGGCGACTTCGCTGCCGCCGTGGCGGCCATCGAGGCCGTGGATGCCTGCGTCGGCCGCGTGGTCGAGGCCATCGAGACGGTCGGCGGCGCCTGCCTGATCACCGCCGACCACGGCAACGCCGAGCAGATGGTCCATCCCGAGACCGGTGTCGCCCAGACCGCCCATACCACCTTCGACGTGCCGCTGATCTATGTCGGGCCCCGCCCCGTGCGGCTGCACGACGACGGCCGGCTGTGCGATATCGCCCCCACCCTGCTGACCCTGATGAACCAGCCGGTCCCCGAGGAGATGACGGGCCGGGTGCTGATCGACGACGCGTGAGAGCGGTGTTGCGCCCGGGCGCCGGGGCCGCCCGCTGGCTGTCCCTGCTGCTGTGGCTGGGCCTGGCCCCGGCCCTGGCCGCGCCGACCGGGGAGCAGGAGGCCCGGGCGCGGCTGGATGCCATCGGCGAGCAGATCCAGTCCGCCACCCGGGAGCTGTCCGCCACTGGCCGAGCCCGCAGCGAGGCCAGCGAGGCACTGCGCGAGGTCGAGACCGCCCTGGCCGAGACCCATCGCCAGCTGGATGCCCTGCAGGCCGAGCGACGCGACCTCAACCACGAGGTCGCAGCCCTGGAGGCGCGCCGCGAGACGCTCCAGGCGGAGCACGACGATCAGCTGGCCGCCCTCGGCGACCAGCTCGACGCCCTCTATCGCCTGGGCCTCACCCCCCAGCTCAAGCTGCTGCTCAACCAGGACGACCCGGCCCGTCTGGACCGCCTGCAGCGCTACCTCAACCATCTCGCCGAGGCCCGCCATGCGCGGCTGGACGAGATTGCCCGGCTGGAGGCGGCGCTGGCCGATAACCGCCGGGCGCTGGAGACCCGCGGCGAGCGGCTCGATGCCCTGGCCGGCGAGTTGGAGCGGCGCAGTGCCGAACTGGCCACGCGCATCGACGAGCGCCAGACCCTGGTGGCCGAGCTCGAGGCCCGCTACGCCTCCGAGGAGGCACGCCTGGCAGCCCTCGACCAGGACCGGGCCCATGCCGCGCGCGTGCTGCGTCAGGTGCAGGAGCGCCTGGCACGGCTGCAGCAGCCGCCGCCGTCGACGGCCATCGCCGCCACCCGGGGCGAACTGCCCTGGCCGGTGCAGGGCAAGGTGGTGTCCGGCTTCGGCGGCGGCCGCGGCGTGCATCGCAACGGCCTGCTGATCCGGGCCGCCGAGGGCACGCCGGTCGCGGCGGTACACGCCGGCCGGGTGGTGTTCGCCGACTGGATGCGCGGCTTCGGCAACCTGCTGATCATCGACCACGGCGACCGGGTCATGACCCTGCACGCCCACCTGCAGCACTTCGCCGTCCAGGTGGGCCAGGCGGTGTCCCGGGGCGACGCCCTGGGCGCCGTGGGGGCTTCCGGCGGCCAGTCCACTCCAGGCCTCTACTTCGAGGTACGCCGCAACGGTGACCCCATCGACCCCAGCGGCTGGGTCGCCCGGCGCTAGGCCCCGCTATTCCATTGCCGGGCGCGGCCACGCTATGCTGGACGCTCCCATACCGGAACTGCGAGAGCCTGCATGCCCTTACCTCCCGCCGGCCTGACCGCCCCGCTGCGGCGCCTGAGTTCGGTGCTGGTCCCCGTCGTCACCCTGCTGTCCCTGTCACTGCCCGCCACCGCGGCCCCCGAGGACGAGCTGCCGGTGGCCGAGATCCAGTCCTTCGCCGAGGTCTTCGAGCGCATCAAGCGAGCCTATGTGGAGGAGGTCGACGACGCGACCCTGCTGCGTAACGCTACCCGCGGCATGCTCAGCGAACTGGACCCCCACTCCACCTACTTGGATGCGGAGGCCTACCAGAGCCTGCGCGAGTCCACCGAAGGCGAGTTCGGCGGCGTGGGCATCGAGGTGGGCAAGCGTGACGGCCAGCTGACCGTGATCACCCCCATCGACGACACCCCGGCCTCCCGCGCCGGCCTCCAGGCCCAGGACATGATCCTGCGCATCGACGACACCCCTACCGAGGGACTGTCGCTACAGGACGCCGTGGAGCTGATGCGCGGCGAGCCGGGCACCGCCATCCGCATGACCATCATGCGCCAGGGCGAGGATGCGCCGCGCAACGTCGAGATCGAGCGCGAGATCATCCGCACCCAGAGCGTGCGCCACGAACGGCTGGCGCCCGGCTACGGCTACCTGCGCATCAGCCAGTTCCAGTCCCGCACCGGCGAACAGGTCGTCGAGGCCCTCGAGGCGCTGGACGAGGACGGCCCGCTGGAGGGCCTGGTGCTGGATCTGCGCAACAACCCCGGGGGCGTCCTCCAGGCTGCCGTGGACGTGGCCGATGCCTTCCTCGACAGCGGCCTGATCGTCTACACCGAGGGTCGCCTTGCCGACAGCGCGATGCGCTTCTCCGCCGGTCGCCAGACCGCCGCGCCCGAGGTGCCCCTGGTGGTGCTGATCAATGGCGGCAGCGCCTCGGCGGCGGAGATCGTCGCCGGCGCCCTCCAGGACCAGCGGCGAGGCGTGGTGATGGGCACCGAGAGCTTCGGCAAGGGCTCGGTGCAGCAGATCATGCCGCTCGGTGACGGCGAGGCCCTGAAGCTGACCACCGCCCTCTACTTCACGCCCGACGGCCGCTCGATCCAGGCCCTGGGCATCGTCCCCGACGTGGAGGTGGTCCGCGGCCGCCTGGAGGTCGCCAAAGGCACCGGCCTGCGGGTGCGCGAGGCCGACCTCGAGGGCCACCTGGCCGGCGATCAGGACGGCGCCGAAGCGGGCACGACCAGCGACCGTCTGCGCGACGACTATCAGCTCGGCGAGGCCCTCAACCTGCTCAAGGCCCTCAACGTGCTGCGCCAGCGCGAGTCGCCGTCCGGCGCCGAGTGAGGCGCCGAGGCTCGCCCTGGCCTCGTGACCGGTTGCACCGGGCTGGCGAGCGCAGGGGGCGGGCGGCATGGCCAGGCATGGCCACGCCGCCAGACGCTGGCCTCTGAAACGGGACGCTAGCGGCAGGAGGCCGGCAGGCGGCCACGCCGGCCGGTGGCCTGCTGCATCAGCAGCCGCTTGAGCGGGGCCAGCCGGTCGACCCCGGCCAGCCCCAGGTTGCGGGCCAGGGTGAGCGCCGGGTGGCGCGCGCCGAACAGCAGTCGGAAGCCATCCATCAGCTTGAGCATGGCGGCGTTGTCGCCGCGCCGTCGCCGGGCATAGCGGGTCAACCAGACCTCGCTGCCGGTGGCCAGGCCCCGCCGGCGAGCCGCGAGCAGCTCCTCGGCCAGCACCGCGACGTCCATCAGCCCCAGGTTGACCCCCTGACCGGCCAGCGGGTGGATGCTGTGAGCGGCATCCCCCACCAGCGCCAGCCCCGGCAGCACATAGCGCCGGGCATGACGCTGGGTCAGCGGCACGGCCTGGGCCTGGTCGATCACCGTCACCGCCCCGAGCCGTCCCTCGATCGCCGTTTCCAGTTCCTGGCCCAGGGCCTCGGCAGAGAGGCCGGTCAGCCGCATGGCCTCCTCGGGGGAGGTCGACCAGACGATGGAACAATAGCCGGCGTCGTCCTCCAGGGTCAGCGGCAGGAAGGCCAGCGGACCGTCGGCCAGGAAGGCCTGGCGCGCCACGCCGCCATGGGGCCGAGCGGTGCGCACGGTCGTGACTACCGCCGCGTGGCCGGTGTCATGGGCCTCGACCTCGATGCCGGCCAGTTCGCGCAGCGGCGAACGGGCTCCGTCGGCGGCCACCACCAACGGCGCGGCCAGCCGCTCGCCCCCTTCCAGCACCACCTCGCGCCCCCGGGGCGTGGCCTCCAGGCCCGTCACCCGGGCGCCGAAGCGCCGCCGCACCGTCGGCAGCGCGGCCAGGCGGGCCTCCAGGGCCGCCACCACCACGTCGTTCTCGACGATATGACCGAGCACCGGCAAGCCTGCCTGGTCGGCGGAGAAGGTCACCTCGCCGGTGCCCTCGCCGTCCCATACCTGCATCTGGCGGTAGGGGGTGACACGGCGCGCGCGCATCCACGCCCAGGCCCCCAGCCCGTCGAGCAATCGCTGCGACACCGGGGTCAGGGCACTGACCCGGAGTCCGGGCTGGCCGCACCCCACCGCATCGGCATCGACGGGCCCTTGCCGGGCGTCCAGCAGGGTCACCGCCACACCGGCCTGGCCAAGCAGGCAGGCCAGGGTCGCGCCGACCATGCCGCCACCGACGATGATCACCTCGTCCGTCATCGCCACTTCCTCCTCCTGTCGCGGGGCACTCATCGCTCCACCCCCATGGCCCGCCGGGCCAGGGTGCGACGCAGCGGCCCCACCAGATTGAGCCCCACCAGGCCCGCGGCTCGGGCATGGGACAACACGGGGCTGTCGAGACCGAACAACCGCACCAGGCCATCGCTGAAGCGGATGACGTTGTGCCGATCCCCGGCGCGTCGCGCCTCGAAGTCCGCCAGGGTCGCCGAGCTGCCTGGCGACTCGGCCCGGTCCGCGCCGGCCTGGATGGCCGCCACCAGGTCCATGACGCCGCGCAGCGCGAGGTTGAAGCCCTGGCCAGCCACCGGGTGCAGTGCATGGGCGGCATTGCCCAGCACCGCCAGCCCCGGCCGGGTCGTCTCCTGGGCGGTGACCAGCGAGAGCGGATAGGCGTGGCGTCGCCCCACACGGCGAAAGCGTCCGGCCCGGTCGCCGAAGGCCGCCTGCAGCTGGGCCAGGAAGTCGCCGTCCGCCAGCGCCATCCGGGCGTGCTCGCGGCCGGCCTGGTGGGTCCAGACCAGTTCCATGGCCTGCTCCCTGAGGGGCAGCAGGGCGATGGGGCCGGCCGTGGTGAAGCGTTCAAAGGCCGTGCCGCCATGGGGACGATCGACCGCCACGGTGGCGATCAGTGCGACCTGCTCGTAGGAGCGCTCCCGACTCTCGATGCCGAGCCGCTCCTTGAGCCCCGACCGGCCCCCGTCGGCGAGCACCGTCAGGCCGGCCTCGAGGCAGGCGCCGTCGGACAGGCGCAGGCGGTGGCCGCCGGCCACGGGCTGAATCGTCTCGACCCGGGCCGGGCAATGCCAGTCCAGCGGTAGCTCGCCGAGGCGGCGATGCAGCACGCGGCCGAGCCAGGCATTCGGGATGACCTGACCGAGTGCCTCGCTGTCGAGTTCCGCGGCGCGCAGTCGGGTCGCGCCGAGACGCCCTTGCTCACTGACGTGGATGCAGCGGATGGGCGCGGCCTGCTCGGCCAGCGCCGGCCACAGCGCCAGCTCGACAAAGTGGTGCACCGAGCCCTGGGCGATGGCGCTGGCCCGGGCATCGAAGCTGGGCTGCCAGGGGGCCTCCAGGTCCGTCGACAGGGGGGCGGCTTCGATCACCGCCACCGTCAGCCCCAGCCGCCGGATCAGCGGCGCCAGGGCACAGCCCAGGCTGGCCCCGACCAGCCCGCCGCCGATGATGGCGATATCCACGCGACGCGGGGCCTCGCCCACGGCCGACTCGCTCATGCGACCCTCCATTATTCCGTAACGTAAATTACATAAAGACAAGCCAACCTCTTGGTCAGCTGATCATTTTTCCGCCATCAGGGCTTCGATATCGTCCACCCGCTTGGGGGCCGAGGCAGTGAGCACCTCATGTCCGTCGGGGGTCACCGCCACGTCGTCCTCGATGCGGATGCCGAGGCCACGGAAAGCCTCGGGCAGGTCGGCATCCTCGGGCACGTAGAGCCCCGGCTCGATGGTCAGCACCATGCCCGGCACCAACGAACGAGGCTCGCCATCCAGTCGATAGCTGCCCACATCATGGACATCGAGTCCCAGCCAGTGAGAGGTGGCGTGGGGATAGAAGCGGCGGCAGGCATCGGCCTCGAGACAGGCCTCCAGCTCCCCCTCCAGCAGCCCCAGGCGCAACAGCCCCGCCGTGAGGTCGCGCACCACCCCGCGGTGGATGCCCCCCAGGGTGGCCCCGGGACGCACCGCGCCGATGGCCCGCTCCTGGGCCTCCAGCACCACCTCGTAGAGCGCCCGCTGGGCCACGGTGAAGCGTCCATCGACCGGGAAGGTCCGGGTCACATCGCCGGCGTAGAGGTCGAACTCGGCACCGGCATCGATCAGCACCAGCTCCCCGCCCCGCAGCGGGTCGCGATTCTCGATGTAGTGCAGCACACGGGCATTGGCCCCGCCAGCGACGATGCTGGCATAGGCCGGGCCGCTGCCCCCCTGCCAGCGGAACTCGTGCTCGAGGTCGGCCTGCAGCTGGTACTCGGCGAGGCCGGCACGGGCCCCGACCATGGCACGCCGGTGGGCCAGGGCGGTGACCTCGCCGGCATGGCGCATCAGCGCCAGTTCGGCGGTGCTCTTGACCAGGCGCAGCTCGTGAATGGGACCGGCGATATCGGCGAAGGACAGCGGAGCCCGCGCTCCGCGACGCGCTCCGGCCAGCAGGCTGCCGCGGATCCGCTCGGCGAGACGCAGGGTCCGTGCATCATCCAGCGGCAGGTAGAGAGTGGTGCGACCATCCAGCAGCTCGGTAAGACGAGCATCGCGTTCGGCGTTCTCGAAGGCCTCGTCGAGGCCGTGGTGGCGCTCGGCGCCCCGGGCACCGAGGCGCCGGCCGGTCCAGGCCTCCAGATCGGGATCCCGATCCTGGCAGAACAGCACGCTCTCACCGGCCTCCCGGCCGGGCAGCAGCAGCAGCAGGGCATCGGGCTCGGGAAAGCCGGTCAGGTAATGGAAGTCGCTGTCCTGACGGAAGGCGAACTCGCTGTCCCGGGAACGGGTGACCAGCGAGGCGCCCGGCAGCAGCACGGCGGCGTCCGGCGGCAATTGGGCCATCAGGCGGCAGCGCCGCTCACGGAATTCCTCGAGGCCGATGGGAGCGGGGCGAGGCAGGGGCTCGGCGAACATGGCGACTCCTGGAGCGGGGTGGGGGCGGCAGGACGGGGCGACACGGGCCTCAATGCTGGGGAGCGGGGTCATCCACCTGCTCCACCTGGGGCTGGCCGGGGTGATGCTCGGTGTAGAGCAGCATGGCCGCCATGCGGGCGTGCTCGGTCAGGGCAAACAGGTCGTTCTCGTTCTCGGCGCTGTCGTCGATCTCGGTCTCGATGGCGGTGAGGCCCTGGAGATCGTCGATGGCTTCCCGCAGCGCCTCGGACCAGTCCCGGCGCGGGGCCTCGCCGGCATCCTGGATCACCTCGAGGAAGCCCTGGGTCCATTCCTTGAGGCCCTGGGCCCGCTCGGCCAGCGAGAACAGCTCGTCCGGCAGCAGCGGCTCGAAGTTGAGTTCGCTGCCGGCCAGCGCCTCCAGGGTCTGGCGCCGCCAGCCCAGCAACCGCTCGGCGGCGGCCTCGTCCCGCGGCTGTTCGACCCCTAGGCTGAGGCACACCGCCTCCAGCCAGGCCTCGGCGTTGAGGTCGTGCAGCGCCAGGGAGGCGCACAGGCGGCCATCGAGGAAGGCCGGCGACTGCATGCTGCCATGCAGCAGAAAGGTGTCGGCGATATCGGAGAAATCCTGGCGTTCGTTGATCAGTGACATGGCACCCGTCCGTGCTGGAGCCGCGCGGCGCGTTGACCGCCTGCAAACGGCTCTCTTATAGTGGTTTGATAGTCGTGATGCCCACGATGTTAACGCATCGGGCCCCCTGGGCGCGCACCCGCAAGGAACCGTGCGCCGTGGCCCCGCCGGAGACCCCATGACCGACGCCTCGCGGCCTACCACCGAGATCACCCTGCTGGAACGCCAGTACGTCATCGCCTGCCCCCCCGAGGAAGAGGACAAGCTGGAGCGTGCCGCCCGCTACCTGGATCGCGCCATGCAGGGCATCCATGCCCAGGGCAGGGTGGTCGACCGGGAGAAGATCGCCATCATGGCTGCCCTCAACATCACCCATGAGCTCCTCGAGGCCCTGGACGAACGCCGCGCCGGCGAGCAGAGCCTGAGCGATCTCAGCCAGCGCCTGGAGCGCGCCCTGGCCGATGCGCCCGGTCGCTGAGGATTCTTCACTTTGGCCCGCTCGGCGGCTCTGCTAGGATGGAGACGTTCCCTGGGGTGTGCGCCAGTCGTTATAGTCCCTCGAGCCTATGAGCAATACCCAGGGGGCCAAATGCTAGCCGAGCCCGTGTGCATGTCCGTGCGACGGAAAGCCTGACGGCTCGGCTGCGGCCACCCACCTTGAACCGCTGGGTTCAAGGGCCAGAACGACAGCGGCACTCTGGGGAACTTCATCCGACATGACCGATATGCAGGATATCGCCGCACCCGTCACACGAGACGACGCCCGCCGCCGGCTGCGCCGCGACCTCAGGCGCCGTCGCCGTGCGCTGAGCGCCAGGCAGCAACGCCAGGCCGCCACCCGGCTATGTCAACGCCTGCACCAGCTTCCCGAAGTGCGTCACGCCAAGCGCGTGGCCCTCTACCTGCCCAACGACGGCGAGATCGATCCCACCCCGCTGATGCCCTGGCTGCGCGACCGCAATGCCCGCGTCTATCTGCCGGTGCTCAAGCCCCTCACCCATAACGCCCTGTGGTTCGTGCACTACCATCATGGCACTCCCATGGTGACCAACCGCTTCGGCATTCCCGAGCCCTGCACCCGTCATGGCGCCCATCGGGCACGTCGCCGGGCACCCTGGGTACTCGACCTGATCCTGCTGCCACTGGTGGGCTTCGACGACCACGGCCAGCGCATCGGCATGGGCGGGGGGTTCTACGATCGTACGCTGGCCTTCACCCGCCGCCCCGGCCCGCGCCCGAGGCTGATCGGCCTGGCCCACGACTGCCAGCGCGTCGAGCGCCTGCCCGTGGCACCCTGGGACGTGCCGCTGGACGCCATCGTCAGCGATAGCCGCACTCTGCGTCCCTGAGGCGCCCAGTCCCGACAACGCAAAAGACGGCCGATGCAGGGCATCGGCCGTCTTTCGTCATCCAGGCCCCGGGGGCGCGGCAGCGGCTCAGTTGCCGGCCAGCGCCTGGGCATAGCCGGTCGCCACGACCCCGATCCCGAAGATCAGCACCAGCGTCATGACAAGATCGGGCTTGCGCTTCATCCCTCGACTCCCTTCGGTTCACCACGTTGAGGTCGCGATTGGGCGACACCCTCGTCGCCCATCGACGACGAGAGCCTAGCGAAAGCCCCCGGACATGACAACTGTCATGCTCAACACATGAGAAAATTCATGCCAGGCGGGACCGGCCATCCGGGGTGTGTCAGCGCTCACCCCGGCCGGCTCGACTCAGGCCATGAACAGGCGATAGGCGGGATTATCGGATTCCTTCCAGTAGCGATAGCCGATGTCATCGAAGTATTCCTCGACATGGCTGCGATCCCCGTTGGGCACCTGCATACCCACCAGCACCCGCCCGTAGGCCGCGCCGTGGTTGCGGTAGTGGAACAGCGAGATATTCCAGTCCTGGGGCAGGTGGGTGAGGAAGTTCATCAGCGCGCCGGGACGCTCGGGGAACTCGAAGCGATAAACCTCCTCGTCGAAATGCTCCTTGGGCCGTCCGCCCCCCAGGTGGCGGATGTGCAGCTTGGCCAGCTCATTGTCGGTCAGGTCCTCCACCGGATAGCCGGCCTCGCGGAGCTTGTCGATCACCGCCTGGCGATCCTCCCCGCCGGGCTTGACCTGGACGCCGACGAAGATGTGCGCCTGGGCGGGATCGGCATAGCGATAGTTGAACTCGGTGACCATGCGCTTGCCGATGGTGCGGCAGAACTTCTTGAAGCTCCCCGGCTTCTCGGGGATCGTCACCGCCAGGATCGCCTCGCGCTGCTCGCCAAGCTCGGTGCGCTCGGCGATGTGCTGCAGGCGATCGAAGTTGGTGTTGGCCCCGGAGTTGATGCAGACCAGGGTCTCGCCCGACGCGCCGCTCTGCTGGATGTACTTCTTGAGGCCCGCCAGCGACAGGGCGCCGGAGGTCTCGGAAACCGCCCGAGTGTCCTCGAAGATGTCCTTGACCGCCGCGCACATCTCGTCGGTATTGACGGTGATGACGTCGTCCACCAGGTCCCGCATCACCGCGAAGGGCGCCTCGCCGATCTGGGCCACGGCCACGCCCTCGGCGAAGACCCCGACCTGGTCCAGAGTCACGCGCTCGCCACCGTCCAGGGCCGCCTTCAGGCAGGCGCTGTCCTCCGACTCCACGCCGATCACCTTGATCTCGGGACGCAGGTACTTGACGTAGGCAGCCACGCCGGCGATCAAGCCACCGCCGCCGACCGGCACGAAGATGGCATCCAGACGGCCGGGATTCTGCCGGAGGATCTCCACCGCGACGGTGCCTTGCCCCGCGATGACGTCGATATCATCGAAGGGCGGGATGTAGGTATAGCCATGCTCGGCGATCAGCTCCTGGGCATGGGCGGCCGCGGCAGCGAAGGCGTCGCCCTTGAGCACCACCTTGGCGCCCCGGGCCCGCACGGCGGCCACCTTGATCTCGGGGGTGATCCGCGGCATGACGATGACCGCCTTGACACCCATCTGCTTGGCCGCCATGGCCAGGCCCTGGGCATGGTTGCCCGCCGAGGCGGCGATCACGCCCTTGGCCTTCTGCTCGTCGGTGAGCTGAGCCATCTTGTTGTAGGCGCCGCGAATCTTGAAGGAATGGACCGGCTGAAGGTCCTCGCGCTTGATCAGGATCTGGTTGTTGAATCGGCGAGAGAGGAAGGGGGCCGGGGAGATCGGCGTTTCCCGGGCGGCCTCATAGACCCGGGCCTGGAGAATCTTCTTGACGGTGGCTTCGAGCATCCTGATATCCCAATGGGGTGACGCGAGAGGGCCGCTGACGCGGCACGAAGGGAACCCCTATTGGTAGCATTCCGGCCACCTTGGCGTCCAGCACGAGGCCGCGCCATGGCCTATAATGGCGCGGCATTCGCCACCCACCAAAGCGAGCAGGACATGACCCAGGACGAACTCAAGGACGCCGTGGCAGCCGCCGCCCTCGACGAGATCCGCCCCCTTCTCGGCCGCCAGGTCGTCATCGGCGTCGGCACCGGCTCCACGGCCAATCGCTTCATCGACAGGCTGGCCACCCTGCGCGGTGACTTCCGCGGCGCCGTGGCCAGCTCCGAGGCCAGTGCCGAGCGCCTGCGAAGCCATGGCATCGATGTCTTCGAGCTCAACGAGACCGGCACCGTGCCCGTCTATGTCGACGGCGCCGACGAAGTGAACGCTCACCTACAGATGATCAAGGGCGGCGGCGCGGCCCTCACCCGAGAGAAGGTCGTCGCCGCCTGCGCGGAGCGCTTCGTGTGCATCGCCGATGCCTCCAAACTGGTCGAGCGGCTGGGCGACTTCCCGCTGCCGGTGGAGGTGATCCCCATGGCGCGTTCCTACGTCGCCCGAGAACTGGTCAAGCTGGGCGCCGACCCGGTCTACCGCCAGGGCGTGGTCACCGACAACGGCAACCAGATCCTCGACTGCTACGAGTTCATGATCGACGACCCGGTGGCCATGGAGGCGCGCCTCAACGCCATTGTCGGGGTGGTGACCAATGGCCTGTTCGCCGCCCGTGGCGCCGACGTGCTGCTGCTCGGCACCGACCAGGGCGTCGAGCGCCGCACACCGCAGTAAGCGCTCACTCCGTGGGCAACAGGTGCTCCAGGCCCGCCAGGGTGCGGGCCAGGGCGCCGCGATTGGCCTCGACTACCGCCTGCCCGGCGGCGGCAAGACGCTCCCGTGCCGGCGCATCGGCGAACAGCGCCTGCAACGCCTCGGCCAGGGCCGCGGCATCGGCGACCTCCACCAGGGCCTCGCGCTCGCGCAGGGCCTCGGCGACGTCCTCGAAATTGGCCAGTGCCGGGCCGGTCAGCACGGGCACCCCCCTGGCGGCGGGCTCCAGCAGGTTGTGGCCGCCCACCGGCACCAGGCTGCCGCCGACGAAGGCCAGGTCCGCCGCCCCGTAGAAGGCCGCGAGCTCGCCCATGGTGTCGCCCAGATAGACCGCCGTCTCGGCCGTGACCGCCTCGTCCGCCGAGCGACGCGCCGTGACCAGTCCCCGGGCCGCACATAACTCGGCCACCGCCGCGAAGCGCTGGGGATGCCGGGGGACCAGGATCAGCAGCGCCCCGGGGCGCGACTCGCACAGCCGGGCATGGGCCTCGAGCACCGCCTGTTCCTCGCCGGGATGGGTCGAGCCGGCCACCCACACCGGACGCTCGCCGAGGTCTCGACGCAAGCGCTCACTCACCTCGCAAGCCGCCTCGTCAGGGGCCAGATCGAACTTCAGCGAACCGGTCACCCGGATGGCATCCGGCGCCATGCCCAGCGCTTGGAACCGCTCGGCATCCGCCGCGGACTTGGCCCCCAGCCAGGCCACATGGGAGAGCGCCTCGGCCATCAGCCGTCCCAGGCGCCGGTAGCGGCGGAAGGCCCGCGGCGAGAGCCGACCGTTGACCACCGCCACCGGCACTCCCCGGCGGTCGCAGGCCGCCAGCAGGTTGGGCCACAGCTCGGTCTCGAAGAAGATCGCCAGGTCGGGCGCCAGTCGCTCGACGAAACGCCGGGCCGCGCCGGGAAAATCCAGGGGCACGAAGTGATGACTCACTTCACCGCCATCCCCCCGCTCGGCGGCCTTCTCCACCAGGGCCAGGCTGCGTTCGGCGCCGGTGGCGGTCATGGTGGTGATCACCAGGCGATGTCGCGGGTAGCGCCGGCGAAGGGCCTCGATCAGCGGCCGGGCGGCCTGGACCTCCCCCACCGAGGCACAGTGCAGCCACAGGGTGCGGGAGCCCGAAGGGGCCGCCGGGATGGCGCCGAGGCGCTCGGCCCGGGGCCGGCCGGGCAGCTGTTCCCGCCAGGCCCGCCGCCAGATCAGCGGCGACAGCGCCAGCAGGGCAGCGGAATAGAGTCGCCGCGCCCAGGGATGCCCCGCCATCAGGTCTCGCGGTCGAGAATGGTGGCGATCATCGCCGTGGTGGAGACGCCGTCCTCGAAGCCGAGCACCTTCACCTCGCCCCCGGCGGCGCGCACCGCCTCGCCGCCGGCGATCTGCTCGGGACGGTAGTCACCGCCCTTGACCAGCACGTCTGGCAGCACCGCCTCGATCAGCCGCTGTGGGGTGTCCTCGGAGAAGGGCACCACCCAGTCGACGGCGCCCAGGCCGGCCAGCACCTGCATGCGCCGGGCCAGCGGATTGATCGGCCGCGAGGGGCCCTTGAGCCGCCCGATGGAGGCATCGTCGTTGATGGCCACGATCAGCCGGTCGCCGAGCTGGCGGGCATGCTCGAGGTAGGCCACATGGCCGGCGTGGAGGATGTCGAAGCAGCCGTTGGTCATCACCACCCGCTCGCCGCGGGCCTGGGCGGCGCGAACCGCCTCGATCAGCGGTGCCTCGCCGATGACACCGAACTCGGCCAGCTTGTCACCGTGCAGGGCAGTGTAGAGTTCGGCGATGGACAGCGTGGCGGTCCCGGGCTTGGCGACCACCAGGCCGGCGGCCAGGTTGGCCAGGGTCATGGCCTCGGGGAAACCGTGGCCGGCGGCGAGCGCCAGGCCCAGCACGCCGATCACCGTATCGCCGGCACCGGTCACGTCGAAGACCTCCCGGGCTCGGGTCGGCAGGTGCAGGGGCTCGTGGTCGGCACGGATCAGGGTCATGCCCTTCTCGCTGCGGGTGATCAGCAGCGCCTCCAGCTCGAGCTCGGCACGCAGGGCCTCGCCCTTGGCGGCCAGGGTGGCATCGTCGGGACAGGCGCCCATCACCGCCTCGAACTCGGCCAGGTTGGGGGTGATCACGCTGGCCCCGCGGTACTTGCGGAAATCGCCGCCCTTGGGATCCACCAGCACCCGCTTGTCGGCACCGCGCACCGTGGCGATCAGCCCCTCCACATCGGCCAGGGTGCCCTTGCCATAGTCGGAGAGGATCACCAGGTCGGCCCGGGGCAGGGCTTCCTCGACCCGCAGGGCCAGGCCGCTGGTATCGACCTCGCCGAGGCCCTGCTCGAAGTCGAGGCGGATCAGCTGCTGGTTGCGGCTCATGACCCGCAGCTTGGTGATGGTCGGCACCTCGCGGCTGCGCGCGAAGTGAGTGCTCACTCCGGCGTCCTGCAGGCGACTCTCCAGGCGGTCGGCATTCTCGTCGTAGCCCACCAGGCCGGCGAGTCCCGCCTGGGCGCCCAGGGCGGCGATGTTGAGGGCCACGTTGGCCGCGCCGCCGGGGCGGTCCTCGGCCTCGTCGACCCGCACGACCGGCACCGGGGCCTCGGGGGAGATGCGGGAGGTGCCGCCATGCCAGTATCGGTCGAGCATGACGTCGCCCACCACCAGCAGGCGCGAGCGCTCCAGGGCGGTCAGATCAAGCTTCATCGGAAGGCTCCGTTTCCTTGCGGGTCGAGGAGGCGGCGAGCAGCGCCTCGAGGTTGCGGATGACGTCGTCGGCGCGGATCAGCGACATGGCATCGGGATGGCGCACCCGCTGGCCCCAGGGCAGCGTCTCGGGGTCCTTGTGCAGGTAGGTCGTCACCGCCTCGGGATAGCGGTTGACCACGAAGTCGCGCCAGCGATAGGGGCCGGCGCGATCGGGGTTGGTGGTGGCGAACAGGCCGACCACCGGGGTGTCGAGGGCATTGGCCATGTGCACCGGCCCCGAGTCCGGGGCCACCACCGCCCGGGCCCGGGCAATCAGCGCCAGCAGGCCCTTCAGCGAGGACGCGCCGATGGCGTCGATGACCGCGCCGGGCTGGCTGAGGGCCTGGATGCGGCTGCCCATCTCGCGTTCCTGGGTACTGCCGCCGCCGGTGAGCACGGTCGTCAGGCCATGCTGCACCCAGGCGTGCTCGACCACCGCCGCGTACCCCTCGGCGGACCAGTTGCGAAAGTTGCGCAGTCGCGGGTTGGCACAGGGGCTCATCAGCACGTAGGGGGCGTCGCCGGTCAGCCCGGCGGCCTCCTCGAAGGCGGCCTCGGGGATCGCCAGGTCCCATTGCGCGGATAGCTCCTCCACGCCGAGCAGCCGGGCGAAGTCGAGGAAGGAGTCCACCACGTGGGCCCGGGGATGCGGGGCCAGCTGGCGATGGGTGAACCAGTGCTGGGCATCCTTGGCCCGGGCCTTGTCATAGCCCACGCGCACGTCCGCCTTGAGGCCCAGCGAGAGGACGCTGGCGCGCAGCGCCTGCTGCATGTGCAGCAGGACATCGAAGCGGGTGTCCGCGAGTTCGCGCCACAGCTCGCGCATGCCGGCGATCCCCGAGGCCTTGTCGTAGACGACGAACTCGACCCCGGAAAGGCCGGCCAGTAGACTGTGCTCGCCCTTGCCGATGATCCAGGTGATGCGCGCCTCCGGCCACTGGCGCTGCAGGGCACGCACCGTCGGCACCAGGTTGCAGACATCGCCCAGGGCGGAGAGACGCAGCACGCCGATGTGCTCGGGTCGGGCGGGCAGAGGATGCTTCATGCGATTGGCAACGTATCGAACGGGAAAGGTTTTCATTCTATATGATGCGGACAGTTTATGTGACGCCGACGGGGCGCCACAAATCGGTCCGCACAGCCTCGACCCCGACCACTGGCGTCGGGCGGGCCGGGTGGTGGGCGAGGCGCCCGGCCGCGGCGCCAGCCTGTTCCTCGCGGCCGGCGCGGAGCAGTGGGTCCTCCGCCCCTACCGGCGCGGCGGCCTGGTCGCCCGGGTCAGCGACGCCCGCTACCTGTGGACCGGGCGGGAGCGCACCCGCGCCTTTCGCGAGATGCGCCTGACCGCCGAGCTCTTCGCCCTGGGCCTGCCCGTGCCCCGGCCGGTGGCCGCCGGCGTCACCCGCCACGGCCTCACCTACGAGGCCGCCCTGCTCACCGTCCGCGTGCCCGGCGCCCGAGCCCTGGCCGAGCGTCTGGCGAGCGGCGAGGCCGATGCGGGCCTGCTGCGGGAGGTGGGCCGCACGGTGCGCCGGTTCCACGATGCCGGCCTCGACCATGTCGACCTCAATGCCCGCAACCTGCTGGTGGCTCCCGACGACGGTGTCTGGCTGATCGACCTGGACCGCTGCCGGCGACGGCGCCCCGGTGCCTGGCGGGAGGCCAACCTCGACCGCCTGGCTCGCTCGCTGGTCAAGTTCGACGCCGGCGCGGCCATGGGCGACATTCGCCAGGGCTACACGGCGCCCGCACCCGCCTGAGATGCTACCGGGGAGGCTAGGCGGCGGGCTCGCCGGCGTATTCCCCCACCAGCGCACGGACATGCCTCTCGAGGGTGAAGGCCTCGAGCACCCGCGCCCGGCCGGCCTGACCCAGCCGATACTGCAGCGCGGGATCGGCGACGAGCTCGCCCAGGGCCTCGGCCCACGCCTCGGGGTCCTCGGGGGCGGCCAGGCGTCCGGTGCTGGCGTCCACCAGTTCGGGAATCGCCCCGCTGTCGGCGCCCACGACCGGCCGAGCGGCGGCCATGGCCTCGATCACGGTGAGGCCGAAGGCCTCGTTGCGCGACGGCACGCAGACGATGTCCAGGGCCTGGAGGCAGCGTGGCAGGTCGCCACGAAAGCCGGCAAAGTGGACCCGCTCGCTGAGCCCCAGGGCCGCCACCCGGTCGCGCAGTTCCGCCACGAAGGCCGCGTTGCTGCCCTCGTCGGCGGCGAGCCCGCCGATCAGCACGCCGTGCCAGGCCAGCTCGGGCCGCGCATCGACCAGCCGAGCCAGTCCCTCGACCCAGACCCGCTGGCCCTTGCCCGGGGTGATCCGTCCCGGCAAGCCGATGGCCACCGCGTCCTCCGGCACGCCCAGGTCGGCGCGCAGCGCCAGGCGCTCGTCCGCGGGAAGCCCGGCAACATACGGTGCCGGGTCGATGCCCAGGTAGAGCCGGCGGATGCGCTCGGGGGGTAGCGGGAAGGCCCGGAGGTTGCGGGCCCGCGTGGTCTCGCTGATCGAGAACAGCCGGGTCAGCCGTCCATAGGCCCAGCGGTGGTAGGGGTCCCGCTTGGGCCGGGTGACGCCCATGTGGTCGGTGAAGAACAGCCGCAACCCCGGGCGCAGGGACGCCAGCAGCGCCCCCAGACGCAGGTCGCTGGACTTGTGGCAGTGCACCACTTCGATCTCCCGGGCCTTCAAGTAGGCCAGGATACGGCGGACCCGCCACAGCGCCTGCCCCCGGGATGCCATGGTCAGCGGGGTGACGCCGGCCGCGACGAGGCTCTCGGCAACCCGCGAGCCGTCCAGGGCCAGGCCGTGGGCCTCCCACCCCTGGCGGGCCAGCTCGGGTATAATCCGCGCAGGATACATTTCCAGTCCGCCCCAGCCGTCCGAGAGGCAGAGATGCATGACCTTGCGTGCCAAGGCGTCCTCCTTAGCGGTGTCGGGGCCCGGGAGCCCAGATGACGAGTTTCTCCGCCCAACGGCCGCCGCGCATCCTGGTAGTGCGCAACGACAAGCTCGGCGACTTCATGCTGGCCTGGCCGGCCCTGGCCGCTCTCAAGGCCGCGACCCCGGCCCCCCACGTCAGCGTGCTGGTGCCCGACTATACCGCACCCCTGGCGCGCTGCTGCCCATGGGTCGACGAGGTGATCCTCGACCCGGGTGACAGCGGCGATCGCGGCCACCAGCAGGAGCTGCTCGTGCAGTTGAAGAGCGCAGGCTTCGATGCCCTGCTCACGCTGTTCTCCACGCCGCGGGTCGGCTGGCTCGGCTGGCGCGCCGGCATCCCGCTGCGCCTGGCCCCGGCCACCAAGTGGGCCCAGCTATTCTACAATCGTCGGGTGCCTCAGCGCAGGTCACGCTCGGCGAAACCCGAATACGTCTACAATCTGGAGCTGGCCGAGGCGCTGTTGGCCTCCCTGGACCTGGAGCGTCCGCCCCGGCCGGCGCCGCCCTACTGGCCACTGTCCGGGGCGGAGCGGACGGCGCAGCGGGCTGCCATCGCCGCGACCCTGGGTCTCGAGGCCGAACGGCCCTGGCTGTTCCTGCATGCCGGCAGTGGCGGTTCGGCGGTCAACCTGACGTCCGCGGCCTATGCACGGCTGGCCTGCGACGTGGATGCCCGCCTGCGCGCCAGGGGCAAGGCCCCGGCCTGGGTGCTGACCGCCGGTCCCGGCGAGGAGAGCCACGCCGAGGCCCTCGCCGCCACCCTGCGCAAGGCCGGCCTGGCCGCCCACCGTCTGCCGCCGAGCCCGGGGCTCGAGGCCTTCGCCCACTCTCTCGCGGCGGCGGACCTGTTCATTGCGGGCTCCACCGGTCCGCTGCACATCGCTGCCTGCCTGAACCGCCCCACCGCCGGCTTCTACCCCTCGCGGCGCTCGGCGACCCCACTGCGCTGGCAGACCTGCAACAGCGAGGACCGGCGCCTGGCCTTCTGCCCCCCCGGCGACGCCCACGAGGCGGACATGACGGCCATCGACCTGAACGACGCCGCGGCGCGCATTGCCCGACAGCTGCAACCCTCCCCGACCAGCGAGCCTCACCTATGACGTCCATCACCGGCATCATCATCACCCTCAACGAGGCGTCCAATGTCAGTGACTGCATTGCCTCGCTGCGCCAGGTCTGCGACGAGGTGCTCGTCGTCGACTCCGGAAGCGAGGACGACACCGTGCGCCTCGCCGAGGCGGCGGGAGCGCGGGTCATCCACCAGCCGTACCTGGGCGACGGTCCCCAGAAGGCCGTCGCGGTACCCCAGGCGGGCCACGACTGGATCCTCGCCATGGACGCCGACGAGCGACTCGATGAGGATGCGGTGTCGGCGATCCGCGCCCTGTCCCTGGACGATCCTCGCACGGCCTATCGCTTCCGGCGGCGCAACTTCGCCGGCCACCACTGGATCCGCGCCGCGGGCTTCTATCCCGACCCGGTCACCCGGCTCTACAATCGCACCACCGCCGGCTACCTGCCGAAGAAGGCCCACTCCTCGGTGCAGGCGCCTCGCGTGGTCGACCTCACGGGGCATATCCGCCACTTCACCTACCGCGACCTCTCCCACTGGATCACCCGCATCGACCAGCTGTCGAGCCGCGATGCCTGGGCCATGAAGGAGCGTGGCAAGCCTCCCTCGCGGTATCGCCCCACCCTGCACGCGGCCAGCGCCGCCTTCCGCAAGCTGATCCTCAAGGGCGGCCTGCTCCAGGGACCGGACGGCTTCACCGTGGCCATGACCACCGCGTTCCATGCCTACATGAAATATGCCAAGCTGAACGAACTCTACGAGAACGAGCGCGCGACCCCCGACGCCGATCATGTCTGATCTCGCCCTGCCCCGCTGGCTGCGTGGACCGCGCTGGTGGGCACTGCTCACCCTGGGCCTGGCCCTGGGCTTCACCGCCGTGACCGTCACCCGCCTGCCGGGGCCGATGCTGGTGCCACTGGTCGCCGGCTGGCTGCTGCTGGCCCGACGGCTGCGCTGGGGCGCGCCGCCTCATCCCGAGCCGCCGGCCCGGGTCTGGCCCTGGTCGCTGGCGCCGCTGGCCGTCTGGGGCGTCTACGTCTACCTCGCCGACAGTTTCGGCATCGTCGACCTGGGGGCGGTATTCTTCCACCTCCAGGCGGGCATCAGCGAGCATGGCGGCGGCGAGCGCATCGTCGCCGCCGTGCTCTACACCCTGGCGATGCTGCTGGTGCTCGCGGCCTTCACCTGGCTGGTGCGGGTCGACCATCGCTGGCGGCTGCAGGAACGCCTGCTCGCCCTGGTATTGCTCGCCAGCAACCCCCTGCTGTTCGGCCTCGGCCAGCGGAGTGCGGCCATCGTCACCGAGGACGGCGCCTGGCTCGATCGCCAGTACGTGGCTCCGGTGATCCGCCAGGCGCCGCCGACGCCCCCCAACCTGCTGGTCTTCTACCTGGAGAGCCTGGAGCGGACCTATGCCGACCGTGAAGGCTTCGCCGAGGCCTATGCGCCGCTCGCGGCACTGGGCCAGCGGGGGGTGGTCTTCGAGGGGGTGCGCCAGCTCGACAACACCGGCTGGACCATGGCCGGCATGATTGCCAGCCAGTGCGGCACGCCACTGATGCCCGCCGGGCTGCTCCACGACAGCCAGTTCGAGCCCCTCGAACGGGTCGTCCCGGGGGTCGACTGCCTGGGCGACCTGCTGGCGGCCCGAGGCTATACCCTCAGCTATCTCGGCGGCGCCAGCACCCGCTTCGCCGGCAAGGGGCGCTTCTATACCGACCATGGCTTCGATCGGGTGAGGGGCCGCGAGACCCTCGCGCCGCGCCTCGACGACCCCAGCTATCTGAACAGCTGGGGCCTCTACGACGACAGCCTCTACGGCTTCGTGGAGGAGGAGGTGCGCCGTCTCGAGGCTGAAGGAGGCCCCTGGGGGCTGGTCAACCTGAGTCTCGGCACCCACCCGCCCCACGGCTTCCCGGCACGCGCCTGCCGCGAGCGTCAGGGGGAGTTCGACGGCGTGGATATCCTCTACTCGGTGGAATGCTCGGCCTGGCTGGTGAGCCGCCTGGTCCGTCGCCTGGAGGCCGAGGGCCTGCTCGAGGACACCCTGGTGGTGATCGCCAGCGACCACCTGACCATGCGCGTCTCGGCGTGGGACCGCTTGATCGCCGGCCCCCGCGCCAACACCTTCATGCTGATCGGCAACGACCTTCCGCCTCGGCGCATCCGGGTCGAGGCCTCGACCATGGACGTGCTGCCCACGGTGCTGGAAGCCATGGGCTTCACCCTCGACCGCCACCGGGCCGGCCTGGGCGTCTCGCTGTTCGCCCACGACCCGACCCTGGTGGAGGGGCACGGCCTGGAGACCCTCAACGCCCGGCTCAAGGAGGAGACGGCCCTTCAGGAACGGCTGTGGCAGGGGCTGGACATCCGGCCGCCCTTCCCGCCGTCGGAAATCCCTCCGGCTAGGTCGACTGCAGCGCCTGGAGCACCCGGGACGGCGTCAGCAGATTGAGGCAGTTGGTATGCCCCAGCGGACAGGTCCGCTGGAAGCAGGGGGAGCAGTCCAGCGCCAGGTAGTGGATCGCGGCATCCGCCGTGAGCGGGGGCGTATAGGCCGGGGAGGAGGACCCATAGAGGGCCTGGACCCGGGTGCCCGCCGCCGCGGCCACATGCATCAGGCCGGAGTCGTTGGTCACCGCCTGACGGCAGTCGGCGAGCAGGTCCACGGCATCCGCCAGGCGGGTACGGCCGCAGAGGTTGTGGACGTGGGCGAGGCCGGTGGCAATGGTCTCCCCGGCCTCCGCGTCCTTGGGCCCGCCCAGCACGCGCACCTCATGTCCCTCGGCCACCAGCGCCTCGGCCAGCTCACGGAAGTACGCCAGCGGCCACTGCTTGGCCGGGCCATACTCGGCACCGGGCATCATGGCGATGGCCGGCCGCGCCCCCAGCTCATGCTCGGCCCGCAGGGACGCCAGGTTGGCGTCGTCACGACGCAGCGCCGGCCGCGGCACGGCGAAGTCGCCCCGCGCGGCCTCGTCCGCCGGCAGCCCCAGGGCCACGAAGCGCTTGACGGTCTGGTCGAGGACCGTCTTGTCGAGCGCGCGACGATCGTTGAGCAGGCCATAGCGCTGCTCACCGAGGAAGCCGGTCCGCCGGGGAATGCGCGCCAGGAAGGGCACCAGCGCCGACTTCCAGGAACGCGGCAGGACAATGGCGCGGTCGAAGCGACCACGCAGCGAGCTCGCCAGCCGGCGCCGCCCCGACCAACCGAGCTCGCCGTGGCCCACCTCCAGGGCGGCCACCTCGTCGACCTCCGCCATCCGCTCGAGGATCGGCCGCGACCAGGCCGGCGCCACCACGCCGATCCGCGCCCCGGGGCTCCGTGCGCGAAGGGTCTTGAACAGGCTTTGCGCCATGACCATGTCGCCGACCCAGGAGGGACCGACGACCAGGATGCGCTCGCCCGCCTCAGGCATTCAGCCACTCCAGGTAGGCCCGCACCCCTTCGGCCACGGTACGGAACTCCCGGTCATAGCCCGCCTCGCGTAGCCGGGCGATATCCGCCCGGGTGTAGCTCTGGTAGCGGCCCTTGAGTTCCTCGGGGAAGTCGATGTAGTCGATCCGGCCCTTGCCGTAGAAGTCGATCACCGCCTCGCCGATAGCCTTGAAGGGCTCGGCGCGACCGGTGCCCAGGTTGAAGATGCCGGAGGCCTCGGGGTGATCGAGGAACCACAGGTTGACATCTACCACATCGCCCACATAGACGAAGTCACGGCTCTGCATGCCCGCCTCGTAGCCGTCCCAGGCACCGAACAGCCGCAGGTTCTCGCCGGCACTGACCTGGGTGTGGTGGTGGTAGGCCACGCTGGCCATCTTGCCCTTGTGCTGCTCGCGGGGCCCATAGACGTTGAAGTAGCGAAAGCCCACCACCTGGCTCTCGAACTCGTCGTGGCGGGCGCGGACGTACTGGTCGAACAGCAGCTTGGAATAGCCATAGACGTTGAGCGGCTTCTCGTGCTCGGGCTCCTCGCGGAACACCTCGCTGCCGCCGTAGGTGGCGGCGGAGGAGGCATAGAGGAAGGGGATACCCTTGAGCTGGCAGAAGTGCAGCAGCTCCTTGGAGTACTCGAAGTTGTTTTCGAGCATGAAGCGGCCGTCCCACTCGGTGGTGTCGGAGCAGGCCCCCTCGTGGAAGATCGCCTCGATGGGCGGCAGGTGGGCGTTCTCGCCATTGAGGGCGGCGCGCACCCGGGCCAGGAAGTCGTCCTTGTCCAGGTAGTCGCCGAGGGTGCAATCGGCGAGGTTGACGAACTTGGTGCCGTCACGGAGATCATCGACCACCAGTATGTCGTCGCGGCCGCGGGCATTGAGTGCCTTGACCAGATTCGAGCCGATGAAGCCGGCTCCGCCTGTCACTACGATCATGGGGATTCCTCTGTCTCCGTGGGCGTGTGCCTATAACCGATCTGCCTGTGATTGTATACTTGACGGCTCGTGAATTCATGGCCAACGGTGCTTCCGCAATGACACAGTCGACGCCAGACGTGACAACCTTCCAGGGGCTGATCCTGGCCCTGCAGCAGTACTGGGCCGAACAGGGCTGCGTGGTCCTCCAGCCCCTGGACATGGAGGTCGGTGCCGGGACCTTCCACCCGGCCACCTTCCTGCGCTCCATCGGCCCCGAGAGCTGGAATGCCGCCTACGTGCAGCCTTCCCGCCGCCCCACCGACGGCCGCTACGGGGAGAACCCCAACCGCCTGCAGCACTACTACCAGTTCCAGGTGGTGATGAAGCCCTCCCCCGCCGACCTCCAGGAGCTCTACCTGGGCTCGCTCAAGCGTCTCGGCCTCGACCCGCTGGTCCATGACATCCGCTTCGTCGAGGACAACTGGGAGTCCCCGACCCTCGGCGCCTGGGGGCTCGGCTGGGAGGTCTGGCTCAACGGCATGGAGGTGACCCAGTTCACCTACTTCCAGCAGGCCGGCGGCCTGGAGTGCTACCCGGTCACCGGCGAGCTGACCTACGGCATCGAGCGCATCGCCATGTACGTCCAGGACGTCGACAGCGTCTATGACCTGGTCTGGACCATCGCTCCGGACGGCACCAAGGTCACCTACGGCGACGTCTTCCTGCAGAATGAGCGCGAGCAGTCGACCTACAACTTCGAGCACGCTGACGTGCCGGCGCTGTTCGGCGCCTTCGACCACCAGGAGCGTGAGTGCACCAAGCTGCTCGCGGCCAGTCTGCCGCTGCCCGCCTACGAGCAGGTACTCAAAGCCTCGCACACCTTCAACCTGCTCGACGCCCGACACGCCATCTCGGTCACCGAGCGTCAGCGTTACATCCTGCGCGTACGCACCATGGCCCGGGACGTGGCCCACGCCTACTACGAATCTCGCAAGGCCGCCGGCTTCCCGCTGGCTCCCGAGGCCCTGCGCCACGAACTGCTAGCCGAACAGGGAGACGATTGAGATGGCTGCCGATACCTTTCTGGTCGAACTGGGCGTCGAGGAGCTGCCCCCGGGCGCCATCGATGACCTCTCCGATGCCTTTGCCGAAGGCATCCGCCGAGGCCTGGCCGAGGCCGATATCGTCCATGGCGAGGTGGGCGCCTACGCCTCCCCGCGCCGCCTGGCGGTCCAGGTCAAGGCGCTGGCCGACAAGCAGCCGGACCGCGAGGTCGAACGTCGCGGCCCGGCGCTGGCCGCCGCCTTCAAGGATGGCCAGCCGACCAAGGCCGCCGAGGGCTTCGCCCGCTCCTGCGGTGTCGACGTCGACCAGCTGATTCACCTGGAGACCGACAAGGGCACCTGGCTAGGTTATCGCGAACAGCAGCAGGGCGAGGCCACCACCGCCCTGTTGCCCGGCATCGTCGAAAAGGCGATCGCCGCCCTGCCGGTGCCCAAGAACATGCGCTGGGGCGCCTCCCGGGTCGAGTTCTCCCGTCCCGCCCACTGGCTGGTGATGCTCTACGGCGATCGCGTCGTCGAGGCCAGCGCCCTGGGTCTCGACGCCGGTCGCACCACCCGCGGACATCGCTTCCATGCCCCGGCGCCCATCGAACTGGCCCATGCCGACGACTACTTGGCCACGCTCGAGCAGGCCTGGGTCATGGCCGACCGCGAGGCACGCCGCGAGCGCATCCGCGAGCAGGTGCTGGCCGAGGCCGAGGTCCAGGAGGCCCACGCGGTGATCGACGAGGACCTGCTGGTCGAGGTCAGCGGCCTGGTCGAGTGGCCGGTGGCGCTGACAGGCGGCTTCGACGAGCGCTTCCTCGAGGTGCCGGCCGAGTGCCTGATCTCCTCGATGAAGGCCAACC
Organism: Halomonas nitroreducens; assembly: GCF_003966155.1. Taxonomy (GTDB): domain Bacteria; phylum Pseudomonadota; class Gammaproteobacteria; order Pseudomonadales; family Halomonadaceae; genus Halomonas; species Halomonas nitroreducens. The sequence continues at coordinate 187,500 of NZ_RXNS01000004.1, forward strand.
AGAAGTACTTTCACCTGCTGGATGAAGAGGGCCGCCTCAAGCCGCGCTTCATCACCGTCGCCAATATCGACAGTCCCTCGCCTGAGCTGGTGATTCAGGGCAACGAGAAGGTGATTCGCCCCCGCCTGGCCGATGCCGCCTTCTTCTACGAGACCGACCGCCAGCGTCCGCTGGCCGAGCGCATCAAGGACCTCTCCAGCGTGGTCTTCCAGCAGAAGCTCGGCACCCTGGCCGACAAGGCCCATCGCAACGCCGCGGTGGCCGCCTTCATCGCCGGCCGGATCGACGGCGACGTGACGCATGCCCGGCGTGCCGCCGAACTGGCCAAGTGCGACCTGGTCACCGAGATGGTCCTGGAGTTCCCCGAACTGCAGGGCATCATGGGGCGCTACTACGCCACCCATGACGGCGAGCATGCCGAGATCGCCCAGGCCCTGGAGGAACAGTACCTGCCGCGCTTCGCCAGCGATGCCATCCCGCAGACCCGTACCGGCCAGGCCCTGGCACTGGCCGACCGCCTCGACACCCTGACCGGGATCTTCGGCATCGGCCAGCGCCCCACCGGTACCAAGGACCCCTTCGCCCTGCGCCGCGCGGCGATCGGCGTGCTCAATATCCTGATCCAGGGCGAGCTCGACCTGGACCTGCGCGAGCTACTCGAGCTCGCCGCCGCCCAGCACCAAGAGCTTCCCTACGCCGAGGGCCTGGTCGACGAGGTACTGTCCTACATGCTCGACCGCTTCCGCGCCTGGGGACAGGACGAGGGCATCGGCGCCGAGGTCTACCTGGCGGTCCGCGCCCGACCGGTCTCCAGGCCACTGGACTTCGCCCGCCGCCTGCTGGCGGTGAATGCCTTCGCCCGTCGCGAGGAGGCCGCCGCCCTGGCCGCTGCCAACAAGCGGGTTTCCAACATCCTGGCCAAGCAAGGCGATGGCGTCTTGGCCGAGGTCGACGCCGGACTGCTCCAAGAGGATGCCGAGCAGGCGCTGGCCGAGGCCCTGGCGAGCTGCCAGAGCAAGGTCACGCCGCTGTTCGCCGATGCGCGCTACAGCGATGCCCTGGACGTCCTGGCCGGCCTGCGCGCCCCCGTGGACCGCTTCTTCGACGAGGTGATGGTCATGGCCGAGGATGCGGCGGTGAAGCGCAACCGTCTGGCGTTGCTGGCCAGTCTGCAGGCACTGTTCCTGGAAGTCGCGGATATCGCCGAGCTCCAACACTGATCCGTTACCGCCCCAGGTAACAGCGATCGCTCAGAGGGCCTGTTTCACGTGAAACAGGCCCTCTTTCGATTGCAGGCATCCCATCCCGTTCTGAAGTCACGCCCTCTCCTGTTTCACGTGAAACACGGACTGTGCCCGGCCGGCCTCGCGACGACCGCTTCGACCGGACACGCGGTGGGCGATCTCAATCACGCACCATCGGGACCAGCGGCCGGTAGCCGCAGGCACGCCAAGTGGCAGTTCGGTCCGCAACCCACGATAACTGGCCACCACGGCCCTCCTATTCCGAGGCACTCGCCGCAGCCCGCAGGCTGACCGACTCACTGGCGTTCCCGCATGACGCTGCTCGACGTCGGGCATCGCGAGCCGGTGGTAACCGTCGTGAGATCGAGCGATCACAGTGTCCGCACGACGGCGACGTCCATCTGCATGACGTCCAGCGACCGCGGCGACCCGCAGGTCCAGCACGCCAAAGACAGCGGGAATTGGGCCTCGATCAAGCACCGTTCCCCCCTCGCCACCTGAAGCGCCACGCCAGCCCGTCTTACGCCAGGATGAGTGGCCCGCCAGCCGATACCCAGCCCTTCCCCCGCTGGCCTTTCGTCAACCGGGGCTTGAACAACAGGGCGTAGAGGCCCTGCGACGTCACGTGAGCCTCGGCCTCTTGCCCCCACACACGCGGGCCCCAGCGCAGGCCATGGTCGACGGCATATGAACGTCATCGTGCGCTTCGCCTGAGTGTTCTCCGCGGCCGACGATACACAGGCACGCCGTCCCTCAAGGCGTGGCCGTGGGCCGCGGCCCGCCCTCCCCTCTGGCGCGGAAACCATCTTTCGAGGCGTCACGTTTCACGCCAGCCCTTCGAGGCCGCTTGACCAGCGTGTCCGCGCCACCTGTCGACGAACCACTACCCTCCCAGTCCCAGGAGGCGATACTGAGTGCCCCTCGATGATCGCAGGCAAACGACATGGCCCCACACATCGCCAAGATGTTCGCGGCTCTCCCCTTGCCGGATAGCGACCGCCTTGAGACGCCTCTCCGGCGAGGTAGCGCACCATGGCCTATCGGCTTCTCACCGAAGCCGGCCCACCCGGCATGGGGGAGGCCGGCCGTTTCGCCGAGGCGGTCTTCACAATCACCCATGGCAAGCCCTGCCTCGGGAAGCAGCAGCGCTGAGCCGCCTGCAGTTGTTTCACGTGGAACACGTGCCCTACACTGGCGACTCCTTCTCACGAGGCACGTCATGTCCCCCAAGCTCGTCATCCTGGATCGCGACGGCGTCATCAACCGGGATTCCGATGACTACGTCAAATCGCTCGACGAATTCCTGCCCTACCCACAGGCCATCGACGCCATTGCCCGCCTTTCCCGGGCCGGCTGGACGGTGGCCGTTGCCACCAATCAGTCGGGTATCGCTCGCGGCTACTACGACGAAGCCACACTGGCGGCGATGCATGGGCGGCTGGAGACCCTGGTTCGGGCACGGGGAGGCGAGATCCGGCGTATCGTCCACTGCCCGCATGGGCCCGACGATGACTGCGATTGCCGCAAGCCCCTGCCGGGCCTGCTCGAACGGCTCCGTCAGGAGCTGGGGATGGCCTCCCTTCAAGGGGCCTGGATGGTTGGGGACAGCCTGCGCGACCTCCAGGCGGGGGAAGCCGCGGGCTGCCATTCGGCACTGGTGCGCACCGGCAAGGGGGAACGGACCCTGGCCAAGGGGAAGGGGCTGGAGCAGGCTCGGGTCTTCACGAACCTCGCCGCCTTTGCCGACTGGCTGCTGGCCCAGCCCGAAAAATGAGTGATACCGGAATGGCCCCAGGGGCCATTACATGCAACAGGCCGGCTCTTGAGCCGGCCTGTTGCATGGGGGGACGCGCTGGATGTTCCACGTGAAACAACCAGCGTCAGGCGTCACACGTCCAGGTTGGCCACCAGGGCGTTGCGCTCGATGAAGTCCCGGCGCGGCTCGACCTCGTCCCCCATCAGGGTATTGAACATCATGTCGGCGGCCACGGCATCCTCGATGGAAACCCGCAGCATGCGGCGGGTGCTGGGATCCATGGTGGTCTCCCACAGCTGATCGGGATTCATCTCCCCGAGGCCCTTGTAGCGCTGGATGGACAGGCCGCGCTGGGCCTCGTTCATCAGCCATTCCAGGGCATCATAGAAGCTGCCGATCGGCTTATGGCGATCGCCGCGAGCCACGAAGGCGCCCTCCTCGACCAGGCCATCCAGGGTCTCGCCGAGCCCGGCGATGGCACGGTAGTCGGCGCTGGTGATGAAGTCGACGCCCCAGACGTAGTCGGTGGTGACGCCATGGGCGGTCAGGCTCACCGCCGGCAGGTAGAAGCCGCGCTCGGCATCCTCTTCCAGGCGGAAGGTATAGCGAGGCCCGCCCTCGTAAGCAACGATGGCGTCCATCTCGGCCTGCAGGTACTCGATCCAGTTTTGCATGGTCACCCGATCCCGCAGGCTGGTCTCACCCTCGAGCCGGGCGGCATGCACGATCTTGCGCAGCACCACGTCCGGATAGACCCGCGACAGGCGGTCGATGCGACGCATGACGTCACGATACTGGTCAACCAACGACTGCAGCTGCTCGCCGGCGATTCCCGGGGCGTCCGCATTGACATGCAGACGCGCTCCGTCAAGCGCCGTCGTGGTCAGGTAGTCGGTCAGCGCCTGTTCGTCCTTGAGGTAGCTTTCCTGCTTGCCACGCTTGATCTTGTAGAGTGGTGGCTGGGCGATGAAGACATGGCCACGCTCGATCAGCTGCGACATCTGCCGGAAGAAGAAGGTCAGCAGCAGGGTGCGAATATGCGAGCCGTCCACATCGGCATCGGTCATGATGATGATCGAGTGATAGCGCAGCTTGTCGGGATTGAACTCCTCCCGGCCGATGCCACAACCGAGCGCCGTGATCAGGGTCCCCACCTCGGCAGAAGACAGCATCTTGTCGAACCGCGCCTTCTCCACATTGAGGATCTTGCCCTTGAGCGGCAGGATCGCCTGGGTGCGACGATCGCGGCCCTGCTTGGCACTCCCGCCTGCCGAGTCACCCTCGACCAGGAAGAGCTCGGAAAGACTGGGATCCTTTTCCTGGCAGTCGGCCAGCTTGCCGGGCAAGCCGGCGATGTCCAGGGCCCCCTTGCGCCGGGTCATGTCGCGAGCCTTGCGCGCCGCCTCGCGGGCCCGAGCCGCATCCAGCATCTTGTTCACGATGGCCTTGGCCTCATTGGGCTTTTCGACCAGATAGTCCGCGAACTGCCGGCCCATTTCCTGCTCTACCGCCGTCTTGACCTCGGACGAGACCAGCTTGTCCTTCGTCTGGGAGGAGAACTTGGGATCGGGCACCTTGACCGAGATGATGGCCGTCAGGCCCTCCCGGGCATCGTCCCCGGAAGTGTTCACCTTGGTCTTCTTCAGCAAGCCTTCGCTATCGATGTAATGATTGAGCGTGCGGGTCAGGGAGGCCCGGAAACCGGCCAGGTGGGTGCCGCCATCACTCTGGGGGATATTGTTCGTGTAGCAGAAGATGTTCTCGGCGAAGGTATCGTTCCACTGCATCGCCACCTCGACACCGACGCCATCCTCGCGCTCGACGCTGAAATGGAAGACCGGATTAAGCACCGTCTTGTTGGTGTTCAAGTGGTCGACGAAGGCCTTGAGGCCACCCTCATAGTGGAACAGCTCTTCCTTGCCGCTGCGCTCGTCCATCAGCCGGATCGCTACGCCGGAGTTCAGGAAGGACAGCTCCCGCAGCCGCTTGGCGAGCACATCATAGTGGAATTCGATGTTGTGGAAGGTCTCCGGAGACGGCTTGAAGTGCACCCGGCTGCCGGTCTGCTCCGTCTTGCCGACCACGCTGAGCGGGCTCGCCGGCACGCCATGGTGGTAGATCTGCTCATGGACCTGGCCTTGACGCCATATGGTCAGCTTGAGCTCCTCGGAGAGGGCATTGACCACCGAGACCCCCACGCCGTGCAACCCCCCGGAGACCTTGTAGGAGTTGTCGTCGAACTTGCCGCCGGCATGCAGCACGGTCATGATCACCTCGGCCGCCGACACTCCCTCGCCCTCGTGAATCTCGGTAGGAATGCCGCGTCCGTTGTCGCTCACCGTGACCGATTCGTCAGGGTGGATTACCACTCGGATCTCGCTGCAATGGCCGGCCAGGGCTTCATCGATGGAGTTGTCCACCAGCTCGAACACCATGTGGTGCAGGCCTGTCCCATCATCGGTATCGCCGATGTACATGCCGGGCCGCTTGCGTACCGCATCCAGGCCCTTGAGGACCTTGATGCTCGATGAGTCGTAAGCCTGTTCGCTCATTGACTACTCCGTCATGAAGTCTGTCTGTCCATTGGCAGCAGCTGCCCCTGCCCCGTCCCGGCATGTTTCACGTGAAACATCGCAACCGGGGTCTGTGCACTCCACAGGTCGGCCAGGGCATCCGGATCGACGCTGGTGATGAACGCCTGGCAGCGCATGCGCTCCAGCCATTCGCAGAAGATGCGGCGATGCTCGCTGTCCAGCTCGGCGGGGAGATCATCGATCAGATAGACACAGGAAAGGCCCGTGGCCTGCTCCAGCAGGCGGCCCTGAGCCAGCTTGAGGGCACTAACCACCAGCTTCTGCTGGCCACGAGAGAGCACTTCCGCCGCCGGCCGCTTACCCAGGCGAATCCCGAGATCGGCCCGTTGCGGTCCCTGCTGGGTGAATCCCATCTGGCGATCGGTGTCTCGGCCGTGGCGAAGGACCTCGGCCAGGGGACGCTTGCGATCCCAACCTTGCGAGTAGCGCAACTCCAGCCCCGGCAGGCTGATCAACCCCTCCAGCGTCTCTGCAAACACCGGCTGGAAGGCAGCCATCCAGTCGCGGCGCAATGCATCCAATCGCTCGCCCCAAAGCACCAGTTCCTGTTCCCAGGCGTTCAGTGAAGCATTATTCATTCTACCATGCCTGAGGAGGGCATTCCGATGTTTCAGCGCGCGCCGGAAGCGCCTCCAGGCATCCAGGAAGCCCTGTTTCACGTGAAACACCCCCCAGTCGAGGAACTCCCGCCGCCCGGCCGGCGGGCCCTCAAGCAGCCGAAAGGCATCCGGATTGATCAGCTGCAGCGGCAGCACCTCCACCAGCCGGGAGACACGTTCCAATCGCTCTCCACCCAGGCGCATCTCCAGCTCGGCGCTTTCGCGACGGCGGCGCACGCCGATGCCCAGTGGCGGATCGCCGGCCAGGCGCCCATACAGGGCCATGCTCTCGCCCTCATGGGCAATGGCATGGCGCAATTGGCGCGTGCGGAAGGATCGCCCCATGCCGAGCACATGGATACCCTCCAGCAGGCTGGTCTTGCCACTGCCGTTGTCACCGACGAAGAGGTTGATCCGGGGGGAAGGATGCAGATCCAGGGCCTGCAGGTTGCGCAGGCCCTGGAAGGCGAGACGATCGAGGGGCATGGCCGGAAGGCTACTCGCCGAGGGCGTCAGCGACGCGCTCAGAGGCGCATCGGCATGACGACATAGAGGGCGTCACCGCCACCGGGCTCTTCCATCAGGGCGCTGCTGTTGGGGTCGGCGAGAGTCATCTGCACGCGATCCTCACCCAGCACATTGAGCACATCGACCAAGTAGCCGACGTTGAAACCGATCTCCATGGCCGGGCCGCTGTATTCGATGGCCACGTTTTCCTCGGCCTCCTCCTGTTCGGGGTTATTGGCCATCACGCGCAGGTTGCCTTCCTCGAGATTCAGGCGCACGCCGCGGTATTTCTCGTTGGATAGGATGGCCGTGCGCGACAGCACCTGGCGCAACTCGGCACGCTCGGCGATGAACACCTTGTCACCGCCGCGCGGCACCACCCGCTCGTAGTCGGGAAACTTGCCATCCACCAGCTTGGACGTGAAGGTGAAATCACCCGTATGGGCGCGTACATGGGTAGCCCCCAGGGTCAGACTGACCGGTTCGTCACCGTCGTCGAGCAGCCGCACCAGCTCCAGCACGCCCTTGCGCGGCACGATCAGCTTCTGGGCAGGGTCGACCTGGACATCCACCGGCCGGGAACAGACCGCCAGGCGGTGGCCATCGGTAGCCACCGTGCGCACCAGATTGGAACCGAACTCCAGCAGCATGCCGTTCAGGTAGTAGCGCACGTCCTGCTGCGCCATGGCGAACGAGGTGGCATCGATGAGGTGCTTGAGAGTGCCCCGGGGCAGACTCAGCTCGACGCTGCTCTGGCCATCCTCGATGTTAGGGAACTCGGCCACCGGCAGGGTCGACAGGGTGAAGCGCGACCGGCCACTGCGCAGCACGGCACGGCCCTCCTCCAGGGACAGCTGGATCTCCGCCTGGTCGGGCAGCGACTTGCAGATATCCATGAGCTTGCGAGCCGGCACGGTGGCGGAGCCCGTCTCCTCGACGAGACTCGCCGCGGTGCGCCCGATCAGCTCGACTTCGAGGTCGGTACCGGTCAGCGAGACCTGATCCTGATCGACCTGGATCAGCACGTTCGACAACACCGGCAGGGTCTGGCGGCGCTCGACGACGCCGGCCACCAGCGTCAACGGGCGCAGCAGCGCTTCTCGGGAGATGGAAAATTTCATGTCGGCTCCACTTCTGGTCCTGGAGAGATTGAGGCCGGCGACCCGACCGGTCGATCAAATATTCGTAAAATCAGCTGGTTAGAAGACGCAGCAGATTCTTGTAGTCCTCGCGAATGTCCGCGCTCTCTTCCTGAAGCGCCTGCACCTTGCGGCAGGCATGCAGCACCGTGGTGTGATCGCGCCCACCGAAGGCATCGCCGATCTCGGGCAGACTGTGGTTGGTCAGCTCCTTGGCGAGCGCCATGGCAACCTGCCTCGGGCGGGCCACCGAACGCGAGCGGCGCTTCGAGAGCAGATCGGCCAGCTTGATCTTGTAGTACTCGGCCACGGTGCGCTGGATGTTGTCCACCCCCACCTGCTTGTCCTGCAGGGCCAGCAGATCCTTCAGGGACTCACGGATGAAGTCCTGTGTGATCGGCTTGCCCATGAAGTGGGAGTCGGCGATGACCTTCTTGAGCGCGCCCTCCAGCTCGCGGACGTTGGAGCGGATCTTCTGGGCGATGAAGAAGGCCGCGTCATGCGGCAGATCGACCTTGGCCTGATCGGCCTTCTTCATCAGGATCGCCACCCGGGTCTCGAGCTCCGGCGGCTCGATCGCCACCGTCAGCCCCCAGCCGAAGCGGGACTTGAGCCGCTCCTCCACGCCACTGATTTCCTTGGGATAACGGTCCGAGGTCAGGATCATTTGCTGACCGCCCTCGAGCAGGGCATTGAAAGTATGGAAGAACTCCTCCTGAGAGCGTTCCTTGCCGGCGAAGAACTGGATGTCGTCGATCAGCAGGGCATCGACGCTGCGGTAGAAGCGTTTGAAATCATTGATGGCATTGAGCTGGAGCGCCTTGACCATGTCGGCGACGAAGCGCTCGGAGTGCAGGTAGACCACCCGGGCGTTCTCGCGCCGGCCGGCCAGCGCATTGCCGACGGCATGCATCAGGTGGGTCTTGCCCAGGCCGACCCCGCCATACAGAAACAGGGGATTGTAGGCGCCACCCGGGTTCTCCGATACCTGGCGGGAAGCGGCGCGCGCCAGTTGGTTGGACTTGCCCTCGACGAAGGTCTCGAAGGTGAAGTTGGGGTTCAGGCCACTGTTGTGCTTGAGGCTGCCCTCGACCTGGACCTGCCGCTCTCCGCCGGGACGGCGGGCGCCCTCCCCTTCCTCGCGGAGCTGATCGATCTCGCGCTCATCGGCCACGTCCCCCCGGGGAGGCGTCTGCACGCTCGGCGCCCGGGGCGCTGCAGAAACCGGATCGCCCAGCTCGCGGGGCTGGGGTGCCGGGGCAGCCGCCCGGCGACTGCCCACGGTCAGCACCACCTTGGGCGGCTTGGCCGGCGACAGCTCCCGCATCAACTCACTGATGCGCTTGGCATACTTGTCGCTGACCCAGTCGCGTACAAAGCGATTGGGCGCCAGCAGGCGCAGCTGATTGGATTCCCCTTCCTCCGCCTGCAGCGGACGAATCCAGGTATTGAACTGCTGGGAGTTCAGTTCGTCCTGCAGGGTATCCAGACATTGTTGCCAGAGAGCGAGCGACACGCGACCTCACCATTCGGTTGAAGAACGACCGCACATTGTATCGTCCTGCCGCCGGGTTATCCACATGACAGCCGGCTTCCGCCGCCGCTGTGGAAAACCTGCTGTCGAGTCAGGGACTCCCTGGGCGTCGAACGCGAGCAACCTTGGGGGTGTGGACAGCTCGAGCATTCACCCACTGGCCTTCCACAGCTTATAGGCCGGCCATTCGCCGCTTGCCCACAGCCCTATGGCGTTCATAAGCGGATGTCTCAAAAAGGGGAAATCGACTTATCCACAACAAACGTCCCCATCAATAGTAACAAGGTTCAATAGAACTTCCTGAATAGTAATAGAAGAGCCGGCAACGGGGACATGCCGTCGCGGCACCTCTCCCGGAGGGCACGGAAAAATTGCGTTGGGGCCGCGAAATCACTACAATTTCCGGTCTTGAGCCGAATCTACCCGGATTCCCCACCGGAACCCGGGCGCCTCTGAATCGCCGATTTGTTCCAAAAACCACGTGGGAATAACGAGTTATGAAACGCACCTTTCAACCCAGCGTTCTCAAGCGCAAGCGCGCGCATGGCTTCCGTGCTCGCATGGCCACCAAGAATGGTCGTGCCGTCCTGGCGCGTCGTCGCGCCAAGGGTCGCAAGCGCCTGAGCGCCTGACCGCGGACCTCGCGTGTCCTGTCAGGGCTTTCCCCGGCGACTGAGACTACTCAACGCCGGGGACTATCGACGTGTCTTCGATACGGCTGCCTTCAAGGTCCACGGCAAGGGCTTGATGGTCCTGGCCACCCCCAATTCTCTGGGGCATCCCCGCCTCGGGCTCATCTTCAGCAAGAAGAACGTCCGGCGTGCCGTCGACCGCAACCGCCTCAAACGCCTCGCGCGCGAATCCATTCGCCTCCGCCAGCATCGCCTGCCCGCCGTGGATATCGTGCTGCTCGCCAGACGCGGCGTTCAGGAACTGGACAATGCGACCGTACATCGCCAGTTGCACGGCATGTGGCGACGACTGGAGCGGGAAGCGAGGAAGGTGGAAGAGAGACAATCGGCCGGTGACCTCATGACCGAGCGTCGATGACACGCCCAGCCAACCGCTGTCGGCACCGTTGCGGAGCCAGCATGCGCATGACCACGCTACTCGCCGCCATCCTTGACGCCGTCACGCCGAAAGCAGACGCTCTGCTGACGAACGCTAGCCTGCCCTCGGCAGGCTTTCGTGTATGTCGGGTGTGCGACCTGCGCTGCGCCATCGGAATGTTCACCACCCATCGGGCAGAACCCTCATGGACGTAAAACGACTCTTATTGCTGATTCCCCTGGCGGTCCTCGCCTACCTGATCGTCGTGCAGTGGAATCAGGATTACGGCCAGGTGGCCACGGCACCGCAGGCCCCGGCCATCTCCAGTGACGCCGGCGACGCCCCGTCTCCGACGGCCTCCGGCAGCGATGATCTCGCTGTGCCCAGCGACGCCGCCGCGTCGGACATGGCCGGCAGCATGCCGGGCGATGCCAGCGCCGGCAACAGCCGCGACCTCGTGGCCGTCACCACCGACGTGCTCGATGTGCGCATCGATCCCGAGGGTGGTGACATCGTCTACGCAGCCCTGCCCCAGCACAAGTTCGCCCAGGAATCCGACCAGCCCTTCGTGCTGCTGGCAGACAACGCCTCGATGAGTTACGTGGCACGCTCGGGGCTGCAGCTGGAAGGCCACCAGGGACGCATCACCTACAATCCCGAGAAGACCGAGTATCGTCTCGACGAGGACGAGGGACAGCTGGAAGTCGACTTGAGCGCCACCCTCAACGGTGTCGACGTGCTCAAGCGCTTTACCTTCGCGCGGGACAGCTATGCCGTCGACGTCGACTACTTCGTGGCCAACAATGGCGAGACGCCGGTTACCGCCCGCTTCATCGGCCAGCTGGCCCGCGACAACAGCAGCGACCCCTCCAGCGGCCCCAAGATGGGCATGCGCTCCTTCCTCGGCGCCGCCTACTCCTCTCCGGAAACCCGCTACGAGAAGATCGACTTCGAGGATATCCAGGAGGGCAACTTCGCCAACAAGGATGTCGAGGGCGGCTGGGTCGCCATGATTCAGCACTACTTCACCTCGGCCTGGGCGCCGCCCCAGGACCAGCAGAACCTCTACTACGCCACCACCGACTCCCAGGATCGCAACGTGGCCGCCTTCGCCGGTCCCACCCGTACCGTGGCCGCCGCCGGCGAGGCCGCCCTGGGCGCGACCCTGTACATGGGCCCCAAGGTGCAGGACCGTCTGGAAGAGATCGCCCCCCACCTGGAGCTGACCGTGGACTTCGGCTGGCTGTGGTTCATCGCCAATCCGCTGTTCTGGCTGCTCGATCACATCCATGACCTGATCGGCAACTGGGGCTGGTCCATCGTCATCTTGACCCTGCTGGTGAAGGCCGCCCTGTGGCCGCTCTCCGCCAAGGCCTACAAGTCCATGGCCCGCATGCGCAAGCTGGGCCCGGAGATGCAGCGCCTCAAGGAACAGTACGGCGATGATCGCCAGAAGATGTCCCAGGAGATGATGAAGTTCTACCAGAAGGAGAAGATCAACCCGCTGGGGGGCTGTCTGCCGATCCTGGTGCAGATGCCGGTGTTCATCGCCTTGTACTGGATGCTGCTCGAGTCCGTGGAGCTGCGCCATGCGCCCTTCATGTTCTGGATCCAGGACCTCTCGGTGAAGGACCCCTACTTCATCCTGCCGATCCTGATGGGCGCCTCGATGTTCGTGCAGCAGCTGCTGAACCCGACGCCGCCTGACCCGACCCAGGCCAAGATCATGAAGATGCTGCCGATCGTCTTCACCTTCTTCTTCCTGTGGTTCCCGGCCGGCCTGGTGATCTACTGGGTGGTGAACAACATCACCTCCATCGCCCAGCAGTACGTGATCACCCGCAAGATCGAGGCCGATCCCAGTATCGGCAAGGGCATGAAAACCAAATAGCGCGCCCTCGCTATCCCGCCAGACCCCCGCCCCGGCGGGGGTCTGGCGTTTGTGTCCCCCGACACGGACAATAGCGACGTCCCACCCGAGGAGTCACCGATGGCCGAGAGCCTCTATCCCCAGGACACCATCGCCGCCCTGGCCACCCCGCCGGGGCGCGGTGGCGTGGGCATCATCCGCGTCTCCGGCCCCGCCTGCCGGACGATCGCCGGCAGCCTGCTGGGCCACTGCCCCGAACCCCGCCGGGCCCTGTACGGCCCTTTCCGGGGGGAGACGGCCATGATCGACGAGGGGATCGCCCTCTTCTTCGCGGACCCCCACTCCTTCACCGGCGAGGACGTCCTCGAGCTGCAGGGCCACGGCGGACCGGTGATCATGGACCTGCTGCTGGAGCGCTGCCTGCAGCTTGGCGCCCGGCTGGCCCGCCCCGGCGAATTCTCGGAGCGGGCCTTCCTCAACGACAAGCTCGACCTGGCTCAGGCCGAGGCCATTGCCGACCTCATCGAGGCCAGTTCCCGCGGCGCCGCCGAGAACGCCCTGCGTTCGCTGCAGGGCGAGTTCTCGCACCGGGTGGAGGGGCTGGTGCAGCAACTGATCGAGCTGCGCATGTACGTGGAGGCCGCCATCGACTTTCCCGAGGAGGAGATCGACTTCCTTGCCGACGGCCGGGTCGGGGACACGCTCAGCGGGATCCAGGCGGAGCTTGCCGAGGTGCGGGCGGCCGCCGGCCAGGGCGCGCTGATGCGCGAGGGCATGAACGTGGTCATCGCCGGGCGCCCGAATGCCGGCAAGTCGAGCCTGCTCAACGCCCTCACCGAGCAGGACACCGCCATCGTCACCGATATCGAGGGCACCACCCGGGACGTGCTGCGCGAACACATTCACCTGGATGGCATGCCCCTGCACGTGATCGATACCGCCGGGCTGCGGGACACGCCGGACGCGGTGGAGAAGATCGGGGTGGCCCGCGCCTGGACGGAGATCGAGACGGCCGACCGGGTGCTGCTGATGGTGGATGCCGCCACCACGGATGCCATCGATCCCATGGCCATCTGGCCGGAGTTCGTCGAGCGGCTGGCCGATCCCTCGCGACTGACGCTGGTCCGCAACAAGATCGATACCAGCCGCGAGACGCCGGGACTCGACTTGTCCACAGCCACTCCGGTGCTGCGCCTGTCGGCGAAGACCGGCGCGGGTGTGGATAACCTCAAGGAGCACCTCAAGGCGGTGATGGGATTCTCGGCCACCACCGAGGGCCGCTTCTCGGCGCGTCGGCGGCATCTGGAGGCCCTCGACCGCGCCGAGCGGGCCCTCGGCAATGGGGCGGACCAGCTCTCCGGCTACGGGGCCGGGGAGCTTCTCGCCGAGGACCTGCGGGACGCCCAGCAGGCCCTCGGCGAGATCACCGGGGAGTTCAGCGCCGATGACCTGCTGGGCGAGATCTTCGGCAGCTTCTGTATCGGCAAGTAGCGCGATATCTTTGTCCTGGTGCCCCAGCCGTCGGCGCCGAGGCGCCGTCTCAACCGATGGCTGCCGGGCGGGATCCTCGGCCGCCTCGCATTGGGAAGTCAGCGCCCTGCCCTACTCCGGGACCCACCAGTCTCCCCGATGCCGACAGGCATCGCCCAGCAGGGGCGTGAGGGCTGCCATGGTGTCTGCCAGGCGCGCCTCCAGCCCCCAGGGGGGATTGACCACCAGCATGCCACTGCCGTACATGCCATGCCCCTCGCCGGGCCCGCCCAGGGTCAGTTCACTCCGCCAGACCTTGCGCAGCCCGTGATCACGCAGTCCGTCGAGCAGCGCCTGATGCCGCCCCGCCGGCAGTAGTGGGTACCACACCAGGACCTGGGCATGCCGCGACTTGCGCATGGTCTTGAGCACGGTCTCGGCGACCTCGCTGTACTCCGCCTTGCGCTCATAGCTGGGATCGATCAGCACGCACAGCCGAGGGGTCGACACCGGCAGCCCCTGCAGCAGGCCCGCCAGGCCATCGCCATGGACCCGTCGCACATTGGCGGGCAGCGCCTGCTCGGCCAGATGGCCATGCTCCCCGGGATGCAGCTCGAACAGCCGCAGCCGGTCCTGGGCGCGCAGCCCCTGGCTCAGCCACCAGGGAGAGCCAGGGTAGTGGTCGAGGGCTCTCCCGCGCTGGACCCTGGCCAGGGCCGCCAACCAGTTTTCCAGCAGGGGCTCGCCGGCGAGGCGCTGGCGCGCCTGCCACAGCCGGCCGACACCATCCCGATGCTCCTGCAGCTTGCTGGCCTCCCCGGAGGCGAGGGGATAGAGCCCGCGACCGGCATGGGTATCAATATACGTAACAGCGGATTCTTTACGTAATAGATGCTCGACGACCGCATACAGCACCAGGTGCTTGTGAACGTCGGCGAAGTTACCCGCATGATAGGCGTGCTGGTAGGAAAGCATGGCTCTCACATCAGTGATTGGGCAAGGAAAAGGCCCGCCACCGGCAAGGTGACGGGCCCGGATGGCGCCTGAGCGCGGATCAGCGCTGGGCGATGGGGCTCAGGGTGATCTCCACGCGACGATTCTGGGCGCGTCCCGCTTCGGTAGCGTTGCTGGCCACCGGCTGGTTCTCGCCATAGCCGCTCATGTAGAGGCGACTGGACGCAACGCCGCTCTGGGTCAGGTAGTTGCCCACGGCCTGGGCACGGCGCTCGGAGAGCTGCTGGTTGTAGGCGGCCTCGCCGGTGCTGTCGGTGTGGCCGGCGATATTGACCCGCGTCTCCGGGTACTGGGTCAGCACCGAGGAGACATCGTTGAGGGCATTGCGGGCCGTCATGGTCAGCTCACTGGAATCGAAGCCGAAGGTCACGCTGCTGGGCATGTTGAGCACGATGTCGTCGCCGCGGCGTTCGACCCCGATGCCGGTGCCCTGCATGTCCTGGCGGAGCTGCTCTTCCTGCTTGTCCATGTAGGCGCCGATGCCACCGCCCGCGGCGGCACCCACGGCGGCGCCGATCAGGGCACGGTCGCGACGACTGGTGCTGCCATCCCCGCTGAGGGCCCCGGCGGCGGCCCCGACCACCGCGCCGATGGCGGCGCCGGTGCCGGTCTTGCTGCGCTGGGTCTGACCGGAATAGGGGTCGGTGGTGGTACACCCCACCAGCAAGGCCGCGGCGGCAAGCGGCGCAATCAGGCGAAAGCTTCTGGTCATGGTGTCGTCGACTCCTTGTTTGACGATTGGCGTCCTGCACTAGCCCGATGTGTCGATCGAGGCCAGCAACTCGTTCAAGAATAATAGACCTTGGGGGGAGGCTTGTAGCCTCCCGGCATCTTCCACGAGAAGTCCTTTTTTGCGGGCGGCGGCGAGGCGGTCGAGCAGCAGCGCCGCAGGGCGTCCGGTCGTGTCCTGCCAGTCGGACAGCGGCACCCCATCGGTCAGGCGCAGCGCATTCATGGCGAATTCCAGCGGCAGTTCCTCGGCGTCGATCCCCTCACGACCCGCCACGAAGCCCCGCGGATCGTGCAGTCGCCGCAGGTAGGCATCGGGTTGGCGGGTCTTCCAGCGCCGTTCGATGGCGTGCCCCCCCAGCCCGGGCACGCTCAGCTTGCCATGCGCTCCGGCGCCGATGCCCAGATAGTCGCCGAAGCGCCAGTAGTTCAGGTTATGGCGCGCCCGGCGACCGGCGAGTGCATAGGCGGAGATCTCGTAGCGCGTAAAGCCGGCGACCTGTAGTCGCTCATGGCCGCGGTCCTGAATGTCCCACAGCACTTCCTCCCGGGGTAATGCAGGCGGATGGGAATGAAACTCGGTGTTGGGCTCGAGTGTCAGCTGGTACCAGGAGAGATGCTCAGGGCCGAGCGCCAGTGCCCGCTCAAGGTCATCCAGGGCCAGGGCAGGGGTCTGGCCAGGCAGGCCATGCATCAGGTCGACATTGAGATTCTCGAAGCCGGCCTCGCGGGCTTCCTCGACCGCCGCCACGGCATCCCGGCCGGAGTGGATACGCCCCAGGGCGGACAGCTGGTGATCCTGGAAGCTCTGCACGCCCAGCGACAGGCGGTTGATGCCGGCCTGTCGATAGCCCGCGAAACGGCCACGTTCGAGGGTGCCGGGATTGGCCTCGAGGGTGATCTCGATATCGGCGGCCAGCGGCAGTCGCTCGGCGACGGCATCCAGCAAGTCACGGTAGAAGGCCGCTGACATCAGGCTCGGCGTGCCTCCCCCGATGAAGACGCTGACCAGCTCCCGCCCCCCCGCCAGCGGCAGGTCGGCATCCAGGTCGGCAATCAGCGCTGCCAGGTACTCCGCCTCAGGAAGCTCGGCCCCACGCCCTACACCATGGGAGTTGAAATCACAGTAGGGGCACTTGCGCACGCACCAGGGCACGTGCACGTAGAGCGCGAGCGGTGGCAGTGCCGCGACCCTCATGCCAGCGATCCGGCAGACAACGAGTCAAGGAGAGCTCGCAGGGCACGCCCGCGATGGCTTAGCCGGTTCTTTTCCTCGGCGGGCAGTTCGGCCGCGGTCATCTGCAGATCGCGGATCCAGAACAAGGGGTCATAACCAAAGCCTTGCGTCCCCCTGGGCACAGGCAGGATCTCACCCTCCCAGCTGCGTTGGACGATCAGCGGCACCGGATCCTCGGCATGGCGAAGCAACACCAGCACACACCAGTAGCGAGCGGTGCGCTTCTGGTCAGGCACCTCGGCCAGGGCCTCCAACAAGCGGCGATTGTTTCGTCCATCGTCACGCGGCTCACCGGCGAAACGCGCCGAATGGATACCGGGTTGGCCCTGCAGGGCATCCACGGCCAGTCCCGAATCGTCGGCCAGGGCTGGCAGTCCACTGACGCGGGTCGCCTCGCGGGCCTTGAGCAGGGCGTTCTCGACGAAGGTCAGCCCCGTTTCCTCGACCTCGCAAACGGCGAAGTCGGACTGGGGCCGTACGTCGACGCCAAGGGGGGCGAGCAGCTGATGGAATTCGCGTAGCTTGCCGGCATTACCACTCGCCAGCACCAATCTCGTCATCATGGCGGCACCTTGGTTGGTATGTCTCGAAGCAATTCTACGCGAGCCAGCCCCTCGGGAGGAGGAAAGGCAAGGAGGTAACACGAAATAGAATCATTCTATTGCTCGAAGTCGAGCATCAATCCCTTCAGGAGGCATTATCCAAGGCGGCATGGTTTGTCTAATACCCTAGAAGCAGATATCTGGTCGAGAAGGGCCTAACAACTATATAACCAACTGATTTTATGAATATAAAAGGATCATGAGCGTCGGAAAGAACTAAGCAAGGAACGTCATATAACGAAAAGTTAGTTACATGTTTTTACATTGCGTCCGACACTCATAACTGGCAGACGACATTGCCCAAAGATTTCATCAGGCGAGGTGATGGTTATCGTCACAGATGCTGAGGTTACACCATGGTCCACGAAAAACGTCAAATACTGCTGGTGACCGAGTCCAACCCGCAGTCACAGCTCTTCACCGACTACTTGCATCAACAGCTCGAGTGCCCGGTGGGGGTCGTGGTCCCAGGTACTGCCTGGAAGCCCAGGGAGAACAATGGGGATGTCCTCGTACTCCTTGATGCGGACCACATGGATGAGGCCTCCATGCAGGCATGGCAGACCCATCGAGCGGAACACCCCAATATTTCCCTGGCCGCCTTCAACCTACGGGATGAGGACCATGCGGTCGAGACCCTCTCCGGGATGCACCTTCAGGGCATCTTCTATCGCAGTGATCCGCTACCGCTTATCTGCAAGGGTCTGTCCACGCTGTTGGATGGTCAGCTATGGATGTCACGGCACCTGATGGCACGCATGCTCGAATTCTATCGCCGTCATCAGATCAATGCCTATCGTCCGGCCTGTGGCTTGACACAGCGGGAGCTGGAGATCATCGGCCTGCTCGGGTCCGGCGCATCCAATATGGAAATCGCCGATCGCCTCTTCGTCAGTGAGCATACCGTCAAGTCTCACCTCTATAACATCTTCAAGAAGATAGAGGTCCATAATCGCCTGCAGGCCGTTAACTGGGCAAGGCAAAACCTGGGAACGCCTCCTCCGCTGACCGAACGACGACCCAATTGCAAGTCATGAAAAAACATTAGAAAAAACCATAATAGCCTCGATTAGCGAGCTGCTATTTTGGTATTTATCGCGCTCGGAGCTGTGTTTTTCTTTACTTGACGAAATGTCAAAGGACCAGTAATGAAGACACTAAAAAGCATAATGATCATAGGGGAAGGGGATAACAAGGATCATATTATCAATCAGTTATCGACCATGGGATGGACAGTGTCTCATGTCGGCTGTGTTAAGCAAGCATTTAAGAAAGCCAGGATTAACCCTCCCTTGGTCGGCCTGATTTTCATTGAATCAAGTCACTCTATTCTATCCAGTGAAATCCAAAACTTGATCAATGAGAGCTCGACACGATGGACAGCCATTGTCGACAAGCAACTATTATCTGATAAGAAGATCTGCCAGGTCATCGGCCAGCTCTTCTGTGCGTATCATACGCTGCCGATCGACCCAAAAAAACTTCACTTCACCCTGGAGACCCTCCTGGAAATTGCACAACTTACAGTGTCACCAAGTTGCCAAAGTGAAGCGGACCCAATGGAGTACAAGATGGTGGGCAACAGTCCCATCATGAAGGCTCTCTTCAAGACAATACACAAGGTAGCTGTCGTTGATGCCCCGGTTTTTATCCAGGGCGAGTCCGGAACCGGAAAGGAGCTGACGGCGCGAGCCATCCATGAGGAATCGCGTCGAGCCGACAATCCTTTCAATGCCGTTAACTGTGGGGCCCTGCCCAGCAACCTGATCCAGTCGGAGCTCTTCGGCCATGAGAAGGGGGCTTTCACTGGTGCGAGTCAACGCAAGATCGGCATCATCGAGAATACTCAGGGTGGAACGCTTTTCCTCGATGAGGTCGGAGACTTGCCTCTGGAACTGCAAGTCAATCTACTACGTTTTCTGGAAAACCATACCATTCAACGTGTCGGTGGCCTGAAGGAAATCGAGGTCGACGTTCGAGTCCTCGCCGCAACCCATGTAGACCTGGAGAATGCCGTTGAGGAAGGCAGTTTTCGAGAAGACTTATATCATCGCCTCAATGTCCTTCAGGTCAGAGTGCCGGCACTGAGATTACGCGGAGATGACATCGAGATTCTTGCCCAGCACTTCTTCAATAAGTTTGCCAATGAAAAGTCCCTTCAGGTAACAGGCTTCAACAAGGAGAGCCTGGCCCTGATGCGTCTCTATGAGTGGCCGGGGAATATTCGCGAGCTCATTAACCGGGTACGGCGCGCCATGGTCATGTGCGATCATCACTTGATCCGCCCCGCCGACCTCGGGCTGGAGAGGCGCCACTGCGCCTCACGCCATGCGGAGAGTCTTGAAGAAGCCCGCGACATCGCCGAACGCGGTGTCGTGCAGGCCGCACTGGCTCGCAACAGCTTCAACATCCAGCACGCCGCCCGAGAACTTGGCATATCTCGAGTGACCCTCTATCGTTTGATGGAGAAACACAAGATCACTCGAGCGAGCGAGGCTCCAAGCCAGAAGGGGGGGCTTGTTGAGGATGGAACATCCAGGGATCTTACCAATGTACTTCACTTTTCCTCCATCAAGAAAGGCCCTTCCTAGAATCAGGAGGAGCACATCGTGTCAGCAGCAGAGTATTTCTCGACGATATTCGCTCGGCGAGACCGCTAGCCTGAAGTGAAGGCGCTTCTGTGCCCCGCCCCTGAAATGACATCGCCAACTCGATCCTGGCTCCTCGAAGGACTACCCTAGACAATCACAGAGTGAGAAACAGCGCAGAATGGCAGGAGTAGTGGTCATAACCTAAAAATCTTATGTTAATTCAAGGAAATAGGGAACACGTCATGACGTTCGAACTCAAGAGGCTCGCCCTCGCCTGCAGTCTGGCCCCTCTGGCAATCTCAGGCCATGCCGCCGCCCAATCGTCGGGAGAAGACACTATCCAGCCCGTCGGGCAGCGTCCACCGCCCTCACAGGAAGCCCCCGAGGTTCAGGCCATCCCGGATATTGGCGGCGTCCTGACGCCCAAGGGGCGCCTCGTGCTTGAACCCGAATTCCAGTATTCCCATGCCAGCGTCAACCGCTTGACCTTCCGTGGCGTGGAGATCCTCAGTACCCTGCAAGTCGGGGTGTTGGCGGCCGAGGATGTGGATCGTGACACCTACACCACGGCACTCACCGGCCGGCTAGGGGTTACGGACCGCCTAGAACTGGAACTCAGACTGCCCTACCTGTACCGGGATGACACGGCCAACTTTTCCATCGAGGATCCCGACCAGTTCGAACTCGACAGGAGCCAGAGTGGGGATGGGCTAGGGGATGTCGAGTTCGCCGCTCACTACCAGATCAACAGTGGTCGAAATGGTGTCCCCTACTTCGTGGGTAACCTGCGCTACAAATCGACGACCGGTGACGGTCCTTTCGACGTCAGCCGCGACAGCAACGGCATCGAAGAGGAGCTGCCCACCGGTTCCGGCTTTCATTCCATCGAGCCCAGCCTAACCGTCCTGGTTCCATCGGCGCCCGCCGTCTACTTTGCCAACCTCGGCTACCTGTTCAACCTGGAGGACGATGTCAACGAGCAGATCGGTGATGTCCGAGTCGAGGAGGTCGATCCCGGTGATGCCGTGCGCATGAGCTTTGGCATGTCCTACTCGATCAACCCCAGGTCGTCCTTCACCCTGGGCTACAAGAATGACTTCATCGACGAGACGGATACGACCTTCACCGACCCCGATACTGGCGCACAGTCGACGCAGAGTTCACGCAGCCTGAATGTCGGTGCCATGCTGCTGGGCTGGTCCTATCAGTTCAACCAGAGCTCGGTGCTGAACCTGGGCCTGGAACTGGGCGTTACCGAGGATGCGCCCGATACCACCCTTACCCTTCGCGCGCCTATCGGTCTCAACGTCTATTAGGCATGCTCCCCTCAGAGAAAAGGCTGCCAGACCGGCAGCCTTTTCTCGTTACCGCGGCGCCCCTAACAGGGAGTTCAGGATCAGGGCTCTCTGTCGCTGCAATCGCAGCTCGCCCGCGTTCAGGATATGCACGCTGACATCGATATTATTACGAATGCTCTGCCCGCTGGCCGTGGTCGACAGGGTACTGACAATAGCGTTCTGGGTAATGCTGTGCAGGGCAGCCGTGGCACCTCCCATGCCGTCATCGAGCACCACACCACTGTAACCACCAAGGCCGGCCAGGTTCAGCTGGCCGGTGATATCGGCGACACTGACGCCCGTTTCGGGCCCCACCTGGGTCAAGGTCTCGGCGCCTCCTCCCGCGACATCGAGCCGACGGGAGATGATATCCGTGCCTGCCTGGCTGAAGGCCAACTGGGTCTCGTAGCGAACCCTGTCATTGATCAGGGTGGTCAGCCTGGCGCCGAAGTTCACCTCCAGCCCCGCGAGGCTGAACCCCCCGCGCAAACTGTCCAGGGCCGTCGTCGGGATCACCTCGCCCCGGTAATAGATGTCATGTGTGGCACCCGACAACAAGCCCGGCCCCGACACCGGGGCGGATGTCAGCGCCAGGCTGGAGGTGCTTGCCAGCACGCTCCCCACCAGCAATGACGTAGCCAGGATACGCCCCTTGCGCCCTGACTCGCCGATCTTGATCTTGCTTTTCATGGCCGGTAACTCCCCTGAGTGGTATTACCTACCGATTTCATTCATTCCCGGCAGCGTCAGCATGTAGGATCCTACGCTGGAGCGCTGCAACCCGTTTTCCAGTGGTGAGGCCGGGCGAACTCGCCAGTCACGTTCACTATTGAAGTGTTCACGCGCCAGCTCGACTTCCGCTCTCACCCCCAACACCTTGTTGCTCCACAGGGTCTCGAACAGCTCCCTCGGCACCACCACGGTGCCGGCCGCCGGATCCCCCACCAGCACGTTGTCCCGATCGACCCCCTTGACGACCACGAAGTGCTTGTAGCCCCCCGTATTGATAAGGGTGATGGCCGGCACCCCGATGCGGATGAAATCATCGAGGGTAATCTCGAAGCCATCGGCATTCAGGCCCTGGGCATCCAGATAACGCTTCATGTCCAGCATGGAAAAGCCGTAGGTCTGGATCTGTTCCCTGTCCCCCTCGCGGATCATCGCCTCAAAGACGTCCACCTCACTTGTCGGTCGGTCATAGTGATAGGTCATCAAGGTGGCGACGGCTGCGGAGCCGCAGCTGAAGTCATACTCCTGGCGCACCACGCCTTCCCAGCTGATTTCCGACAGGCTCTTGGCCTCGACCTGAAAGGTACCGAACGGGTTGGAGATGACGACGGTGCCGGCCTGTACGGACATGACGAAGCCTCCCGCCATCATCCAGACCACAAGCAGGGAGGCACGCCATAGAAACTTGATCATGTTTACCGCCTCGGGATGTCTGTCCCATTCCTCGACCGGGTAGCGCATCAGCGACTACACTCCCAATGCCATGCCTCAGGGACTGGATACGTACACGCTGATACCGATGGCATTGTTGATGGCATTGGCATTGCCCGTCACGTTGTTGAAGATTCCCGTGCCGCTATAGTGTCCCATCGAGTCCTGTTCGAAGGTGATCGGGCCCGTCATCATGTCGCCATTGACGACGGTGAAGCTCGACCCGGCGGCCACGGCCTCCATGTCCTGAACGCTCTGGACATTGACCTGGTCAAGTTGCACGTTGACGCCGTCTCGCCCCCTTGCCTGCGCCATCTCCCCGGGCGCCATGCGCTGGAGGGTATCGAAACCGCTTTGCTGAAGTTCTTCGGCGAGACTGGCTCCCGCCCATGTCATCGCCAGGATCGTGGCCGAGCCCAACAGCGCGACCCGCCCCTTGACCCGCAACCACCTCGACATCTTCATCACCTTGCCTCCGCTGATCTCCACCGAGCAGTGAAGGAACCGGCGGAGACGTGCTCCGCCAGTTCCAGGCTTGGCAACCATCAGTCCCTTACAGGACTCGTGCCATCAGTTGCCGATGTTGACACCGCTGTGAGCGGCGATGCTGGTGCCGGACAGCTGCGAGTTGTAGAAGCCGGTGGAGTTGTTGATGTTGGAAACTCCACCGTAGACGCCGCCTGCGGCGACCGAGACACTGGCCGCGCCGGTCCTCAGGATGGCTGCACCACCGGCACCACCGGCACCACCGTCGCCGCCGGCGCCGCCAGCGGCAAAGGCGTTACCGCCGCGGCCGAGGCCGCCGCCGCCGCCGCCGCCATAGCCGTCGCCGCCGTCACCGGCCACTGCTTGGGCCCAGCCGCTACCGCTGCCGTCGCCGCCGGTCCCGGAGCCTGCACCGGTCCCGCTACCGGTCCCGCTGCCGGCGCCCCCTGTACCGGCCGTGGCACTCGCTCCGGCGCTGGACCCGGCACCGGCATCCTGGTTGCCGCCACCGAAGAGCCCGCCGCCGGCGTCATCGTTGTCGGCATCTGCGTCGCTACCGGCACCACTGCCGGCATTGGCACCGCCACCCACGCCGATGCCAGCCCCCAGACCTAGACCGGTTCCGGTACCGTCGCCACCTTCACCGTTACCCGCGCCCAGGGCGCCGGCACCGCCGCCGTCGCCGCCATAACCGTTGCCGCCGTCACCGCCGACACCGAGCCCGACGCTGACCGCGAGCGCACCACCACCGGCGGCACCATCGGCGCCACGGGCACCATCACCGCCATAGACGTTGATCGGCGCGCCGCTGACATTCGAGCGCATCTTCTGCAGCGAAATCACGCTGATGGAGGTGTTGTAGGACTCGCTCATGGCCCAGGCATCGCCGCCGCGGCCGGTCATGCCGCCGCCGCCACCGGTGCCCAGACCGGTGCCGGCACCGTTCCCGCCGGTTCCGCCATTGCCGCCATCGGCGAAGCCGTCGTCACCGCCATCACCGCCATCGGCACTGCCCCCGGAGCCCAGGCCCAGCCCGAAGCCGGACCCGCCATCAGCACTGCCGCTGCTGCCACCCACGGCAAGGGCAGCGGAGTCAACGTCCTGGTCGGAGTCGCCCTTGACGACGCCATTCGTGGGGTTGGCCTGGGCGGTGGAAATCGCCATGACCAGGGTCAGCAGGGAAGTCCCCGCGATTACATATGCTTTCATGATCACTCTCCCGTTCGATTCGGCTGGACCATTTTCGTCCGCTGCGAACCGGGCCGATTCGAAGGTCGATAACGGCATCGGTTCTGGTTGCCTGCTCTTGGTCGAGTTCAAAGGTCGACCTTGAGCCCTCGAAGATCCCGCTCGCAGGCAAGCTACCTGGGGCATAATGCGTGCCAGGAATACGTAACCAGCTGACAATATTGGAGAGAGTTCGTGTTCTTGGCTGTGGAACACGGGGCTGGGGAGGGTTTAGAGGGGGGAATCATTCAGGAACTGTTAAGCCCGTGAAACAGAGCATCGGCACCCAACCGCTGGTTGGCTGGATTAACGCTTAAAAATCAATTAATTAACTTGATGATACAGGAAGGAAACAAATTCGTTGCAGAAGTGACACTTCCCACACACTGACATTTTCCATAGCGAAAACAATGGACTGGAGAGTAGTCCTCCAGTTTACGCGGCAACTACGGCTGATCACTTGTTGTTACACCGGATCCCGCCACACGGCGGGAAAGCCTGAAGAGGGGAGACACGAGAGGTCGAGCGGGAGCCACGGGGCCTGGCCCCATGGCAAGTCAGGTCCAGTGGGCATGCTCCTGGATCAGGCCGGCGAGCGTCTCGCCGGCATTGTCCGCCGTGGTATCCAGGTGGATCAGATGCAGGCGTTCATCGCTGGTGAACCCCTCGAATCCGGCTCGCTGGCGGTGGAGAACGGCCAGGCCATCCCGGGCATTGCCGCCCCGGCGGCTGGCGCGCTTGCGGATGCGTTGTTCCAGGGTGGCCTCGTCGGCCTCGAAACTGACCAGCAGGACGGGCAAGCCACGGCTCTCCGCCTGGTGGCGCAAGCGGTTGCGCTGCTCTCGCTTGAGACAGGTGGCATCGATACAGACCGGGAAGCCGGCATCCAGGAGCCGGCCGGCACAGTCGGCCAGACGCCGATAGGTACGTTCGGTGGCCTCATCCGAGAAGATATCCACCGGCGGTTCGCTCTGTGAGGCCTGTGGATAACCCTCATGCAGGCGACGGCGCTCTGCGTCAGAGCAGAGCCGTACCGCCCCCAACTGGCCGACCAGGGTACGGGTGAACCGGCTCTTGCCGCTGCCGGTCACCCCCACCCCGATCACTAGGGGGGGAAAGCGGAACTCGGCATGCTGTTCGGCCAGCGTCAGATAGCGACGGCAGGCCCCCATGGTCTCCGCCAGCAGGGCCGGCTGCTCGTCGTCACCGACGGCCTCCTGCCGGCGCCTCAGGGCCCGCCTGGCACCAGCCAGGGCCTCGATCACCCGGAAGATCGACAGCAGGGGAGGCATACCGTAGTCGCCCGACTCCCGCAGATATTGGTCGAGCGCCCGGCGGGCCAGACGCGTCTCCCCCCGGATCTCGAGTCCCACCAGCAGCGAGGCCAGGTCCCCCCCCGGATCCAGCGCGGTCTGCGCGCCAGGTCCCGCGAGGTCACGGTCGATGGCATTGGCCATCAGCACACGTCCTTCCCCCACCAGGCGACTGTGCGGATGGTCACAGGCCCAGCTGTACGGTAGCCGATGGTCTCCCCGGGACTGCAGCACGGGGGTCAGCCGCTCGAGGCTCTCCTTCAACCAGCGTGACAGACTGGCCAGACGCTGGCGATCCTCGTCACCGACCATCAGCGACTCCAGGGCCTTTATCTCGGCGTCACTGCGCGCCCTGACCGCCGCCAGGGCCGCCGCGGAGTCCCGGTCATGACAGCGATGCTCACGGTGCCAGACGCTCAGGCGCTCGACCACGGCCTCGAGGGAGAAGTCCTCCCCGACGAGGGTGGCATCATGGGGATGTCGCTGATTCATCGCAGTCTCCTCGCTGGGTCGCCGGCGCGGATCACGCCTGGCGCATCGACGCGAAGGCAGCCTCAGCCGCGTCCAGGGTCAGTTGGATGTCCTCGGGCGCATGCGCACTGGACATGAAGCCGGCCTCGAAAGCCGAGGGCGCCATATACACGCCATGATCCAGCATGGCGGCGAAGAACCGGCGGAAGGCACCGCCATCGCAGGCGGTGGCCTGGGCGAAGTTATCCACCCGGCTCTGGCCGGTGAAAAAGAGGCCGAACATGCCCCCCGCCTGCTGGGTCATCATGTCGATACCGGCTGCGTCGGCACGTGTCTGGAGACCATGGCAAAGCGTCTCCACGCGCTGGGCCAGGGCATCGTGGAAACCAGGCTCGCGCAGCTTGGTGAGCAGGGCGATGCCGGCCGCCATGGCCAGCGGATTGCCTGCCAGGGTTCCGGCCTGGTAGACCGGCCCCAGCGGCGAGATGTTCTCCATGATCGCCTGGCGACCGCCGAAGGCCCCGACCGGCATGCCACCGCCGACGATCTTGCCCAGGCAGGTCAGGTCGGGCTCGACGTTGTAGTGCGCCTGGGCCCCGCCCATGGCCACCCGGAAGCCGGTCATCACCTCGTCGAAGATCAGCACGCTGCCGTGCTGGTCACAGACCCGGCGCAGGGTCTCGAGAAAGCCGGGCTGGGGCGGGATGCAGTTCATGTTGCCGGCCACCGGCTCGACGATGATGCAGGCCACCTCGTCGCCGATCTCCTCGAAGCAGGTCTCGACGGCATCCGGATCGTTGTAGGACAGGGTCACGGTATGCTCGGCCAGCGATGCCGGCACGCCCGGGGAACTGGGCTCGCCATGGGTCAGGGCCCCGGAACCGGCCTTGACCAGCAGGGAATCGGAGTGCCCATGGTAGTTACCCTCGAACTTGACGATCTTGTCGCGACCGGTATAGCCGCGGGCCAGGCGGATCGCCGACATGGTGGCCTCGGTCCCGGAATTGACCATGCGCACCATCTCGATGCTGGGGATCATCTCGCAGATCAGGTCGGCCATGGTGGTCTCGATGGCCGTCGGCGTGCCGAATGACAGGCCATTGTCGAGACGCTCGCGCACCGCTCCCAGGACTTCGGGGTCGGCATGGCCGGTAATCATCGGCCCCCAGGACCCGACGTAATCGATGTAGCGCTTGCCCTCCACGTCGAACAGATAGGCACCCTGGGCACGCTCCATGAAAACCGGGGAGCGTTCCAGCCCCTTGAAGGCACGCACCGGCGAATTGACACCGCCGGGGATGTGTCGGCAGGCCCGTTCGAAGAGCTGTGCGGATGTGGTCATGTCAACCCCTTTGCTGTTGAGCGAATATGTCTCGTCGGCCGGAAAGCCCCATGGCACGGCGCTCCGGCCTGTGGATAGTTCTCTGGATAAGCTTGTGGCGACCGGTGATCTGATGGTGAATGTCGCCGAACAGCGTCACTTTGTCCCGTAATCCTCCCGCTGGTCCTATTCTCGATGCAGACGCCCCGGATGGCCAGCCCATGCCTGGCTCCCGTCAGCTCTCAAGGGTCACTGGCAGGCGCCACAGCCGGCGCGGCAGCCGCTGGTCCCGTCCCGGTTGCCAGCCATGGGCCAGGGCCTGCCAGGTGAAGGCCTGTGCCTGCTGGCAGGCACCGACCAGCGACTCCCCCAGAGCCAGGCGAGTGGCCAGGGCCGCCGCCAGGGTGCAGCCGGAGCCATGGAACTGGCCGGGCAGGCGCGGCCAGCTCCACTGGCGGTCGCCATCCGGGGAGTGAAGGGTGTGCACTACCCGATCGGAGGCGGTGCGGGCATCGGGCTCGTCAGTGCCAGTGACCAGCACGCCCTGACAGCCCAGATGCATCAGGCTCACCACGCGCTGGGGCTCGTCCAGGCAATCGGCGTCGGCCAGGCGAGCGAGCTCCTGGCGATTGGGGGTGAGGATATCCACAAGCGGCAGCATGTGCCGGCGGAAAGCCCCCACCAGGTCACCCGTGGACATCTCCTTGCCCCCCCCGGCTCGGAGGACCGGGTCGACTACCACCGGCACCCCCGGACGGCGGGCGATGATCTCCACCACGGCCTCCAGGGTCTCCGGGGCGGCCAGCAAGCCGACCTTGATGGCGGCGATCTCGGTATCCTCCAGGGCGGACGCCATGTCGCGGATGGTATCCGCCGCCACCGGCTGAACGGCCATGACATCACGACAGTTCTGTACCGTCAGGGCGGTAGGGATGGTCAGCGCCCAGCCGCCACAGGCCGCCACGGCCTCGGCATCGGCCACCAGACCGGCGCCGCCGGTAGGATCATGGCCGGCGAGGACCAGTACCATGGGCAGGTGGGGGTTCGTGTCAGGGGAGGGCGACATCAGAACGGCTTCACGACGGCGAGGATGACAATCGCCAGCAGGGCGATCACGGGCAACTCGTTGAAGATGCGGAAGAAACGGTGGCCACGGCTGCAGCGGCCGGAAACGAACTGCTTCAGATAGACCAGGCAGACATGGTGATAGGCGACCAGCAGCACGACAAGGGCGAGCTTGACGTGCATCCAGCCCTGGTCGAGCCAGGCCGGGCTGAGATAGAGCAGGATGCCGCCCAGCACCAGCACGGCGATCATCGACGGCGTCATGATGCCGCGGTAGAGCTTGCGCTCCATGACGGTGAAATAGTCGATGGCCTGCTGCTCCCCTCGGTCACGGGCCATGGCGTGGTAGACGTAGAGCCGGGGCAGGTAGAAGAGGGCGGCAAACCAGGTCACCACGGCCACCAGGTGCAGGGCCTTGATCCAGGGATACATGTCGCTTCCTTAGGCTGGAGGTGTGTCGCTGTAGCGATAGTAACGCTCGATGGCGTCCCGGGTGATGATACCGGAAATCCGCTTCTGCTTCGGTCGATGGCCGTGCTCGACGTAGAGCGCATCCACGGCCTTGTCGTTGAGCCGGGTGAAGGCCTCCGAGAGCGTGGCCTGCAAGTGAATCGGCGCCATGTCCAGTCGCTGGCCGGGGATCTCCAGCAGGTCCAGCTTGCCATCCTTGCCGATCTTGTCGTCGTCATCATGCTCCAGCATCCAGCGGGCCAGATCCGCGGCCTTCAGCGCCAGGGCCGGCTTGTCATCGCTGGAACGCTCGATGACCACCCAGATCGGCTTGGCTTCCAGCAAGGCACTGGCCTGCTCGCGGGTCACCCGCCGTCGGGTGCGCACCAGATCACGCTCCATCACCGCCGGCACCGAGACCCGCGAGAGGGCCTGCATCAGGGGCTGCTGCAGCGGATGCAGCCCATGCCGGGTGACGCTGATAAAGAAGCCATCGCAGCCACACAGCTGACGGGCGGTCAGCCCGGCCACCACCACGGCCAGCATGCCCGGCAGGATCAGGTTGGGATTATGGGTCAGCTCGAGCAGCGCCATCAGCGCGGCCAGCGGTGCCTGGAGCACGGCACCCATCATGGCCGCCATGCCGAGCATGGCATAGACCTCGGGGCCGGCGGCCAGCGACGGCATCAGCTGGGCACCGAGCAGGCCACACAGGGCACCGGCGGCCCCCCCCGCCACCAGGATCGGGCCGATGATGCTGACCGGGATGCCACAAGCCACGGCACCGGCCGTCAGCAGCAGCTTGCCGATGGCCACTGCCAGCAGCACGTCCAGGCTCAGCTCACCGGCCAGGGTCAGGCCCAGGGTGTCGTAGCCCATGCCCTGCACCTGGGGATACCACCAGGCCACCACACCGACCAGGCTGCCGGCCAGGGCGAAGCGTGCTGCCAGGGGCAGGGCGTCGAGCCGCACGCCGGAGCGGGCCAGCCGCACGAAGAGGCCGGCCAGCAGGCCAATGGCCAGGGCGCTGACCACGATCCAGGGCAGGTTGAACAGCGAGCCCAGCGCCACCCCGGTCTCCTGGAAGGGACGCTCGAAGCCGAACACCGCCTGCGCCACCACGGCCCCCATGGTCGAGGCCAGGATCACCGGCATGAACCCGGTGATGGTGTACTCCATCATCACCACTTCCATGGCGAAGATGACCCCGGCAATGGGGGTATTGAAGGAGGCCGAGATGCCCGCGGCAGTGCCGCAGGCCACCAGCACGCGCAGGCTGTTGTGGGGCAGGCGCAGGCGCTGGCCCAGTCCGCTGGACGCCGCCGCGCCGAGATGGATGGCCGGACCCTCGCGCCCCGCGGAGAGCCCGCCCAGCACCGAGATCAGCCCCACCCACCACTGGGTGAGCCAGTTGCGCAGTGGAAAGCGCCCCTGGTGATAGGTCAGGCGGGAAATCACATGGGCCACACCGATCTGGCGGCCGGCGACCGGCTGACGCCACAGCCACAGGCCGATCAATGCCACCGCCAGCAGCGGCAGCAGCGCCCGGGCGGCTGGTGCCAGTCCCTCGAAGGCCTCGGGGTTGCCCCCGGGCAGGAAGACCAGGGCCCCGAGGGCCAGCAGCAGACGGAACACCACCATCAGCCCGCCGGTGATCAGCCCCGACACTACCCCGAGCACGCACAGCTGGGGGAGGGCATCCACGCTGGCCAGCTGGCGACGAAATCGGTCCAGGTTGTAACGGGGTAACGGCAGACGCGGCAAGCTGACCTTCCTGTTCGTCCAGGCGACAAGGCCCCACCCGGCTCTGGGTGGAACACGCCTCTCTTGTGTATCATATCCAGGCACAGAGGTCCCAGCGTCCCACAACGAGGAGTCCATCGTGATCAAGGTCGGAATCGTCGGCGGCACCGGTTACACCGGTGTCGAACTGCTCAGGCTGCTGGCCCGCCACCCCGAGGTGCGCATCGAGGCCATCACCTCGCGCAGCGAGGCCGGCCTCGGCGTCAGCGAGCTCTACCCCAACCTGCGCGGCCACTATGACGAGCTGCGCTTCAGCGAACCGGATCCGGCTCGCCTGGCGGCCTGCGATGCCGTCTTCTTCGCCACCCCCCACGGCGTGGCCCATGCCCTGGCCGGCGAGCTCCTCGAGCGCGGTACCCGGGTGATCGATCTCTCGGCGGACTTCCGCCTGCGCGATGCCGCCGAATGGGAGCGCTGGTACGGCCAGCCCCATGGCGCCCCCGAGCTGCTCGAGGGCGCCGTCTATGGCCTGCCCGAGGTCAACCGCGAGCGTATCCGCCAGGCCCGTCTGATTGCCGTTCCCGGCTGCTATCCCACCGCGGTGCAGCTCGGCCTGCTGCCGCTGCTTGAGGCCGGGCTGATCGATGCCGAGCACGTGATCGCCGACTGCAAGTCCGGCGTCACCGGTGCCGGGCGCGGTGCCAAGGTGCCCTCGCTGCTGGCCGAGGCCAGCGAATCGATGAAGGCCTACGGCGCCTCGGGGCACCGGCACCTGCCCGAGATCCGCCAGGGCCTGGGCGATGCCGCCGGCGGCCGGGTGGGGCTGACCTTCGTGCCCCACCTGACGCCGATGATCCGCGGCATCCATGCCACCCTCTACGGCCGCCTCACCGGCGAGCCGGGCGATCTGCAGGCGCGCTTCGAGCAGCGCTTCGCCGACGAGCCCTTCGTCGACGTGATGCCGGCGGGCAGCCACCCCGAGACGCGCAGCGTCAAGGGCGCCAACGTCTGTCGACTGGCCGTCCATCGCCCCGGCGACGGCGACACCGTGGTGGTCCTCGCGGTGATCGACAACCTGGTCAAGGGGGCCTCCGGCCAGGCCGTGCACAACCTCAACCTGATGTTCGGCCTCGACGAGCACGCCGGCCTCGACGCCCCGGCCATGATGCCCTGAACTTGCTTCATCGCCCTCGGGCTATCGCCGCCAGCTGCGCGTGAGAGGCGCCGGGGACAGGTCGAAAAGGGGGCTTTTGCCCATGGAAGGGTTTACAGCGCCCCCTCGCAGACCTGTCGACGGCGTAGTCTCGAACAACAACATTCACATCGATAGCCATGCCTGCCCCACCAATAGTTGACCCTTTTGCTGGGGGTTGTGGATAATCGTCGTCCTGCAAGACATTCACCGATTCCGGGGAGGTCACCCATGAGCGGTGCCGCAACCTTCGTTCCCACCCCCTTGCTGCTCTCCGACAGCGCCAAGGCGCGACTCCATGCGCTGATCGAGGAGGAGGGCAACCCCCGCCTCAAGCTGCGGGTCTACGTGACCGGCGGCGGCTGCTCGGGCTTCCAGTATGGCTTCGACTTCGCCGAGGATGTGGCCGAGGACGACACCCTGGTCGAGTTCGGCGAGGTGGGCCTGGTGGTCGACCCGCTGTCATACCAGTACCTGGTCGGCTCCACCGTCGACTACGAGGAAGGTCTGGCCGGCGCCCGCTTCCTGATCCAGAACCCCAATGCCACTACTACCTGCGGCTGTGGTGCCTCCTTCATGGTCTGACGCCCACCGTTGAGTCGGCGTGGCTCAGCGCCTTTTGCCGGGACTTGACGCTCTCACGACAACTCGCCATGGTTGATTAGGTACTCCAAAACAAATTCTTCCATGGAGAGTCACATGAAACGTCACCTGAAGGCGGCCTCGCTGGCTTCCTGTCTTGGCCTGACCCTGGGCCTGTCCGCCACCGCCGGCGCCGACAACCATGTGCTCGATGTCGTCACCGACCCGAGCTTCGTGCCCTTCGAGATGATGGACCAGGAAACCGGCGAGATGGTCGGCTTCGACATGGACATCATCGCCGAGCTAGCCGAGCGCGCCGGTTTCGACTACAACCTGCGCACCATGGATTTCAACGGCATCATTCCCGCCGTGCAGACCGGCAACGTCGACATCGCCATTGCCGGCATCACCATCACCGATGAGCGCGCCGAGATCGTCGACTTCTCAGATCCCTACTACGACAGCGGCCTGCGCATCCTGGTCGGCGCCAACGACGACAGCGTCGAGACCGTCGAGGACCTGGAAGGCAAGAAGATCGGCACCAAGATCGGCTCCACCAGCTACGACTACCTGGAAGAGAACCTCGGCGAGTCAGCCGATATCACCCCCTATCCGGGGTCGAGTGACATGTACATGGCGCTGCTCGGCGGCAGCGTCGATGCGGTCTTCTATGATGCGCCGAACGTCGGCTATTTCTCCCAGACCCGTGGCGAGGGCCGCACCAAGGTCGTCGGGCCCCTCTACGAGGGCCAGCAGTACGGCATCGTCTTCGTCCAGGGCAGCGAGTGGGTGGAACCCGTCAACGAGGCTCTGGCGGCCATGAAGGAAGACGGCACCTACGACGAGATCCACGCCAAGTGGTTCGGCAGCCCCAGCGGCGAATGACGCTGACGCTCGCCTGATGACGGGGTCGGGTCCCATGACCCGGCCCCGTCGCGTTGCGACCCCGGCGTCGCGACACCGCTTCTTCATGACGCATCCTGACGGAGATCCCTCGTGGACGTCACTTTCCAATTCGACTGGCAGGCGGCCTTCGCCTCCATTCCGCACCTGCTGACGGGTATTCCCTACACCCTGCTGATCTCCTTCGGCGGGCTGGCCATCGGCTTCATCATCGGCATTATCTTCGGCCTGCTGCGCATCAGCCCGGTCTCCTGGCTGCGCTGGCCGGCCGTGGCCTACATCGAGATCTTCCGTGGTACCCCGGTCCTGGTCCAGGTGTTGTTCATCTTCTATGGCCTGCCGCAGCTGCTCGGCGGTCCCATCAATGCCCTGGTCGCCGGTATCGCGGCGATCGCGGTGAACTCCGGGGCCTATATCTCGGAAATCGTTCGCGGCGGCGTGCAGTCCATCGAACGCGGCCAGCGCGAGGCCGGTTTGTCCCTGGGGCTGTCCCGGCGCCAGACCTTCCGCTATATCATCTGGCCCCAGGCCTTCCGTCGCATGATCCCGCCGCTGGGCAACCAGGGCATCATCAGCATCAAGGACACCTCGCTGTTCTCGGTCATCGGTGTCGGCGAGCTGGTTCGCCAGGGCCAGGTCTACATCGCCACCACCTTCAACGCCCTGGAGGTGTACCTGATGGTCGCCATGCTCTACCTGGTGATCACCCTGTCGCTGTCGGTGGCGCTTCGCTTCCTGGAGCGCAAGGGCCTGGTCGGACAATAAGGAATGCAAGACATGAACCAAGAGACGTCCAAGTCCGGCGGCGAGCCCATCGTGCGCCTGGACAAGGTCAACAAGCACTTCGGCAGTCTGCATGTCCTCAAGGACATCGACCTCGAGGTCACCCCCGGCGAGGTGGTGGTGGTCATCGGCGCCAGTGGCTCGGGCAAGTCCACGCTGATCCGCTGCATCAATGGCCTGGAGGAATTCCAGAAGGGCAGCCTCGAGGTGGATGGCAACCCGCTGCTGCCCCACGGCAAGGCCACCAAGGCCCTGCAGAAGATCCGCACCGAGGTGGGCATGGTGTTTCAGCAGTTCAACCTCTTCCCCCACCTCAGCGTGCTCGACAATGTGACCCTGGCCCCCATGAAGGTCCGCGGCTGGAGCCGGGCCGATGCCACCGAGATCGCCGAGCGACTGCTCGAGCGGGTCGGCATCAGCGACCAGGCCGTCAAGTATCCCGGCCAGCTGTCCGGCGGCCAGCAGCAGCGGGTGGCCCTGGCCCGGGCGCTGGCCATGGAACCCCGGCTGATGCTCTTCGACGAGCCGACCTCGGCACTGGATCCGGAGATGATCGGCGAGGTACTGGATGCCATGCGCGAGCTCGCCAACGAAGGCATGACCATGATGATCGTGACCCACGAGATGGGCTTTGCCCGCGAGGTGGCCGATCGGGTGATCTTCATCCACAAGGGGGAAATTGCCGAGGAGGGCCCTCCCGAGACGATCTTCGATTCACCCCGGGAAGAGCCCACCCGGAACTTCCTGGCCCGGGTATTGAAGCACTGAGGCCGCCCCACGAGTCCTGAATCAAGGCCCTGTCGTACGCGACAGGGCTTTTTTTTGCCTGTGGACAAGAGCTGCGACAGGCCCCGGGCGATTCGCCCACAGCGCCCATGCTGCCGGGCCTGGGGATCAAACGCGGCGGTTGTTCACAGCCACGGTGACAAGCGCGGGAGAGGACGGTGGACAAGCGGTGACTCGTCGCGGCTGTGGGCAACCCCGGCTTTCGTCCACAGCCCCCGAACACCTCCTCCGCAGGTCGCGCGCCGCTTTTCCTTGTTCTGGTCAACAATTCAAGCTGTTGATAAAAAAAGGCTAAACATGCTTATCCACCGAAATTGTCCACACCAATAGTCACTACAACAACAGAACTTCTCTTTCTTATTCTATGTATTTGTCTATCTGTCTTCGGGGAAATCGCACGCGAACTGTCCGGGTGTGGAAAACCCTGACGATTACCCACAGGCCAGTTATACTGGGCGGCTGATTTCATACCCCCGATTCGCAATATCGGCGCTGGCGCGCCGAACGAGGTGAACCTTGGAGTACCCCGACCGCTTCGACGTCATCGTCATCGGTGGCGGTCATGCGGGGACCGAAGCCGCCCTGGCCTCGGCCCGCATGGGCTGCCGGACCCTGCTGCTGAGCCACAACATCGAGACCCTGGGGCAGATGTCCTGCAATCCCGCCATCGGCGGGATCGGCAAGAGCCACCTGGTCAAGGAGATCGATGCCCTCGGTGGGGCCATGGGCCTGGCCACCGACCTGGGCGGCATCCAGTTCCGGGTGCTCAACGCCCGCAAGGGGCCGGCAGTGCGCGCCACCCGCGCCCAGGCCGATCGGGTCCGCTACAAGGCGGCGATCCGCGGCATGCTGGAGAACCAGCCCAACCTGACGCTCTTCCAGCAGGCTGCCGGCGACCTGATCGTCGATGGCGACACCGTCCGCGGGGTAGTGACCGAGACCGGCGTACGCTTCCTGGGCGAGAGCGTGGTGTTGTGCACAGGCACCTTCCTCGGCGGGGTTATCCACATCGGCCTCGATCACAGTCGCGGTGGCCGGGCCGGTGACCCGCCCTCGAATGCGCTGGCCGAGCGACTGCGGGCCCTGCCGTTCCGGGTGGATCGGCTGAAGACCGGCACGCCGCCGAGACTGGACGCCAAGAGCGTGGATTTCTCGGTCCTCGAGGAACAGCCCGGCGACAGCCCCACGCCGGTGATGTCCTATCTGGGCCGGCGGGAGCTGCATCCGCGACAGGTGAGTTGCCACATCGCCCACACCAACGAGCGCAGCCACGAGATCATCCAGGCCAACCTGGATCGCTCGCCGATGTTCTCGGGGACCATCGAAGGCGTGGGACCGCGCTATTGCCCGTCCATCGAGGACAAGGTGCATCGCTTCGCGGACAAGGCCAGCCACCAGATCTTCATCGAGCCCGAGGGACTCGATACCCACGAGCTCTACCCCAACGGCATCTCGACGTCGCTGCCCTTCGATGTTCAGCTGCAGGTGGTGCGCTCCATCCACGGACTGGAAAACGCCCATATCACCCGGCCCGGCTATGCCATCGAATACGATTTCTTTGATCCCCGGGACCTGAAACACTCCCTGGAGACGAAGTTTATCCACAACCTGTACTTCGCCGGGCAGATCAACGGCACCACGGGGTACGAGGAAGCCGGCGCCCAGGGGCTGCTGGCCGGGCTCAACGCGGCACGGCGCGCGCGGGGCCTGGACGCCTGGTGGCCGCGGCGCGACCAGGCCTATCTGGGCGTGCTGGTGGACGACCTGATCACCCTGGGCACCAAGGAACCCTATCGGATGTTCACCTCCCGGGCGGAATATCGCCTGCTGCTGCGCGAGGACAACGCCGACCTGCGCCTCACCGAGGCCGGCCGGGAACTCGGCCTGGTGGACGAGACGCGGTGGCGCGACTTCAGCACCAAGCGCGATGCCATCGAGCGCGAGAGTGCCCGCCTCAAGGCCAGTTGGATCCAGCCCGGCAGCGAGGCCGCGACGCGGGTCGCCGCCAAGACCGGCAAGCCGTTGCCCCGGGAGTACAGCCTGATGGACCTGCTCAAGCGCCCGGAGCTGGGTTACGCCGACGTCGCCGACCTGACCGGCGAGCCGGTGGCGGACGAGCGGGTCGCCGAACAAGTGCAGATCCAGGCCAAGTACCAGGGGTATATCGACCGGCAGCAGGACGAGATCGACAAGCTCAAGCGTCACGAGGCCACGCGGCTGCCCGAGGACTTCGACTACTCCGGGGTCGAGGGGCTGTCCCACGAGATCCGCCAGAAGCTCGCCGAGGCCCGTCCGGAAACCCTGGCCCAGGCCTCGCGGATTTCCGGCGTCACCCCGGCGGCCGTATCGATCCTGCTGATCCATCTCAAGAAGCGTCGCCTGCTCGATGACAGCCGGGTGGCCAACGGATGACGATCGACGACAAGCGGCTCAGGCAGCGCCTGACGGACGGCCTGGATACCCTCGGCCTGAGCGTGGCCCCGGCTCGTCGCGACCGGCTGCTGGCGCTGGTGGGGCTGTTGCACAAGTGGAATCGCGCCTATAACCTCACCGCGGTACGTGACCCCGAGGAAATGGTCACCAAGCACCTCCTCGACAGCGCCGCCGTGCTGCCCTTCGTCAGCGGGCCGACGGTCCTCGATGTCGGTGCCGGCCCCGGGTTGCCGGGCCTGGTGCTGGCGATCCTGAACCCTGACCTGCAGGTGACGCTGCTCGACAGCAACGGCAAGAAGGTACGCTTCCAGCGCCAGGCGGTGATGGAACTGGGGCTGAGCAACGTCACCCCGGTGCAGGCACGGGTCGAGGCGTTCGCCCCCCCCTCGGCGGGCTTCGATCAGGTGATCTCCCGGGCCTTCGCCAGCCTCCAGGAATTCGTGACGTTGAGCGAGTCGTTGCCGAGCGTGGACGGGCAATGGCTGGCCATGAAGGGGCCTGCCGTGGAAGATGAACTGGGCGGGTTACCGGACGACGTGGTGCCGGTCGCCTGCCACGAGCTGAAGGTGCCCTTCGTGGCCGGCAGTCGTCGGCTCGTGATCCTCGAGCGCACTCATTCCACCCAGGGCCGCCCCTGAGGCGTCCGTCACTCGCAAGGAAGTCGCCGTGACCAAGATCATCGCCTTGACCAACCAGAAGGGGGGCGTGGGCAAGACCACCACCGCCGTCAACCTGGCCGCCAGCCTGGCGGCGCTGGACCGTCGCGTGCTGCTGGTCGACCTGGATCCCCAGGGCCATGCCACCATGGGCAGCGGCGTCGACAAGCACGAGCTGGATGGCAGCGTGCTCGACGTGGTGCTCGGCGAACGCCGTTCCAGCGATGTCATCCTCGACTGCCCCGAGGCAGGCTATGCCCTGCTGCCGGGCAACGGCGACCTGACCGCCGCCGAGGTGGAACTGCTTGAGCGTGACGAGGGGCGCGAGCAGAGCCTGGTCAAGGCGCTGGCCGAGGTGGCCGACGAGTACGACGTGGTGCTGATCGACTGCCCGCCGTCCCTCAACATGCTGACCGTCAACGGGCTGACCGCCGCGGACGGCGTGCTGATTCCCCTGCAGTGCGAGTTCTATGCCCTGGAGGGGCTCTCGGCGTTGCTCGACACCGTGGAGCAGATCAAGGACAGCGTGAACCCGCGTCTCGAGATGTTCGGCATCCTGCGTACCATGTTCGATTCCCGCAACAGCCTGACCCGGGATGTCAGCAAGCAGCTGCGCGACTACTTCGGCGATGCCCTGCTCAAGACCACCATCCCGCGCAACGTGCGGGTCGCCGAGGCACCGAGCCACGGCCTGCCGGTGACCAAGTACGCGCGCTTCTCGCGGGGCAGCCAGGCCCACCGGGTGCTGGCCAAGGAACTGATCCGCCGACTGTCGCTGTAACCCGAGCACCTACTCCGCTCTTAGTGATGAGGGATTGTCGATGACGCGTAAACGCGCCCTGGGACGCGGCCTGGATGCCCTGATCGGCGCCGGCGCCCGTCGCCGCGAAAGCCTGGACCTGCCCGAGGTCGACACGACGCTGCAGGACGGCGAGCTGAATGGTGCGGAGCCCAAGGACGCCGGCGCCGAGGAACGCCTCGAGCGCCTGCCGCTGGGCCAGCTGTCCCGCGGCAAGTACCAGCCCCGTCGGGACATCCAGCCCGAGGCCCTCGAGGAGCTGGCCGACTCGATCCGTGCCCAGGGCGTCATGCAGCCCATCGTGGTACGGCCGACCGGCGACCAGCGCTACGAGATCATCGCCGGCGAGCGGCGCTGGCGGGCGGCCCAGCTGGCCGAGCTCGACGTCATTCCGGCGGTGGTGCGCGAGGTCAGCGACGAGGTCGCCCTGGCGCTCGCCCTGATCGAGAACATCCAGCGCGAGAACCTCAACCCCATCGAGGAAGCCATGGCGCTGAAGCGGCTGCTCGACGAGTTCGAGCTGACCCAGCAGCAGGCCGCCGATGCCGTGGGCCGTTCCCGGGCCCAGGTCGCCAACCTGCTGCGCCTGCTGGCCCTGGATCCCGAGGTGCAGACCCTGCTCGAGCGCGGCGACCTGGACATGGGCCATGCCCGGGCCCTGCTGGCGCTGTCCGGGGTCAAGCAGCGCAAGGCCGCTCATGAAGTGGTCAACAAGGACCTCACCGTGCGGGCCACCGAGGCACTGGTGAAACAGTTGAGCAGCGGCGAAGCGAAAAAGGCGGAGGCTGCGTCGCCGAGCCCCGATGTGGCGCGCCTCGAGTCGCGCCTGGCCGACCTGCTCGGCGCGCCGGTGAAGATCCAGCATGGCCGCGGCGGCAAGGGGCGAGTGACCATTCGCTATGCCAGTCTCGACGAGCTGGACGGCATCCTCGAACACATCCGCTGAACATCCCGCTCGATCGACGGGAAAACGTTTAGCGAGCTAATTGGCGTTGCGCAATTTTTCTCGACTTTTAGTCGTAAGCTGGCGCGATATCGCGCGAAATCGGCTCGCGATTGGTTGAAGCCTGGGTGGGGCTTCCCTATAATCGCGCCGGACCTGCCGTTGGTGTGAGGCGGCGGTTCTCGAGGCAGGTGGGACGCCAAGCGTCGGCAGAGTTCACGGAGACCCCATGGCAGCCAGCATCAAGCGTCCCAGCATCCGACGTCTGCTCCTGGCGCAGGTCGCGGTGGTCTGCCTCGCAGCGGCACTCGGCGCGGCTTCCGGCGGTGGTCCCGTCGCACTCTCGGCGCTGCTGGGGGGAATGGTGGCCTTCCTGCCCAATGCCTTTTTTGCCTGGCGAGTCTTCCGCTATCAGGGGGCTCGGCATTCCAGGAACATCGTCAACGGCTTCTATCGCGCGGAAGCCGGGAAGTTCGGTTTGACGGCGGCTCTGTTCACCCTGGTGTTCGTCGCAGTGCCCCCCTCAAACCCCGCTTTCTTCTTTGGCGCTTACGTGGTGACGTTGTTCGTTCACTGGCTGGGGCCCTGGCTCCTTGGGCGACCGTCACACACCTGAAATCGAGGCAGATCATGGCAGGAAACAACCCGACTCCGACGGAGTACATCCAGCACCACCTGCAGAACCTGACCTTCGGGAATCATCCGGAGCATGGCTGGAGCATCGCCCATTCGGCCGACGAGGCCGCCGAGATGGGCTTCTGGGCCATCCACCTCGACACCCTCGGCTGGTCGATCGGGCTCGGCCTGGTGTTCATGCTGCTGTTCCGCAAGGTGGCCCAGAGCGCGACCACCGGGATCCCCGGCGGCGTGCAGAACTTCGTCGAGCTGATGGTCGAGTTCGTCGACAACTCGGTCAAGGACACCTTCCACGGCAAGAGCAACCTGATCGCGCCGCTGTCGCTGACGATCTTCTGCTGGGTCTTCCTGATGAACCTCATGGACCTGGTGCCGGTGGACGTTCTGCCCATGCTGGCGCAGAAGGTCGGTGCCATGTTCGGGGCCGATCCCGCCCACGTCTACTTCAAGGTCGTGCCGACCACCGACGTCAATGCCACCCTCGGCATGTCGCTGTCGGTCTTCGCGCTGATCATCTTCTATACCATCCGTGCCAAGGGCTTCTCGGGCTTCATCGGCGAGCTGACCCTGCACCCGTTCAACTCTCCGAACAAGCTGGTGCAGGCGCTCTTCGTGCCGGTCAACTTCCTGCTCGAGACCGTGACCCTGATCGCCAAGCCGATCTCCCTGGCACTGCGTCTGTTCGGCAACCTCTACGCCGGCGAGCTGATCTTCATCCTGATCGCGATGATCGGGCTGTGGCAGCTGCCGCTGCACTTCCCCTGGGCGGTGTTCCACATCCTGGTCATCACCCTGCAGGCCTTCATCTTCATGATGCTGACCATCGTCTATCTCGCCATGGCGGTGGAAAAGCACTGACCGTTTAACCCTTAACCCACTCACCCTTAACCATTAACCACTAAACGAAAACTGGAGAGACCACCATGGAAGCACAAGTTCTGGGTATGACCGCCATCGCCGTGTCCCTGCTGATCGGCCTGGGGGCACTGGGCACCGCCATCGGCTTCGGTCTGCTGGGCGGCAAGTTCCTGGAAGGCGCCGCGCGTCAGCCGGAGATGATCCCGATGCTGCAGGTCAAGATGTTCATCGTCGCCGGCCTGCTGGACGCCGTGACCATGATCGGTGTGGGTATCGCGCTGTTCTTCACCTTCGCCAACCCGTTTGTCGGTTAAACCGCGACGGTCGCAAGACCCGTCGTGACGTTAACCCCAAACCTGTGACGCGAGAGGTGCTGGCGTGAACCTGAACCTAACCCTGATCGGCCAGGCTATCGCCTTTGCGTTCTTCGTCTGGTTCTGCATGAGGTTTGTCTGGCCGCCGGTCATGCAAGCCCTGCAGGAACGCCAGAAGAAGATCGCCGATGGCCTGGATGCTGCCAGCCGTGCTTCACGCGATCTCGAACTGGCCGAAGAGCAGGCCAACGAGACGCTGCGCGAGAGCAAGGAGCAGGCGGCCGAAATCCTGGAGCAGGCCCACAAGCGGTCCAACCAGATGATCGACGAGGCACGTGAGCAGGCCCGCCAGGAAGGCGAGCGCATGATCACGCAGGCCAAGTCCGAGATTGAGCAGGAAATCAACCGCGCGAAGGAAGAGCTGCGTGAGCAGGTGTCGCGACTCGCCATTGTCGGCGCCGAGCGTATCCTGGAGTCCGCCATCGACGAGAAGCAACACGGCAAGCTCGTTGACAAACTCGCCGAAGAGCTCTGAGGAGGTGACCCATGGCGGAACTGTCTACCGTCGCTCGCCCCTACGCCAAGGCGGCCTTCGAACACGCCGTTGAGACCAAGGCGCTCGCCGACTGGTCCGGCATGCTTGCCACCGTGGCGCAGGTCGTCGCCGACGACGACATGCGCCGCCGGGTGCTGGGCAATCCGCGGCTGTCCAGCGCACAGAAGGCGGATGCCCTCGTCGACATCTGCGGCGACGCCGTCGATGACGGCGTCCGCAACTTCCTGCGCCTGGTCGGCCAGAAGGGTCGCCTGGCGGCTCTCCCCGCCATCGCCGAGCAGTTCGAGCTGCTCAAGGCCCAGCAGGAGAAGCGCATGGACGTGAACATCGTCTCCGCCTTCCCGCTGGATGACGGGCAGCAGGACAAGCTGGCGAGTGCGCTGGCCAAGCGTCTGAATCGCGAAATCTCCATTACCACTCAGGTGGATTCCACCCTCCTGGGAGGCGTCATCCTGCGCGCCGGCGACACCGTCATCGACGGGTCGGTCCGCGGTCGACTGAACCGCCTCCACGAGGCCCTTTCCGCCTGAGTCTGAGGGACATGGCATGCAGCAACTGAATCCTTCCGAGATCAGCGACATCATCAAGCAGCGTATCGAGAAGCTGGATGTCGCATCCGAAGCCCGTAACCAGGGCACCATCGTCAGCGTGTCTGACGGCATCGTGCAGATCCACGGCCTCGCCGACGCGATGTTCGGCGAGATGATCGAATTCCCCGGCGGCATCTTCGGCATGACGCTCAACCTCGAGCGTGACAATGTCGGCGCCGTGGTGCTGGGCGACTACCTGCAGCTCGAAGAGGGCATGACCGCCCAGTGCACCGGGCGCATCCTCGAGGTGCCGGTGGGCCCCGAGCTGCGCGGCCGCGTGGTCGATGCCCTGGGCAACCCCATCGACGGCAAGGGCGACATCAATGCCAAGATGACCGACGCGGTGGAGAAGGTCGCCCCCGGCGTCATCACCCGCCAGTCCGTCGACCAGCCGATCCAGACCGGCTTCAAGTCCATCGACGCCATGGTGCCGATCGGCCGCGGCCAGCGTGAGTTGATCATCGGCGACCGCCAGATCGGCAAGTCCGCCATCGCCATCGACGCGATCATCAACCAGAAGGGCAAGGACGTCACCTGCGTCTACGTGGCCATCGGCCAGAAGCAGTCGACGATTGCCAACGTGGTGCGCAAGCTCGAGGAGCACGGCGCCATGGAACACACCATCGTGGTCGCCGCCGGCGCCGCCGATCCGGCCCCGATGCAGTTCCTCGCCGCCTACTCCGGCTGCACCATGGGCGAGTACTTCCGCGACCGCGGCGAAGACTCGCTGATCGTCTACGACGATCTCTCCAAGCAGGCCGTGGCCTATCGTCAGGTCTCCCTGCTGCTGCGTCGTCCGCCGGGCCGCGAAGCCTTCCCGGGTGA
Organism: Halomonas nitroreducens; assembly: GCF_003966155.1. GTDB lineage: Bacteria > Pseudomonadota > Gammaproteobacteria > Pseudomonadales > Halomonadaceae > Halomonas > Halomonas nitroreducens. The sequence continues at coordinate 231,145 of NZ_RXNS01000004.1, forward strand.
CGTCTTCTACCTCCACTCCCGCCTGCTCGAGCGTGCCGCTCGCGTGAACGCCGACTACGTCGAGAAGTTCACCAATGGCGAGGTGAAGGGCAAGACCGGCTCGCTGACCGCACTGCCGATCATCGAGACCCAGGGCGGTGACGTCTCCGCCTTCGTGCCGACCAACGTGATCTCCATCACCGATGGTCAGATCTTCCTCGAGACCGACCTGTTCAACTCGGGCATCCGTCCGGCCATCAACGCCGGCCTCTCGGTATCCCGCGTCGGCGGCTCGGCCCAGACCAAGATCGTCAAGAAGCTCGGCGGTAGCGTGCGCCTGGCCCTGGCCCAGTACCGCGAGCTGGCGGCCTTCGCCCAGTTCGCCTCCGACCTGGACGAGGCCACCCGCAAGCAGCTCGAGCATGGCCAGCGCGTCACCGAGCTGATGAAGCAGCACCAGTACTCGCCGATGTCCGTGGCCGAGATGGCCGTCTCCCTGTATGCCGCCAACGAGGGCTACCTGGAGGACGTCGATGTCAAGAAGGTGCTGGACTTCGAGCGTGCCCTGCAGGACTTCATGAAGTCCGAGTACGCCGAACTGCTCGACAAGATCAACCAGACCGGCGACTACAGCGACGAGATCAAGAATGGCCTGAAGGAAGGTCTCGACAAGTTCAAGGCGACTCAGAGCTGGTAATCCCGTCGGCCCGTCCCCGCCAGGGGGCGGGCCCTGGAGCTTTCTGAGGCCACGAACAAAGGTAGATCGCTATGGCAGCTGCAAAAGAGATACGCACCCAGATCGGGAGCATCAAGAACACGCAGAAGATCACCAGTGCCATGGAGATGGTCGCTGCGTCGAAGATGCGCAAGGCGCAGGACCGGATGAAGGCCAGCCAGCCCTACGCCAAGCAGATCCGCAACGTCGTGGGCCACATCGCCGATGCCAACCCGGAGTACAAGCATCCGTGGATGGAGGAGCGCGAGGTCAAGCGGGTCGGCTACATCGTGGTGTCCAGTGACCGTGGCCTGTGTGGCGGCCTGAACGTGAACCTGTTCAAGGCCGTCGTCAAGGAGGCCAAGGCCTGGCGCGACAGCGGCGCGGAGCTCGACTTCTGCGCCCTGGGCAGCAAGGCCACCACCTTCTTCCGCAAGTACGGCGGCAGCCTGGTCGCGGCCAAGAGCGGCCTGGGCGAGGCCCCGTCACAGGACGACCTGATCGGCAGCGTGAAGGTGATGCTCGATGCGTACGACGAGGGCAAGCTGGACCGCCTCTACGTGGTGTTCAACGAGTTCGTCAACACCATGACCCAGAAGCCGGTGGTCCGTCAGCTGCTGCCCTTGTCCGCCGAGATGGGCGCGGATGATGCGCAGAACGAAGAACACAAGCGTCCCGGTAGCTGGGACTACCTGTATGAGCCGGATGCCAAGGAGCTATTGGATAGCCTGCTCGTGCGTTTCGTCGAGGCGCAGGTCTATCAGGCGGTGGTCGAGAACGTGGCCTGCGAGCAGGCCGCGCGCATGATCGCGATGAAGAGTGCCACCGACAACGCCGGCAATCTGATCGACGACCTGGAGCTGGTGTACAACAAGGCCCGTCAGGCGGCCATCACCCAGGAAATCTCCGAGATCGTCGGTGGCGCCGCCGCCGTATAGCCCGGGGGAGGGCGCGGCCCTCCCGGCAAGCAGGTTTCATTTGCAGGTATTTGAGAGGAACCAAGATGAGCGGACGTATCGTACAAATCATCGGCGCGGTGATTGACGTAGAGTTTCCGCGGGACGATGTTCCCAAGGTCTACGACGCGCTGAAGGTCTCCGACAAGGAGACCGTTCTCGAGGTCCAGCAGCAGCTGGGCGACGGCGTGGTGCGCACCATCGCCATGGGCTCCACCGAGGGCCTCAAGCGCGGCATGGACGTCACCAACACCGGCGCGGCCATCTCCGTGCCGGTGGGCAAGGCGACCCTGGGCCGCATCATGAACGTGCTGGGCGAGCCCATCGACGAGGCAGGCGAGATCGGCGAAGAAGAGCGCATGCCGATCCACCGCAAGGCGCCGGGCTATGCCGACCAGGCAGCCACCAGCGAGCTGCTGGAGACCGGCATCAAGGTCATCGACCTGGTCTGCCCCTTCGCCAAGGGCGGCAAGGTTGGCCTGTTCGGCGGCGCCGGTGTCGGCAAGACCGTCAACATGATGGAGCTGATCCGCAACATCGCCACAGAGCATAGCGGCTACTCCGTGTTCGCCGGTGTCGGCGAGCGGACCCGCGAGGGTAACGACTTCTACCACGAGATGGAGGAGTCCAACGTTCTCGACAAGGTGTCGCTGGTCTACGGCCAGATGAACGAGCCGCCCGGCAACCGCCTGCGCGTGGCCCTGACCGGCCTGACCATCGCCGAGAAGTTCCGCGATGAAGGTCGCGACGTGCTGCTGTTCGTCGACAACATCTACCGCTACACCCTGGCCGGTACCGAGGTCTCGGCGCTGCTGGGCCGCATGCCCTCCGCGGTGGGCTACCAGCCGACCCTGGCCGAGGAGATGGGTGTCCTGCAGGAGCGCATCACCTCCACCAAGGCCGGCTCCATCACCTCCGTGCAGGCGGTGTACGTGCCCGCGGACGACCTGACCGACCCGTCCCCGGCGACCACCTTCTCGCACCTGGATGCCACCGTGGTACTGGCGCGCTCCATCGCCGAGCTGGGCATCTACCCGGCTATCGACCCGCTGGACTCCACCTCGCGTCAGCTGGATCCGCTGGTCGTCGGCGACGAGCACTACAACACCGCCCGCGGTGTGCAGGGCGTGCTGCAGCGCTACAAGGAGCTCAAGGACATCATCGCCATCCTGGGCATGGACGAGCTGTCCGACGAGGACAAGCTGGCCGTCTCCCGGGCGCGCAAGATCCAGCGCTTCCTGTCGCAGCCGTTCTTCGTCGCCGAGGTCTTCACCGGGTCTCCCGGCAAGTACGTGTCGCTGAAGGAAACCATCCGCGGTTTCCAGGGCATCCTCGACGGCGAGTACGATGAGCTGCCGGAGCAGGCCTTCTATATGGTCGGTACCATCGACGAGGCCGTCGAGAAAGCCAACCAGATGAAGTAATCCCTCCACCTGGGAGACGTCATCATGACGAAAAGCTTCAAGTGCGAGATCGTCAGCGCCGAGGCGTCGATCTTCTCCGGGACCGCCGAGCAGGTCGTGGCGGCCGGGCGCATGGGGGATCTCGGGATCCTGGCCGGTCACACGCCGCTGCTCACCGAGCTGGCCCCCGGTCCGGTCCGTATCGTCCTGGGGGGAGGTGACGAGGATCACTTCTACGTCTCGGGCGGATTCCTCGAGGTACAGCCCGAGGTCGTCACCGTGCTGGCCGATACGGCCATCCGCGCCGATGACCTCGACGAGGCCGCCGCCGAAGAGGCTCGCCAGCAGGCGCTCAAGGCGATGGACGAGAAGTCCGCGGAGATGGACTACACCCGTGCCTCGGCCGAGCTGGCCGAGGCGATGGCCCAGCTGAGGACCATCCAGCAGCTGCGCCGCAAGGTGGGCCGGAGCTGATCCAGGGCTCCTGCCATGCATGACGATCGCGCCCCCCGGACACGTGTCGGGGGGCGTTTTCGTTTCGGTTGCCTGCACGTTCAGGCATCGCGAGGATGAGCCCGATGCCACTCGATGAGTCCCTGATGCCTCACAAGACCGCACTGCTGTCCGCCCTGGAGGCGAACGACCGCGCGCGCCTCGATGCCCAGCTGCCCGAGCTGCGCTCCGCCGACATCGCCGAGATCCTTCAGGAGCTGCTGGAGGATGACGACGTGCTGCGCGGCCGCGCCCTGCTGGCCTGCCTGCCTCTGGAGCGGCGGGCCAGCGTGATCGGCCACCTGCACGCCGAGGAGCAGCTCGTCATCGCCGAGGCCATGGGCGATGACGTGTTGCTGGCGGTGCTCGAGGAAATGGGCGCCGACGAGCGCACCGACCTGTTCAAGGTGCTCGGCGAGGACCGCCGCGAGGCGCTGTTGCGGCGCATGGCGCGTCAGGAGCGCGAGGAGCTCAAGCGCCTGGCCAGCTACGAGGAGGGCACCGCCGGGGCCCTGATGACCTCCGATTACGTGGCGATCCCCACCGGCATGACGGTGTCCCGGGCGATGATGCGGGTGCGCCAGACCGCGCCGGACGCCGAGACCGTGTACCAGCTTTACGTGATCGATCCCGAGGGATGCCTGGCCGGGACCATGTCGCTGCGCCAGCTGATGGTGGCGAGGCCGGGAGCCCGGGTCGACGAGCTGATGATCCGCGACGTCATCCATGCCGCCGTCGACACTCCCCAGGAGGAGGTCGCCCGTCTGGTCGCCCGCTATGACCTGCTGGCCGTGCCGGTGGTCGACGAGACGCGTCGCCTGGTGGGCATCGTCACCCATGACGATGCCATGGATGTGGTGGAGTCCGAGGCCACCGAGGATATCCACAAGGGGATGTCCATCGGCCAGTTGGAAGACGGCGTCAGCCGGGTGCCGCTCGCCAGCCTGTACCGCAAGCGCGTCACCTGGCTGGTGCTGCTGGTGTTCGGCAACCTCTTCTCCGGTGCCGGCATCGCCTACTTCGAGGACACCATCGCCGCCCAGGTGGCGCTGGTGTTCTTCCTGCCGCTGCTGATCGGCAGCGGCGGCAACGCCGGGGCCCAGGCCGCCACCCTGATGGTGCGCGGCATGGCCACCGGTGACGTCGGGGTCAAGGACTGGGGCAAGCTGCTGGGTCGCGAGCTGCTGGTCGCCGGCTCGCTCGGCCTGACCATGGCGCTGGCCGTGGCCCCCATCGGAGTGATCCGGGCCGGCGAGGCGGTGGCCCTGGTGGTGGCGGTGAGCATGATCGCCATCGTGCTGTTCGGTAGCCTGCTCGGCATGTGCCTGCCCTTCGTGCTCGACCGCCTGGGCTGGGACCCGGCCACCGCCTCGGCGCCGCTGGTGACCACCTTGATCGACGCCTCCGGGGTACTGATCTACTTCGGCTTCGCCACCCTGATGCTGTCCGCGGGCTGACCCGCGGGGCGGACAGGGTGGCCCCGAAAGTGTATTCTCTGGCTCCGCCCGAACGCCGTTTCCAAACATCTCACAGGATACTTCCATGGATTGGTTACAGATTGTCCTGCTGTCTTTCATCCAGGGACTGACCGAGTTCCTGCCGATCTCCAGTTCCGCCCACCTCATCCTGCTGCCCGTGTTGACCGACTGGTCCGACCAGGGCCTGGCCTTCGATGTGGCCCTGCACCTGGGCAGCCTCGCCGCGGTGGTACTCTACTTTCGCCACGAACTGGTCGCCATGGTCGGCAGCTGGGGGCGCAGCGTCGCAGGGCGCGGCACCGACGAGGATGCCCGCCTGGCCTGGTGGGTGATCCTGGCGACCATACCGGTGGGCGTGGTGGGACTGGCCTTCAAGGACAGCATCGAGGTGGTGATGCGCTCGCCGCTGGTCCTCGCCGGCGGGCTGATCGTCTTCGGCCTGCTGCTCGGCTATGCCGACTGGCGGCATCGCGGGTCACGCAACGAGTACCACATGCACTGGCACGATGCTCTGTGGATCGGCCTGGCCCAGGCCCTGGCCCTGATCCCCGGCACCTCGCGGTCGGGCATCACCATGACCGCGGCGCTACTGCTGGGCCTGAACCGCGAGGCCGCGGCGCGCTTCTCCTTTTTGCTGTCGATCCCGGTGATCGTGCTCGCCGGCGGGCTCGAGGCGCTGAGCCTCGCCGAATCGCCGGCCCCGGTAGCCTGGCTCGACCTGGCGGCGGGTACGCTGCTGTCCGGCATCAGCGCCTATCTGTGTATCCACTTCTTTCTGGTGTTCATCAAGCGGATCGGCATGCAGCCCTTCGTGGTCTATCGTCTCATGCTCGGTGTCGCGCTGATCTGGCTGTTCGGCTAGCCTCCCCTGGCCATCTTTCGGAGTTCCTGTGCCATGCCTCTGGTGTCCCGTCATCCTGCCGTCGTCCTCCTCTTGCTGCTCCTCTTGGCCGGCTGCTCCGAGGCGCCGAAGCCCCTGCCCTCCCCGGTGACCCTGGAGGGGGACATCTTCGGCACCTTCTACCAGGTGACCATCGCCGACCCGATCACCGGCGAGCGGCGCGACGCCCTCGAGGCGGGCATTCTCGCCGAGCTCGCGGCGGTGGATGCCGCCATGTCCACCTACCGCGACGATGCCGAGCTGGTGGCCTTCAACCAGGCGCCGGTGGGCGAGTGGCAGTCGCTCTCCGCGCCCCTGATCGAGGTGCTGGCCATCGCCCGTTCCGTGGCCCGGAGCAGTGGCGGCGCCTTCGATGTCACCGTCGGCGGGCTGGTCAACCTGTGGAGCTTCGGGCCCGAGGCGCGCCCCAGGGCCGTCCCCGACGCGGCGACCATCGCCGCCCGGCTGGCCGAGGTCGGCATGGACACCCTGGAGCTGGACGTCGACGAGGGCCGGGCACGGCGCCTGCGGGACGTCTTCGTGGACCTCTCGGGGGTGGCCAAGGGGCATGCTACCGACCGGGTGGCCGCCTACCTGTCGGCCCAGGGGCTCGAGCACTACCTGGTGAATCTCGGCGGCGAGCTCAAGGTTGCCGGCTTCCGCGACGCCGAGCAGGCGCCCTGGCGCATCGGCATCGAGGTGCCGCGGGACGGCCGCCCTCAGGCCCAGCATGTGCTGGCCCTGCAGGATACCTCGGTGGCCACCTCCGGGGACTATCGCAACTATTTCGAGGAAGACGGCCGGCGCTATTCCCATACCATCGACCCGCGCACCGGCCGGCCGATCCGTCACCGCCTGGCCTCCGTGACCGTCATGCATCCCTCCAATGCCCGGGCCGATGCCTGGTCCACGGCCATGACGGTGCTCGGCGAGGAGGAGGGCATGGCGCTGGCTCGCCAGGAGGCGCTGGCCGTGCTGATGCTGGTGCGCGACGGTGACGGCTGGCGAAGTCTGGCGAGCCCGGCCTTTGCCGAGCGGCTCGGCGAGTCGGTGGTCGAGGAGCTGGGTCTCGAGGTGGCCGACGAGCCGGGGCGTGATGACCAAGCACGAGCCGACGTGGATGCCGCATCGGCCAACACCCTAGAATGAAACGATTGAGACAACCGGACAAGGAGTCATGATGAGCCTCGACGTGGTGATACTGGCGGCCGGGCAGGGGACCCGGATGCGTTCCACCCTGCCCAAGGTGCTGCACCGCCTGGCGGGCAAGCCCATGGTGCGTCACGTGATCGATACGGCCCGGGGGCTTGACGCCGAGCAAACCCATGTGGTGGTCGGGCATGGTGCCGAGCACGTGCGCGAGGCGCTGGCCGACTGTCGCGTGCGCTTCGCCGTGCAGGCCGAGCAGAAGGGCACCGGCCACGCCGTGGCCCAGACCCTGGATGCCCTCGGTGACGGCAAGGTACTGGTGCTCTACGGCGATGTTCCGCTGACCCGTCGCGAGACCCTGCGCGAGCTGCTCGCGGAGGTGGACGAGCAGCACCTGGGCCTGCTCACCGTGACCCTCGAGGAGCCCAACGGCTACGGGCGTATCCTGCGCAACGAAGCCGGCGAGGTCGTGGCCATCGTCGAGCACAAGGATGCCTCCGAGGCCGAGCGTAGCATTCGCGAATGCAACACCGGCATCATGGCCATGACCGCCGCCCAGCTGCGTCGCTGGCTGCCCCGGCTGTCTGCCGACAATGCCCAGGGCGAGTATTACCTCACCGATATCATCGCCATGGCCGCCGCCGAGGGGGTGAAGATCGCCACCGCCCAGCCGGCGCGTCCCCTGGAGGTGGAAGGCGTCAACAACCGCGCCCAGATGGCCCGTCTCGAGCGCGCCCACCAGGCGGATATTGCCGAGGCGCTGATGGCGCAAGGCGTGGCCCTGCTGGATCCCTCACGGCTGGACGTGCGGGGCACCCTGACCTGTGGGCACGACGTCGAGATCGACGTGGGCTGCGTGTTCGAGGGCGACGTCGAGCTCGGCGAGGGGGTGCGCATCGGCCCGCATTGCGTGATCCGCGACAGTCACATCGGTGCCGAGACCGTGGTCGAGCCGCATAGCGTCATCGAGGGCGCCGTGGCCGCCGGCCACAATCGCATCGGGCCCTTTGCCCGGCTGCGTTCCGGTTCGCGGCTGGCCGTGGGCGCGCGGGTCGGCAACTTCGTCGAGACCAAGAACGCCGAGGTCGGCGAGGGCAGCAAGATCAACCACCTGAGCTATGTGGGCGATGCCCGGCTGGGGCGGGACGTCAACGTCGGTGCGGGCACCATCACCTGCAACTACGACGGCGCCAACAAGCACCACACCGAGATCGGCGATGGCGCCTTCATCGGCTCCAACACCGCCCTGGTGGCCCCGGTGAGCGTCGGCAAGGGCGCAACCGTGGGGGCCGGCTCCACCCTGAGCCGCGACGTGGCGGACAATGCCCTGGCGGTGAGCCGAGCCCGGCTGATCACCAAGGAAGAGTGGCAGCGACCGGTCAAGCACAAGGACTACTGAGGAGAACGGCATGTGTGGAATCGTCGGCGCTGTCGCCCAGCGCAACGTCCAGGGCATCCTGCTCGAGGGCCTCAAGCGCCTGGAGTACCGCGGCTATGACTCGGCAGGCATGGCCATCCGGGCCGGCGACGGCCGGTTGCAGCGCTGCCGCGCCCTGGGCAAGGTGGCGGCCCTGGAGGACAAGCTCGTGGCGGCCCCCCTGGCCGGCCACAGCGGCATCGCCCACACCCGCTGGGCGACCCATGGACGGCCCAGCGAGGCCAATGCCCATCCCCACCAGTCCGGGGAGCGACTGGCGGTGGTGCATAACGGCATCATCGAGAACCATGAGGCCCTGCGCGACGAGCTCGAGACCGACGGTTACTCCTTCGCCTCCGAGACCGATACCGAGGTGGTCGCGCACCTGCTCGAGCGCGAGGCGCGTCGAGGCGACCTGCTCGGCGCGGTGCAGCGAGTAGTGGCGCGCCTCGACGGGGCCTATGCCCTGGGCGTGATCCACGCCGACGAGCCGGACGTGGTGATCGGGGCGCGCAAGGGCAGCCCCCTGGTGGTGGGCGTGGGGATCGAGGAGGCCTTCCTGGCCTCCGATCCCCTGGCCCTGCTGCGCGTCACCGATCGCTTCATCTACCTGGAAGAGGGTGACGTGGTGCGTCTCGCCGCCGGCGGGGAGATCACCATCCTCGATGCCGCGGGGACCCCGGTGACCCGCGAGATCCAGACCTTCGAGCACGGCGACGGCGCCGCCAGCAAGGGCGAGTACCGCCACTTCATGCTCAAGGAGATCCACGAGCAGCCGGCGGTGATCGCCGCGGCCCTGGAAGGGCGGCTGGGCGATCGCAGCGTGCTGGTGGAGAGCTTCGGGCCCCGGGCCGAGACGCTGTTCGCCGGCGTCCGGCAGATCCACCTGGTGGCCTGCGGGACCAGCTACCATGCCGGCCTGGTGGCGCGCTACTGGCTGGAGCGCTATGCAGGCGTCCCCGTGCAGGTGGAGGTGGCTTCGGAGTACCGCTACCGCCAGGTGGTGGTCCCCGAGGGCACGCTCTTCGTCACCCTGTCCCAGTCCGGCGAGACCGCCGACACCCTGGCGGCCCTGCGTTTCGCCAAGCAGCGCGGCTACCTGGGCAGCCTGGCGATCTGCAACGTGCCGGGCAGCTCCCTGGTGCGGGAATCCGACCTGGCACTGATGACCCAGGCCGGCCCGGAGATCGGGGTGGCCTCGACCAAGGCCTTCACCACCCAGCTGACCGCGCTGATGCTGCTCACCCTGGCGCTGGGCCGAGTGCGCGGCCAGGACCCCGACGAACAGGCCAACCTGGTCGAGGCCCTGCGCGGCCTGCCGGGGTTGGTACGCCGCGTGCTGACCCTGGACTCGGCCATCGAGGCACTGGCCACGGCCTTCGGCGAGAAGCACCATGCCCTCTTCCTGGGTCGCGGCGCGCACTTCCCCATCGCCCTGGAGGGGGCCCTGAAGCTCAAGGAAATCTCCTACATCCATGCCGAGGCCTATCCGGCCGGTGAGCTCAAGCACGGGCCGCTGGCCCTGGTCGACAGCGAGATGCCGGTGATCTCGGTGGCCCCCAATGACGAGCTGCTCGACAAGCTCAAGTCCAACCTCCAGGAAGTGCGGGCCCGGGGCGGCGAGCTGTTCGTCTTCGCCGACGACGAAGTGGGCCTGGCGGAGGAAGAGGGGGTCCATGTGCTGCGCCTGCCCCATGTGCACGAAGCGCTGGCGCCGATCCTCTATACCCTGCCGCTGCAGCTGCTCTCCTACCATGTCGCGGTGCTCAAGGGCACCGACGTGGACCAGCCGCGCAACCTAGCCAAGTCTGTGACCGTGGAGTGAGCGCGGCGGCCCCCCCGACGCCCCTGTACCTGGGCCTGCCCATGTGGGCCAACCCCGACTGGCGCGGCGGTTTCTATCCGCCGCACGGGGGCGGCGATGGCCACCTGGACGACTTTGCCCGGGTATTCTCCGCCGTGGAAGGCAACACCACCTTCTACAGCGGGGCCCCGCGGTCGGAGACCGTGGCCGGTTGGGCGCGCCAGACGCCGTCGGCCTTCCGTTTCTGCTTCAAGCTGCCCGCGAGCCTGACCCACGAGCGCCGACTGGCCGGGATCGAGGGGGATCTCGAGGCCTTCCTGGTGACCCTGGCTCCCCTTCACGATCGCCTCGGTCCGGTGATGATCCAGCTGCCCCGGGACTTCGGCGCCGACGAGCTGCCCCGGCTGGAGGCCCTGCTGGCCCGCTGGCCGAAGGCCATTCCCTGCGCCGTGGAGGTGCGACACAGGGAATTTTTCCACAAGGGAGCGGCCGAGACGGCTCTCAACAGGTTGTTGATAAGTCATGGCGTGAACCGTGTCATGCTCGATGTCCGCCCGCTGTTCGCCACGTCGGCCGGCGACCATCCCGGCCTGCGTCAGGCCCAGGGTGAAAAGCCGAAACGTCCACTGCACGTGCTCTCCACGGCAGATCATCCGGTGGTTCGCTTCATCGGGCATGTTGACGCGGCGATCAATATCCGCTATTTCGCCCCCTGGATCGATCGCCTCGACCTGTGGATAAAACAGGGGAAAACCCCTTTCCTCTTTGTGCATACCGCCGACAACCGTCAGGCGCCCGAGCTGGCCCGGCGGCTCTACCGGGATCTGGCGGCACGGACCGACCTGCCGGCCTTGCCGGCCTTTCCCGGCGAGCGTCAGGCGCGGCTGTTCTGATCGACCTCAAAAGCCGGGCAGGTTTCACGTCGATGGCTGGTCATCAAGCGTATGATCGGATACTTTTACGGGTCGATCGTCACTTGCCATCGGATATTGCGGAGTTTCACGCCTATCCTGCGTGATCTTGCCTATATCCCTCCATGAGGTTTCCGCCGCCACCCGGTCGGCGGATGCGTTGCCTCGGCAGCGATCCTGCTCGGCATTCGTTATGCCCTTGAATGCACCATCCCGCGATCCGGGGGGTGCGGACGTGGCGACTACAACCACAACGCCGTCATCGCATCCGATCGATCGATGACGACACGTACCATCAGGGTGATTTATGTCCATCAAGCAACATCAACATGCACACTGGTCGTCCCGGCTAGCCTTTATCCTCGCGGCGACGGGGTCCGCGGTCGGCCTGGGCAACATCTGGAAGTTTCCCTACATGGTGGGGGAGAGCGGTGGCGCAGCCTTCGTGCTGGTCTACCTGCTGTGCATCGGCCTGATCGGCCTGCCGATACTGGTGGCGGAGTGGCTGATCGGCCGCCGCGGCCAGAACAATCCGGCGAATGCCATGGCCGATCTGGCCAAGGGCGCCGGCCGCCCGCGAGCCTGGATGCTGGTCGGCATCAGCGGGATCCTCGGGGCCTTCCTGATCCTCTCCTTCTACAGCGTGATCGGCGGCTGGTCGCTGTACTACACCCTGAACTCGGTCACCGGGGCCTTCAGCGGCCAGGATGCCGACGGCATCGGCGCGCTGTTCAATGCCATGCTGGCCAGCCCCGGACTGCTGCTGGCCGGCCACTCGGTGTTCATGCTGCTGGTGATCGGTATCGTGGCCCGTGGCGTGACCAAGGGCCTGGAAGGTGCCGTGCGCACTCTGATGCCGGCGCTCGGCGTGCTGATGGTGGTGCTGGTCGGCTATGGCATGACCACCGGCCACTTCGGCCAGGCACTGGCCTACCTGTTCAATCCGGACTGGAGCGCCCTGTCCGGCGAGACCGTCCTGGCGGCCCTGGGTCATGCCTTCTTCACGCTGTCCCTGGGCATGGGCATCATGATGGCCTACGGCTCCTACCTGGGCCAGGAAGTCGACCTGCTCAAGACCGCCCGTACCGTGGTGATCATGGACACCGTCATCGCCCTGGGCGCCGGTCTGGCGATCTTCCCCATCGTCTTCGCCAATGATCTCGACCTGGCCTCCGGTCCAGGCCTGATCTTCGTCACCCTGCCGTTGGCCTTCGGCAAGATGGGCGGCGGCATCATCCTCGGGCTGATGTTCTTCCTGCTGCTGACGTTTGCCGCCCTGACCTCGGCCATCTCGCTGCTCGAGCCCGTGGTGGAGTTCGTCGAGGAGCGCACCCCGCTGTCCCGCGTGGCCGCCACCCTGGTGGCCGGTGTGGCCGCCTGGGGGCTGGGGATCGCGGCGCTGCTGTCGTTCAACCTGTGGAGCGACCCGGTGCTGTTCGGCCTCAACGTCTTCGACCTGCTCGACAAGCTGACCAGCAAGTTCATGCTGCCGCTGACCGGGCTGGGGGTGATCCTGTTCACCGCCTGGCAGCTGGATCGCCATGAGGTGGCCCGAGAGCTGGGGCTGTCGGGCACCGCGGCCGGCATCTGGCACCTGGTGACCCGGTTTATCGCCCCCATCGGCGTGGCGGTGGTGTTCGTCTCCAGCCTGTAAGGCAGGCCGGCGATCATCGGGGGAGAGCGTCCCCTCAGAGCCCCGCTGCGGCGGGGCTCTGCATGTGCGGTGGTGCGGTCCGGAACGGTCGAGGTCAATGCATCTCGTCGTCGCTGGCCTCGTCCTCCGGCAGGTCGGCGATGTCCTGGCTGAGGCGCTTGAACTCCTCGTGGAGCTCGATGCCCCGCCGGGCCCGCAGGTTGCGCTGCGCCGCCGTGCGGGAGCGCTGTTCATGTTCGGCGACTTCCATGCTCATGAAGATGTCGAGAAGTTCGCTCTTGACGGAGGTTAACCGTTCGACATTGCGCATGATCGACTCTCCTGTCTGCAGTGAGGGTGCCGGCATCGGGGACGCTGCGCGACACTGCAAGTCTTACTATACCTCACTTGACAGAATGATGACGGTCAGGGCGCCAACGTTCCCTGGCGATGGCGTCCGTACCCGGCCAGGCCAGCGAGGAAGGCGAGATTCCCCCTCGAGGGCCCGTATGGGGCATACTATGGCCCATAACCCGCTGAGTCCCGTGGCGCGCCGACTGCCCGCTCGGTGACTCGCCGACAAGGAGTGCCGCGTGAGCCTTGGCCTGTTCGATGAGATGAGACGCCGCATGGAGCACTTCCGTCGCTCCGAGCAAAAGGTGGCGCGTTTCGTGCTGCGCAACCCCGACGAAGTGATCCACATGCGTATCGTCGACCTGGCCACCGAGGCCAAGGTCAGCGAGCCCACGGTGGTGCGCTTCTGCCGAGCCCTGGGCTGCAACGGCTTCCAGGACTTCAAGCTCAAGCTGGCGCAGATGCTGGCCACCGGGAGCCAGTTCGCCCAGTTCTCGATGAACGATAGCGATTCGGTCGCGGAATTCTCCCACAGCATCTTCGACTCCACCGTCGGCACCCTGCTCTCGGTGCGCGACCGGCTGGACAACGAGGCGCTGAGCAAGGCGATCAACGCCTTGGGCATGGCCAACCGGGTGGAGTTCTACGGTTTCGGCGCCTCCGGGGCGGTGGCCTTCGATGCCCAGCACAAGTTCTTCCGCCTGCAGATTTCCACCGCGGCCTATGCCGACCCGCATATGCAGAACATGTCCGCAGCGACCCTCAAGGAAGGCGACGTGGTGGTGGCCATCTCCCAGACCGGGCGGACCCGGGCCCTGGTGGCCAGCGTGCGAATGGCCAGAGATGCCGGCGCCACGGTGATCGGCCTCTGCCCCAGCGGCTCGCCGCTGGCCGACGAGGTCACCCTGCCGTTGTATATCGACGTCCACGAGGACACCGAGATCTACACGCCGATGAGCTCGCGCATCGCCCACCTGGTGCTGATCGACGTCCTGGCGGTCGGGGTGGCCAAGACCCGTGGCCCGAAGCTCGCCGAGCAGCTCAAGGCGGTGAAGAAGAGCCTCAACCCGCTGCGCTTCCCCGAGCAGGAAGGCAAGCCCTAGGCCTGAGGCCAGCTACAAGCATCTAGGAGCAAGCTGCAAGGAAAATCCCTTGTAGCTTGCAGCCGGAGGGGATACTGCCTCGCCCCTCGCCCCTCGCCCCTCGCCCCTCGCCCCTCGCCCCTCGCCCCTCGCCCCTCGCCCCTCGCCCCTCGCCCCTCGCCCCTCGCCCCTCGCCCCTCGCCCCTATGGTAAGCTGTCGGCCCATTTTCCAAGCAGCGATGCCTTCCCGCTATGGACGACGTCACGGCGATTCTCGACCACATGAACCCGGCCCAGCGCGAGGCCGTCAGCGCGCCTCAGGGCAACATGCTGGTACTGGCCGGCGCCGGGTCGGGCAAGACCCGGGTGCTGGTGCACCGCATCGCCTGGCTGATGCAGGCCGAGGGGCTCTCGCCCTATGCCGTGCTGGCGGTGACCTTCACCAACAAGGCCGCCCGGGAGATGCGCACCCGCCTGGAGGCCCTGCTCGGCATCTCGCTGCGCCACGTCTGGGTCGGGACCTTCCACTCCATCGCCCATCGCCTGCTGCGTACCCACTGGCAGGATGCCCGCCTGCCCCAGCATTTCCAGATCATCGATAGCGACGACCAGCTTCGCCTGATCAAGCGCCTGCTGAAGGACCATCGCATTGACGACGAGCGCTTCCCGCCGCGCCAGGTGCAGTCCTTCATCTCTGGCTGCAAGGAGGAGGGCCTGCGTCCCCATCAGGTGGAGGCCCATGGCGATGCCTACCTGGGCCAGATGGTCGAGCTCTACGAACGCTACCAGCTGACCTGCGAGCGCGGCGGCCTGGTCGACTTCGGCGAGCTGCTGTTGCGCAGCCTCGAGTTGCTGCGCGACAACCCGGCGCTGCTGGCCCACTACCAGGAGCGCTTCGGCCATGTGCTGGTCGACGAGTTCCAGGACACCAATACCCTGCAGTACGCCTGGCTCAAGCTGCTCACCGGCATGCACACGCCGATGACCGTGGTCGGCGACGATGACCAGTCCATCTACGGCTGGCGGGGCGCGCGGATCGAGAACATCCGCCGCTTCGAGCAGGAGTTTCCCTCCACCAAGACGGTGCGCCTGGAGCAGAACTATCGCTCGACGAGTGCCATCCTCGATGCCGCCAACGCCCTGATTCGCCATAACGCCGAGCGCATGGGCAAGGAGCTGTGGACCGCCGGCGAGCGGGGCGAGCCGATCTCGGTCTACAGCGGCTTCAACGATCTGGATGAGGCCCGCTTCATCGTCGACACCATTCGCGAGAAGGTCGAGGAGGGCATCAACCGCCGCGAGATCGCCATCCTCTATCGCTCCAACGCCCAGTCCCGGGTGCTCGAGGAGACGCTGATTCGCCAGGGTGTGCCCTACCGGATCTATGGCGGGCAGCGCTTCTACGAGCGCCTGGAGATCAAGAACGCCCTGGCCTACCTGCGCTTGCTGCTCAACCGCGATGATGACGCCTCGCTGGAGCGGGTGATCAATGTCCCGGCCCGGGGCATCGGCACCCGTACCGTCGAGGTGCTGCGCGAACGGGCGCGGCATGCCGGGGTGTCCCTCTGGCAGGCCCTGCACGACGCCCCGCTGGATGGGGCCCTCCGGGGCCGTGCCGCCAGCTCGGTGAAGGCCTTCGCCGACCTCATCGAGCGGCTCGACAACGAGACCGCCGGCCTGGCGCTCCACGAGATCATCGACCACGTCAACGAACGCTCCGGCCTGGTGGAACACCACCGCAACGAGCGGGGCGAGAAGGGGCAGGCTCGGGTCGAAAACCTCGAGGAGCTGGTCACTGCCGCCAAGGCCTTCACCCAGGGCGAAGCCCTGGAGCCCGTGGAGGTCGGGGAGGGCACGACGGCCCTGGAGGCCTTCCTCGCCGAGGCGGCGCTGAATGCCGGCGACCATGAGGCGGACGAGTTCGAGGACTGCGTGCAACTGATGACCCTGCACTCGGCCAAGGGCCTGGAGTTCCCGGTGGTGTTCGTCGCCGGCGTCGAGGAGGGACTCTTTCCCCACAAGATGTCCCTGGAAGAGCCCGGTCGCCTCGAGGAGGAACGCCGGCTGTGCTACGTGGGGCTGACCCGGGCGATGCGCAAGCTCTATCTCACCCACGCCGAGCTGCGTCGGCTGCATGGCAAGGAGACCTTCCAGCGGCCATCGCGCTTCCTGCGCGAGCTGCCCGAGGAATATCTCGAGGAGGTGCGCCTGCGCGGCCAGATCTCGCGCCCGGTCACTGCCTCCCGTCCCACCCCGGGCCTGCGTCAGGACGCCGTCGACGGGGGCGCCGACTTGCCCTCGCTGTCGCTGGGCCAGCGGGTCAATCACCCGATCTTCGGCGAGGGGGTGATTCTCAATGCCGAGGGCGAGGGCGAGCGGGCCCGCGTCCAGGTCAGCTTCGAGGGCGAGGGGGACAAGTGGCTGGTGCTGGGCTTCGCCAAGCTCACGCCGCTTTAGGCAACCCCTGACGGATTGGTGCACTCGACGAACCGCACCGCAGGGAGGTGCCTGGTGTCGTATGGAGCTAAACTTGCCCTTCTGGCCGCCGGCGGCCAGGCTAGGCGCCCCCGCCGGTCAACACTCAGGCCATCAGTCAGCGCGTCCCGTGAATGCCTGTCGAGATCGGCCATGCACTCGGTCGTTCGCTTGCCGCTGAAATCGGCTTTCACGCATACTGCTGGACGGACAGGCGGGCCGAACGGCGCGCCACACAACAATCATCAAGGAGTCGCGCCCGTCATGGAACGCCGCAATTTCCTCAAGACCCTGGGGGCCGGTACCGCCGGTGCCGTCGCTGCGCCCTTCGTCTCCACCGCCAGCGCCCAGGAGACCGTCACCTGGAACATGGTCACTTCCTGGCCCACGAACTTCCCTGCGCTGGGTACCGGTGCCAACGAGTTCGCCGAACGCATCGAGCGGATGTCCGGGGGCCGCATGCGGGTCCGGGTCCACGGTGCCGGCGAAATGGTCCCCCCCCTCGAGGTCTTCGACGCGGTGTCCGGCGGCACCGCAGAGATGGGCCATTCCGCGTCCTACTACTGGCGCGGCAAGGTCGCGGCCGCGCAGTTCTTCACCGCAGTGCCCTTCGGCATGACCACCACCGAGACCAACGCCTGGCTCTACCAGGGCGGCGGTCAGGCACTGTGGGACGAGCTCTACGCCGAGCACAACCTCAAGCCCTTCGCGGTGGGCAATACCGGCACCCAGATGGCCGGCTGGTTCAAGAAGGAGATCAACTCCCTGGAGGATATGCAGGGGCTCAAGCTGCGCCTGCCGGGGCTGGCCGGCGAGGCGATGAGCGGCATCGGCGTGACCACCCTGACCATCCCGGGCAGCGAGATCTTCACCTCCATGCAGACTGGGGTGCTGGACGCCGCGGACTGGGTCGGCCCCTACAACGACCTGGCCTTCGGCCTGCACCAGGTGGCGGAGTACTACTATACCTCGGCCTGGAACGAGCCCAGTGCCATCCTCGAGGGCACGGTCAACCTGGACGCCTGGCAGGCCCTGCCGGATGATCTGAAGGCAGTGGTGAGCGAGGCGGCCAGAGCATCCAACCTGGCGATGATCAGCGAGTACGCCTACCGTAACGCCGAGGCGCTGAAGACCCTGGTCGAGGAGCATGGGGTGAAGCTGCGCTCCTTCCCCGATGACGTCATGGCAGCGCTGCACGAATCCTCGCAGCGGGTCCTCCAGCAGCAGGTGGCGAGCGACGAGGCGTCGCGCCGGGTGTACGAGGCCTATCGCGACTTCCAGCAGCAGGTCAGGCCCTTCACCGACGTCGGCGAGTTCGCCTACCTCAAGGCCCGGGACCGCCTGGTCGGTTGAGCCCGGGGCGGCCCGTTGGCCTGGTTGGTCAGCGGCGGGGCGGGCCTCAACCGCCCTGCCGTACCGCGCGGATTCGCCCGTTGTCGTCCAGGGCCACCATCACGAAGCGTGCCTCCGTCACCTTGTGCAACTCGTCGGGGTCCCGCTCGTGGGGCGCGCGACTCCAGACCTCCACATCGATCTTGATCGAACTGTGGCCGATCTCGCGAACTTCGGTGAAGATGTTGACCATGGAGCCCACGCGTACCGGGCACAGGAAGTCCATGGCCTCGATGGCCACGGTGGCCGTGCGCCCGAGTGCTTCGCGGCCGGCGGCCAGCTCGGCGGCCTGATCCATGTGGCCAACCAGCCAGCCGCCGGGGATATCGCCATGGAAGTTGGTGTCCTGGCGGCTCGCCACCAGCTTGAGGGTCAACTGGCCCCGGGGCGCCGGGATATCGTCGAGATCGGTCATGAGGGGGAGCTTTCCTGGCTTGTTGTTGTGAACGGTCTCAGGAACCGGAGCCGGGACGGTGCCGCGGGCCTCTGGATCGGCAACTCATGATAAACGGCAAGGCCCTGGAGGCTCCACCTTTGCGACATCATGCCACGCAATGCGGGCCTTCGCGCCTGTCTCCCCTGGAGGATGCATGACACGGGTCCATCGCTCTCCCTTCTGGGCCGCGCTGTTGATCCTGGCCGTGTTGTTTGCCGGCCCTGCGGCGGCGAAGCATCGCAGCGGAACCCTGGACACCGTCGGCTCGGACACCATGGCGGGGTTGATGCTCCGTTGGGGCGAGCGACTCGCCCGTCAGCACCCGGGGATGCGGGTCCAGCTGCAGGCCAGCGGCTCGGCCAGCGCGCCCCCGGCCCTGACCGCGGGGACCACCCTGCTGGGCCCCATGTCCCGGCCCATGACCGAGGCCGAACACCAGGCCTTCGTGGACCGCTACGGCTATCCGCCCCGGGAGGTGGTGGTGGCCCGGGATGCCCTGGTGGTGGTGGTGCATCGGCACAATCCGCTGCCGAGTCTCTCCCGGCCGCAGCTCGATGCCATCTTTTCGGAGACCTATCGTTGCGGGGCCGCGGGCGGCATTGTTCGCTGGGCCTCGCTGGGGCTCGAGAGACCGGCCGGGCGCATCGTGCTGCATGGACGCAACGCCGTCTCCGGTACCCATGGCCTGTTTCGTCGGGAGGCCCTGTGTGGCGGTCGCTTCCGCCCCTCGGTCAGCGAGCATCCCGGGTCGGCCGCGGTGGTGGCGGCCGTGGCCGAGGATCCTCAGGCCATCGGCTATGCCGGTCTCAACCACCTGACACCCAGCGTCCGGCCGGTTCCCCTGCGGGATGCCGAGGGCGTGCGCCGGGCCCCTGTGCCGGCCGCCGTGCGCCGCGGCGACTATCCGCTGGCCCGGGATCTGCGCCTCTACGTCAACCTGCCGCCGGGAGAGTCCCTGCCGGCCGCGGAACGGGCCTTCATCGAGCTGGTGCTGTCCGCCGAGGGACAGGCGATCGTCGAGGAACTCGGATTCGTCTCGCTGCCCGAGGCCGTGCTGTCGCGACAGCGGCGACAGCTGGGGTTCGAGCCGCGATAGGGCTTGTCACCCGGCTGTCATGACAATGTCGTATTTTTCCGCTAGCTTACCCATCCCGGCGGGGACCCCATGAAGCCATCCGCTCCCAACCTGCCCATGCGCCAGCGCCTGCGCCAGGGCCGCGACCGCCTGGCCACCGCCCTGATCACCGCCGGAGGCATCGGCGTGATCGCCGCGGTGATGGGCATCGCGGTCTTCCTGGTGGTCGAGGTGATGCCACTGTTCTGGCCTGCCCAGTCCCCCGGCGTGGGCCTCGAGACGCTGTGGTTGCCCCAGGACCTGGCGGGGCTGGAGGCCCCGGCGTACCGCTGGCAGCCGACACTCGGCGACGATGGCGGCCCGCTGTTCAGCCTGACGCCCCTGGCCTGGGGGACCCTGGAGGCGGCCGCCTGGTCCTTGGTGATCGCCGTGCCGTTGGCCCTCGGGGCCGCGGCCCATTCGGCCCTGTTCATGCCGCGCCGCCTGCGGGCCCGCCTGCGACCCACCCTGGAACTGATGGAAGCCCTGCCCGGGGTGGTCATCGGCTTCGTTGCCGGCCTGGTGCTGGCACCCTGGTTGGAACGTCACCTGGGCCTGGCGCTGGCGCTGTTGCTGCTGTTGCCGCCCGGCCTGCTGCTCGCCGGCGGGCTGTGGCGACAGCTGCCGGCCAGGCTGCAGCAACGCCTGCCGCTGGGCTGGGCGGCGCTGTGGCTGATGCCTTGGCTGGTAATGACCTGGCTCCTGGCGCACTGGCTGGGGCCTCGCCTCGAGAGCCTCTGGTTCGGCGGCGACCTGCGCAGCTGGCTGGAGATCACCCTGGGACTGGACTATGCCAACCGCAATGCGGTGATCGTCGGCATGGCCATGGGCTTCGCGGTCGTTCCCAGCATCTATGCCCTGGCCGAGGATGCCCTCTCCGGGGTGCCGAGAAGCCTCGCCGAGGGGGCCCAGGCCCTGGGCGCGACCCGCTGGCAGACCCTGTGGCGGGTCATGCTGCCGGCGGCCAGCCCCGGAGTGCTCTCGGCGGTCATGATCGGTGCCGGTCGGGCAGTGGGCGAGACCATGATCGTGCTGATGGCCAGCGGCAATACCGCTCTGATGACGGCCAACCCGCTGGACGGGCTGCGCTCCCTGGCGGCCAGTATCGCCATCGAGTTGCCGGAGGCCGCGCCGGGAGGCACCCACTATCGCCTGCTGTTGCTGGCAGCATTGCTGCTCTTCGCCTTTACCTTCCTGGTGAATACCCTGGCCGAGGTGGTCCGGACCCGGCTGCGCCGTCGCTACCGTCGTCTGGGAGGCCCGTCATGAGGTGGTGGCGTCGCGAGTCGGGGCGCGCCCGCCTGCCCCGCGGTGAGGGGCCCTGGGCCTGGCTGTCCGCCGGCAGCGTGTCGCTGTCGTTGCTGCTGCTGGCCCTGCTGCTGGGGCTGCTGGTGAGCCGCGGGCTGGGCCATTTCTGGTCCGCGGATGTCGCCCTGGTGACGCTGCAGGACGGTCGGCAGCTGGCCGGCCGGGCGGTGAGGGAGGCCCCGCTGCCCGGCGGCAGTGGTCGTGAGCGACTCTACCGCACCGGCAACCGCGACCTGGACGGGGCCATCTGGGACTGGGTGGCGCTGACGGCGATCCGGGACGTCGACTATCCGCAGGAGCTGGTGGTACTGGAACGTCGCCGCTGGAGCGAGTTCATCGGCCGGCTGGTGGCCCTCGCGCCAGAGGCGGGTCCCCGCCTCGAGGGCGAGGCGGCCTGGTCGGCCCTCGAGGAGCGCCTGCTGGAACTCGAGGCGCGCCGCGAGGCGATACGCGAGCTGCGCGAGCAGACCATCCTGCCGCTGGTACGTCGCCTGGAGCGTGAAGGCGAGAGCGAGGCCACGCAGGCGCTGGCGATGGCCGAGGCCCGGGTCGCCGAGCTGCGTGCGTCCCTGGCTGGGGCCAGCCTGGTGCTGGAGAGCGTGTCCGGGAAGCGGTTGATCCAGCCCCTGGAGGAGGTCGTGCGGGCCCGGCGCCCCAATGCCATGACCGCTTTCGACAAGCTCGTCGCCTGGGGACAGGACGTCTGGCGCTTCCTCTCCGAGGGGCCCCGGGCCGCCAACACCGCCGGCGGCGTCTGGCCGGCGATCTTCGGCACCATCCTCATGGTGATGCTGATGTCGCTGCTGGTCACGCCCTTCGGGGTCCTGGCGGCGGTGTACCTCAACGAGGTGGCTCACCAGGGCCGCCTGACCCGTCTGGTGCGCATCGGGGTGCGCAATCTCGCCGGGGTCCCCTCGATTGTCTACGGCGTGTTCGGCCTGGGCGTGTTCGTCTACGGTATCGGCGGGCGCCTGGACAGCTGGTTCTTCGAGGCCTCGCTGCCTTCGCCGACCTTCGGCACCGGGGGGTTGCTGTGGGCGTCGTTGACCCTGGCGCTGCTGACCCTGCCGGTGGTCATCGTGGCTACCGAGGAGGGCCTGGCACGCATCCCCCACCGCCAGCGCGAGGGAGCCCTGGCGCTGGGGGCGACGCGCCTGGAGATGCTGACACGGGTGGTACTGCCCATGGCCACGCCGGCCATGCTCACCGGCGTGATCCTGGCGGTGGCCCGGGCGGCGGGAGAGGTGGCACCGTTGATGCTGGTCGGCGTGGCCAAGCTGGCCCCCCAGGTGCCGGTGGACGGCGACTTCCCCTTCCTGCATCTTGAGAGGAAGTTCATGCATCTGGGGTACCATATTTTCGATGCGGCCTTTCACGGTGGCGATGTCCAGGCGGCGATGCCGTTGATCTACGCCACGGCGTTGCTCTTGGTGCTGGTTATTCTGATGCTTAACCTGACTGCAATATTTCTGCGCCATCATCTGAGATCGCGCCACGGTACCCTCTCGTCGTATTGAGGTACTGCCGTCGCCCCAAGGAGCCCTGATGCCAGTGACGCGGGAGGCGCGCCCCGCCGGGGGAGCGTTCATCGACTTCGATCCCCAGGCCACCAGTCTGGAGATTCGTGGCTTCGGCTTGCGCTATGGTGACAAGCCGGCCCTCCACGACCTGACCCTGCGGGTGCCGCGGCATCGGGTCACGGCCTTCATCGGGCCTTCGGGCTGCGGCAAGTCGACCCTGCTGCGGGCCCTCAATCGCCTGCACGACCTCAATGAGGAGGTGGTGCAGGAGGGCGAGATCCGCCTCGAGGGGCAGGATATCCATGCGCCCGAGGTGGCGGTGGCAGAGCTGCGTCGCCGGGTGGGGATGGTCTTCCAGGCGCCCAACCCCTTCCCCATGTCGATCTACGACAATGTGGCCTTCGGGCTGCGCCTGCAGGGTGGGTTGCGCAAGCGACGCCTCGACGACATCGTCGAGTGGGCGCTGCATTCCGCGGCCCTGTGGGATGAGGTGAAGGACCGGCTGCGGGCCTCCGCCTGGTCGCTGTCGGGTGGCCAGCAGCAGCGCCTGGTAATCGCCCGCACCCTGGCGGTGGGGCCGGAGGTGCTGCTGCTCGATGAACCGGCTTCGGCCCTGGACCCGATCTCGACCCTCAAGGTCGAGGAGCTGATCCGCAACCTGAAGGCGAGCCTGACCCTGGTGCTGGTCACCCACAACATGCAGCAGGCGGCGCGGGTCTCTGACTACACCGCCTTCCTGCAGAACGGCGAGCTGGTGGAGTATGCCCCCACCGATACCCTCTTCACCAATCCGCGCCTGAGGCGCACCGAGAATTACATCACCGGACGCATGGCCTGATGCCCTGCGCCCCCAGGAGAGTCTCATGGACATCACCAGCGATATCCACAGCCAGCACATCTCGCGGCAGTTCAATCATGAGCTCGAGGAGCTCAAGACCCACCTGATGGCCATGGGTGGCCTGGTCGAGAAGCAGGTGCAGGATGCCGTCCGAGCCCTGCTCGACGGGGATTCCACCCTGGCCGGGCAGGTGGTCGAGAATGACCGTGCCGTCAACGACATGCAGATCAAGATCGACGATGAGTGCACGCGCGTGCTGGCCCGTCGCCAGCCTGCGGCCTCTGACCTGCGCCTGGTGCTGGCGGTGATTCGTGCCGCCTCCGACCTGGAGCGCATCGGCGACGAGGCCAGCAAGATCGCCCGCAATGCCGGGGAGCTGGTCGAGAGCCACAATGGCACCCGTGGCTTCGTCGAGGTGCGGATCATCAGCGAGCACGTGCGCAAGATGGTACGCGATGCCCTGACCTCCTTCGCCCGCTTCGACACCGAGCTGGCGCTCAAGGTGGTACAGGAGGACGACCAGGTCGACAACGAGTACAAGACGGCCATGCGCTCGCTGATGACCTTCATGATGGAGGATGCCCGGGCGATCTCGCCGGTCCTCGGCATCATGTGGATCCTGCGGGCGCTGGAACGGATCGGCGATCACGCCAACAACCTGGCCGAGTATGTGGTCTACCTGGTCAAGGGGCTCGACATCCGCCACACGGACCCGGATGATCTCGACGAGGACGTGCTCGGCGAAGGCTGAACGGCCCCCGTCGCCGGCTGTCTCTGGACAGGCCGTCGCCCCTGGCGACGGCCGCTTTCGTCGTGATGGAGGAAATGACACCGATGCTGGATGCCTTCACGGCGCTGTCCCGGGGGACCCGACTGGTCTACTCCCGGGAGCTGCGCCGCTATGTGTTCCTGCCGATTCTCGTCAACCTGCTCGTCTATGCCGTCATGCTGGCCTTCGTGCTGGCCCATTTCGGCGGCTGGCTGGACGGGTGGATGGCCATGGTGCCGACCTGGCTCGACTGGCTGTCCTGGTTGATCTGGCCGCTGTTCCTGATCAGCCTGGTGGTGATCGTCTTCTTCAGCTTCACCCTGGTGACCCACCTGATCGCCGCCCCCTTCTACGGCTTCCTGGCGGAACGGGTCGAGCGCGAAGTGACCGGCCGGGCGCCGCTGGATGAACGCGGCTTCCTGCGCACCGCCGTCGACGCCCTGGGGCGTGAGCTGGTCAAGCTGGGCTACATCCTGCCGCGCATGGCAGTGCTCTTCGTGATCAGCTGGATCCCCGTGCTGAACCTGGTCGCTCCCGTGTTGTGGGCACTGTTCTCGGCCTGGACCATGGCCATCACCTACCTCGACTACCCCATGGACAACAACCAGGTGACCTTCGGCGACATGCGCCGGCGCCTCGCGGCGCGGCGCTGGCCGACACTCAGCTACGGCGGCTGGGTGACGCTGATCACCTGGCTGCCGCTGGCGAATCTGTTCCTGTTGCCCGGCGCGGTGGCCGCAGCGGTGCTGATGTGGGATCGCCACTACCGCGACCTCGCGACGCTCGGCCAGGCGGCACCGCCCCGGGCACGCTGAGGCCCCGGGGGCGGGGTCACGCCGGTTCGGCGCGGCCCCGCCCGAGGCTTGACGGCGCGGGCTTGCCCAGGCCCGATGGCATCGCCTCCGACATTTCGGATCCGGAAGCGTCCGATCAGGGTGTTCATCTCGCTGGCCTGATCATCCAGGGAACGACTGGCGGCGGCCACCTGCTCGACCAGGGCGGCATTCTGCTGGGTGACCTCCTCCAGCTGGGCCATGGCCTGGTTGATCTGCTCGATGCCAGTCGACTGCTCGTCGGTGGCTGCCGACATGTCGCGGACCAGGGCGTCGAGGTCACGTACCTGCCGGGCGATGGTGTCCAGCGTATCACTGGTGGTCTTGACCAGGGCCTCGCCGGCGTCGATGCGGGTCACGTTGTTGTCGATCAGCCGGCGGATCTGTTCGGCCTCCTCGGCGCTGCGGCTGGCCAGCTGACGCACTTCGTTGGCCACCACGGCGAAGCCACGGCCATGCTCCCCGGCGCGAGCCGCCTCGACCGAGGCATTCAGGGCCAGCAGGTTCGTCTGGAAGGCGATGCCATCGATGGCGCCGACGATGCTGGTCACCTGCTGGTTGGCGGCATGGATCTGCTGCATGGCCTCTCGGGCCTCGCCGGCGACACGGCTCGCCACGCCGGCCTCGTCGGCGACCCGATCCGTCATGGTTTCGGCCTGGCGAGCGGTCTCGGCGGTGTGCCGCACAGTGGCAGTGATCTGCTCCATGCTGGATGCGGTCTCGACCAGCGACGCTGATTGCTCCTCGGTGCGCTGCGCCAGGTCCTGGTTGCCCATGGCAATCTCGCCGCTGGCCAGCTCCACGGACTGGGCGCCGCGGCGGATGCTGCCGACCAGTCGTTCGGTTTCGTCCGAGGACGCGTTGAACGCCTGGTAGAGCGACGATAGCTCGTCGCTGCCGGGCACTGTCAGGCGTCGGGTCAGGTCGCTGCCGCGCTGACGGATGGCCTCCAGGTTGCGGTTCAGTGGCCCCAGGATGCTGTGGACGATCAGGCTGGACAGCGCGAGGGCCAACGCCGAGGCGAGGAGCGCGATCGCCAGGTATTGCCATAGCTTACGTTGCGCCTCGTCACGCAGCGCCGTGGCGGCGTCCAGGATCTGCATCGCCACCGCTTCTTCCACGGCCTTGAGTCCCTCGATCTTGCCGGTTTGCCAGTCGAACCATTGCTGGGGATCGACGCCGTAGCCGCCCCCGGTGCCCCGCTCCATGGCGAGTCGGCGCAATGCCTCGACCCGGGTGATCGTCGGGCCGCTGAGGGTCTGGTCGAGGCGCTCGCTCAACGGTGTGTCGGCTTGGGTGCGAAAGCCCGCGAGGAAGGCGGCCTCGCGGCCGAACATGGCCAGCAGGCGGCGATACCGGGTCTCCGACATGCCATCGGCAGCGAAGGCGTTGGCCAACAGGGCGCGCTCGATGCCGGCCAGGTCCTTGGCCTGCAGCAGGCTGGCGTATCCTCCCAGCTGGCGGGTGATCCCGGCATCGTCGGCGACATGGCTCAGGCGCCCCACCATGGCCATCAGGGAGGCGTTCAGGGCAGTGTAGTGCTCCACCACCTCGTTGCTCGCCACGGCCAGGGTATCGACCCTCTGGCGCATCGCGGCGGTCTCGGCCATACGGCGGCGGACCTCGTTGGCATTCTCGGCGAGCTGCGTATCGAGGGCCGCCAGGTCCAGCGTCTCCAGCGCCTCGTCGAAGGCGACGTACCGGGCATCGGTCGTCGGGCGCTGGGCCGCCAGGCGGTCGCCGAACCGCCGCCCCTGGCTGCCCAGGTAGCCCGCAGACATGCCGCGCTCGAGCTGCAGGGCATGGATCAGCTGGCCGGCCTGGCCCGAGAGCCGCGTTAGCTGGACGAGGCTGTCCATGTTGGCGGCGAGGCGTTGGCGCTCGATGGCGCCGCTGGTGGCGAACCAGGCCAGGGCCAGCAAGGGCAGGGCCAGTACCAGCCAGAACTTCCGCGAGACGGGAAGGCGGTGCAGCAGGGCGAACATGGACGCATCACTCCATAACAGGGCGGGGGCAGCGGCTCGCGCGGGGGCGGCCGAGAGCGGATTCCACTGGCGATATCGGCGCCCGGCGTCCCGGCTTGAAGCCCGCGGCGAGGCAATGACATCGGAGCTGACCTGCGTCAAGAAAGGGAGGAGGTCAGGCGCGCTGCGTGGCTGGCTGTGGCTGGCCATCGACCAGTCGGGTGGCGGGAAACAGACAGCGGAAGGTGGCGCCCTCGCCGGGGCGGGAGTCGATCTCGAGGCGGGCGTCGTGGCGCAGCAGCACGTGCTTGACGATGGCGAGTCCCAGGCCGGTGCCACCGGTGGCGGTGCTGCGCCCCTTGTCGACGCGGTAGAAGCGTTCGGTGAGGCGAGGGATATGCAGGGGGTCGATGCCCTCGCCATCGTCCTCCACCTCCAGGCAGGCGCCCTCGCCCCAGGCGCGCCAGCGCAGCACGATCCGGCTGCCCTCGCCGGCGTAGCGGACGGCATTGAAGGCCAGGTTGGAGACGGCGCTGTGCAGCTCCTTCTCCGAGCCTTGCAGCCCCCGCGGGTCCTCGACGACCACTTCGAGGTGGTGACGCCCGGCAGAGAGCGCCTCGGCATCGCGGCGCACGGCGTCCAGCAGGGTGGCGGGGTCGAGGCGGGTGTCGTCCTGGCCACCCCGGTCGATCTCCAGGCGTGACAGCAGCAGCAGGTCGTTGACCAGGTTCTGCATCCGCGTGGTCTGGCTCTGCATCTGGGCGATGCCCCGTCCCAGCCGTGGGGGGAGCTGGTCGGCCATGTCACCGTAGGTCTCGAGATAGCCCGCCAGCACCGTCAGCGGGGTGCGCAGCTCATGGGAGACGTTGGCCACGAAGTCGCGGCGCATCTGTTCCAGGCGATGGAGGCGGGTGATGTCGCGGGCCATCAGCAGCCGCTCGTCGTCGCCATAGAGGGTGATCTGGAACTGCAGGATCATCTGCTCGTCGATCGGCGACGAGAGGGTCAGGGGCTCGCGGTAGTCCCGGGCATGCAGATAGTCGACGAAGCGCGGATCGCGCAGCAGGTTGGTGATGTGCTGGCCCCGGTCATGGGCCGGCTGCAGGCCCAGCATGCGCTCGGCGGCGCTGTTCCACCATTCCATGTCACCGTGTCGGTCGAGCATCACCACGCTGTCGCGCATCGCCTCCGAGGACTCCTGGATGCGCCGCAGGGTATCGCGCAGCCGCCGCTGGGTGATGCGCTGGCCCTTCTGGTAGCGATAGAGGCGATCGAAGAGCTCGCCCCACAGGCCGGAGGCCGCCGGCGGTTCGTCCTGGGGGTGGTGCGTCAGCCACTGCTGGAGGGCATGCAGCTGGCGCAGCTGATAGAAGAGGTACAGGGCCAGTGCCACGGCGACGCCGGCCCCGACGGTCGAGAACGGCCAGCCGATCAGCACGCCGGCGAGCACCAGGGCCGCCAGTCGCCACAGTTCCCGTCGCCACAGCCGGCTCACGTCAGCCCTTGGCGGAGAAACGGTAGCCCGTGCCGCGCACGGTCTGGATCAGTTGCTGGTGGGGCTCGCCCAGAGCCTTGCGCAGGCGGCGGATATGGACGTCGACGGTGCGTTCCTCGACGTAGACGTTGCCGCCCCAGACCTGGTCGAGCAGCTGTCCCCGAGTGTAGGCGCGCTCCTGATGGGTCATGAAGAACTGCAGCAGCCGGTATTCGGTGGGGCCGATCTCCAGGGACTGGCCGTCGACGCTGACCCGGTGGCTGACCGGGTCGAGCATCAGGCCGTCGACCTCCACCGGGTCCTCGACGCCGCGGGGGGTGGCCCGGCGCAGCACGGCCTTGAGACGGGCCACCAGTTCCCGGGGGGAGAAGGGTTTGGTGATGTAGTCGTCCGCCCCCGACTCGAGCCCCTGGATCTTGTTGTCCTCCTCGCCCTTGGCGGTGAGCATGATGATCGGCAGCTCGGCGGTGCTCTCCTCGCGCTTCAGGCGCCGGGCGAGCTCGATACCGCTGGTGCCGGGCATCATCCAGTCGAGCAGCACCAGGTCGGGCTGGTGGTCGACGACCATGGCATGGGCGGTCTGGGCATTGTCCGCCTCGAGGACGCGATAGTCGGCCATCTCCAGCGCCACGGCGATCATCTCGCGGATCGGCGCTTCATCATCGACGATCAGTACGGTCTTGGCGGTCATCCCGGTGCCTCATGGTCAGGTCAATGACAGGTCGGTGACGATGACAGCATGTCCTTGTGACAATACCGTGACAGCCTGGGCCTGTCGCCCTCAGCCGCCCGGTCCCGGCCACAGGCTGAGGCCGATGCCGGCGAAGACCAGCAGCCCCGACCAGTGGTTGTTGAGAAAGGCCTGGAAGCAACGCTCGCGCTCGCGATGGCGAATCAGCCGCTGCTGGTGCCCGAAGGTGGCCGCCATGGCGGCCAGCCCCAGCCAGAAGAAGCCGCCGAGGCCGAGACGCAATCCGGCCCAGGCCAGCAGGGCCAGGGTCACGAGTTGCAGCGCGCCGATCATCAGTCGGTCGGCGCGACCGAACAGCACCGCCGTGGACTTGATGCCGATCTTCAGGTCGTCGTCCCGGTCGACCATGGCGTATTCGGTGTCGTAGGCCACCGTCCAGGCGAGGTTCGCGGCGAACAGCAGCCAGGCTTCCATGGGAACATGGCCGAGCACCGCCCCGAAGGCCATGGGGATGGCCCAGGAAAAGGCCGCCCCCAGCACCACCTGGGGCAGGTGCGTATAGCGCTTCATGAAGGGGTAGACGGCGGCGAGCGCCACCCCCACCAGGGACAGCATCACGGTGAAGGGGTTGGTGAACCACACCAGCACGAAGGCGGCCATGATCAGGATCGCGAACAGACCCTGGGCTTCGCCCTCGGCGATGCGACCGTTGGCCAGGGGGCGGTCGCGGGTCCGCTTGACGTGGCCGTCGAAGTGGCGGTCGGCGTAGTCGTTGACCACGCAGCCCGCGGCGCGCATCAGGTAGACGCCGGCCACGAAGATCAGCAGCAGCCGGCGTTCGGGAAGGCCGCCCGCCGCCACCCAGAGTGCCCACAGGGTCGGCCACATCAGCAGCCAGGTGCCGATGGGGCGGTCGAGACGGGTCAGGTGCAGGAAGTCGGGGAGTCTGGCCAGCCCCTTGGGGCGCATCAGGGTTCGGTCCATCAGGGTCTCTCGGGTGGGTCGAACGGGGCGTGTGCCAGGGGCGGGCTCACCTCGGCACCTGCCGCCCAAGCCTACCGTGAAGGCAGGGCGAGGTCATCCGCCATGGTCTCCAGGAAGAATTCCTGCACCAGCACGGCGAAGCCGCCATGGCGGAACACCGAGCGACGCCCCCAGGGGCCGGCGGTGGGCTGGAAGGGGGCGGGGTCGGCGCTGACCTCGATGGGGCCGCGCTCCAGGTCGGGCTGGCGGAACAGCCAGTGGCCCAGCGAGCGCTCGCCCAGCCGCTCGAGGCGCCGGCCGTGCGGCTGGGCGAGCGGTGCCACCGAGCGGGCGATCACCCAGGGGCGGTCGTCCAGGGTCAGCGCCACCTCGCGCAGCCAGGCCCGCCGACCCAGCGGCAGGCCCAGGGCCAGGGCCTCGTCGCGGCGGGGGCGGCCGGTACCCTGGCCGAGCAGGCGGACCCGGAAGCGCCGGGGATGGCCGGCCTCGGTCAGGCGACTGGTCAGGGAATCGCGGGAGGCGACCCAGTGCCACCAGGCGGGGCTCATGGCCGGGCGCGCCGCCGCCAGGGGGCGCCACCGGGGGGCGAGTGCCGGGCCGTGCTTCACCGCTCTACTCCGCGTCCAATCCAAAGGGCGGCTAGTGTACCATGGCTTGCCGATACGCCATTCCGTTCGGGCCCCTAGGGGCCATCCCGTAACGGACTGCCGTGCCTCTTGCAGCGAGGAATTGCATGACCGCTCCCCTGACCATCATCGGCTCCGGCATGGCCGGTCTCGGCCTGGCGCGCCAGGTGCGTGCCGGCCAGGCCGAGCGGCCGATCACCCTGATCACCGCCGACGGTGGTGACGACTACTCCAAGCCACTGCTCTCCACCGGCTTTGCCAAGGGCCTGCCGCCCGCCCGTCTGGCCAGCCGCTCGGCCCTCGAGGTGGCCGACCAGCTGGGGGTGGTGATGCGCACCCATAGCCGGGTCGAGGCCCTCGACCCGCAGGCACGGGCCCTGACCCTCGGGGCCGAGCGCCTGACCTATGGGGAGCTGGTACTGGCCACCGGGGCCGCGCCGGTCGCCCCCTTCGCGATTCCCGAGGCCGTGGCGGAGCGGGTCTTCACCATCAACGACCTCGACGACTACCGGGGCTTCCACGGGGTCCTGGCCACCCTGGGGCGGCCGGCGAGGATCGCCATCGTCGGCATCGGCCTGGTCGGTTGCGAGTTTGCCAACGACCTGGCCGCCGGCGGCCATGCGGTCGAGCTGGTCGCCCCGGAACCGGCGCCCCTGCCGCGGCTGCTGCCGGAGCCCCTGGGCCATGCCCTGGGTGAGGCCTTCGTCGAGGCCGGCATCCGGCTCCATACGGGGCAGACGGTGCGCGAGCTGATGGCCCTCGGCAGCCGCGTGGGGCTGGGCCTGGACGATGGCGCGAGCCTGGAGGCCGACCTGGTGCTGGTGGCCACCGGCTTGCGACCGCGGAGCGAGCTGGCCGCGGCCGCCGGGCTCGAGGTCGGCCCGGCGGGCATCCACACCGATCGCCGGCTGGCCACCTCGGCCCCCGGCATCTTCGCCCTGGGCGATGTGGCCTGTGTCGATGGCCTCAATGCCATGTATGTCCAGCCGCTGCAGGCCGGCGCCAAGGCCCTGGCCAGGACCCTGGCCGGCACGCCGACCTCCGTGCGCTATGGCCCCTGGCCGGTGCTGGTCAAGACGCCGCTGCTGCCGGTGGTGTCGCTGCCGCCCACCGAGGCCCCCGCCCGCTGGCGTCTCGAGGGAAAAGGCCGAGACCTGACGGCCCTCGCCGAGGATGAAGACGGTCGTTTGATTGGATTTGCGTTGACAGGCGGCTGCGTGCGTCGGAAAGTCGAACTGGCGCGGGCTGCACCGCCATTGCTAGGCTAGTGACGTCAACGATGGCGCCCCGGGTTGCCGGGTTGCCGGGTTGCCGGGACGCCAGGGAGTCGCGTTGCACAGTGGCGTCATTCGCATGTCGCCCTCTCGGCCGCATGCGAGTGGGGCAGTCACGGATTTCCCGTGAAGAACAACAAGCCGGTGGGATCACCGGTAGCTCATCGAAACCAGGAGGGCTGTATGCGCAAACCAGAACTCGCCGCGGCGATTGCCGAGCGTGCCGATCTATCCAAGGACAAGGCCAGCCAGGTCCTGAATGTCATCCTCGACGAGATCACGGGCAGTGTCTCCGATGGCAAGGATGTCTCGCTGATCGGCTTCGGTACCTTCACCGTGCGCGAGCGTGCCGCTCGCACCGGCAAGAACCCCCAGACCGGCCAGCCGCTGACCATTCCGGCCAGCAAGACCGTGGCCTTCAAGCCAGGCAAGGGCCTCAAGGATGCCGTCGGCAAGTAAGGCCAGCTGGACCCGCTGCGGCCCGCCCCATGGCGGGCCGCGGACGTTCTGACGGCTATTCCCGATTTCCTTCCCCGGATGGGCGCCGATGAAGCTGCGATTGTTGCTGTGGGTACTGGGCATGCTGCTCAAGCGGGCGCTGCGCCGCAAGGCGGGATTCCGTGACCGCCTGGCCGAGATGCGCCACCTCGACTGGGGGATCGCCACGGAGAACCTGGCCATCGCCCGCTATTATCGCATGTCGCCCGGGGGGATCGAGACCGGCCCGGGCCTGCCGGTGGATCTCGACCTGGAGCTGCGCTTCGAGGATGCCGACACGGCCGTTCAGGTGCTCAAAAAGCCCACCCAGAAGGCCTTCCTCGACGGCATGATGGCCGGCAAGGTGCGCCTGGTCGGCGATGCCGGCGACCTGCAGAAGCTTCAAGGACTGCTCAAGCACCTTTAGGAAGCTTGAAGAGCGCCGCTTCGCGACTGGAAGCTCGAAGACAAGGCTTGATCGAGCCGTGTGCCGGATGAGCCTGTTTTCCAGCTTCCAGCTGTCAGACCTGCCCATAGCGGCCCGCCTCCTCGCCGAGCCAGCGGCGGATCAGTGGTCGGCTGGCCTCCGGCCGGGTGGCCAGCAGTGCCTCGGCCAGCGGCGAGACCGAGGGCAGCAGGTCGGCATCGCGCTCCAGGTCGGCGATCTTCATGGCGGCCAGTCCCGTCTGGCGGGTGCCCAGCACTTCACCGGGGCCGCGGATCGCCAGGTCCTGCTCGGCGATGCGAAAGCCGTCCGTGGTCTCGCGCATCACGGTCAGTCGGCGCCGTGAGTGATCCGACAACGGCGGATGGTAGAGCAGCACGCAGAAGCTCGCGGTGGCACCGCGGCCCACGCGGCCACGCAGCTGGTGCAGCTGCGACAGGCCGAGTCGCTCGGGGTTCTCGATGATCATCAGGCTGGCGTTGGGCACGTCGACGCCCACCTCGATTACCGTGGTAGCCACCAGCAGGTCCAGCTCGCCGGCCTTGAAGGCGTCCATCACCTCCGCCTTCTCGGCGGCCTTCATGCGGCCATGGACCAGGCCGATGGCGAGTTCCGGCAGGGCCTCCCCCAACTCGTCGCGGGTGGCCTCCGCCGCCTGGCACTGCAGGGCCTCGGACTCCTCGATGAGGGTGCAGACCCAGTAGGCCTGGCGGCCCTCGGCGCAGGCATGGCGGATCCGTGCCACCACCTCGGGGCGCCGCTCATCGGGCACCACCGCCGTGGTCACCGGAGTGCGGCCGGGGGGCAGCTCGTCGATCACCGAGACATCCAGGTCCGCATAGGCGCTCATCGCCAGGGTGCGCGGGATGGGGGTGGCGGTCATCACCAGCTGGTGGGGGGTCAGGCCGCCGGCCTCGCCCTTCTCGCGCAGCGCCAGTCGCTGGTGAACGCCGAAGCGGTGCTGCTCGTCGATGATCGCCAGGCCCAGGCGCTGGAAGTGCACGTCGCCCTGGAAAAGCGCATGGGTGCCGACCACCATCTGCGCCCGGCCGTCGAGGATCGCCGCCTTGGTATCCAGCCGGGCCTTGCCCTTGAGCTTGCCGGCCAGCCAGGCCACCTCGATGCCCAGCGGCGCGAACCAGCGCTGGAAGGCGCGGTAGTGCTGCTCGGCGAGGAGCTCGGTAGGGGCCATCATGGCCGCCTGGCAGCCGCCGGCGATGGCCGATAGCGCCGCCATGGCGGCCACCACCGTCTTGCCCGAGCCGACGTCGCCCTGCACCAGGCGCAGCATGGGCATCTCGCCGGCGAGGTCGGCATGTATCTCGTCGAGCACGCGGCGCTGGGCGGCGGTCAGCGAGAAGGGCAGCTGAGTCAGGAAGCGCGCCTGCAGCCCGCGCCCGTCGGGCAGTGGCGGGGCGCCGTCGGCCTGGATGCGCAGGCGCACTTCCCGCAGGCTCAGCTGGTGGGCCAGCAGCTCCTCCAGGGCCAGCCGCCGGGTGGCCGGGTGGTGGCCCTCGGCGAGCAGGCCGGGGTCGACCTCCGGCGACGGATGGTGCAGCACGCTCAGGCAGTGGTGGAGCTCGGGCAGGGCAAAGCGTTGGCGCAGCGCCTCGGGCAGCCATTCCGGCAGGGCCCCGGGAGCGGCGTCGAGGCGCGCCAGGGCCTGGTCGATCAGCGCCCGCAGGCGGGTCTGGTGCAGACCCTCGGTGGTCGGGTAGATGGGGGTCAGGTGATCCTCCACCGGCGGCGCGCCCTCCCCCAGCAGCCGGTATTCCGGGTGGTAAAGCTCGAGCCCGGTGGCGCCGGCCCGAGCCTCACCGAAGGCGCGCACCCGGCCCCCGGGGCGGAACTGCTGCTGCTGGGCCGGCGAGAAGTGGAAGAAGCGCAGGCTGAGGATGCCGGAGCCGTCGCGCAGGCGCACCAGCAGGCTGCGGCGCCGGCCGCGGACCACCTCGGCGGCCATGACCTCGCCCTCCACCACGGCCTCCCCGCCGGTGCGCAGGGTGGCGATGGGCGTGATACGGGTGCGGTCCTGGTAGCGCAGCGGCAGATGGAACAGCAGGTCGGTGACGGTCTCGATGCGCAGTCGGGACAGTTTCAGGGCCAGCGCCTCGCCGACGCCCTTGAGGTCCGTGACGGGGGCGTCGAGGCCACTCATGCCGGGGACGGCTCGGCCGCGCGACAGCGCTGGATGGCCTCGGTCACCGCATCGATGGCCTGGGGCCGGGGGAAGCTCGCACGCCAGGCGATGGCCACGGTCCGCCCGGGAGCCGGTGCGGTGAAGGGTCGGCTGACCAGCAGGCCGCTCTCGTAGTGACTGGTACCGATGGCCGAGCGCGGCAGTACGGTGATGCCGAGGCGCGAGGCCACCATGTGGCGGATGGTCTCCAGCGAGCCGCCCTCGGCGGTGAGGGTGTTGTGGGGGCTGTTGAGCTTGTGGCTGATGGCCGGGCAGGCCTCGAGGATCTGGTCGCGGAAGCAGTGCCCCTCGCCGAGCAGCAGCAGGCGCTCCTCGAGGAGGCTCTCCTTGTCGATGCTCTGTCGGCTGGCCCAGGAGTGGTCGGCCGGCATCAGCACCTCGAAGGCCTCCTCGTAGAGCGGCTTGGTCACCACGTCGGTCTCGGTGAAGGGCAACGCCACGATGATGGCATCGAGCTCGCCGCTGCGCAGCTTGCGTCGCAGGTCGCCGGTGAAGCCCTCCTCGATGTACAGCGGCATCTGGGGCGCACCGCGGGTGAGTTCCGGCACCAGGTGCGGAAACAGGTAGGGACCGATGGTATAGATGGCGCCGATGCGCAGCGGGCTCGCCAGCTGGTCGCGCCCGGCGGTGGCCAGTTCCTTGATCACGCTGCTCTGCTCCAGAACCCGCTGGGCCTGCTCGACGATCTTCTCGCCCAGCGGCGTGACCTGGACGGTGGACTTGGAACGCTCGAACAGCGCCACGCCCAGCTCCTCCTCGAGCTTCTTCACCGCCACCGAGAGAGTGGGCTGGGACACGAAGCAGCGCTCGGCGGCGCGCCCGAAATGGCGCTCCTGGGCCAGGGTTACGATGTAGCGGAGTTCTGTTAGAGTCATCTTGGTGCCGGGGCATCCTCTAATGTGCGTGACGGGCCCCACGATAAGGGCACCCTCATCCGATAGGGACTTTTTATCAGGGGGCGAAGGAAAGGTGAAGAACACGACGCTGATTCTGGGCTGTGGTGATATCGGGACGACGCTGGGCCGCGAGCTGATGACGGCCGGCCATCGAGTCGTCGGCGTGCGGCGCCAGGCCGAAAAATTGACCGACAGCGGCATCGAGGGGTGTGCCGCGGATCTGGCCGATGCCGCGGCGCTCGCCGAGCTGCCGAATGCCGATCTGCTGGTCTACGTGGTCAGTGCGGATCACTTCGATGAGGATGCCTATCGGACGGCCTACCCGGATGGCCTCAAGGCGGTGCTGGCCGAGTATGCCGGACGCCACCAGGCGCCGAAACACGTCTTCTTCGTTTCTTCCACCAGCGTCTATGCCCAGCAGGACGGCGAGGTCGTGGACGAGACCAGCCCCGCCGAATCTGCCGGCTTCTCGGGGCAGCTGATGCGCGAGGCCGAGCAGGCGCTGATCGAACACCCCTTGCCGGGCACCGTGGTGCGCTTCTCGGGCATCTATGGTCCCGGTCGCGACCGGCTGATCCGCCAGGTCGGCGAGGGGCGCATCGCCGCGGCGACCCCGGCCATGTACTCCAACCGCATCCATCGCGATGACTGCGCCGGCGTGCTGGCCCACCTGATCGGCCGGGTCCTCGCCGGCGAGTCGCTCCACGAGCTGTACCTGGCCAGCGACTGCGAACCCACACCGCTCCACGAGGTAATGACCTGGCTCGCCGGGCAGCTCAAGGTCGAGGCCACCGAGACCATCCAGTCACCGCTGCGTCGCCGGGCCAGCAAGCGCTGCGACAACACCCGCCTGCTCGAGAGTGGCTATCGCTTCCGCTACCCCACCTTCCGGGAAGGCTACGCCCAGGTGCTGCGCGAGGGCGGCTTCCTGCCCTCCGGCTCGGCGCTGAGCTAGCCGGCTTGCCCAGCCTGGGCCCCATGGGGGACTAGAGCGGCTGGCGATAGACCAGGGCGTAGACCTCGAACCCCTCGTTGGGCAGGTCCATCCGGGCATTGGAATAGTGGGCAGCACTGGCGCCGAGCTCGCCGCCGTAGGCGAAATGCATCCCGACCGCGAGGCGGCTCTCGAACTGGAAGGCCGTGGACAGCGCCTGGTCGCCCACCTCCGTCTCCATGAAAAGCCCTCCGCCCAGGCCGGCCTCGAGGAAGGCGCGGCCGCCATTGAGGTGGTAGCGCAGCGCCGGGTTCAGCTTCCAGGCCGCGTTGTCCTCACCGTTTTCGCCCGGCAGCAGCAGCAGGCCGGTGGCCAGGCGCAGGTCGAGGGCCGGGTGCCAGTGGCTCAGGTCATGCATCCAGTCGAGGTTCACGCCCAGCGTCGGGGTGCCCTCGCTGGTGGCGCCGAGCTCGAGGCTGGGGGCGGCGCCGGCCGGCGGGCTGCCGAGACAGGCGGCGAGGACGGTGACGGTCGTGCATCGGGGTAGCAGGCGAGTCATGGCAGTTCCTCGGGCAGAACGGTCCGCGCGAGGGAGCGGTAGTGGCTACCCTGTTGCTTTAAGACCGACTGTATTAGCTCTACCCGAGTATAGTCCCATGTCATGGCGATGCGCGGCAGCTCGGGGCCGGGCGACCGCCGGGCCTTGCGCAGCAGGGTGATGTGGGGGGCGAAGCGGTCGGGCCGACCCGTGATGCCCATTTCCTCGAGGCTGTCCCAGAGTTGGCGCTGCAGGTCCCTCAGGGCCGGTTCCCCCTCGGCCCCGCCGACCCAGACGATCCCCGGGCGGCGGAAGTGGCCCCAGGCATCCAGCCGCCAGCTTCCCGGCAGGATCGAGAAGCGCGCCAGCCAGGCGGCGAGCGCCTCGGCGCGCTCGATCGGCTGTTCGCCGAGGAAGGCCAGCGTCAGGTGCAGGCCGTCATCGGGCATGCGCCGCCCGCCGCAGCGGGCCTGGGCGGCATCGGCCAGGGTGCCCAGCCGCCGGCGCAGGGCCGGCGGCGGCACCAGGGCCAGGAAGAGTCGCATGGCGTCGCTGACTCAGTTATCCACGGGACGGGGCCGCCAGGCGGCCACCTTTCCTCAGTCGCCGATGACCAGCACGGCTTCCGCTTCCACCTGGCTGCCCTTGGGCAACGCCTTGACGCCGACGGCGGCCCGGGCCGGATAGGGGGCCTTGAAGAATTCCTCCATTACCTGATTGACGATGGCGAAGTTGTCCAGGTCCACCAGGTAGAGGTTGAGCTTGACCACGTCCTGCAGGGTACCGGCGGCCTCCTCGCAGACCGCCTTCAGGTTGGTGAACACCTGGCGGGCCTGGGCCTCGAAGTCGTCGGAGATGATCTCCATGGTGGCCGGGTCCAGCGGGATCTGCCCGGACAGGTAGACGGTATTGCCGGCCTTGATGGCCTGGGAATAGGGACCGATGGCGGCGGGTGCCTGGTCGGTGTTGATGACGGCCTTGTTGCTCATGATGTGCTCCGTGTGTTGTTAGCGGTGGGTCCTGCTAATGAAAGACCCCGCCCGCCGCGATCGCGACGGGCGGGGTCGGGACGCTTCAATTGCCCAGGCGGGTGATCCTGCCGACATGCGACAGGTTGCGCAGGCGCTTGATGATGCGGGCCAGGTGCACGCGATTGCGCACGGCCAGGGTCAGGTTGACGATCGACAGCCGCGCATCGCGCTCCTCGATGCCGATGCGCTCGATGTTGGCGTCGGCATCGGTGACGAGACTTGCCAGCTCGGCGACCAGGCCACGGCGACTCTCGATCTCCAGACGCAGCGGCACGGGGAAATCCTCATCGGCCTGGTCGGACCACTCCAGGGCGAACAGCTTGTCCGGGTCGCTCTTGAGGTCGGCCAGGTTGCGGCACTCGGCCCGGTGCACCACGATACCCTTGCCGGCCGAGAGGTGCCCGATGACCGGGTCGCCGGGCAGCGGATGGCAGCAACGCGCGAACTTGATCACCATGCCCTCGGCGCCGCTGATCAGGATGGGACCCTGGGCCCGGCGCTCACTGCGGGCCGGGACCGGCTCGCCATGCTGGAGGTCGACCAGCCGGCGCGACACCACATGGGCGACCCGGGTGCCGAGCCCGATGGATTCCAGCAGCGCATCCTCGCTCTTGAGGCCGAGCTCGCCGAGCAGCACCTCCAGCGGCTTGGCGGGCAGTTCCTCGAGGCTGGTCTCGAACTCGGCGAGGGCCTTGTTGAGCAGCCGGCGCCCGAGCTGGACGGCCTCGGTGTGCTGCTGGTGCTTGAGGGCATGACGGATCGCCGAGCGCGCCTTGGCGGTGACCACCACGTTGAGCCAGGCCAGGTTGGGCCGGGCGCCGGGGGCGGTGATGATCTCCAGGGTCTGGCCGCTCTGCAGCCGGGAGGACAGCGGGGCCAGGTGACGGTCGATGCGGCAGGCGATGCAGCTGTTGCCGATATCGGTGTGCACGCTGTAGGCGAAGTCGATCACCGTGGCGCCCTGGGGCAGCTCCATGATATCGCCCTTGGGCGTGAAGACGTAGATATCGTCGGGGAAGAGGTCGTTCTTGACGTGCTCGATGAACTCCAGCGAGTCCCCGGCGTGGCGCTGCATCTCCAGCAGCCCCTTGACCCAGGCGCGGGCCCGGGCGTGGCTGCCCTCGGCGATGGGGTGCTCGGTCTGGCCAGCCTTGTAGAGCCAGTGGGCGGCGATGCCGTTGTTGGCCATGGCCTCCATCTCGCGGGTGCGGATCTGCACCTCGATGGGCATGCCGCCGCTGCCGAACAGGGTGGTATGCAGGCTCTGGTAGCCGTTGGCCTTGGGAATGGCGATATAGTCCTTGAAGCGGCCCGGCACCGGCTTGTAGAGGTTGTGGACCACGCCGAGGATGCGGTAGCAGCTGTCGACGTTCTCGGTGATGATGCGGAAGCCGAAGACATCCATGATCTCGGCGAAGGACTTCCGCTGGTCGCGCATCTTGCGGTAGATCGACAGCAAATGCTTCTGACGGCCCACCACGGAGCCGTTCAGGCCCTCGTCGTCGAGGCTCTTCTGCAGGCTGTTCTGGACCTGGCGGATCGTCGAGCGGCGATGGCCCCGGGCGCTGGCCACGGCGCGCTTGATGCGCTCGGCGCGCATCGGGTGCAGGGCCTGGAAGGACAGGTCCTCCAGCTCGACGCGGATGGTGTTGATGCCCAGCCGGCTGGCGATCCGGGCGTAGATCTCCAGGGTCTCGCGGGCGATGCGGCGCTTCTTCTCCGGGCGCAGCGCGCCGAGAGTGCGCATGTTGTGCAGCCGGTCGGCCAGCTTGACGATGATCACCCGAATGTCCCGGGACATCGCCAGGACCATCTTCTGGAAGTTCTCGGCCTGGGCGACGGCCTTGTCCTCGAAGGTGATCTGGGTCAGCTTGGAAACACCGTCGACCAGCTCGGCCACCGGCTTGCCGAACTGCTCGCCGAGGGCCTCCTTGGCGACCCCGGTATCTTCGATCACGTCGTGCAGCATGGCCGCCATCAGGCTCTGATGGTCCATGTGCATGTTGGCGAGGATGTTCGCCACCGCCAGGGGGTGGGTGACATAGGGCTCGCCGGACCGCCGACGCTGGCCGTCATGGGCCTGCTCGGCGTAGTAGAAGGCACGCTTGACCTGCTGGATCTCGTCCTGGGGAAGGTAGCCGCCGAGACGGTCGGCCAGGTCATCGATGGTGAACATGCGGCGCGCCCTGAAGGTTTCGTGATGGCCCTGGGGGAGGCGTCGGCGGGACTCCGGCGGGCCGGATCACTCCTCGGCGGGGATGCCCGGCTCGGCCTCGGGGCGAGGGCGGATCGGCGCGGCCTCGACGGGCTCATCCAGCACGCTGGAATCGACCAGGCCTTCGGCGATCTCGCGCAGCGCCATGACGGTGGGCTTGTCGTTCTCCCAGGGCAGCAGGGCGTCGCGGGAGCCGCGAGCCAGCTGACGGGCACGCTGGGTGGAGATCATCACCAGCTTGAAGCGGTTTTCGACGTTTTCCAGACAATCTTCGACTGTGACTCGCGCCATGGAGGCCTTCCTGAATGCTGACGGGCGAAGCCCCGGCCGACGTCGCTGCG